>NZ_JH600285.1 GCF_000245335.1 Bacillus mojavensis RO-H-1 = KCTC 3706
GATCAACGGGAGCGACGGGATCAACAGGTCCAACCGGATCAACGGGAGCGACTGGATCAACAGGTCCAACAGGTGCAACCGGAGCAACGGGATCAACAGGTCCAACCGGATCAACGGGAGCGACGGGATCAACAGGTCCAACAGGTGCAACCGGAGCAACGGGATCAACAGGTCCAACAGGAGCGACGGGATCAACCGGATCAACAGGAGAAACCGGACCAACAGGATCAACGGGAGTCACGGGATCAACGGGAGCGACGGGATCAACCGGTCCAACGGGAGTCACGGGATCAACGGGAGCGACGGGAGTCACGGGATCAACCGGATCAACGGGAGCGACTGGATCAACAGGTCCAACCGGATCAACGGGAGCGACTGGATCAACAGGATCAACAGGATCAACAGGTCCAACCGGATCAACGGGAGCGACTGGATCAACAGGATCAACAGGTCCAACCGGATCAACGGGAGTCACGGGATCAACAGGACCAACCGGACCAACCGGGGCAAATCCGCAGCTGTTTTACAATGAGGTAGCAGGCCCAGTTACAGTTGCTGTTAACGGTACTGAAACGTCAATTGGAACTTTAAGTCTGCCAACAGTCGCTGGCCAATTAATAAAATTAGATCTTGCCATTTCTGTTGATGTGACAACGACAGCTAACTCGAACTTTACTTTCCAAACCAGAATTTATAGAAACGGAGTATTGATAGACACACGCGCCGTCCAAAGAAATGTTAATGTTGCCATTACGTCAAGATTTCCAATGGCTACAACGTATGTAGATGCTACAACAGTCACAGGCACGACTTCTTATGAGGTTAGGATAATTTTTACCACAGTAAGTAATGTGAGTGGCAGCTCCGCACTAAACCTAGATATAAATGCTATTAGGTTCCCTTAATAATAGAGAATGAGAGTCACTTCTTTTTTAAAATTCAAGCATATGAAACAAGAAACCTACTTTATAAAAAAGTAGGTTTCTTGTTGTGCTCAATGGAAGACTTATCATGTTTGAAAGTACTCCCTCAAAAATTTTTCAAGGTAATCAGAATACTGGTCAGAATCAAACTCATTGCCGCATGCATGTATGACCCATGGCTCTTTCTGATGGGGGATGCCGACCAAATACCCCTTTTTCCTGAACTCAAAGCATTGCGAAGTATCATACAAATGCCAGCCGTCAAAGATCTCTTTCCGCCACGGGAGATCGTACTGAGTGACCAGCAATAAACCGTCTAATGCTTCAACTGTTTTTACGGTCTCGTCTATCTCATCAAACGACAAATAGCTATACGTACTGCGATATTCAATGACTTTTCCCGCTTTTTTAGAAGCCTCCCACCAAATCCCGCTTTGCGGCACTTCTTCAGCTCCTATGACGCCTATCATGCCAAGCGCATCGTTCTGCTGAAAGACATGCAGGATATCGTAAATAAATGAACGATTGATGATAAATGTATCCTGATGTACATACACTTTATATTTTGCGTCTGACTGATGCATTGCCGCCTGGTAGCCGGAGGCCATACTGTCAGCCTTTCGGATATCGATTAACTCAACCTCCATATGAGGCGGTACTGAAAGAGACTGGATATGTCTCAGGCAGAGGTCATAAAGGGTGTCATCATTGACACATGTAATGAAGCAAATGGAATTTTCATTTACATGCTGTTTCATCTTTTTTGCGCCTTTATGACATATTGATAGGCCCTAGCTTCCTCCTCAAAATTTGCATGGTGAATCCCCATGTTTGCTCTGACATGTGCCAGTCTGCTGATCATTTTTTCATAATAGTGAGTCGTAAAGGAAATAGGCTCAATTTGGCTGACCTTGTAACCCGTTTCATGAAACATTTTCTTCATTTCCTGCAAGGTGAAGAAACGGAAGTGTGTTTTATCGAGCAGCCCAGCCTGTGTATACGTCCATTTGCCGGACAGCAGACTTTCAAAAATTGAGATATGCCCGATATTCGGAATGCTTGCCAAAATGCTCCCTGTTTCGTTTACGTAAGGCTTCATGTTAGCTAACACTGCCCAAGGGTCTATTAAGTGCTCCAATACATCCCCGAAGATGACGTGATCAAATGTGTTTTTTTCAAAAGGAAGCTTCAATGTTTCGATGTCTCCTGTTATCACTTCGTCAATGTGATGAGCGGCTTTTTCGGCAGCAGGCGGATATGATTCAATCCCATAATAGGAGCATTTCGTTTTTTTCTTAACAGCTGCGCCAAACAGGCCTTCAGCACAACCGACTTCAAGAATGGTTTTCGCATGGGGTTCTACCAGGTCAAACAGCTGCCGGTTAATGCCTTTGTAATATTCTTTATCTTTTCGCTCATATTCTTTCATAGAATCAGCAAGTGACCTTTTATTGATTTCCATGATGTTCACCTCCGGAGCCAACCTGCTGCTGCAGGACCTCTTCAAAGTATGTTTTGTTGGCAAGCATTCTTGAATCATGAGGACGGTATTGTAAAGCCGATTCATTATGCTGATAGGCAAGCTGATGCTGGCCAAGCTTATCGTAGCAGACAGCTAATTGTAAGTGAGGCAGCCAGGTGGCGCAGGCGCGGTTTTGAAAAGCCAAGCTTTCTGAGCCTCTATTTTCAATTGCTTTTTTATACCAATAGACCGCGCTTTGGACATCGTTTTTTTCTAAAAAAGAGAACCCCAATCTGCAGCACGTTTCCGCTCTGGGAGGCCCGTAGACGAGCGTGTGGAGCACCCAGCTTAATTCTTTTTCCTTCAATCCCAATGAATGATAGCAATCTGCTACTTTATTGCATGCTCTGATATTATCCTCGACCCACCCCTGCTTGGTTTTTAAAAAACGCAAATAGTATTCTATCGCTTTTTCTATTTTTCCGTGATCACACAGCTCGTTTGCATAGTAAAATAAATCTCTTGGTGAAAAATCCTTCCCTGACGAGGCCATGTTTTCATAAATTCGCAGATTTCGGTCAGCGTCATGGCTAAGCGGCATATGAGAAACCGCTGCGTCACTGTGTTGGAGATTTCCGTACACCTCTAAATATTCATGGACCGCGCCGATCCACTTAAAGCCCCTTTCCCGTTTTACGAGCCGGTATCTTCGTAAGCTGGATGTGACGTTGCCTTCTTCATCAAACGCCAGGTGATAGTTCATTGATACCGCGTCAATATGCGGATTAAGCGTTCTTTTTAGTTCCAAGAACAGTTCTTGATCCTTCTCGGTAAACACATCATCGGCATCAAGCCATAAAATATAGTCAGCTGTTGCCTGCTGAAACGAAAAATTTCGAGCGGCCGCAAAATCGTCTATCCATTCAAAATCAAAGATACGGTCTGTATAACGGGCAGCGATGTCTTTCGTCTGATCAACTGAGCCGGTATCCACGATGTTAATTTCATCAGCAATCCCGCGCACAGAATCTAAGCAGCGGCCGATGACGGCTTCCTCATTTTTCACGATCATACATAGACTGATAGAAATCAAATCGCCACCTCCGCTTCAGGCTGTTTTTTCTTCATTGCATGGACAAACATGTAATCAATCTGAGCATGTTCTGACAAGTGATCCAAAGACAAACCAAATTGCCCGGCAAGATATTCGGCTTCTTGTAAAAATAGCTGTATGTTCGATTCAGGAACGGCTGAATGAGAGGTGGTTGATTTTATGTCATAAAGGTGTTCGGGAAATAGTGTGTTTACGTTTTGAGGCGTGATGAAATGTGTGTGTGCCGGTGTTCCGCATAATAATGAGAAAAGCGTGTCTGCATAAGCTGTATTCGGGATGCTGCAAATCAATGAGCCTGAAGGCTTTAGATAAAGGGCAAGAGCCTCAATCGTTCGCTGGGGATACATCGCGCAGTTCAAAAGGTCTCCTATCATTATGGCATCGAAAAAAGCTTCAGGATAAGGAAGGCGGCATGTTTCGGTATCGGCTGAAGTGACTTGTTCATAATAAGCGCTTGCTATTGTACGTAGCAATGTATCTTCTTCAATGCCGTGCAATGTACAGGTTTGCCGGTTCAACAGCTCTGCACCCGCAGCTCCTGCGCCGCAGCCGATATGCAGGATGGAGCGGGCTTTTGAAGGCACAAGGGCTGTCAGCTCTGGCTGGGGATTAATAAAAGCCGTCACATCCTGCTTCCATTTATCTATGAAGGCTTGGCGGTTGACCTGATATAGTCGGCGGATACTTATATCCGGATTGCCGGAAAACGTGGCATGCCCGTGATGATGCACGAACGAATCAAGGGCGATTTTCAGCTGATAACCGGCCTGCAGAGCGCGAAGGCACAAATCATCGTCCTCAAATGAACCGCCTCCAAAACGCTCGTCAAAGCCGCCGATTTTGTCCAGCACCTCTTTTTTGACAAGAAGGCAAAATCCGACCAGCCTTAAAACGCTTCTTGATTTGCCCCGGTGCCGCATGCAATGGCGCTGAGAAAAATCTTCAATTCCTTCTAAACTGGTGTAATCAACTGAAATTTGCTGAGGCCCGCTCACATAATTGCTTACAGGCCCGACCATGCCGATTTTATCATTATGATAAAGCAGCTTGATCATCGGCTCCAGCCAATGATTCGTCACAACAGTATCATTGTTTAAAAAAAGAACATTGTCTCCAGAAGCGGCCTCAAGGCCTTGATTGCAGGCTTTCGCGAACCCCTTGTTTGTTTCATTAAAAATCGTTTTGATTGAAGGAATCTGTTTGAGGTAGTCCTGTGTCCCGTCATGAGAGCCGTTATCTACAACAATCACTTCTATACAGTCATCATCGGTATGCGTCCATATGCTCTCCAAGCATTGTTTTGTCAGCGCCAATTGATTATAAGTCAGCACAATAATACTCGTTTTCACCATAACCACCGCCCTTCACCAAATCAATCAGATACTATATATATATCGAAATGTTCAGATGGAATGATTCCTTCCTGAAAAAAGGAGTGTTCAGCAAAACAGGCCGCTGGAAATCTGGAGAGGAAAAATCATGATCTGAATCATAAACTCTGATCATCAATGAAATGGATTTTGAAAAATAAGAAAATTTGCGGGAGAAAAATGGTATGATCTAGGTAGAAAGGACGGCTGGTGCTGTGGTGAAAAAGCGTTTCCATTTTTCTCTGCAAACGAAAATAATGGGGTTGATTGCGGCGCTGCTGATCTTTGTGATTGGCGTGCTGACGGTCACGTTTGCCGTTCAGCAAACAAAAGAAGGGCGAAAACAGGCAGAGCAGCTGGCGGTGCAGACGGCGAGAACGATTTCCTATATGCCGCCGGCAAAGGGACTCATCGTGACGAAAGACGGGCAAGCTGCCGAGGCGCAGGAGGTCATTGAACAAATGAAAGAACAGACCGGCGCTTATGCCATTTATGTGCTTGATGAAAAAGGAATGGTCCGAATCGCCTCGGACAATAGCGAAAATAAGCATCTGACGAGAAGCAGAGAAATCCTGTTTGGAGGCTCTCACGTCTCAGAGACAAAAGCGGATGGACAAAGGGTGATTCGAGGCAGCGCACCGATTATCGAGGAACAAAAGGGGCGCAGCCAAGTGATTGGCAGCGTGTCCGTTGATTTTCTGCAAACGAAGACAGAGCAAGGCATTAAGAGACATCTGCGAGACTTAAGCTTTATGGCTGTACTCGTGCTGCTGCTTGGATTTGCCGGTGCCGCCGCGCTTGCCAAAAGCATCAGAAAGGATACGCTTGGCCTTGAACCGCACGAAATTGCCTCTCTCTATCGGGAGAGGGATGCGATGCTGCGGGCGATTAAGGAAGGGATCATCGCCACCAATCGTGATGGCATTGTGACGATGATGAACGTATCAGCGGCTGAGATGCTTAAGCTTTCTGAGCCTGTGATGAACGTGCCTATTGATGACGTAATGCCGGGAGCAGAACTGATGTCTGTGCTTGAGCAGGAAGAAATGCAATCGAATCAGGAGGTATGTGTCAACGACCAAGTCTTTATTATCAATACAAAAGTCATGACACAAGGCGGACACAGGTACGGAATCGTTATCAGCTTCAGAGAAAAAACAGAACTGAAAAAGCTGATTGACACGCTGACAGAGGTGCGGAAATACTCAGAGGACCTGCGCGCCCAGACTCATGAATTTTCCAATAAGCTCTACGCGATTTTAGGGCTGCTTGAGCTTGGCGAATATGAGGAAGCGATTGAACTGATTAAAGAGGAATACGCCATCCAAAATGAACAGCATGATATTTTATTCCAAAATATTCATTCGCAGCAGGTGCAGGCGATTTTGTTAGGAAAGATGAGCAAAGCATCGGAAAAAAAGGTGAAGCTGTCGATCGATGACAACAGCACACTAGGACCTCTTCCTCCTCATGTCGGCTTGTCTCATCTCATTACGATTATCGGCAACTTAATTGATAACGCTTTCGAAGCTGTAGCAGATCAAAGCGTACAGGAGGTCTCATGTTTTATTACAGATATCGGACGGGATGTTGTTATCGAAGTATCCGATACAGGGGCGGGAGTGCCGCCCGATAAGATGGAAGCGGTGTTTGAAAGAGGCTACTCTTCAAAGGGGATGAAGAGAGGCTACGGGCTCGCCAACGTAAAAGAGTCAGTGCGTGAGCTGGGAGGCTGGATCGAACTGACAAATCAAAAAAGCGGGGGAGCGGTATTTACTGTTTTTATACCGAAGGAGAAACAGACAAAGGGGGAATCCATTTGATTCACATCGTGATTGCGGAGGATGATTTTCGGGTTGCGCAAATCCATGAGAGATTGATTCAGCAGCTAGATGGATTCAGCATTATCGGCAAAGCGGGCAATGCCAAAGAGACAATGTTGCTTTTAAAGACACACAAAACGGATTTGCTGTTATTGGATATTTATATGCCGGACGAGCTCGGAACAGCATTGATTCCAGAGATACGGAGACGGTTTCCGGACGTTGATATTATGATCATTACAGCCGCAACGGAAACCCGCCACTTACAGGAAGCGCTGCGGGCGGGAATCGCAAACTATTTGATAAAGCCCGTAACGGCTGATAAGTTCAAGCAGGTGCTGCTCCAGTATAAAGAAAAAAGGCAGGTGCTGCTGTCTCAGCCGGAGGTCAGCCAATCCATGATTGATCATATTTTCGGGGGCGCCCCTAAGGAAGCTGTCACTGCGGAGAATTTGCCGACAGGCATCAATCCGATCACACTGAAAAAAATCAAAGAGGCGCTGCGTACTGCGGCCGGAGGGATGACAGCGGAAGAACTCGGAGAAACAATGGGCGCGTCACGAACAACAGCCCGCCGTTATGCCGAGTATCTTGTGTCTAAGGAAGAAGCGCGGGCCGAGCTGGAGTACGGGATTATCGGCAGACCGGAGAGAAAATATTATTTGGCGGCTGAATAGTCATGAAAAAAATTGTGATCATATTCATTTGTCTATTAGTCTTCACACAAGGTGATATCCGGCAGGCGGCCGCTCCCCGACTGCCGGACGGGCCAGTTGAGATCGTTGTGCCTGCCGAGCCTTCCGGGGGCTGGGATGTAACGGCGCAGGCCATCCAATCCGTGCTCAGGCAAAAACAGCTGATGAAAGGCAGTATTCATATTGTGTATAAGCCCGGGAGCGGAGGCGACAAAGGCTGGAAATATGTCAACCAAAGCGGTAAGCAGACCATCAGTATGATGTCCAGTTTAATCCTGAGCAATTACCTGCTTGGACAAAGTAATTTAAAAACAGATGATTTTACGCCTCTGGCGATTCTCGCTAAGGAATGGCAGACTGTCGCTCTTCCGAAAGGATCGTCTATGAAAAGCGGGAAGGATGTGCTGAAGGAAATCAAGATGCATCCAGGCAAAGTCAAAATCGGTTTTTCTCCGGGGCTTGGCAATGACGATCAGCTCTCGTTTGTCAGAGCCGCTGATATGTACGGGATTGATCCTTTTGACATTGAGTTTTTACAGTTTGACAGCAGTGAAGAATTGATTCAGGCGCTTATCAGGCATGAGATTGAAGCAGCTTCCATGACCGTTTCAGAAGCCAAGCCGTACGAGCGAAACGGCGAGATTACATTAGCCGCCGTCACGTCAGAGAAAAGGCTGCCCGGTTTTCCAAAAGTGCCGACGTGGAAAGAACAGGGCATTCCGTTTGTCTTCTCTCACTGGAGAGGGGTGCTGGGACCGAAAAACATGTCTGAGGAAGAGATCTCTTACTGGGACCAAGCATTAAAAAAGGTAACATCCTCGCCCGAATGGAAAAAGAAAATAAATGAGCAGGACTGGGAAAGCTTTTATTTAAACAGCAAGGAAACGACACGGTTTCTTGAAGAACAATCAGCGTTTTATCAAACCATCATGACAGGCAATTAAGCAAAAAGCATTCTGCCGTATGCGGAATGCTTTTTGTGTTGGAGAAATGACCAAAAAGAACAAAACGGTTTTAAAAAATTAAAAATACATAAAAACCAAATTATTTACTTGAGAACGTTTTTCTCATACGATGACAAAAAGGCAAAAGGGGAATAGGGGATAAAATGTAAGCGGATTCATTTAAAGGGGGAATGAATGTGTTAGCAATCTTAGGATTTCTTATGATGCTTGTGTTTATGGTACTGATCATGACAAAACGGCTTTCTGTCCTGACCGCATTGGTTTTGACGCCGATTGTGTTTGCGCTGATAGCCGGTTTCGGGTTCACTGAAGTTGGCGATATGATGATCTCGGGGATTCAGCAGGTGGCGCCGACGGCTGTTATGATTATGTTTGCGATTTTATATTTTGGAATTATGATTGACACGGGGCTTTTTGATCCGATGGTTGCAAAAATATTAAATATGGTCAAAGGCGATCCGTTAAAAATTGTTGTCGGTACAGCGGTTCTTACGATGCTCGTTGCTTTGGATGGGGACGGTTCAACAACCTATATGATTACAACAAGCGCGATGCTCCCGCTCTATCTGCTGCTCGGCATCCGGCCGATTATATTGGCGGGAATCGCCGGAGTCGGCATGGGGATTATGAATACGATTCCATGGGGAGGCGCGACGCCGCGGGCGGCGAGCGCGCTCGGGGTTGATCCGGCTGAGCTGACCGGGCCGATGATCCCTGTGATCGCAAGCGGAATGCTTTGTATGGTCGCAGTTTCGTATGTTCTGGGTAAAGCGGAGCGCAAACGGCTCGGTGTGATTGAGCTGAAACAGCCGGCCGATGTCAACGAACCAGCCGCTGCGGTTGAAGATGAGTGGAAGCGGCCGAAGCTTTGGTGGTTCAATTTGTTGTTAACGCTTACATTGATAGGGTTTTTAGTATCAGGCAAAGTCAGTTTAACGGTGCTGTTTGTCATCGCATTCTGTATTGCACTTATTGTGAATTATCCGAACCTCGATCATCAGAGACAGCGTATATCAGCACATTCAAGCAACGTGCTGGCCATTGGCTCCATGATCTTTGCAGCAGGCGTTTTTACGGGAATTTTAACAGGCACCAAAATGGTTGATGAAATGGCGATTTCGCTTGTGTCGATGATTCCCGAACAAATGGGCGGGTTTATCCCGGCGATTGTAGCCTTAACTAGCGGCATTTTCACATATCTCATGCCAAATGACGCGTATTTTTACGGAGTGCTGCCGATTTTATCAGAAACGGCTGTCGCATACGGCGTGGATAAAGTGGAAATTGCCAGGGCTTCGATTATCGGCCAGCCGATTCATATGCTGAGCCCGCTTGTGCCATCAACACATTTGCTTGTCGGGCTTGTCGGAGTCTCCATTGACGATCATCAAAAATTCGCTTTGAAATGGGCGGTTCTCGCCGTGATTGTCATGACGGTTACCGCTTTATTGATCGGTGCCATTTCGATTTCTGCATGATAATTCGGGCGGAATGACATACACTAACGGCATACAACGTACCGGAGGTGTCTACATGAGTGATCCTTATATGCCGCTGACTTCAGTCAGAAGCGGGACTGGGTTCGAAGCCGCAAAGGGTGTACATGGTCTGACCGTGCAAATTGCGAATGTCTATTTTATTCAATATCCTTCTGAACCTCATTCATTTATTTTAATAGATGCCGGCATGCCTCAATCAGCCGGCATGATTCTAAACGAAGCAAAACAGAGATTCGGCGATGACTATCACTTGAAAGCCATTATTCTGACACACGGGCACTTTGATCATATCGGGGCCATTGAAGAGATCCTTGAGCATTGGGATGTTCCTGTTTATATTCATTCGCGGGAGATGCCTTTTGTAACCGGAAAAGAGGATTATCCGCCGGCGCGGCCAGACAGCAAAAGCGGGCTGGTCGCCAAGCTGTCGCCGCTGTTTCCGCGCCACTCGATCGATATTTCCGCTCATGTTCAAGCACTGCCTGAAGACGGCACTGTTCCGTTTCTGGACGAGTGGATCTGGATCGCCACACCTGGCCATACACCCGGCCATATTTCACTATTCCGCGAGGACGGCCATGTGCTTGTCGCAGGTGATGCGGTGATTACAGTTGAACAGGAAAAAATGGCGGATGTCTTCATTCAAAAACAGGAGCTTCACGGCCCGCCGGCTTATTTCACACCTGACACCGAGACGGCCGCCGAGTCCATTCAAAGACTTGCCGAACTAGAACCGGAAGCGCTGCTGACCGGGCACGGCATCCCAATGACAGGCAGAAACTTTCGCAGTGATTTAATGGAATTGGCCAATCATTTATCATCCCTTTGACACTCGCAAACGCGGGTGTTTTTTTTATTTGTTTTTCCAAGAAGATGCAGAAAAATCATTTGTCTTCCCGCTCAAAAACGATACAATGAGAAGCATGAATGCGATTTGGAGGAGAGTTTGTTGGAAGATAAAGAAATACTATGGAATGAAGCGAAAGCGTTTATTGCCAATTGCTATCAGGAACTCGGAAAGGAGGATGAAGTGCAAGACCGTCTCGATGACATTAAAAGTGAGATTGACCGGACTGGAAGCTATGTACATACAAAGGAAGAGCTGGCGCACGGGGCGAAAATGGCTTGGAGAAACAGCAACCGCTGCATCGGCAGACTGTTCTGGAATTCGCTGAATGTCATTGACAGACGTGACGTCCAGACAAAAGAAGAAGTACGGGACGCTTTATTGCATCACATTGAAACCGCAACAAATAACGGGAAAATCAGGCCGACGATTACGATTTTCCCTCCAGAAGAGAAGGGCGAAAAGCAGGTAGAGATCTGGAATCATCAGCTGATCCGGTACGCGGGATACGATTCCGACGGAGAAAGAATCGGCGATCCTGCTTCCCGTTCTCTTACCGCAGCCTGTGAGCAGCTTGGCTGGCGCGGAGAGCGGACTGATTTTGATTTGCTGCCGCTTATTTTCCGCATGAAGGGTGACCAACAGCCGGTCTGGTATGAGCTGCCCCGGTCACTGGTGATAGAAGTTCCGCTGACCCACCCGGAATTCGAAGCGTTTTCTGACCTGAAGCTGCAATGGTACGGCGTGCCGATTATTGCGGATATGAGGCTTGAGATCGGTGGCGTTCATTATAATGCCGCACCGTTTAACGGCTGGTATATGGGAACGGAGATCGGTGCGAGAAACCTGGCTGATGAAAAGCGGTATGATAAGCTCAAAAAAGTGGCATCCGTTATCGGTATTGCCACTGATTACAATGCGGATTTATGGAAGGATCAGGCGCTTGTTGAATTGAATAAAGCTGTTTTGCATTCATATAAAAAGCACGGCGTCAGCATCGTCGATCATCACACGGCTGCAAGCCAGTTTAAACGGTTTGAAGAGCAGGAGGAAGAAGCGGGCAGAAAGCTGACGGGTGACTGGACATGGCTGATTCCGCCGATTTCACCAGCTTCCACACATATTTTTCACAGGTCCTATGACAATTCAATCGTCAAGCCGAATTACTTTTATCAGGATAAGCCTTACGAATAGACTATTGAAAACCGATGATGGCCTTCAAGGCTGCTGGATTCAGTGACAGAGATGCCGGTAACTTTTGAAAAGGGGCTGCCTTTCTTCACGGCCTCAAGAAATGATTGCAAGGCGTTTTCCGGCCCTTCGGCCAAAATCTCGACACGCCCGTCATCACGGTTTTTGACCCAGCCGGTGAGTTTATGCTTATCGGCTTCCGCTTGAACAAAGTAGCGAAAACCGACTCCTTGAACCCGGCCGTCTGCAACGATTCGATATTGAAGCATGTAAAAACCACCTTTTCTTTTTATGATAATCAATCATTTTATATACTGTAAAGGGGATGTGTTCGTATGACATCAGCGCATTATTCCATTCTTTCTCTTAACCTGGGAAAGCCGCAGACGCTTGAATACGATGGAAAGAAAATAGAGACCGGCATCATGAAGCGGCCGGCTGCTTCCGCGGTTATGCTGTATCGGGAGAATTTTGAAGGAGACGGACAGGCGGACCTCGTCAATCATGGCGGCCCTGATAAGGCTGTCTGTGTCTATCCCGCGGAGCACTATCCGTTTTGGACGGAGTTTCTCTCTAGATCGCTCCCTGACGCCGCGTTTGGTGAAAATCTCACGGTACAGGGTCTGACTGAGGAGGACGTTTGCATAGGGGATGTCTTTCAGCTTGATGATGCCGTTGTTCAGGTCAGCCAGCCGCGTCAGCCGTGTATAAAACTGGCCAAAAAGTTTGGTGTGAAGGATATGGTGCTGAAAGTTCAGCAAACCGGATATACAGGATTTTATTTTCGCGTGCTGGAAGAGGGCAGGGTCGCTCCGGATGCAAAGCTCGAACTGCTGTCCAGAGGCGAAAAAGGCATATCCGTCCAATTTGCAAACCATATCAAATACCATGACACAAAAAATCTCACTGCCATTGAACGGATTTTAAGTGAAGAAGCATTGTCTGAAAGCTGGAGATCTTCCTTTATCAAAAAACGGGACAGGCTGCTTTCGATTCAATAAAAAAGCCGCGCATCTAAACGTGCGCGGCTTCACCATGTCAGGATTGTTTTTTCTTTGTTTCAAGCAGGTTGGCAAGAAAATAGGTTTTATAGCTTTGAAGCTTTCTTCCTTCATATTTCGTGATGCCCTGCTTTTTTAATTCTGCTACATACCAGCCTTTACTGCCGTAATGCATGTCAGAAAACTCCTTTCCCTATCTGATTGACCAAACGATTGGCATTGTAACATCTATCAAAAGATGCTGAAAAGAGATGCGGGGGAAACTGAGTCTTTCGCACTAGTGATGCGAACTTTCTTCCTGTATGTATATGCGGAGTAAACGCTGAATATGATTTTAATGCCCGGTGAGTTTCAGCACGACAATGCCAAGTGTCATGATGCTGAACACAATACCGATATATGTAAGCATCCCGTTTTTTTTCTTCACGCCGAAAACGGTCATGATGATGCCTTCAATGAAAAAGACGATTCCAAAAATAATAAACCACATGCGGACAAAGGCTCCTTTCACAGACATTAATCCTAGTGTAGCATATCTGGATGGGCCGGGCTGTGACAATATAAAGAAGCCGGGCATACGCCCGGCTTAGGTGTTTTATTGTTTCTCAACCAATTTGACTAATAGCTGTGCCAAATGATTTTTCTCATCATCATCCGCAACGCTCCAAAGTTCCTGAAGCAGCATTTCTTCGCCGTTTTGCGGCTCTTCATGTTTCGCGAGGTAGTCTCCCAGGATCGCAGCGCTTTTGACAAGCTTGCCGTCATCTAATCCTAATTTCTTGCCCCGGTTAACTTGTTTTTTCAGGTAGTCTTTAAATTCTTCAAAGTCTTTTAAAATTTCTTCTTTTATTGTTCCGTGCATTGCATTCATTTCGTTTTCAATTTGGATTTTTTCTTGATCTCTGTTCATTACAGTGCCTCCTCCTGTGAATAGTGATGATTTACCTGTAAAAGGAGGAGGTTAAACATACGAAATGTGTTTTTACAGCTTTGTCAGGATAATCGGCTCGTCTTTGGTGATGACGATGGTGTGCTCAACTTGGGCAACCATGCTTTTATCCGGCGTCTTAAAGGTCCAGCCGTCTCCAGCTTCGACGATGGTTTCCGCTTTTGTTGAAATGAATGGTTCAAGTGCAATCACTGTGCCGTTTTTGAAGAGTGCGTTATCAAATGGATCATAATAGTTCATGATGTGGTTCGGCGCTTCGTGAAGGCTTCTGCCGATTCCGTGGCCGGTCAAGGTTTTAATGACGGTAAATCCTTGAGAACGTGCTTCATGATAAACGGCTCTCCCAATCTGATTTTGGCGCTTGCCGGCTTTTGCCTGCTGCAGGCCTTTTTGGAAAGCATCTTCCGCGCATTGGCATAGCTTATGAAGGCGTTCTTCTCCTTCACCGAGCACAAATGAGATGCCTGTATCGGAGTAGAACCCGCCGAATTCAGCAGAGATATCAATGTTCACAAGATCTCCGGCTTTTAAAATAGTGGATGTGCTTGGAATACCGTGCGCCACTTCATCATTTACACTGATGCATGTAACACCGGGGAAGTCGTATTCTTTTTCCGGAGCCGAAACAGCGCCATGCTCGTCAAGCACCGCTTTACCGATAAGGTCAAGGTCTTTTGTACTCATGCCGGGCTCTGCTTTCCGCTTCATTTCTTCACGCGCCAGCGCTACGATTCTGCCGATTTTTTTCAGGCCTTCTAATTCTTGATCGTTTGTTACAATCATCTGTCATTCCCGCTTTCTTTTTTAAATAATCTAGTTTAAGCTTACCACAATTGGCTCTAGAATAGGAAACACGCGAACCTGAGAAAAAAGAAATAGGCCGGGAAAATTGGTATAGATCACTAGATATCTTGTATGGTATATTTTTAAAAAAGGGTAAGAGGGGGATGGGTATGCTTTCATTTTTACAAAAGCTTGGAAAGTCATTTATGCTCCCGATTGCGGTTTTGCCTGCAGTCGGGATTATCCTTGCACTTGGCAGGGAGGATTTATTCGATATCCCGTTTGTTTATCAAGCGGGAACCGCTGTTTTTGATCACCTGCCGCTTATTTTTGCGATTGGGATTGCCATCGGCATTTCAAAGGACAGCAATGGGGCCGCGGGTTTATCAGGGGCGATATCGTATCTGATGCTCGACGCGGCAACAAAATCAATTAATGAAGCAAACAACATGGCGGTATTTGGGGGAATTATTGCCGGTTTAATAGCGGGTTACACCTATAACCGCTTCAAGGATACAAAACTGCCGGAATATCTCGGATTCTTCAGCGGCAGACGGCTTGTGCCGATTGTCACCGCTATTTTCACAATCATTTTAGCAGGGATATTCGGTGCGGTATGGCCGCCGATTCAATCGGGAATTAACGCGTTTGGGGAGTGGATGCTTGGGCTTGGCGGGATCGGCGCGGGCATATTCGGTTTATTCAACAGGCTGTTAATTCCGCTTGGTCTTCACCACGTGCTGAATAATATTTTCTGGTTCCAATTCGGCGAATATAACGGAGTGACAGGCGATTTGGCGCGCTTTTTCGCTAAAGACCCGACAGCGGGCACATACATGACGGGCTTCTTCCCGATTATGATGTTCGGTCTTCCGGCCGCATGTCTGGCAATGATTGTGACTGCCAAGCCGTCAAAACGAAAAGCAACGGCCGGAATGATGATTGGTTTTGCTTTGACTGCCTTTATCACAGGAATTACGGAGCCGATTGAGTTTGCATTTATGTTTTTATCTCCGCTGTTATACGCTGTGCATGCAGTTTTAACCGGACTGTCGTTATTCATCGTTAATTTGCTCGGCATACGCTCTGGATTTTCTTTTTCAGCCGGTGCCATCGATTATCTTTTGAGCTATGGAATTGCAGAAAAGCCGCTGCTTCTGCTTCTGGTAGGTATATGCTATGCGGCTGTATACTTTGTCGTGTTTTACGTCTTAATTAAGACGTTGAATTTGAAAACGCCGGGACGGGAAGATGATGACTTGGATGAGGTGCTTGATGAGAACACAGCACAGTCTGTCAATGAAAACATCATGCTGAAGGGGCTTGGCGGAAAAGAAAACCTGCAGACGATTGATCACTGTGCGACAAGGCTGAGACTGACAGTGAAAGATACTTCTTTAGTGGATGAAGCGTTATTAAAGAAAGCAGGCGCAAAAGGAGTCGTCAAATCGGGCGGGCAATCAGTACAAGTCATTATTGGCCCGAATGTCGAGTTTGCGGCAGAGGAATTACGTGCTGCGGTGAAATAGAAAAAGCAGAGAGGCTGGCCTCTCTGCTTTTTTCTTATTTATCTTCGTCTTCTGTTGACGTCTCTGAATCTTCGCCGTGTTTTGTGTAATCATAATCGGAAGGGTTCACCTTTTAAAACCTTTCGGGTTGTAGAAACGCAGCAGGTCTCCGTTTATGATTTTATCGGACATTTCGAGTTCCTTCTTGACGAGTGAGTCTTCTGACTTGTCGATCTCAGATTCATCAAGCTGTTTACCGGTTTTTGTGTCATAGTACTTGCCGGATATTTTCGTGTACTTCGGTGATATAAAGTCTCCGTTACGGAACGGAATCACTTCACGGTGTTCTTTAGATAAAATATCAGAACCGGACATCAAGTAGTCTTTCGTATCCACTCCGAGCAAATGCAGAAGGGTTGGAGCCACATCGACGTCTCCGGCATATTTATGAACTTTTTCACCCTTCACGCCGGCAGCGTGGATAAAGAGCGGCACCCGCTGAAGCTGGGCGTTGTCATAATCGGTAATTTCATCTTTGCCAAGCACTTTGGCCATCGCGTTATTGTGGTTTTCAGAGATGCCGTAGTGGTCTCCGTACATCACGATAACCGATTTATCATATAACCTGTCTTTTTTCAGGTCATTGAAAAATTGTTCAATGGACTGATCAAGGTAATGGGCTGACTGGAAGTAGTTGTTGACGACAGAGTCACCAAAGTCTCCAGCCGGGAAGTCCGTATCCCCCTCATCCATTCCGAATGGGAAGTGGTTCGACAGGGTAATGAACTTCGTATAGAACGGCTGCGGCAAGCTTTCTAACAGCGGCATTGATTCTTTGAAGAACGGTTTGTCTTTCATGCCGTAGTTTTTCGTGTTTTCTTCGTTCATGTCATAGTAGGCAGAGTCGAAGAACTTATCGATGCCTTCCGCTTTGTACATTTCGTTTCGGTTCCAGAACGTCTGCGTATTCCCGTGGAACGTAGCAGATGTGTAATCTTTAGACTTCAAAATCGCCGGAACGGATTGAAGCGTGTTTTGCGCTTTGTTAACGAAAACGGAACCTTGAGCCAGCGGATACAGAGAGTTTTCCATCATAAATTCCGCATCCGATGTTTTACCTTGTCCTGTTTGGTGGAAAAAGTTATCAAAGTAGAACGTTTCGTTATCGTGTGCCAGTTTATTTAAGAACGGTGTAACTTCTTTGCCGTCAATCTTATAGTCGATGATGAAGGACTGCAAAGATTCAAGTGAAACGTAAATGACGTTTTTTCCTTCCGCTTTGCCGAAATACACATTGTTCGGCACATCGTAATTGGCTTTCATGTAGTTCTCAACTTCCGTTACGTCGCTTGAATCGGCGAGTGCGCGCTGGCTGTTGGATTTGACATTCTGCACAGCATCATAAATCGTGAAATTGTATGTTCCTAAATATTTGACAAGGTAGTTTCGGTCAAATGATCTAGTCAGCAATTCAGGACGGTCTGATTCCGCAACTGCCAGGTTGATTAAGAAAACGAGAATCGAAGACGCAAGAACGATTCGGAATGATTTTTTGTTAGACGACGCCTCGGCAGGCTTGTTCACTTTAATCGCTAAGATAATCAGAATGATCGTATCAATAAAGTAAAAGGCGTCAGTCGGTCTCATCAGCGAAAATGCGCTGTCACCGAGTTGGCCGCCGTTTGTTTTAGCCTGCATAATGACCGGAATCGTAATAAAATCATTGAAGAATCGATAATACACAATGTTTGCGTACAGTAAAAAAGACATTAAAAAATGAATCACTATGATGGCTGTCTGCTGTAATTTTTTCTTGAACAAAAGTCCAAATCCAAGAAAGAATAAGCTTGAGCTGAGCGGATTCACAAAAAGCAATATTTTCTGGATCGTGTTGTCTATTCCTAAGTTAAAGTTCAGGACATAACCGACATACGTCTTTACCCATAACAGGACGACCGCAATTAAGAAGAAGGCCAGTCCTCTTTCTTTTATAAATGTTTTCATTGTTACACTCCTTTTTTCCGATCACAGTTCGAGCGAAACGATAGAAAAAACGAACGTATCCAATATAACACGAATCGGCTGATTAGAAAAGTGAAAATCGTCCGATGGAAAATGTGGCGAAAAACGCCGTCGAATCAACGTTTTCCTAGGAAATCGCCAGATGTAAAAACAGGTTTCTTTCTGTCAATAAAGGAATAATATGGTTTGTGACAGCTGTATGATAAAATATGTTCATTACATGAATAGAGGTGGGACGATGGATTTTTCTCATATTGTGTCTGAAGATAAGATTAAACGCGCCATCAAAGACGGAGAATTTGACAACCTGCCGGGAATGGGAAAACCGCTGCCAAAGGATGATGCGGCCCACTTGCCGGAATCTCTGCGGATGGGATATCGTATGTTAAAAAATGCAGGGATGGCTGAGGATGAGGGTGCACTTAAAAAAGAGCTTATGACCCTCAACCATTTAATCTCCAAGTGCTATGACGAAAAGGAACGTGAGCAATTAGTAAGAAAAAAATACAGAGAAGCAGCTGATGCTCGATAAGCTTGCCGACAAAAAAGGCATGTTTTCCAAACCGGCGTCATCGTTTTATAAGAATCAAGTATATGATCGTCTTGGGCGAAACAGACCTTCTTCCACTTAATTTTCCTTGCCAGACGGCTGTTTTTTAGCCATCCAGCTTCCTTTCTTCCTCAATTTGACTCAGTTTTGTCTGTTCTAAAAGGTTTATGTTTTTCCATCTGTGGGGAAATGACCCATAAACGGGTAAAGGGTGATGGGATGGAACGACTATTGGAATGGGTAGAGCGTATATCTGATTGGCTGTGGGGACCCCCGCTAATCATCTTACTGACGGGGACGGGATTGTACTTCACCATTTTGCTGAAGTTTTTTCAATTTCGCTATCCTCTATACATTTTGAAGCAGACGATCGGCAGCGTAGGAAAAAAGCCGAAGGGAGAGGGGACAGTTACGCCGCTTCAGGCATTGACGTCAGCCCTCAGTTCGACGATTGGGGCGGCGAACATTGTCGGGGTGCCTGCGGCTATCATGTTTGGCGGTCCCGGGGCTGTTTTTTGGATGTGGCTGGTTGCCTTATTTGCTATGGCGATTAAGTTTTCAGAAAGTGTGCTTGCTGTTCATTACAGGGAAAAAAATGAGCAGGGTGAATTTGTCGGGGGACCGATGTATTACATAACAAAAGGACTGCGCATGAAATGGCTCGGCGTGTTTTTTTCTGTTGCACTGATCGTAGAGCTGATTCCAAGCATAATGGTTCAGGGGAATTCAGTTTCAGTCTCTCTTGCCGAAACGTTTTCTTTCAATAAAATATACGCCGGAATCGGCATCGCGTTTTTGATTGGTTTAGTTGTAATTGGCGGGGTGAAGCGGATCGGAAAAGTAACTGAGTTTGTCGTGCCTCTCATGGCAGGGGCATACGCGGGAGCCGGTCTCCTGATTGTTCTAATGAATCTTTCATCTGTGCCGGTGTTTTTCTCTCTTATTTTTTCGAATGCGTTTACTTCTTCTTCGGCAGCAGGAGGATTTGCAGGCGCTGCCTTGGCTGAAACCATCCGCTGGGGGTTTGCCCGCGGCCTGTATTCTAATGAAGCCGGGATGGGAACAGCCCCGATTGCACATGCGGCGGCAATGACTGACCACCCCGTAAGACAAGGCTTCTGGTCTGTGATCGGAATTGTCATTGACACCTTGATTATCTGCACCACCACGGCATTTGTCGTCCTTGCATCCGGTGTCTGGACAGGGAAGGACGCCTCAAATGACCCAGCAGCATTGACTACGGCTGCATTTCAGCATTATTTCGGAGCTGGCGGAGGGTTCTTCGTTTCGATTTCTCTCGTCTTTTTTGTTGTCTCGACCATTATGGTTGTCATATTTTACGGCGTAAAACAAGCTGAATTTCTATTCGGACGGCTGTCGGGACATGTCATTAAATTCGTCTATTTAGCGGCTATTATCATAGGTGCCGCAGGCGGAGCAAAAGCCATCTGGGGCTTTCTGGACTTAGCGTTAGCTTTCATTCTCGTTCCGAATGTGATTGCGCTGTTATTATTGAGCAAGAAGGTAAAAGCGCTCTATACCGAATTTTTCACATCTGAACAGTATTACCTGAAAGATAGAAGAAAAACGAAACAGGGCCCTGTTTACCAAACAAAAGAAGCTAAAAATTCGTAGTGTTTTTGAATTCAACATCGTCTAACTCTTGATGATCAAATAGATGAACAAAGGCAGCACAATCGCATCACCCCATTAATGAGCGTTATTGACTCTGAGGCTTTCTGTAAAGCCTCTCTTGAACCTCCTTTAGCCGCCTTTCATTTTTACAATCAGGCATTTTGACGTCGACAAAATAATAGTTTCAAGCTCGTCTCTGCCAATACCCTGGAAATAGACAGCGTATTGGCAGAGATTCCTCGTCTTTCTCTATTTCATCCTTCAGATGCCGCAAAAAGGAAGGAGGGCGTGATCCTGAATAGATTCAGATTTTACGATTCCTTCGATATATACAACAAATCCGCACAGACCATTTCCGAAGTCAAACCCCAGCCTTCTGTTAATAGTGTTTTCCTTGAGATAGGAGAAATCAGCCCTTCCTTGTTGGCCTCGAGCTCATGGAGGAACTTGCAGGGCATTCTCGTGTTTATTCATAGTGCTCACCTCTCAAAACAGTTGCTAGCTTTTTAGAGTAACCTTTCTGTTAAGCCATTCTATGACTTTACGAATAGTATGAAAGCGCTACAAAAAGTTGTTGACTACATGTATATACAGGACTACAATATAAACATAAGTTGTATATACAAGTTATCAAACGGAGGGGTTGGCATGGGGGAACTGAACAGATCAGCACGGCAAATTGTTGAAGCAGTCGGCGGTGCTGAAAATATTGCAGCGGCAACTCATTGTGTAACACGTTTACGCTTCGCGTTAATAGATGAAAGCAAGGTTGACCAAGAGGCGCTGGATCAAATCGATGTTGTAAAGGGATCGTTTTCGACAAACGGACAGTTTCAGGTTGTAATCGGCCAGGGAACAGTCAACAAAGTATATGCGGAACTGGTCAAGGAAACGGGGATTGGCGAGTCAACAAAGGACGATGTGAAGAAGGCCTCAGAAAAAAATATGAATCCTTTGCAGCGTGCTGTGAAAACGCTTGCAGATATCTTTATTCCGATTTTGCCGGCGATTGTCACGGCAGGTCTCTTAATGGGGATCAACAATATCTTAACGGCGCAGGGGATTTTCTTCAATACGAAGTCGATTGTGCAGGTGTATCCGCAGTGGGCGGATCTCGCCAATATGATCAATTTAATCGCAGGCACGGCCTTTACGTTCCTGCCAGCGCTGATCGGCTGGTCGGCGGTGAAGCGGTTTGGCGGCAATCCGCTCCTCGGCATTGTACTCGGCGTTATGCTCGTGCATCCAGATTTACTGAATGCGTGGGGGTATGGAGCCGCGGAACAAAGCGGAGAGATCCCTGTATGGAATCTTTTCGGCCTTGAGGTGCAGAAGGTCGGCTACCAGGGGCAGGTGCTCCCGATTTTGCTCGCTTCGTATTTGCTTGCCAAGATTGAATTGTTTTTGACGAAACGAACGCCCGAGGGAATACAGCTTTTAGTCGTCGCGCCGATTACCCTGCTCGTGACGGGTTTTGCGTCCTTTATCATTATCGGTCCGGTCACATTTGCGATCGGGAATGTGTTAACTTCGGGGCTTATCTCGGTGTTCGGCTCATTTGCCGCGCTGGGCGGGCTGCTGTACGGCGGCTTATACTCAGCGCTGGTGATTACCGGAATGCATCATACGTTTTTGGCAGTTGATCTGCAGCTGATCGGCTCTAAGTTCGGAGGCACATTTTTATGGCCGATGCTGGCGCTTTCAAATATCGCCCAAGGATCAGCGGCGCTGGCGATGATGTTTATCGTAAAGGATGAGAAACAAAAAGGTCTTTCCTTAACATCAGGCATTTCCGCTTATCTGGGCATTACAGAGCCTGCCATATTCGGGGTGAACCTTCGCTACAGATTTCCTTTTATCATTGCGATGATCAGCTCAGGGCTGGCCGGGATGTATATCTCATCTCAAGGCGTTTTGGCAAGCTCCGTCGGTGTCGGCGGCGTGCCCGGCATTTTCTCGATTATGAGCCAGTACTGGTGCGCATTCGCAATCGGAATGGCGATTGTCTTAATTGTTCCGTTTGCCGGAACATACGCTTATGCACGACTGAAACGTAAATAAAAAAGGGGAGCGGGACGTGTGATTGACGGTCCCTTTTTCCCTTTTTCATTAAAAAAGACGGTGGTGGAGACAGATGACAACAGAACAAACACCATGGTGGAAAAAAGCCGTGGTTTATCAAATTTATCCGAAAAGCTTTAAAGATACGACGGGAAACGGCATTGGCGATTTGAATGGAATTATTGAAAAGCTTGATTACCTACAAACGCTTCAGGTTGATGTTCTTTGGCTAACGCCGATTTACGACTCGCCGCAGCATGATAACGGGTATGATATTCGGGATTACTACACGATTTATCAAGAGTACGGCACAATGGAAGATTTTGAACGCTTATTAGCTGAAGCGCACAAAAGGGGCTTAAAAGTCGTCATGGATCTTGTGGTCAATCATACGTCAACTGAGCACACATGGTTTAGAGAGGCGATTTCTTCAAAAGACAGTCCATACCGTGATTTTTATATATGGAAAAACCCGAACGAAACCGGTACAGCCCCGACAAACTGGGAATCGAAATTCGGCGGCTCGGCATGGAAGCTTGACGAAGCCTCAGGCCAATATTATCTGCACCTGTTTGATGTCACACAGGCTGATTTGAATTGGGAAAATGAAGAGGTCAGAAAGCATGTTTACGAGATGATGCATTTTTGGTTTGAAAAAGGAATTGATGGCTTCAGGCTTGATGTCATTAATTTGATTTCAAAAGACCAGCGCTTTCCGAATGCCAAAGACGGCGGTGACGGCCGTTCCTTTTATACAGACGGACCGCGTGTGCACGAGTTTTTGCATGAGATGAACAGGGAGGTATTCGCAAAATATGACAGCATGACAGTCGGTGAGATGTCTTCTACATCGATTGACCATTGCATCCGTTATACAAATCCGGGCAACGAAGAGCTTGATATGACGTTTAACTTCCATCATCTCAAGGTCGATTATCCAAACGGAGAAAAATGGGCCTTGGCTCCGTTCAATTTTCTGAAGCTGAAGGAGATTTTATCCGTGTGGCAGACGGAGATGCAGGCGGGAGGGGGCTGGAACGCTTTGTTTTGGTGCAATCATGATCAGCCGCGCATTGTATCGAGATATGGAAATGACGGTCCATATCGGGTGAAATCGGCAAAAATGCTTGCGACGGCCATTCATATGATGCAGGGCACGCCTTATATTTATCAGGGGGAAGAGCTCGGCATGACCAATCCGAATTTTACCGGCATCAGCTCCTATCGGGATGTTGAGTCGTTGAACATGTATCACGCCTTCAAGAAAAAAGGCATGGCGGAGAAAGAGATTTTAGCCATTTTACAGGAAAAATCCCGTGACAATTCCAGAACACCCGTCCAGTGGGATAATACGCCGAATGCCGGATTCACATCAGGCACGCCATGGATACCGGTCGCCGGCAATTACCGGGAGATCAATGCAGAGGCGGCGCTGAAGGACAAACATTCGGTCTTTTATCACTACCAGAAGCTGATTCAGATTCGCAAAGCGTATGACATTGTCACAGACGGAACGTATGAACTGATCGCAAAGGACGATCCAAACGTGTTTGCGTATATGAGACATGGCGAAAATGAGAAACTGCTCGTCATCAATAATTTTTACGGGACGGAGGCAGCCTTTACACTGCCGGACACGCTTAAGCCCGACGAGTGGGAGGCAGAGGTGCTTCTGACAAACGATGAAGAGAGAGGGGAACTGAAGAATATGACGCTCCGCCCGTATGAGTCCATTGTTTATCATTTAACAAAACCGTGCTAAACTAAGCTGGGTGGTCATAAATGAAGGTGAATAAATTTATCACAATCTATAAAGACATCGCACAGCAAATTGAAGACGGCCGATGGAAGGCGGAGGAGATTCTTCCGTCTGAACATGAATTGACCGCACAGTACGGCACATCAAGAGAAACGGTTCGAAAGGCGCTTCACATGCTGGCTCAAAATGGATATATCCAGAAAATCAGGGGGAAAGGCTCCGTGATTCTCAACCGTGAAAAAATGCAGTTTCCGGTCTCAGGGCTTGTCAGTTTCAAGGAACTGGCGCAAACTTTGGGGAAAGAAACGAAAACAGCCGTTCACACATTCGGGCTGGTGCCCCCGTCAGATCTGATCCAAAAACAGCTTCGGGCGCAGCCGGGTGATGACATATGGGAAGTGATCAGGTCAAGAAAGATTGACGGGGAGCATGTCATTTTGGACAAGGACTACTTTTTCAGAAAGCATGTGCCTCACCTGACGAAAGAAATTTGTGAAAACTCCATTTATGAATATATTGAAGGAGAGCTTGGTCTTTCGATCAGTTACGCACAGAAAGAAATTGTGGCCGAGCCGTGTACGGATGAGGACAGGGAATTGCTTGATTTACGAGGCTATGACCATATGGTGGTTGTGAGAAACTATGTCTTTTTAGAGGATACAAGTCTCTTTCAATATACCGAAAGCAGACACCGTCTGGACAAATTCAGGTTTGTCGATTTTGCGCGACGGGGAAAATAAAGAGCGCCTGCCTGCGGCAGAGCGCTTTTTTGTATGGTATCAAAATTGATACTATCCAACAAAAATGTGCGTACTTTTACTTTTTCTCATAATGGCTACAATAGAGATGAGAGTAACATAAAGGAGAGGTGTTTTACATGGCAGATCTAAAGAAACAAATTCTAGATGCATACAATTTCAGGCATGCCACTAAGGAATTTGACCCGAATAAAAAAGTATCAGACAGCGATTTTGAATTTATTTTAGAAACAGGAAGACTGTCTCCGAGTTCACTCGGCCTAGAGCCTTGGAAATTTGTCGTCGTCCAAAATCCGGAATTCCGCGAGAAGCTTCGTGAATACACATGGGGCGCGCAAAAGCAGCTGCCGACCGCAAGCCATTTCGTCCTGATTCTTGCGCGTACTGCGAAGGATATCAAATATAATGCGGATTACATCAAACGTCATTTAAAAGAAGTAAAACAAATGCCTCAAGACGTGTACGAAGGCTATTTAAGCAAAACAGAAGAATTCCAGAAAAATGATTTGCATTTGCTTGAAAGTGACAGAACATTGTTTGACTGGGCATCCAAACAAACCTATATCGCGCTTGGCAACATGATGACTGCCGCTGCGCAAATCGGCGTTGATTCCTGCCCTGTGGAAGGCTTCCAATATGATGAAATTCATCGTATTCTTGAAGAAGAAGGCCTTCTGGAAAACGGAAGCTTTGATATTTCTGTCATGGTGGCGTTCGGCTACCGTGTGCGAGACCCTCGTCCGAAAACAAGATCTGCTGTTGAAGATGTTGTGAAGTGGGTTTAAATAAAGAAAGCTGCTCGCTAAGCGAGCAGCTCTTTTTTTATGCCTGATTCGCTCTGTTCTGTTTTCTTCGCTGATGCAAATATAACGCTGTGCCGAGTGCGCTGATCAGAAATCCGGCCAGCAGGATGGAATACATGGATGTGGCTGTGTCCGGAAGCAGGCCGCCAGCCGGACCGTCTGTTCCTGATCCGCCCGAACCGTTTCCACCAGAGCCGTTTGTCGGTTCAGTGCCGGGAGGTGTATCATTTCCTCCGTTCCCGTCAGTCGGCTGTTTTCCGCCTGGTTTATCGGACCCTCCGCCATTGCTGCCGTCATCACCGCCTGTCGGCTGATCGGACGGGAATGTCGGCGGTTTATTGTTCTCACCGGAATTTAAGATCGTGTATTCGCTGAAGTGGTTTGTGTATCCTGTTACCATATCATTGTCAACTGATCCGTTTTCTGTCTTTGTGAAAGCTTTCTTTTTCCGGTCGACATGGTAAATGGCAGGGTTGTGAGCTTCTTCAATATCAAACATCCGAAGCGAAAGCTGAACGGGTTCTTTAAATGATTTCACTTCTTTTCCTTTTTGCTTCAATGTAAAGTCATATACATTTGATAAAGAGACGTTTAATTCTCCTTTAGATTTAATTCCGATCTCAGTATCCGCGGTTTTGATGTTCTCCATCGGAAGCTTCATGCTGTACCAATAGTTGAACACCGTCAGGGATGGATCTAAATCCCTATCTTTCAATAGCTTGACCTGATCTTTTTTCATTTTTAGATTGATAGGCTTCTCTTGAGATCCTTCAGCCATTTCATAATAGACAAATGGCGTGTTGGCATTTTTAGCATAAATCGCAAATTTGTCTTCATCGAGTGCCCAGCTGCCATCCTTCTGCTTAGTCGGCAGGAATACTTCTTTAATGCGTCCTTCGATTTTAGGAGAGACCTTGTTCCCTAGGCTTTTCAGCTGTTCGGTGAAAATCTCATAATCTACGTAACCAAGGTCTTCACCATGGGATGCCTCCGTAAAGACAGAGTATCCGTCTCCACCGCCGCCGACAAACTGATTTGTTGCGACGCGGTAGGTATCATCTGAATTCAAATCAACTTTTTCTCCGTTAGGCGATTCGAATTTCACGTCTACAACACGGTGTCCAGGTTCGTTGTTTAATGTAAAGGTATATTCGATTCCAGCCACCTGAGGGAAAGCGCCGCCTCCGTTTTCCACATTGCTTAAGCCTTGTTCAAGAGCTTCTTTGATTTGTTTTCCGGTTAAATCAGCGACGTAAAGTGTGTTGCCGAACGGCATGACGTTTAGTACTTCGCCGAGAGTGATATCGCCTTTGTCAATGCCGGCTCTGATGCCGCCGCCATTTGTAATCGCGATTATGGCACCGGCTGCTTCTTTCGCTTTTGCCAGCATGCCGTCCGCGATGAAGTTTCCGAGGTTCGTTTCCTTCGTTCGCACATGCTCACGCTGGCCGTCAAGCGCCACATCCGTGTAACCGACTTTTTCATTTTTAACGTCCTCTAATTCATTTTTGAACTGATCAAGCTCTTTTTTTGCTTCTGCGTTTTCTTCTGTATGTTCATCAATTTGCAGCACGCTCAGATTTGATTTGTCTGTTTGTACAACGCCGTTTTCATCAAACACGACATCGACAAGCCCTAAGAATTGGCCATATTCTTTTGCCTGCGCCACGATTGTCGGTTCGTCGTTTTCCACGACTTCCATTTTGTCCACGAGGGTGTGAGTGTGCCCGCCGATGATCAAGTCAATGCCTTTCACTTTTTTGGCTAGCTCAAGATCGCGGTTATGCCCAATATGGGTGAGAGCAATAATTTTGTTTACTTTTTCATCTTCCTGAATCGTTTTCACGGTGTTCTGCGCAGTTTGAAATGCGTCGTTAAATACAATGCTTTTGCCCGGGCTGGATGTTGTGGCTGTGTCTTCTGTTGTCAGTCCAAAAACGGCGACTTTTTCACCGTCAACGTCTAACAGAATGTACGGATGGATGCCCGGCTCTTTCTTTTCTCCCGCAGTAAAGGTCTGCGGCTTTTTGACATATGATTTCAGCTTAGGTTCATTTGATACATCCACGTTCGCGCTGACGATCGGGAAATCAGGCGCTTCAAAGTGATACCGATTTGCCGGATCGACAGTTGTGCTGTTCCCGCTGAGAAAATCAGAAAGCACGGACGGACCTTTATCAAATTCGTGGTTTCCGAAGGTCATGGCGTCATAACCCATCATGTTCATCAGTTTCAGGTCGGCTAAACCGTTCCATTTCGTGAAATACAGGTCGCCGGAAAACACATCTCCCGCGTCAAGCAGGATGTTGTGGTCTGTTTCGTTTCTTACTTCGTTGATTTTCGTCATTCGTCTGGCTGCGTCATCAAGGTGCGCGTGCGTATCATTGGTATGCATGACGGTAAGATCCCATAATCCGCTTTCAGGAGGATCGGTATCTGAATCGTCGTCAAATTGAAGCTTGTACACGCCATAGCCTTCATTTGAAGAATGTCTTACATAAGCGACATCATCGGCTTTGTCCGCAAAAGGCTTGGCTAAAAGTGAAGATTCAAACGTCAAATTCGTGCCGGAAACCGGTGCAATCGACCAGTTGTTATCGGCTTTTGGATTTAATGTTTCCTGCTCAATAATGTAATCCATCAGCACCTGTCTGTTTTCAACTGCGGAGCCGTGGACAATCTTATCACTCGTCAGATGAGGGAAACCGCCTCCGCCGGATGCGCGGTAATTATTTGTCACTACGAGAAATTCCTGGCTCGGGCTGATCGGATTGCCTTCATAGGAGAGATTGATGATCCGGCTTGAATTTCCGTTGATCACTTTTCCGTTTTCGTTGTATTTGGCCGGTTTCGTGACATCGACCTGATAGGTGACGCCGTCAATCACATCAAAGTTGTAGGAGCGGAAATTCTCATTCAGCAAGGCTTGGTCGCCGCCTTTTGACGGATCGATTTGATTAAATTGGCCCGCTGACATGTCGAGCCAGTCCTTCACTTCGCTGCCGGTCAGTTTCACGATCTGGAGGGTATTATCGTACAGATACAAGTCACCGACGTTTTTAATCGCAAGATTCCCGGCCGGAATGTTGGTATAGTAATTGGCACCGTTTCTGCCGCCGGCTTTAAACGGCGCGCCGGCTGACAAAATCGGGAGATCCTTATACTCGGTATCCTTCATTTCGTTTTCCGCGTACCATTTTTGCGCATCTGTCACAATTTGAATAGAAGGGTCGTCCTTGACCTGTGCAAAGAAGCTGTTAATGTCAGCTTCTGTTTTGCCGACAGGCTTTCTGACATATTCCAGTGTGTTTTGATGTGTTTGCTGAATGGTGTTTGTGACGGCTTTGTTTCTGGAAGTGACACTGCCGGCAATTGATTCGATGCTGCCCTTGGAATCTGCGACCTTCCACGAGCCTTCTGTTTTTTCAAGCTTGAGGTCAATGACGCCTAAATATTTGCCCCAGCTGCTTGGCATGACGACCGGAATGCCGTTTATTGTTCCTTTTTCAACATCGAACTGAGCGGCACCCGCATATTCTGCGGAAGGGAAGAGTCCGTGCTGATGGCCCGAGACAATCGCATCAATGCCCTTTGTTTTCGTGGCCAGGTCAAAAACAACGTTTTCTGCACCTGACGATTGCGCCTGCTTTTCAATACCAGTGTGGGCAAGGGCAATAATGACATCCGCGCCTTCTGCCTTCATTTTCGGTATCGTATCATTGGCAGATTCGACAATATCCTGTACCTGAACCTGTCCTTCGAGATTTTTTTTGTCCCAGGTCATGATCTGCGGCGGGACAAAGCCTATGTAGCCTATTTTGACCTTCTGTTCGTTTCCGTTTTCATCTGTGACAGTTTTCTCGTTAATAACATACGGCGTATAACGGTGTTCGCCGCCAGTTGTTTTGACATTGGCATTTACAATCGGGAAATCGGCTCCTTTGATTGTGCCGTCGAGAAAGTCGAGCCCGTAATTAAATTCATGATTCCCCAATGTGCCAGCGTCGTATTTCAACGCATTCATGACGCTGATGATCGGGTGGGTTTTCGCGCCGGAGATAATGTCGTCTTTTTCATATTTCACCGCGTATTCGCCCAGCGGATTCCCTTGAATCAAGTCGCCGTTATCGACGAGCAGGGTGTTTGGGTTTTGCTCACGGTGCTTTTGGATCAGCTGAGCCGTTCTGGCAAGCCCGAATTCTGTCGTTTCTTTGTCGCTGTAGTAATCGTAATCCATCATATTGGCATGAATATCAGTTGTAGCCAAAATACTGAGATTCACTTGAGGAGCCGTGTTTTCTTCTGCGTAAACGGGCGGTGTTGGGAGGATTAGGCTAAGTATCATAATGAGGGGCAGCAGAATACGGAGAATGTTACTGACGTCTTTTCGTCTTTTCTGTATTCTCACCAGTTCTCCACCTTTCAACGAAATTTATGTTACAGGTTCTATTGTAAGAATATTTTGTAAGCATTTGTAGATGTTTCTTTATGATTATTGTAAAAGGGAGAAAAATAAGTATTATGTATCATCTTTGGGTGATGTGAATTGGGTCATTGTGCTTATCGATTGTCAGATCTACAAAATGTTTATGATATTGTGGCTGGGGTAGAGTGTTTTATGTAGACATATTAAGGGGGAGGTTATTAATCATGGGTAAAAAAATCGCCATTGTGCTGACAGATTATTTCGAAGACAGCGAGTATACTGAACCAGCCAAAGCATTTAAAGAAGCGGGGCATGAGCTGACCGTTATCGAAAATGAAAAAGGGAAAACCGTAAAAGGCAAGCAGGGGAATGCGCAAGTCACAGTTGATGCGTCCATTGATGACGTAAACCCTTCTGACTTTGACGCGCTGTTAATTCCGGGAGGGTTTTCACCCGACCAGCTTCGTGCCGATGAACGGTTCGTCCAGTTTACAAAAGCGTTTATGACGGACAAAAAACCGGTATTTGCGATCTGCCACGGCCCGCAGCTGCTGATTACTGCTAAAGCGCTGGAAGGCAGAAAAGCGACAGGCTATACGTCCATTCGTGTAGATATGGAATACGCGGGGGCTGATGTCGTTGACCAGGAGGTAGTGGTTTGCCAAGATCAATTGGTCACCAGCCGCACGCCGGATGACATTCCTGCATTTAACCGCGAGTCTTTGGCACTGCTTGAAAAATAACAAAAACGGACGCCCTGCGGGGACGTCCGTTTTTTCATGATCGCTTGGAGCCTGCGGTTAGTTTATTGTATCTATAATACAAAAAGGCAGCGGAGACTGTCCCGATGACAGCAATGCCGAAGTCGAACATAAAGATATGGGCTATGCCTCCCGCTTTTGCAATGAGTCCTGTAGCAATCGGCAGCAGAATCGACGCAAGACTTGAAGCTGTCGCAACAATTCCGGTGACGGTGCCTTTGCGTTTCCAGAAAAGCTCTGTCATTAATGTAACGGTAATTTGAAACACACCAGCGGTTGAAAATCCTAAGAAAAAGGCTGTGATATCCAGCACAACTGGATCGTGAATTGTCAGCATAACCGCAAGCGTACATAATGTAATAACGGGGTACAGCAGCGTAATCATCACCGGTTTTACCCATCTGTTCAGCAAAAGAGCTAATAATAAAACCGATATCAAAGATCCTATACTATAGTAGCTCAGCAATTGTACGGATGCTGATTCAGCTAACCCTGCAGCCTTTTGGGCATAGCTTGGGAGCCAAATTTGAGAGACTGTAAATAAAGCTGTTGAAGTAAAGCCAATAATAATCAGTGCGGCGCCTTCTTTCTTCATGTCGGGTTCTGATAAGAAAGCTGGAGATCCCTGTTGCCCGGAGCTGATTGGTTGTTTCTGTTTTTTTGGCAGCGAAACTGCTGATAAATAGAGGATATTCAGCGCATAGACGGCTGCCGGCAAATAAAATGCAAATCCGTAGAATAGGCTATGGTCTGCCAAAACTGTAATCAGGAGCGGCAAAAGAGCGGCCCCGAGAGACATAAAAGCTTTTACCAAGACATTCGCCGAGCTGGGGGCAGTTGGAAAGAGCTCCGTTAAAGCCGGATATGTTCCTGCGTCCATGGCTGAATTTGCGACTCCGGCTAATAAAGCAAACACAAACGCAAGTTCATAACTCGGTGATAAGGGAATACCGACTAAAAAGACAGCCATCATTCCGGCGGAAGCCACAATGAGCGGTTTTCTGCCTACTTTATCTGATAAAAAGCCAGATATTCCGTACGTCAGCAGCTTGCCGAATCCGATAGCCGCAATCACATAACTGATGCCTGTCGGGTCGGTATTCCACTGCTTTGTTAAGGAGGACATGTTGGATGCGAGAATAATATTGACCATTCCGAGCAAGAAGTAGTTTATGTACATTCCGGTTGCTGTTTTGACGTATTTCGTTTTCATTCTAGTACTCCTTCAAAATCTTATTCGACCATTTGCTGTGTTCGCCAAGACCGGCCCCTTGCTGTCATCATGCTGATGTCATCGGGTAGATGTTTGCGGGCATGCCTGCTGCCGCGTCTTTCCGGCTCCCAACGAACGAAAGCAAAAAGAATCATCTTTATCCATAATAAAAAAAGACTTGCCGAATGCCGGCAAGCCCCATTATTTTCGAAGTGATGCAAGTTCTTGAGCGATCGCCTGCATTTCGCTCGGGCTGAATGCTTCTTTTTTCATCACCATTTTATGAAGGTAGGTGAGATCCTCTATTTTTTCGTCGCTGAAGTCTTCCGCTTTGATAACCCCAACATTCAGCATGTTCAGTTTTTGTGAAATCTCTTCAATCATTTGAGTTAATGTTTCAGTATTTTGGCTGGACAAATGATTACATCCTTTCTTTCGCGTCATTTGGTATGTTTTATTCTAACAGAATTCCATCAGAAAAAAACCCTATTCTCATTTCGTCCATTTATTTCAAAAAAGTGGTGACATCAGTTGAAATGTGATTGAACATCCTACTAAGATAGCGGTAAAGGTTTCTTTTTAAAGAAATATGGGCAAAGAATAGGGAGGTTGCACAACATGATCAGCGTATTATTTGTTTGCTTGGGAAACATTTGCCGGTCTCCAATGGCGGAAGCGATATTTCGGGACTTGGCAGCAACAAAAGGTTTAGAGGGGAAAATCAGAACAGACTCAGCCGGCATCGGCGGCTGGCACATCGGCAATCCTCCGCATGAAGGAACACAGGAGATATTGCGCAGAGAAGGAATCAGTTTTGAAGGCATGCTGGCGCGCCAGGTGCGCGAACAGGATTTAACCGATTTTGATTACATCATTGCGATGGATGCAGAAAATATCGGAAGCCTGAGAAGCATGGCGGGGTTTAAAAAAGCCGCACAGATCAAGAGGCTGCTTGACTACGTTGATGATTCAGATCTTGCGGATGTTCCCGACCCTTACTACACTGGGAACTTTGACGAGGTCTATCAATTGATCAGATCAGGCTGTGAGCATCTGCTTGCATCCATTCAAGAAGAAAAACTATTGTAAGGGAAAGGAGAGTTCATCATGAACAATGAACGCTGGTTGCTGAAAGGGGTCATTCTCGGAGCCGCGGCAGGCGCTGCGCTATCCTTATTCCATAAGCCGACGAGACAGGCCTGCGGCATGAGATGGATGACGTGCAAGCATAAAATGTCTCTGTACAAAAACAATCCTGAACTATTGAAAAACAATGTCATTACAAAAATTGATCAAGCAAAACAGCTGGCCCAGACGCTGTCAGATGAAGTCGGCTTCGTTAATCAGCAAGTTAAAGAGCTGAAAAAAACAACGCCGAAAGTGATGGAGCTGGTACAGGAAACGAAGGACCACTTTTCAAAAGATAAATGATCAAACATTCGAGGTGAGACGACATGAACTTTCTGAAAGAGCTGTTCGGCAGATACACCCTTCATGAGGGGCAAAGCAAATCTGCGGAGCTGGCGTATTTTTTTCTATTATCGCTGTTTCCGTTTTTGATTTTTATGCTGACGCTCACCGCGTATCTTCCGATTTCTACAGATGACGTGCTGGGGGTTGTAAAACAATACGCTCCCGGGAGTGCGATGTCCCTCATTGAATCCATTACCCACCAAACATTAAATGACCGAAACGGCGGATTGCTGTCATTCGGGATCATCGCGGCGTTATGGTCTGCGTCTAATGGAATGAATTCCATCGTCAGATCGTTAAACCACGCGTATGAAGTGGAGGAAAACCGCTCTTTTATCATTGTTCGTCTGACCTCAATTTTTCTGACGATTGCCATGGTGTTTACCATTTTAGTTGCCCTCCTTCTGCCGGTATTCGGCCGGCAGATTGGACTGCTTGCTGCGGATTTTGTCGGCGCGTCGGACCTGTTTTTATCCATCTGGACTGCGATTCGCTGGGGAGTCAGCCCGCTTGTGCTGCTGATTGTTTTTTCTGCTTTGTACATCATCGCCCCTAACAAAAAGCTGTCGCTTCGCTTTGTGATGCCGGGTGCACTGTTTGCGGCCATCGGCTGGATTGTCGTCAGCACCTTGTTTTCGTTTTATGTCAGTACATTTGCGAACTATAGTGCCACATATGGAAGCATTGGGGGGATCATCGTCCTGATGATCTGGTTTTACTTAAGCGGCATTTTAATTATTTTAGGGGGAGAAATCAATGCGCTTTTACATAAACGTAAAAAGCTTCCTGATGAAAATCCCTACAATTAGCGCACCCTATAAAGGAACTTCAGTTCAAAAATGATCCGGGGGGCTAAACGTGATGACAAAGCATACGAAAAAAGGCGGAAGCCATAACAAACAGAACTCAAAGAGCAAATCGAGCCAAAAAACTAGCGGAAGTGCCAACGGACAAAACGGCTATCATTAGAACAAAAGCCTCCTGACATGATGTCAGGAGGCTTTTTCTTATGAAGAGGAAGAATAGGTCTCAGCCGCGGGCCAGCTTTTCGGTTTGCCTAAAGCAATAGCGAGCCAGACAGCGGCCAGAATGAGGGTAATCAAATAAAACAAGTTAGCGCTTTCGAAGGTTTGCATATACCAGCCGCCCGCAATCGGCCCGAAAATGCTGCCGAGACTGAATGAAATGCCGCAAAGCAAATTCCCCGCCGGAAGCAGGTGGGACGGAAGAAGGTCTGTCATAAAGCTGATGCCGAGTGTAAAGGTTGACCCGACTGCCATGCCCGCAATAAAGAAGCAGCAGCCGATCACATAAGGAAACGGGAACACGCCTGCGATGAGAAAGCAAAAGGCCCCCGTCAGCAAAATCACAAGCAGCACATTCCGTCTTCCGTATTTATCGCTGAGAATGCCGAGCGGGAATTGAAAAATAATGCTCCCGATCGCAAATGCAGGAAGAATCAAAGCGACGGCGTCCACAGATAAACCCAGACGCAGCGCATATACAGGAAAGCTGCCGTTTAATGCTGTCTCCAGAAATCCGTACCCGAACGTAGGCATAAACGAAACCCATGCAAACAGTATAGCCTGGTAAAAGCGTCTGAAACTATTGTCTGATTGGGTTTCGTGAGGGCTGGTTTCCGGGTATGCATTTTGTAGCAAGAAAACAAACAGCCACGCAAGCAAACTGATGCAGCCTGACACGATAAAAGGCAGTGCCGGACTCAGCTTTACAAGCGGAACCATAAACGGGCCCGCAGCAAAACCAAGGCCAAAGGAGAGTCCGTAAATGGAAAGATTTCTCCCGCGGTTTTGCTTTGACGACATGGAGGTCACCCACGTTTGCGTCGAAAAATGAAGCATATGGTCGCCGATCCCGATGAAAAGACGAAGCAGAAACCACACCCAAACCGACTGAAGCCAAATGAACCCGAACAAGCTTAAAATGACGATGCTTCCGCCCATGACAATCAGCGGTTTGAAGCCCAGTTTTCTAAGCGGAGCCTCCATAAACGGAGAAGCCAATAGCACTCCGATGTACAGTCCGGTCGCATGCAGGCCGTTAATCGCCGCTGATTCACCATTTGTTTCAAAAATAATCGAGATGACGGGCAGCAGCATGCCTTGTGAAAACCCGGATATGGAAACAAGCAAAACCAGAATAAAAAAATGCTTTCGTGACATCGTGTCTGTTCTCCTTTGTGAGATCTATGTTGATCGTACACCGATTTCCAAAAGCCGGCAACCTGAAAAAAGCCTAAATCGCCCGTAAACATTTGACCTCGTGTAATCATGATGATTTTTGTGAAGAATAAAAATAAAACAAGTCATACAAAAGGAGTCAATTCACTATGAATCGTATCTTTTTTATATTAGTGGCGGTGGGTGTCCCGCTGTCTGTTATCGGCAGTTTGATGCATTGGCCTTCTGCCATTCTCTTTGCAGTCTATTGTGTAACGATTATTGCTTTGGCAAGCTATATGGGAAGAGCGACAGAATCGCTGTCCATTATTGCAGGGCCGCGGATCGGCGGTCTGTTGAACGCCACCTTCGGGAATGCGGTTGAGCTGATTATCTCGCTATTTGCATTAAAGGAAGGCCTCACCGGAATCGTGCTTGCTTCTTTAACCGGTTCGGTGCTTGGAAATCTCCTGCTGGTTGCGGGCTTATCGTTTTTTGTCGGCGGTTTAAAATACAAGCGGCAGGAGTTTAATATCCATGACGCGCGCCATAATTCCGGGCTTTTGATTTTCGCCATTATTGTGGCTTTCGTAATTCCCGAGGTGTTTTCGGTTGGTATGGGGGATACAAGCAAGCTTAATTTGAGTATCGGCATCAGCATCATTTTGATTCTGTTATATGTGGCGGCTCTGTACTTTAAACTTGTTACGCACCGCGGTGTATATCAGCCGAACAATGCTGTCAAGCCAGAGGAAGAGGAGCAGCCGGAATGGTCAGGGAAGGTTGCCACGCTCGTCTTGTTTGCGGCAACAATTGTCGTGGCGTACATATCCGAAAACCTGGTGCACACATTCCACTCGGTTGCTGAACAGTTTGGCTGGAGTGAGCTGTTTATCGGGGTCATCATCGTTGCGATTGTCGGTAATGCGGCGGAACATGCTTCAGCGATTATCATGGCTTATAAAAACAAAATGGACATTGCGGTGGAGATCGCTGTCGGCTCGACGCTGCAGATTGCCATGTTTGTCGCACCTGTTCTTGTGATCTGTTCCATCTTTTTCCCGGTAAGCATGCCGCTTGTCTTTACACTGCCGGAACTTGTCGCGATGGTATCTTCCGTTCTCTTGATGATTGCCATTTCGAATGATGGTGATTCCAACTGGTTTGAAGGTGCCACGCTGCTAGCGGCTTATGTCATTATGGCGATCGGCTTTTTCCTTCTTTAACCTAAAAAAATGATGGATAACAACAAAGCGGGAAGAAAAGACTAAGGGAAAATGCCATAGAAAGAGTGATATGATGAAAAAGCTATTTCATTCCACACTTATTGTGTTATTATTCTTTAGTTTTTTCGGCGTTCAGCCCATCCACGCGAAAAAGCAGTTTAAGGTGCCTAATTCTGTAGCAAGCATCTCGAAGGAAAACACATATCCGAATGCTTCACAGGATCAGCCGATGCTTCAGCCGAGCAAGCTGGCTAAGGAACTGCTGAATTCATCAGAGGTACAGATCCAAAATCCGCACCTTATCAAAATGCTGAACGAGTCTACGGTCTCTGGCACACCGCTTGCGGTCGGCTACCGGGCCACAATATTTCTCGGGAAATGGGCGCTCGGATATGAATCAAATGAAACGGTCGCCAACTGGGAATATAAAAAAATCAATACAAACCGTTCGGATAACCGCGGCGGAAAACAAACGGCTGAAATGCATTACGCTCAAGAGCAGCAATATAAAGTAACGGGCGGCCTGACAGCAAAAGTTCCAAACTCGGAAGATGTCAAAAGCATGATGATGCTGAAGGCGATGGAAAAAACAAATCTTCCGCTTGCATTTGAAACGGTCATCGGAGCGGGAACAAAACGAGATCAAATTTATAAAGTCGCTCCGAAAAAGCTTGGTTATTTAAACGCATATGCTCCGGCTGTGAATGAAAAAGGGAAAGTGACTTACGGAGAAGTCTATTTAGTGCTCAAAGGCAATAAACGAAAACTTGTTGTGAAAAATGTCACGTCACAGGGAATCGGCGCGTGGATTCCGGTTCAAGACCATGTCACGTTTAGCTTCCAGCTTTCCTCACAGCCAAGATAAATAAAAAACTGATTCCATTATGGAATCAGTTTTTTATTGGGGTCTTTCGATTCTTACCGCTTCCTCAAGCATTTGAACATTGTTTTGGTACAGCTGGCGAACGAGAACCCGTCTGGCGGCAAGGCTGGCGCTGAAATAATCTTCATCCCGCACCATACCCTTCACGGTAAATTCAACCCCGCGGTTAATTTTATTCAAAGCGGTAATGCCGTGTATTTGAAAAGGCTCTGTCGGGTTTCCGAATTCATCCCGCTTCAGTGAATCGCGAAGCTCTTCATTCAGCATGTCGCAAGCTTCCTCCAGCACACTGTATACACGGTCTGGATCTTCTTTAAAGCTGATGAGAAAGGATTCGGTAATCCGCATAAAATCGATATTGTAATTTTCTATCTGTCTGACCTCACCATTGCTGATGGTGAGAAGCTTTCCGCTCCACTCGCGGATTTGCAGCGAGCGCAGGCCAATTTCTTCGACGGTGCCGTTAAATAAATTGTTTACCGTCACATAATCGCCTTTGTGCAGCTGGCGTTCATAAATTAAAAACACACCCGCCAGCACATCCTTAATCAGCGATTGGGCGCCAAAACCGATGACGATACCGGCTACACCCGCCCCGGCTAAAATCTTGCCGAAATCATGCACAAATAAAGAAATAACATAAAAGATAAAACCAATTGTCGCCGTATATTGGGTGATAGAACGGACAAGGCTTTCGATGGTCTTCTCTTTTCTCTCTTCAATAAAGTCCGTCCGTTTGAAAAATAACTGCACCAATCGGTTAATGATAAAAACACCGATCCACAAAATAACGGCGACGAGGAGAATATCAACGATTTTATTCTGAAAAATCTCCGTAAGTGTTTCTTCCATCCGCATCTAACTCCTGGCTTGACGTTTTGAAAAATCTGTATCCTGGTAGTAGCTGTTTTTGACGAGTACGTTTGGTCCGAGGCACCGGACATTCGGGCAGTGGCAGTTCAGCTCTTTGGCCAGCTTTGTTTCTCTCCACTTTTGGTAGGCGGAAGGCAGGCTGTCCGTTTGTATATTGCCGAGCGGCGGTGTATCGCCAAAGTCTGTCACGATAATATTTCCGTCAAAAATATTGACATTCAGGCGCGACCGGCCGTCAGGGTCATTTCTCACTGTCACGTTTTTCGCCGTGCGAAGCCGGCGCAGCAGCTCTTGATCCTCTTCATTGGGACTGCATGCGTAAAACGGCAGTGTTCCGAACAGCATCCATGTATTTTCATCACGAATATCCAGCAAGCGGTGAATGGCCTGTCTCATGTCCTTCAGGCTGAGAGATTCAAGGGCGCTCGCAAAATCACTCGGATACATCGGATGGACTTCATGGCGCTGACATTTCATATCTTCTGTGATTTGGCGGTGAATATGCTCAATATGCGGAAGTGTGCGTTTGTTCAGCATCGTTTCCGCTGATACCATCACTCCGGCATCCACTAGCTTGCGGCTGTTTTCGATCATTTTATCAAAATAGTGTGCGCGCTGCTCGAAGGTCGGTTTTCTGTCCATCATAGCGAAACCGATTTCCGCAAACTCTTCAACCGTTCCCCAGTTATGAGAAATATGTAACACATCAAGATACGGAATAATCCATTCGTATCGCTCGATATCGAGAGTCAAGTTTGAATTGATTTGGGTCCGCACCCCGCGTTCGTGGGCGTATTTCAATAACGGCACGACATATTCCTTTACGGATTTTAATGAAAGCATCGGCTCTCCGCCTGTAATACTGATAGATCTGAGGAGGGGAATTTCCTCCAGCCGTTTTAACAGAAGATCTATTGGGAGAGCATTCGGGTCTTTGGGCTGCAATGTATAGCCGACAGCGCAATGCTCGCATCTCATATTGCACAGTGTCGTCGTTGTGAATTCAACGTTCGTCAGCTGCATATCTCCATACTGGTCGACATCCATATAGGCTTCCCAAGGGTCGAACTCAGGTGTAATCGGACGCAGCTTCGTGTTTTGTGTCATGACTATCTAACTCCTTTATAAATGGGGCATACTAACGCTGCCAACAGTTAATTTTAGACCTGATTTGCCAAGATCGCAAGTAGCGGGGCGATTGAAAAACAGCAAAAAATGAGCTACCATGATAAAAAAATGAATGGAGGCGCAGAATGGGGAACGCAGTAAACAATAAAGATCAGCAGCTTGATTATTTAAAAAACAGATTAGACATGTTTATGAACGTCATTGATTCATTAGACCCTGAAGCAACAGACGTAGAAGATATAGATAGGCTCATCGGCATGCTGGATGACCTGGAAGCCAAATATGAACGATTTAAAAAAGACTGGGAATAAAACCGCGCTTGCCGCGGTTTTTTATATTGGCATAAAGCGTCAGTATAAAATGGAGCGCCTTTCTGTAAAATAAGAAAAAATGCAGAAGGAGCGCTGGCCATGAAGTGGATGTGTGCAATATGCTGTGCCGCCGTCCTGCTTGCAGCAGGAGCAAAACAAGCAGATGCGGTACCGAATGAGCCGATTAATTGGGGCTTTAAGCGAAGCGTTAACCATCAGCCGCCAGATGCGGGAAAACAGCTGAACAGCCTGATCAAAAAATACGACGCGTTTTATTTAGGCAATACTAAAGAAAAAACAATTTATTTAACTTTTGATAACGGCTATGAAAATGGATATACGCCAAAGGTGCTTGATGTCTTAAAAAAACATCACGTGACAGGAACGTTTTTTGTCACCGGGCATTTCGTGAAAGATCAGCCCGAGCTGATCAAACGGATGTCGGATGAAGGGCATATCATCGGTAACCACTCCTTTCACCATCCGGATCTGACGACAAAAACCGCTGACCAAATTCAGGACGAGCTCGATTCAGTCAACGAAGAGGTTTATAAGATCACGGGAGAGCAGGACAATCTGTACTTACGGCCGCCGCGCGGCGTGTTCAGTGAATACGTGCTGAAAGAAACGAAACGCATGGGCTATCAAACCGTTTTCTGGTCCGTCGCTTTTGTCGACTGGAAAATCAATCATCAAAAAGGGAAAAAATACGCCTACGATCACATGATCAAACAGGCGCATCCGGGAGCGATTTACCTGCTCCACACTGTCTCCAAGGACAATGCCGAGGCGCTGGACGATGCGATTACCGATTTGAAAAAACAAGGCTATACCTTTAAAAGCATTGATGACTTGATGTTTGAGAAAGAAATGAAGCTGCCGTCTTTGTAAACAAGAAAGCCTCTCCACAATGGAGAGGCTTCTTTCTATTTTTCTATGCATGTTATTAAAGCGGCCCAATCTAGGTCTCCAATCCCTTTTTCAATACCGTTTTCAAAATGGCTTTTCGCCAGCTCGGCAAGAGGGAGCTTGGCGGAGACCTGCTCCGCGGCGGCGAGCGCCAGATTGGTGTCCTTCAACCCTAATGACATTTTAAAGCCCGCCGGCTCAAATGTTTGCTCGGCCATGATCGTTCCGTAATTTTGATATACAGGGGACCTGAAAAGCGCGTTGGCGATGGCTAAAAATTGCTTTTGCTCTAATCCGTATTTCTCCATCATCAGGAATGATTCAGATAACGCCTCCAGCATGGATACGAGCAGGAAATTGATGCTGATTTTCGCTGCGTTTGCTGTTTTGCTTTCTTCGCCGACGTCAAACACTTGCTGACTCAAGCTTTCGAGCAGAGGTTTTGCTGTTTTTTTTGCTTCCGCGGGTCCTGCCGCAATTATCCGAAGCGCGGCGTTTGCTGCGGCATCTGGTCTTCCCAGCACAGGAGCGGCGAGAAAGGATTGTCCTTTTTCCGCATGGGTGGCCGCGAGCTTTTCTGAGAACTCAACACTGATCGTGCTCATCGAAATGTGAATCCCATTCTCTGATAATCCTTCAATCAATCCATCTTTACCGAATGTCACAGCGCTGACAGAATTGTCATCAGAAAGCATTGTCACGACGATATCAGCGGTCTCAGCCGCCTGGCGAGGCGTTTTTGCCACTTGGGCGCCTTGGGATGCAAATTCCTCCGTCTTTTCTTTCGTCCGATTGTATACTGTCAAACGATAGCCTGCTTGTAGCACGTTTTGGGCAATGGGCTGTCCCATATTGCCAAGTCCGATCACAGCGATTTTCAATCTGATCACTCCCTGAACATTTTTTTCATTATATACAAAACGAACAGGATATGCTGGAAATCGGCTTGCCAAAATAAAAAGAACAGCTTCACGCTGTCCTCATTTAAAGATGTTGAACCATCCTTTATGTACAAACCATATCAGCATGCCGATCACAAGGGCGGCCATCAGGCCAAGCACGGCGTAATATCCGTATTCCCAGTGAAGCTCCGGCATGTTGTCGAAGTTCATGCCGTAAACGCCGGCGATAAACGTGAGCGGGATAAATATCGTAGACACGATGGTCAATGTCATCATAATCGCATTCATCCGGTTGGAATTCAGTGTCACGTAGCTGTCACGCAAATCGGACGTCATGTCACGGTTAGATTCCACAATTTCTGAAAGCTTTAATAAATGATCGTAAATATCGCTAAAGTATGCCTTTGTTTCACGCTGGTCTTTGAGATGGTCAAGACTTAAAATCCGATACAGCAAATCACGCATCGGAATAATGGTCCGCCTGAGATGCAATAGGTCTGTTCTGAGCTCAAACACCTCGCTCATCAGCGTCCCGTATGTTTTGTGGCTGCGGCTGTCTTCAATCTCATTCAGCCGGTCTTCTATTTTGTACACCAGAGGAAAATATTCATCAACAAGCTGATCCATAATCATATAAGAAATATGCCCCGGCCCTTTTTTTAACAGATCCGGTGAAGCATATAAACGCTCCCGGACTTTGGCGATACCGGGTGTTTCGTGTAAATGAAAGGTGACGACAAATTTTTCGCCCTGAAAGATATCGACTTCTTCGGTCTCAAGCGTTTCCTGATTCAGCGCATGAAGCACGTAAAAGCGATAGCCGTCGTAATGGTCAAGCTTCGGGCGCTGCATATGCTGAAAACAATCTTCAATCGCAAGCGGATGAAAATGAAAAAAATCTCTCAATAACGCGGTTTCTGTTTCCTCCGGGCCGTAAAAATCAACCCAGTACCACGCAATATCCGGCTGTTCAACCCGTTCGATCGGTATATTTTTTAAAAGCTGATGCTGTGTTGTGATAGCGGTAATGTTGATCATAAACAACCCTCCACCTGCCATTATATCATGCGGCCTTTTTCAGAAAAGTATACAGTGTTTTCTGCCGGTTTCCAGCGGCGTGGTATACTGAACAAAAACGGAAAAAGGGCTGATCATATGTGGGAAGAAAAAGTATCGGTCACACCGCCGTACCATTTTGACCGTGTGCTCGACAGGCTGGCGTTAGACCCTTTGAATGCAGTTGATCTGAAAGCGCGGGACATAAGAGTGCCGATCAGAAATAAGACCGGTGACGTATGTATTGTGAAGGTGCAGGCTTTAGGCGATGCTGACGAGCCCGAGTTTCTCGTCAGCGGGGAAACAGAGCAGGAAGACATGATGAAGGAAATCAAACGGATTTTTCAATGGGAACATGATTTGCAGCATGTCCTTGAGCATTTCTCTAAAACGAATCTTTCCGCGATATTTGAAGAACATGCAGGCACGCCGCTTGTATTGGACTACAGCGTGTACAACTGTATCATGAAATGCATTGTGCACCAGCAGCTGAATCTATCTTTTGCGTACACCTTAACAGAACGGTTTGTCCATACGTTCGGCGAGCAGAAGGACGGCGTGTGGTGCTATCCGAAGCCGGAAACGATTGCGGCGCTGGATTATCAAGATCTGCGCGATTTGCAATTCAGCATGCGAAAAGCGGAATACGCCATTGATACGTCGCGAATGATCGCCGAAGGCACGCTCGACTTGTCAGAGCTGCCCCAAATGACAGATGAAGACATCATGAAGAAACTGATCAAAATTAGAGGCATCGGCCCGTGGACGGTACAAAACGTGCTGATGTTTGGGCTCGGACGGCCCAATTTATTCCCGCTTGCTGATATCGGACTGCAAAACGCGATCAAACGCCACTTTAATTTGGACGACAAACCGGCAAAGGATGTTATGCTCGCGATGAGCAGGGAGTGGGAGCCTTATTTGAGCTATGCGTCTTTGTATTTGTGGAGGAGTATAGAATAATTCGTCTGACAATGAAGGAAATCGTGTAAACGTGTTATACTAGAAAGATGTGAAAAAACCATTTCACTTTCTGCCATCCGCAGAAAGCTTCATATAGAAACGGAGAGAACAACGTGAACCAACAAAACAAAAAGGCGCCCGTCGAACTGAAAGTCGGACAGACCTTTCCGCTGACGATTAAACGTCTCGGGATTAACGGGGAAGGCGTCGGCTATTTCAAGAAAAAAGTCGTATTCGTGCCCGGCGCGCTTCCAGGTGAAGAGGTTGTCGTCCAAGCGACGAAAGTGCAGCCGAAGTTTTCGGAGGGACGGATCAAGAAGATTCGCAAGGCTTCGGAGCATCGGGTAGCACCGCCTTGCCCTGTCTACGAGCAGTGCGGCGGCTGCCAGCTTCAGCATCTTGCATACAGCCAGCAGCTTCGGGAAAAGCGCGACATCGTCATCCAGTCTCTGGAGCGCCATACGAAGTTCAAAGTCGAAAACATGGATATTAGAGAAACGGTCGGCATGGACAACCCATGGAACTACCGTAACAAAAGCCAATTCCAGATCGGACGCTCACAAAGCGGCAGCATCATTGCCGGCTTATACGGCCTTGATTCTCATGATATCGTGCCAATCAAAGACTGCATCGTCCAGCATCCGGCAACCAACAAAACAACAGGCATCGTCCGCCGCATTTTAGAGGACTTCAATGTGTCTGTTTATAATGAAAGAAAACGAAAAGGCGACGTCCGCACGATAGTGACGAGAGTCGGCTTTGAAACAGGCGAAGTGCAGGTCGTGCTTGTCACAGCAAAAGATACGCTTCCGCACAAGGAAGAAATCGTCAAAGCGATCCAAAAGCGCCTGCCTGAGGTGAAATCCATTATTCAAAATGTAAACGGAGCGAAAACCTCTGTTATTTTCGGTGAAAAATCAAAACCCCTCGCCGGACATACCGTGATTCAAGAAGTGCTCGGCGACGTATCTTTTGAATTAAGCGCCCGCGCCTTCTTCCAGCTCAATCCGGAGCAAACCGTCAAGCTGTATGACGAAGTGAAAAAAGCGGCGCAGCTGACCGGGAAAGAAAAAGTCGTTGACGCGTATTGCGGCGTCGGCACCATCGGCATGTGGGTGGCGGACGGAGCGAAGGAAGTCCGCGGCATGGACGTCATCAAAGAATCAATTGACGATGCCAAGAAAAATGCCAAAAAACACGGTATGACAAACGCCACGTACGTAACAGGAACAGCCGAGCACTGGCTCCCGAAATGGACGAAAGAAGGCTTCCGCCCGGACGTCGTCATCGTTGACCCGCCAAGAACCGGCTGTGACAGCACGTTCCTGGATACGATCAAAAAAGTTAAACCGAAACGCTTTGTCTACGTTTCCTGCAATCCATCCACGCTTGCGAAGGATTTGCAGGCGCTGTCGAAAGACTATCGCGTGGAATATATTCAGCCTGTGGATATGTTTCCGCAGACGGCGCATGTGGAAGCGGTGGCGAAGCTTGTATTGAAATCATCTAACTAAAATAAACAATTCCTAATCAGATCTGGATTTCGGTAAAATAAACAATTCCGATTTCCGGGTCTTTTTCATGCGCAGCCCAAGCTACTGAAAGAAAATTTGCAGGAACATACACTGAAACTTTGATTATGTACCTAACTCTATGACTCAAACTGCTTTTCTAGTCGGTTTGCTTTGTCGCTTTTTATTTGTTATTAGTAAAGATTTAAATGTTCAAAATTTACTTTCGTTTGATAAGAAGTGCTTAAGCATGCTATAAGTGTAAAAGAAGTATGGTCAGCTTTTTAATTTTGGGATAAAGGTTTGCGTTGGTATCCCATAATGAAAGGATTTGAATGGAATGACGATAGATAATTTCTGGCGTGAATTACCACGGCCTTTTTTTGTACTGGCCCCAATGGAAGATGTGACGGATGTTGTTTTCCGTCATGTAGTAAGTGAAGCAGGCAGGCCGGATGTATTTTTTACAGAGTTTACAAACTCGGAGAGCTATTGTCACCCGGATGGGAAGGATAGTGTGCGCGGCCGTTTGACCTTCACGGAGGATGAACAGCCAATGGTTGCACATATATGGGGAGACAAGCCTGAGAATTTTCGCCAAATGAGTATTGGTATGGCGGAGCTAGGATTTAAGGGTCTAGATATCAATATGGGCTGTCCTGTGCCTAATGTGGCAGGCAATGGGAAGGGAAGCGGCCTTATTTGTCGTCCTGAGGTTGCAGCAGAATTAATACAAGCTGCAAAAGCAGGGGGATTGCCTGTAAGTGTGAAGACAAGGCTTGGTTACACGAATGTGGACGAATGGCGCGATTGGCTGACACACATTTTGGAACAGGATATTGCCAATCTTTCTATTCATTTGCGTACAAGAGCTGAAATGAGTAAAGTAGATGCGCATTGGGAACTCATCCCGGAGATTAAGAAACTTCGTGACGAGGTGGCGCCTGATACTCTTTTGACGATCAATGGGGATATTCCTGACCGTCAAACTGGCTTGAAACTCGCTCAAGAATACGGTGTTGATGGAATTATGATTGGGCGTGGTATTTTTACAAATCCATTTGCCTTTGAAAAGGAGCCGAAAGAGCATAGCAGTAAGGAATTGCTTGATCTCTTAAGGCTGCACCTGGATCTTCATGATAAATATTCAGCATTAGAAGCGCGTCCGTACAAGCCTCTTCCTCGCTTTTTCAAGATTTATCTCCGCGGATTCCGAGGGGCGAGTGAATTAAGAAATCAATGCATGAACACAAAGTCAACGGATGAAGTGCGGGCATTGCTCGATGACTTTGAGAGAAAGTATCTTGATGGGGTGGAGCAACAGTAGATAGATTTTATGATAAGCAGTACATTGGCAGGTGGGAAAGCGGTATGGAACCGCACTATAACAGCCAATTATTGCTTGATAGGTTAGTTATTTATTTCCACTGTCCAAAATAACATCAGACGAAGAGGAATCTGTCAGATTTCCTCTTCTTTTTTGATTCAATAAGTCAGATTGTCTGACATTCCAATTGAACTAGCTCCATATAATCAATAAAGTAAATGCAAGAGTTTCTAAAACAGAATGGGGGCTGGAAGCATGATGGATGAATACGCCAGTATGTATAAGAACGTGATTGAATGGAGGAGACATCTTCATCAATACCCAGAGCTGTCCTTTCAAGAAGAAAAAACAGCTCAATTTGTATATGATACGCTCTCTTCTTTTGAATATCTTGAGATCAGCCGCCCGACAAGGACAAGTGTCGTTGCCCGGCTGGACGGTGCGCGGCCGGGCAAACGAATTGGGCTGAGCGCTGATATGGATGCGCTGCCGATTCAAGAGGAGCATGACAGTCATTTTTGCTCCCGCCATCCAGGTGTAATGCATGCGTGCGGGCATGACGGGCATACTGCCATGCTGCTTGGGGCGGCTGAGATTTTGTCTCAGAAAAAGGATGAGCTCAGCGGCGAAGTCTACTTTATTTTTCAGCATGCCGAGGAGGTTCATCCCGGCGGGGCGCAGGAAATGGTGAAGGCTGGTATTGCGGACCATCTTGACGTATGCATAGCCATTCATCTGTTTTCTGCTATGCCTTTAGGAAAAATCGGACTGGCATCAGGTCCTGTCACCGCTAACTCTGACCGCTTTGATATCACGATTAAAGGAAAAGGCGGGCATGCCTCTCAGCCTGAACAGGGCATTGACCCGCTTGTGATCGCCTCACAGGTCATTACTCATTTGCAAAGCATTGCCTCAAGACATACAGATTCTGCCGAAAGACTGGTGCTCTCTGTTACCATGTGTCATGCCGGTTCCGCCTACAATGTGATCCCCGACACTGTGACGCTTGGTGGGACGGTAAGGACATTTCGAAAGGAAGTCAGGGCAAATACGGAAGCGTTTATGGAAACCATCATAAAAGGCGTAACTGAAGCCCATGGCGCCTCGTATGAATTGGATTATCGCCATGGATACAAGTCTGTTGTGAACGATCCGAACGTAACCGAACTGGTCAGAAAAGCAGCGGTGGATCTGTGGGGGGAGGATCAGATATTTCCGTTAGCGCCAATGATGGGCGGAGAGGATTTCTCGTCGTTTTCTGAACGAGTGCCGAGCTGTTATATCGCTCTGGGAGCGGGAACCGGGGAGATGATCTATCCGCATCACCATCCTAAATTCACGTTCGATGAAAAAGCGTTATCAGCAGGTGTTAAATTATTTGTAAATTCAGTCTATTATATCCTGCATTCCCGTGAATCGATTTCAATGAAGATCAACTAAAACCAATTATAGGAGGGCGCTATGGCTAAACATCTGCCGGAAGTCACGACCGCTGATTCTTTACAAAAAATCGAGCATAAAGGACTATTAAAGTGGGTCGAAACGGTCGGAAACAAATTGCCTGATCCTTTTATGTTATTTATCTATTTATCGATGATCATCATTGCCATGTCTGTTTTGCTGGCAGGAAACGCAGTGACACATCCGGGTGATGGGAAAGAGGTAGCCGTTAAGAGTTTGCTCAGCATCGAAGGCATTCACTGGATGCTGACGGAAGCTGTGAACAACTTCGTTCAATTTCCGCCTCTCGGACTTGTGCTTACGATGGTGCTCGGCATCGGCCTAGCGGAACGCGTCGGTTTGATCGAGGCTGTGCTGCAAAAGATGATGTTGCATGTTCCGAAAGCGATCATCAGCTATTCCGTCGTATTTGTCGGGATTTTGGGAAATCTGGCGTCTGATGCGGCATGGGTTATTATCCCGCCGGTGGGCGCCTTGATTTTCATGGCAGCCGGGCGTCATCCTCTTGCCGGCTTTGCGGCCGCTGCAGCAGGAGTAGGGTCAGGATTTACGGCCAATCTGATGATCGCAGGAACAGACGCGCTTCTATCCGGCATTACCACACAGGTCGCACAAACGGTCGATAAACATGCTCAGGTATCGGCAGTCGACAACTGGTTTTTCATGGCGGCCTCCGTATTTGTTTTAGCCTTTATCGGTGCATGGATTACTGATAAAATCGTTGAACCCCGGCTTGGCAGCTACCGCGGAGAATACAAGCCTGAAATGGCGGCGTTAACGGGAAAAGAGATCAAAGCACTGAAGGCGGCGGGGGGAGCGGCTCTTTTATATGCTGGAGTCGTTGCGTTATTAGTTGTTCCAGAGGGAGCGCTTCTGCGTGATCCTGAAAACGGATCGATTCTTTCCTCGCCTTTTCTGAAAGGCATCATCCCCATCATTCTGCTGTTCTTTATTACTGTATCGGTTGTTTATGGCATCGTGGCCGGACGCATTAAGAATCAGACAGACGTCCCGAGGCTGATGGGAGATTCCATTAAAGGCATGTCAGGCTTTATTGTACTCGTATTTGTTATTTCGCAGTTTATCGCCTTTTTCACGTGGAGCAATATGGGAATTTTTATGGCAGTAAAAGGAGCGGACTTTCTGGAATCCATCCATTTAACAGGTTTTCCTGTTTTAATCGGATTTTCGTTGCTGACTTGTATCGTCAGTCTGTTTATTACGAGCGGCTCTGCTTTATGGGCGCTGCTGGCCCCTGTGTTTATCCCGATGCTGATGCTGCTGGATTTTCATCCCGCGTTTATTCAAATTGCCTATCGGATTGCGGATTCCGCCACCAACACCATTACGCCGATGAATCCGTATTTGCCAATGCTGATGGCTTATTATAAACGCTACAAATCCGATGCGGGCTTTGGAACTGTGATTTCAACCATGATTCCGTATACGGTTCTATTCTTCTTGGCGTGGCTTCTCATGATGTTCATTTGGTACATATTCGGCTGGCCGATCGGACCGGGCGTTTATGCAAAGTAAAAACGACAAAGGGTGGGAGACATATGGATATTATACAAATAAGACGAGATTTACACCGGCATCCCGAACTGGGCTTCACAGAATTTCGCACGGCCGGAAAGGTTGTGGAAACCCTTCAAGCTCTCGGATATCACGTGACATATGGCAAGGACGCAATGGATGGTGAAGCCCGCAGAGGCGTCCCATCAGAAAAAGAGCTGGAGCGCGCGTTTGACCGTGCAATAGAAAATGGAGCCGATCCTGATACCATTGCGCCAATGAAAGGCGGATATACCGCAGTTATTGGAACGCTTGAAGGAAATGCGCCGGGGCCCGTCGTTGCACTTCGTTTTGATATGGATGCACTGCCAATTACAGAAAGCGCTGATGCTGACCATGTTCCTCATGCCAAGGGCTTCCGTTCTGAATTTGAAGGAACTATGCACGCATGCGCCCATGACGGACATACCGCGATTGGGCTGGGTGTTGCTGAAGCGCTGGCGCATCGAACCTTTGCAGGTACTCTGAAGCTGATTTTCCAGCCTGCTGAGGAGGGTGTCCGCGGAGCGTATGCCGTTACCGAGAAAGGCATGCTGGACGATGTTGATTATCTTCTCTGCCACCACTTGGGAACCAATGTGCCGCTGGGAGAAATATACGGCGGCGCAGAAGGATTTCTGGCCACAACGAAAATGGCTGTCCGTTTCCGCGGCGTCTCCTCACATGCGGGAGCGGCTCCGGAGCATGGCAGAAATGCTTTGCTCGGGGCGGCGACGGCGCTTTTAAATATACATGCCATTCCGCGTTTCAGCTCGGGCGATACCCGGATCAATGTCGGCGTGCTTGAAGGCGGAGCAGCGGCCAATATCATCCCGCAGCACGCGAAAATGATCATTGAAACACGCTCAGATTCAGAAGAGGTCAACCGTGATCTGGAAGAGCGGGTCCGAAAGATCATTGCCCACAGCGCAGCCATGCATGAGCTTGAACATGAGGTCGAAATCATCGGCGGAGCGATTCCAATCAAATGTGACGAGGAGGTGGTTTCGACCGTGCTAGAAGTTGCCGGAGAGGTTGGCGGATTTTCCTCATTGCAAGGCATCCAGACCGGCTCAAGAGGTAGCGAAGACGCAAGCTACATGATCAAAAGAGTCCAAGAGCGGGGAGGAAAAGGGACATATATGATCATTGGCACCGACATCGCCGCCCCGCATCATCATGAAAAGTTCGATATTCAGGAAGATATTCTTCCACGAAGCGTTCAGCTGCTGAAGCAAGCGGCATTGAAGCTGTTGATATAGGGGGGAGTCCCCTCTTTTTTTATGTCATTCAAAACGATTTCCAAATAAAGGAGACGATTTGTTAGATTTATGGTACATTGATAGGTATGAAAAAAAGAGGAGATTCAAATGAAGAGAATGCTATTTTTTTACAGGTATAGGCCTGCTGCTGATCGTGATGTCAGCCTATCCTGTCTTTGTACTATTGAGAGAGAATATAATAGATCACAACGTAACAAATCGTTATGACATTCATTATGCATATCAAGACAAGCAAGGTTATGAACCTGCGATAGATACTCAACATATCAACATATTTAATCATCATATTAGGATTATTGAGGCCAAAACAGGAAAACATGCGCCCCTGACAAGCTGGGATAAAGACGAAAACGTCCCTGCCGGAGAGATTGTTAACATACAGTATCAATTAGACGGCCGAGATCTCTCATCACCTTCTGAAGTATGGCTTTCTAATCGAGAAAGAGGAGGAAGATACTTTTCATGGCTTGAAATATTAACGGTAAAGGATCGAAAGACTGATCAAAATCTGGTTTACATTGTTCAGAGAATAACTGACGATCAAATAAGTCTTGAAAAAAGCAAATGGAAAATAATCAGGATTAATCAGGATGGAACTGTAAAGGAGAAGCTTCTAAGCTATTCTGATCGAAGCAAGGATCCATTGAGTGTAAAACTGCTCAATTTTTCATACGTTGGAGGAAATTCAATGGGGTATCATTCTGATATGTATGAAGTGATTCCCAATGTCATGTTTCCTCTTTTGTATCCGTTGATTACGGTCGCTGTTGGTTGTGCGATTATGATCGGGATTTTAATCATTGTGATAGTCCAGAAGACAAAAGGAGTTCGAAAATCAATATGAAACGACTATGCATCATCCCCTGCGGCAAGAAAAAAATCTGGGATGTCCAGCCTGATGCCGGGCCGGTAAGAGCAGAGGACGCTTATCTCAGCCCGTTTCATCAGGCGTGCGAGCGGTATGCGAAATCATTTTTCGATGAGTGGGTGATTTTGTCGGCGAAGCACGGCTTTCTTCGCCCTAATGATATCGTATCAGGAAATTACGATGTGACTTTTGGCACCGGTCATCCGGAAATCATGACAGCGGAGGAGCTGCGCCACCAATTTTGCGAAAAAGGCTTTTCCGACATCGAAGAGCTAGTCATGCTTGGCGGGAAAAAATATCGAAGCGTTCTAATCGCCGTTATCGGTGAGCACCAGCATATCAGCTGGCCACTGTCATCGTACAAAGGCATTGGCTACATGCTTCAAGCATTGAATCGGGCTGTTGAAGAAAAGCATGAACTGTAGCACATACATATCAAGAAAAGTGTGTGAACATGAAAAAACTTGTGTTTGGCTTGCTTGTTATTGCGGTATTCGGATACGGGCTATATATCTATCATGTATGTTTCGGTGATCCATTTACGAAAAATGCCGCAGAGCAGAAGCTTATATCCTATGCGAAACAAACCTATCCCAAAAAAGAAATGAAGATCACGAATGGGGTATATAACGCTAAAACCTCTGAATATGTATTCCAAGCAAACACCCAATCTCATCGCTACCCAATGTGTACGAAGGGATTTCTCCATCCTAAAGTAAAGTGCGATGGAATTGAAGAAGCATATACCGAATCAGTAGCAAAGCATGTAAATGAAGTAGCATCGAAGGCAATTGAAGCAGATCTGAAAAAAGCGGTTCCGCAATATTCAATTGATTTTCTTTCAAAAGCAGTGATTCAGTCAAACGATGCAGAGGAACTGGGAAGTTAAAAAATTTCCAAGGAAATAAATACGTCGAACCTTGTCAAAGGCCGGGTGATATCCGGTCTTTTTTGCATCTGTAAATTGATACAAATGAATCAGTATGAGACAAAACGAGACACCCGTCTCAAACTGTCTCCGGTGTGAAGACGAGAAGACTGATTTTACGGGCTCCAAAGATTGGCACACTTCTTGCATTTATTATCGTGAACCCTAAATAGAAGGAGGCACACACAATGGAACTGTTAAAACGAGAAGGCTTGTCATTAACTGAGGAAAAAGCGCTGTGGATGTACCAAAAGATGCTGGAAATCAGGGGCTTTGAGGACAAAGTGCATGAACTGTTCGCAGAGGGAGTGCTTCCCGGATTCGTCCATTTGTATGCTGGTGAAGAAGCGGTAGCTGTAGGCGTGTGCGCTCACTTAGATGATGGCGACAGCATTACAAGCACACACAGAGGGCATGGCCATTGTATCGCCAAGGGCTGTGATCTGAACGGCATGATGGCTGAAATTTTCGGGAAAGCGACCGGGCTTTGTAAAGGCAAAGGCGGATCGATGCACATTGCTGATCTCGATAAAGGCATGTTGGGGGCAAATGGAATCGTCGGGGGCGGGTTTACGCTCGCATGCGGGTCAGCGCTCACGGCTAAATATAAACAGACTAAAAATGTAAGCGTTTGCTTTTTCGGAGACGGAGCAAATAACCAAGGAACCTTTCATGAAGGCCTCAACTTAGCGGCTGTATGGAACCTTCCAGTTGTGTTTATTGCTGAAAACAATGGCTACGGCGAAGCCACGCCATTTGAGTACGCGTCAGCCTGTGATTCAATCGCTGATCGGGCAGCTGCCTATAACATGCCGGGAGTAACCGTGGACGGAAAAGATATTTTAGCAGTTTACCAGGCAGCGGAGGAAGCAATTGAACGAGCAAGAAACGGCGGAGGCCCGTCTTTAATTGAATGCATGACCTACCGAAACTACGGCCATTTCGAAGGAGATGCCCAAACCTATAAAACAAAGGATGAAAGAGCTGAGCACCTTGAAGAAAAGGACGCCATTCAAGGCTTTAAAAACTATCTGTTAAAAGAGACGGATGAAAAAAAACTGGCAGACATTGAACAAAGCGTGAATGAAGCAATTGAAAAAGCAGTCTCCTTCAGCCAAGACAGCCCATATCCGAAAGAATCAGAGCTGCTGACAGATGTATATGTCTCATATGAAAAAGGAGGAATGTAAGATGGCAAGAGTCATAAGCATGTCAGACGCGATCAATGAGGCGATGAAACTTGCGATGAGAAGGGACGAAAATGTGCTGTTGATCGGTGAGGATGTAGCCGGAGGAGCGGCAGTCGATCATTTGCAGGACGATGAAGCATGGGGCGGCGTATTAGGCGTCACCAAAGGGCTCGTTCAGGAATTTGGACGGAGCAGGGTGCTGGATACGCCTATTTCTGAAGCGGGCTATATGGGCGCCGCTATGGCTGCGGCATCCACAGGGCTGAGACCGATTGCGGAGCTGATGTTTAACGACTTCATCGGTACGTGCTTTGACCAGGTCATCAACCAAGGGGCAAAATTCCGCTATATGTTCGGCGGAAAAGCGCAAGTGCCAATTACCGTCCGCACCACATACGGAGCGGGTTTCCGGGCTGCGGCACAGCACTCCCAGGCGCTGTACGGCCTTTTCACAAGCATTCCGGGGCTGAAGACGGTTGTTCCATCGAATCCGTATGACGCCAAAGGCCTGCTGCTTGCGGCAATCGAAGACAACGATCCGGTGTTCTTTTTTGAAGACAAAACGTCCTACAACATGAAAGGCGAAGTGCCGGAAGAGTATTATACAATCCCGCTCGGAAAAGCGGACATCAAACGCGAGGGCAGCGACATCACGCTGTTTGCGATCGGCAAGCAGGTCAATACCGCACTCGAAGCGGCAGCACAATTATCAGAAAAAGGCATCGAAGCCGAGGTACTCGATCCCCGCAGTCTGTCTCCTCTGGATGAGGACGCGATTTTCACATCGTTAGAAAAAACAAACCGGCTGATCATCGTTGACGAAGCCAACCCGCGATGCAGCATAGCGACAGATATTGCCGCGATTGTGGCCGACAAAGGCTTTGATCTGCTAGATGCGCCGATTAAGCGGATTACAGCGCCGCACACACCTGTGCCGTTTTCGCCAGTGCTTGAAGATCAATATTTGCCGACACCAGATAAAATCGTCAGCGTCACGCTTGAATTGCTTGGCGAGCCGGCAGTGAATTAAAGGGGGGACACATATGGCGGTCAAAGTAGTGATGCCAAAGTTGGGAATGGCCATGAAACAAGGAGAAGTATCAATTTGGAACAAAAAAGTGGGAGATCCGGTTGAAAAAGGAGAAAGCATCGCCAGCATTCAGTCGGAGAAAATTGAAATGGAAATTGAGGCGCCAGAAAAGGGCACGCTCATTGATATCAAGGTGAAAGAAGGGGAAGAGGTTCCGCCCGGTACGGCCATCTGCTACATCGGGGATGCCGATGAATCGGTGCAGGAAGAAACGGAAGAGCCAGCCGCTGAAGCAAGCAGGCAAGCAGATCCCCAGCCTCCTAAACATGAAAACAAACCCGCAAACACTAAAAAAGATAGACTGAAAATCTCTCCAGTCGCCAGAAAAATAGCGGAAAAAGCAGGGTTAGACCTGAAAAATCTGAAGGGCACGGGACCGGGTGGACGAATCGTGAAGGATGATGTCACAAAGGCGCTTTCTGAACAAAAAAGAGAACAGGCTGAGCCAGTTTCCGACCAAAAGGCGCAGGAAACGCCGGTTACAGGCATGAGAAAAGTGATCGCGTCCAGAATGCAGGAAAGCTTGGCAAACAGCGCCCAGCTGACGATTACAATGAAGGCTGATATCACTAAGCTGGCAGCGCTTCAAAAACAGCTTGCGCCGACAGCAGAGGAACGGCACGGCACGAAATTAACGATGACTCATTTTGTCTCAAGAGCTGCGGTGCTCGCTCTCCAATCACATCCTATGCTGAACAGCTTCTACAAAAATGAGCGCATTATCACACATCCTCATGTTCATCTTGGAATGGCTGTTGCTCTTGAAAAAGGGTTGGTTGTGCCTGTGATCCGCCATGCTGAAAAGAAATCGCTGATTGAACTGGCTCAATCCATCTCGGAAAATGCCAAAAAAGCACGCGAGGGACGGGCGGGAAGCGAAGAACTGCAAGGCTCAACCTTCTCCATTACAAACCTTGGCGCTTTTGGAGTGGAGCATTTCACGCCGATATTAAATCCGCCAGAAACAGGCATTCTCGGCATCGGAGCAAGCTATGACACGCCGGTGTATCTAGGGGAGGAAATTGTCAGAAGCACGATCCTGCCGCTCAGCCTGACATTTGATCACAGAGTCTGTGACGGCGCTCCGGCCGCTGCCTTTCTGAAGGCGATTAAAACATATTTGGAAGAACCGGCAGCATTAATTTTATAGGAAAAGCAGGTGAAAACGACATGACACTAGCCATTATCGGAGGGGGACCGGCAGGCTATGCCGCTGCAGTCTCCGCGGCACAGCAGGGCAGAAACGTGCTGCTCATTGACAAAGGCTCGCTTGGAGGAACCTGTCTGAATGAAGGCTGCATTCCGACGAAGTCTTTGTTAGAAAGCGCAAACGTACTTGATAAAATCAAACATGCCGGGCGCTTTGGAATTGAACTTCCGCCTGGTGCAATCTCGGTTGATTGGAACAAGATGCAGAGCAGGAAACAGCAGGTTGTCAGCCAGCTTGTCCAAGGCGTACAGTACTTAATGAAGAAAAATCAAATACAGGTCGTAAAGGGAGAGGCTTCCTTTCTTTCTGACAAGAAGCTCTTGATCAAAGGGGAGAACGGAAAAGAAATCAGAGAGGCGGAACAAATATTGATTGCAACCGGATCAGAGCCGATCGAGCTGCCCTTTGCCCCGTTTGACGGCGAATGGGTGATTGATAGCAAAGACGCACTCGCCCTTTCAGACATTCCCGCTTCGCTTGTAATTGTCGGCGGCGGTGTGATCGGCTGCGAGTATGCCGGATTGTTCGCCAGACTTGGAACGAAGGTGACGATCATTGAAACAGCCGGCCAGCTGATCCCGGCAGAGGATGAGGATATCGCCCGTCACTTTCAGGAAAAGCTTGAGGAAGACGGAGTTGAAGTTCATACCTCCTCCCGGTTAGAGCGTGTTGATCCAGCAGCCAAAACGGCGATATGGAAAAGCGGACAGCGTGAGTTTAAGACGAAGACCGATTATGTGCTGGTGGCGATTGGAAGAAAACCTCGTCTGGATGGATTACAGCTTGAGCAGGCGGGAATTGATTTTTCCCAAGGTATTCCCGTAAATGAGCAGATGCAGACCAATGTGCCTCATATCTACGCATGCGGGGACGCGATCGGTGGCATTCAGCTGGCTCATGCCGCTTTCCATGAAGGGATCATCGCAGCTTCACACGCTTCAGGACGGAACGTCAAAATGAACGAAAAAAATGTGCCCCGATGTATTTATACATCCCCGGAAATTGCTTGTATCGGATTGACAGAAAAACAGGCGAGACACGTTTACGGAGATGTACAGATTGGTGAATTTCCTTTTTCCGCAAACGGGAAGGCGCTCATCAAACACCAAGCAGAAGGAAAGGTCAAAATCGTGGTTGAGCCGGAGTTCAATGAAATTGTCGGAGTATCAATGATCGGACCGGATGTGACCGAGCTCATCGGCCAGGCGGCTGCCATCATGAACGGTGAAATGACGGTGGATATGGCAGAGCATTTTATCGCGGCTCATCCGACACTCTCGGAAACGCTGCACGAAGCATTGTTAAGCACAATTGGGCTTGCGGTGCATGCATAACAAGAAAAGCTGGCGAATGCGCCAGCTTTTTTATTGTTGAAAGCGCTTTACTTTTCCCCTACAATAGATGAAAACGGCGTGTAAGGGAGGAACGATCAAGGAATGAATTCGATCCCGAACGATTTGCAAACCTGGAAACGTTTTGTGAAGGACGGCGTGCTGGACGAAGCCCGAATAAGAAAAAGGATAGCCGAGTCCTGGCATCGCTGCAGAAAGGCTGAGGTTAACCCCTATTTGGAAAAAGGCCCGAAGGTTTTGCAGCAAACGGAGCTGGATCAGCAGTCAAACAAACATTCATTCTTTCTGTCGACCGCAATGCCTTACCTGGAAAAATTGCTGCCTGCAATAAAAGAAATGGAAATGATGGCGCTATTAATTGATGCGGACGGCGTGGTGCTGGCGCTTGACGGGCATCGCCGCGCGCTCCATGAAGCCAAACGCATTAACTTTATCGAAGGCGCGTGCTGGACGGAAACGGCGGTTGGCACAAATGCAATCGGAACGGCGCTTCACATTAGCGAGCCGGTTGTCATTCAAGGTTCAGAGCATTATTCTGTCGCCTCCCATCACTGGAATTGCTCAGCAGCACCGATTCATTATGAGGACGGCAGTCTTGCGGGGGTGATTGATATCTCTTGCCCAGCAGCGCACGCACAGCCAAATATGCTCGGCATTGCCGCGGCCATCGCCTTTGCCGCGGAACGGGAATTGGCAGCCAAAAGCAGGGAGAAAGAGCTTGAACTGCTCAGCCGCTTTGCCGATAGGGCATCGTCCCGTGTGCCGATCGTGCTTTGCAATGCCAAACAGCACATCATCGGCGCAAGCCTACCGATACAAACGTCAATACCGGATTGGCAAGGCCGGCATCTTTATGAGTTGAAGGAAAAGGGTTTTACGATCGAAAAAGCGGTCACCATGGGGGACAGCGGCACTTGTTTTTATTTATCGGAACAAAAGAAAAAAGCGGCCTTTCGATTTCATGGAGTCCTCGGACAAAGCAGGCAATCGCAAGCCATGCTCATAAGCCTCGAACGAGCGGCCGCGGCAGATGCGACAGTTTGTCTGTCGGGCGAAACCGGCACGGGGAAGGAAGTCGCGGCCCGCGCGCTTCATGAAAACAGCGACCGTAAGCACGGGCCGTTTGTAGCAGTGAATTGCGGAGCGATCCCGTCGGATTTAATCGAAAGCGAGCTGTTCGGCTATGCAGAAGGCGCTTTTACGGGAGCGAAACGAAATGGCTACAAAGGCGCCTTCCAAAAAGCGAATCATGGCACCTTATTTCTAGATGAAATCGGAGAAATTTCCCACTCGATGCAGGTAGCGCTTTTACGGGTGCTTCAGGAACGCAAGATTACGCCGATTGGCGGGACAAAGGAAATTCCAGTTGATATCAGAGTGATTGCTGCCACACATTGTGATTTGCGTGAACTCGCAGAAAGCGGAAAAATCAGAGAGGACCTGTTTTACCGCCTTCATGTCTACCCGATTCAGCTTCCTCCTCTGCGGAACCGTCTTGAAGATATTGAGGACCTCTTTGCGTACTACACACAGAAAAATGGATGGCCGGGAGAGCTTCCGCCAGGCTTTTTGGACGTGCTGAAGCAATGGAAGTGGCCGGGGAATATCCGCGAGCTGTTTAATGTTTTTGAACGCCTTTCCATCAGATTTCCGGACGGAAGGCTGAGTGACGAGCCGCTTTCCTTATTGCTCGAAGCGTCAGGCTTGCCGATCGGCCCCGTAAAAGAAAAGCGGGCTGAAACAAAGGCGCTGAATCTCCGAGAGCAAATTCAAAAAGATATCCTCATCAATGCGCTTGAAACAGCAAAAGGAAACGTCTCCAAAGCAGCAAAAATCAGCGGCATTCCGCGCAGCACCTTCTACAAACGATTGAAAAAATTTAATATGACCGCTGGATCATAAAGCATACTTCTTTCAAGAAGTGGAAACGTTATGTGTGAAGGAGGGTGTTGAGATGAATATACAGAGAGCAAAAGAAATCGTGGAATCACCGGATATGAAAAAAGTAACATACAACGGAGTGCCGATTTACATTCAGCATGTGAATGAAGAAACCGGAACAGCAAGAATTTATCCGCTGGATGAACCGCAGCAGGAGCATGAAGTGCTGCTGAACAATTTAAAAGAGGATTAAACAAAAATGGCCCGCTTTCATAAGCAGGCCATTTTGTTATGCTCGCGGCGCAAATAGAATCACACAAACGCCAATCAGACAAATCAGTGCGCCGATCCAGTCATACAGATCTGGAGTTTTCCGATCGACAAGCCACCCCCAAAAGACAGCTAGTACGATGAACACCCCTCCATAAGCGGCGTATACCCGGCCGAAGGAAGGGAAGGATTGAAACGTCGGGAGAATGCCGTACACAATCAAGATCAGCGCCCCGGCTACCCCGTACCCGACGGGCTTCGCTTCTCTCAGCCACAGCCAAATCAAATAGCCCCCGCCAATTTCAGCAAGCCCCGCCGCTAGAAATAAAAGAATGGTCATCAGCATCACGCGCACCCCTCAAACTGCAGTTGTATTTCATTATAAAGGAGAGAGACGCGTTAAAGCTTCGGATTTTCTTCAAATTCCTTCAAATACACACTGCGCTGAATCTCCGTAAATTGGCTGATCCAATTGTTTTTCGCCTCTTCCGTCATATGCGGCAGCATATAGCGTTCAACCGCTTCAAAAAATAATGGATTAGCTATGATGTTCCAAGTCGGAATGCGAACGATCTTGCCGTCATTCCTCTCAATGATAATATCCTCAAAGAAAATCCCTTTCAAACTGTATTGATGGCGCCCCATATAAATGCGCTTGATTTCAGTAAAAGGCACGCTGCGTTTTTTTGTGAAAATCTTCCCATCAGGCCCTTGTTTGATACGAAAAATAACATTTCCTCGACTTGTGAACGCTGGTAAAACCATAGAAAATGTGATCAAGCCATAGACAATTGCCATCAATCCGCCACCTAAATAAAGCAGAGCGTATTTGGATTCGAACGTAATGGCTTCTGACACCAGCCATACGCCTGCAATCACGGCGCCTCCAGTTGCGAGAAACAGCCAGATTCTGAAAAACATTCTGCTTTTCACTTTAATGACTTCATTGTTCTTCAATTGTTTTTCTCCTTTATCGCTCTTTAACAAAAAGCATATCTTTTATTATATCTACACTTGCTGTTATGACAGAAAATTCATTTTGCGTGATACCCGTAATAAGCCAAGTATGGCGGGTGCCGGGCAGGATAAAAGCCATGTCATCCACTTCCGGCGCGTTATCTTTATCGTAAGACAGGCGCATCAGTGTATCCAGCTTTCCTTTACGCAAAGCCAAATCATTTATAAACCGGGTAATGTCCTCCTGATAGTCGTGCTTTCCAAGGAATTCCTTCAGATAGGAGGGAGTCTCGGAAGCACCTTCCAGAAGTAATTCAAATTCATTTGATGTCAAAGCTAGGATAGATTCGCTTTTATCCTCGGTATCTATTATATTTAAAAACTCAGCTGCTTTTGTAAGCAATCCGTCATTTGATTCCATTTTTTTTATGCTATGTACTTGCTCATCAAAAAGAAGCTCATGGGAGTAGGTGCCAAATTTAGAAACGTGGCAGGAAACATTCCGTTCACTGCCTTGTTCGTCAAACTTGGAAAGCTTTACTGTATAGTCCGCGTCATTTAATACGTGGATAAACGGGCAGTACTCGTCTTTTAACCTGTATTGATGATTCCGGTATTCAACAGCATCCTTCGCCAAAAGCGAACGGCAGGCTGCTTCAAATAAGAAACCGAGCTGCTCATCTTCAATTTCAGGGAAATAGGCTTGCTTCAGTGACATGCCCTGTTCAAAAAAGCCTTCGCTGTAAAAACAAAATATGAGCTCTTCTAAGCTGATCGTAAACTGATTCATGATTTATTCTCCTATCCGAATGAAAGTTTGCCTTTAAGGAAATGGGTTGCGCCGTGTATAAGCGAGTCCGCCGTTTTCTTTGCTTTCTCCATTCCTTTATGAATTGTTTTATTGGCCGCATCTATGCCGTCATTCACTGATTCTACGACCTTGCCGGCAGCTTCCAAGCCTTGCTTGGCTGTATCAACGACAGCATGAATCGGTTCTTTTAGCTTTATGGCTGCTTTTTCAGCGAAACCTGATGTGAATTTGGCAATTTTCTCCCCAACAAAACCGCCTACAGCGGAACCAATCGTACCGCCGATGACTGTGCCAACAGGGCCTAACACACTTCCGACGGCACCGCCGACGACTGCGCCTGCCGTTGCCCCGCCAGCGATAAAAATCGTGTTATTCACTGCATTGCCAACAGCTTTTGCATTTTCCCTTTTGAGCACTTCGGGTTTGTCTTCGTATTTCGAGTAGTTTTCTGCGATCTTTAAGCCTGCTCCAAACGTTTCTGTCGCTCCGGTTATGAGTGTCGCTGTAATGGCATTTCCTTTTGCGAATTTCAAGCCTGTTTTTCCGACGTCCTTCAGCGTTGAGCGTACGCCGGCTTCATTAACAAATCCTCTTGTATAGCTCCTTACGCTGTTTGAAAAATCCACTGTGTCCTGCGGAAAGTACTTTGTAAACTTTTTATGTACCAGATCAGAAAATGGTCGGTTTGTCTTTTTAAACAGATATTTTGGGTTCAAAAGCACTCTGGCTGCTTTTTGATAACGGGAGCTGTCTACTGCTCTGGAAATGTCCAATAGAATGTTTGAATGGCGTGCAGTATGTAAGCCGCTTGGCTGTTTCACAAACTTTGTAAGCCCTAATCCGTAGTATTTTCCCTGGGTCAGCATAAGGGCGGTTAAGCTTGTCATCGTTCCATATTTGTCATAAGCGTTATAAAGCTTTCGTAAAATATTGTCTTGCTCAACAAATTTGTCGCTCGTTTTTCTGATGAATATCTCATTGTCACTCAGCTTGCTGACGAGCGCTTTTCCTGAGCTCCAAGCATCCCCGACCCCCGAAAAACAGCTGCTGTAGCGGGGATCGCATTGTAAAATCAGCTGTCCCAGCTCCCCATGCAAATCCTTATATTTGTTTTCCATATCAGTTAATTCTGTGACCACATCATTTGCCAGCTGTTCAAGCTTATCCGGATCAACTGCAATGTTTCCTGACACGCTATTCACCTCTCGAGTTTATGTCTTTCCTCTCTTGCTTTTCTTTCTAATTCTTCCATTCTGGCAATCTCAGCTTTTCGTTCTTCTATTTTTACGGCAGCTGCCTTAAGTTCCTGGCTTGTTTCAAGCAGCTCCTGTTCGAACTGGTCGTAGGCAGCTCTTGTTTCCTCAAAATCCTGGTCAAATGTGTCTCTTGCTTTTCCCTGCCACGCATCGCCCAATGCAGATAACCGGGAGTCAAGGAGCATTTTTGAGCTTCTGACCTCTTCTGCGGCTGCACTGTACTGATTTGCAAGCTCGATGACTTTATGTGAGTCCAACTTTTGTCCCCTGCCTTTCCTAAATTAACGCACAAATGGATGTTTTATATAAATGATTATAAATAATTCGGCATGTATCCGAATCGTACAAAAGAACCTTTTCATAAGAACAGGAAGGGCGTATATTCACTCGAATTTCACAGATGATGAGACTTTGAGAGTGCAAAAAAGGTAAAAAAATCAAATTTTTTACATGATAGCAAGTGAGAAATTTCCCGCTCTATGGGAAAAAAAACTAAAACTGATCAAATGACCTAAGTGCGCCAAAAGCATTACGAGACAAGCTGTCACATGGTATAAATAAAATGTAAACGTTATCAAGGAGGTCGTTATATGAAGAAAAAATCATTCTCAATCGTAATAGCGGGCGGAGGGAGCACATTTACTCCCGGGATTGTTCTGATGCTCTTGGATCATTTGGAGGAGTTTCCGATCAGAAAGCTGAAGCTGTATGACAATGATAAGGAAAGACAGGAGCGGATTGCGGGGGCCTGTAACGTTTTTATCAGAGAAAAAGCACCGGAAATTGAATTTACAGCGACGACTGATCCGGAAGAAGCTTTTACAGACGTTGATTTTGTCATGGCACACATCAGGGTAGGGAAATACGCGATGCGCGCGCTTGATGAGCAAATTCCGCTGAAGTACGGAGTTGTGGGCCAGGAGACGTGCGGGCCGGGCGGTATCGCATACGGTATGCGTTCAATTGGCGGCGTGCTTGAAATATTAGATTACATGGAAACATACTCGCCAGATGCGTGGATGCTGAATTACTCCAACCCAGCGGCGATTGTGGCGGAAGCAACGAGACGCCTCAGACCGAACTCAAAAATCCTCAACATCTGTGATATGCCGGTCGGTATCGAAGACCGTATGGCGCAAATTCTCGGCCTGTCCTCAAGAAAAGAAATGAAGGTCCGGTATTACGGGTTAAATCATTTCGGCTGGTGGACATCCATTCAGGATCAAGAGGGCAATGATTTAATGCCGAAGCTGAAGGAACATGTGTCTCAGTACGGGTATATTCCGAACGCAGAGTCCGAAGCGGTGGAGGCGAGCTGGAATGACACGTTCGCAAAAGCGCGTGACGTGCAGGCCGCCGATCCAGACACATTGCCGAATACGTATTTACAATATTATCTGTTCCCGGATGACATGGTGAAAAAATCAAATCCGAACCATACGCGGGCAAACGAAGTTATGGAAGGACGCGAAGCCTTTATTTTCAGCCAATGCGATATGATTGCACGCGAGCAATCCTCTAAAAACAGCGACATCAAAATAGACGATCACGCGTCATATATCGTCGATCTGGCCCGTGCCATTGCCTACAATACAGGTGAAAGAATGCTTTTAATCGTTGAAAATAACGGCGCAATCGCAAACTTTGACCCGACAGCGATGGTAGAGGTGCCGTGTATCGTCGGCTCAAACGGGCCTGAACCGATCACAGTCGGAAACATTCCGCAGTTCCAAAAAGGACTGATGGAGCAGCAGGTATCAGTTGAGAAATTGACAGTTGAGGCGTGGATGGAAAAATCCTTCCAAAAACTATGGCAGGCGCTCATTCTCTCAAAAACAGTGCCGAACGCCCGTGTGGCAAGGCTCATTCTCGAAGATTTAATGGAAGCCAATAAAGATTTCTGGCCTGAGCTTGATCAAAGCCCTAGCCGCATCTCCTAACTGAAAAATCCCCCATTTTTGAAATCTATATTGTATATAATAGAAAGAAAATGGGGGGATCTGATATGCAGCTCGAAGAACTGATTAATCAGCATTACAGTAAATTAAATGACAACGATTTTCATATTTTGAAATATATATTGAATCACAAGAACACGTGCTATCGTCTTGGAATCGATGCCCTTGCGAAAGCGTGCAGTGTATCGCGTTCCTCGATTTTGCGTCTTGCCCAAAAGCTTGGTTTCAGCGGCTACAGTGAATTTCGCGTTTTTTTGAAGTGGGAAGATCAGTCGGAAGAAGGCGAGAGTATGAGTTTTCAAAAGCTGCTGGATGACATTGAAGCAAACCTGAAATTTTTAAGGACAAAGGACATGACGGACATGTGCCAGCTGATTGATGAAGCGGACCGCATGTTCGTGTACGGGTCCGGAACGGCGCAAAAGATATGCGCCCATGATCTGCAAAGAATGTTTATCCCTCTCAATAAGTATCTGATTTTAATTGAGGGCAGAAATGAATTTGACCAGATGCAGGATGATTTTAAGGTGAATGACCTGTTTATCATCATTTCGCTGTCCGGAGAAACACCTGAGCTGATCCCGCAGGCAAGAATGCTTTCCGCAAAGGGTGTTCCCTTTATTTCCATTACGAATCTGAAAAACAATGTCCTCGCCCAACTGACACCTCATAATCTTTATGCGACAAGCAAGGCCGTGACATTGAGCGATAAAAAAGAAATTGTCGCTTTTGCGCCGTTTTTTCTCGTTGGCGAAGCATTATTCCGCGCATATGTTGATTACAAAGAAGCTGAAAAAAACGACATTGAGTAGCAGGGGGTTTTGATATGATGCAAAAAGTCCAGCGCTTTGGAAGCGCGATGTTTGTGCCTGTATTATTATTTGCTTTCGCCGGCATTATCGTCGGTGTCAGCACACTTTTCAAAAACGAAACCCTGATGGGGCCGCTCGCCGATCCTGACGGGTTTTGGTACCAGTGCTGGTATATCATTGAGCAGGGCGGCTGGACCGTATTTAATCAAATGCCGCTCTTATTTGCCATCGGCATCCCAGTCGCTTTGGCGAAAAAAGCCCAGGCGCGCGCTTGTTTGGAAGCGCTTACGGTTTACTTGACGTTCAACTACTTTGTCAGCTCGATCCTGACGGTATGGGGAGGAGCATTCGGCGTCGACATGAACCAAGAGGTCGGCGGAACGAGCGGACTAACGATGATTGCCGGCATTAAAACGCTTGATACCAACATTATTGGGGCAATTTTTATTTCTTCCATTGTTGTATTTTTGCATAACCGCTATTTTGATAAAAAACTGCCTGATTTTCTCGGCATCTTTCAAGGCTCCACGTATATCGTCATGATTTCCTTCTTCATTATGATTCCGGTCGCTCTGGCCGTGTCTTTTATCTGGCCGATGGTCCAAACGGGAATTGCCTCGCTTCAAAGCTTCCTTGTTGCCTCGGGGGCAGCAGGTGTATGGGTTTACACGTTCCTGGAACGGATTTTAATTCCGACCGGTCTTCATCATTTTATTTACACGCCGTTCATCTACGGCCCGGCTGTGGCGGAAGGCGGTATCGTCACGTATTGGGCGCAGCACCTCGGTGAATATTCACAAAGCGCCAAACCGCTGAAGGAGCTGTTCCCACAAGGCGGATTCGCGCTTCACGGCAATTCGAAAATCTTCGGCATTCCGGGGATTGCGCTCGCGTTTTATGTCACAGCCAAAAAGGAAAAGAAAAAACTCGTCGCCGGCCTGCTGATTCCTGTCACACTCACGGCGATCGTCGCCGGCATTACAGAGCCGATTGAGTTTACTTTCTTATTCATCTCTCCTTTCCTATTTGCGGTTCACGCCGTACTCGCCGCGACAATGTCGACGGTCATGTATATGGCCGGTGTTGTCGGAAACATGGGGGGCGGGTTAATCGAGGCGGTTACCCTGAACTGGATTCCGCTCTTTGGCAGCCACGGTATGACGTATGTGTATCAAGTTCTGATTGGACTCTCATTTACTGCTATTTATTTTTTCGTCTTCCGATTTCTGATCCTTAGATTCAATATTGCCACACCGGGACGTGAAATTGACGATCAGCAGGAAACAAAGCTGTATTCAAAACAGGAATACAGAGAAAGAAAAAACAAAAAGGATGAAACCGCCTCCGCTGCGGAAACGGCAGATGAAACCGCTGCATTGTACATCGAAGCGTTAGGCGGAAAAGACAACATCACCGAGGTCACAAACTGCGCCACCCGCCTCAGAGTCAGCGTCAAGGATGAAAAAAAGGTCGAACCCGACAGCGTCTTCCGCGCGCTTGGCGCACACGGCGTCGTCAGAAACGGGAAAGCGTTTCAGGTGATTATCGGATTGAGTGTACCGCAGATGCGGGAGCATGTGGAAAAACTATTAGATCAATAAAGCAGACCCTCCTTTATAGGAGGGTTTTCGTTTGCCGTCAAAAAGACCATCATAGTAAAGTAAAGATAGAGACAACCGATTATAAAGGGATTTGGAGGCTTTTACATGTCAAAGGCTTTATCATATTTAAAACCATACTCACTTCTGGTGGGAATTGCGCTGATTCTCATGCTGACGGAACTCGCGGTTGAACTGGTACAGCCTCTATTGATTGCAAAAATCATCGACGATGGGATTTTGAAGCAAGACATGCGGCATGTTTGGATATGGGGTGCGGTCATGATCGGACTGACCATTTTATCATTTGCGGCGGGTATGCTGAATTCCTTTTACGCTGCCCATGTCAGCCAAAGCTTTTCCTACGATACGAGAAAAGGGCTTTTTCAAAAAATCCAGTCCTTCTCTTATTCAACATTTGGACAGTTTTCATCCTCATCCTATATGACAAGGCTCACAAACGATGTAACACAGGTGCAAAACCTGATTTTTATGAGCCTGAGGTTTATGCTACGTGCGCCGTTAATGATTGTGGGCGGCATTGTGCTGTCACTCGCTGTTAACGTGAAGCTCGGCTTTTTTCTTCTTGTGACGATTCCGATCCTGATTTTGTTTTTGCTTTGGGTACTGAAAAAAGGCGGAGCGCTGTTTAGGTCTGTTCAGAAACGGCTGGATCAAGTGAATACGATCATGCAGGAAAATTTAACTGCGATCAAGCTGATTAAAGCGCTGCTGCGCGGAAGCCATGAGGTCAAGAGATTTATCAAAGCAAACACGATGCTGATGCAAAAAACGGTCTCGGCATTTCAGCTTGTAGAATTTACAATGCCTGTGCTGATGCTGCTGATGAACCTCTGCATTCTGTTTATTTTATGGGCGGGAGCTCACAGCATTACAAGCGGAGGCACTCAGGTCGGCGATGTCGTCGCTGTTATTAACTATGCGACACGAATTACGGGTGCGCTTTCTATGTTCCCGTTTTTGATTATGATTTTTACCCGGGCAAAAGCCTCAGGCGACAGAATCGGCGAAGTGCTTGAAACAGAAGGTGACGAGCAGGAGGGAGGATTACTCTCAGATCGCTTGTCAGGCCGAATTGACTTTCAGGATGTGTCCTTCCGATATCCGGATATGGACAGAGAAGCGCTGCGGCATGTCGCATTTTCCGCAAAGCCGAAAGAAACGATTGCGATTCTCGGGGCGACAGGATCAGGAAAATCAACGCTTTTTCAGCTCATCCCGCGGCTTTATCAGCCGGATTCGGGCAGCATTTACATAGATGAAAAGCCAATTGATGATTTTCCTGCGGAGGGTCTTCGCAAGCAAATCGGATTTGTGCCTCAGGAAGTGCTCTTGTTTTCAGGCACGATCAAAGAAAATATTGCTTGGGGCAAAGAAAATGCTTCACTTGATGAAATAATGGAAGCGGCCAAACACGCGCAAATCCATGAAACGATCATGAAGCTTCCGAAGGGATATGATACCGTCTTGGGACAAAGAGGCGTCAATTTGTCCGGCGGCCAAAAGCAGCGGATTTCTATTGCACGGGCGCTCATCAGAAAACCATCCATCCTTCTTTTGGATGACAGCACAAGCGCGCTTGACCTGCAAACGGAAGCGAATCTGCTTGAGGCCATCAGCACATATGAGTGCACAACCTTAATCATTACACAAAAAATAACAACGGCCATGAAAGCTGATGAAATCTTGCTGATGGAGGATGGCGAGCTGATAGAAAAAGGCACACACAGCGAACTGCTCGCTGAATCACATTTATACAAGCGCATTTACGAGTCGCAATTCGGAAGGGAGGGGAGCGAGTCGTGCTGAAAGACATCCGCAAGCCTTTCCAATATCCCAAAATCCCAATCGATAAAAAGGAACGCGCCAAAAAAAGAGCGAAAGCAAAGGATACAAAAGGCACCCTGAGGCGAATCTGGTCATACCTGGCAGAACGCAAAGGGCTGCTCATACTCGTTATGCTGATGGTCGTAATCAGCGCGATATTCGGCCTCCTCGGCCCCTTTGTGATCGGAAAGGCCATCGATCATTTCATCGTCGGCCAGACGGTCAGCGGGCTTATTCCCGTTCTGCTCATTCTGCTTGGCATATATCTCATTCAATCTTTGTCACTCTGGTTTCAAAACTATTGGATGATCACGATTTCGCAAGGCACAGTCTTTAGAATGCGAAGCGAGCTGTTCACCCATCTGCATGAGCTGCCGATCCCGTTTTTTGATAAACAGCGGCATGGCGAGCTGATGAGCCGGGTGACCAATGACATCGAAAATGTCAGCTCCACTTTAAATACGTCGGTGATTCAAATTCTGTCGAGTGTCATCACTTTCGTCGGAACGATTGCCGTCATGCTGTATATGAGTCCGCTTCTGACGGTGATCACGCTGACGATCATTCCGGTAATGGCGGTGAGTCTGAAATGGATCACAAACCGTACGGGAAAACTGTTTAAAGAACAGCAAAAAAATCTTGGCGAGCTGAACGGATATATTGAAGAAAGCATTTCAGGCGCAAAGGTCATCAAAGCGTATTCACGGGAAGACCAGATTACAGCTGAGTTTCTGGAAAAAAACGCCGCACTCAAGACTTCAGGCTTCTGGGCACAGACGATTTCCGGCTTTATCCCGAAAGTGATGAACTCTTTAAACAATTTAAGCTTTACAATCATTGCCGCAATCGGCGGACTGTTTGCGCTGAAAGGCTGGATATCCATCGGCACCATCGTTGTCTTTGCCGAGTACTCAAGACAGTTCACACGCCCTTTAAATGATCTGGCCAATCAGTTTAATACGATGCTGTCCGCTATTGCCGGCGCTGAACGGGTGTTTGACGTACTGGATGAAAAAGAGGAGCGGGAGGATGAAAAGAATGCCCTGCATCAGCCGATACAAACAGGCAGCATTGAATTCCGAAATGTTTCCTTCGGCTACGAGGAAAACAATCAGACGCTGAAACACCTCCAATTCACAGTGCCGGCCGGGCAGTCAATCGCCTTTGTCGGCCCGACAGGAGCGGGAAAAACTACTGTTACCAATCTGCTTGCCCGTTTTTATGAGCCCAATGAGGGAAGCATTTTAATCGACGGGATTGATATTAAAAAACTGACAAGAGCCAGCCTGAGAAAAAACATGGGGTTTGTGCTTCAGGATTCGTTCTTGTTCCAAGGCACGATCAGAGAAAATATCCGCTACGGCAGGCTCGATGCCTCCGATCAGGAAGTCGAGGCCGCAGCAAAAACAGCGAATGCGCACAGCTTTATTGCGCGGATGCCAAAAGGATATGATACAGTGCTGACACAAAACGGCTCGGGCATCAGTCAAGGGCAGAAGCAATTGATCTCCATAGCAAGAGCCGTGCTGGCCGATCCGGTTCTGCTCATTTTGGATGAAGCGACAAGCAACATTGATACCGTAACAGAAGTGAAAATCCAAGAAGCGCTTGCCCGCTTAATGGAGGGGAGAACGAGCGTCATCATTGCCCACAGGCTGAATACCATTCAACGAGCGGATCAGATTGTTGTGTTAAAAGACGGCGAAATGATTGAAAAAGGCAGCCATGATGAGCTGATACGCCAAAAAGGATTTTACAGTGACTTATACGAAAGCCAATTTAAGCAATAATGAAAAAGACCTTTGTCCTGCACAAAGGTCTTTTTTGTTACAGATTTATAGTACTTTCATTTCAATTTCGTAAAATGTAACAAAATTACTTGACGTAAACAAGTTATGTATATATACTAGCTTACATTAAGTAAGTGATAACATTTATCAAGGAGGATAAAAATGAATAAATCATTTGAAATTGGCACATTACTTTTAAGAGTCATCACAGGTATTATCTTTTTTGTTCACGGTTTATCAAAGTTTCAGGCAATGGAGGGCACGATCCAATTTTTCGGCAGCATAGGTCTTCCAAGCTTTATGGCGTATGTCATCGCAGCGATTGAACTCGTTGGCGGAGTGCTCGTCTTTTTCGGATTGGCTACACGTATTGTAGGTGTTTTGTTTGCTCTTACGCTGATCGGAGCCATTATTACAGTGAAGCTGAAAGCGCCATTCATGGGGAACTCAGAATTTGATTACCTTCTGCTTCTGACATCCATTCACCTGGCGCTTACTGGAAGCAGATTCCTGGCACTGGACCCATTCGTGTTTAAAGCAAAAAAGAACGAAAACGTATCAGCATAAGAAAAGAGGCATACAGCATGACCAGCATTCATGAGGATACAACCATTGGCTATGTCAAACTCACAATCCGCAGTCTGGAGCGTTCCCTTCAGTTCTACTGCAACGTGATCGGCTTTCAAGTCTTGAATAAGACGGACCGCCAAGCTGAATTAACGGCTGACGGAAAATGCCCCCTGCTGATTCTGGAAGAAAATCCAAGCGCTGTCGTCTTGCCTGAACGCACGGTAACGGGCCTGTATCACTTTGCGATTCTGCTGCCCAACAGAAAGGAACTTGGTATCGCACTTGCCCGCTTGATTGAAAACGGGATTGCCCTCGGACAGGGAGACCACGCTGTCAGCGAGGCGCTCTATCTCTCTGATCCTGACGGAAACGGAATTGAAATGTACGCTGACCGCCCCCGGAGCACTTGGCAGCGGGATCGTGAAGGAAACTATGTCATGACGACAACTGCTGTCGACATCGAGGGCCTTTTGGAAGAGGCCGGAGAAGAGCGGAAAACAACACTTCCAAACGGTACGGTCATCGGGCACATTCATCTGCATGTCAGCGATCTGAATGAAGCAAAAGCGTTTTATACAGGTGTATTGGGCTTTGACATTGTCGGAGACTATGCGGACATGTCTGCTCTCTTCGTTTCAGCCGGTGGCTACCACCACCATATCGGTTTAAACATTTGGGCGGGAAGAAACGCGCCGCCTAAACCGGCAAATGCCAGCGGACTAGACTATTACACTGTTGTCCTGCCTTATCAAGAGGAACTCAAACGTGTGGCGGACCGAGTCAAAAACGCTGGATATTCGATTGAAGAAACGGAAAATCATTTTCATGTGAAAGACCCTGTCTCCGGAGCGTTTATCAAATTTGTGATTTGACTGTCATCCCTTTGCCGTAAATAACGGCAGGGGGATTTTTTATTTTTGTCCGCCTTGTTATGGTAAGAGAACCAACCTGTAAGGGGGCGTTAGACATGGAACTGAACCATCATGTAACGGGCTCAACCGCTTTAAATAGAGCAAAATGGTGCCTTATTTCACACCTATTATTCGGGAGCGATGAATCTGAATAAATAAGTGAAAGCGCCGCATTTGACATAGAGTTCATATGCGGTTTTTTAATTCCGGGATTTATCTTCCAGAAACACCTGTAAAAAATAACAAGAGGCAGGTATGATAAGAAGGGAATTGCTTATAGGAGTGATGAGCGTGAAGGCTCTTTTATTTACAAGAATTTTCACCTTAATGGTGAGCTGTTCGATGTATCTGTCCCTCGTAAAGAATGATAATTGGTTTGAATATCTATTTATAGCGTTAGGAGCTGCCGTGTATGCAGCCAATCATTTTCTGCTGAAAATAGAGAAGTATGACGTCTGGTTTTGTCTGATTGATATTACGGTCGGCTTTTCGTTTGGATTCATGTTTCCCGGCACTGGTTTGTTCATTATTATGCTATGTCCGGTAGCTGTCGCATTTTTTCTGCGCGGGTTCAATAGAAAAATGGCATGGTCTGTGTTATGTCTTTGCTCCATTTTGTTTTCAATTGTCCTCATTCGTACATATCTATTAGTCGGCAATGAATACGTCATGGATCATATCACCAGCATGACATTTGTGGTGTTCTGCGGGGTGGTCGGTAAATTAATCGGCAAACTTCTTGAAGCACAAGAAACGGCAAAACAGCAGTTTCAGGAACTGACGGATTCGCATCTGGCGCTGTCAGCCGCACACCAGGAGCTGCATTTATATGCGAAGCAGGTCGAAGAACTCACCGCCATTCACGAGCGGAACAGAATGGCACGGGACATCCATGATACAGTGGGGCACAAAATGACGGCGCTTCTTGTCCAGCTGCAGCTTCTGCGTGAATGGCAAAAAAGAGACAGCCGAAAAGCGGAAGAGACAGTCGGGGTATGTGAAACGCTTGCCCGTGAAGCGCTTGATGATATCCGCTTATCAGTACGCACCCTGCAAACGGAGAGCGATCCCTCATTCATTGAATCGCTGAAACAACTGACAGAAGACTTTTACAAAAATGCGGGCGTCACATCAGAACTGATGGTCAGCGGCGACCCTGCGCTGGTCCCGCTGTCTCTGCACCCGACTGTGATCAGAACAGTGCAGGAGGCGCTGACAAATGCCAAACGGCACGGCGGCGCCACAGCCTGTTCAATCCAGCTTGCCTGCACAACGGACAGCATCAGCCTTGTTATGAAGGATGACGGAAAAGGAAATCCCGAGGCGGCACTCGGCTTTGGCCTTTTGAATATGAAAAAGCGGGCAGCGGAGCACGGCGGATCGATCCGCTTTGAAAGTGAAACGGATCAAGGATTTACTGTAATCGCCGAATTTTCTTTGGCCAATAAAAAATGGAGCTTTGGGCCCGCGCAGCAAAAGGAGAGTTTATCATGATTAAGATCATCATTACCGACGATCAGGATATCGTCAGGGAAGGGCTGGCATCCCTGCTTCAGCTCCGAGAAGAACTCGATGTCATCGCCACAGCGCGAAACGGACAGGAAGCCTTTGAAAAGGCGAAAGAGCTGGAACCGGATATCGTATTAATGGACATTCGCATGCCGGTGTCCAACGGGGTGGAGGGAACAAAATTGATCACCAGCTCGCTAACGGGCGTAAAGGTGCTGATGCTGACAACCTTTAAAGATTCAGAGCTGATTGCTGAAGCGCTTGAAGAAGGGGCAAGCGGGTACCTGTTAAAGGACATGTCAGCCGATACAATTGTGAAAGCAGTCATGACTGTTCAATCAGGCGGAATGGTGCTCCCGCCGGAACTCACAGCCCAAATGCTGAATGAATGGAAACGTGAAAAACAGCTGAAAGGAACGGAAGAGAAAGAAAAACCGAAGGAGCTGCACGACTTAACCGAGCGCGAAATGGAAGTGCTGGCTCAGCTCGGGTACGGGCTGAACAATAAAGAAATTGCTGAAACACTGTATATTACAGAAGGCACAGTGAAAAATCACGTGTCAAACATTATCAGCAAACTGTCAGTCAGAGACAGAACCCAAGCTGCCATTTATTCCGTCAGACATGGCGTATCTGTCTTTTGATAGATGACGTTTGGCATATGCGTTACCTTGAAAAGGCCTGCCGCAGGCCTTTTTTTTATGCCTGATGTTCTATCCGGCGCCACATGTTTTACACTCTCATCTCTTCTACAATGGCAATGGGATAAAAAAAGGAGTGAAACGGCGTGCTTCAAGCAGAAAATATCAAAAAGGCATACGGAAAAAAAACAATTGTCAAAGGAATCTCTTTTTCCTTGAAAAAGGGTGAGTCGTTCGGACTGCTCGGACCGAACGGAGCGGGGAAGTCCACAACCATTTCTATGATTTCCGGACTCGTGCCGCTTAACGGTGGAGAGATTACAGTCGGCGGGTATGTCATCGGCAAAGACACGAACAAAGCCAAACAAAAAATCGGCATCGTCCCGCAGGAAATCGCCCTGTACCCGACACTGACGGCTCAAGAAAATCTCGTATTCTGGGGGAAAATGTATGGACTCACGCATGGAGAGGCCAAAAAAAGATCAGCAGAAGTCCTTGAGTATGTCGGACTGACTGAGCGTGCTAAAGAGAAAATCGAAACCTTCTCAGGCGGAATGAAACGGAGAATCAATATCGGCGCCGCCCTTATGCATAAGCCTGAGCTGCTAATCATGGATGAACCGACCGTCGGCATCGACCCCCAATCGAGAAATCATATTTTAGAAACAGTCAAACAGCTCAACGAAACAGGCATGACTGTGATCTATACGAGTCACTACATGGAAGAGGTCGAGTATTTATGCGACCGGATCGGCATTATTGATCAGGGAGAAATGATTGCGATCGGCACGAAAACCGATTTGTGCAGCCGCCTTGGAGGAGACACGATCATCCAGATGACTGTCAGCAGGGCAGATGAAGGGTTCCTTTCTGCTGTCCGCTCTCTTGCCCATGTGAATGATGTGACAGTGAATGAATCTGAGCTCAAAATTGAGGTTGCTGCGGCGCACCATGAGAAAGTAGTCACCAGCCTGCTCACGGAAGCCGCTGCCCATCAAACGAATCTCCTGTCTCTCCAGGTTCAGGAGCCAAATCTGGAACGGCTGTTTCTGAATCTGACCGGCCGCACATTGCGGGATTAGGAGGGACGGCGATGAAAAAAGCAATATGGATCGCATGGAAAGATGTCAAAATCAGAATCACGGACAAAAAAGGGTTTATGATGCTTATCCTAATGCCGCTGATCTTAACAGCCATCTTAGGGGCCGCTCTTGGATCAATCCTTGGAGGCAGCGAGATTGATGAAATCAAAGTCGGCTATGTCCAGTCTGATCTGTCAGGCGCATCGAAGATGTTTAAAACAGATGTACTTGAAAAAATGAAGATGATTAAGGTCACAGAAGCCGGCAGTAAAAAGGAAATGAAAAAGCTGCTGGCGGAAAAGAAAATTGATGTCGGAATTGCCGTCCCGGCACATTGGGGATCCGGCAAGAAACCGGCCGCTGTCTATGCTGGCACTGATCAGGAATTAAAAGGCTCTATCATAGAAACGGCTGCAGTGTCTTTTATAGATCAATACAAGGCGGTCCGAGAAGCGTCATCCGCCTCAATGGAATATGTCACCAAGACGGAAGCCGCAAAACAAGGAAAGCTCAATCCTTCACTCATTGCAGAAAACCTTGCTAAGACGCTTGAAAAAGAAGCGGGTGCCAGGCTTGCTGTTACAGAGAAATCAGTCGGCACAAAAGAAGTTACCAGTTTTCAATACTATTCGGCGGCAATGCTATGCATGTTTATGCTGTTTCATATGACGGTCGGCGCGAAATCATTTTTGCTGGAAAAGGAAACGGAAACCCTTGCCAGACTGCTTCTGACGCCTGCACAAAAATACGCCATTCTCTTCGGGAAGTGGCTCGGAACCTATTTGTTTGCCATTATACAATTTTTCATTTTTCTTATTGTAACCATCAATGTTTTTGATGTGGACTGGGGAGACAATCTCTTGTTCGTGAGTGTGCTAGGGCTGTCTTACGCAGCAGCTGTATCCGGCATTTCAATGCTTCTTGCATCATGCCTCAGCGATATGAAGTCAGCGGATGTTTTAGGCGGTTTTGGGATACAGGTGCTTGCCGTTCTCGGCGGTTCTATGCTTCCGCTTTATCAATTTCCGGATTTCCTGCAGTCTGTTTCAAAGGCGGTGCCAAATCGATGGGCGCTCGAAGGCTTTCTTTCCTTAATGGAGGGGGGAGGCTGGGCTGAACTTCAAACGCCGGTCCTTCTTTTTGCGGCAATCGGCCTTTGTTCACTGGCTGTTGGCATCAGAAGACTTCACACAAGATAAGGAGGTAAAACACGGTAGAAAAAATCATAGCCATTTGTGGCGTTGAGCTTTCTCTCATTTTCAAGAAGCCGCAGAACTATTTGATGATGTTCGCTGCCCCGCTGCTGCTGACCTTGGTATTCGGCGGTCTGCTCGGCGGAAATGATGATAAGGTGCGGCTTGCGATCGTCGATCAGGATGATACGCTTCTTTCGCAGCATTATATCCGGGAGCTCAAGCAACTTGATGATATGTATACCTTTCAAACGATGTCTAAAAGCAAAGCTTCAGAAAAACTGAAACAAAAGAAAATTGCCGGAGTCATCACCCTTTCCCGCACTTTCCAAGAGAAGCTTGAAAAAGGCGAGAAGCCGGAGCTGGTCTTCAGCCACGGTCCAGAACTAACAGGAGCGCCCGTTGCTAAACAGTATGCCGAAAGCAAGCTGGCAAAGCTCAACATTCAGGTAACCGCGGCAAAAACGGCGGCCGAGGCGGCGGGGGAGAGCTGGAAGTCGGCTTATAAAACGGTAATCGCCAAAGATCATAGAGATAGCGCTCCAGCTGTAAAACGGGAATCTCTCAATGATAAAAAAGAAGGCAAGGGCGTAAGTGACACAGCTTCACGAGCTGCAGGCTTTTCCATTCTGTTTGTAATGCTGACAATGATGGGGGCAGCGGGCACGATATTAGAAGCGCGAAAAAGCGGTGTTTGGCAGAGACTGCTCACCGCGTCTGTCAGCCGCGCGGAAATTGGAGCGGGGTATGTGCTGTCGTTCTTTGTGATTGGCTGGATTCAATTTGGAATGCTGCTTCTCGCATCCCATTGGCTGTTCGGAATCAGCTGGGGCAATCCGGCTGCGCTGATCGTGTTAGTATCCTTTTTTCTGTTTGCAGTCGTGGGTATCGGGCTGATGATTGCTGCCCATGTCAGAACACCAGAACAGCAGCTCGCTTTCGGCAACTTATTCGTTATTGCGACGTGTATGGTAAGCGGAATGTATTGGCCGATAGAAATTGAGCCGAAGCTGATGCAGTCCATTGCTGACTTTCTCCCGCAAAAGTGGGCGATGAGCGGACTGACAGAAATTATCGCTAACGGGGCAAACATCACGGATATACTCGGCATTTGCAGCATCTTGTTTGCTTTCGCAGCTGTCACCTTCACAGTGGGGCTGAAAGCGCTCCGAACGTAAAAGCATCCGCCTCCGGGCAGATGCTTTTTATCATTATATCTTGTTTTCTGTCAGGTTCAGTCTCTGTTCCAGATGTTGTTTGACGGACGGCCAGTCACTCTCGATCATTTAAGGCCGCTCTTGGGTATCCTCTTGTATCATGGCTGAAATATGCTCCAGCCAAGAAACGTAGGTTTTCTCCCGCTCCAGCGCTTTCGTCAGCACAAGGTAGTGGCCGAAATCCGGTGAAGAAAACGACATCGGCTCTGCTGATGCCATTAGCTTTTCATAGCTCCTTTGCAGGTCAGCGAGCTTCTCCTTGCGCTTCAGCAGCTGGTCTGTAAACAAGTCGGCTGCCTCTTGGCGTGACAGAGAAGAAATGAAATAAGCCTTCAGCATAAATTCATCCTTCACTGTTTCCGGAATAGGATGGTGGCGGGTCAGCCACGCGTGCAGTTCCTGTTTTCCGCTGTCAGTCAGGGTATACATTTTTTTCTCAAGTTTTGTGCCCTGAATCGTTGTCCGGAATGTGATAAAGCCTTCATCTGTCAGCTTTTTGAGCTCAGGATAAATCTGGCTGTGCTTGGCGCTCCAAAACTGGCCGAGCTCCGCTTTGAAATAACTTGTAATATCATACCCGCTCAATTCGCCTTTTCGTAAAAGCCCTAATATGGCGTATTTTAATACTCTCATGCTGTCCTCCGTGTCTATGGCTGTTTTTGCAAACCAGAAGTTTTCTCAATGCCCTGCCGCAAATCGTATCATTCTTTTCTCTTATACCAGGAAAACAAAATTGAATTCCTTCTTGAAACTTGTCCTATATCAAATAGTCATTGCCATCTCATGTCTAGCTTTCATCTGTTCTCTATATTATAGGAAAGGGAGGCTGGGAACACAACCGCATGTCTCCTACGCTTATTGTCCTTTCAAGTTGCTATCGAGTGTATGAATCAAGTGTACTGCAGACAACTGCCATCGACAGGTTTATGCTTATTTCAAAATAATAGAGAAATTGAAGATTCTGATAAGTTTATATTTACCAAGTTTAAATTTAATTGTATAATCATTCTGGTAAATACATAATTGAGGAGAAACGGAAAATGAAAAGATTACTTATTGCATCATCTATTTGTCTATCATTGATTTTGTCTATTCTAGCCGCTCCGCCTTCAAGTGCAAAAGCGGAAACAGCACATAATCCTGTTGTTCTTGTTCATGGGATTAGCGGCGCGTCATACAATTTTTTTGCTATTAAAAATTACTTAATCTCTCAAGGCTGGCAAAGCAATAAACTATATGCGATTGATTTTTATGATAAGACAGGGAATAACCTAAATAACGGGCCGCAGCTTGCTGCATATATTGATCGTGTTTTAAAAGAAACAGGAGCAAAAAAGTAGATATTGTGGCTCATAGCATGGGAGGAGCCAATACTCTATACTATATAAAATACTTAGGCGGGGGCAATAAGATTCAAAATGTTGTCACGCTTGGAGGAGCTAATGGTTTAGTGTCATCTGTTGCGCTGCCTGGTACAGATCCTAATCAAAAGATTCTCTATACATCAATCTACAGTCTAAATGATGAAATTGTCATCAATAGCTTGTCTCGATTACAAGGAGCCAGAAACATCCAGCTTTATGGCATCGGCCATATTGGCTTGCTTTCTAATAGCCAAGTCAACGCCTATATCAAAGAAGGATTAAATGGCGGGGGACTAAATACGAACTGATGCCTCGGGGTATGAGCTAGATTAAACCTGCTGTTCATGACAGCAGGTTTTTTGTTTTCTGACAGATTGAGGAATTCAGAACCTAGAGTAAGCGGTTATTCAGCTTCCATATTCCAGCTCAACCACTTCTTTACTGAAGCTTTTCGCAAATGCGGGAGCCCCACCGCCTTCAGGACAAATTGTCCCTTCCGTAACGCCAGCTTTTTTAACGTATTTCACTCGGGAATGCTGAAATCGAATTGGATTATTATCAAAAGGTGAACAGGACACTGTTCCCGCGCGTCAAGCATAGCAGCCCGGCTGTACGGGACAAATGGCTGAGGGTGGTATACAAAAAGTTATGGATTTTTATGGGTCTTAGTCTTTCATGCATACTGAAAGATAAGAAATCAGGCACTTTTTTCAATTGAAGCAGGTGTGTTATGGTACAACCATCGATTTCTAAAAATTTGAAATAAAGGAGCGCTGTTATGCAAATTAAAGAAATTTTTGTGATCCGCTGCATTTCGTGCTTAAGTGTCGTTCTGCTCCATATCATTTCAATGGTTCTGATGCTTCAGGCGGAAGCACTTGCCGATATTTCTCACACGATTGATTCTTTGCGCACACTCCTGATGTTCAGCACGCCTGCTTTCATTTTCATCTCTGAGTTTTTGCTGGCGCGTTCTTATCCTGACGGGGTGCCGGAGGGGTTTTTGAAGAAGAGAGGAAAAGTGATTTTTATTCCGTTTTTGTTTATCGCAGCCATAGATGCCTTGCTGATGACCAGTGCAATGGGGGGAAAGCTGACATTTTTGGCGTTTGTGCAGAAATATCTGGAAAACGTATTTTTAGGAAACTTTATCGGATATTTCATTCTTGTCATCTTCCAATTTTACATCCTGCACATGCTCTTTCATGAGTATTTGAAAAAAGCATCGCCCAAATGGGTGCTGTCTGTCTCGTTTGTGGTGACAGCCGCTTATTTGGGCTATTTCTCAGCAGTCAGTCCGGCTCCCGCTTCTGAACAAGGCGGTTCCTTTCCGTTTTTCTGGGTTCCGTTTGCAGGCTGGCTTTTCTACTTTTGTCTCGCTTATTACTGCGGAAAAGAGTACAAGCAGTTTTTAGCGCTGCTGAATCAATACCGCTGGGTGATATACAGTGCTGCGATCGGATCCGCCGCGTTGGTTGTGGCTGTTTCTTATTTCGGAGAGGTCGGCATGATCAGCTCAAAGCGGCCTGACATCATGCTTTATTCAACAAGTATGATTTTCCTGTGCTTTCACCTGTTTTCTAACATAAAGCACGTACCGAAAATCATTATGTTTATCAGTAACTACTCCTTTTCGATTTATCTGCTGCACGCCTATTTTATGATCATTGGCTATGTTTTGCTGTTGAATATGCCGGACATTCCCGCTGTGCCGGCCGTTTTCTTGATGTTTGCCGTCTGCACAGCGGGCCCGATCCTGACATCCTGGGCACTGAACAAGTTTAAATATGGATATTTGTTTGTAGGGAAAATCTATCAGCCGAAGAAGCGAAAAGTAAAAATGGAAGTGCGAGACCACGCAGGCTGAAACATCGCGGCAGGAGAAACGTTCCTGCCTTTTTTTTACGCAAATATATACATGATAGAACAACTATTAAACCATTTCCTTTAAAATAAAAGTGAATTTAATATATGCCAATGATTCAGGATTATTAGATGCCTGTTTATTGAAAGGAGACCAAACCATGTCAACAGCCAATCTAAGCTATCCGATAGGAGAGTACAAACTTAGGAAATTCATATCAAACGAGCAGAAAGAAGAATGGATTCAAGTGCTGGAGGAAGTGCCGGCTAAGCTGAAGCAAGCCGTTGAGGGGATGACAGACAGCCAGCTTGATACACCGTACCGAGACGGCGGATGGACCGTCCGGCAAGTTGTACATCATCTGGCTGACAGTCATATGAATGGCTATATCCGTTTTAAATTAACCTTGACAGAAGAGACACCGGCTATCCGTCCGTATGATGAAAAAGCATGGTCGGAGCTTGAAGACTCCAAAACAGCGGAGCCGAGCGGTTCACTCGCGCTTTTGCAGGAGCTTCACGGAAGATGGACAGCTCTTCTTCGCACTCTGACAGATCAGCAATTTCAGCGCGGATTTTACCATCCCGATACAAAAGAAGGTCATTACCCTAGAGAACGCGCTCGGGCTGTATGTCTGGCACTCCCATCACCATATCGCTCATATTACGGAGCTTTCCAAACGGATGGGGTGGTCTTAACGCTTTTGCCGGCGGAAAGCCGGGAGACTGATTGCTGCAACCACCAGCAGTGAAATCACGGCCGCCGCCGCATATAAATGATCATAGCCGCTGGCAACACTTGCATGAATGGCATCGCTTATCGCAGTTTTGACTTCAGGCACAGGTATGCGTTCGATCTGTTCTTGTAAAGAAGAAACATCTGAACTGTCGATCTCGGGAATCATCTGCATATCCTTCCCTGACTGTCCGCTGTCCGATAAGCGGCTGCTGATTTCATCACCGATTTGGTCAAACCCTGCTGTAATAAAACCTGCATAAAGAGTAGGCGCCAATGTCAGCCCGATTTGCCTTACCAATGATAGCGTGCCAAGCGCCGTGCCCTTATTCGTTTTCGCTGCCTCTGATACAAGGACGTTCAGCGGCGCGCCTAACAGAAAGCCAAAACCAATCCCAGCTACCACACTTGCGATCACAAACTCCCATTTCTCCGTCACCCAAAGCGGAAATAAAGCAAATCCCGCACATGAAATGATTCCTGAAAGCACAACAGTTTTCACCGGTCCTTTTTTGTCGGTGAGCGCTCCGCCAAGCCAAGCGCCGATTCCGGAAGCTAAGGCGAGAGGTGTCATCCAATAGCCGGCTTTTGCGGCAGGAACGCCTAAATATTGCTCAACATAGGACGGAATAAAAATAACCGCTGCCAACAGGCCCCCGGATAATAAACCGATGATAAGCGTTCGCTGAAACAGGTGATTCCGAAGTAAAGAATACGCTAGAATGGGATCGCCCCCGCGCATTTCCATCCGCTTCTCAAACCATACGAGCGCCGCAAAACAGAAAATACCGATTAGAATAAATCCATAAACCTCAGGATCTCCCAGGCTTTTTAAGAGATTTGTTCCGTCAAGGTTTGTCATGCCGTACATTACAGCCAAAATTGACAAGGACAGTAGAAAAATTCCGGCCGTGTCGAGACGTTTGGCCTCCGGCGCTTTGGTTTCCACAATAAAAAATGCACCGAAAACAACCAGCAGCACCGCAATCGGCAGGTTAATCAAAAACAGCCAATGCCACGATCCGGTCCAATCAAGCAGAAAGCTTCCGACATTGGGTCCTAGCACAGCAGCCATCCCGTTCATCGCCCCTAGCAAGCCAAGGGCCTTCCCTTGCTTTTCCTTTGGAAGCGTAGCAAGGACGTGAGAACTTCCGATGATGAAAATTCCGCCCCCTCCAAGCGCCTGAATCAGCCGTGAGATAAGAAAAAGCGGAAAGCTTTGGCTCAAGGCGACAAGCAAAGAACCAAGCCCGAAAAGGCCGACTTCAATAAGAAACAGCTTTTTTCTGCCGTAGCGATCGGAAAGCTTTCCGACGATCGGCACACTGACGCTGAGTCCGAGCGTATAAAGCGTAATGCCCCACGAACCCCAAGACGGGGAAACAGCAAACGATTCGTTTATCGTGGTCAGCGCAGCGGAGATGATCCCATTATCCAACGCAGCCATAAATACCCCGATGGTAAACAGGCTGATCGCCCACTTTTGGCTTTTTTGATCTGCCAATGCCTTTGGCATACTCATCAACTCCTTTTGCTTCACTTGAAATATATTATTCATTTAAAATGAACTAAATGTCAAATAAAAAAAGTCTGCCTCCGCAGTTGCGGGAGGACAGACTTCGCCTGACATTATTCTTTTTTTGCCTGCTCCAGCGCTCTGGAAAGAATAGAAAGCCCTTTGGAAACAGCTTGCTTTTCATCAGGAGACAGCATTTCCAAGGAACTCTTCAATTTCATATGGCCCTTTTGATAAAGCCCGCGAAAAATATTTTTCGCATCCTCCGTTAAATGGACAACCACTGAACGGCGATCCTCTTCAGAATGCGATCGTTTAACAAAGCCGGATTTCTCAAGGCGGTCTAGCAGCCCGGTTGTATTTGACAGGGAAGCTCCCATTTTCTCTGCAATATCACTGACCTTCAGCGTTCCGTGATTGTTTAAAAGCATCAGCACTTTCATTTGCGGCATGCTCATATCCAGCTTCATCCACTCAGACACATCACCGAGCCCGGCAGATGTTAAGACTTTCATATAAAGCACCCAAATTTCACGTTCCTCAGATGAAAGAATATTTTCGTTTAATACTGTTGTATCATGTAAGTTATATTCCATTTGATCACTTCCTCATCATTCGCTCCTCTTACCATATTACTCGATTTTAACTGCTGAAAGAAAGTCAGCATAAACCGCAGATGGGACTTTGTCCGAAAAATAGCGGTAGTGTATAATGAGTTGGAGATTATTGGGGAAAGAAATATCGAACTGTATATGATTGGAGAGACCATTGCTGATTAAAAAGAATGCTTTATCAATTTTAAAAATCGTTTTTCCTGTTGCTGTTTTACTATTTGTGTTTTATCAGTCGAAAAAAGAATTGACAAACCTGTCATTCAAACGAACGCTTATGGTGATCAACGGGCTGGAGCGGACCGACTTATTCATTCTTGTGCTCATCGGCCTGCTTGCTGTTGCGGCCATGTCACTATACGATTACGTTCTTAAATATTCGCTGCGCCTTTCGATCACAAACGGAAAGGTGTTCAGGGTATCCTGGATTGCTAATTCATTTAATAATGTCCTTGGCTTCGGAGGGTTAGCCGGAGTCGGGTTAAGAATGATGTTTTATAAGGAGCATACAAAAGACCATAAAGCGCTGGTGAAAGGAATTGCCTGGCTTACATCCTCGATGCTGCTCGGCCTTTCAGTTTTCAGCATTTTCGTTATCGCAAGATTGCTGCCCGTGGATGAAGTCATCAATGAAAAACCATGGCTGTGGGCGGTTGTTATCGGCTTCGCGCTGATTGTGCCGATCTCTTTGGCGGCGGCTATACGAAAAGGCCGCAAAGCAGAGGATGAAGAGGGCGGAGACATAGTGAAAAATCCGATTTTCGCTTATATGGGCGCTTCCGTAGCAGAATGGCTTATGGCTGGAATAGTAATCTATCTGTCTCTGCTCGCCATGGGAATTCATGCTGACATCAGGTATGTGTTCGGGGTATTTGTGATTGCGGCAATCGGAGGCATGATCAGTCTTGTTCCAGGCGGCTTCGGCTCGTTTGACCTTTTGTTTTTGCTCGGAATGGAGCAGCTAGGCTACCATCAGGAAGCCATTGTGACGTCGATTGTGCTGTACCGGCTCGTCTATTCATTTATCCCGTTCGTTTTGGGGCTGTTCTTTGCTGCCGGCGACCTGACCGAAAGCACGATGAAACGGCTTGAAACGAACCCGCGAATTGCACCGGCAATCGAAACGACAAACGTTCTGCTTGTCGTACAGCGGGCCATGTTAGTGAGAATTTTGCAGGGATCGCTTTCACTCATTGTGTTCGTAGGCGGTCTCATTGTCCTTGCGTCGGTGTCACTGCCGATTGATCGGCTGACAGTCATTCCGCACATTCCGCATCCGGTCCTTTTGCTGTTCAATGGGCTGTCCTTAAGCTCAGCGCTCATTTTGCTGATATTGCCGATCGAGCTTTATAAACGGACAAAACGGTCCTATACAATGGCGATTACAGCGCTTGTCGGCGGGTTTGTTTTCAGCTTTTTAAAAGGGCTTAATATCAGTGCTATATTCATATTGCCGATTATCATCGTTTTGCTTGTGCTGTTGAAAAAACAATTTGTCAGAGAACAGGCTTCCTATACGCTCGGACAAATGATTTTCGCTGCGGCTCTGTTTACTGTGGCGCTGTTTAACTATAACCTTATCGCAAGCTTCATCTGGGATCGGATGAAGAAGGTGCTGCGCCACGAATATTTCGTCCACAGCACTTCTCATATTACACATGCGACCATTATGGCAGTCATCGCCGTTCCGCTGTTCTTCTTTATCTTTACAGTGGTGTATCATAAGAAAACCAAACCAATTGGGGAAAAAGCTGATCCAAAACGTCTTGCTGAGTTTTTGAATGATAAAGGCGGCAACGCGCTCAGCCATCTCGGCTTTCTGGGGGATAAGCGGTTTTATTTCTCAAGCGACGGCAATGCATTGCTTCTGTTTGGAAAAATCGCAAGACGTCTGGTCGTGCTTGGCGATCCGTCCGGCCAAAAGGAATCGTTCCCCCTTGTGCTCGAAGAATTTCTGAACGAAGCACATCAAAAGGGCTTCAGTGTTCTGTTCTATCAAATCGAACGAGAGGACATGGCGCTGTACCATGATTTTGGGTATAACTTTTTTAAACTTGGCGAGGAAGCCTATGTGGACTTAAACACGTTTACCATATCAGGGAAGAAAAAAGCCGGTCTGCGGGCGATCAATAACCGGTTTGAACGGGAGGAATATACCTTCCATGTTGACCATCCTCCATTTTCGGAAGCCTTTTTAGAAGAGCTCAAACAAATCTCAGATGAATGGCTCGGCTCGAAAAAGGAGAAGGGCTTTTCACTCGGGTTCTTTGATCCGTCATATTTACAGAGAGCACCGATCGCTTATATGAAAAATGCTGAAGGGGACATTGTGGCTTTCGCAAATAATCATGCCGATGTATCAGGAAGGCGAAATCTCGGTCGATCTGATGCGCTATCGCAGTGACGCCCCGAACGGTATTATGGATGCATTGTTCATCCGCATGTTTTTATGGGCGAAGGAGGAGGGATGCACGTCATTTAACATGGGTATGGCGCCTTTGGCCAATGTCGGCACAGCCTTTACATCCTTCTGGTCAGAACGCTTCGCGGCTGTCATTTTTAATAATGTTCGGTATATGTACAGCTTCAGCGGGCTCAGGGCATTTAAAGAAAAATACAAACCCGAATGGCGCGGAAAATACTTGGCGTATCGGAAAAACAGATCTCTTTCTGTCACCATGTTCCTCGTCACGCGTCTGATCGGCAAAAGCAAAAAAGACTCCGTCTAAACAGACGGAGTTTTTTTATTTAGACGTTAAGAAATACGTTTCAATATCGTCAAGCAGATAGTTTGCGGCTTTGATTCCGCCTGCGGTTGTCCACACGACGTCATCGACCTCATGGGCGTTCCCTGACTTCACAGCCTTAAGGTTTTTCCATAGTGAACTGCTCGTCCACTGGTTGGCCCATTTTTCATTATCTTTTGCATTATCGGCTTTATAAGTGAAATAAAAAAGACACATCGCCATCCATATCAGGAATGGATTCTTTGCTGTCTGTTGAGAACGTAAACTGGTCCTTTTGTTTCTTGAATAGCTCCACTTGCTTTTCAGGACGTTTAAAACCTAGCTGGTCTAAAATAATGCCGGAGAATGAATCTTTATAATAGATTCTCGACTCGCCGGACAGAAAGCGAACAACAGACACGGTTTTGTTTGTCTGATCGCCAAGCTTATCTTTCATATCGGCAACGCGCTTATCAAAATCGGCAATGACTTCTTTGCCTTTGTCGGCCTTATTCACCGCGTCGGCATAAAGAGTCAGGTTATCCTTCCAGTTCCCGGCTAAAGATTCAGCAAAAACCGTCGGCGCAATCGCATTTAGCTGATCATAAATCTTTTCTTGGCGCACTTTATTTCCAATAATCAAATCAGGCTTTAATTCCGCGATGGCTTCCACATTCGGTTCGGTTTCGAGCCCGACGTTTTTCACACCTTTCATGTCGTCTTTCAGGTAGTCATACCACGGATCACCCTTCCAAGACTTCACGGCCCCGACTGGTTTAATGCCAAGCGCTAAAAGCGCCTCTGTCCCTTCATTTGTTAAGACGACAATCCGTTTTGGATTGGCTGGAATATTGTCTGATGTCCCCATTGCATGTTTAACCGTTCTTGTTTTGCTGTTTGCCCCCTGGCTGTTACCGGAACTTTCTGAACTATTACAGGCAGAAAGCACCATAACGGCCATAAGGAATACAAATAACATGCTGATATGCTTTTTCATCTTTTTCCTCCCAATATTGAAATTCATTATCATTTAGATCATAATAAGCAGTGGTGAGAGTGTCAATCATTAATTGAGGATGATTCTCAAAAACAATTAATTTACTGCAGTCAAGGTGAAGAATGGTACATAGTAAATCACTAGGAGAATTGGATGATGATCTTCAAAGAGGCTTATTCGAAATGGATTTTGTTATTATGTCTGCTTTTCGTTTTGCTGGTGGCTGTCTGCGCAAGTGTCATTTACGGCTATACCGGTACGTCATGGGGACAGGTCTATCAAGCATTTACATCTTTTAACGGATCAAATGAGCAAGTCATCATTAAAGACGTCAGGCTCCCGCGAGCACTGGTTGCCACAGTTGTCGGCGCTTCCCTTGCGGCTGCCGGCGCTCTGATGCAGGCGCTGACAAAAAACCCGCTAGCATCACCAGGGATTTTCGGAATCAACGCAGGGGCCGGCTTTTTTATTGTTGCCGGATCATTTTTTCTGCATATTCAATCACCCCAAGCGCTTGTATGGAGCTCGTTTCTCGGTGCTTCCTTTACCGCCGCGATTGTCTATGCCGCAGGTTCGCTTGGAAGAGAAGGGCTCACGCCGATCAAATTGACGCTGGCTGGAGCAGCCATGGCGGCAATGTTTTCTTCGCTGACACAAGGCATGCTTTCCGTCAATGAACTCGAGCTGGCTCAGGTGTTATTTTGGCTGACGGGCTCTGTGCAGGGCAGGAGTCTTGATTTGCTGCTGACAATGCTTCCGTATGCCGCGGCAGCGCTTCTGATCAGCTGTTTCCTCGGCCAAAAAATTAATCTTCTTGTCATGGGAGAAGATGTTGCCAAAGGACTCGGTCAAAAAACGGGGCTGCTGAAATTCGTTATGGCACTATGCATTGTCCTGCTTGCCGGTTCGGCTGTCGCCATTGCCGGGCCGATTTCCTTTATCGGCATCATCATCCCGCACTTTGCCCGCTTTATCATCGGCAATGACTATCGCTGGGTTCTGCCGTTTTCCGCTGTTTTAGGTGCAATTTTACTTGTTGCCGCGGACATCGGGGCACGATATATCATTATGCCTCAGGAGGTTCCGGTTGGGGTCATGACGGCGATGATTGGCATGCCTGTGTTTGTTTACATCGCAAGAAGGGGGGCGAATCTATGAAGCTACGTTTTGGCTTTACAGCGGCTGAAAAGAAAGCATGGATTGTCTTTTTTGTTTTACTCGGTTTAACAGCGGCTGTGTTCATCATAAGCGCCGGGCTCGGGCAGCGGTTCATTCCTCCTTGGGATGTGGCCAAAACATTTTTCGGTGCAGGTTCAAAGCTCGATGAAATGATGGTGATGTCGTTCCGCATGCCAAGAATTTTGACAGCTGTATGCGCCGGCGTTTGCTTGGCTGCGGCAGGCGCAATTTTGCAGGGGCTGGTCAGAAACCCTCTCGCATCCCCGGATATTATCGGAATCACGGGCGGAGCGGCTGTGGCTGTGGTGCTTGTCATGATGTTCTTCTCAGACCGAAGCGATTCACTGACGATCAGTCTGTCATGGCTTCCGGCAGCCGCATTTATCGGGGCATCAGTTGTTGGACTTATCGTTTATTTACTCGCATACAAAAATGGCGCCTCCACGTTTCGGCTGGTGCTGATCGGAATCGGATTTTCAATGTCTGCACAAGCGATGACCACATTGCTCATGATCAAAGGCCCGATCTACAGGGCGTCTCAAGCCAATGTATACATAACAGGTTCAGTCTACGGATCGAACTGGCAGCATGTAAAAATAGCCGTGTTGCTGTCAGCCATTCTCTTATTCATTTGTTTTATCTGTCTAAAAAATATGAATATACAGATGCTCGGTGAAGATATTGCGGCAGGTGCGGGAAGCTCCGTGCAAAGAAACCGGTTCTTCCTGCTGCTGCTGAGTACGGCTCTTACGGGCTGTGCGGTTTCGGTTGCCGGAACGATTGGTTTTGTCGGTCTGATGGCGCCGCACATCGCAAGGCGCCTCGTCGGCTCGTCTTACGGTGCGCTGCTCCCGGCATCTGCACTGATCGGGGCTCTGCTCGTATTAGGAGCAGACATCATCGGCAGAACCTTATTTGCCCCGGTCGAAGTTCCGGCAGGCGTTTTTACAGCGGCGATCGGCGCGCCCTATTTTATTTATTTGCTCTATAAAACAAGAAATTCCTGATCGTAAAACCCATTTTCTCTGAAAGAAAATGGTTTTTTTAATAATGACTGAAAATTGCCACTAATATTTTGTTATACTGACAGAGACATTGATGCAGAAAGGATGGCAGGCGAATGAAAGCAGAGGTATTAAAATATGAAGCATTTACGGAAAATCCCGGCAAAGGCAACCCCGCGGGAGTGGTATTGCACGGGGATGCTTACACAGAAGAAGAAATGCAGAGAATAGCTGAACTCGCAGGATATTCAGAAACCTCCTTTATTCGGAACAGCGAAGCGGCTGATCTTGAACTCCGTTACTTCACTCCTGGACACGAAATGGATTTATGCGGACATGCGACGGTCGCTTCCCTATACGCGTTATGTGAAAACAGAAAGCTGGAGAGCGGTAAAACGTACACCATCCAGACAAAAGCCGGTATCCTGCCAGCAAATATTTCTGAAAAAGAGGGGCGCATTCATATCACACTTGAACAGGCTGCTCCGAAATTCAGACCATTTACGGGCGACCGGGGAAAGCTCGCGGACGCATTAGGAATTACGGCGGAGGACTTTCATGATGACCTTCCAATTGTTTTTGGCAGTACAGGCATATGGACTGCAATTGTTCCGCTCAAATCATTAGAAGCCTCTAAAAAAATGGTGCCGAATAACAAACAATTTCCGGAAGTTCTAGTTGATCTGCCAAAAGCCTCAGTGCACCCGTTTACCTTTGAAACGATTCACTCTGACAGCGACCTGCACGGACGCCACTTTTCGTCGCCGTATTCAGGAACAATAGAGGATCCCGTGACTGGCACAGCATCCGGCGTGATGGGAGCTTACATGCAGCAATACGTCAGGTCCGGGCAGCGCACATTTATCATTGAGCAAGGACAGGAGATAGGGAAAGACGGAAGAGTGGAAATTGAAATAAACGGAGAAAACGATCACATCAAAGTGAACATGACAGGGACTGCCGTTTACTCAGAAACTCGGATTCTTGAAATCTAATAAGGCTGGAGGTTTACAAAAAGCCGCACTTTCCGTTATGATTATGATTGATAATCATTTTCAATTGGATAGGAAGGGTGAAGCTGATGCCTCAAGCCGAACAGATAAATCAAGATTCAGCACTGCGGGATATCATACGCAGCAGAAGATCAATCCGTAAATTTAAACAAGATCCCGTCCCTCCGGCTGTCATCCTTGACATGCTAGAAACGGCAAAATATGCGCCGAATCACAGAGTAACGGAGCCTTGGAGATTTATTTACGTTTCCAGTGAAACAGGAAAAGCAGGCTTGATTAAAACCTTTGCTTCATTTTCTAAAAAATCAAAGCCGGACATGACGGAAGAAAAACTCCAAAATTTCAAAAAGACACTCAGCCGTGTGCCTGGATTTCTGCTTGTTGTATTTCAGGAAGATGAGAACGAAAGAGCAAGAGATGATGATTTTGCGGCAACCAGCTCATTGATTCAAAATCTCCAGCTTCTTGCCTGGGAAAAAGGAATCGGCATGGTTTGGAAAAGCGGAAAGATCCTCTATGATAAAGACGTGCATCAAGCCTTTGGTTTACAGGATAACGAGCGCTTCGCCGCGATCATACAAACAGGCTATCCTGATGAAATGCCGGAAGTGAAAAAACGCACACCGATAAAGGAACGGTTCACCGAGCTGTAAAAAACCCCCTGTCTCAAGCAGAGACAAGGGGTTTTTCATTAACGTTTTTTGCTTTTCGCTCTCTTATCGGCCGCTTTCGCGCGCTCCTGCGCTTTGCGGTCATCCGCATCAGCGAGTTCGCTTGAATATTCCTCGTAAACGCCGTCAGTTTCTCGTTTTAACGCATCGGGAACCTGAGGAAGTTTTTGTTTGTTTTTATCACGGTTTTTGTGGATATGATTTCTGCCCATATCAAATTCCCCCTAAAAAGTGATATCAAACAAACATAGTATCTGCTTTCCGGCGCTATGTATCCCTACTTCCGCTTAGCAGCTTTTTCCGCCTTTTTAAATTCACTTGAATAAAGAACTTCCTGCATTTTCTTCAGGTTGGCTCCTTGCTGGTGCTTCTCCCTTTTCTTTTCCATAAAAGGACCTCCTTCAACCATGTTATTCTTAAGGTTGACGCTTCCTTCCGTTTTTATACAGCCTTTCGGTCCGTCAGCAGCTGCGAAAGGGCGAATTCAAGATCTGAAAATGTAAAACGGAATCCGGACGTAATTGCTTTTTTAGGCAAAGCGCGCTGTCCTTTCACAATAAGCAGGCTCATCTCACCCAATGCTTTTGATAAAAAGAATTCTGGAACGGGGATCCAGTGGGGACGATGTACCACCCGTGCAATCGTTTTTCCGAACTGCTTCATTTCAACCGGATTAGGCGCTGTCACATTAACGGGACCTGAGATGCTGTCGGTTTCAATTGCATATAGAATCAGCTGGGCGGCGTCCTCCACGTGAATCCAGGACAGCCACTGATTGCCCGTCCCGATCGTTCCGCCGGCCAGCAGTTTGTATGGCAGAATCATTAGCGGGAGAGCGCCTTTTTCTCCAAGCATCACGCCAAATCTCGCGTAAACTGTTCGGATGCCCATCGCCTCAATAGTTTGCCCTTCCCGTTCCCACAGATGTGCAGTATGGCTGAGAAAATCCTCGTCTGACGTGGGAGAGTCTTCTGTAAAGGTCTTTTCAAGGTCAGTGCCGTAAATGCCCACTGCACTGGCTTGAATAAGCGCCTTCGGTTTTTCCGCCTGTCTATGAATAAGCCGCCGTACTTCCCGGGTTGCATCGATCCGGCTGGAGAGAATTTGCTGTTTCGTTTTTTCATTCCAGCGGCCAAAAATCGATTTTCCCGCAAGGTTCACCCAGATATCAATATGAGGAAGTTCTTGTTCAGGCGCAGCATCTTCAGTCAGCCATTGGACATAAGTGATATTTTTTTGTTCAGTTTTTCCCGCGTTTCTTGATAAGATATAAACATGATGTCCCTGGCGGGTGAGGACGCCAGTCAGATGCGTACCGAGAAAACCCGTTCCGCCCGTCATTGCAATATTCATACACATCTCTCCTCATCGTTCTGATAACTATACTTTACCTCATTTTGATCATAGAAAACGCGTTTGAGACCGGAGAAGGGAGATTAAGATGCCATTTATTACAAAGATATCAGCGCAAAAGAAGAATACTGAACGTTTTAATATTTTTCTGGATGAAAAATATGCTTTCAGCGTTGACGCCGATGTGCTCGTGAAATTTGAGCTTAAAAAGGGAAAAGAGCTTGATGACCTCGAGATCATTGAGATTCAATACGGCGATGAAGTGAAAAAAGGCTTCAACCGTGCGATTGAGTTTTTATCCTATCGAATGAGGTCAACGAAAGAGGTAGAAGACTACTTAAAGAAAAAAGAAACCTCGGCGCCCGTCATTGCGGAAGTGATTCATAGGCTGAACGATTACAGCTATTTAAATGACCAAGAGTTTGCGGCGGCCTATGTAAGCACTCACAAAAAAACAAACGGAAAAGGGCCTGACGTTTTGTTCAGAGAGCTGAAGGCGAAAGGAATCGATGACGATACGATTAAAGATACGCTAGGTTCTTTCTCGTTTGAGGAACAGACGGAAAAAGCAGTTACGCATATCGAAAAGCTTCTGAAGAAAGACAAGAAACTCTCTTCAAAAGAAATCAAACAGCGAGCCCAGATGCAGCTGCAGCGCAAAGGCTTTTCATTTGATGTCATCTCTGCGGCGCTGGAGCAGATTGAATACGAAAATGATGAAGACACTGAAAAAGAAGCGCTGCGTCTTCATGCGGAAAAAGCGTTTAGAAAATACCGTTATGATGGCTCCTATGAAAGTGCCATGAAGGTCAAACAATTTTTATTTAGAAAAGGATTCTCACTCGATTTAATCGAGCAATTTCTGCGGGAAGAGGAGTAGCTGAAAAATGGAGAAACGATACAGTCAAATGACGACGCACGAACTCAATACAGAAATCGCAGGACTTTCAGAAAAAGCAAGAAAAGCGGAACAGCTTGGAATCATCAATGAACTGGCAGTGCTCGAACGGAAAATTGCAATGGCAAAAGCATACTTGCTGAACCCGGAGGACTTCTCACCGGGAGAAACGTATATTGTGGACGGCTCTGAGGACGAGTTTTACATTAACTATTTAAATGGCGTTTTCGCTTGGGGATACAGAACATCGGCTCCCGATCAAGAAGAAGCGCTTCCAATCTCAGTATTGCAGCAAAAGAAGCAGGGATGACCGAGAGGCTGAATATCAGCCTCTTTTTTATTTGAGCACATTCAAGGCGATTTTCAGAGTAAAAATGATTGAATTCATCCTGGATTTCTTTTAAGATGGAACTCGTTGTTTTTTAAAAATTAAAGGAGGCGATGACGTTGAGTATAAAAAATCCATCTGTAAAATTCATTATTTTTGTTCTTATGATCTGCACGTTTTCAATTGGATACACAGAATATGCGGTGATGGGTATTTTGACGTCGATTGCCAATGACTTTCATATACATGTTTCCTCTGCTGGACTCCTTGTTACCGCTTATGCGGCAAGCGTCTGTGTGACAGGCCCGCTTGTCACGATTGTTTCTGTCAAGCTCCCGAGAAAGCCGGTGCTTCTTGGATTGATGGGGATTTTCATCCTTTCCAACCTGTTAAGTGCGCTGGCACCGAATTTTGCGGTATTGGCCGTCTCAAGAATTTTATCTGCTTCCATTCACGGCGCATTCTTTGCAATTGCGATGGTATTTGCTAGTGAAATGGTGCCGCCAGAAAAACGTGCCGCAGCCGCTGCGTCTATGAACGGTGGTTTAACAGTGGCTTTAATGCTGGGTGTTCCATTCGGTTCCTACTTGGGCGATGTCCTAAACTGGAGAGTCGTGTTTTCCATCATTACAGTGCTTGGAGTGATCGGATTTTTAGGCCTGATGGCTACCGTGCCAAACAGAAAACCAAAAGTCATCCCGATGCTCATGAATGAGTGGGGGGTATTTAAACACAAACAGGTGCTGTATTCCTTTGCGATTACCATTTTAGGCTATTCAGGCGTATTTATCGCTTACACGTTTATCGAACCGATTTTAAGAAATTCAGCGGGTTTCAGCACAGTCGGCATTACAGGCGCGCTCTTCGCTTATGGTTTGGGCGGGGTTGCAGGAAATTTCTTTGCGGGAAAAGTGCCGCTTCCTCTGCTGACACGGACCATGATTGGCGTCATGATCGGTTTGATCGGCGTACTTGCGGTATTTCCGTACATCGCCGTTTATCCGGCCGCAGCCATTATCGGGACTTTCTTATTTGGCGCTTGCGCATTCGGCACGCCGCCTCTTTTGCAAACAAAGGTTCTTTCTTCATCTGAGAACGGCACAACGATCGCCGCAGCTGTGAGCGTGTCTGCATTTAACCTGGCCAATGCGCTCGGCGCGTGGATCGGCGGTATCATTTTAAGCGGGACCGGCTCCTATTCCTGGCTGTTTGCAGGAGGGGCGCTGATGACCGCGTGCGGACTGGTGCTGTCAACCTTTGCGCATCTGTCTGAAAAGAAAAGCGTCTATGAATATCAAGTCAATAAAGGGTAAAAAAACAGCTGCACATGTGCAGCTGTTCTTCTTTTATCGTTTGCCGGAGGCTCTCATTTTCTCCTGAGGATGCTGATTGATTGACCCGTCAGGACGCTTTGAAGCATAGTCGTCCTTCGCTCTCGGTTCACCTTGAAACTTGTTTTCGTTTTCGTAAGGAAATCCTTTTTCTTTATTGCGGACCATGTCATATCCCCCTAGGTTCGAGATCAAAAAGTTGCGTCTTGCCAGATGAAGACGTAAGGTTAGTATATGGAGAACATGAAGTTTTAAAGCGTAATTTTTTTCCTGAAGGAAAGGAGACCACCAAATGAATATGTATATTGAGAAACTGACAAATCTGCTTCTGGAAAAAAACAATATGATCAGCTACATTCAGGCGAAAACATGGGTGGAATTGTTATGGAGCGACTTTGAAGCAACCTATGCAAAAGCCGGACACGCCTACCAAGGCGAAAAAATGACCGAAAAAATCGTCACACAGTGGATTGAGAACTATGGCGGCCAGCTCCACCTTTTCCAAAGCGGCCGTGAAGACGTAAATGATTACTTAAACCAAAGCAGAGGTCTTTTACATTAACACAGCCTGCCGGCATAAAGTACGGCAGGCTGTTTTTTACACATTTGTATTGAGTACATCACTCATCACCATTCTAATCATAAAACCAAGAAAAGCAGTATATGCAATCAGCTGCAGATAGGATAAAGGAAGCATAGATTGATGAATAAGAACAGCACCTATTAGCAATAGAACAATCATCACCCAATGTGATATATAGCCAGCGAAATGAGCATTTGAGCGGGTGCGTTGGTCATTCTGAAAGTGTACGTTTCCCCAGAGTTTATTTCTATGAATATGTGCGGCAGAATAAAGAACTCGTGCAGTTCCGATGACTGCTAACAGAAGTGTTAAAGTTGAAGGTGAATGCCAATAAAGGACATACAATAAAATGGTAAGCAAAGTTTGCAAAAACAATCCGGTACGATACGTCATGTTCATATTATTTGTCTCCTTCTATCCAGAATAATTGATCTAATGAGCACTCTAATACTGAAGATAATTTAATTGCAGTGCCTATCGAGGGTTCATATCTTTGTTTTTCAATTGCAATGACCGTCTGCCTTGTCACTTGAATGTTTTCTGCCAGCTGATCCTGTGTCCATCCTTTAGCTTTTCTGTATTCTTTTACACAATTACGAACCCCGTGCTTCATCTAATTTGAACCTCTCTTTATGTAACGTATACCTTACATAATGTATCATACAAGTATTAGTATGTAATGTACACCTTACAAACCTTAACATTTCCTTAATTGTTAGAAAAAATAAACAAATAGTGTTTCATTCACCGGGCAATAAGGGAATACCTCTTATATCTTGTCAACATACGAGGAGGAGCTATAAATGAAAAAGAAACAAGTATTGCTCGCTTTAACAGCCGCCGCAGGACTGAGTTTCACAGCATGTAGCACCGCTCCCGCAGCAAAAGCCGCAACCCCTCAGACCATGAATGTCACCATGCCATCATCAGATTCTTATGTTATTAAAGCAGGAAAACTGAATGTGCGAACTGAACCAAATCAAAAAAGCGCGATCCTCGGCACGGTATCATCTGAACAGAAAGTCACTGTAAAGGGATTTGCAAATGCTAATTGGGCTCAAATTGAATTCAAAGGGAAAAAAGCATATATTTCAACACACTTCTTAATGAAAACCGCAAGTCAAGCAAAAACAGCAAAACAGACTGCCTTCTATTCACCAACACCGGAAAATGGAAAAGCCAAACAGCTTTCCTCCGGGACAGAAGTCACTTTGCTCGGCTGGGGATTCAGTGAAAACGGAGGATTTGATTTCAGCTGGGCATTCGTTGATTATGGCGGGGTAAAAGGCTATATTCAGACAAAGGATTTACAAATACGCTAAATAGACAGGCTCTTGCTTGTCTTTTTGCCTTGATATTGAAACATTTCTTCTTTCTGAACGTAACAATGAGAAAGGAGATGATCATATGGCTTGTTTAGTCGGCGGAGGGCTCATGATCATTGCAGGTCTTTTCATCAAATTGTTCCCTCCAAAGTCCATTAACAGTGTATATGGATTCAGAACGAGACGCTCAATGTCAGATCAAAGATTATGGAATGAAGCCAACCGTTACAGTGCGGCGCTCATGATCCTGTCAGGTTTGATTGTCTTGGGGGCCGGGGTGCTGCTGAGATCAAGCTTTATCATTCTTCAGCTGATCATGCTTATTGCTGCTTGTATCATCACTTTTATGCTGACGGAGAAAAGGCTGAAACATATGACGAAAAGTCAAGGAGGAGAGTTGAGTGGAAGGAGTTAACAGTCAGTTTATCAAAACAAATGGGATCACGCTCCACGTTGCTTCCGCAGGGCCGGAGGACGGCCCGCTAATTGTCCTGCTCCATGGGTTCCCTGAATTTTGGTATGGCTGGAAAAATCAAATCAAACCGCTTGCCGATGCGGGGTATCGGGTGATTGCTCCTGATCAGCGCGGTTACAATCTCAGTGATAAACCCGAAGGAATTGAGGCCTATCGAATTGATACATTAAGAGATGATATCATTGGGCTTATTTCGCAATTTACTGATCAAAAAGCAATCGTGATCGGGCATGACTGGGGAGGAGCAGTAGCCTGGCACTTGGCATCAACACGTCCGGAATATGTTGAAAAGCTGATCGCCATTAACATACCGCATCCGCACATCATGAAAACCGTAACGCCAGTCTACCCTCCGCAATGGCTGAAAAGCTCGTACATTGCCTTCTTCCAGCTGCCGGACAAACCGGAGGCCGCATTAAAAGAAAATAATTATGAGAAATTAGATAAAGCAATCGGGCTATCTGATCGGCCGGAGCTTTTTTCTTCCGAGGATATCAAAAAGTACAAAGAAGCGTGGAAGCAGCCTGGCGCCCTGACGTCAATGCTGAACTGGTACAGGGCCCTCAGAAAAGGCAGCCTTGCAGAAAACCCCCGCGAATACCATACAGCCCCTTACCGGATGATCTGGGGAATGGAAGACCGCTTTTTAAGCAGAAAGCTTGCAAAAGAAACAGCAAGCCGCTGTCCAAACGGACATTTAATATTTGTGGATGAAGCGTCCCATTGGATCAGCCACGAAAAGCCGGCCATCGTGAATCAGCTTATTTTAGAATATCTTGAAAAACAATAAGTCAGATTTTCTTTGCACCGTCTGTCGAAATGGCAGACTTTTTCTATGCTTTTTTTTCATACTCTATTTTAAACCTGACAAAATAACATTACATATACTCAAATGTCATACCAAAAATGTAACAAAAAACAGGTTTAAACGACTTTAAAAAAAGGAATAGCCTTACTGAAGATTTGTGTACAAATTCCCCTAAGGCAATACTTAAAAAGAATAATAAAAAGAAGGTGCCTTAATGAAGCAAGGATTAATCTCGATTATTATCCCGTCTTACAATGAAGGTTATAATGTCAAACTCATTCATGAATCTTTAAAAAAGGAATTCAAAAACATTCATTATGATTATGAAATATTCTTCATTAACGACGGAAGTATTGATGACACGCTTCAGCAGATCAAAGACCTGGCATCCAAATGCAGCCGAGTGAAATACATATCATTTTCGCGAAACTTTGGAAAAGAAGCCGCGATCTTGGCCGGATTTGAACATGTTCAAGGCGAGGCAGTTGTCGTGATGGACGCCGATTTGCAGCATCCGACCTATTTGCTGAAGGACTTTATCAAAGGCTACGAGGAAGGCTATGATCAAGTCATTGCCCAGAGGAACAGGAAAGGGGATAACCCCGTGCGTTCGCTTCTTTCGTCCCTTTATTACAAGTTCATTAACAAAGCGGTGGAAGTTGATTTGCGTGACGGTGTCGGAGACTTTCGACTGTTAAGCCGCCAAGCTGTAGATGCACTTTTGAAATTGAGCGAAGGCAACCGCTTTTCAAAAGGCCTGTTTTGCTGGATCGGTTTCGAACAGAAAATTGTTTTTTACGAAAATGTCGAAAGAAAAAACGGCACATCCAAATGGTCATTCAGCAGCCTTTTTAATTACGGAATGGACGGCGTTGTCTCCTTTAACCATAAACCGCTGAGAATATGCTTTTACACCGGCATTTTTGTATTGCTGCTCTCTCTTATTTATATCATCGCCACGTTCGTCAAAATTCTTACAAACGGTATTTCTGTACCCGGATATTTCACAATTATATCTGCGGTCTTATTTCTTGGCGGGGTTCAGCTGTTAAGCCTTGGCATCATAGGAGAATACATCGGCAGAATCTATTACGAAACAAAAAAACGGCCGCATTATTTGATCAAAGAAGCAAATATCCCAAGCAAAGATCTGCCTGAAACGAACGAATTGAAAAACATGCGGCGCCTGACTAAACTGCACTGAAATGAATGAATTGCCATTGGCAGTGCTTTTTTGCATGCTTACAAGTTAACGGCAAGACTGGAGAATCCTTATGAAAAAAAGAAAACATGTCTTCATTTATGCGGCCAGTCTGTTCATAGCGGTTCTAGCACACGCTTTTTTTGTGAAAGAATGGGCGGATGGCAGATATATGACCGGTCCCGGTGACGGACTGGCGCAAATGATCGTATTTAAGAAATTATTATATGAACAATACACGCAAGGAAACTTTTTCTATCATTATTCATTCGGACTCGGCGGAGGCACATTCAGTCAGCTTGGCTATTATTTTTCTGCTTCTTTTCTTTTTTTTGCGACTTCCGCCGCAGTATGGCTGCTGCAATCCGTTCATCTCATCGGTGAGGCGGATACGCTTTTTTGGGCGCAGTCAGCCGTTTTTATCAGCATTATTAAGCTGAGTCTGATTATTTTTACAGCAGCTTCTGTTTTCAGCTATTTGCTCAAACGCAGAGCAGCGGCATTTACGGGTGCTGTCCTATACGGAGTATCGATTATTTACTTTCGCCACGAAGCGTATTGGGAATTTTTTACCGATACAATGATTTGGCTCCCGCTTCTCGTGCTCGGAGCAGAAAAAATCATCCGAGAGCGGCGTCCGGCATGGTTTATCATTGCTTGCTCCTTGAGCTTAATCAACAATTTTTACTTTGCATACATAAATCTGATTTTCATTGGAATTTATATCTTGTTCAGATGGTTTATCAAGCTGGAAGAACACGAAGTGAAAAAATGGGTTCAATGCAGAATGTTTATCGTCTCGGGACTCATTTCTTTTGGTATCAGTGCGGCGGTATTTGTGCCGGTGGTTTACGGATATTTAAATAACCTGCGCCCACCGTATAATGAAAAAATAGAGTGGCTGAATTTCGATGATAATATTTTATTTTCGAGCAGGATTATCGTGGTGCCAGCCATCTTTTTACTGTTTTTGTTTGTCATTTCTTTTTATAAACACCGCGTGTTTCGCCTTTTTGCCGGAATGAGCCTTCTGTTTATTCTCTTTCATTTCAGTCCTTATGCGGCAAGCGCCTTTAACGGCTTTTCCGCACCGCAAAACCGGTTTGAATATATTTTGGCCTTTACAATCGCCGGGGCGGCAGCGGCAGGTTTATCACAGCTACAGGAGCTGAGGCGGAAAGAATTGCTTCCAGCAGCAGCGATTGTTCTGCTTCTTTACTGGTATCATGTCCAAAGATATGAGCTTGATATATGGAAGCCAGCGAATGAAAGCATCTTACTGCTTTTGTTCCTGACAATTGCTGCTTTGTTTGCCGCAGTTTTTGTGAAAAAACGGGCAAAGCTTGCTGTATACGGTGTGGTGATTTTGTCTTCGCTGCTTGTCGCTAACACCTATCAGAAATATGCGCTCTCAGAAGGAGGCGGGTTGGACAGTGTCTCAAAATCCTATATTACAAGCGAGGAATACAAAGGAGACGAACAATCTAAGCTCATCAGACGTGTGCAAAAGGAAGACAATGACCCGCTCGTGAGAATCGACTGGATGAATGGCGTGCGCAATAACACTCCGATTATTTACGGGTTTAATGGATTCAGCGCCTACTCGAGCATTTTAAACAGCCATCTGCTCTCCTTTTATTGGAATGATCTTCGCATCGATATGGGAAGAGAAAGTGTCAGCCGCTACGCTTCATTGGGGGACAGAGCGAACTTGTACAGCCTGCTTTACGGCAAATACTATATGACGGAAAAAATAAACGAAGCGAATGTTCCATACGGCTTTACAAAACATATGGAATCAGAGCACTACACCGTTTATGAAAATCAATATATGCTTCCTTTCGTCAAATCAGCCGAAAGGGTTTACGCAGAAAGTGACCTGAAAAAGTTGCCGGCACTTGCAAAAGAGCAAGCGATGCTCAAAGGAATTGTATTAGCAGATCCAACTGAAAAAACAGAGCAGCCCCCTGATCTGACGAATCTGATTTCCAAATCGGACATCACTGCAAAACAAGCTCAATATCAAAACGGACTCCTGACTGTAACTGGAGAAAACGGAGGAGAATTGATCATCACCCCGAAAAAGCCATCAGTCGGTCCGGGCGATTACTATGTCAGTTTTTATTTGAAAAGCAAAGCAAGAGACAAAGGATTTACGCTAAAGGTAAATGATTATGTCACAACAAGAAAATCAAATCAATCGATCTATAAAACGGGAGTAAACGATTTGACCATCAGAGTGCCTAAAGCAGATCATATCTCAATCAGGCTTCCGAAAGGAACGTACGAGCTTTCACATATCGCGCTTTATGAAGAAAATTATCAAACATTAAAAAACGCTGCGTCGCAAAACAAAACGGAGAAAACAGACAGCCTGGAATGGAATAAAAACAAGCTGACATTCACATATCACAATTCCAAACGCCAGTACATCATGCTCCCGATCCCGTATGAGAAAGGCTGGGAGCTGAAAATTAACGGAAAGCAGCAGAAAATTGAAAAAGCCGATTACACTTTTATTGGTTTTAAGACGCAAAAGGGAAACAATCAAATTGAACTGACCTACTATCCGCCATATTTTAAGATATCAGCTGTGATTTCTTTCATCAGTCTGCTCCTAGCTGTTTTTTATACAAGACGCAAAAAAGCCCGGCTCTAAATAGAGCCGAGCTTTAATTTTTTCTGAAGCTTTTCTTCGCTGAATATCCAGCCAGTATAAGATGAGCGTATTTCAAGATCATGGCTGATATGAACGATTGCCACAAACGGATAGTGCCCTTTACTCCGATAACGCAGGTCAATAAACCGGACCTCATAATGGTCTTTATACGTATCCACTTCCCACCTGTAAACCGGAGAGAACGAAAGAAACGCCGCAATGTTGTCATCCTGCTTCGCAGCTTGCATAACATCGGTTTCAGGAACCGGCACCCGATTAAACGTATCAAGTATCACCACATGCCCGTCCATGCTCCTTCCTACATAAAAAGCATGTGCGGTCGTAACGGCAATTCGCCATTGCCGGAATTTCATCGTCGGTGAAATGATAATGTTTTCGATCTCTTCATCAATTATCTCACGGAGCTGCCGTTTGATTCGCAGCTGCATCATCAGGCGCAAGATATAATAGCCTGCCAGTATGACGTATAAGGTGAGAAATGTGATACCGGGGCTGCCGCCGACATACCAGAACGCGATGGCAGCCAGGTGGCTGATGAAAATAAACGGATCAAATGTGTTAATCAGCCCGAGTGCCACCCATTTTTTCGAAAACGGCCGGATGGCTTGTGTTCCGTATGCATTGAAAATGTCCACAAATACATGCAGCACGACTGCCAGCAAAGTCCACAGCCACAGATGCAGAAAATCAGCCTGAGGATAAAATAAATGCAAAATCGCCGGAATGATGACAGACCAAAACAAAACGGCGGGAATAGAATGGGTGAAACCTCTGTGATTTCTTATATAAACAGCATTATTTTTAAGTTTTAACACAGTATCGATATCAGGAGCCTGTGAGCCCGCAAGCGTAGCGATCATGACTGCGTGAGCCATTGCCGGATCTGTTCCGACAACCGGATCCAGTGTCGCAATTCCGCCGAGTGCGATGCCCATGACAACATGTGTGCCCGTATCCATAGGTGACCTCCTTGCAGGTTTATCCTGCACATTCACTTTGTAAGACATTCCCTAATTTTATATACCCAATCTTTTAACCTGTTCAATCGTTCTCATATGTTTCCGCTTTTTCTTTACTTCTATTTAATGTAACATATTATCGTACTGTGCCCTTAGTGTACAACAAAAAACAGTCTAAAGAAAAGCGGGGCGCGAGAGACTGGGGAGAAACACATATGAATGTACTTGAAGATAAGGTAAGACAAAAAGATATACAGCAATTTCAAAATGATTTAATTACATGGTTCGAAAGAGAACAGCGCATTCTGCCGTGGAGAGAGGACCAAGATCCGTATAAAGTGTGGGTGTCTGAAGTGATGCTCCAGCAAACGAGAGTAGAGACGGTCATTCCTTACTTTTTACGGTTTGTGGAGCAATTCCCGACAGTAGAAGCGCTCGCTGATGCCGATGAAGAAAAAGTGCTCAAAGCATGGGAAGGTCTCGGTTATTACTCCCGGGTCAGAAACCTGCAAAGCGCTGTAAAAGAAGTGAAGCAGCAGTACGGAGGAGTTGTTCCATCAGAAGAAAAAGAGTTTGGCGGCTTAAAAGGCGTAGGCCCTTACACAAAAGGAGCAGTGCTAAGCATTGCCTACAATAAACCGATTCCCGCGGTTGACGGAAATGTGATGCGTGTTATGTCGAGAATTCTGTCCATCTGGGATGATATTGCTAAGCCAAAAACAAGAACCGTTTTTGAAGAAGCGATCCGTGTGTTTATTTCAAAAGAAAAACCCTCGGAATTCAATCAAGGTTTAATGGAACTGGGAGCCATCATCTGCACGCCAAAATCACCTTCTTGCCTGCTTTGTCCTGTCCAGCGGCATTGCTCAGCGTTTGCAGAAGGGACTGAACGAGAACTCCCGGTGAAAAGCAAAAAGAAAAAACCCGGGATCAAAACAATGGCTGCAATTGTACTGACAGATGATGACGGACAAGTCTATATTCATAAACGCCCGTCTAAGGGACTGCTAGCCAATCTGTGGGAATTCCCGAATCTTGAAACACAAAAAGGAATTAAAACAGAGCGCGAGCAGCTCACTGCATTTTTAGAAAGTGATTTTGGCATACAAGCTGAAATCAGTGACCTCCAAGGTGTAGTGGAGCATGTTTTCACCCACCTGGTATGGAATATTTCTGTGTTTTTCGGTAAAGTAAAACAAGTGTCGGATGCTGCAGAACTGAAAAAAGTAACGAAGGAAGAGCTCGAAGAATTCGCGTTTCCAGTGTCACATCAAAAAATTTGGAAGATGGCAGTGGAAGCAGCCGAAGTATATAATTCGGCTGCTCGGTAAGAGTCCTTAATCATAACTGACGCGCGTGCCGTGGCTGTAGTCTGCTTCATTGCGCTTCATTCCGCCGCGCGCTTCAATCTCTTGCGTTAATTCCCGGTATTTTGATTGGCCTTCTTCGTTCAAATAAGGCATAATTTGCTGAAAGGCATGATGAAAATAGGCGAGTTCACTGTTTTTCCAGTCCTTTTTGGAAATCATGGTCAATTCGCTCATATCTCGTCCGACATACATAACGGAAGACCCCCTTTAAGTTCTTGCCATTATTGTTTGTGGAATGAAGAGAACTATACGCTACAAGGAGCTGAGGAAAAAATGGAACAAAATAAATGCGCACTCGTAACAGGAAGCAGCCGCGGCGTCGGAAAAGCAGCGGCGATCAGACTTGCGGAAAATGGCTATAATATTGTCATTAACTATGCACGCAGCAAAAAAGCCGCTCTGGAAACAGCGGAAGAAATCGAAAAACTTGGTGTTAAAGTGCTTATTGTAAAAGCAAACGTGGGACAGCCCGCAAAAATTAAAGAGATGTTTCAGCAAATTGATGAAACCTTTGGAAGGCTGGATGTCTTTGTTAATAACGCTGCATCAGGTGTATTGAGACCGGTTATGGAATTAGAGGAGACACATTGGGACTGGACGATGAACATCAATGCAAAAGCCTTGCTTTTCTGCGCTCAGGAAGCGGCAAAGCTGATGGAGAAGAACGGCGGCGGTCATATTGTCAGCATCAGCTCATTAGGTTCAATCCGCTACCTTGAAAACTATACGACAGTTGGTGTGTCAAAAGCTGCATTAGAGGCTTTAACCCGTTATCTCGCAGTAGAGCTCTCACCAAAACAGATTATCGTAAATGCAGTATCAGGCGGAGCGATTGACACAGATGCGCTCAAACACTTCCCGAACAGAGAAGATCTTTTGGAGGATGCGCGTCAAAATACCCCGGCGGGACGTATGGTAGAGATTAAAGACATGGTCGATACAGTTGAATTTTTAGTGTCTTCAAAAGCTGATATGATCCGCGGACAGACCATTATCGTTGACGGCGGGCGCTCACTGCTCGTTTAAAAAATTTTTTTGAAAAAAGGAATAGCCAATCGATTACCTGCACATTCTAATGACCGTGGAGGTGATAACAATGGCTAACTCAAATAATTTCAGCAAAACTAACGCTCAACAAGTTAGAAAACAAAACCAACAATCAGCTGCTGGTCAAGGTCAATTCGGTACTGAATTTGCTAGCGAAACAAACGTTCAGCAAGTCAGAAAACAAAACCAACAATCAGCTGCTGGCCAACAAGGTCAATTCGGCACTGAATTCGCAAGCGAAACAAACACTCAGCAGGTAAGACAGCAAAACCAATCTGCTGAACAAAACAAACAACAAAACAGCTAATCACTGAAACAGAAAAAAGCACTTCATCTTCGGGTGGAAGTGCTTTTTTCTGTTTGAAAAACGACAAAACTTGTGAAAGCTCAACAGAATGAGTCAAAGGGTTTGCCAGATCAGGATCGAAATGATTAATGGTGGAAACGTTTAGACTTTGACCAGGGCTGAAGGAGGAACCGATGACGGAATTTGAAAAGCTGGTAATAGAACAGATGAAAACGATGGACAAGCTTCTCGATCTCCAATCAGAGCTCGACCGCTGCAAACAAATCGAAGCAGAACTCCGGCACTTGGAAAGGGATGCAAGGCTGCGCGGTATTCAGGATGAAATTGCGGTAAAACGAAAACATCTTGCAGATATACAGGATATGTTTCAAAAGCAGACAGAGCAGGTGATTCGTTCATATCGCAGCTCAGAAAAGCCGTCTTCCTTTGTGTAGAGCAGGAATGTGCCATTCCCAAGCCGGAATGGCTCTTTTATTTTCATTTTTCAATTTGTAACGTTATAATAGGTAAAAGACGTTGTCGGTAAGCAAGTTTGGACATACTAACTGTAGGGCTTTATAGAAAGTAGGGGAGAAATATGGGTTATCCCAAGGAAGGAGAAACCATTCAAATTCACAGCTATAAGCATAACGGGCTGATCCACAGAATTTGGAATGAAACGACAATCTTAAAAAGTACAGAAATGTGTGTCATCGGAGCCAATGACCGGACGATGGTAACCGAATCAGACGGCCGGACATGGATAACCAGAGAGCCCGCAATCTGTTATTTTCACGCAAGACAATGGTTTAATGTCATCGGGATGCTGAGGGAAGACGGGGTTCACTATTACTGCAACATCAGTTCTCCGTTTGCCTATGATGGCGAAGCAATTAAATATATTGATTACGACTTGGATGTCAAGGTATTTCCTGACATGACCTATAATATTCTCGACGAAGATGAGTATGATGATCATCGGAAAGCCATGAATTATCCAAAAGAAATTGACAGTATTTTAAGAGACTACTTAAATACGCTGCTTCACTGGATTCATCAGCGGCAGGGACCGTTTGCGCCCGAGTTTGTCGATATGTGGTATGAACGGTATTTGCGCTATACAAAATAATGGTTACGTAAAAACCTGTTGCGGGGTACAACAGGTTTTTCACATGGGCTCACACACATCATGATAAAGAGAGGGGGAATCAACGTGGGGGTTATGAAACGCTATATGCAATTCGTCAAACCTTATAAAAAGCAAATTTTCATTACAGTATTAATCGGGATCGTAAAATTCTCCATTCCGCTTGCTCTCCCATTGCTTTTGAAGTACGTAGTTGACGATATTATTCAAGGAGGCGGCACGGCCAGTGACAAAACAACGTCATTGTTCACCATTATGGCGATCATGTTCGCCTTATTTTTAATTTTGCGCCCGCCAGTTGAATATTATCGCCAATATTTTGCCCAGTGGACAGCCAGTAAGGTACTCTATGATATAAGAGCCAAGCTGTTTGATCATATACAGAAGCTGAGTCTTCGTTTTTATGCGAATACTAGAACAGGGGAAGTCATTTCCCGAGTGATCAACGATGTGGAACAGACAAAGGACTTTGTGATCACAGGTCTGATGAATATATGGCTCGATATGCTGACGATTTTGATCGTGATCTCTATCATGCTGACACTGGACGTGAAATTAACGCTTATTTCCGTGGTTTTATTTCCATTATACGGAATATCAGTGAAGTATTTTTACGGCCGTTTAAGAAAGCTAACAAGAGAACGGTCGCAGGCGCTTGCTCAGGTGCAGGGGCATTTGCATGAACGGATTCAAGGCATGCCGGTGATTAGAAGCTTTGCGATAGAAGACCATGAGCAGGCCAACTTTAACGAAAAAAACAGCCATTTCTTAGATAAAGCAATCAGTCATACGAATTGGAATGCCAAGACCTTTGCAGTTGTCAACACCATTACAGATCTGGCACCGCTCATCGTGATTGCATTTGCCGGCTATTTTGTCATCAACGGACCGCTGACTGTCGGAACGATGGTTGCATTTGTCGGATATATCGATAGAATGTATAACCCTGTCAGAAGGCTGATTAATTCATCTACAACCTTGACGCAGTCAATCGCTTCAATGGACAGGGTGTTTGAATTTATTGACGAGCCGTATGAGCTGACTGACAAACCAAATGCCATCAAAGCTGACCATATCCGCGGAGAAGTCGAATTTCAAAATGTATCGTTTCAATATGAAAAGGAAAAAGAAAACATCCTTCATGACGTGTCATTAAAAGTAATCAGAGGAGAAACTGTAGCTCTCGTTGGAATGAGCGGCGGCGGGAAATCCACGCTCGTCAGCCTGATTCCAAGGTTTTATGATGTATCAAGCGGCAGTCTATTGATTGACGGGACAGATATTCGGGATTATGAAGCAAGAAGCCTGCGCAATCAGGTTGGCATGGTGCTTCAGGATACCTTTTTATTCAGTGAAACGATTAGAGAAAATATCGCGATCGGAAAACCTAACGCCACGCTTGAAGACATTATGGAAGCCGCAAAAGCAGCTAATGCACATGATTTTATTATGAGTTTTCCGGAAGGGTATGAGACCCGTGTAGGAGAAAGAGGCGTTAAGCTCTCCGGGGGACAAAAACAGCGGATTTCCATTGCGCGTGTATTTCTGAAAAATCCGCCGCTGCTGATCTTGGATGAAGCCACTTCAGCTTTGGATCTTGAAAGTGAACACTACATTCAAGAAGCGATGGATAAACTGGCGAAGGACAGAACAACTTTTGTCGTGGCTCACCGCTTATCAACGATTACGCATGCGGATAAAATTGTCGTCATGGAAAACGGAACAATCATTGAAACCGGAACTCATGATGAACTGATGGATTATGACAGTCAATACAAGCACTTATTCACAATCCAAAACTTGAAGTAAACTTCGATCTTATATCCTTTTATCAAGGATATAAGATTTTTTTGTATAAAAAAACCCGGCATATGAACCGGGCTACTCTTCTATTTCCATTTCGCAGTCTTTCGGATGGTACGTTTGAAAGCTTGTAATAAGTGTTTCTAAATGTTCAAGCTGCTCGCGGTATTCTACAGCGCTTGCCATAATATTAAGCATATTATAATCAAGAAGCTCATCATCTGAGTTGCGCTGGTTTTTAAGAAATGACTTTGTCAGCAGCTGTTTGTATTGGATGCCTTCTTCATCTGTATCATCATGCGGTTTAATTTTGCCGACAAACCTCATCAAAATCCGCTCGTGCCAATAAAGCAGGTAATCAAGTTCTTCAGTCAGTGTTTCCTGAAACTCTTGAGGCATATGATAAATCTCGTTTTCCAGGCGATGCAGCTTCTTCAGCGTGTCGAGCGCCCGGTTTGCGGTTATTATCGCCTGTCTGAACAGGACAAGTTTTCTTGATTTCACGTAAGTCGTTTTCTTAAAGTAGCTTCTTTCTTCTTTATATAGAAGATATGTCTGATCAAGCTTGAGCATTTTTTCTTTCAATTTTTCAATATCCTCTTTCAAAATTGAATGCTCTGTTGACTGGCGCATAATCAGCCTGATCCATTTCATGATTTCTTCAGTGTTTTCGACTGTGTTATGAATCAGCTTTGTCTCGTACTTAGGCGGCAGGAACACCAGGTTGACGATAAAGGAAGAAAGCACCCCTAAAATGACTGTGCTTGTTCTGATCAACGCAAACATTAAAAAGTCGTCACCGGCAGATTCTAAAATCGCAATAACTGTAACAAGAGCAATAGAAATCGTATGTTCAATTTTAAGCTTCAGCATTATGGTAATAACAATCACTGCTGTCAATCCGATCATAATCGGACTGGGTCCGAAAATAAGACCGAATACTGTGGCAATAACAGCTCCGATAATATTTGCCTGAACCTGATCAATAATAATAAGAAAAGAGCGGTAAATTGATGGCTGGATCGCAAATATCGCTGCAATCCCAGCAAAAATCGGTGCGGGAAGTCCGATCCACGAAGCTAAATAAAGAGCCAGCGTAATCGCGATCCCTGTTTTGAAAATGCGGGCACCAAGTTTCATTGGTTTGTGCGTGCATTCCTTTCTATAATAAATTGTTTGACCTAGCAAATGGCTAATCATTAAAATTCCCTGTGAGTTTATTTGCTAAACAATTAAGTAATATACAGGGATCAATACAATTATTCAAGCTATTTCTCAAGAAAAAGACCAAAATCTTACACGCTTTTTAAAAGTACACAAAAACAGGAGCTTTAAGCTCCTGTCCACCTGATGTGCAATATTACTTTTTAAGTATGTTTAAAAGCATCCTCAACAGCAGCAAGCGTATCTTTAATGTCCTGCTCTGTATGTGCTGTTGTAATAAACCACGCTTCATATTTAGAAGGTGCGAGATTAATGCCGCGCTCCAGCATCAGCTTGAAAAACGTAGCGAATGTTTCACCGTCACTGCGTTCTGCCTGATCGTAATTTTCTACTTTCTCATCAGAGAAGTAAACCGTCAGTGCACCCTTTAAGCGATTGACTGTTATTGTGATGCCATGGGTTTCTGCGTGTGCCAAAATGCCTTCCTCAAGCATAGCGCCAAGACGGTCAAGCTTTTCATACACGCCTTCTTCTTTCAGCACTTCCAGGCAAGCAATGCCAGATAAAATAGAAGCGGGGTTTCCGGCCATTGTTCCTGCCTGATATGCAGGGCCGAGCGGTGCGACTTGCTCCATAATTTCTTGTTTCCCGCCATAGGCTCCAATTGGAAGTCCGCCGCCAATAATTTTTCCGAGTGCAGTTAAATCCGGTTTAACCTGTAAAAGATCCTGAGCACCGCCATACATAAAGCGGAAAGCAGTAATGACTTCATCATAAATAACGAGGGCGCCCGCATTGTGAGTCAGTTCGTTTACTTGTTCTAAGAAACCTTCTTTTGGCTCAACGATACCGAAGTTGCCGACAATCGGTTCAACCAGAACCGCTGCGATTTCACTGCCCCATTTATCTAAGGCCGCTTTGTAGCTGTCAATATCATTAAATGGAACTGTAATGACCTCGTTTGCAATGCTTTTCGGTACACCGGCTGAGTCAGGTGTGCCCAGAGTAGACGGACCGGAGCCGGCGGCTACGAGCACAAGATCTGAATGGCCGTGATAACAGCCTGCAAATTTAATGATTTGGTGCGGCCTGTGTAAGCGCGAGCCACTCGGATGGTCGTCATCACAGCTTCTGTCCCTGAATTGACGAATCTTACTTTATCCATAGCGGGAATGGCTTCCTTCAGCATCTTTGCAAAAGTAACCTCATGTTTTGTCGGTGTTCCATATAATACACCGTTTTCTGCCGCTTTTTTAATCGCCTCTGTAATATGCGGGTGGGCATGTCCGGTGATGATCGGGCCGTAAGCCGCCAAATAATCAATGTATTTGTTTCCGTCGACGTCCCAAAAATAAGCGCCATTTGCTTTCTCCATTGCAACAGGAGAACCCCCGCCAACTGCTTTATATGATCTTGAAGGGCTGTTTACACCGCCGACAATATGCTCTAATGCTTCACGGTGAAGTTCAACTGATTTTGTATACAAAAATAATAACCTCCTATATCTCCATGCGTCCCCTCTATTGTAGCATGCTTCGAGACAAGAACAACGGATTCAGGCTCAAGTTCAAGGCCCATGGTTGTAATCTGGACAAGAATTGGATACGCTTAATACAAAAACATCCGGAGGTAATGAAATGACTATTGAAATCGGACAAAAAGCGCCTGATATTGAGTTGAAAGGTGATCATGGGGAGATAGTAAAATTATCGGATTATGAAGGGCAGTATATCGTCCTTTACTTTTATCCAAAAGACATGACACCGGGATGCACAACTGAAGCCTGCGATTTTCGTGACAGCCATGAAAACTTCGCTGAGCTGGATGCTGTAATTATCGGCGTTAGCCCTGACAGCGAGGAAAAACACGGGAAATTTAAAGAGAAGCACAATCTGCCGTTTTTGCTGCTTGTCGATGACGAACACAAGCTGGCAGAGGCATTTGATGTGTGGAAACTGAAGAAAAACTTCGGAAAAGAATATATGGGAATTGAACGCTCCACTTTTTTAATTGACAAAGATGGCCGGCTCGTTAAAGAATGGAGAAAGGTAAAAGTGAAAGACCATGTAGCCGAAGCGCTCCAGACGCTCAAAGATATGTCGGAAAAGTAAAATTGTCAGTCAGCTTCATAATAGATGCTGCAACTTTTACCCTAATATCAATTGACAAATTATCGTAAAAAGAGGTACACTAATTATAAACATTATAATGTAAGAATCTTTTTTAGAAGAGAGGTGCATGACGGATGGCTGCACATGAACTAAAAGAAGCCTTAGAAACGTTGAAGGAAACCGGAGTTCGCATTACTCCTCAACGTCATGCGATTCTGGAATATCTCGTTAACTCTATGGCTCATCCAACAGCGGACGATATATATAAAGCTCTGGAAGGGAAATTTCCTAACATGAGCGTAGCGACGGTATATAACAACTTGCGTGTGTTCCGGGAATCCGGCCTGGTAAAAGAGCTCACATATGGCGATGCTTCTAGCAGATTTGATTTTGTTACATCCGATCACTATCACGCCATTTGTGAAAGCTGCGGTAAAATTGTGGACTTCCACTATCCCGGCCTTGACGAAGTGGAGCAGCTCGCTGCACATGTGACCGGCTTTAAAGTAAGCCACCACCGTTTAGAAATTTACGGCGTCTGCCAAGAGTGTTCAAAAAAAGAAAACCATTAAAATAAGCTGACCGCAAAACGGTCAGCTTATTTATTTCGACATTTTCTTCTTATTATAAGACTCATCAAATTCTTTTCCTTCTAAGCTTTGATCTAAAGTCAGCGGCTCTCTGCAATGCATACACATATCTACTCTGCCTAAAACCTTGGTCTCTTTTTCACAGCCAGGGCAAATGACACGAACCGCTTTGGTCGAGAGCATGCCGATCCAAAAATAAACAACCGTACTGAGTCCGATGGATAAAAGCCCAAGTATCATAAACAAACTCGAAAGCAAAACGGACTCCTTAAAAAAAATCCCGATGTACATAATGATAAACCCAACGAAAACCAAACTTAACGCAAACGTTCTGATCTTATTAATTTTGCTGGAGTATTTCGCCATGTCCATCCCCCTCTGAATTAAATATAGCACAAACCCGATGGGGTTTTCTTCATGTTTTCGTTTGAAATGGAATTTAAATATGGAGACTTGCTTTGAAATTGTTTATAATAGTTCAATGTGTTTAGAAAAAAGGAATTTCGATTTAACCATAGAATTGAATCAAATAGAGGATGAAAAAATTGAACAATTGCATTGGAGGAATAGTGATGGAAAATCTTCTCCGTCCAATTTATCAAGAAAGAGCAAGCCATCCTAATACATTGGCTGTTATTATGATTGAGAGAAGAAACAAAACATCTTCCCTGACAGATAACTTTGATGCCGCTTTGCTTGTCATTGTAAAGCAGTCTGATAAACCTGTTTTTATAAAGCATTATGAATTTGATCACAAAACAGCCTCTTTACATGTGATAACTGATGCTCAGGTTCAAGAATGGATTTTGCTCGGCACAAATAGAAGAATGATAGATTGGATTGTAAACGGAAGAGTCATGTTTGACCGCAATGAGTATATTGCTGAGCTTATAGACAGGCTTAATACTTTTCCGTTTGCAGAACGCAAACTGAAGATCGGCCTTGAATACGGCAAGTTAATTAGAAGATACGTTGAAGGAAAAGCTTTCTTTGAAGCCAATCAATTTTTAGATGCCTACAATGCGGTAGTTCATGCCCTGCATCATCTCGCACGTATTGAAGTAATCGACAGAGGATTCCACCCTGAAACCACTGTGTGGAGTCAAGTGCGTCAAATCGAGCCTCAAGTGTACAAATTATATTCCGAACTGATTGAAAGTCACGAAAGCCTGGAAAAAAGGCTTGAATTATTATTCTTAGCAAATGATTTTCTGATTCATTCTAAAGCTGAGATTGGTTCAGCACATCTTTTCGAAGTCATGAAAGAAAAGGACATATGGCAATTTAGCGAGCTTCTTCAGCATCCTGACTTAATCCATTTCACTCAAGACCTTGGCGTCATGCTTGATTACCTGACGGAAAAAGGTCTTATCAGCGTGTGCCGAATGGAAACCAAAGGACAGGCTGTCTTTCATCGAGGATATTCTTTTAAAAAAGATGTTGACTCTGATTCTTGAGCATGGTATATTATTAAACGTCGCTGATGCGCTTCTGAAAAAACAAGCTCACAGCGGCGGAGAAATAAAATAAAAAACATTTGACAGAACAAAGTCGAAATGTTATACTAATAAAGTCGCTTCTCCAAGAAGTGCTGATGATCTTTGAAAACTAAACAAGACAAAACGTACCTGTTAATTCAAGTTTTAAATAAATCGCACAGCGATGTGCGTAGTCAGTCAAACTACTTTATCGGAGAGTTTGATCCTGGCTCAGGACGAACGCTGGCGGCGTGCCTAATACATGCAAGTCGAGCGGACAGATGGGAGCTTGCTCCCTGATGTTAGCGGCGGACGGGTGAGTAACACGTGGGTAACCTGCCTGTAAGACTGGGATAACTCCGGGAAACCGGGGCTAATACCGGATGCTTGTTTGAACCGCATGGTTCAAACATAAAAGGTGGCTTCGGCTACCACTTACAGATGGACCCGCGGCGCATTAGCTAGTTGGTGAGGTAACGGCTCACCAAGGCAACGATGCGTAGCCGACCTGAGAGGGTGATCGGCCACACTGGGACTGAGACACGGCCCAGACTCCTACGGGAGGCAGCAGTAGGGAATCTTCCGCAATGGACGAAAGTCTGACGGAGCAACGCCGCGTGAGTGATGAAGGTTTTCGGATCGTAAAGCTCTGTTGTTAGGGAAGAACAAGTACCGTTCAAATAGGGCGGTACCTTGACGGTACCTAACCAGAAAGCCACGGCTAACTACGTGCCAGCAGCCGCGGTAATACGTAGGTGGCAAGCGTTGTCCGGAATTATTGGGCGTAAAGGGCTCGCAGGCGGTTCCTTAAGTCTGATGTGAAAGCCCCCGGCTCAACCGGGGAGGGTCATTGGAAACTGGGGAACTTGAGTGCAGAAGAGGAGAGTGGAATTCCACGTGTAGCGGTGAAATGCGTAGAGATGTGGAGGAACACCAGTGGCGAAGGCGACTCTCTGGTCTGTAACTGACGCTGAGGAGCGAAAGCGTGGGGAGCGAACAGGATTAGATACCCTGGTAGTCCACGCCGTAAACGATGAGTGCTAAGTGTTAGGGGGTTTCCGCCCCTTAGTGCTGCAGCTAACGCATTAAGCACTCCGCCTGGGGAGTACGGTCGCAAGACTGAAACTCAAAGGAATTGACGGGGGCCCGCACAAGCGGTGGAGCATGTGGTTTAATTCGAAGCAACGCGAAGAACCTTACCAGGTCTTGACATCCTCTGACAATCCTAGAGATAGGACGTCCCCTTCGGGGGCAGAGTGACAGGTGGTGCATGGTTGTCGTCAGCTCGTGTCGTGAGATGTTGGGTTAAGTCCCGCAACGAGCGCAACCCTTGATCTTAGTTGCCAGCATTCAGTTGGGCACTCTAAGGTGACTGCCGGTGACAAACCGGAGGAAGGTGGGGATGACGTCAAATCATCATGCCCCTTATGACCTGGGCTACACACGTGCTACAATGGACAGAACAAAGGGCAGCAAAACCGCGAGGTTAAGCCAATCCCACAAATCTGTTCTCAGTTCGGATCGCAGTCTGCAACTCGACTGCGTGAAGCTGGAATCGCTAGTAATCGCGGATCAGCATGCCGCGGTGAATACGTTCCCGGGCCTTGTACACACCGCCCGTCACACCACGAGAGTTTGTAACACCCGAAGTCGGTGAGGTAACCTTTATGGAGCCAGCCGCCGAAGGTGGGACAGATGATTGGGGTGAAGTCGTAACAAGGTAGCCGTATCGGAAGGTGCGGCTGGATCACCTCCTTTCTAAGGATATTTACGGAATATAAGACCTTGGGTCTTATAAACAGAACGTTCCCTGTCTTGTTTAGTTTTGAAGGATCATTCCTTCGAAACGTGTTCTTTGAAAACTAGATAACAGTAGACATCACATTCAATTAGTAATACAAGATATCACATAGTGATTCTTTTTAACGGTTAAGTTAGAAAGGGCGCACGGTGGATGCCTTGGCACTAGGAGCCGATGAAGGACGGGACGAACACCGATATGCTTCGGGGAGCTGTAAGCAAGCTTTGATCCGGAGATTTCCGAATGGGGAAACCCACCACTCGTAATGGAGTGGTATCCATATCTGAATTCATAGGATATGAGAAGGCAGACCCGGGGAACTGAAACATCTAAGTACCCGGAGGAAGAGAAAGCAAATGCGATTCCCTGAGTAGCGGCGAGCGAAACGGGATTAGCCCAAACCAAGAGGCTTGCCTCTTGGGGTTGTAGGACACTCTATACGGAGTTACAAAGGAACGAGGTAGATGAAGAGGTCTGGAAAGGCCCGCCATAGAAGGTAACAGCCCTGTAGTCAAAACTTCGTTCTCTCCAGAGTGGATCCTGAGTACGGCGGAACACGTGAAATTCCGTCGGAATCCGGGAGGACCATCTCCCAAGGCTAAATACTCCCTAGTGACCGATAGTGAACCAGTACCGTGAGGGAAAGGTGAAAAGCACCCCGGAAGGGGAGTGAAAGAGATCCTGAAACCGTGTGCCTACAAGTAGTCAGAGCCCGTTAACGGGTGATGGCGTGCCTTTTGTAGAATGAACCGGCGAGTTACGATCCCGTGCAAGGTTAAGCAGAAGATGCGGAGCCGCAGCGAAAGCGAGTCTGAATAGGGCGCATGAGTACGTGGTCGTAGACCCGAAACCAGGTGATCTACCCATGTCCAGGGTGAAGTTCAGGTAACACTGAATGGAGGCCCGAACCCACGCACGTTGAAAAGTGCGGGGATGAGTGTGGGGTAGGGGTGAAATGCCAATCGAACTGGAGATAGCTGGGTCTCTCGAAATAGCTTTAGGCTAGCTCAAGTAGAGTCTGGAGGTAGAGCACTGATTGGACTAGGGGCCCCTACCGGGTTACCGAATTCAGTCAAACTCCGAATGCCAATGACTTATCCTTGGGAGTCAGACTGCGAGTGATAAGATCCGTAGTCGAAAGGGAAACAGCCCAGACCGCCAGCTAAGGTCCCAAAGTATACGTTAAGTGGAAAAGGATGTGGAGTTGCTTAGACAACCAGGATGTTGGCTTAGAAGCAGCCACCATTTAAAGAGTGCGTAATAGCTCACTGGTCGAGTGACTCTGCGCCGAAAATGTACCGGGGCTAAACGTATCACCGAAGCTGCGGACTGTTCTTCGAACAGTGGTAGGAGAGCGTTCTAAGGGCTGTGAAGCCAGACCGGAAGGACTGGTGGAGCGCTTAGAAGTGAGAATGCCGGTATGAGTAGCGAAAGAGGGGTGAGAATCCCCTCCACCGAATGCCTAAGGTTTCCTGAGGAAGGCTCGTCCGCTCAGGGTTAGTCGGGACCTAAGCCGAGGCCGAAAGGCGTAGGCGATGGACAACAGGTTGATATTCCTGTACCACCTCCTCACCATTTGAGCAATGGGGGGACGCAGGAGGATAGGGTAAGCGCGGTATTGGATATCCGCGTCCAAGCAGTTAGGCTGGGAAATAGGCAAATCCGTTTCCCATAAGGCTGAGCTGTGATGGCGAGCGAAATTTAGTAGCGAAGTTCCTGATTCCACACTGCCAAGAAAAGCCTCTAGCGAGGTGAGAGGTGCCCGTACCGCAAACCGACACAGGTAGGCGAGGAGAGAATCCTAAGGTGATCGAGAGAACTCTCGTTAAGGAACTCGGCAAAATGACCCCGTAACTTCGGGAGAAGGGGTGCTCTGTTAGGGTGAAAGCCCGAGAGAGCCGCAGTGAATAGGCCCAGGCGACTGTTTAGCAAAAACACAGGTCTCTGCGAAGCTGTAAGGCGAAGTATAGGGGCTGACGCCTGCCCGGTGCTGGAAGGTTAAGAGGAGCGCTTAGCGTAAGCGAAGGTGCGAATTGAAGCCCCAGTAAACGGCGGCCGTAACTATAACGGTCCTAAGGTAGCGAAATTCCTTGTCGGGTAAGTTCCGACCCGCACGAAAGGCGCAACGATCTGGGCACTGTCTCAACGAGAGACTCGGTGAAATTATAGTACCTGTGAAGATGCAGGTTACCCGCGACAGGACGGAAAGACCCCGTGGAGCTTTACTGCAGCCTGATATTGAATGTTGGTACAGCTTGTACAGGATAGGTAGGAGCCTTGGAAACCGGAGCGCCAGCTTCGGTGGAGGCATCGGTGGGATACTACCCTGGCTGTATTGACCTTCTAACCCGCCGCCCTTATCGGGCGGGGAGACAGTGTCAGGTGGGCAGTTTGACTGGGGCGGTCGCCTCCTAAAAGGTAACGGAGGCGCCCAAAGGTTCCCTCAGAATGGTTGGAAATCATTCGCAGAGTGTAAAGGCACAAGGGAGCTTGACTGCGAGACCTACAAGTCGAGCAGGGACGAAAGTCGGGCTTAGTGATCCGGTGGTTCCGCATGGAAGGGCCATCGCTCAACGGATAAAAGCTACCCCGGGGATAACAGGCTTATCTCCCCCAAGAGTCCACATCGACGGGGAGGTTTGGCACCTCGATGTCGGCTCATCGCATCCTGGGGCTGTAGTCGGTCCCAAGGGTTGGGCTGTTCGCCCATTAAAGCGGTACGCGAGCTGGGTTCAGAACGTCGTGAGACAGTTCGGTCCCTATCCGTCGCGGGCGCAGGAAATTTGAGAGGAGCTGTCCTTAGTACGAGAGGACCGGGATGGACGCACCGCTGGTGTACCAGTTGTTCTGCCAAGGGCATCGCTGGGTAGCTATGTGCGGACGGGATAAGTGCTGAAAGCATCTAAGCATGAAGCCCCCCTCAAGATGAGATTTCCCATTCCGCAAGGAAGTAAGATCCCTGAAAGATGATCAGGTTGATAGGTCTGAGGTGGAAGTGTGGCGACACATGGAGCTGACAGATACTAATCGATCGAGGACTTAACCTAATTTCTAATGATGTCACACCTGTTATCTAGTTTTGAGAGAACACTCTCAAAAAAACTCTTGACTTTTCAAGATATACATAGTATAATGTTAAATGTCACTGAAATTGTCTGGTAATGATGGCGAAGAGGTCACACCCGTTCCCATGCCGAACACGGAAGTTAAGCTCTTCAGCGCCGATGGTAGTCGGGGGTTTCCCCCTGTGAGAGTAGGACATCGCCAGGCAGACTTCATTCCGCAGTAGCTCAGTGGTAGAGCTATCGGCTGTTAACCGATCGGTCGTAGGTTCGAATCCTACCTGCGGAGCCATTATTGGAGAGCTGTCCGAGTGGTCGAAGGAGCACGATTGGAAATCGTGTAGGCGGTCAACTCCGTCTCAAGGGTTCGAATCCCTTGCTCTCCGCCACTGATATTTATACATAATCACAATTGAAAGTCTGGGCCCGTTGGTCAAGCGGTTAAGACACCGCCCTTTCACGGCGGTAACACGGGTTCGAATCCCGTACGGGTCATTATATGATGGAGGATTAGCTCAGCTGGGAGAGCATCTGCCTTACAAGCAGAGGGTCGGCGGTTCGAGCCCGTCATCCTCCACCATTATCATCGCGGGGTGGAGCAGTTCGGTAGCTCGTCGGGCTCATAACCCGAAGGTCGCAGGTTCAAATCCTGCCCCCGCAACCAAAAAATATATCCTTTTAAATAAGGAGCGCCCAAAGGGTGCAAACAAATTTAATTGGTCCGGTAGTTCAGTTGGTTAGAATGCCTGCCTGTCACGCAGGAGGTCGCGGGTTCGAGTCCCGTCCGGACCGCCATTTAAATCATAAGGCTCGGTAGCTCAGTTGGTAGAGCAACGGACTGAAAATCCGTGTGTCGGCGGTTCGATTCCGTCCCGAGCCACCACCTATGCCGGTGTAGCTCAATTGGTAGAGCAACTGACTTGTAATCAGTAGGTTGGGGGTTCAAGTCCTCTTGCCGGCACTGTTTTTTCAAAACTTAATGTGGAGGGGTAGCGAAGTGGCTAAACGCGGCGGACTGTAAATCCGCTCCCTCAGGGTTCGGCAGTTCGAATCTGCCCCCCTCCACCATTTATAGGGGCATAGTTTAACGGTAGAACAGAGGTCTCCAAAACCTCCGGTGTGGGTTCGATTCCTACTGCCCCTGCCAAATTTATGACATCTTGAGATTATGGCGGTTGTGGCGAAGTGGTTAACGCACCAGATTGTGGCTCTGGCACTCGTGGGTTCGATTCCCATCAATCGCCCCATATTATCATTGGGCTATAGCCAAGCGGTAAGGCAACGGACTTTGACTCCGTCATGCGTTGGTTCGAATCCAGCTAGCCCAGTCTCACTTTTATATCAATTGCATATAATGTATTAAGTCCCTTAAGATGCGGAAGTAGTTCAGTGGTAGAACACCACCTTGCCAAGGTGGGGGTCGCGGGTTCGAATCCCGTCTTCCGCTCCAATTACGGCGGCATAGCCAAGTGGTAAGGCAGAGGTCTGCAAAACCTTTATCCCCGGTTCGAATCCGGGTGTCGCCTTTCTTTTGCCGGGGTGGTGGAATTGGCAGACACACAGGACTTAAAATCCTGCGGTAGGTGACTACCGTGCCGGTTCAAGTCCGGCCCTCGGCACCAATTTTACTTACTTGATAAGTTAAATTGGTGTTTGTGCTTGAAAATATAATGAAGCTAATCATATCAATGATCTACTTATGTAGATCATTTTTTTATTGTATGAATATGTCGATGTAAGCATTGAGCTGCATTTCATAGAAAATTGCTTTAGCTACTTATTATTATATTTCCAAAAAAACTTTTGTAAAATTCATTGACACTTTATCATATCCATGATATATTTATATTCGTCGGTTAGATACGACGTAAAACTTGCCGGTGTGGCGGAATTGGCAGACGCGCACGACTCAAAATCGTGTTCCTTCTGGAGTGTCGGTTCGACCCCGACCACCGGTATCCAATAAAACCCTGTTTCTTACATAAGTAAGAAACAGGGTTTTGTTTTTATTAAAAAAAGGAGCCTATGTTTATTATAGGCTCCTTTTTGTTATTTACTCAGCATATTGGTCGATGATCTCTTCTAATACCTCTTCAAGTTGTTCGATATCATCAAGCTCTGATTGTCTGAAACGGACACGTACGAGCTGCTCTCCGTCATTATACATCTCTTCCAGCCATCCTCGCAGGCCTCTTGCCCGGCGATCGACTTCGAAAATAATTTCTAAACCGTCTTCCTCTAAAAGAAAAATAAGCTCTAATTCATCAAGCATCTGACGGTAATAGCCTGATGTTGGAACAAACTCAAATTCTTGAACGAAAGGTAGGCGGCGCTGGAAATAAGATGCCTGTTCACAATCTGCTTCGTTAAGACGGAAGCCAAGGTTTTCAATTGCTTCTAACACATTTTCAACCCAAGGATGTGCTTCTACGAAGATACGATCGTGATCTGATTTATCAATACCGCCTTGAATGTCAAGGTCTGTCACTATTGCGACTTCTACTTTTCCTACCGTAATCGGTGTATCAAGAGGCAGAATGAAGGAGAACGGAAATTGATGTTCTTCTCCAGGCTGAATGGTGAATGAACCAGTTACCCGAACAGAATGAATTGTTGCGTATTTCCGGTGCTCTTCATCGTCTTTTACAATGACATATTTTGTATTGAGCTGTAAGTCAATGTAACGGATATCCTGGGCGATTTTTCCACCTTTTACATGTACAGTTCCGCGGACTTCTTCTCCTGGACAATACGCATCTTTCTCCAAAATGGTATCGACTTTTGCTGCGCCGATGCCGGCACTTGCTGCAAGTTTCTTGAAAAATGACATGTTGATCTTCCCCTTTTTCTTTTTCTCAACAGTTATACGTGGGAAGAAGGAAAAAAGGTTCATTTATTTCAAAATAAATGAACCTTTTTTCCTATAATCGTTTATCTGAGGGACAGACTAAAATTGATGCTTGAGTAAAGGAGGAGACATGAATGAATAAAGAAACGATGGTCGCTGATGAATTACATAGAATGTTTTTAGCTGGTGAGCTGCAAATCACAGTCGAGGAGGACATTAACAATCTTTCAGAAAGACTGAGAAGCGGCGAACTCAGATTAGATAGTTTGACCGGGGAAGATGCGTTTATAAAAGAAACAGTAAACGAAGCATTAAGAAGAGTGGAGCAATAAAATAAAGAGACGGTTTCTCAAAATGAGAGACCGTCTTTTTTTATGGTTTCAGAAGCACTTTGATAGCTCCGTCTGTTTTCGTATCAAACACCTCATATCCGTGCTTTGCTTGATCTAACGGCAGAACATGTGTGATGATGTCGCCCGGATCTACTTTACCTGTAGCAATCAAATCATACAGGTACGGCATATAATGAATGACAGGGGCTTGCCCGGTCCTGATATTTACATTTCTTTGGAAGATGTCTCCGAATGGAAACGCATTGTATCTCATTCCATACACACCTGTCACTTGAATTGTGCCGCATTTTCTGACAGCCTGTGCCGCCGTTACTAATGCACCCATGGCTCCGCCGTGCATTTTAACACCGGTGGCGAGAAATTCAAGCGGGGACATTTTACCGTCCATTCCCACGCAGTCGATGACGACATCTGCACCGCCCTGTGTGATTTCTTTCAAATATAATCCGGCGTTTTCTAAGTGTTCGAAATTAACGGTCTCTACATTGTTTGTTTTTTTGGCGTGCTGAAGGCGGTAGTCTACATAATCCACTGCAATGACTCTTTTGGCGCCTTTCATCCATGCGAATTTTTGCGCGAGCAGCCCGACTGGACCGCAGCCGAGAATAATGACGGTATCTCCCTCTTTTACTCCTGCGTTGTCAACGCTCCAATAGGCAGTCGACATAGCGTCTGAAAGCAATACTAATTTCTCATCTTCTATTTCACAGTCATCAGGCAGTTTAAAGGGAGTGAAGTTAGCATAGGGGACACGCATGTATTCAGCCTGGCCTCCGGGATAGCCTCCTGCTGATTCTGAATAGCCAAAATAAGCGCCGATTTCGCCGTTTGCGTTTGAATTGTCACATTGGCTTTCAAGCAGGTTTTTGCAAAAGAAACATTCGCCGCAGCTGACGTTAAACGGTATGATGACACGATCGCCTTTTTTGACCTTGTGAACGTCGGGGCCTGTTTCTTCCACAATTCCCATTGGTTCATGGCCGATGATATAATCTTCAGGGAAATTGGGAACCATGCCATGAATTAGGTGTAAGTCAGAGCCGCAGATTGCTGTGGTTGTCAGTTTGACGATGATATCATCAGGTTTTTTGATTTCTGGCGCTTTTACCTCTTTGACGCGGACGTCTTTAATGCCTTGATACGTAACAGCTTTCATTCATGATGTCTCCTTATTATTTAGTGATCGGGTGTTGCGAATGTTCCGAGACGATTCGTGTTATCAGGGAAAAGTTTTAGCCCGGCGATATCAACAGCTGTTTGTGCTGACTTCATATCGATTTGAAATTGTTTGTCCAAGTCAGAAGGGAAAAGCCAGCCTTTTTCCATCATGAGCTGTGATAGTTCGCCGTGCAGGTAAATAGCGGCGTCCAATTGATTGCGCAATGCTGTTCTGAGTTCTGGGCTTGCGGTTTCCGTAATGGCGACAGCATAATTTTTGATGCCGGTTTTTACGGAAATTAAGAAATCAAGGGCGAGTGCTGAATCAGCAAGGTCAGGCATGCCTTTTGCGTTTTTCGGGTCTAAGAAATCGTTCAATGATCGTCACCTCCTGTTATTGTCGGAGCCTTTTGATAGAGGCTCTGAAGTTCAGTTACGTCCCGTACAGACTGCTGTACATCCTTCTCCATAAGGGCTCTCAGTTCCTGATCGAACACCAGCCCCTGCATCATTTTTGATTTAAGTAAACATACGGTTTTGAAGTTGAGGATTTCGTGTAAATCAACTGTTTCGTGGTTTGCCAAACGGTCTTGTTCCATTTTTTCGGTCACCTCCTGGTTCAAAGGTATTTTTGCCTTGTCTCATGCTTTTATGCGAAAGTGCTATATAATGGATAAAATATTTTTTTGGGGGAGTCGGATGATGAAACAGATTATTGCGATGGGCGGCGGGGGTTTTTCAATGGAACCAGATCATCTGATTCTTGATCAATTTATCATTAATCAGTCAAAGCAGCCCTCACCTCGCATTTGTTTTCTGCCAACGGCAAGCGGGGATGCAGAGAATTATGTCCAGCGGTTTTATCATGCTTTTCAACAGCTTGATTGTGACCCGTCTCATTTGTCTTTGTTTAAGCCGCCGACAACAGATTTAGCCTCCTTTATCTTGGAGAAAGATGTGATTTATGTCGGCGGAGGAAATACAAGAAATTTGCTGGTGCTGTGGAAGGAGTGGGGACTGGATCATATATTAAGAGAAGCTTGGGAGAACGGCACTATTTTGGCGGGACTAAGTGCCGGTGCGATCTGCTGGTTTGAAGAAGGAGTGACGGATTCTGACCGCTGACCGGCTTGAAAAGCTTAGGTTTTTTGCAAGGCAGTTTTTGTCCTCATTATGATGGGGAGAAGGATCGGAGACCTTCATATCATCGCCTGATATTAGAGAAAGCATTGAGCAACGGTTATGCGGCGGATGATGGAGCAGCTCTTCACTTTATTGATGATCAGTTTTTTCAGGCTGTAAGTTCAAGATTTCATGCAAATGCGTATGAGGTGTTGCTTCATGAAAATGGTGTCTCTGAAACAGCATTGCCGATTACATATTTGTCTTGAATATGCTGAATATTTTATACATTCCTCTTTTTTTTAGTTTGTTTTTGTGATATGATAAGCGGGAAATTAATAGTTACTAGGGGTGCCCGCTAGCGGGCTGAGAGAGAAGATATGCTTCTTAACCCTTTGGACCTGATCTGGTTCGTACCAGCGTGGGGAAGTAGAGGAATTGTTTTTATTGTTGCCGTATACTGTGCAATAATATGTTTCTTTCTGACTGTAACCGGGTTCATTCAACTGAATCCGGTTTTTTGTGCTGGTTATGGGCTTGATTTTGTCCTTTCAAACAAAGAGAGGGGAAGGATAAGTAATGCAAAATCATTCAGTGCAGCAAGCCAACATTTCCATTATGTCGAGTTTTTCGGGGAGTAAAAAAGTATATGTAGAGGGTGCATCGCCGGATATTCAAGTGCCGATGAGAGAAATTGAACTTAGTCCGACGACAGGATCATTCGGCGAAGAGGAAAACGCACCGGTTCGTGTCTATGATACAAGCGGACCTTATACGGACCCCGATGTGAAGATTAATATTCAAGAAGGTTTAAAACCGCTCCGTCACAAGTGGATCACTGGGCGCGGCGATGTTGAAGAATACGATGGACGTGCTGTGAAGCCAGAAGACAACGGCTATAAAAAGGCTAACCCTAATGTAAGCTACCCCGGGTTAAAGCGGAAACCGCTGCGGGCGAAAGCGGGCCAAAATGTCACTCAAATGCATTATGCCAAAAAAGGAATCATTACACCTGAGATGGAGTTTATCGCAATTCGTGAGCATGTGTCTCCGGAATTTGTGAGAGATGAGGTAGCCAGCGGCAGGGCGATCATTCCAGCAAATATTAATCATCCGGAAAGTGAACCAATGATTATCGGCCGGAATTTTCATGTGAAAATTAACGCGAATATCGGAAATTCAGCGGTTACGTCTTCGATTGAAGAAGAAGTGGAAAAAATGACGTGGGCGATTCGCTGGGGAGCAGATACGATGATGGATCTTTCCACGGGGAAAGACATTCATACGACGCGTGAATGGATTATCAGAAATTGCCCGGTTCCGGTTGGCACCGTGCCGATCTATCAGGCGCTTGAAAAAGTAAACGGTGTAGCGGAGGATTTAACGTGGGAAATCTACCGTGACACGCTGATTGAGCAGGCTGAACAGGGTGTGGATTATTTCACGATTCATGCGGGTGTTTTGCTGCGATATGTACCGTTAACCGCTAAACGGACAACGGGAATTGTGTCACGCGGAGGAGCGATTATGGCACAGTGGTGTCTGGCTCATCATCAGGAAAGCTTTCTGTATACTCATTTTGAAGAAATCTGTGAAATTATGAAAACGTATGATATTGCCTTTTCTCTTGGAGACGGGCTTCGCCCAGGGTCAATTGCCGATGCCAATGACGAAGCGCAGTTTGCTGAATTAGAGACGCTCGGAGAACTCACGCAAATTGCCTGGAAGCATGATGTTCAGGTGATGATTGAGGGGCCTGGTCATGTACCGATGCATAAAATCAAGGAGAACGTCGATAAACAAATGGAAATCTGTAAAGAAGCGCCTTTTTACACGCTAGGACCGCTGACGACGGATATTGCACCGGGCTATGACCACATTACATCAGCGATCGGAGCGGCGATGATCGGCTGGTATGGAACGGCCATGCTTTGTTATGTGACGCCGAAGGAGCATCTAGGGCTGCCAAACCGTGAAGATGTGCGTGAAGGGGTTATTACATACAAAATTGCGGCGCATGCGGCTGATCTTGCAAAAGGGCATCCGGGAGCGCAAATACGAGATGACGCTTTATCAAAAGCCCGCTTTGAATTCCGCTGGCGAGACCAATTTAACCTGTCGCTTGATCCGGAAAGAGCACTTGAATATCATGATGAGACACTGCCTGCCGAAGGGGCAAAAACGGCTCATTTCTGTTCGATGTGCGGGCCGAAATTTTGCAGCATGAGAATTTCTCAGGATATCCGTGATTATGCCAAAGACAAAGAGCTCAATGAGTGGGATGCCATTCAAGAGGGTATGAAAGAAAAAGCTGAGGAATTTGTAAAACAAGGCAGCAAACTTTATAAGTAACAGTATAGAAAGCGATTGACAGGCCAAATTGAATACGTTTTAATATAGCTAATATACATTGCCAACATTTGCTGATCGGATCACCGAAGGCTCTTATCTTTTGAGATAAGGGCCTTTTTATTTTTAAAGGAGGGAGAAATGATGGGAACCAAAAAAGAGAAAGGGAGAAGACACTTCAGAAAACGAAAAACATATGGCAATCAGATGCTGCCGCTGGAGCTTCTTATTGAACAGAACAAGCGGGAGATAATGAATAATGAAGAGTTAATGGAGAAAATTTATATGAAGATTGACGAGAAGCATACGGCAGTCCGTGAATCTATGTAAAAAACCCGCTGAATAAACAGCGGGTTTTTTCTATGCAATTAAACTTCTTTTTTAATCGGCAAACCTAAACCTTCTGCCACACGTTTTCCGTATTCAGGATCAGCTTTATAAAAGTGCTCGATTTGGCGGAGTTTGATTTCTTCTTTTTCTACCGGTTTCATTGCATTTACGATATTTTCTACAAGGCGGGTGCGTTCCTCTTCGCTCATTAAACGGTAGAGATCGCCGGCTTGTGTGTAGTGATCATTGTGATCGTAGCTTACGCTGTCAGCCATTCCTTGTACTGGATAAGCCGCTTGTTTATCCTCAGGTGACTCAGTCGGTCCGCCGAAGCTGTTTGGCTCGTAGTAGACTGAGCCGCCGCCGTTATTGTCAAAGCGCATTTGTCCGTCACGCTGATAGTTTCTTACTTCGTTGCGTGCGCGATTGATCGGCAGGGCTTGGTGGTTTGCTCCGACACGGTAGCGATGCGCATCATGATACGCAAACAGACGCCCTTGAAGCATTTTATCCGGTGATACATCAATACCGGGGACCAGTGTTCCAGGTGAGAATGTTGCTTGTTCTACTTCAGCAAAGTAGTTTTCCGGATTTCTGTCAAGAACCATGCGGCCGACTTCAATGAGCGGATAGTCTTTTTGAGACCATACTTTTGTGACATCAAACGGATCGAAGCGATACGTATTTGCATCTTCTAAAGGCATGATTTGCACATATAATTTCCATGCAGGGAAATCGCCGTTTTCGATTGCGTTGAACAGATCTTCTGTATGATAATCCGGGTTTTCACCGGCAATTTTTGCAGCTGTCTTCACATCAAGGTTCTTCACGCCTTGTTCTGTTTTAAAGTGGTACTTGATCCATACGCCTTCGCCTTCGGCATTTGTCCATTTGAATGTATGGCTTCCAAAACCGTGCATGTGGCGAAGTGTAGCAGGAATTCCGCGGTCAGACATCAGGATCGTCACTTGGTGTAAAGATTCCGGTGAAAGTGACCAGAAATCCCATACAGCTGTAGGATTTTTCAAGTGTGTTTTTGGATCTCTTTTTTGTGTATGGATAAAATCAGGGAACTTAATCGCATCGCGGATGAAGAATACCGGCGTATTGTTACCGACGATGTCATAGTTTCCTTCTTCCGTATAAAACTTAACAGCAAATCCGCGCGGGTCGCGAACGGTGTCAGCAGAGCCAAGTTCACCGGCAACTGTTGAGAAACGGATGAACAAAGGTGTGCGTTTGCCGACTTCTGATAAGAAAGCAGCTTTTGTATATTTTGTTACATCGTTTGTCACTTCAAAATAACCGTGTGCACCTGCACCTTTAGCGTGAACGACACGCTCAGGAACACGTTCTCTGTTAAAATGGGCCAATTTTTCGAGTAAGTGTACATCTTGGATTAAAGTTGGTCCGCGAGAACCGGCAGTCATTGAATTTTGATTGTCTCCAACTGGAGCGCCCCAGCTAGTTGTCAGTTTATTTGAACTCATGTCATCACCTCTTGGAATTTATAAGAACATAATATCATCTCTAAGTAAAAAGTCAATATTATTTTATAATCATTATAAAATAATCATTTATATAATGCGATAAAAACTATTAAATAAAGCAGAAAACCCTTGGCAGAACAGCTAAATAGAGATGATATAGGGTTCAAAGAAAAAAGCGCTATTTGCGAATATGAAAAGTAAGTGATAAACATTAATACAAAAAATATTGGATAAAAAAGAGTTGACATATCGGAATAATTTGAATTAACATGATATTCAAACAAAAAACAATTGGGCAGCTGATCGGACCGCCGAAGGCTCTCATCTCTACAAAAAACAGAGATGGGGGCCTTTTTGTTTTTTTAGAAGGCGGGGTTGGCAGAAGGAGAGGGATAAAAGTGGCTGTGACCATCAGTATCAAGGAAAAAGCATTTGCTCAAGAAGGCCGCAAAACTGCGGTTTTGGAGAATATCCAATTATCAATTGCACCGGGTGAGTTTTTAACGCTCATCGGACCGAGCGGATGCGGAAAAAGCACACTTTTAAAGATAATTGCAGGACTTGATTCTGATTTTATCGGGCGTATCGAAATTAACGGACGGCATGTGACTGCACCAGGTATTCAGCAAGGATTTATTTTTCAGGAACACCGTCTCTTTCCTTGGCTGACGGTTGAGCAGAATATTGCCGCCGATTTGAATTTGAAAGATCCAAAAGTCAAACAAAAGGTAGATGAACTGATCGAGATTGTCAGATTAAAAGGATCAGAGAAAGCATATCCGCGTGAGCTGTCGGGCGGTATGTCTCAAAGAGTGGCCATCGCACGAGCTCTTCTGCGGGAGCCGGAGGTGCTGCTTTTGGATGAACCGTTCGGTGCGTTAGACGCGTTTACTCGAAAACACCTTCAAGACGTGCTGCTGGATATATGGCGGAGGAAAAAAACAACGATGATACTCGTCACTCATGATATAGATGAAGCTGTTTATTTAGGGAATGAGATTGCGATCCTAAAAGCCAAACCGGGAAAAATTCATAAGCTGATGCCAATTCATCTGGCTTATCCCCGAAACAGGACTACGCCTGATTTCCAAGCGATCAGACAGAAGGTGCTGTCGGAATTCGAAAATACAGAAGACGTTGAGTATGCAGAAGGATCAGGGATATAGAAGGGGCTGAAGCAGAGATGAAACAAGGAATCATTGTATTGGCATCTATTTTTTTTCTGCTGGCAGGATGCGGAGCAAATGGAGCCAGCGGTGACAAAAAACCATTGAAAGAAATTCGGATCGGAATACAGCAAAGCTTAAGCCCGCTTTTAATTGCCAAGGAAAAAGGCTGGTTTGAAGAGGCTTTTGAAAAAGAAGGCATCAAGGTGAAATGGGTGGAATTTCAAAGCGGGCCGCCACAATTTGAAGGGCTTGCAGCAGATAAACTTGACTTTTCTCAAGTCGGCAATTCACCAGTAATCGCTGGGCAAGCGGCAGGCATTGATTTTAAAGAAATCGGCTTGTCTCAGGACGGATTAAAGGCGAACGGCATACTTGTGAATCCAGACAGCGGGATTAAGGAGGTCAAAGATTTAAAAGGAAAGAAAATTGCTGTAGCGAAAGGCAGCAGCGGCTTTGACTTTTTGTATAAAGCGCTTGATCAATCAGGTTTGTCAGCTGATGACGTGACGATTATTCAGCTGCAGCCTGATGAAGCGGCTTCTGCGTTTGAAAACGGTTCGGTTGACGCTTGGTCCATCTGGGAGCCGTACCTATCCTTAGAAACAATCAAACACGGAGCAAAACTTCTTGTGAATGGTGAAAGCACCGATTTATATTCACCAGGGTTTACATTAGTGAGAACAACATTCTCTAAGGAACATCCAGACGAAGTGGTCCGTTTTCTGAAGGTTTTTAACCAGGCGGTTGTATGGCAAAAGGAACATCCGGATGAAGCGGCTGACTTGTATGCAAAAATAAAAGATCTCGATAAAAAGGTCGTAGAAAATGTGCTGAAAAATACGGAGCCTCTGAATGAGGTTATTCGTGAAGACATTATAAAAGCGCAGCAGGAGACAGCGGATTTTCAATTTAAAACAAAAGCGATAGATAAGAAAATTGATGTGAGAGAAGTTGTTGATAATTCATTTATCAAAAAAGTGTTAAAGGAAAACGTCTCTGGAGGTGATCCATCATGAAAGCAGAGGCTGCAGGTTCACTGCCGAAAGCAAATGCTGAAGCGATACAAAGAAAGCCCCATAGAATCAAATACGGGTGGGCAAAGGGGCTTCTGCTGCCTGCTGTGCTCATAGCCATCTGGCAGGTGATCGGCAGTCTTGGCATCGTGTCGGCGACAGTGCTCCCTACTCCTGTTGCGATCTTGCTGACGTTTAAAGAGCTCATTTTGACAGGCGAGCTCTTTGGCCATCTGCAAATCAGTATATACCGCGCAGCGCTTGGTTTTGTACTTGGTGCGGGGCTTGGACTTTTGATCGGTATTTTGGCCGGATTCTCTAAACGGACGGAATTGTATCTTGACCCATCATTGCAAATGCTCAGAACCGTTCCGCATCTGGCTGTCACACCGCTGTTTATTTTATGGTTCGGTTTTGATGAAATATCTAAAATTTTGCTGATTGCGCTCGGTGCTTTTTTCCCTGTGTATATCAATACATTTAACGGCATTCGCGGAGTTGACGCTAAGCTGTTCGAAGTTGCCCGGGTGCTTGAATTTAAATGGCACCAGCAGATGATAAAAGTGATTGTGCCAGCATCCCTGCCCAATATATTGCTCGGCATTCGTTTATCGCTAGGTATTGCATGGCTTGGGCTTGTTGTAGCGGAGCTGATGGGATCGAGTTCTGGGGTCGGTTACATGATCATGGATGCCAGACAATTTTCACAAACGAATAAAGTGTTTGCCGGGATTATCATTTTTGCGGTGGTTGGTAAGCTGACGGATTCTTTTGTCAGGTTGCTTGAACGAAAGCTATTAAAGTGGAGAAACAGTTACGAGGGAAAATAGATGAAAAAGGAGAGATTGATATGGACATTCTTTGGTTTATTCCGACGCATGGAGACGCAAGGTATTTAGGGTCGGAAAGCGATGGACGGACGGCGGATCATGAATACTTTAAACAAGTGGCGCAGGCCGCTGACAGGCTAGGGTATACAGGCGTCCTACTGCCGACGGGAAGATCGTGCGAGGACCCTTGGCTCACCGCCTCGGCGTTAGCGGGAGAAACAAAAGACTTAAAGTTTTTAGTCGCGGTACGGCCCGGGTTAATGCAGCCTTCTCTTGCAGCCAGAATGACCTCTACCTTAGATCACATTTCAGATGGACGGCTCTTGATTAATGTTGTGGCAGGAGGTGATCCGTACGAGCTAGCCGGGGACGGACTGTTTATCAGTCATGATGAGCGCTATGAAGCAACGGACGAATTTTTAACTGTTTGGCGGGGGCTTTTGCGCGGAGAAACGGTTACCTTTGAAGGAAAACATATTAAAGTGGAAAACAGCAATCTGCTATTCCCGCCGCGGCAAACACCGCACCCGCCTATCTATTTCGGCGGATCCTCACAGGCTGGAATTGAAGTCGCGGCAAAGCATACAGATGTGTATTTAACGTGGGGGGAGCCTCCTGAGCAGGTAAAAGAAAAGATTGAGAGAGTCAAAAAACAAGCGGAAAAAGAGGGAAGAACTGTGCGGTTCGGCATCAGGCTTCATGTGATCGCACGTGAAACAGAACATGAGGCGTGGGAAGCGGCTGAGCGTTTAATCAGCCATTTGGATGATGACACGATTGCCAAAGCACAGGACGCTTTGCGCCGTGCTGATTCTTCGGGTCAAAGGCGGATGGCTGAGCTTCATCGAGGCGATCGGACAAAGCTTGAAATCAGCCCGAATCTGTGGGCGGGTATCGGCCTGGTCAGAGGAGGGGCAGGCACGGCTCTTGTCGGAGATCCGCAGACCATTGCCGACCGTATAGCGGAGTACCAGGCCCTCGGCATTGAATCATTTATTTTTTCCGGCTACCCTCATTTAGAGGAAGCGTACTATTTTGCAGAGCTCGTCTTTCCGCTTTTGCCGTTCGAAAATGAGCGGACAAGGAAGCTTCAGAAAAAAAGAGGAGAAGCCGTCGGAAACACTTATTTTGTCAAAGAGAATCAAGCATCAGTTTAAGCGAAAACACAGCCTCCGAGCATGGTATGATAATCAAAAAAGGAGGCTGTTTTTATGAGAATACTTATTAGTGCCTTTTCTCTGATGGTTATGCTGTCTGCATGCGGAAATACGAAGCACATGGAAATCAAAGAGGCAGATGTTTCAGATATTGAAAAAAACAGAATGAAGATTGCGGCTCCACATTCCTTCGCTGCGGAAGTGACTAATATCAACGAAAGCATTTCTGAGGCTGACATGTACATTGAACATTACCAAAACGGAAATCTTGTTGAAACGATAGGTCCGATAACTGCTGATTACACGGAAGAAAATCCCGATACATTACAATTTGTTTATTTTGAGAATGAGGAAGAGAAGAAAAAAATGAGCACCGTTCACTTTGGCATTGTTGATGAACAAGGGAGCAGCACGGCTGCTTCATCGTTTCAGCGTGACGTCAGCAGTATACAGGAAATGACTCAGAATATATCATCAGCGGAGCCGATTTCTTTCGGAAAACCTGTATTGATCGGCAGCAGTATAAAAGATTCTAACGGTACAATGAAAACCTCTGAAAACAAAAATGAACTGATCAAACATAAAGATGCTCTGCTTTATTATGTTGAATTGCATAAATAGAATGGACGGCTTAGACCGTCTGTTTTACCGAGCGATGTGCTTGCATTTTAGAATACAACATGATACATTTTAAATCGTAAACATTACGATTTAAAGGAGGTTTTTTCTTGGCTAAGAAATCAAAAGTGGCAAAAGAATTGAAACGCCAGAAGCTTGTTGAACAATATGCAGCTATTAGACAAGAGTTAAAGGCAAAAGGAGATTACGAAGCCCTCAGTCAGCTGCCGAGAGATTCAGCACCTGGAAGACTCCATAACCGCTGTATGGTAACGGGCCGCCCGAGAGGATATATGAGAAAATTTAAAATGTCCAGAATTGCTTTTAGGGAGCTGGTGCATAAAGGCCACATTCCCGGTGTGAAAAAAGCAAGCTGGTAAGAAAAAACTCCGGACGATTACATCGCGCCGGAGTTTTTTTCATTTTTCTTGAAGGAAATGACGTAGGATAGGTGCTGGATGATCATGATGATAAATACGACAATAATAGGAAAAAAGGGAATGTGTGACTGAAACAGCGGATAAAAAATGAGCAGGACAGCGGCGGCAGGCAGTGAAAAGTAGACGGCGATATATGACGCACGGCAGGCTTTTGCCGTCATCATCTGCTCTCTTTCATCCTGTTCCTCAAATTCATCTGGCAGCAGGAGATTTTTTGACGCAGAACGTCTTTTCTTTTGTAAATACATATAAACCGCAGCTACCGCAATAAAAAGAATAAACGGGGTGATGTTTATTTCAAACATCATCTGGCCGTTCTTTGTGCTGAAAAAGGCTCCAATGCCTTCCGAAGCTTCAAAGTATGCAACCAGTGTCCAGCATGCAAGGCCGAACAAAACGAGGTGAAATGCCGCTTTTGTTTTCATGCCCATATTAGTCTTCCTCCTCTAGCCAAAAGACATCCTCCATTTTCATGGAGAAAGCTTTGCAGATTTTTAATGCTAATAACAGTGAGGGAACATAGTCTCCTTTTTCAATTGCTGCTACCGTTTGTCTCGTAACGCCGACCGTTTCTCCGAGTTTTTCCTGAGAATAGCTGAAGCGCGCTCTGAGCTCTTTCACTTTATTTTTCATCATGACGTATGCCACCTTCATATTCTCACTTTCTTCCATTGTATAGTTTATTTAACATTATGTAAATGTAACTTAACAACATTGTGAAAATAAAAATTTTTTTCGACAAATTTTTTATATTCCCTTGACGAAAATTTAATAAACGTGTAACATAATAAAAGTCAAAGCGGTGCTGACACCGACAATCACAAATGCGGGTGTAGTTTAGTGGTAAAACCTCAGCCTTCCAAGCTGATGTCGTGAGTTCGATTCTCATCACCCGCTCCATACATACGTTATTAACGCAGTGTTTCGTTTCTCAGATAAACGAAGTATTGCGTTTTTTTATGTAAAAAAGAACACGAATCTCGTGTTCTTTTACGTAAGCCAATGTACTGTATGGCCGCCGCCGTGAATTTGTTCAAACATTTTCGTTAATGATGTTAAAAGGTTAATGGCGTTTTCTTTTTCAATCGATGGCGGGAAAAAGATGATTTGCAGCATGCTTTTTGTATCTGCTGTCACGGGTTTTTGATTGACGTTGGTTTTGAAATCGCCGAAAACACCGTTTTCATCAGAATAAATTAGTATGTTATCTTTTTCTCCTATTGAAATCCGGACAGGCTCCTGAAGCTTGCCGGCATCATAGATCATAATGGGAAGAGAATATTTTAACGCGAAAAAATGTATGGTATCATGGGCTGAATCCTCGCTTTCCATGAATTGTTCTTTGGATATCGGGATCAGCATTTGCTCCATCGGCGTTTTTTCTCCCTCGAATGAAGGGTCCAGCTGCTTAAAGATTGTCTGCCATTCTTTGACGAAAGGCTGGTCCGATATTCCGCCGTCCGCATAGTCAAAAAACAGAGACTCTTGAAATAAACGAAGTCTGCCTTTCAGCATTTGCGGAGAGGAGCCGACTTCAATATTTTCATATATCACAGCGGCTGCATTAATTCCTGCCGCACGTTCAGCAATAAAAGGATCAAGTTTGATATTCACATGTATTCACTCCAATTACGGGATATCAACCTATTATACAACGGCTTATTGTTTTATCACAAAGAAAGGAGGCTGTGCAAAACATGAACGTTTATCAGCTGAAAGAAGAATTAATTGAATACGCGAAAAGCATTGGCGTGGACAAGATCGGTTTTACGACCGCTGATACATTTGACAGTTTAAAAGACCGTTTGATTCTTCAGGAGTCACTCGGATATCTTTCCGGTTTTGAAGAGCCTGATATTGAAAAAAGAAGTGACGCCAACGCTGCTTTTGCCGAAAGCGAAATCAATCGTGGCCATTGCACTTGCTTATCCTTCGAGAATGAAGGATGCGCCAAGAAGCACGCGAACTGAGCGCAGAGGCATTTTTTGCAGAGCCTCCTGGGGAAAGGATTATCATGACGTCCTGCGGGAAAAGCTCGATCTTCTGGAGGATTTTCTGAGAAGCAAGCATGAGGATATCAGGACAAAATCAATGGTCGATACGGGTGAATTGTCTGATCGGGCAGTGGCGGAACGGGCTGGAATTGGGTTCAGCGCCAAAAACTGTATGATTACAACGCCGGAGTACGGGTCTTATGTGTATTTGGCGGAAATGATTACAAATATACCTTTCGAGCCGGATGTGCCGATTGAGGATATGTGCGGATCATGCACCAAATGTTTAGATGCTTGCCCGACGGGAGCGCTTGTGAACCCTGGGCAGCTTAACGCTCAGCGCTGTATATCTTTTCTGACCCAGACAAAAGGATTTTTGCCGGATGAATTCCGCACGAAAATTGGAAACCGCCTGTATGGATGCGATACGTGCCAAACGGTATGTCCAATCAATAAAGGGAAGGATTTTCATCTTCATCCTGAAATGGAACCGGATCCCGAGATTGCAAAACCATTATTGAAGCCGCTTTTAACCATCAGCAACCGTGAATTTAAAGAGAAATTCGGACATGTTTCAGGCTCGTGGCGCGGAAAAAAACCGATTCAACGGAATGCGATTCTGGCGCTTGCCCACTTTAAAGACACCTCCGCACTGTCTGAACTGACGGAGCTTATGCACAAGGATCCGCGCCCGGTCATCAGGGGAACGGCTGCCTGGGCGATCGGGAAAATCGGAGACAACACATACGCGGAGGAGCTTGAAAAAGCACTGGAAAAAGAAAATGATGAAGAGGCAAAGCAGGAAATTGAAAAAGGAATTGAATTGCTAAAAGCCGGCATGACTAAATAAGTCTTGTCCTGACATACGTATAGAGCAGAAGGAAAAAACACTTGAGATGCAGCCAAGTGTTTTTTCTCTATAAAAAAGTATGTCGGGTGGGGTGAACTTGAAGCACATATTAGAACAACTAGCGGAGGAGCGTCTTAGCTATCTGGTGAACGGGCAAGATCTGAGACAGGAGCCTCAAGTCGGAGACCTGGAAGTCATGGAACGTAAGAAGAAGCTTCTGGAAAAACGTAAGATTGAGATGATAAAAGCGAAAGCGAAAGCTGTCATTGACAATGTGCAGGTTGAGGATGACGGAACCACCTGCATCAGGTATATCATACACTTCGAATATTTATACAAGGAGCAGGATGACACTCTGTATATGGAAGAGCATATAGAAGAAAGAGTCGCTTTTCTTTATGATCAAATTCTGATTAAGGATCAGGAAGTGAAAAAAAAACCGGCGGGATTTAGTGAAGGCCAAAGCATTATTGACTATTCCCAGGAAGAAAGGGAGGCGTTTGGCCGAGCTTTTCAATATGACCGGCTCGGAGCGGTACAATATGCCGAAAAATATTGGAACAAGCGTAATCCGGCTTATAAAAATTTCAGCGATAATTGCACGAATTTTATTTCTCAGTGTCTTCATGCAGGGGGAGCACCAATGCGAGGCCACCCGAACAGAGGATCTGGCTGGTGGATGAAACAAAGTTCTTGGAGCTATAGCTGGACGGTGGCTCACTCGATGAAAATGTATTTGACGAATTCAAAGGCTGGCCTTCGGGCGGTGCGTGTAAAATCAGCGGAAGAGCTGGTGCCGGGTGATGTGATTTGCTATGATTTTGAAGGAGACGGCCGGTTTAATCACACAACGATTGTGGTGGCGAAGGATAAAGGCAATATGCCGCTTGTCAACGCCCAGTCCTATGACAGCCGGATGAGGTATTGGTCTTACGAAGATTCAACAGCATACACACCGTCTATCCGATATGCCTTTTTTCATATCGTTGATGATACGACAAAAGAGTAATTAATGATATAATGATGAGCGGATAAGAAAAATTAGAGGTGAACACAGTGGCATTACATGTCGTTTTATATCAACCAGAAATTCCTGCTAATACAGGGAATATCGCACGTACTTGCGCAGCAACAGATACAACGCTCCATCTGATTCGTCCGCTCGGCTTTTCAACTGATGATAAAATGCTGAAGCGCGCCGGACTTGATTATTGGGAGTTTGTAAACGTAGTGTATCATGACTCGTTAGAAGAATTATTTGAGGCATATAAAAAAGGGCAGTTTTTCTTCATCACGAAATTCGGCCAAAAGCCGCATACATCTTTTGACTACACGGATAGTAACGAGGATTATTTCTTTGTGTTCGGAAGAGAAACAAGCGGTTTGCCAAAGGAATTAATTCAAAATAATATGGACCGATGCCTGCGTCTTCCGATGACAGAGCATGTCAGATCGCTAAATCTGTCCAATACCGCAGCGATTCTAGTGTATGAGGCGCTGCGTCAGCAAAATTACCGAGATTTAAAATAGTGAAAAACCCGCCCATGTGTATGGGCGGGTTTTTTTATAGAACTGTGTTTTGTTATTTTAGGCTTAACAACGTAACAGTGTTATGTTACAATGTATCCATCAAAGGAGCTGGACTTATGGAAGATCAATTAATCTCTAAAAAAGAATTGCTTGAAGAAACATCCATCTCATACGGTCAGCTGTATCGATGGAAACGGAAAAATTTAATCCCTGAGGAGTGGTTTATACGTAAATCCACATTTACAGGGCAAGAGACGTTTTTTCCTAGAGAGGATATTTTAAAGCGCATTTCAATCATTCAAAAGATGAAAGAAAATTTGTCTTTGGATGAGATGCGGGAGATGCTGTCACCGAAAATGAAGGATGTGAGCATGACGGCTGATGAATTGCTGACGAAAGGCTTGATATCAAAGCCGGCTCTCCATGTCTATTCAGAAGGCGGAGCAGACACGGTTTTTTCTTCTCGTAATCTGCTGTCGCTGTATGTGCTTGAAGGGCTTTTACAGTCCGGAAATGTCAGCCTGGAAGAAGCGAAAATGGCTGCTGACGTATTGAGGAAGCATGAAACAGCGGAGATCAAGAAACAGACGGAACTGATCATTTTGCGCAAGCTGGGTGTAACGACTTGTTTTATAGCGGCTGCCGCAGACAGCATCCTTTTTGAGTCGTCCGTTAAGATTGTGGAAAGAGTGGATTTAGCCAATGCTTCAGAGGAACTAAAGACAAAATATATGCAGGAGGGCCATCAATGGAAATAATGGATAATCTGGTGATAAACGGTACGGGGAGTTCGAAGGGCGGAAAATTTCAATCAGTTGAGATTAATGGCAGCGGAACTGTGGCTGGAGATGTGGAGTGTGACTCTTTTTCATTCAACGGCACCGGTAAAGCGGACGGGAGTGTCAAGGCAAAAACAGTAACCATCAGCGGCTCAGGCAAAATTCATGGGGATGTTGATGCAGAATCCATCCGCATGAATGGAACAGGTTTTATCCAAGGTGAGACCGCCGCTAAACAATTGAAGGTCGCGGGATCATCAACATTTGGCGGAGCAGTCAAGGCTGATGACATTGTGATCACCGGAAAGGCGGTCATGGAAGCCGATTGCGAAACGGAAACATTTCAGACTGAAGGGAAATGCAAAGTCAGCGGTCTCCTAAATGCTGATCAGGTGAATATCAAGCTTTCTTCCGGAGAGAGTTATGTGCGGGAGATCGGCTGCCGCCATCTTCAAGTGACGGGCAGAAAAGGGATGCTGACATTGCTGAAGCTGATGCCGCAGCCTGTGTTAACAGCTGAACTGATTGAGGGAGACGTGATTGAGCTGACACATACGAACGCCAAGATTGTGCGGGGAAACACAGTGAAAATCGGACCGAACTGCCAGATTGAGACTGTGGAATACAGCGGCGATTACACTTGTGATCCGAACGCTTCGGTAGGCACATACACAAGAATGTAAGGAGGATCATATGGAAACAGCAAAATTAGGACATTTAAAATTATATGGTGCCGGGCACGCTTCGGGAGGCGCCTATCACCATGTCAGCATCAAAGGTGAAGGTGTGATTGGAGAAGGACTGTCCGCTGCAGGCTGCCGCATATACGGCACAGGCCGTTTTCTCGGGAACGCGGAGACTGAACGGCTGAAAGTACTCGGAGAAAGCGAGTTTGAAGGCGATTTGAGTTCGGGCAAAATCAGCATATACGGGACAATGCAAGTCAGAGGCGCTCTTCATGTTGGTCGATTGAAGCTGAAAGGTCTGACTGAGATCGGCGGCAATATGGCAGGGGATTCGTGCGAAGCAAAAGGAAAGCTCAGCGTTAAAGGCGATTGTGAAATCGAATCGTTTCATATCACTGGCTGTGTGGACGTAACAGGTTTGCTGAATGCAGGCGAGATTGATATCGGATTGAGTCATGATACCAGCCGGGTCCGGGAAATAGGCGGAACGTCTATTACAGTAAAAAAACGTGCGCGCTTTTTTACGCGAAAAAAAGCGAGACTAACTGCGGAGCTGATTGAGGGAGATAGAATCTATTTGGAACATACCGAGGCGGCGGTGGTCAGAGGGAAAGAAGTTGTTATCGGGCCAGGCTGTAAAATCGGCACAATTGAATTTGAAAACAAATGCGAATGCGATCAGCATTCAAAAGTTATGAAAAGAGTTAAGTTGTAAAACATTGTTCTGTTACACAGAGAAAGGGTGCTCTCAAGAGGGAGCACCCCTTTTCTTTTTATTCTTTTCCCGGCTTACTATCGTATCCTGCGGTAAAAATTGATACTAAAAAAGTGACAATGACACCCATCATGATGATTGTTTTCACCGTCTCTCCCCCTCTTCAATTTTTCCTGCTGTCCGAGTCTGGATGATTCTGTATTTTCTTTATTATGAACGCACGCAGTCTGCCTTGTCAACGCTGCATAGGGTATCTTTATTTTTAAGAAACCAAAGCATGTATCACGGGCTGACGGCATAGATTGTATCAAAGTACCTTTTTTTGCACAGCGCATCAAACATGATAGAGGAGGTCCTTATGGATATATTAAAGAAAATTGAAAAGTACAGAGAGGAAGAGCAGCGTCTGAAATGGGAAGGAACATTCGCTGATTATTTGGAGATTATTAAAGAAAATCCAATGGTCGCGCAATCTGCTCATTCTCGTGTTTTTAATATGATAAAAGACAGCGGGATAGAGGAGATTGACGGACGGAAGAAGTACAGCTTTTTTGACCGCGAGCTGTTCGGGCTTGAAGAATCCCTCGAGCGCCTTGTGGAGGAATATTTTCATCCGGCCGCGAAAAGGCTTGATGTCAGAAAGCGGATTCTGCTTTTAATGGGCCCTGTGAGCGGCGGTAAATCAACGCTGGTCACGATGCTCAAAAAAGGTCTTGAAGCGTACACGCTGACGGATAATGGTGCTGTATATGCGATTAAAGGCTGCCCGATGCACGAGGACCCCCTTCATTTAATCCCCCATCATTTGCGGGAGGATTTTTACAGAGAATACGGCATTAGAATAGAAGGAAGCCTTTCACCATTAAATGTGATGAGGCTGGAGGAAGAGTACGGAGGCCGAATTGAAGATGTGAGGGTGGAGCGGATCTTCTTTTCTGAGGATAAGCGTACGGGAATCGGCACCTTCAGTCCGTCTGATCCGAAATCTCAGGATATTGCCGATTTGACGGGAAGTATTGATTTCTCAACCATTGCTGAATACGGTTCTGAATCTGATCCGCGCGCCTACCGGTTTGACGGAGAGCTGAACAAGGCGAACCGAGGCATGATGGAGTTTCAGGAGATGCTGAAATGTGATGAGAAGTTCCTCTGGCATTTGCTCTCACTGACACAGGAAGGGAATTTTAAAGCCGGGCGATTTGCGTTAATTTCCGCTGATGAGCTGATCGTGGCTCACACGAATGAAACGGAGTATCGCTCATTTATTTCTAATAAGAAAAACGAAGCCCTGCACTCCAGAATCATTGTAATGCCTGTTCCTTATAACTTAAAAGTGTCTGAGGAAGAAAGAATTTATGAAAAAATGATCGCAGAAAGTGATGTATCGGATGTTCATATTGCTCCGCACACACTTAAGGTCGCCGCGATGTTTTCAATTCTTACGCGATTAAAAGAGCCGAAGCGGTCTGATATTGATCTGGTGAAGAAAATGAGACTATATGACGGAGAAAGTGTGGAAGGCTTTAATTCAGTGGACGTTGAGGACATGAAGAAAGAATATAATGATGAGGGCATGAGCGGAATTGACCCGCGCTACGTGATTAACCGCATTTCTTCTACCATTATCAGAAAAAATATGGAGTCGATCAATTCCCTTGATGTTCTCCGTTCTTTAAAAGAAGGACTTGATCAGCATCCGTCTATTTCAAACGAGGATCGGGAACGATACTTGAATCTTATTTCTGCAGCCCGTAAGGAATATGATGATATTGCGAAGAAGGAAGTCCAAAAAGCGTTTGTGTATTCATATGAAGAATCAGCCAAAACGCTGATGGATAATTATCTCGACAACGTAGAGGCTTATTGCAATAAAAATAAGCTGCGTGACCCTTTGACAGGAGAAGAAATGAATCCGGACGAAAAGCTGATGAGATCAATCGAAGAACAGATCGGCATTTCCGAAAATGCTAAAAAAGCGTTCCGCGAAGAAATTTTAATCCGCATCTCCGCGTATGCGAGAAAAGGAAAGCGGTTTGACTACAATTCCCACGAAAGACTGCGTGAAGCCATTCAGAAAAAATTGTTTGCTGACTTGAAGGATGTTGTTAAAATTACGACCTCAACGAAAACCCCTGATGAGCAGCAGCTGAAGAAAGTAAATGAAGTCGTAGCCCGTTTAATTGATGAGCACGGCTACAACTCGACGAGTGCCAATGAGCTGCTGAAATACGTCGGCAGCCTGCTGAACCGATAAGCAAGTGACCCGTCCGGACAGGGCGGGTTGTTTTGTACCATTTTCTAAATAGTTTGTCAATTAACTGTACTTATGCGCATATGATGAATATAAATCTTTTCGAAAGACTTGTTTCATAATCTGGCACAAGCCGGAATAGGTATGTATCACGACCACAAATGGTTAAGGAGGGGAATTCATGTCCCAAAATGACAGCGGCCATTTTTTGATTTCTGAGGAAAACTGGTCCCTCCATCGCAAAGGCTTCGATGACCAGCAGCGCCACCAGAAAAAAGTACAGGAAGCCATCAAAAACAATCTGCCGGATCTCGTAACTGAGGAAAGCATTATTATGTCTAACGGCAAAGATGTAGTGAAAATTCCTATCCGCTCACTGGATGAGTATAAAATCCGTTATAACTACGATAAAAATAAACACGTAGGGCAAGGGGACGGCGACAGCCAGGTTGGAGATGTTGTAGCCCGGGACGGATCAGACAAAAAACAGGGGCCGGGTAAAGGACAGGGAGCCGGAGATCAGGCGGGCGAGGACTATTATGAAGCAGAAGTTTCACTAATGGATTTAGAAGAAGCGCTCTTCAAAGAATTAGAGCTTCCGAATCTCCAGCAAAAAGAAAGAGATAATATCATTCACACGGATATCGAGTTTAACGATATCCGAAAAACAGGGTTAACCGGTAATATTGATAAGAAAAGAACAATGATGTCGGCTTTTAAACGCAACGCGATGACAGGGAAGCCGTCTTTCTATCCGATTTATCCGGAGGACTTAAAATATAAAACATGGAACGATGTCACGAAGCCTGAGTCAAAAGCTGTCGTGTTAGCAATGATGGATACGAGCGGCAGTATGGGCGTGTGGGAAAAGTATATGGCGAGAAGCTTCTTTTTCTGGATGACCCGCTTTTTACGGACGAAATATGAAACAGTTGAAATTGAATTTATTGCTCATCATACAGAAGCAAAAGTTGTGTCTGAGGAAGATTTCTTTTCAAAAGGAGAAAGCGGCGGAACAATCTGTTCTTCCGTATATCGAAAGTCACTTGAACTGATTGATGAAAAATACAGCCCCGCCCGTTATAATATTTACCCTTTTCACTTCTCTGACGGCGACAATCTGACATCTGATAATGCGCGTTGCGTGAAATTGGTGAATGATATTATGAAGAAAGCGAATTTGTTCTGCTATGGCGAGGTCAATCAATACAACAGACATTCGACGTTAATGTCGGCTTATAAAAATGTAAAAGACGAGAAATTCAAATACTATATTTTAAAACAAAAGTCAGACGTTTTTCAGGCGCTGAAGAACTTTTTTAGAAATGAAGAAGCTGGCATCAGCCATCAATTATCCTAGTGAATAGCCCATTTCAGGGCTTTTTTTTATTTAAAAAAAGTAAGAAAGCGATTGCGAAAAAAATAAGAGGGAAAAAGAGATTTTTCCTTTGACAAATCTTCTTTCATTTATTAATATTTTATCTTGTGAACTATTATTGAGGAATGAGGTGAAAAGGAGTTGACTGAATCAGAACGTGCTTTGCTCACTTTTGAACAGCTCTTCGATACGTCTCGGGCTATCTATAAAAAACAGAAGAAGATATTGGAGATTGTGCTTGAGCCTTTTGATATTACAGTCCTTCAATATTTACTGATGTTTAAAATTCATCAAAGCGGAAGCACGCCGCTCAGCAAGCTGGCCATGTCTCTAGATCTTAAGCCTGCTTCTGTGACCCGGATGACCGATATCCTATATAACCGGCAATTGATGAATCGGTATGACAGTCCGGATGACCGCCGTATCGTAATGATTCAGTTAACCGAAGAGGGGGAAGAACTTTTACAAGAAGCCGCTGTGCAATACGCAAAAATGGGCGCGAGCCTGTATCAGAAGCTTGACACGTCTCAGCTTCAATATTTGCGTAAGCTTGCCGGAAGTTTATCAAAGCTTGCTGAAGGCTGTGCAGAAAAAAGCGGTAATTAAAAACATCCCACATATTTTCACCAGCTTTCCACAAAATGATAGAGGAAGAAACGAAAGGAGAAAAACAAAATGAACAGAGGACGTTTAATTCTGACCAACATTATCGGTTTGATTGTTGTTCTTGCAATTATAGGCGGAGGTGCTTACTACTATTATCAAAGCACAAACTACGTAAAAACAGATGAAGCAAAAGTAGCCGGCGATATGGCAGCTATTTCAGCTCCGGCAGCAGGTAAAGTATCCGACTGGGATCTTGAAGAAGGAAAAACAGTGAAAAAAGGCGACATAGTTGCAAAAATCAAAGGTGAACAAACTGTTGATGTAAAATCCATCATGGATGGAACAATTGTGAAAAATGAAGTGAAAAACGGACAAACCGTACAAGCTGGCACAACAATTGCGCAAACGATTGACATGGACAACCTTTATATCACAGCAAATATTAAAGAAACAGATATTGCAGATGTTGAAGTAGGAAATAGTGTAGACGTAGTAGTCGACGGAGATCCTGATACAACATTTGATGGTACTGTAGAAGAAATTGGCTATGCGACTAACTCAACTTTTGATATGCTTCCATCTACAAATTCAAGCGGAAACTACACAAAAGTAACTCAAAAAGTTCCAGTTAAAATTTCAATCAAAAACCCATCTGATAAGGTGCTTCCAGGTATGAATGCATCTGTTAAAATCTCTGAGTAAAACAGATCAGTCATCAAACCATGAAAGGAGGTTGTCTTAGATGGCTACAGGCAAAGAAAAAAATACAAAAAGCCCTATGACATTGCTGATTGTGCTAATGTCGGGTTTATTCTTGGCAATACTAAACCAAACATTGCTTAACGTCGCAATGCCGCACTTAATGACTGAATTTGGCGTAAGTGCAACGACGATTCAGTGGCTCACAACAGGTTACATGCTTGTTAACGGCGTATTAATTCCGTTATCTGCCTTCCTGATAACACGTTTTGGCCAACGGAGTCTCTTTCTCGTCGCCATGTTCTGTTTTACGCTCGGTACGTTAGTCTGCGGTATCGCACCTAACTTCTCTACAATGCTGATCGGCCGTTTGATCCAGGCCGTGGGCGGAGGTATCTTGCAGCCGCTTGTTATGACAACCATTCTGTTAATCTTCCCGCCTGAAAGCAGGGGGAAAGGAATGGGGATTTTCGGACTTGCGATGATGTTTGCTCCAGCGGTCGGCCCGACTCTTTCCGGGTGGATTATTGAGCATTACACATGGCGCATCATGTTTTACGGACTTGTGCCAGTCGGCGCAATTGTTATCATCGTGGCTTTCTTCATCTTTAAGAATTTGGTGGAGCCGCAAAAAATCAAACTCGACACTCTTGGAGCGATCCTCTCGATTGTCGGATTCGCATCCTTATTATACGGAGTCAGTGAAGCGGGTTCTGACGGCTGGACCGACCCGGTTGTACTGTCTACAGTTATAATTGGCGTCATTGCAATTATTGCTTTTGTTGTTCAGCAATTGCGTCATGATGATCCGATGCTTGATTTCAGAGTGTTTAAATACGATATTTTCTCACTCTCAAGTGTTATTAATATCATTATTACAGTGGCACTTTACACTGGTATGTTCCTGTTACCGATCTATCTGCAAAACCTGGTCGGATTTACGGCGCTTCAATCCGGTCTGCTTCTGCTTCCGGGTGCGATCGTGATGCTGATCATGTCACCGATCTCAGGTATTTTGTTTGATAAATTCGGCCCGAGACCGCTTGCGATTATCGGACTGGTCGTGACAGTGGTGACAACATTCCAATATACGCAATTGACCATTGATACACCGTATACACACATTATGCTTGTATACTCAATTCGCGCATTCGGTATGTCACTCTTAATGATGCCTGTCATGACGGCTGGGATGAACCAGCTTCCTGCCCGTCTGAACAGTCACGGAACAGCGATGAGCAACACGCTCCGCCAAATCAGCGGATCGATTGGAACAAGCTTAATTACGACGATTTATACAAACCGTACGACATTCCATTATTCACAAATTGCAGATAAAACAAGCACGGCGGACCCGAACTTCCTCCATGCGTTCCAAAATGCAGTTTCGAATATAATGGTGAATATGAATGTACCCTATGAGACAGCGAAAACGTATGTTTACTCACATATTTACAAACACGCGTCACTCGATTCAAACGTCATGGGGATTAATGACGCCTTTATGTGGGCGACATTATTCTGTGTGGCAGGTGTGATTCTCAGTCTTTTCCTGCGTGATGTCAGAAAAGATAAATTGCGTGCGGAGAAAAAGAAAAAAGAGGAGCTTTCATTGCTTCCGGCTCCAAAAGAAGTGAAGGAATCTTAAACTGTACAGGGAGGTTTCCTAAATGAAAATTTATGTAGTGTATGACAGTGAAGGTGAACATACAAAGGTATTGGCAGAAGCGATTGCTGAAGGCGCTCGGGAAAACGACACGGCTGAAGTATTCATCGACCACGTAGATCAGGCGGATATCCGCAAGCTTAAAGACATGGACGCGATTATTTGGGGATGCCCAGGGCATTTCGGAACAATCAGTGCAGGTCTGAAAACTTGGATCGACAGACTCGGCTACTTGTGGGCTGAAGGCGAGCTGATCAACAAAGTCGGCGCAGTATTCTGCACAACGGCAACAACACACGGCGGTTTGGAAATGACAATGCACAACTTAATCACGCCAATGTTCCACCAAGGGATGATTGTTGTCGGTCTGCCTGGCAATGTGCCTGAAAACGCACTGTACGGTTCTTACTACGGAGCGGGCGTCACTTGTCCAGTAGACAGTGATGAGTTAATGTCTGAGGAAGGTATTCAGCTGGGCCGCGCATTAGGAAGACGTGTCAGCCAAGTCACAGGAAACTTAACAGCCGGACAGTAAGGAGAGGTTAAAATGGCCATTATAATAGCAATTATTGCTGCTGTCATTGTGATTGCGGGTCTTATCACGTATAATGTCCGCAACGCCTCTGCTGGACTCGAGAAGCGAGAAACAGCTGAAAAAATCGCCCCTCCAGAAGAGGAAAAAAACGAAGCAAAATACCCTGCTGAAGCACGGGCTGCTGAGCATGTCCCAGCCGTTGTAAAAACTGACTCTGGAAAAGAGAAAAGTGACTCAATTGGGGATGACTTCTACAGGCAGGCGCTTCAAAAGTTTAAGCATTCTGAGGAAGATCAGAAAGAAAAAGAGGTCACTGAAAAAAGTGACAAAATGCAGGACAGCAGTTATCGAGATGCGCTGCTCTCCATGAAAAACAAAAAGAAATAATATCAAAGGCAAATCCGTTTACTCATGGCGGGTTTGCTTTTTTTATGCTGTTTAAATGTATAAAACTTGGTTATTTATTAAATAAATCCATGGAATATGTTGTATTTTGGAAAGTCATAGTGTACTATTTGATTCATACACTTTATAAGTGTTTTTAGGGGGAAAAACAATGAAGCCGTTTTGGGGTTTAGTAAAAAAGGATCTGAGACTGTCAAAAATGCGGTTTTTTGCATGTCTCTGTGCAGTCATACTATTATCTGCCGGAAGCTTTTTATTCGAACGGCTGGCTGAAGAACCTTTAGCTGTTTTTGGATGCTGGGTTGTGCTTGCCATTTTTCAAGTATTTTTAGCTCCTTTGCTGGTCTACAATTGTCTTCGTGTAGAGGGGAAAAACCAGCTATGGTTATATAATCCGAACGGCGCAGCCACGCTTTTACTCTCGAAGCTGACTGCCGGTCTTGTCTATCAATTCATTTTTCAGTTTTTGATTTCAGTTTACGGAATCTCTCTTTATCAGTACCTTGACTCAAAAGCGCTCATTGCTGATCAAGTCCCGCTTGCAGGCACGATACTGGTCTTTAATCTTTATGGGCTGGTATTTACTGCTTATCTTTCCTGTGCGGTAATCCTGCTGTGGAATGTGTTTCATTCTTTAAAATCAAGTTCTTCCTTCATCAGACGGTTTCGCTGGTTCATTTGTATGTTACTGGGGGTAGGGTGGTTTTATGTAGAGGACCATTTGATCATACCTTGGCTGACACCGCTGGATAAACTGTATTATTTCACAACGTATGGAGATGTCGGTTTTACATACAAGGGATCCTTAGGGTGGCGTGTGGAATTAAACATCTTCCATCTTCCATATCCGTCCATTATTGTCATGCTGGTGTTGGCAGCTGTGTTTCTTTTTCTGGCTTCCAGGCTCCTGCAGCGAAAAGTTGAGGTGTAGAGAAAATGAAACAAGACTTTCAATCCTCTAAACCGATTTATATGCAGATTGCTGATCAAATTTTTTATAGGCTGGTCAGAAAGGAGCTTGTTCCCGGAGACAAGCTGCCGTCTGTCAGAGAAATGGCAATTCAAACAAAAGTAAATCCGAATACGATTCAAAGAACCTACAGTGAAATGGAAAGGCTGGGAATTGTGGAGACAAGAAGAGGGCAAGGGACATTTATCGCTGAAAAAGCTGAAATCGTGGATGAACTGAAAGAGAGGCTTACCCGTGAAGTGTTTGAAAGTTTTATTCATCAAATGGCAGAGCTGGGATTAACAAAAGAAGAAATGCTGGCAGGGATTAAAAAATACACGAAAGGAGGACAGGAATGAATATTGTATTTGACAATGTGTCTAAGAGATACGGCGGCCATACGGGGGTGAATAAAATATCCTTTACTTTATTCCCAGGAAAAATTTACGGGCTTTTGGGCTCGAATGGCAGCGGGAAATCGACAACCTTAAAATTAATCGCCGGACTGATGTTCCCTACTTCAGGTTCAGTGAAAGCAGGTGAACAGCCTGTAACAAGAGACATGATCAAGTACACGGCTTATCTAACAGAGCTAGACATGTTTTATCCCGGATTTACGGTGAAAGATATGCTCGATATTTACGAATCACAGTTCCCTGACTTTCAAATGGAAAAAGCCTATCAGCTGCTTAAAGAAATGCAGCTGAAGCCTGAAAAAAAGATAAAGCAGCTTTCCAAGGGGAGTCGAGGCCGTCTTAAAATCGTGCTGGCACTATCAAGAAGAGCTTCCGTCATTCTATTGGATGAGCCTTTTTCCGGTCTTGATCCGATGGTCAGGGATTCAATTGTCAACAGCCTCGTTTCTTATATTGATTTTGAGCAGCAAATCGTTGTCATAGCCACACACGAAATTGATGAAATTGAAACCCTGCTTGACGAGGTCATCGTACTCGCCGACGGAGAAAAAGTGGCACAGCGTAATGTGGAAGAGATTCGCGAGCAGGAAGATATGTCCGTGCTGCAATGGTTTAAAACGAATATGGAAGTTTACTAGAAAGAGGAGGAATTTGATGAAAACTGTATTGGAATTAAAAAATGTGACAAAAAACATCAGAGGCCGGACGATCATTGATCAACTGAGTTTTACGATTCGCGAAGGCGAAGTATTTGGATTTCTGGGACCGAATGGAGCGGGGAAAACGACGACAATCAGAATGATGGTCGGTTTAATGAAGCTGTCACAAGGTGATGTGCTTATTTGCGGCCAATCAATCACGAAAGATTATGCCAAGGCAATCAAACATATCGGGGCTATAGTAGAGAACCCAGAGCTTTATAAATTTTTAAGCGGATATAAAAATCTCCAGCAATACGCAAGGATGGTAAAGGGTGTCACGAAGGAAAAAATTGATGAAGTGGTGGAACTAGTCGGCCTCAAAGATAGAATCCATGATAAAGTGAAAACCTACTCACTGGGGATGAGACAGCGTCTCGGCTTGGCACAATGCCTTCTGCACGATCCGAAAGTGCTGATCTTGGATGAACCGACAAACGGCCTTGATCCGGCGGGAATCAGAGAAATCAGAGACCATTTAAAGAAGCTGACGCGAGAAAGAGGAATGGCTGTCATCGTATCAAGTCATCTGCTGTCAGAAATGGAACTGATGTGTGACCGAATTGCGATTATCCAAAAAGGAAAGCTTATCGATATTCAGAATGTAAGAGATGAAATAACTGATGAAAAGGATACATATTTCTTCCAAGTGGAGCAGCCGAAGGAAACTGCTGCGATTCTAAGAGAATATGATTCGGTAATCAAGACAAACGGTTTGGAAATCAAACTGGCTAAAGAAGACGTCCCTGCAGTGATTGAATTGCTGGTCATGCAGCAAATCCGCATTTATGAAGTCAAAGTGATTACAAAATCATTAGAGGACCGTTTCTTAGAAATCACAGGCGAAGCAAAAGAGGAGGTTCAACATGCTTAATTTGATTTATAATGAGTGGATCAAAATTTTCAGCCGTGTCGGAACATGGGTGATGATCGGAATTCTTGCTTTGACAATGATCGGGTGGGCATTTTTAACAAACCACTTTTCAACCGATGAAGCAAATCCGAAGTGGAAAGAGACGCTTCAAGCACAAAATAGTGATTTGAAGAAGGCAATGAAAGAAGATCCTTCCCTGAAAGGACAATATGAAGAAACGATCACAATCAATAACTATCGCATTGAACATAATATCCCGAGTGACACTGGATATACCGTTTGGTCTTATGTAACGGATTCTGCCGGTTTTACAATCCTTACTGGGCTGTTCACAATTATAATTGCAGCTGGCATCGTCGCAAACGAATTTAACTGGGGTACGGTTAAGCTGTTAATGATCCGGCCGCTCAGCCGTTTTCAAATTCTGCTTTCTAAATATATTACCGTTCTTTTATTTGGTCTCTTATTGCTGTTTATTTTATTTATAGGTTCAACTTTGCTGGGACTGGTCTTTTTCGGAACAGGCGGGGACACTGCCGCGAATGTTCATTTAATCTATAAGGATGGTCATGTATTGGAGCAAAATATGTTGGGATATTTGGCCAAAACGTATCTCTCAGAATCTGTTGCGGCTTTAATGCTGGCTACGATGGCATTTATGCTGTCTGCGGTATTTAGAAACAGCTCTCTTGCTGTAGGGTTTTCCATCTTTTTATTGGTAACGGGCACGACAGCCACTGCGTTTATGGCGGTGAAGTTTGACTGGGCAAAGTATATTTTATTTGCGAATGTTAATCTGATGCAGTATGTAGAAGGAACACCGTTAGTGGAAGGGATGACAATGACATTCTCCATTGTGATGCTGGCGATTTATTTTGTTGTCTTCCTGTTGCTTGCTTTCGGAATCTTTATGAAACGGGATATTGCGAACTAATGAAAAAAAGCTGTTTTGCATAAGCAAAACAGCTTTTTCTTTAAAATAAGAACTGCAGGCTTGCACCTGCAGTTCTTATTATCAATTTATGCTTACGCTTCTTTAGTAACGTTAGCAGCTTGTGGTCCACGGTTTCCTTCAACGATTTCGAAAGAAACTGATTGGCCTTCTTCTAAAGTTTTGAAGCCTTCGCCTTGAATAGCAGAGAAATGAACGAATACATCGTCTTGACCTTCTACTTCGATGAATCCGAAACCTTTTTCAGAGTTGAACCATTTTACTTTACCTTCTAACATGAAATTTCCTCCTAAAGCGATCATAACGCTTAAATTCACTATTCTTGCTCTAAAACAAACTTCCAAGACGAAAACTCTTACAAAACTTTCTTCTTAAAGATAGTTCGAACAAAAATAATTACCTTTACTCTACCAGTAATTTCGAGAAAAAACAACTGTTAAACGAAACTTTTTTCGGAAAATAACATATTATTTTTCATTTTGATATTTATTTGCCGAAATGTATCTGTTTTTTCGATACGTGATCATATGTTTGCAGGACTTTTTTCTTTTGTATCTCTTTACGGAAAGGTAGGGGTAATAGTAATTGACAACCCTATCTGATATGAGTAAGGTAAAGTTAACCAATGTTACAAATGACAACGTTTATCAACTAAGAGCGTCTGATTTTTATGTCTGATATTGCTTGCATGCTCTAATAAGATAGATAGGAGTATGGTGTCACAATGAAAAAGTGGCTTGTATGCAGTTTTGTTCTTGTTCTTTTCGTTTCATTTACTGCATGCTCACGGTCAGCAGAACATGAAACGATAAAAATAGGAATTGCTGAGTCGGACGAAGCGATATGGAACTATATCGTAAAAAAGGCTGAAGCGGAAGGGCTTGATATTCAGCTGATTCTATTCTCTGATTATGCAGAATCAGATATAGCGCTGGCAAACAAAGAGATTGATGCCAATGCTATTCAATCCATTTCATATTTTCAGTCGTTCTCAAAGAAATACAAACATAAACTGGCACCGCTTGGCACGACATACATAGCGCCTATGGGCATTTATTCAAAACGATATCGGCAAATCAAAGATATTCCGCGCGGTGCTGTTGTTGCTGTCCCGGATGAAGGGCTCGATTTTGGGCGGGCCCTTACACTCCTGCAGGAAGCGGGACTGCTTACTTTGAAGAACGGTTTTAATGGAACCGGTTCAATTGATGTGATAAAAGATAATCCGAAACACTTGAAATTGAAAACCGTACGCCAACAGGATGTAATGAGCGGAGCTGATGTGTTTGTGATGAAAACAGCTGCCGCAAAAAAAGCGGGGCTGAACTCGCAGAAGCATACATTAAAGGGCGGCAGGCAAACCGTGAAGGAAGATATGAATGTAATTGTTGTCAGGGCTGAGGACAGAGATCGCGAAACATTGCAAACCATCCTTGAACTCTATCAATCAGATGATACAGCGGCATTTATTGAACAAGAGTATCAAGGGATGCTTGTTCCCGCTTTTTTGCCTTTACATCGTCTTTCAGATTGGAAGAATGAATTCAAAAAATGAATTCATTCTTTTTTTATAGTAAACCATACTTTGTTTCGGCCGTTTTCTTTCGCTTTATACAGCATTTGATCAGCAAGAACAGGCAAGGTTTCAGGCTTATCTGTGTTTCGGGGGTAATGGGCTACTCCCAGTGAGGCCGTAACGGCAAGCTTTTCTCCGTTTGTTAATACAATCGGTGTATTACTGATCGAGTGCCTGATCCGTTCGGCGATTTGGACTGCTTTCTCGGGCGTGCAATTTGGCAAGAGGAGGGCAAATTCCTCGCCGCCGATCCGTGCGGCAGGATCAGTGTTGCGGATATTTTGTTTTAGTCGGGATCCCAGCTCTTTCAGAACCTGATCTCCCTCATGATGGCCATATTGATCGTTAATGGTTTTAAAGTGATCGATATCCATATAAATAAGCGAAAATTGTAAAGATGGAGTGTGTGCAGCCTGTTGATACAGGTCTTGTGTGATTTCTTCAAACTTTCTGCGGTTATAAATACCTGTCAAAAAGTCATAGTGCGCCTGGAACTTATATTGTTTAAATAAAAGATGTGCATTGGTTTCATGCTCGATAATATATAGGCTGAGCATGCCGCCGATAATTGAAATCAGCCAAAAGTAAAAGTGCAGCTTAAGTGAATGGATATCAACAAATACATAGAAGAAAAAGGAGATGAACCCATTTGAAATGATTAAAAGTAATAGGACGTGTTTCAGCTGAACTTCTTCTCTCCTTGATGCAATAAGTGACAGCACAGCAGCGATACAAATTGTAATCATGGAATACATCGCTGATTCATTCAAGCTGATCAGCATGCGGCCTGCTGCAATTATTATCAGGGCTGTCACCGTAGACACCCAGCCTCCATAAAGAGCGGCGATCATAATAGGGATATTTCTAAAATCTATGATTGAATGGTGATACGTCAAACCAAAATTCATAAGAATAACCCCGAGGAGACCGCAAGCAGCTCCTTTTACTAGCTGAAAGGAAAGGCGGTCTTTTTTATGTATTAACCTTTCTTTAAACAGGTGGGTGAACAGATAATTAAATGTGATTAAAATAGTCAAGTTTACGAACAGTTCTTTCAGCAATATTATCACCCTTTTATAAGTTACTAAAGAAAGGGGGGAATGAAAAGAACAAAAACGGTATTCATTGGTTTTTTTTATCCAAATATTGATGCTGGAATAATTCTTACTTGAACTATCGGAATTTGTGTAATATAGTATATAAGAAAAATTTTGAAGGGAGAGTTTGCCTCAATTGGAGACTTTGCTAGTCATTTTGCATGTATTTATTTTACTTTTACTCATTATTGGGCTCTTTGCCATGCAGAAGAAACATGTTTCTTTTTCAAAACGTGTGTTTACTGCGCTGGGGCTGGGAATCGTTTTTGGGTTTGCGCTTCAGCTGATATACGGTCCGACTTCAAACATTGTGGTTCAAACAGCCGACTGGTTTAATATTGCCGGGGGCGGATATGTCAAATTGCTTCAGATGATTGTCATGCCGCTTGTTTTCATTTCCATTCTAGGCGCTTTTACAAAGATGAAGCTGACAAAAAATCTCGGGAAAATCAGCGGTTTGATTATCGGGATTTTGGTTGCGACTACAGCTGTAGCCGCGGCGGTTGGTATTGTGTCCGCCCTTTCCTTTGATCTTCAGGCGATCCAGGTTGACCAAGGAAGTACAGAGCTTTCTCGGGGACAGGAGCTTGAACAGAAATCAGAGGAGATGACAGCGAAAACACTGCCGCAGCAAATGATTGAACTGCTTCCTGGAAATCCGTTTTTGGATTTTACAGGGGCTAGACCGACATCAACGATTGGAGTCGTTATTTTTGCCGCTTTTCTAGGCATTGCATTTCTAGGTGTGAGACGGAAACAGCCTGAACAGGCAGAAACGTTCAAAAAATTGATTGATGCTGTTTACGCCATTGTCATGCGGGTTGTTACTCTCATCTTGAGACTGACGCCTTACGGTGTGCTGGCCATTATGACAAAGACGATTGCGACAAGTGATATTGACAGCATTTTGAAACTTGGTATGTTTGTCATTGCTTCATATGCCGCGTTGATTGTAATGTTTATCATCCACTTGCTTCTGTTGACGATCAGCGGATTAAATCCGGTTGTTTATTTGAAAAAAGCACTGCCTGTACTCGTGTTTGCATTTACGTCACGATCAAGCGCAGGCGCTTTGCCGCTGAACATTAAAACACAAAGGAGCTTGGGTGTGCCGGAAGGAATTGCGAACTTCGCCGGCTCGTTCGGGCTATCTATCGGTCAAAATGGCTGTGCCGGCATTTATCCGGCTATGCTGGCAATGATGATTGCTCCGACAATCGGCCAAAATCCGTTTGATCCGGCGTTTATCATCTCAGTTATCGCGGTTGTTGCCATCAGCTCGTTTGGTGTCGCCGGAGTTGGCGGCGGAGCTACATTTGCAGCGCTGCTCGTTTTATCAGCGTTAAATATGCCTGTCGCGCTCGCCGGTTTATTAATTTCTATCGAACCGTTGATTGACATGGGACGTACTGCGCTTAATGTCAGCGGAAGTATGATATCAGGCCTGATTACCAGCAAAGTCACGAAGGAAATAGATTCTGGTGTATTCCAAGATCGATCCAATGTGATCGAAGCGGAAGAAGCCTAGGCATATTAAAACGTGTAATCCGTCAGAGGATTACACGTTTTTTTAACGGCCGGGTTCTAAGTCTTCCAGCATTTCCATTACAGTGTTGTCATCCATTACATTCATTGCGCTTTGATCGAAATGGATTGGCTCTGCATATTGCTGCTGTCTATTTCTGGTTGCTGTGTCCGTTTGACGATTTTGCTTAGACTGAGACTGATGCTGTTGAGGCTGGCTTTGCTGCTGGCCTGCATGCTGATGCTGACGGCCAGTTTGCTGACGATTTTGAGATTGATCTTGATTATTTCCGCCAAACGCCTGTTTCATCATATCTCCAACATTAGGAAGATCAACCGACTTATTTTGAGCATTCCGGTTGTTCATTTGGCCTGTAATAAACCCGCTGATTTTTTGCCGGATCTGTGGTGATAAAGCAGCAACAAGCATAGTTGAACCGATAACTAAGGCTGTCGGACTGATTCCTTTTCGTTGTTTGAACAACGTGATCCCTCCTTTATAAGTGTATTGATATTTTCCCCGCTCATTAGACAAATTAACCGTTTTATTTCCCGGGAAAGCATTTCCGATATTTTTTCATGCATATTTAGAGCCAATTAGAAAAACCTATAAGTAAAGTGATAAAGGAGGAATTCACATGCTTGGAAAAAAACAAGTCCTTGCGTCCATGCTTCTTATCCCTTTGCTTATGACTGGCTGTGGTATGGCCAATCAGGGTGAGGGCAGACGTGATAATGCAGAGCCTGAAAATGTTAACTACCGCAATCCGGGAAATGATAACGGTACAAGAAATATCAACAATGCAAATGATACCCGTGACAACGTCGACAATAATATGACGAATAATGGTGATAACAATAACGGTAATGATAACCGTCAGTTGGAAGTTGCTGATGATGCTGCCGATAAAATTACCGAAATGAAAGAAGTGAAACACGCAAATGTAATTGTTGCCGGAAATCAAGCGTATGTTGCGGTTGTATTAACAAATGGAAAAGAAGAAGTTGGAAAAGATCTGAAAAAGAAGATCTCCGATAAAGTAAAAGATACTGATAAGAACATGGACAACGTGTATGTTTCTGCAAATCCAGACTTTGTTGATCGTATGCAGGGGTATGGCAAACGAATCCAAAATGGTGATCCGATTGCAGGATTCTTTGATGAATTTAGTCAAACCGTGCAACGTGTATTTCCGCAAGCTGAATAAAAGATAAAAAGCCGCATAACTTGTGCGGCTTTTTTCTTTGCAGAAATGACACGCTGTGAACTAAGGCTGCATAGAGTAAAAATAAAAAGGTACAAGACGGACCGGCTCAGGGAGGGAGACGTTTGCAGGGTGGCATAGGAAAGCGTGCGGCATCCGCTCTATTCCTGTGCGGAGTCCTTGTGATGCTGGCCGTAAGCTCGGCCATCGTATCAAGCACGATGTATATTCTGTCTTTGCCAGGGCAGCAGGCATCTGGGATAACGAAAGAACAAGTGACAAAGCACATGAAGAAAGAGTCATTTACACAGGCCGATGTTTATTACACTTCTAAGGAAAAATCCTTACTGCCATTAACGAAAGAAACGCTTGAATATGCGGTGAGTATTAATCAGGTCATGCTTGAATATTCGAATCAGAAGCCTATTGATATTATTTTTTTTCCTAATGAAAAACAGATGGAGGCTTATTCCGGTTTAATGGATGTTGTCGGCTTTTATTCTGAGCGGGAGCAGCTGATCGGATTATTGCCTGAAGAGAAAAAGCAGCTTTTAGAAGGTGATGAGGTAGCGGTTTATCTGTATCAGAGATTATTGATTCATGAGTACACACACCATGCGTTTCATCAGAAATTACGGGAGCTCGAAGCAGATCCTGATGAGTTCCCTTTATGGTTCCATGAAGGATTAAGCGAGTGGATCGCGAACTATGAATTGCTCATAGATCCGATCACGTTTTCTGTCGTGCCGTTTGACCATTTGCAGACAGATCAGGACTGGCAGGAAGCTCGATCGGAATATGAAACCGATGTTTATTTGCAAAGTTTTTATATGGTCAATGAGCTGACGGAAACATACGGGAAAGACATTATTTTGGAGATTATAAAGGAAACAGCGAAAAAAGGGGATTTTAAAAAAGGGTTTAAAGCAGCGACACAGGATAGTCTTGATCAATTTGAAGAAGATTTCACCAGATCGTTTGAAGAAAATGCGGCATTGGATAGAACCTATCCAATGCCTTTTTTAATTAATGAAGTCCTTGCTGGCCCATACCGCCTAGAGTTGCTTGAGTCGGAGGCATTTGTCCTTGTGCAGGGGCAAAGGAATTTCTCAGTTGTTCCATATCCTGCGCGTCAAGCTGCGGAACTTGGTAATAACCATGTTTGTTTTGGTAAAGGAAAATCTCAAAAGCCATTTCGACATACTCCTGAATTTGCGCAGATAGTACACGTCTGACGGCAGGATTTGTCATTTCTAGAGAAGCCATCGTCAGCATAGATGCCTGTGCCTTAACAGCACAAAGCATTTGGCGGCTGATGATGCTGTCATCAATATCATTCATAGATTGAACAGGTTTCTTAGGCTGTGCCGGCTGCATGCCGTAAACAGTCTGGTTGTCTTCCTTCATCATATAAGTTGCCGTTTTTTGTGAAGGCTCGCTTCCTGTTTTGAAGCACTCTGCTGTTAAGTTATATTGAGATGTAATGAATTGATATTGGCGGTCAAGGATGTTTAATAATTCCTGATCCTTACAGAATTGTCTCAGCATCATAAACTGATCAAGCACAGTAAGCGTTCCGGAAAGCACCTCGTGCATATCAAACATTTCATGTCCGCCGTGATTCTGATGCGGTTTACCTGGTATCCCTTTGTTCTGTGATTGCTGCTGAAATTGCTGATCCAAACCGAATTCCTCCTTTTTTTTCAGATCAGCTGTATTTTGTGCCTGTCCGCTGTGTTTTATGCAGTGACTGACAGGAATTATATGCTGATTGTCGAAGTGATTAACAAATAAACGAATCATGCAAGATGTAAGGGAGGAAAACTGATGAGGCGTTTTTTGCATGTTGTTTTGATCATGCTTTTCATTTTCTTGAATGTCATGTCCGCTTATGAAGCTGTAAGGGCTGCTGAGCCGGCAGAAGTAATATCGGTTGAAAAAGCGATACAGCAAAAAGAGGGACAAGCTCTTGTCGAAGGATATACAATCGGCCAAGCCGTTTCATCTCAGCATTATAATCTGACGAGTCCTTTTTCAAATGATTATAACGTTGCTATAGCAGACAGCAAAAACGAGACATCACCCAATCACATTCTTCCCGTGCAAATACCCTCCGCGTTCAGAAGCCAATTCGGACTGCAAACGAACCCGCTGCTTCTTGGGAAAAAGATAGCTGTTCAAGGAGTGCTTGAACATTATTTTAATACGACAGGTCTTAAGAAGGTTCAGTCGATGGTCTTAAAGGATGACGCTGAATCTCCGCCGATAGAACAGCCTATTACAATACAGGAAGCGCGCGGCAGAATGAATCAGCATGTCACGATTAAAGGTGTTGTTACTGCCGATCAAAACGCAATCGGAGGCGGAAAGCTGTCGACCTTTATGCAGGATGACACAGGCGGCATCAACATTTATTCGGCAGCACCAGAGAATTTCCCTGAGTTAAAAGAAGGAATGGATATTACGGTAACAGGGAAAATAACGACTTACCAAGGGCTTACTGAAATTGTTCCGGATACATCCGGCATCCGTATTATCCAATCCAATCAGCCTCTCCCTGTCCCTGAATCTTCAACGATCAATGAGCTGGTCAATGGCAGCTTGGGTGATCAATATGAAGGGCGTCTTGTGACGGTCAAAGCTTATATTTCTTCCATTCCAAATTCTCAAGCAGGCGGCGGTTACAATGTAACAATGATTGATAACGATCACCACGCAATGACATTACGTGTTATGAATGAGACAGGTATCATTGATGGACTGACTGAGGATAAATGGTATGAAATCACAGGCGTGTTGAGCAGATATCAATCCCTTCAGCTTCTTCCGCGAAAATCAGCAGATATCAAGCTGCTTCAAAAGCAGCCTGCCCCGCCGGCTTCAGAAGGTGAATATGAAACTGTGGTTGATCGCGTTGTAGACGGTGACACCATTCATGTTAAAAAACCGATACTTGGTGCGACAAAAATTCGTTTTGTAAATGTAGACACGCCAGAAACGTACCACACACCAAAAAATGAAGCAGATGAAAATCAATTAAGATTTGGAAAGAAAGCATCTGACTATTTAAAAACTGTTTTGTCTCCAGGAGATCACATTACTGTAAAAGTCGGCAGTGAAGCCAAGGACAGCTATGGCAGACTTCTTGGGCAGGTTGTGACTGAAATAGGGTCAAATGTGAATTTAGAACTCGTGAAAAATGGCTATGCTCCAACATATTTTATTTGGCCTGTTGAAAATGAAGAGGATTATCAGGAATTTCAGGCTGCAGTCGCCAATGCAAAAAAAGAGCAAAAAGGCATTTGGAATGAAGCGGATCCTCTTATGGAAATGCCGTTTGAATTTAGAGCCAGAGAGCAGGGAAAAGGGCTGACAAGGTATGTGGGAGACTCATCAAACAAGACCTATGTTGCGCCAGCAGACTGGAAGCAGGTGGCTGTGGAAAACAGGATATTCTTTGCTTCAGAAGCTGAAGCAGAGAGTGCCGGTTACAAGAAAAAGCAAACCTCTCCCCAAGAAAATATACCGCTTAGGATTTTAAGCATGAATGATTTGCATGGGAAAATCGATCAGCAATATCAGCTTGACCTTGATGGAGACGGCACTCCAGATGGCACATTCGGACGCATGGACTATGCAGCTGCTTATTTGAAAGAGAAAAAGGCAGAAAAGAAAAATACGCTCACTGTGCACGCCGGTGATATGATCGGAGGCAGTTCGCCTGTATCATCCCTTCTTCAAGACGAACCAACTGTCGAACTGATGGAGGATATCGGATTTGATGTTGGAACTGTAGGCAATCATGAGTTCGATGAAGGTACGGATGAACTCATGAGAATGTTAAAAGGGGGAGATCATCCGAAAGGCACTAGCGGCTATGACGGGCAAAATTTTCCCCTCGTGTGCGCCAATTGTAAAATGAAGTCTACCGGAGAACCCTTTTTGCCGGCTTATGACATCATAAATGTGGAGGGCATACCCGTTGCTTTTATTGGAGTTGTTACACAGTCGGCGGCCGGAATGGTAATACCTGACGGAATAAAGGATATTGAGTTTACCGATGAAGTAAAAGCAGTAAATGCTGCTGCCGAAGAGCTGAAGAAAAAAGGCATCAGGGCAATTGCGGTGCTCGCACATATGTCTGCCGAACAAAACGGCAGCACAATAACAGGTGAGTCCGCTGACCTTGCAAACAAATCTGATTCTGAGATAGATATCATTTTTGCAGCGCATAATCATAAGGTCGTCAATGGTGAAGTGAACGGCAAGCTGATCGTTCAGGCGTTTGAATACGGAAAAGCGATAGGTGTCGTTGATCTGGAAATCAATAAACAGACAAGAGATATCGTCAAAAAGTCGGCTGAAATTGAATACGTCGATCAAAGCAAGAAAAAACCTGATGCCAGCGCCTCAGCTATTTTAAGTAAGTATCAGGCCCTTGCAGAACCGATTATCAGCGAAGTAGTCGGTGAAGCGGCTGTTGATATGGAAGGCGGTTATTCTAATGATGGCGACACGCCTCTTGGGAATTTGATTGCCGATGGCATGAGAGCGGCGATGAAAACTGATTTTGCGCTAATGAATGGCGGCGGGATACGGGAAGGACTGAAGAAAGGACCGATTACATGGGGGGATCTTTATAACATTCAGCCGTTCGGAAATGTGTTGACGAAGCTTGAGATTAAAGGAAAAGATTTACGGGAGATCATCAATGCGCAAATCTCACCGGTTTTCGGCCCTGACTACAGCATAAGCGGGTTTACGTATACGTGGGATAAAGATACAGGCAAAGCAGTTGAGATAAAGATGGCAGATGGAACCGAAATCCAGCCGGATGCCACATACACATTGACCGTTAATCATTTTATGGCGACGGCGACAGGAGCCAAATACCAGCCAATCGGATTGCTTGGGAAACACCCGGTTACAGGGCCTGAGGATTTAGAAGCGACTGTAGAGTATGTAAAAAGCTTTGAAAAGCCGATTTCATATACGAAAGAAGGCAGAATTAAACTGGCTGAAGACAGTCATGCCGAAGACCCAGTCACTAAAGACCCGGCAGACAGTCCGGGAACAGACGATCCAGGCAAGGTAAATCCGACACCTGGGGAAGAACAGCCTGATCTAAAAGAGACCCCGGGCATTGCTCCGGTCCATCAGCTACCGCCTGCAGTCATTTCGACCTTTGAAGAATTTACAACAGAGACCAATCAGCCTGCTACTGCCGCCGGCCGTTTAAACACACTGCCTTTGCATAAAGAAGGTAAGGAAAGCGGCTCTGATTCTAAGCTTCCGGATACGTCAGCTGGATACTACAACTTTATTGTGATTGGTGCAGCGCTCTCACTGTCCGGAACGTATTTATATATCAGAAGGAAAAGGAGTGCCGCTACAACGTGAAAAAATATATTCCTCTTGTAATCATTGTGATCGGTCTTGCGATCACAGGCTACGGGGGCTTTAAATTGATTGATACCAGCATGAAAACTGAGCAAACATTAAAAGAAGCAAAAAAGGCGGCTGAACAGCCGCCGGCTATTGCAGGCACGAAGAAAAACGCTAATCAAGCCGAAAAAAAATCATCGTTTAAGCCGAAAACCGGTCAAGCGAGCGGCATACTGGAAATCCCAAAAATCAATGCGGAGCTTCCAATCGTGGAAGGAACCGATGCCGATGACTTAGAAAAAGGTGTGGGGCACTACAAGGACAGCTATTATCCAGATGAAAACGGACAAATTGTGCTGTCAGGACATCGTGATACTGTGTTTCGCCGGACGGGAGAGCTTGAAAAAGGTGACCGGCTCAACATCATCCTTTCATATGGTGATTTCACATATGAAATTGAAAAAACAAAAATTGTAGACAAGGATGATACGTCCATTATTACGCTGCAGCACGAAAAGGAAGAGCTCATACTGACCACCTGCTATCCTTTTTCATACGTCGGGAATGCCCCGAAACGTTATATTATTTACGGAAAACGTATTTCATAAAAAAGCCGCAGGCCAATCTCTGCGGCTTTTTTCATGATAAATAAGTATGGCAAAGACTTTCAATATCAGCTGGAAGCGGTGCCTCGGCAACGACCAGTTCTCCGGTAATCGGATGAACAGCCTGTACCTTTTTGGCATGAAGCGCCTGCCTGTTAAGAAATTGGCTCCCGCCTCCGTAAAGTGTATCGCCCGTTAGCGGATGGCCGATGCTTGCCATATGCACACGAATTTGATGAGTTCTGCCCGTTTCCAGCTCTAATTCAGCAAGCGAGAGCTTTTCTCCCGCATTGACAGTAAGGGTACGGTAATGGGTGACGGCGGCTTGTCCGCCTGGTGAAACCCGCCGTCTTGTCGGGTGTGATCTGTCTCTTCCAATCGGCGAATCAATTTTGCCTTTTTTGGGCTTCAGCTTTCCTTCAACAATTGCGAGATATGTACGCTTCAGCGTCTTTTTCTCTAACTGCTGATCTAAGATGGCATGCGCCAAACGGTGCTTGGCGAATACGACAGCGCCCGATGTATCCTGATCAAGACGGTGGACATGGCGCACTTTGATTGTTTCGCCATTTACCTGAAAGTGGTATGCGATCAAATTGGCGAGCGTACCGGTCTGACCTTCTTCATTGGGATGAGTGGAAATACCGGCTGGTTTATTGACGATTAACATGTGGCGGTCTTCAAATAAAATATCAAGCTCTCCATACTCAGGTATGACAGAGGATTCTTCGTTTTCCTGAAGATCAATAAACAGGCGGTCATTCTTTTTTACGAGTATGTTGTTTTTGACAGCCTCATGATTGATTTTTATATTGTGATGAGTCATCCATTCTTGGATAACGGGTTTCGAAGCTTTGAGCTCTGTTTTCAGCACGGAAAATAGCCATTGTCCGTCCTGTTTTTCACTGATTATCAGCTCTAGCCCTTTGCCTTTTTCTTTCATGATCAAATGGCTCCTTTTTCGCGTGAAAGGCCGTTGATTCTCATAGGAAACACTTACCTTAACATTCGCGTTTTTTTCTGTGATATTCTTGAGAAAGACTTTGGATATTCGATGGCAAGAAAGGTGATAGACGTGAGAATTATGAACGCAGCAACTGAAGAACAGGAAAGCTTTATCAAGGAACTGTCAATGGAGCTTTTCCATCATGTATTTCCTCTTTATTTCTCCGAACTGGACATTCAGCGCTTTAAAAAGAAAGGCGTTCTGTCTTTAAATAACCAATATTACCAAGGAACATTAAAAGAAGCTTTTCAAATTATGGCTTGTCTGCAAATGATACATATTATCCTGACAAAGCCTTCACCGCACGATGACTTGAGTGATCAAGCCATTTTTAATAAAAACAGCAAGTTGCTGAATGAATGCGGAATATATTTTCCGTTTGCTTTATCTGATTTTCAAACGAAAACAAACAAAGCCTTATCCGTCACAGAAGACTGATATAATCTCGCAGCAAGCGCTTTTCCGTTTCAAGAAAAGCTCTTTTTGCATCAGAGAAATCATACCACAAAACCTTTCCTGCAACTCCCTTTTTAATCATCCGATGTCTGAACATACTAATGATTGAAAGGGGTGCTGACCAATGAGTTCAGTTAAACATTCAATGACAACGCAGGTAGCAACCGTTTCTCCGAATCAAACGATTCAGGAAGCGGCTTCTCTGATGAAACAGCATAACGTCGGGGCGATTCCCGTTGTAGAGCAAGGTGTTTTAAAAGGAATGCTGACTGACCGTGACATTGCATTGAGAACCACAGCTCAGGGCCGAGATGGCCAGACACCCGTTTCAGAAGTGATGTCAACAGACCTCGTATCAGGAAACCCTAATATGAGTCTGGAAGACGCGTCGCAGCTGATGGCCCAGCACCAAATCCGCCGCCTTCCTATTGTAGATCAAAACAATCTAGTCGGGATCGTTGCGCTTGGAGACCTGGCTGTCAATCAGATGTCGAACGAGTCTGCTGGAGAAGCGCTGACAAACATTTCTCATCAAAACTTGCATTAATTAGAAAGAGCTTGCAGTGTGCAGGCTCTTTCTTCACATAGACCCTTACTTTTTGAAAGCAGAGACGTTTCGGGGTATAGTGTATACATATGTCTCAATTGGGGCCAAAGGAGTTGTACGCAGTGATAAAAGCGTTAATTTTTGATTTTGACGGGCTTATTCTTGATACAGAAACGCATGAATATGAAGTCCTTCAGGAAATTTTTGAGGAACATGGCTCAGTACTGCCACTATCCGTATGGGGAAAGGTTATCGGAACAGCGGCGGGATTTCGGCCATTTGAATACTTAGAAGAGCAGATAGGCAAAAAGCTGAACCATGAAGAGCTGACAAAACTGAGAAGAGACCGGTTTGCAAAACGCATGGAAACAGAAAAAGCGAGACCAGGTGTTGAAGCGTATCTGAATGCTGCAAAGGATTTAGGCTTAAAAGTAGGTCTGGCTTCCAGCTCAGATTATAAATGGGTATCCGGCCATTTGAAGCAACTGGGCCTGTTTGACGAATTCGAAGTGATTCAGACAGCTGATGATGTAGAAGAGGTCAAGCCCAATCCCGAGCTGTATTTGTTAGCGGCAAAGAATCTTGGAGTATCGCCGTCGGAATGTCTCGCATTCGAGGATTCCGTCAATGGTTCGATTGCTGCCAAGCGAGCGGGCATGAAGTGTGTCATCGTTCCGAATCAAGTAACAGGCACCCTGATGTTTGAAGAATATGATCACAGGCTCGAATCAATGGCGGAGATGGAACTCACCCTATTGCTTGATCATCTAAACGCACAAAAATAGAAAGGAGCGAATAGATTGTCTGAGAAATTAGATTTGACCCGTTTTGAAAAGAAAATGGTCATCCGTAATATCGAAGAGAAAGATATCGACAACATTATCGACCTTCAAAAGGACTGCTTTCCAGGCATGGAGCCGTGGAAGCGCGAGCATTTAATTAGCCATCTGGAGCATTTTCCCGAAGGGCAGTTTTGTGCAGAATTCGAAGGTGAAATCATCGGTTCGTGCTCAAGCCTCTTAATTAACTTTGATGAATATGATGACCGCCATACGTGGCAGGACATTACAGATGACGGATACATCACCAATCACAATCCGGATGGCTTAAACATGTACGGGATCGAGGTCATGGTGCATCCTGATTACAGACGGATGAAAATCGGCCATCGTTTGTATGAGGCAAGAAAGGATTTGGCAAGACGCTTAAATCTGAAAAGCATCATCATAGGCGGACGGATACCGAACTATCATAAATATGCTGATGAAATGACGGCGAGAGAGTATGTTGAACAGGTAACACGCCATCAAATTTACGATCCGGTTCTTTCCTTTCAGCTGATGAACGGTTTTACTCTGATGCGGATTAACCCGGATTATCTCCCGGATGATACAGCTTCATTCAAATATGCGACGCTGATGGAATGGAATAATGTCGATTATCTGCCGCAGCAGACAAAGCGTTATTATAAATCGGCCTTCCCTGTGAGAATTTGTGTCATCCAATACGAAATGAAAAAAATCTATTCCTTCGAGGAATTTGCAAATCAAGTAGAGTACTATGTCGATGTTGCGTCTGACGCGAGATCCGATTTTGCAGTGTTTCCGGAAATTTTCACAACCCAGCTGATGTCCTTCCTTGAGGAACGTTCACCAAGCTTGGCGGTACAGAGAATTACTGAGTATACTGAGGATTACATCAGTCTGTTTACAGACTTGGCTGTTAAATATAATGTCAACATCATCGGCGGATCTCATTTCGTAGAAGAGGAAGGGAAAATTTATAATATCGCCTACCTGTTCAGACGCGATGGAACAATTGAGAAGCAATATAAACTGCATATTACGCCGAATGAACGCAAATGGTGGGGAATCAGTGCGGGCGACCAGGTGCGTGTGTTTGATACGGACTGCGGAAAAATTGCGATCCAAATTTGCTATGACATTGAATTTCCTGAGCTTGCCCGCATTGCGGCCGATAAAGGCGCCAAAATTATTTTTACGCCATTTTGTACGGAAGACCGTCAAGGCTACTTGCGTGTCAGATACTGTTCACAGGCAAGAGCGGTCGAGAATCAAATTTATACCGTCATTTCCGGAACGGTTGGAAACCTGCCGCAAACGGAAAATATGGATATCCAATATGCTCAGTCAGGCATCTTTGCTCCTTCTGATTTTGAATTTGCAAGAGACGGCATCGTTGGGGAAACCAACCCGAATATTGAAATGGTCGTCATTGGCGATGTTGACTTAGAAATTCTCAGAAGACAGCGCCAAAACGGAACGGTGCGCCAGCTCAAAGACAGACGCCGTGATATATATCACATACACTATAAGAAATAATGAGAAGGCCCGCCTGAATTGGCGGGCTTTTTTTAAAAAAGCGGAATTGAAACGCTGCCGCGCTTTCTCTACAATAGAAATAAATATGTGTACATCGGAAAAGAAGGTGCCTTATGGAGTTTTTGCTTGTTTTAGTTCCTGTTTTCGGAATCTTCGCAATTGGTTATATCGGACAGAAAACACTCGGTTTTGATATACAGACACTGTCCAAAATGTCCTTATATTTAATGTCTCCTTTTTTGGCTTTTGATACGTTTTATTCAAACAAGCTGACGATGGACTATGTGTATCTGTCTATTTTTGTGCTGGGTCTATGCTTGGTTCTTGTGCTGTTGGTCTCCTTTTTATCCTTTTTTCATAAGTATTCGAATCAAGATCGCTGTGCCATGATTCTCTCATCTGCCTTTATGAATAACGGCAATTACGGCACGCCTGTCGTACTGCTTGTGTTTGGGACGGCGGGGCTGGATACGGCTGTTGTGTTAATGGTCTTGCAGCAGTTAATTATGAGTACCATCGGCATGTATTACGCTGCAAAGGGCGGTTCGGAGGAAGGCGGATGTAAAACGGTGATGACTCGGGTTATCCGTATGCCTGTGGTGTACGGAGCACTTTTAGGGACGATACTTCAGCTTATGCATATTTCAATTCCCAAAGAGTTAATGACAGGCATTGAACTGGTCGGAAATGCCACGGTACCGACGATCATGATTATTCTTGGCATGCAGCTTGCGCTGATATCTTTCAAGAATATTGAATACAGAAAAATTTCTTATTCTCTGCTGCTGAAGCTGATGGTATCTCCGTTCATTGCGCTGGGTTTTACATCGATTTTGCCTGTGGATGACATGACGAAGCAAATTATGATTCTCGTAGCGGCCATGCCGACCGCTGCCAATACAACCTTAATGGCCGTTCAGTTTAATACAAGGCCTGAGGTCGTTTCCAGTGCCACTTTTGTCAGCACAATGCTGAGCATAGTCACTTTGCCGGTCCTGCTTTGGATGCTGCATCCTCTTTCTTCTTGATGAAAGAGGATGTTTTAATTACCCGGCGGTTTATTGACTCCTTTGTCGTCTGGCTTTATATTGAAGTCAGGGAAATCATCACCTAGACATCACATAAGAGAAGGTCTGTTTCAATTTATTGAACGCTAATGAAATGGAGATGATGGGGATGGAAAACATTCAGCAAAATCAGGGATTAAAGCAAAAGGATGAGCAATTCGTGTGGCATGCTATGAAGGGAGCGCATCAAGCGGACAGTCTGATTGCCCAAAAGGCGGAAGGAGCCTGGGTGACTGATATAGACGGACGCCGCTATCTTGATGCGATGTCCGGTTTATGGTGCGTTAATATTGGTTACGGCAGAAAAGAGCTTGCGGAGGCTGCCTATGAACAATTAAAGGAATTGCCGTATTACCCGTTAACGCAAAGTCACGCACCTGCGATTCAATTGGCGGAAAAGCTGAATGAGTGGCTTGGCGGCGATTATGTGATTTTCTTTTCCAACAGCGGATCGGAAGCGAATGAAACCGCTTTTAAGATCGCTCGCCAGTACCATCTGGAAAACGGCGACCACAGCCGTTATAAATTCATCTCTAGATATAGAGCCTATCATGGCAATACGTTGGGAGCTCTCTCTGCCACCGGTCAGGCACAGCGGAAATATAAATATGAACCGTTAAGCCAGGGATTCCTGCACGCCGCCCCGCCCGATGTCTACCGAAATCCTGAAGACGCTGATACGCTAGAGAGCGCAAATGAAATTGACCGTATCATGACATGGGAATTAAGCGAAACGATTGCCGGTGTCATTATGGAGCCCATTATTACAGGCGGAGGCATTTTAATGCCGCCGGACGGATATATGAAGAAAGTGGAGGAAATCTGCCGCCGTCACGGCGCCCTGCTGATTTGTGACGAAGTCATCTGCGGATTTGGGCGGACTGGCGAGCCGTTCGGATTTATGCACTACGGCGTGAAGCCCGATATCGTTACAATGGCGAAAGGGATTACAAGCGCGTATCTGCCATTGTCAGCGACCGCGGTTAAGCGGGAAATTTTTGAAGCCTACCAAGGAGAAGCTCCCTATGACCGTTTCCGCCACGTCAACACATTCGGCGGCAGCCCGGCAGCCTGCGCATTGGCTTTGAAAAACCTGCAAATTATGGAGGACGAACAGCTGATTCAGCGATCCCGCGATCTCGGAGCAGAGCTTTTAGGTGAGCTTCAGTCATTGAGAGAACACCCTGCAGTAGGGGATGTAAGGGGAAAAGGGCTGCTGGTCGGAATCGAACTTGTCAAAAATAAACTGACGAAAGAGCCGGCTGGCGCTGACCAAGTGAACCAAGTGGTTGCGGCATGCAAAGAGAAAGGGCTGATCATCGGCAAAAACGGCGATACAGTCGCCGGATTCAACAATGTCATTCAGCTCGCCCCGCCATTTTGTCTGACAGAAGAGGACCTTGCATTTATCGTAAAAACAGTGAAGGAAAGCATACTTACGATTTGATACAAAAGTGATTTGTTAAAGGAGCACACTATGAGTTTTCACAACCAGCCTATTTTACCGGCTATTCGTAATATGAAGCAATTTGATGAGTTTTTAAACAGTTCGTTTTCATACGGCGTGATACTTGATATTCATCTCGGACAATTAAAGGGTGTGATCAGAGAGGCGCAAAAGCACGGGAAGAAGATGATGGTCCATGTTGATTTAATTCAAGGGATCAAACATGATGAATACGGAGCGGAATTTATCTGCCAGGATATTAAGCCGGCGGGGATTATCTCAACTAGATCAAACGTGATTGCAAAAGCGAAGCAGAAAAAAATTTAATGCGATCCAGCGTTTGTTTCTGCTTGATACAAGCGCAATGGAAAAAAGCATGGAGTTTGTCGGCAAGCATAAGCCTGACTTCATTGAAGTGCTGCCGGGCATCGTGCCGTCACTTATTCAGGAAATTAAAGAGAAAACAGGTATTCCTATTTTTGCGGGAGGTTTCATCCGCACAGAACAGGATGTAGAACAGGCCCTGAAAGCTGGTGCCGTTGCTGTCACAACGTCTAACACCAAATTATGGAAAAAATATGAAAACTTTTTGACAGAAAGTGATTGACACCGCTTTCATCCACTGATACAATTGCACTAGGTTAATACAATGTGATGGAGAATCCGGAGACCACAGCAGCTCTTTACGGTAAAGGTTATACACCCGTAAAGCGGTTTGTTGTGGTTTTTTTATTCCCTATCATACTTCTTAATCGCAACCTTAGGAGGAATTATCTATGACAGCATTTTGGGGAGAACTAATCGGTACGATGCTGCTTGTTATTTTTGGCGCAGGTGTTTGTGCAGGAGTTAATTTAAAGAAATCGCTTTCATATCAATCTGGCTGGATTGTTATTGTATTTGGATGGGGATTGGGTGTGGCAATGGCCGCTTATGCGGTCGGCGGCATCAGCGGCGCCCATCTCAATCCCGCGTTAACAATAGCATTTGCTTTTATTGGTGATTTTCCGTGGAAAGAGGTTCCGGTATACATTGCGGCGCAGATGATCGGAGCAATGATCGGTGCGGTGGTTGTTTACCTTCATTACCTGCCGCATTGGAAGTCTACCGATGATCCCGCTGCCAAGCTGGGTGTTTTCTCAACTGGACCCAGCATTCCGCATACGTTTGCAAACGTTTTAAGTGAGGTTATTGGGACATTTGTCCTTGTGCTTGGAATTTTGGCGATTGGGGCAAATGAGTTTACAGAGGGACTTAACCCTTTAATCGTCGGTTTTCTCATTGTTGCTATCGGTATTTCTCTTGGAGGAACTACGGGATATGCAATTAATCCCGCCCGCGACTTAGGTCCGCGGATTGCCCACGCACTTCTGCCGATTCCGGGGAAAGGATCATCAAACTGGAAGTACGCATGGGTTCCTGTTGCCGGCCCGATTTTGGGCGGATCATTCGGCGGTGTATTTTACAACGCCGCGTTTCGGGGGCAGATCACGAGCAGTTTCTGGATTGTAAGCGTTGTATTAGTTGTGGTATTGTTAGGACTCTATGGCTATACGAAAAAACATGCAGCTAAAACACTATCAAATTCAAAATATATTTAGGCAAAGGGGAGACATCTTATGGAAACTTACATTTTATCCTTAGATCAAGGGACAACAAGTTCAAGAGCGATTCTGTTTGATAAAGAAGGCAAGATCGTTCACTCTGCTCAAAAGGAATTTACACAATACTTCCCGCATCCAGGATGGGTTGAGCATAATGCAAATGAAATTTGGGGCTCTGTCCTTGCTGTTATCGCATCAGTCATTTCAGAATCGGGAATCAGCGCCTCTCAAATTGCCGGAATCGGCATTACCAACCAAAGGGAAACAGCGGTTGTTTGGGATAAGGATACAGGAAAGCCTGTGTATAATGCGATCGTTTGGCAGTCACGACAAACGGCTGGAATCTGCGAGGAGCTTCGTGAAAAAGGATATAATGATACCTTCAGAGATAAAACAGGCCTTTTGATAGATCCATATTTTTCTGGCACGAAGGTGAAATGGATTTTAGACAATGTGGAAGGCGCCAGAGAAAAAGCGGAAAAAGGCGAGCTCTTGTTTGGAACGATTGATACATGGCTCATTTGGAAAATGTCAGGCGGAAAAGCGCACGTGACGGATTATTCCAATGCCTCTAGAACGCTGATGTTTAATATTTACGATTTGAAATGGGACGATGAGCTGCTTGAGATTTTAGGCGTGCCGAAATCAATGCTTCCTGAAGTCAAACCGTCCTCTCATGTGTATGCGGAGACAGTTGATTATCACTTCTTCGGAAAAAATATTCCGATTGCAGGAGCGGCAGGCGATCAGCAGTCCGCGCTGTTCGGCCAGGCGTGCTTTGAAGCAGGCATGGGGAAAAACACATACGGCACAGGATGTTTCATGCTGATGAATACAGGGGAAAAAGCAATTAAGTCGGAACACGGGCTGCTGACAACGATCGCCTGGGGCATTGACGGTAAAGTTGAATATGCTTTAGAAGGAAGTATTTTTGTCGCAGGCTCAGCCATTCAATGGCTTAGAGACGGAATGAGAATGTTCCAAGACTCTTCACTTAGCGAATCATACGCGGAAAAGGTTGATTCAACTGACGGCGTATATGTCGTTCCGGCCTTTGTCGGCTTGGGAACGCCTTACTGGGACAGCGATGTGCGCGGGTCTGTTTTCGGCCTGACAAGAGGCACAACAAAAGAACATTTTATCCGTGCCACGCTGGAGTCATTGGCTTATCAGACGAAAGATGTGCTTGATGCAATGGAAGCGGATTCTAAGATTTCATTGAAAACGCTTCGTGTGGATGGCGGCGTTGTTAAAAATAACTTTTTGATGCAGTTTCAAGGGGATATTTTGGATGTGCCTGTGGAACGACCGGAAATCAATGAAACAACTGCGCTTGGCGCGGCATATTTGGCAGGTATCGCTGTGGGATTCTGGAAGGATCGTTCTGAAATTATCAACCAGTGGAAACTGGATAAGCGTTATGAACCTAAATTGGAAGAAGAAAAACGAAATGAGCTGTATACAGGCTGGCAAAAAGCCGTTAAAGCAGCTATGGCTTTTAAATAAGATAAGAGTATGTTATAATGGTGACAAGTTAATAAGAACGGTCCTGAGATGAGGAGAGACCACAGCACCAAAGTGTGAACATGCACTTTGGCTGTTGTGGTCTCTTTTTCTATTTACCGTGACAACAAGGAGGAAACGTAATAATGAAAAATCAATTTTCAAGTCTTGAGCGGGATCGCATGCTGACAGACATGACGAAAAAAACATATGATCTATTTATTATCGGAGGAGGAATTACAGGAGCAGGTACGGCTCTTGACGCGGCATCAAGGGGAATGAAGGTCGCACTCAGCGAAATGCAGGATTTCGCGGCTGGAACATCAAGCAGATCAACAAAATTGGTTCATGGCGGCTTGCGCTATTTAAAACAATTTGAAGTAAAAATGGTCGCTGAGGTAGGGAAAGAGCGGGCAATTGTCTATGAAAACGGCCCGCACGTCACCACACCGGAATGGATGCTGCTTCCGTTTCATAAAGGCGGCACATTCGGTTCTTTCACAACCTCTATCGGTTTAAGAGTTTATGACTTCTTAGCCGGCGTAAAAAAATCAGAACGCAGAAGTATGCTTTCAGCAAAAGAAACGCTGCAAAAAGAGCCTTTGGTGAAAAAAGACGGCTTAAAAGGCGGCGGCTACTATGTTGAATACCGCACTGACGATGCGAGACTGACAATCGAAGTCATGAAGGAAGCGGTCAAATTCGGGGCAGAGCCTGTGAATTATTCCAAAGTGAAAGAACTCCTTTATGAAAAAGGCAAAGCAGTCGGTGTATTAATTGAAGACGTTTTGACCAAAAAAGAATATAAAGTATATGCGAAAAAAATCGTCAATGCGACAGGCCCTTGGGTAGACCAGCTTAGAGAAAAAGACCATTCTAAAAACGGAAAGCACCTTCAGCATACAAAAGGTATTCACCTTGTATTTGACCAATCTGTCTTCCCACTGAAACAGGCGGTATATTTCGATACACCGGACGGCCGCATGGTGTTTGCTATTCCTCGTGAAGGCAAAACATACGTCGGCACAACCGATACCGTTTACAAAGAGGCGCTGGAGCATCCGCGCATGACAACTGAGGATCGTGATTACGTCATCAATTCAATTAATTACATGTTCCCGGAACTGAATATTAAAGCGGATGATATCGAATCAAGCTGGGCAGGCCTGCGTCCGCTCATTCATGAAGAAGAAAGGATCCTTCCGAGATTTCACGCAAAGATGAAATTTGGACGTCAGATTCAGGCTTGATCACTATTGCCGGCGGTAAGCTGACCGGGTACAGAAAATGGCAGAGCACATTGTCGATCTTGTTCGTGATCGGTTAAAAGAGGAAGGCGAAAAGGATTTCGGCCCATGTAAAACGAAAAACATGCCGATCTCAGGCGGGCATGTCGGAGGATCTAAAAACCTTGCATCCTTTGTGACAGCGAAAACGAAAGAAGGCATTGCGGCCGGCTTATCAGAAAAAGATGCGAAACAGCTGGCTATCAGATACGGCTCCAACGTAGAGCGTGTCTTTAATCGAGTCGAGGCGCTGAAAGACGAGGCGGTGAAGCGAAATATCCCGGTTCATATCCTTGCCGAGGCGGAATACAGCATTGAAGAAGAATTGACTGCAACGCCTGCTGACTTCTTTGTCCGCAGAACAGGACGTTTATTTTTTGATATTAATTGGGTAAAAACATATAAAGACGCCGTTATTGATTTTATGAGCGAGCGATTCCAGTGGGATGAGCAGACGCAAAACAAACATACAGAAAACCTCAACAAGCTATTACACGATGCGGTTGTGCCGATCGAGCAATAAAAAAACGGGCTGTCTGCAGCCCGTTTTTTCTTTTATGAGCCAGAAAGCGCCGGATCTCAAGATATCAAGTGACAGAGGCGCTCTCTTCATATTAAAATAATGGCATATGGCTAATACATAGGAGGACGAATTATGACTTGGAGAAAGAGCTATGAACGTTGGAAACAGACAGAAAATTTAGATCCTGAATTAAAAAAGCTCCTCACTGAATTAGAGGGAAATGATCAGGCTCTTGAGGACTGCTTCTATAAAAACCTTGAATTCGGAACTGGGGGGATGCGCGGAGAAATTGGCGTCGGCACGAATCGGATGAATATTTACACGGTGCGCAAGGCATCAGCGGGATTTGCGACATACATCTTGCAGCAGGGTGAGGAAGCGAAAAAACGGGGCGTTGTCATTGCATATGATTCCCGCCATAAATCACCGGAGTTTGCGATGGAAGCGGCAAAAACACTTGCTACACAAGGCATCCAAACGTACGTGTTTGATGAGCTTCGCCCGACGCCAGAGTTGTCATTCGCTGTCAGACAATTGAACGCTTATGGGGGAATTGTTGTGACGGCGAGCCATAACCCGCCTGAATACAATGGGTACAAAGTGTACGGTGATGACGGCGGCCAGCTTCCTCCGCGGGAAGCAGACATCGTCATTGAGCAGGTAAACACCATCGAAAATGAGCTGACAATTACAGTTGACGATGAAGAAGCGCTAAAAGAAAAAGGCTTAATCAAGATCATCGGTGAAGAAATTGATAAGGTCTATACTGAAAAACTGACGTCTATTTCCGTTCATCCTGAGTTATCCGGAGAAGTGGATGTGAAAGTGGTTTTCACTCCGCTGCATGGAACCGCAAACAAACCGGTCAGACGCGGACTCGAAGCTCTTGGTTATCAAAATGTCACGGTTGTGAAGGAACAGGAACGGCCAGATCCGGACTTTTCAACTGTAACATCTCCGAACCCGGAAGAGCATGCTGCATTTGAATACGCTATTAAGCTTGGCGAAGAACAAAATGCAGATATTCTTATCGCAACAGATCCAGATGCGGATCGCCTTGGCATTGCGGTGAAAAATGATGAAGGCGAATATACAGTGCTGACAGGAAACCAAACCGGCGCGCTGCTGCTTCATTATTTGCTTTCTGAAAAGAAAAAACAAGGAATCCTGCCTGAGAATGGCGTCGTTCTCAAAACAATCGTAACAAGTGAAATCGGACGCGATGTCGCATCTTCATTCGGACTCGATACGATTGATACACTGACAGGCTTTAAGTTTATCGGTGAAAAGATTAAAGAATACGAAGCCTCAGGCCAGTACACCTTCCAATTCGGGTATGAAGAAAGCTATGGTTATTTAATCGGTGATTTCGCCCGCGACAAGGATGCCATTCAGGCCGCGCTTTTGGCAGTTGAGGTTTGCGCGTTCTATAAGAAACAAGGAACTTCATTATATGTAGCGTTAATGAATATCTTCAAAGAATATGGCTTTTATCGTGAAGGACTGAAATCACTGACATTGAAAGGAAAACAGGGAGCGGAGCAGATTGAAGCGATTCTTGCTTCCTTCAGACAAAATCCGCCGAAAACAATGGCCGGTAAACAGGTTGTAACAGCTGAGGATTACGCTGTAAGCAAACGGATGGTTCTGACGGAAAATAAAGAAGAAGACATCGACCTGCCAAAATCAAACGTGCTGAAATACTTCCTGGAAGACGGATCTTGGTTCTGCCTCCGTCCTTCTGGTACTGAGCCGAAGGTCAAATTTTATTTCGCCGTAAAAGGAACTTCATTAGAAGATAGTGAACAGCGCCTTGCCGCTCTTTCTGATGATGTCATGAAGACAGTTGACGAAATTGTCGAAGCAACAGCAACATAATTCAAAAAAAGCTGGATCATGCAGTGATCCAGCTTTTTTCTATTCTCATCCAAAAGTCTGAAAGAAAATCATCCGTCATGCGAAGTAACAATATTCAAAAAACTGGTATAATCTTAGATAATAACCATAGCCGGAGTGAGAGACGTGACCAAACCGAGGATGGAAAAATTAAGAACGCTGAAAACCATTGCGGAGACTTTAAATCAAGGACACGATGTCAAAGCAACGCTGAATGAAGTTTTAAAAGAATTGTTGAGCTTAACGAATCTTCAGTCTGGATGGATCTTTCTCATTGAAGAGGACGGTTCCTATACCTTAGCCGCAGACGCATACCTGCCGCCTGCTTTAAGCCGCAGGGAAAAAGTGCTGATGTGTGAAGGGGAGTGCTATTGCCTGACGAAATTCAATAACGGCGGACTTAGAAAAGCAGCCAATATTATGAACTGTAAACGCATAGAATCAGCTGAAGAGCTGCATTGTTTTGACACAGAAGGGATTACCCATCATGCGACCGTTCCCTTAGAAGATGGAGACAGACGGTTTGGTTTATTAAATGTGGCGGCGGCCGGAAAAACACTTTTTGATGAGGAGGAGCTTCATTTGCTGGAGGCCGTTGCTTTTCAGATCGGAACGGCAATACAGCGGATGAGGCTTGCTGAATACAAACAAAAAAACGCTCTTTTAATGGAGCGGAACCGTCTCGCTCAGGAGCTGCATGATTCAGTCAACCAGATGCTGTTTTCCGTCAGTTTAACTGCCAAAGCGGCAAAGACATTAACACAGGACGAGGCCCTGCAGCAAATGATTGATTTTATTCAAACTTTATCGCAGGATGCTCTGGCTGAAATGAAGTCCTTAATCTGGCAGCTTCGCCCCGGAGGATTAGAAAAAGGGCTGGCTGAAGCCATTAAAAGCTACGGCACACTGATCGGATTGAATGTCGTCTTTACACAAAACGGATGTCCGGTCCTTCGTGATGAAGAGGAGCATATGCTGTGGCGTGTTGCGCAGGAAGCCCTCAATAATTGCAAAAAGCATGCCGGGACTGATACGGCATATGTCAGAATGGCTTCTTCTTCGTCCTATGCAGAACTGGATATTATCGATCATGGGACAGGATTTTGTTATGAAGCGCACGCCGGACTGCCTTCACTTGGCATCAAAGGAATGAAAGAACGGGCAGAAAAAGCCGGCGCGGAATTTTCCATTGAATCAGAACTTGGAGCGGGCACGAAGCTGTCCGTCAGGCTTCCGCTTACCAATCAGAAAGGAAGGACAGTGCGATGAGAATTGTCATTGCGGATGATCACCATGTTGTCCGGAAGGGGCTTCGTTTTTTCTTTGCCACCAAGGACGACATTGACGTTGTCGGAGAAGCGGCAACCGGAATTGAGGCCCTCCGTGTCATTGAAGAAACAAAGCCGGATCTCGTGCTGATGGATCTGTCGATGCCGGAAATGGATGGAATAATGGCAACAAAAAAAGCAGTACAGCAATTTCCCGGCGTGCATATCATCATACTGACGAGCTACTCTGACCAGGAGCATGTCATCCCTGCGCTTCAGGCAGGAGCGAAGGCGTATCAGTTGAAGGATACAGAGCCGGAGGAATTGGTGAAAACATTGAGACAGGTCTATTCAGGTGAATACATGCTATCTTCAGCTATTATGCCCCATGTGCTGACACATATGAAAAAACAGAGTGAACCGGAAAAAGAAAAATATTATCAATTAACCCGGCGGGAAAGAGATGTGCTAAATGAAATTGCTTGCGGAAAAAGCAATAAAGAAATCGCGGCATCGTTGTTTATTTCAGAAAAAACAGTAAAAACTCATGTGTCTAATCTTTTAGCAAAGCTTGAGCTGGCGGACCGTACACAAGCGGCGTTATTTGCAGTGAAATACAACCTGAATGGAGAGATCACCAAATGAACATATTAGTCATGAGCGGCTCGCCGAGAAAACATGGCAGGACAAGAGTTGCGGCAGCCTTTATATCATCTCTGTATCACACGGATTTGATTGATTTAAGCGAATTTATATTGCCGTTATTTAACGGTGAAGCCGACCAGGCTGAAGTTATGCGGGTACAGGAGCTAAAGCAGCGTGTCAGCGAAGCGGATGCGATTGTATTACTATCTCCTGAATATCACAGCGGCATGAGCGGCACTTTAAAAAATGCACTGGATTTTTTAAGCAACGAACAATTCAAATATAAGCCAGTAGCACTTTTGGCAGCAGCAGGCGGCGGAAAAGGCGGAATCAATGCGCTGAACAATATGAGAACCGTGATGCGGGGCTTATATGCCAATGTCATTCCGAGGCAGCTTGTGCTTGATCCGGTAACAATTGATGTGGAAAATGCAACAGTAACAGAACACATGGCGGTCAGCATAAAAGAGCTGATGGAAGAATTGCACATGTTCGCAAATACAGGAAACCCCGGCGTCTAACCCCGGGGTTTGTTTTATGTGAGAAGCGTTAATTGATCCTCATATGTCAACTCAGTGGCATGGTCAATATAGCGGAGAAGAGAATACAGCACCTTTTCTAATACAGCATAATCCTGTTCAAAATGGTATGCATGCAAAAAGTGCTCAATTCGTTTTGATAACAAATCATCCTCGGTCCGCACCATTAAAATTAATAAGTTATCCCATTGGGAACGATGGGTGTAATACAGTGCTTTGTCATAATCAGCATAATCCATGTCAACCGCTTCTCCTTTCCTGTGTGAGAAGTTCAGGATTAGTTTATGCCGTATCAGCTGTTATTGACGGGGCAAAACTTGGTGTCTGCGTCAGAACTGGGGTAGCAATATGAGGGAGACATAAAATGAAAATGTCTGAATGAAGAAAGCGGTTTTGGAAAACCTAAGAGGAAAATAATCTGGGTACAGGAGACTGAACACATGAAATCTCTGCCGTATACGATTGCGCTTTCTTTTTTGCGGACTAATCCTCGTATCAATGGCTGCAAAAGGGCATTCAGAAAACATGAACGAGTCTGTTCAAAAGTGGGAACAGCTCGCTTGGAGTAAAATTCAAGATGAATATAAAGGGGCTTCTTTTTCCGATTACGCCTATATGGGGCGGACCGAGGTGAATGACCAGCAAACAAAGGATGTTTTTCGGGTGACCGTCAGCCAGAATGACGAAACATTTTCCGTGCGAGCTGAAGTATATTTTCACCCTGTGACAAAACATATGATCAGCATCAATATGTTTCGTCTTTAATAAAAAAACTGTACAGCCGACAAAGGCCATACAGTTTCACTTTTAGAAATAACGCTTTGCACCGAGGTAGCGCTGTTTCCAGTATGAGTTGTTCATATTTGAAATGACGACCCCGGAATCGTTGGCATTAATGAATTCCCCGTTTCCAAGGTAAATCCCGACGTGAGAAGGACCGGCTTTGTATGTCGAAAAGAAGACAAAGTCTCCGACTGCAGGCTGGCTGACAGATTTCATGGTATTCCAGTAGCCGGCCGCCGTTAATCTGGACACAGATGTGACTTTGTTTAGCGCATAGTAAATGAATCCGCTGCAGTCAAATCCGGCCGGTGTCGTTCCTCCCCAGCGATATGGAACGCCAAGCTGCTCCTTAGCGGCCGCGATCATTTTGTTAATCTTCGCGCTGGTTGAGATGGTGCTGCCTGAAGATCCGGAACTCGAAGAAGGGGATGAAGCTTTGCCTGTAATCGTGAGCTTCTGGCCGATTTGTAAAACATCGGTTTTCAAGTTGTTTTTCTCCCGAATCTGCTGGGCTGTCACATTGAACTTTTGAGCGATCACCCATAAGGAATCACCGCTCTTCACCGTATATGTAGTCGTCGTGGTGCCGGAGCTTGAATTTGACGAAGACGGTGATGTTGATGTGCCGGAAGATGATTTGCCGGTCAGCTTTAGCACTTGTCCAACGTACAGAACGTCTGATTTCAGATTGTTGCTGTTTCGGATTTGCTGTACAGTCAGGTTATATTTGTTTGCGATTTTCCAAAGTGAGTCTCCGCTTTTCACGGTGTACTTCGTTGTTGCTGACGCTGATTGATTCGATTTGGATGAATTGTCTTTGGATGACGAATGAGAACCCGCTGATTTTGTTTTTAACACTTGATTCACATAAATGGTATCTGATTTCAAATTGTTCAGTACCTTCAATTCAGCGATGGACATATTGACTTTGTTTGCGATTTTCCAAAGCGAATCACCAAGCTGCACTTTGTAAGTGCCAGTCTTAGCTGAAGAGCTTGAGCTCGATTTGGAGCTGCTTGAAGTGCCGGAACTTGAATGTGAAGAAACTTTTCCGGATACTTTTAATTTCTGGCCTGCACGAATCATATCGCTGCTCAAACCGTTTAACTTTTTCAGTTCTTGTACCGACATCTTATACTCATTGGCAATCAGCCATAGTGAATCGCCATTTTTCACTGTGTAAACAGCATTTCCGTTCTTCTTTTTTGACCCTGAAGAAGATGATGAAGTGTCGGATTTGCTGCCTGGAATGGTAAGCGTCTGCCCAATTGACAGGACGGTCGTCGAAAGATGGTTGGCGGAT
>NZ_JH600286.1 GCF_000245335.1 Bacillus mojavensis RO-H-1 = KCTC 3706
AAGTGAGTCTCCGCTTTTCACGGTGTACTTCGTTGTTGCTGACGCTGATTGATTCGATTTGGATGAATTGTCTTTGGATGACGAATGAGAACCCGCTGATTTTGTTTTTAACACTTGATTCACATAAATGGTATCTGATTTCAAATTGTTCAGTACCTTCAATTCAGCGATGGACATATTGACTTTGTTTGCGATTTTCCAAAGCGAATCACCAAGCTGCACTTTGTAAGTGCCAGTCTTAGCTGAAGAGCTTGAGCTCGATTTGGAGCTGCTTGAAGTGCCGGAACTTGAATGTGAAGAAACTTTTCCGGATACTTTTAATTTCTGGCCTGCACGAATCATATCGCTGCTCAAACCGTTTAACTTTTTCAGTTCTTGTACCGACATCTTATACTCATTGGCAATCAGCCATAGTGAATCGCCATTTTTCACTGTGTAAACAGCATTTCCGTTCTTCTTTTTTGACCCTGAAGAAGATGATGAAGTGTCGGATTTGCTGCCTGGAATGGTAAGCGTCTGCCCAATTGACAGGACGGTCGTCGAAAGATGGTTGGCGGATGAAATGGCTGCTACACTTGTGTTATAGGTTTGAGCCAGCTTCCATAAGGAATCTCCGCTTTTGACTTTAATCGTTGCTGCTTCAGCGGGTGTAATCGCTAATGTTGAGCTGACAATCGCGGTTGCTGTCAGCCCTGCTGCTAATTTTTTTTTCATCTGAGCTCTCCTTTTTCCCCCAATGATTTTGAATATGCTGTTTCTTTTTTATATCGGCAGATTCATCTCATCGTTTTGCTTTTTTAAAAAATCAGTCACATTTTCTTAACAGAACGCATGTAAAAAGGCATAAAAAAAGAAGGAATCATCAATTATTCCTTCATTTTCAAAAGCTGCATAATCTCCTCTTTGTTTTTGACAAGGTCTCGCAGCGTGTATTTGTTTAGAACGGCAAGATAGGCCATAAGCGCTTCATTAAGCACGTGTTTTAAGCCGCACACCGGAGAAATAATACAGAGATTTCTATTCGCATCAAAACATTCAACAATATTAAAATCGTCTTCTGTTTTTCTGACGACCTCCCCGATATTAATGTCTTCAGGATCCATGCCTAAACGTATGCCGCCGCCTCGTCCGCGTATCGTTTCCACGTATCCGAGCTGACCGAGCCTATATATGACTTTCATGAGATGATTTTTTGAAATAGAATACGTTTCGGCGATCTGTTTTATATTTGAAAGTTCTCCGGGACGTTCTGCAGCCAGAAAAATCAAAACTCGTAATGAATAATCTGTATAATTTGTTAACTTCATATTAAGACCTCGGAATAAGACATTTTCTATATCTTATCACAATCTATTATAAAATGAAAAAAAAGGAATTTTCCTTTTAATGGAAGCTGAGCGCACGCTTTTTTTTAGTGCATGTCATTCGGAGGATTTTGTTTTGAACGGTTTTTCGTAATCAACTTCATCTTTTGAATGTTGCGTTCAATGACACATTCGGCAAACAGGTTAGTGTGCCGGGCACGTTTTTGTCAGGCAGAAATGTGACTTATCATCTTTTGTCAGGCGGGCTCATACATTATAGATAAGTCCAAGTAGGGGGGATTCGGTTGAACGCGGAGGAGAAAAAGGGATTACAGCGGGCGATTGAGGAAATTACCGAAGTAGCAAAAGGATTCGGCCTTGATTTCTATCCGATGAGGTATGAAATCTGCCCGGCTGAAATTATTTATACATTCGGCGCGTACGGGATGCCGACGAGATTCAGCCACTGGAGCTTCGGGAAACAGTTTCACAAAATGAAACTGCATTACGACCTTGGATTAAGCAAAATTTATGAGCTTGTCATTAACTCAGACCCATGCTACGCCTTTTTGCTGGACAGCAATTCACTGATTCAAAATAAATTGATTGTCGCCCACGTTCTCGCCCACTGTGACTTTTTCAAAAACAACTGCCGCTTCCAAAACACGAAGCGTGACATGGTGGAAAGCATGGCAGCCACGGCGGAGCGGATTAAGCATTATGAACGCATTCATGGAATACAGGAAGTAGAGGCCTTTTTAGACGCAATTCTTTCAATCCAGGAGCATATCGATCCGTCTTTGGTGCGTCCGAAGCTCCAGTGGAGTGTGGATGATGAGGAAGAAGAGTGTGAGGAAATGGCTACGCCGTACGATGATCTATGGAATTTAGATGAGAAGAAACCGAGAAAACAATTGAAAAAATACAAAAAAACCTTTCCCGCCTCGGCCCGAAAAAGATATTCTGCTTTTTATTGAGGAGCATTCAAGGGAACTTGAGCCGTGGCAGCGTGATATTTTGACGATGATGAGAGAAGAAATGCTTTATTTCTGGCCTCAGCTGGAAACGAAGATAATGAATGAAGGATGGGCTTCATACTGGCATCAAAGAATTATCCGGGAGCTTGATTTAACCTCTGATGAAGCGATAGAGTTCGCCAAGCTGAATGCCGGGGTTGTCCAGCCGTCAAAAACGGGAATCAACCCTTATTATTTGGGACTAAAGATTTTTGAAGATATTGAGGAACGGTATAACAATCCGACTGAGGAAATGAAGAAAATGGGCGTCAAGCCGAACGCGGGCCGGGAAAAAATGTTTGAAGTCAGAGAGATTGAATCAGATATCTCATTCATCCGCAATTATTTAACAAAAGATTTAGTGATGCGCGAGGACCTTTACTTGTTTCAAAAGCAGGGCAGAGACTACAAAATCGTCGATAAAGAGTGGGAGGCTGTGCGCGACCAGCTTGTGAGCATGCGGGTAAACGGTGGCTTTCCGTATTTGACTGTAGACGATGGGGATTATTTGAAAAATAACGAGCTCTTAATTAAGCATTGGTATGAGGGCATAGAACTAGATTTGAAATACTTGGAGAAAGTGCTTCCTTATTTATACCAGCTGTGGGGAAGAAGCGTGCATATCGAATCCGTGCTGGAGGATAAGCAAGTGATGTTTTCGTATGACGGAAAAGGGGTTCACCGCAGGTATTTATAAGAAAAAAGGATGCAGCGATCTGCATCCTTTTTATTTTCCTGTTTTCAAAATCCTAAATATGATTTTTGCCTGGTCGGTATTGTTGATCAGTCCGCTGAATTTCTCTTTTCCGGGGCCGTACGCGTATACCGGCACTTCTTCACCGGTATGATCGGTACTGGTCCAGCCGCTGTTAGAGCGGGTGTTGAAAATCTTGATGATGGCTTTGTATGCGCCTTTGCTTTTGTCAGCTTGTGAAGCGGCTTCAACACTTTTGATTTCTTCACGTGTAAAATCCAGATCTGTATAGCGGGCCAGCACATCTTTGACAGGTTTGCCTTCACTGATTTTTTTAGCCATAAATTCAGGTGTTTTTTTCGCGGCCAATATAGGCTCCGCATGCCAATTTTTTTCACCGTTTGCCCCAATGGTAAATCCGCCTGTCGTATGATCAGCAGCTGCTATCACCAGCGTATGTTTATCTTTTTTCGCGAATTCAATGGCAGCTTTATACGCCTGTTCAAAATCTCTTACCTCGCTCATGGCTCCAACAGTATCATTGTCATGAGCGGCCCAGTCAATTTGGCTGCCTTCGACCATCAAGAAAAATCCTTTTTTATTTTGATTCAGCCGGTCAATTGCTGAAACAGTCATATCTTTCAGGGATGGGGTTTTGCTGTCGCGGTCGAGCGCTTTATCAAGCCCTCCGTCTGCAAAAAGCCCGAGCACCTGCTGATCTTTATTTTTCTTCAGCGCTTGTTTTGTTGTCACATAGCTGTAGCCCGCTTGTTTAAATTCTTTCGTTAAATTTCTGTCCTTGCGGGTAAAGTAGGATTTTCCGCCGCCAAGCAAAACGTCAATTTTTTGTTTGCCTTTTATTTTATCATCCATATAGCTGTTGGCGATCTGGTTCATGTTTTTCCGGGATTCATTGTGGGCGCCGTATGCTGCGGGTGTGGCGTGGTTAATTTCAGAAGTTGCGACAAGCCCTGTTGACTTGCCTTGCTGTTTGGCTTCTTCAAGTATTGATTTTACTTTTTTTCCGTTTTTATCGACGCCAATTGCATTGTTATATGTCTTAACGCCTGTCGCTAATGCTGTTCCGGCTGCTGCTGAATCTGTAATATTATAGTCAGGGTCATCCGGATGCGTCATCATCATACCTGTCAGGTTCCGGTCAAATTCAGTTAACGTCGGGTTGTTGGGTGTTTCACCGTTATTTTTCAAGGAACGGTAGGCATTTATGTATGATGCTCCCATGCCGTCACCAATCATCACAATGACATTTCTGATCTCATCTTTGTTTTGTTTTTTGGCGCTTGCTTTTTCGGTCTGCTGCAGCTCTGCACCGGCGAATATACCGGCTGTAAGCACGGAAACAGCTGCGACTGGCAGCAATTTTGATTTCATTTTTTGAAACAGGCTCATTTTCTTGCAGGCCTCCTTTAATTTGTTCTGCTTATTACGATAGGGAATGTTTGTAAAGTGCGGCAGTTGATCCTGTAAATATTCAGTAAAGGATTGTGATGAATATAAAATGGCTGTTCCGTTATCTTGCCTTTCTTTTATCAAAGCATTCATTTTTCCAGAAAAATCTTTACCACATGTTTGATGCGTGATATGGTTGTTTAAATAAAAAAACTGCGAATAAACGCAGTTTTTATCGAATGCTATCAGTCTCTCATTCTTCCGCTATGTTCTAAATACCTAAATCCCCTTCAATTATTTCCTAATTGTTGATAAAGCGCCCAAATAACATGACAAAAGCACTCGTTTTTTGTCACCTTTGAAACGAAAATGAAATATTTAATACCCTTAAAAACTTTTTTTGAAAACGAATAATTAAGAAATTTGTCACGTGAAGTCAAGACTATTTCTATTGGGAATACAACCTTATAATAGAAAACAAGATGATTAATTAAAAAAAGAGATAAACATAGATATACATATTTAGGGAGGAAAACATGAAAAAGCAAATCATTACAGCTACAACAGCGGTTGTTTTAGGATCGACTTTATTTGCAGGAGCGGCATCTGCACAAAGCGTCAAGGTAAAAAAAGGTGACACGTTATGGGATCTTTCAAGAAAATACGGCACGACAATAAGTAAAATTAAATCAGAAAACAAGCTTCATTCCGATATCATTTACGCAGGACAGACTTTATCCATTAACGGTAAATCAACAGCATCAAGTTCAAAAAGCAGTTCATCTTCTTCTACATACAAAGTAGTGAGCGGCGACAGCCTTTGGAAAATTTCCAAAAAATACGGCATGACGATCAATGAACTGAAAAAACTGAATGGCTTAAAATCAGATCTTCTCCGTATCGGACAAGTTCTGAAAGTGAAGGGCTCAAGCAGTTCAAGCAGTTCAAACTCATCAAACGTGTCTACGTCTGCAACTTCTACATACAAAGTAGTGAGCGGCGACAGTCTATCTAAAATCGCGAAAAAATACGGTACAACGGTTAGCAAATTAAAGAGTCTCAATGGCTTAAAATCAGATTTAATCTATGTCGGACAAGTATTGAAGGTGAAAGGAACAGGTTCAAAAACTGTAACTTCATCTAAGCCTTCATCTAGTAAGCCTTCATCTAGCTCAAGCAGCAAAGTATCATCTACATCACTTAACGTAAGCAAACTGGTCTCTGATGCAAAAGCGCTAACTGGAACGCCGTACAAATGGGGCGGAACAACAACTTCCGGTTTTGACTGCAGCGGATTCATTTGGTACGTATTAAACAAACAAACAAGTGTGGCAAGAACGAGCACTGCGGGATATTGGAGCTCCATGAAGAGCATTGCCAGCCCGTCTGTCGGTGATTTCGTATTCTTTACAACATATAAATCCGGCCCTTCTCACATGGGGATTTACGTTGGAAACAACAGTTTCGTTCATGCAGGATCTGACGGCGTACAAATCAGCAGCCTGAACAACAGCTACTGGAAGCCTCGCTACCTCGGTGCGAAAAGATTCTAATTTTACAAAGTAACCCGTTCATAGAACGGGTTTTTTTCATTAGACGGAGCATCTTTGTTTTGGTTACATCTAAAAATGAAAATGTGATAAAAAGTCCAAAAACTTTTTTTCCTTCTTATTTTCATAAAGGGCGATCGCATAAGCACCGGCATAGGGCAGCTGCGCAGAATGGTAAGGGATTCTGATCATCTGTTTCTCCTCTAATTCGCGCTTTACTGTAGATAAGGGGAGGAATGAAACGCCAAGTCCTTCTTTTATAAACCGTTTCGTTATATGGGTTTGTGTGACTTTCATTGTCCTCACAAAAGGAAGGGTCACTCTGACTTGACGGAGTAAGTCGTCCCAGTAGTCAGGATGATTGTGGGTCAAAAGCAGGTACTGCTCAAGCACCTCTTTGGCATCAATTTCTTCGTCTGCTGTGAAGCGCCGATCAGGAGGCGCAACGAGGACGACTGGGTCCTTATATAAACAGTGGCATGTTAAAGAAGAAGACTGGACTTTTAAACAGCTCAGTCCGATATCCGCCTCGCCAGATTTAATCAGAGACGAGATTTCTGCCGATTCAAAAATCTTCACTGCAATTTCTGTTTCAGTATTCATTGATGTGTATCGTTTCATAACAGATGGAAGCACAGTATCGGCAATAAGCGGCGAAACCGCGAGCTGTAAGGTTTGAGAGTAGCCTTGTCTTACTCTGTGGAGCTCTGCCATGCTGTTTTCATAGTCATCAAGCAGCCTCAGTGCAAACGGCAAATAAGCCCTGCCTTCATCGGTTAACTGAATCTGTCTGCCTTTTCGCTCGAACAGCTTGCAGCTGATTTCTTTTTCTAATTGCTTGATATGTACAGTTACAGTGGGCTGAGATAAAAAAAGCGTTTCCGCTGTTTTTCTGAAGTTTTCATATTTCGCAGCGGTCACAAAGGTGTGAAGCCATTTGAAATCCATTTCCATTCTCCCTCTGATTAATATTTTTAATTAATTCCCTTTAAAATATTCAATATTTTTTAAATATTATATTTACTATAATAACAGAAAAGGATAGGGGGAATACAAATGGTACATTACGGATTAAAGGGAATTACATGTGTGGACACATCAATCAGCCATATTGACGGCGAAAAAGGGCGCCTTATCTACAGAGGGCATCATGCAAAAGACATTGCGCTGCAACACAGCTTTGAAGAAGCCGCTTACTTGATTTTATTTGGAAAGCTGCCGGCATCAGATGAATTACGGATATTTGAAGAAAAGCTGATCGCGGAGCGAAACCTGCCTGGCCGCATTGAGAGTTTGATTCAGTCGCTGCCTAATAACATGGACGACATGTCGGTGCTGAGAACGGTTGTTTCAGCATTAGGGGAAAATACGTACACGTTTTATCCAAAAATAGAAGAAGCGATTCGGCTGATTGCCATCACGCCGTCTATTATCGCTTACAGAAAACGCTGGGTGCGCGGCGAGCAAGCCATTGAGCCATCTTCCCAGTACGGACATGTTGAAAACTATTATTATATGCTCACAGGTGAACAGCCTTCAGAAGCAAAAAAGAAAGCGCTTGAAACATATATGATTCTGGCCATGGAGCATGGCATGAACGCATCAACTTTTTCGGCACGGGTTACTTTGTCTACAGAGAGTGATTTGGTATCGGCCATTACCGCGGCGCTTGGCACGATGAAAGGCCCGCTTCATGGAGGGGCTCCTTCTGCTGTAACAAAAATGCTTGAAGATATTGGAGAAAAAGCGAATGCTGCAGCGTATTTGACAGCAAAGCTTGAAAAAGGAGAACGCCTGATGGGATTTGGGCACCGCGTGTATAAGACGAAAGATCCGCGGGCAGAAGCTTTGAGGCAGAAAGCTGAAGAGGTTGCAGGCGATGACCGTGATTTGGATCTGGCGCTGCATGTGGAGGCAGAAGCGATCCGTTTGCTGGACATCTACAAACCGGGCCGCAAGCTGTACACAAACGTTGAATTTTATGCAGCTGCTGTCATGAAGGCGATTGATTTTGATGATGACTTGTTTACACCGACGTTTTCAGCAAGCCGAATGGTAGGCTGGTGCGCACATGTGCTGGAGCAAGCAGAAAACAACGTGATTTTCCGTCCGTCAGCTAAATATACAGGGGCTATTCCTGAAGAAGTACTATCATAACATATTTTGCAGTTTATTCGCTTCTGTGATGTGGTAAACATTCAATATCATCAGTCTAGGAGTGATCAATATGAACCCAATGGACAGACAAACAGAAGGACAAGAACCGCAGCGGCAGGACCGACAGCCGGGGATTGAGTCTGAAATGAATCCTTTTCCTTTAACAGAAGACCGTGATTATAAAGGAAGCGGAAAACTGAAAGGAAAAGTCGCGATCATTACAGGAGGCGACAGCGGAATCGGGAGAGCGGCAGCAATTGCGTATGCAAAAGAAGGGGCAGACGTCTCCATTCTTTATCTGGACGAACATTCTGACGCGGAGGAAACGCGAAAACAAGTTGAACAGGAAAACGTCCGCTGCCTGCTGATTCCTGGGGATATCGGAGATGAGAAGCATTGTGAACAGGCTGTACAGCAAACCGTAGACCATTTTGGAAAGCTGGATATTTTGGTTAACAACGCTGCTGAACAGCACCCGCAGGACAGTATTCTTGATATTTCAACAGAACAGCTTGAAAAACCTTCCGCACGAACATTTTTGCCATGTTTCATATGACAAAGAAAGCGTTGCCTCACTTGAAAGAAGGGAGCGCAATCATTAATACGACATCGATTACCGCTTATGAAGGAGATACCGCATTAATTGATTATTCCAGTACAAAGGGTGCAATTGTCTCCTTTACACGATCAATGAGCAAATCTCTTGTGGATAAAGGCATCAGAGTAAATGCGGTGGCGCCCGGCCCGATTTGGACACCGCTGATCCCGGCGACATTCCCGGAAGAAAAAGTGAAACAGCATGGACTTGATACGCCGATGGGCAGACCGGGACAGCCGGTTGAGCATGCAGGTGTATACGTTTTACTCGCATCTGATGAATCTTCCTATATGACGGGACAGACGATTCATGTGAATGGCGGCCGTTTTATTTCAACATAATGTACAAAAAACCAGCAGAAATGCTGGTTTTTTTTGCGCATGAAAATAGGGCAGTGCAGAAATTTGTCGAATTTTTTAAAAATTTAGTTTTCATTTTGGGATTTTTATATATAATATTGAGTAGGAGAAAGGAATGATTCATCACCAGTACAAATATAGTAGAAAAAAAGAAAAACGGTCATTGCTGCTCATGAATTCAGAAAATTCAAATAAAGTATAAAGAGATCATCAGCTAGGAGTTGAAGGGGAATGAAAGGAAGCGTATTTAGGAAGAAAAGTATTCATGATTTAATCGCTGCAACGAAAGGTGAAAAATCTTTAAAAAGAGAATTAGGGGCATTTGACTTAACACTGCTTGGGATTGGAGCCATTATAGGTACTGGGATATTTGTACTGACGGGGACAGGGGCAGTTACTGCCGGACCCGGACTGACCGTTTCATTTGTTGTCGCAGCGCTGGCTTGTTTATTCGCTGCATTGTCTTACGCTGAATTTGCTTCAAGTGTGCCTGTCTCAGGTTCGGTGTATACATTTACTTATGCTACAATGGGAGAACTTTTGGCCTTCATTATCGGGTGGGATTTAATTTTAGAGTATATGCTGGCAGTAAGTGCCGTTTCAGTCGGGTGGTCTGGGTATTTTCAATCATTTTTGTCCGGGCTTGGCATTCATCTTCCGGTGGCCTTAACGGCTGCTCCGGGGGCTGTAAAAGGAACCTTTACCATTTTTAATCTGCCTGCGTTTGTCATTGTTCTTGCTATTACGTATTTGCTTTATTTAGGCATCAGAGAATCTAAAAGAGTCAACAACATTATGGTAATTTTAAAAGTACTGGTCGTTCTCTTATTTATTGCGGTGGCAGCTGTTTACGTGAAGCCGGATAACTGGCAGCCGTTTATGCCAATGGGCTTTGGCGGCGTATTCAGTGCAGCGGCACTCGTTTTCTTTGCTTTTATCGGATTTGACGCTGTATCCTCTGCCGCGGAAGAGACGAAAAACCCTGGGAAGGATCTGCCGAAAGGAATTATTTTCTCATTATTGGTTTGTACCATTTTATATGTTACTGTATCAGCCATCATGACAGGGGTTGTTCCATTTGCCCAGTTTGAAGGCATCGATCATCCGGTTTCTCTCGTTCTTCAAAGCGCGGGGCAAAACTGGGTGGCAGGCATTATCGATATCGGTGCGGTTTTGGGAATGACAACGGTTATGCTTGTGATGCTTTATGGACAGACACGTGTCATGTTTGCTATGTCTCGTGACGGCCTGGTTCCGGGATCGCTTTCTAAGGTTCATCCGAAGCATAAAACTCCTTATGTTGCGACTTGGTTTTTCGGCATAATGTCGGCGCTCCTCGGTTCACTTGTTCCGCTTGATGAGCTTGCCAAGCTGGTAAACATCGGAACGCTTTCAGCGTTTGTGCTGATTTCTGTCGCGGTTATTGTATTGAGAAAGAAACAGCCTGATCTTCCGAGAGCCTTTAAATGTCCGGGGGTTCCGGTTATCCCGGGCTTAGCAATTCTATTCTGCCTGTTCTTAATTTTAAATCTCGGCTGGGTGACGATTGTCCGCTTCCTTGTATGGCTGTTAATTGGCATGGCGATCTATTTCTTATATTCAAGAAAGCATTCAAAATTAAATCAATAACTCTCAAAGAAGAGAGCGGCTTACACTGGCCGCTCTCTTTTCTATTCTCATCAAATGAATTTATAGAAATCAGCATGAAAATAAGAGATAATATAGGCTGGAAAGGAAGTGACATCATTGTCTGAGCAAAAACCAGTCCAATGGGCTTCAAAAATCGGTTTCGTCATGGCTGCCGCTGGATCAGCCATCGGCTTAGGCGCGATTTGGAAGTTCCCTTATGTAGCGGGGACGAATGGAGGAGGCGCCTTTTTCCTTATTTTTGTGCTATTTACCATTCTCTTGGGCTATCCGCTTTTAGTGGGAGAATTTATCTTTGGAAGACGGAACCAAACGAATGCCATTGATGCATATAAAAAAGAAGCGCCGCGAACAGCTTGGTTTCTCACAGGATGGGTCGGTGTAGCGGCTTGTTTCTTAGTTTTATCGTTTTACAGTGTTATCGGAGGATGGATTTTACTATATATAGTGAAAACAGCATCGGGTTCACTGTCCGGTCTCACCCAGGAGCAGTACGGTGCACTTTTTGGCTCTGTTATTCAAAACCCTGTGCAGACGCTCGCGGCTCAGCTTATCTTTATGGTACTGACTGTGCTGGTTGTCGCCAGAGGGGTTCAAAAAGGGATTGAACGCGTAAGCGCGGTGATGATGCCGATTTTGTTTATATTGTTTGTCCTGCTTGTTCTTCGGTCGCTCACGCTGGATCATGCGATGGAAGGCGTGAAATTTTTGCTTGTGCCCCATTTCGGCGATTTGACCCCGGAGTCTGTTTTGTTTGCGCTGGGACAGGCTTTCTTTACGTTAACACTGGGGGTTTCGGTCATGGTGACCTACAGCTCCTATCTGCCGAAAACGCAAAATATCCCGCGTTCTGCAGCGTCCATTGTCGTTATGAATATCATTGTGACACTTTTGGCAGGTTTGGCTATTTTTCCTGCCGTTTTCTCCTTCGGATTGGAGCCGAATGAAGGTCCGACTTTGCTGTTTACAGTGCTTCCGGCCGTTTTTGAACAGCTTCCGTTCGGTATCCTGTTTTTCATCGGCTTTCTAGTCGCATTTTTATTTGCCGCACTGACCTCTGCCTTTTCGATGGTGGAAATGATTGTAGCCATTATCGGCAAAGGGGACGAAACGAAGAGGAAAAAGCTGTCATGGACCAGCGGGTTTTTGATCTTCTTAGTCGGTATCCCATCTTGCTTATCCTATGGCGTGCTGAGCGATGTGCGCATATTTGATAAGACGTTTTTTGACGTTGTCGATTTTACCGTCAGCAATGTTCTGCTGCCGTTAGGCGCCCTGTTAATTTCTATTTTCATTCCGCTGAAAATATCGAAACAGGACCTATGGGCAGAGATGAGACAAGGATCACATCCCGGAAAAGCATTCTTTTATATATGGTTTTATTTGCTCCGTTTCGTTGTGCCGCTGGCTATTATTATCGTGTTCTTAAATTTAATCGGGATTATATCCTTTTAGAAAAACAGGCTCCGCTGGGGGCCTGTTTTTTGTTTATTATGATGTCATCAGCGGTTCCCAAGCGGTTTTCAGCTTTTTGATACCGAGCCGGATGTCCTCTTCACAAAGCCCTCCATAACCGATTAAGACAGAAACAAACGGCGGCTGGCTCTTGTACGATGGAGAAACCGGATAGACATTCACTCTGTTTTTGGCAGCGGCTTTTATCACTTCATCCTCACTGGCTGAAAACATAAGCCGAAGGAGGATATGGAGCCCCGAGTTTTTTCCGAGAACCTCCACGCTGTCTCCCAGCTCAGTTCGTATCGCTTCGAGCAGAACAGCGTGTTTTTTTCGATATAAGGATCTCATCCTGTTCAAATGCTTTTGCCATTCGCCGTTTTCAATGAAATCTGCCAGTGCCAATTGATTATGGGAAGAGACCGTCTGTTTCATCAAAAGCGCATTTTTTCTTACGGGTTCAATAAGTGCAGCAGGAAGAATCATATAGCTGATCCGCAAGGAAGGGAGCAATGATTTTGAAAAAGTGCCGAGATAAATGACCCTGCCATTCGGGTCAAGGCCTTGCAGAGATGGAATGGGCTGCCCGCTGTAGCGAAATTCTCCATCATAATCATCCTCAATAATAAATGAGTTTGCCTCTTTTGCCCAAGACAACAGCTCCTGTCTTCGGGCGATCGTCATTATGGTCCCGAGCGGGAATTGATGTGAGGGAGTCGTATAGACGAGATGCGGGCTCTCGTGTGTAAGGCTAGCCGGCAGGACTCCTTCTTCATCTGTGCAAATGGGAATCACGTTCATGTGATTGGCCTCAAACATTCGTCTTGAACGGTGAAATCCCGGTTCTTCAAAACCGATTTTTGTTCCCGGCTGAAGCGTAAGGCAAAGAATTTGCAGAAGGACGGTAGTGCCTGCTCCAATGATAATTTGGCTGGGATCACAATTGACCCCGCGTGACAGTCTGACAAATCGGGCTATCATTTCTCTGAGTGCAGGTTCTCCTTGAGGATCGCCTGAGATGTGAAGTTGTTCAGAATACCGATCCAGACTTTTCACCATGCTTTTTCGCCACGCGTTAAAGGGAAAGTGGACTGGATCGACATTTCCTTGATGAAAGTTAATAACAGATTCTACTTCTTTATGAGTGACCGGTTGCGGAGGCGGTTGATATGGTATTGGAGCATCCGGAAACTCAGGTTCAATGTCTGCTGCAAACCAGCCGATTTTAGGCTTGCTTTTGACATATCCTTCAGCGGTTAATTGCTCGTAGGCGCGTTCTACCGTTGCCGTGCTGACACCGAGCAAGCCGGAGAGCCTGCGTTTTGACGGAAGCCTCATTCCTTTGGTGATTCTGGCATGTGACATTTCTTGTTTGAAATAGGTGTAAAGCTGTTCATACAGCGGTGTTTTGCTTGTTTTGTCCAGAAACGGCGTGATATCCATTTTATCTCTCCTTGCATCTGGCGTGGTCATTTTTTCTGGTTTTGGCTATTTGGCGAATGCCATAAATCGGATATCATCATTGTAACGAATGGAGAGGGGATTGATAAGATGCTTCATATCAAACAATTAACGACTAGAGAAGAGTGGATGGATGCATATCCGGTGATGCACGAATTAAGAACAGAGCTGGATGAAGAGACGTATTTACATAGGCTGGAGCGCTGTGTCCAAAAAGAGTCGTATATGCTGTTTGCCTTATATGAGGATAAAGCGATCAGGGCACTGTGCGGCGCGCTGCCAAGGGTTTCGCTTCATCAAGGAGAGTACGTATGGATAGCGGATCTTGTCACAAGCGGGCCTCACAGGTCTAAGGGGTACGGCAAACTTCTTTTGGATTATGCGGCAAACTGGGCAAGAGATGCAGGCTACAGTTCTGTCAGTCTTTCATCAGGTCTTCAGCGCAAAGACGCCCACAGATTTTATACGGATAAAATGGGATTTACGATTGAAAGCTATTTATTCAGAAAACAGCTATCATAAAAAAAGACGCCGTTTCAGGCGTCTTTTTTCTAAAAGCCAAACTGTAAGTTGGTATCCACAGACACAATAGTATACACACAGATAATCACAAAGAGATTAAGGACAACGCCGAGCAGGCCGGGACCCGTGCGTCCTCTTTTGATGAATAGCTCAATAATGCCAAACGGAACGGCGGCCATGGCAAACGGCAGCATTTGATAAGAATAAGAGGTCACATTGCTGATAATCGCCAAATTAAGCAAGAGCAAAGACAGAATCGCTGTCCCGACAGATATCCAGCCAAATACATTATGTTCTTTAAAAATTCTTACCAATTCCATAATTCCACCTCGCCGACATTTGCTGATTTTACTGATTTGTTTTTCAGCATGCGCTGGATTTCCTTGGTCGGTCCTGTAACGACAGAGCCGTATACATTAACACCATTTTTCTCTACATAATCCAAGCGGGAATCTACCTTTAAGTCTTTTCGTTTTGAAATGACCTGCGCCCATTTTTCGTGCTTCGATATGTAAGTTAAAGCATCGATAAATTGGTCACCGTTTGACTTCCCTTTTGTATTAAGCGCAGCCAGGAACTTTGAGTCTTTCCCTGGGTAGCCAAGCGGCTCTGCGTAAGCGGTATCCTTTGTATTGTTCTCTGTTTCAATCGCGTTCCACAAAAAGCTTACATCATAACCTCTGAATTTTTTATACACTTCTTTTGTCGGATATGCCCGGTCATAAGAAAGGTAGACCTCGGAAACAGTCCCTTCAGGCAAAGCTTTTAATGTTTTTTCCGCTTTTGCGGTTGTTTGTTCAGATCCGCTTGATGGGTGTGTAAAGTAATGGCTGCCTTTATGGATTTCTAAGTCATAGTAGTTGACGACCGGCGCTTTCACTCTGTCATAAAACATTTCCACCCGTTCGTTCCCCACGGCAGCTGTTTTCGTGCCAATCTGTTTTTGCAGCGGGAATTCTGTATTCATGCCAAACAGCTTCACCTGGCTCTTCAGTCCAGAAGTATCGACAAGAACATTTGGCATAGTCAGGGCTACAGTGACTGCGGCAGTTTCCATAAATTCATTGCCGGTGCTGTGTTTTCCTCCCATTCCGTAGTAGAGGTAGCTTCCCAGCGTACATAGCGGCAAAATCATTAATGTCGATATGACGGCAAGAGCGGAAATACGCAAATAAGACTTCCGTTTGCCGTAGGCCAGAATGGCTTTTTGTTTTTCAGGACTGATGTCGACATCCCAATCATGATCGTCTGGCAGCTCACTATCAATCAGTTCCTGATACACTTCGAGCTTCTCGAGTTCCTCTTCAAACGCGGTCATTTCCTGATCGCTCATTTCACCGTTTTTATATTGATCAAAACGCTTTTTAAATTCTTCATTCATCATTAACACCTCTATTATAAAGTGCTTTCAGCCGCTGTCTGGCACGAAACAAAACACTTTTAAAATTCGCCTCTGAAATATTCATAATATGGGATGCTTCTTTGTAATTTAATTCTTTTAAATAATATAGTGTTAACGCCTCCCGATAGTTATCGGGGAGCTCGGACATATAACCAGTCAGCACTTCCTTTATCTCTACCTGGTGGGCAGGGCTCTGAACAGCAGTTTGAAAGAGGCTTCCAATCAAATCATCAGAAATGGTGACTTCTTTCTTATGCTTTCTGACGTATCAATGAAGGCGTTCCGCGCCACTTGAAAAAGCCAGGGCTTTACTTTGCTGTGATCATAGGAGTGAATGTGTATGTATGCCCGCATAAAGGTTTCCTGCAGCAAGTCTTCGGCAAGATGCTTGTCTTTTGTCATGGAGAGCAGGAACCTATAAACATCATTCATGTACATTTGGTAAATTTCATCGATCGTCACTGCCTTTTTCTCCCCTCTATGTTATACACGCATAAGAAAGGTTTAAAGTTGCACATTACATGCAAACGGCTTTTTAATACGTAATCAAACACCATTACTCTATAGTACAAAAAATCTGCCCTGAAAGATAGTGGTGAGAAATGTTTAACATTTTTTCCATCAGGGAAAACATAGTGAAAAAATGAAGGAGTGGCACAATGGAATATACCAGTATCTCAGACACAGGAATAAAAGTCTCCCGAATTGGACTCGGCACATGGGCGATCGGCGGAACCATGTGGGGAGGCACTGATGAAAAAACATCGATCGAAACCATCCGCGCCGCTCTTGATAAGGGGATCACACTGATTGACACCGCGCCGGCATATGGCTTCGGGCAGTCCGAAGAAATTGTCGGGAAGGCGATCAAGCAGCATGGGGCAAGGGATCAGGTTGTTCTTGCCACTAAAACGGCGCTGGATTGGAAAAACAATCAGCTGTTCCGCCATGCTAACAGAGCGAGAATTATACAGGAAGTCGAGGATTCCCTGCAACGGCTGCAGACAGATTATATCGATCTATATCAGGTGCATTGGCCAGATCCGCTTGTGCCGATAGAGGAAACGGCAGAAGTGATGAAGGAATTATATGATGCCGGGAAAATCCGCGCGATCGGCGTCAGTAATTTCTCGGTTGAACAAATGGATACGTTTCGGGCTGTTGCTCCGCTTCATACAATCCAGCCTCCTTACAATCTGTTTGAAAGGGACATTGAAGAGAATGTGCTCCCGTATGCGAAAGACAAACAGATAACAACACTATTATACGGCAGTTTATGCAGAGGGCTGTTAACGGGAAAAATGACAGAAGACCATTCGTTTGAGGGAGACGATCTTCGAAATCACGATCCGAAATTTCAGAAGCCGAGATTTAAAGAATATCTTTCTGCAGTCAATCAATTAGAAGACTTGGCGAAGACACGTTATGGAAAATCTGTGATTCATCTGGCCGTGAGATGGATTTTAGACCAGCCGGGAGCAGGAATTGCCCTTTGGGGGCAAGACAACCTCATCAAATAGAGGCAGTATCAGAAATTACCGGCTGGACGCTGAGCAATGAAGATAAAAAAGACATTAATACCATTTTGAAAAATACGATATCAAACCCGGTTGGACCGGAATTTATGGCGCCTCCGACAAGAGAGGGGTATATAACAAAAAGCTGAGGATGATTCCTCAGCTTTTTGACGTTAAGAAAAGAGAAATCTTAAAAATTAGTACCAGGTAATAAAAAATGTTGTTATAATAAGTAACAGAAAAGAATCATTGATTACGACAAAGGAAGTGCGATATGTATAAGTTTTGTGCAAATGCTTTAAAAGTTATTCTTTCTCTTCGCGGAGGAGTGAAGGTGTACAACAAAGAAAACCTTCCGGCCGATTCAGGTTTTGTCATCGCGTGTACACACTCTGGCTGGGTTGATGTGATCACACTCGGAGTCGGGATTCTTCCTTATCAAATACACTACATGGCGAAAAAAGAGCTTTTTCAAAATAAATGGATCGGTTCGTTTTTGAAGAAAATTCATGCCTTTCCGGTAGACCGGGAAAATCCTGGCCCAAGCAGCATTAAAACGCCGATTAAGCTGCTGAAAGAAGGAGAGATTGTCGGAATCTTCCCAAGCGGAACAAGAACTTCTGAGGATGTGCCTTTGAAGAGAGGCGCAGTGACAATTGCGCAAATGGGGAAAGCACCCCTTGTTCCGGCTGCTTATAAAGGACCTTCAAGCGGAAAGGCGTTGTTCAAAAAAGGAAAAATGAAGCTGATTATCGGTAAACCTTTGCAGCAGGCTGATTTTGCCCACCTTCCGTCTAAGGAAAGGCTGGCGGCTATGACAGAGGCTTTGAATCACAGCATTAAAGAGCTTGAAAAGAAGCTGGAACAACTGTAATTTATGCACTCGCCAATATCCCGATTGTTTATAATTTCCTGGGCCATTAGCTATACTAAATGAGGAATTGATCATTGGGAAAGGTTATGGTTCATGAAAAAAATGATAATAGTCGGGGCTGGAATTTTGGGAGCATCAACAGCATATCAGCTAGCCAAAATGGGTGCAGAGGTTCTTGTTATAGATCGGAAAGATAAGGGCCAGGCCACCCATGCAGCGAAAGGCATTATCTGTCCATGGCTGTCTCCTCGCCGTGATCAGGCTTGGTACCGGCTGGCAAAGGACGGAGCGCGCTTTTATCCTCGGTTCATAGAAGAACTTAGAAAAGAAGGCGAGACGGACATTGGTTATGCTCAAGTCGGTGCTCTCAGTATTCATCAAGATATAGAAAAGATAGAAAAGATCGAAAAACGTGTGCGGGAGCGTAAACAAGCTGCCGCGGAAATTGGTGAGATTACCTTTCTTCATGAAAACCAAACAGCTGATTTGTTTCCTCTGCTGGCTGAACGGTACCATTCTGTACATATAAGCGGAGCCGCCCGTGTGGATGGAGAAGTGCTGCGAGATACATTATTGAGATCTGCTCAAAGAAACGGCGCAGTCATTTTAAAAGGTGATGCTGCGCTTCGACATCATTCGAATCGTGTCACAGGCGTAACTGTCGGTAATGAAATCTATTCTTCTGATGAGGTTATTGTTTGTGCCGGTGTTTGGGCAGACCAATTGTTAGCGCCTTTAGGCATTCATTTCAAAGTAAGTGCGCAAAAAGCGCAAATTGTGTATGTGCAGGTGCCGAATGTAAATCATATTGACAGCTGGCCTGCTGTGATGCCACCCTCTAAAGAGTATCTTTTAGCTTATCATGACAATAGAATAGCTATCGGCGCGACACGTGAAGATGAGATAGGCGGACGTGATGTAAGGATAACGGCTGGCGGGCTGCAGGAACTTCTAAACAAGGGATTAGAAATGGCTCCCGGCTTAGCAAACAGCACCTTTCAAGAGGCAAGAGTCGGTTTACGCCCCTTTACACCAGGTGATGTGCCGGTGATCGGATCTCTTCCCGGCTGGGATGGGGTGATAGTGGCAAACGGTCTTGGATCGTCTGGTTTAACAATGGGCCCCTATATGGGGGAGCAGTTGGCGAAACTGGCCCTTAGAATGGATTTGGATATCAATTTAGATGATTATGATATAAAAAAAGCAGCAGGTGTTCGATGATCACCGGCTGCTTTTTTTGTGGTGTTTATATTTTTGATAATGATAGCTGATCCTCTGGCAGTGCTTTAAGAGAGCCGTCATTATTTAATACAGAGCGCCATGTATAACGCGGTTCATAGCCAAGGACCTTTTTGGCTTTATCGATTGCCATCAGTGTTTCATATCCTTTTATATCTCTCTTTAAAGATACATCGGGGAAAAATCGTTTTACTAAGTCTTCACTAGGCTCTTTCATGATGGTATCGGGTGCAGTAATATGGAAGACGTCATTTCCGAGATTGTTTTTTTCGAGTGCTAGAAGGCAAGCATGTGCAGCATCCCTGACATCACAATACGCCCATGCATTTTTCTTTTGAATATCCTTTTGCTGCTCGTTCCAGTGCATGCCTGGGATTTTTTCGTACTCATCAGGCTCATATATATTCGCAAAGCGGAGAGTGACAATTTGTGTATTGATCAGCTTTGAATACATATCTGAGAGGATTTCGGTCAGCCGTTTTGCCATCGCATAAGATGACTTTACGATCGTTGGATGCTCCTCGTCTACGGGAAGGTAACTGAGCTCGTCCGGCACAAATGGATATCCCAGCACCGTTTCACTTGAAGCCCACACAAGCTTACGGATTTTAAAATCTTTACAGGCTTCCAGGATATTAAAATTAACAAGCATATTATTTTCAAATATCGCCTGGGAGGTATTCCTGACATCTGTAGGAATATTCCCAAGATGAACCACAGCGTCGCAGCCCATGATTAGCTGACATACCTGGCCGTAATCCCGTAAATCTGCTTGAATAAATGTTTTCGATGCGGACTCTTCTTTTAATACTCTGTCTGATGCTGTCACATCATGGCCGGCCTCTAATAACGTTCTTACAGCCCAGCGTCCGATTTTACCTGCTGCTCCAGTTACGACAACTTTCATGTTTTCGCTCCTTTCTATAATGATGCGGAAATATTCGTTTTTCTCGCAGTTGCACTTTTTTAGAGTTCCCGCGGATGACCGATTTATTAGCAGCAGTTTTCAGAAGAGGGGTATGACAATGTCAAAAACGAACCAGAATAAAAAAGACACCTCAATAAAAGGTGTCTTTTTCAAAATTATGCTTCTTGTGACTCTCCAACTTCTATCAGTTCTTCTGCTGCGAGCTTTTTCACTTCAATATAAGCGACGTGGTGGCCGTCAATTTCATTAATAATAAATTCACAGCCTTCTTCGATAATAGAATCGTTCTTTTCAACATCGTATTTCTGAGTAAGGAACCAGCCGCCGATCGTATCGACTTCTTCATTCTCTAAATGAATGCCGAGCAGGTCGTTCACTTGGTCGATTAAGACTTTACCGTCCAGCATGTAATGGCCTTCGCCGATCTTGCGGATTTCGCTGATCTCATCAATATCAAACTCATCGCGGATTTCGCCAACGATCTCTTCAATAATGTCCTCTACCGTCACCAATCCGGCAGTTCCGCCGTATTCATCTGACAGGATTGCCATGTGCACTCTTTCTTTTTGCATTTTGACAAGTAGATCATGGATCGGCGCAGATTCAATCACATGAATGATCGGATTCACGAATTGAGAGATGGTGGAATCAACAGAAACCTCGCCGCTGATGCAGGCCGTCAGCACTTCTTTAATATTAATAACCCCGATAATATTATCTTTATCGCCCTCTTCTACTGGGTAGCGGGTATATTTTTCAATTTGAATGATTTCCATCATTTCAGAAATCTTAATATCGTGCGGAAGGCTGACAATCTCGGTCCGCGGGATCATAATTTCTTTCGCGAGCCTGTCGTCAAATTCAAAGATTTTATTCACATATTTAAACTCTGACTGGTTAATTTCACCGCTTTTATAGCTTTCCGACAGAATGATTCTTAGCTCTTCTTCAGAGTGAGCCAATTCGTTTTCTGATACGGTCTCCAGGCCAAAAGCTTTTGTCAATAACCGTGCGGAATTGTTCAAAAGCCAGATGAACGGGAACATGATGCGGTAAAACCAAATCAGCGGTTTCGCAAACAGCATAGACACTGCTTCCGCCTTTTGGATGGCAACTGTCTTAGGTGCAAGTTCTCCGACAACAACGTGCAGGAACGTGATAATGGCATACGCCAAAATAAACGATATGATATGTGAAAGGGAACTTGGTACGTCCAATTGTACGAAAAGCGGATGAACAAGCCTTTCAATCGTTGATTCCCCTAAAACCCCTAATCCAATGGAAGTCAATGTAATTCCAAGCTGACACGCAGATAGATACTCATCAAGATGCGTGGTCACTCTTTTTGCGGCAATTGCTGCTTTATTTCCTTCCGCGATCAGCTGATCAATCCGTGAGCCTCTGATTCTGATAATGGCAAACTCAGATGCTACGAAAAATGCCGTCAGGGCAATTAAAACAGCGACTAAAATCAAATTCACTATGTCCAATTAGAACCTTCACTCTACAATGAGAATGAAGGTAACACCTCCTGTTAGTAAAATGGTTTTAACTTAACAGCAGCATAAATGATTGGAACACGGCGAGCTTTTCGGGCGTAAGTTTGCTTTTCAGCTCGTCACGATCCTCAGGCTTCAGCCGTTCAAACCGATGCAAGATTCCGGAGATGTTTTGATTCATATAATCAATTTCAGATGCCAGATTTCCAATTTCATCATGATCTATGGCTGAAGAGGGAAACTGGTTCTCCAGTCGATCTTTAATATCGGACAGGGCCAATCGCTGCTGCTTGCAATCTACAATAAATATGAGTCGTTTAAGTGCGTTTTCATCGTAGTAACGATAATTTGAACAGGATCTGGCCGGCGTCAGCAGACCAAGATTCGTATAATAATCAACTGTTCGTTTCGTTACTCCGGCAAGTGCCGCTAGTTCACTGATACGATAAGTCTCAGCCCCATCTAAATCCCTCCCAACCATCACGTTATAGTTATGAGAATAGTTTAATATATGAAGGGTGCCTTACACAAGTTTATTGTTTTTTCGGGAAGCCGGATATGGAAAAAGTGGCATCCGAATTCTGGTTGAAGTAACATAGATAGATAGAATGTTCAATTTATATGTGCAGAAGGGACAGATGAGATTGGCTGGTTTATCGCGGGAAATTGAAGAGAACCTAAATAAAGGATCGTGGATTCGAAAGCTGTTCGATGAAGGAGCGAGACTGAAGAAAGAGTTCGGAAATGACCAGGTGTTTGATTTCTCAATCGGCAACCCGGTCGTTGAACCGCCTGAAGCCTTTACGAGAGCATTAATAGAAGAAGCTGAAAAAGGAAATCACGGATACATACAAAATCAGGGCCTTCCTGAAGCTAGAGAAAAAGTCGCGCAATTTCTGGCCGGCCGCTTTGCTGCCGAGTTTTCAGCTGAGCGTGTTGTCATGACAGTAGGTGCGGGCGGCGCATTGAATGTGGCGCTAAAAAGCATATTAAATCCGGGAGAAGAGGTCATCATTCTCGCTCCTTATTTTGCAGAATATAAATTGTATATTGAGAACTATGGGGGTAAGGCTGTCAGCTGCCCGCTGACAGCCCGGTTCGAGATTGACATTGAAGCGGTAAGGCAGGCGATTACCCCGCAGACGAAAGGACTTATTCTGAATACACCTCATAACCCGACGGGAACCGTACTCAGCCAGAAAAATATAGATGATCTAGGCGCTCTGTTAAAAGAGATTGAAGAGACAAACGGCCAAACCATCTATGTACTGTTTGATGAGCCGTACAGTCAGCTGATTTATGATGAAGTGCTGGCAAATCCGTTTCAATCGTATCATCGTGTCATTTTAGCGAGTTCATTCAGTAAGGACCTCGGCATAGCAGGGGAGCGGCTCGGTTATATCGGCTTAGACAGCAGCATGCCGGATGCCGACCTTTTGATAAATGCTTTTGTGTACTGCAATCGAACGCTTGGGTTTGTAAATGCACCTGTCATGATGCAGCGGGCTGTGGCGAGAATGGATGATTTAAGAATAGACGCAAGCGCTTATAAAGAACGCAGAGATGTCATGGTTGACATTTTAAAGGAAGCCGGTTTTGAATTTGAAATGCCAAAAGGTGGTTTCTTCATTTTTCCGAAGTCGCCAATTGAAGATGAAGTCGCATTTTGTGTGCATGCAGCGCAAAAGTATAAATTGTTAATTGTGCCGAGCAGCGGTTTTGGGATGAAAGGGCACTTCCGTTTATCCTTCAGTGTGCCGCTGGAGCAAATCAAACAATCACGCGACATCTTTATCGCCTTATATAAAGATTTTTTATAAGCCAGCTCGCACAAAAAGATAACAGCGATCCCGAGGCTGTTATCTTTTTTATTTGACGTATGCCCCAGGCTTTGGCCCGTTTTTCAATTCCCGATTTTATCTCTCCCTCGAATAAACCGCCAAATTCAACCATAACAGCAGAGCCGGCCTGAAGATAGAAACCGTTTATAACGCAAACTGGTCGAGCCCATTCCTGGCCCTTGCCTGTGCTGTGTGACCAGACACATCTAGTAAGCATTTAAAAGCACACGTCATGATCTAACAGTCAAACTGGCCTCAAACGAACTTTATCCTATGCACGCCGCCGAAGCAGATACGAGCGAATGAGCCGTACGAGCTTCAGCTTGAAAAACAGATATATGTCCGATATTTCAGTGAACAGCACCTTGCCAATAATCTTTGCATCGTCCTGGAAGGATATGCACGGATATCAAGAACCTGCTGGCCGGATGAATCAATAGGCTGTCCTATGATAGAAGTCTAAAAATTTAAAATCATTTTTGGAATGAGTTGTGTTACAATAAAATATACAATTTATAATCAAACTTTGACTTGGAGGTGGTATGATGGGGCCCTCTGCTTAGGCAACAATACACCGCGTACCTCAATGTTAAGGAAAAATGATTATATCAGGAGGTGACTCCTTATCCTTTAATGAGGGGATAAGGTTAAATGGACGATATTGACAGTCTGATTTTAATTGGTGTGCTCATTGCTTTAACTGCATTTTTCGTCGCAAGTGAGTTTGCGATTGTTAGAGTAAGGAGATCCAAAATTGATCAGCTTATAACAGAAGGAAACAAACGGGCGATACTCGCAAAGCGTGTCATTACAGATTTGGATGAATATTTATCTGCATCCCAGCTGGGCATTACAGTGACATCAATTGGACTCGGCGTGCTGGGGGAGCCGGCATTTGAACGGCTGCTGCATCCATTGTTTGAACCGCTCGGCCTGCCGGAATCGGTTTTTCATGCAGTCTCTTTTGCAGTCGCGTACGGCTTGATTACATTTCTGCATGTTGTTGTAGGTGAACTGGCCCCGAAAACGGTCGCGATTCAAAAGGCTGAACAGCTAACCTTGCTGATAGCGGGTCCGTTGCGACTATTCTATTTGCTTCTGTTTCCGTTTATTTGGATCCTGAATGGATCGGCGCGACTTTTATGCGGCATGTTTGGTTTGAAGCCGGCGTCAGAACATGAGGGTTCTCATTCTGAAGAAGAACTCAGAATGCTGTTGTCTGAGAGTTTAAAAAACGGAGAGATTAATCCGTCTGAATATAAATATGTGAATAAGATTTTTGAATTTGATAACCGCATTGCCAAAGAAATTATGATACCGCGGAAGGAAATGGCCGCTGTATCAACGGATATGACAATGGCTGAGATGCTGGAGGTTATGCTGAAAGAAAAATACACCCGCTGGCCTGTCACAGATGGGGACAAAGACAGTGTCATCGGCTTGGTCAATACGAAGCATTTGTTTTCTGACTTGCTGTTTATGACAGAAGAGGAAAGAATGAAAATGACGATCCATCCGTATGTGCGGCCAGTGATCGAAGTCATTGAAACAATTCCGGTTCATGATCTGCTGATTAAAATGCAGCGTGAACGCATTCATATGGCGATTTTGTCGGATGAATATGGCGGAACCTCGGGGCTTGTCACGACAGAGGACATTCTTGAAGAAATTGTCGGCGAGATCAGAGATGAATTTGATGAAGATGAACAGCCGTTGATCCAAAAGCTTGGCGACCGCCATTATGTTATGGATGGAAAGGTTCGCATGGATCAGGTGAACAGCCTTCTCGGCGCGACGATTCAAGAAGACGTGGACACCATCGGCGGGCTGATATTGAAAGAAAACATTGATATTGAGGCTGGCGAATCCATTCGCATCGGATCATATACAATAAAGGTGCTGAAGATGGATGGCCGTTTGATTAAGCAAATAGATATAAAAGAAGAAATCAGCCAGACAACCGGGATTACGGCCCACCATACGCTGCCGATGCCCGAGCCGGTCATGCTGAACAGTGCAACCTTGAGCGAGAAATAAGCTCAAGGTTTTTTTTATGTCAGCAGCATCCAGCCGCACCAAAATGCCAAAAGGGACCCGCAAAGCGTTACACCGATGTATAGGATGCTTTCCTTTACACGCTTGGCCAGCAAGAGCTGAACACTTTCAACGCTGAAAGTGGAAAATGTGGTAAAGGCGCCAAAAAAGCCGGTGCCGATGATGAGTGCTGCAGATGAATTTGTCACATGAAGCCCTGTAAAAAGCCCAAGACCGAGGGCACCCAGTATATTAACGGTCAATATGCCGACTGGAAAACGAAGGCTTTGCGTTTTAGATGTTATGATGTTGCCAAGCCAAAAACGCAGCACAGCACCGAGTCCTCCCGCTGCGAAAATACCAGCCAGTGTCATCATTGCTTCCGCCCCTTTCCGATTTGAAATTGGGCTATTCGCCGTCCTGCCAAAACGCCAAAGAGCGCAAGCCCGATTCCGGATATAAATGAGACCGCCATATACAAAACAGCTAATGACGAATGCGATTGCAACAGCATGACCGTTTCTTTAGAAAACGTTGACATGGTTGTAAAGCCTCCGCAAAAACCGGTGCCTAAAAAAGCCGATAGCAAAGGCCGTTTCGCCCTAATCATAAAAAAACCGGTCAGAATGCCTAAAAAAAGGCTGCCTGCCGCGTTCTCCAGCCATGTTGCAGCCGGAAATATATTATGGTTTATGCCGATGTTACATCCGTATCGGAGACAAGCGCCAAGGGCGCCTCCAATAAAAACCGCACTATATCTATTCATGTTTTCCATCCTTTAATACGTAGTCCGGGTAGTCTGTGACAATCCCGTCGACGCCCATGGCCTGCAGTTTGGCTGCTGTTTTCTGATGCTTTACTGTCCATGCAAACACTTTTAATCCATTTTTATGGGCGGAAGCGATCATGAGACGATTGAGACGTGTGTATTTGATATTGATATAATTTGCGAAAGCTTTGCAGGCTTTCAGCTGATTTCTGGACAGCATGCCAAAATTCGGTCTTGTAATAACGGCTGTCGGAATCGATGGATAAAGCTCGCGGAACCTTTGGATGGAACGGAAACCAAAGGATTGAACAATATTGTTAATAGAAAAAGAAAATTGTCCTAACAGCTGTCCCACTTCTTCTTCAATCCCGATTTGCGAAGGGTGACCCTTTAGTTCAATTAAAAGGCCGATTTTTTTGTGGTAGCGCTTGAGCACCGCCTCCAGAGTTGGGATTTTTTCTCCTTGAAAAGCGGGGCCGTACCAGCTTCCTGCATCAAGTGCCTGCAGCTCCTTCAGTGTAAAATCCTTAACAAAGCCTGAGCCGTTTGTTGTCCGGTCCACTCTGTCATCGTGTATAACGACAATCTGCCTGTCTTTTGTAAGCTGGACATCCAGCTCAATCATATCTGCATTCATTTCTGCCGCGAGATCAAATGCAGCAATTGTATTTTCGGGAGCGTAGCCGGATGCTCCGCGGTGGGCAATGGTGTACAAGCTTGTCAGCTCCTCATATGGGCATTTCTGTTATTGTATCAAATCCATATATGCGCCGCGATACCAACTTGTGAATTTTTTTCTGTCATAGTTGAATAGTCCAGGCTGACCGCAACGTATAACTGAAATAGGAACACCCATCGTATCCAAGCATACTTCTACAGAAAAATAGTGCTTTCGACATATTCACAAAATATTCTGTTACTTTATAATAGCAAAAAAGGAGGCGAGATCATGGGAAAAGGGAGAATCAGAGTGGAGGAAAGAATTAAGGCCGAAACAGATGCTGAAATGCAAAAAGCAACTCTCCTTGATCAGACACAAACGAAAAAAAGTAAGTGACTGTCCCTATTGAATCTGGCTGAATGGTTAAAATGAGAAATTGCCCCGGCGCTCCGCCGGGGTTTTGTATATTATAAAGAAGACATTTAGAGGAGCATTTTGCCGAATGTTTTAGTATAATAAACATTCGATTGGGATAGAGGGGAGACTGCCATGCTAGATTATCTGCAGCAATATTTCACGCTTGATAAAATCATTCAAACCGGCATCAGTTTGGCAATTTTGCTGTTGTTTCTTATACTAAGAAAATTGTTTACAAGATATCTCTTTAATTTGCTTTTTAATATGACAAACAAACCGAAAACTGAAATTTTTAAACAGGTGGTTGTGGCATTCGATAAGCCTGCCAGATGGTTTTTTGTTGCCTTAGGGCTGTTTTTGGCGATCCGTTATTCACCGTTTTTAGATGAGCAGATGCCGCTGATCAGCAAAATATATCGCTCGCTGATTGTAGCGCTGTTGTGCTGGGGGCTTTGTAATTTGACTGCTACATCATCTTTTATTTTTCATAAAGTGAATCAGCGCTTCGAACTGGATATGGATGACATTCTGGCGCCGTTTTTGTCTAAACTGCTCCGTTTTGTCATTATAGCGCTCAGTGTGAGCGTGATCGCCCAGGAATTTAATTATGACGTCAATGGGTTTGTGGCTGGTCTTGGGCTTGGCGGATTGGCTTTTGCGCTAGCTGCGAAAGACACGATCAGCAACTTCTTTGGCGGGATCATCATTATCACTGAAAAACCGTTTACAATCGGTGATTGGGTGGAAACGGCGACAGTGACAGGATCTGTAGAGGATATTACCTTCAGAAGCACAAGATTCAGAACAGCGCAGGGTGCGCTAGTAACGGTGCCAAATTCCACGCTGTCGATGGAAGCCATCACGAACTGGACGAGAATGACCAAGCGCCAGATTACGTTTTCCATTCATGTATCCTACGCTACGCCAATTGAGAACCTTGAACGCTCTATTCGTTCTCTCAGAACAATGCTCTTAGAGCATGAGGGCGTTCATAATGAAACGATCATGGTCAATTTTGATACGTTTGCCGACAGCTATTACAATTTATTTTTCAACTTCTATACAAAAACAACGGTTTGGGCTGAAAACCTCGATATTAGAGAGGACATCAACTATAAAATCATCGAAATCCTTGGCGCAGAGGGTGTCGAGTTTGCATATCCCGGCCAAATGGTTGTTGTAAAGCAAAAGCACCAAAACGATCCGTTTCAAGTGAATCTAAATAAAGAGGAAAAGGAACGGGCATAAAAAAGAAAGACTTCGTCTGCAAAGAGGCGAAGTCTTTTTCATGGTAAAATAAGAGAAAACATGACTGTAAGGCGGTGTTGAATTGGAAGCATTCAGAAACATGCTGAATGAAGCACAGCGAATTGTCGTGCTGACCGGAGCGGGAATGAGCACAGAATCAGGCATACCCGATTTTCGCTCAGCCGGCGGCATCTGGACTGAGGATGCCTCAAGGATGGAGGCGATGAGCCTCGATTATTTTTTAAGCCAACCGCGTCTGTTTTGGCCAAAGTTCAAAGAATTGTTTCAAATGAAGTTGAGCGGGAGCTTTGAACCGAATGAAGGGCATTTGCTTTTGGCTGAACTGGAGAAACAAGGGAAGCAGGTGGATATATTCACACAAAACATTGACGGCCTTCATAGAAAAGCCGGCAGCAGACATGTATACGAATTGCATGGCTCTATCCAAACAGCGAGCTGTCTCTCATGCGGCGCCCGATATGATCTCCCTCATTTGCTGAAGCATGATGTGCCGGAGTGTACTGCGGTCGGACATGACGGTGAGGTGTGCGGAACGGTATTAAAAACCGATGTCGTTCTGTTTGGCGATGCCGTTTTGCATTTTGACACGCTTTATGAAAAGCTGGATAAAGCCGACCTATTATTGGTAATCGGCACGTCTCTTGAAGTTGCTCCCGCCAGATTTGTGCCTGAGGATGCAAGCCGGATTCCAGGCATTAATAAAGCTATTATTAACCTGGAGCCGACGTACTGCGACAGTTTGTTTGATTTCGTCATCCATCAAAAAATCGGAGAGTTTGCCCGGAGCTTGGGCATAAAAAAGTGAGGCCGCAGATAAGCGCCTCACTTTTTTATTCGTGAACAGGAACCATTGTGTCTTTTAACACACCGAAGGAATAGCCCTTTTCTTTCAGTTTATGGATGAGCACCGGCAGTGCGTTTACTGTAGCAGGAAGATCGTGCATGAGAATCACATACGGCCGATTTGAATGGCTGTGTTCCATATTGTCAAGCTGCTGCAGTACTTCCGCTACGTATGTTGAGTTGCGGTATTTCCAGTCCATGCTGTCAATCGTCCAATCCCAGTACACAAAACCGTCTTTTTCTAGATTGCGAATTTGTGAATCTGTAAGAGACGGCTTGCTCCCGTAGGGCGTTCTGACGAGATCGGTGCGATAGCCTGTAATGCTTTCCAGTGTGTCACGCGCCTGCTGCATTTCTTTTAGCGGCGATGTCGGCGTTTGATAAAACAATTTGTTATTATGCGTGACTCCGTGTAAGCCGAGTGCATGCCCTTCATTTTCGGCCCTTTTAACCGCGTGTTTGAATTCATTCATTCGCGGTGACAGCATAAAAAATGTCGCTTTTACATCGGCGCTTTTCAGTACGTCCAGCAAGCGGTTTGTATAGGCTGATGGGCCATCATCGAATGTTAAGTAAACCGTTTTGTCTCCCATATTTTGTTCGGTCTGCAAATGTTTTATCAGCAGGCCTGGGGAGTCGTCTTTCAGCTTCAGGCTTTCCTTCTCATCACGAAGCTGGCTGTTTGTTGTGACAGTGATTTCTTTTGCTTTCGAGGAGCTATTGGAATAACCTAAAATCACCATAAGCAAAAGCAGCACACATAAAACTGCTAAACTTGCAAATTTAAAAGCAAGCGAAACTGCAGAAGGAGAAGCGTCTCCTCTCGTTTGTCGCATATCAATCTCTCCAGTGGCATAAAATCTCTACATACCGCTGTATTGGCAACTCTGAAGGTGCCATTGTTTACAACCTATGTATTACGAGTCAAGTATACAGGAATAAAACTGGAAAGAACATAGAAAAAATGTCGAAATGTCAGATTTTAAGGAAAAAATAATCTCCTTCCCAGCTATCGAGCTCTTGATCTTTCTGTTTTTCAGCTGGTTTGATATGGTAGAATGAGTGACAATGACAGCTTGATTAGACATCATGATAAATACGAAAAAGGGAGGGCTTATATGAAGATTTTAGTTAATGGCCAGCTGGTGGAGCGGAACGAGGCATCCATTGATGTGGAAGATCGCGGTTATCAGTTTGGAGACGGAATCTACGAGGTTATCAGGGTGTATAAAGGAGTATTATTCGGCTTACGCGAGCATGCGGAGCGTTTATTCAGAAGCGCGGCTGAGATCGGAATTTCACTGCCGTTCAGTTTAGAAGATTTAGAGTGGGACCTGCAAAAGCTTGTGCAGGAAAATGCGGTCAGCGACGGAGCGGTTTACATTCAAACCACCAGAGGGGTTGCTCCGCGAAAACACCAATATGAAGCGGGGCTTAAGCCGCAGACGACTGCCTATACATTTTCTGTTAAAAAGCCTGAACAGGAGCAGGCATATGGCGTTTCTGCCATCACGGATGAGGATCTTCGCTGGCTGAGATGCGATATTAAAAGTCTGAATTTACTGTATAATGTGATGGCAAAACAGAAAGCCTATGAAGCGGGAGCATTTGAAGGCATTTTAATAAGAGACGGAATTGTTACAGAAGGTACATCTTCTAATGTTTATGCCGTTTTAAACGGTACGGTGCGGACGCATCCGGCAAACCGAATGATTCTCAATGGGATTACACGAAAGAATATTTTGGATCTCATCGTAAAGAACGGCATAGAGCTTGATGAAAAGCCCGTTACTGAGGAAGAGCTGAGACAGGCGGACGAAATCTTTATTTCTTCAACGACGGCAGAAATTATTCCGGTTGTGACGCTTGATGGGAAATCAGTCGGAAGCGGAGTGCCCGGACCGGTGACAAAACAGCTGCAGGCGGCTTTTCAAGAATGCATTCAGCAGGCAGCCCGCGTATCATTTTAATGATAAAAAAGAGCCCGCTTTGCAAGCGGCGCTCTTTTTATTTTTTTACATATCCAACTAAAATTGAGATCATCGGGGATATATAGAGGAAGAATGCAAATGGGATATAATCAATCACGGGAACGCCAAGCGCGGTTGCCATAAAAGCCCCGCTGACGCCCCAAGGGATCAATGGATTAATCAAGGTTCCGCCGTCCTCTAATGATCTTGATAAAAACTTCCGCTGAATGTTTTGTTTGTCATATAAAGACTTAAAAGATTGTCCTGGTATTAATATAGATAAGTACTGTTCGCCTGTTGCAAGATTGACACCGATACTTGAGCAGACAGTTGCTGCAATGAGACTGCCCTTTGAACGGATTCCTTTCATCACACCCTCCAATAGTGCGGAGATCAGGCCGATTTTCTCCATTAAACCGCCGAGTGCAAAAGCGATCATAATAAGAGAAACTGAGCCCATCATGGATTGCAGTCCGCCTCTGTTGATGATTTTAGCGGCTGCCTCATTGTCAGTTTCGAACATGGTGCCATTTTGCAGGGCTGACATAAAAGCCTGAATGCTGCTGTCGGGAACGAAAATGGCTGTCAAAATTCCCGAGGAAATAATACCCGCAGTCAGAACGGGAATAACGGACACGCGCTTAATCGCCAGCAAAACAACTAAGAGCGGAGAAAGAAGCGCCCACGGTGTGACATTTGCTGCATTTTTTATTCCGGCAATAACGTGTGCAATATCACCTGTTGAAGCAGCGTCCGCTGAGACTGATAAACCAAGGAAGTAAAAAAGGACAACAGTGATCAGCAAGGCGGGAATGGTTGTGCCCATCATGTGGCGAATGTGTTCAAAGATTGATATTTCGCCTATACCCGCAGCAAAATTTGTTGTATCCGACATCGGTGACATTTTATCACCAAAGCAAGCTCCGCAAATGACTGCCCCTGCCGTCCATTCGAGCGGAACGCCTGCCGCGCTTGCCACGCCAATTAGTGCCACGCCAATTGTACTTACTGTTGTCAGGCTTGAGCCGACAAGTGTGCTGATGATCATGCAGGAAAACAAAGCAGTCAAAAGAAGGTGGCTCGGTTCAATAAAGGACAATGCATAAACAGTAACGGACGGTATGGCGCCGCTGTACATCCAAGCGCCGATTAAGATACCGATCAGTGCCAGAACGATAATCGGCTGTACACCGTTTTTAATCCCGCTAACAATTCCTTTTTCAAGGCTGTTCCAGGAAAAACCGTACCATAAACCAGCTGCTGAAAGCAGGACAACGCATAGGAACAGCGGGATATGCGGTTCTGTATGAAGAAAAAATAAGCAGGAGATAATGACTCCTAACATGAATATAAATAAACCGACGGCTAACGGAAACGTCAGCTTTTTTTGAGAATCCAAAACAACACCCCATCATTTTCTTTAATGCTTTTGTGCTTTTGGGCACGAAAGCATTATATCAGAAAAAAACGAAAATCCATATTTTTTCACAATTATGAATTTAAAAAAGCGAGCACATGGCGTGCTCACTTTACGATCAGAACCGGTATGTCTGATTTCGCCGAAAGTTTTTCACTTACACTTCCAAACAAAAGCTTCTTCAGTCTGTTTTGGTCTCTGCTTCCGGTTACAATCAGATCGGCTGAAACCCGGTTGGCATGCTCGATAATTGATTCAGCCGGGTCACCTTCTAATATATCGATATCTCCCTCTGTCAGCTGATCATTCAGCATCATTCTGGCTTCGGCGATGACTTCTTCCGTACGGTCTTCATAAATCATTGGCTCCGGTGGCGCAACATCTGATATCAGCGGATCAGGAACACTTGTCATGCCTCCGCCAATATAGCTTGCCCCTGCTGCGGGCCTCGGCGGGTCGATGATGGTCTGGTTGTCTTTCATATCATGTGAATGGGCGACTGTAATGGCTGCATTTACCGTTTTCGCAAGATCAATGGCTGTCTGAAGCGCTTTCTTACTGTTTTCACTTCCGTCAAACGCAACAATAATACGGTCAGCATGAAACATCATTCTCACCCTTTCAAAAACGTCGTACAATACAATACCCGAAATAAAATCTATTTAATCTTTTTCTCGGTAGTAATGATTGACAAAAAAAGTTTTGTTTATATTATGAAAAAAGAGTGAAAAATCAGAATGAATGGAGGGTTTGCTATGCCAAGGAATGATATGTCTTACAGAACAGTTTCATATTGGCGCGGCAAACCCTTATTCTGTTTTTTTGATTTGGGTTAATCCGCGCGCCGAAAAGCGCTCTGTACATCATAATCGATAACAAAAGGCATGGAGCTGACGCTTCATGCCTTTTTTATATACAAAATCTTAAGAAAGACAGGTGTATCGGATGTGAAGACAAATACAGAGGCAAGGATTGGTTATGACAAACTGAACGAAAAGAGCTGCAAGGAAAAAATAGAAGGCGGCTGACGAGATAAAGGAGATGGGGATAGATGTTTTCAGTATTGAAAAAGCTGGGCTGGTTTTTTAAAGCCTACTGGCTGCGCTATACGATTGCGATTGTGCTTTTATTATGTGTAAATGTACTTGAGATGTTTCCGCCTAAACTGTTGGGGAACGCCATCGACGATATGAAATCGGGGGAGTTTACCTCAGGCGGGCTGCTGTTTTATGTCAGCGTATTTTTAGGTTTGACGGCGGTGGTGTATATCATGTCTTATTTTTGGATGCACCAGCTGTTCGGCGGAGCGAATGTGATGGAGAAAATTCTCCGCTCTAAGCTGATGGGTCATTTGCTGAAAATGGCACCGCCGTTTTATGAAAAATACAGAACAGGAGATTTAATGGCGCGGGGGACAAATGATCTCCAGGCTGTCAGTTTAACGACGGGGTTTGGCATTTTGACATTAGTTGACTCCACGATGTTTATGATGACGATCTTTTTGACGATGGGATTTTTGATCAGCTGGAAGCTGACGCTTGCAGCCATACTACCGCTACCCATTATGGCTGTTGCGATCAGCATATACGGAAGTAAAATTCATGAGAGGTTTACAGAGGCACAACATTCTTTCGGAGCGCTGAATGACAGGGTGCTCGAATCGGTCTCTGGTGTGAGAGTGATTCGAGCTTATGTGCAGGAAACGAATGATGAACGCCGTTTTAATGAAATGACGGCCGACGTGTACCGGAAGAATATGAAGGTAGCCTTTATCGATTCTCTGTTTGAGCCGACTGTTAAGCTGCTTGTCGGCGCCAGCTATCTGATTGGGCTGGGGTATGGAGCGTTTCTTGTTTTCCGCAATGAGCTGACGCTGGGCGAACTTGTTTCCTTTAATGTCTATTTGGGCATGATGATTTGGCCGATGTTTGCGATCGGTGAATTAATTAATGTGATGCAGCGCGGCAACGCGTCCTTAGATCGGGTAAATGAAACCCTTTCTTATGAACCGGACGTGACAGATCCGAAGCGGCCGTCTGATCTAAAAGAGCCTGGAGACATCGTTTTCAGCCATGTCAGCTTTACATATCCAAGCTCAACAAATGTAAATATTAAGGATATTTCTTTTACCGTGCGAAAAGGGCAGACTGTCGGGATTGCCGGTAAAACTGGGAGCGGGAAAACGACGATCATTAAGCAGCTTTTGCGCCAGTATCCAGCCGGTGAAGGGAGCATCACATGTTCAGGTGTGCCGATTGAGCAGATTCCTCTTGATCGGCTCCGCGGGTGGATTGGATATGTGCCACAGGATCATTTACTGTTTTCCCGGTCTGTAAAAGAAAACATCTTGTACGGAAAGCTTGACGCAAGTGATGCTGAGGTAAAGAAGGCTGTTTCAGAAGCTCATTTTGAAAAAGACTTGCAAATGCTTCCGGCCGGTCTGGAGACAATGGTGGGTGAAAAAGGTGTCGCACTCTCTGGAGGGCAAAAACAAAGAATTTCAATCGCGAGGGCGCTGATGGCGAATCCGGAGATTTTAATCCTGGATGATTCTCTTTCCGCTGTAGATGCGAAAACGGAGGCGGCCATTATCAGCAATATCAGGAAAAACCGCCAAGAGAAAACGACATTTATTCTGACGCACCGTTTATCCGCTGTGGAGCATGCCGATCTCATCCTTGTGATGGACGGCGGCGTGATTTCTGAGAGAGGCACACATCAAGAGCTGATGGCCAATAACGGATGGTATCGGGAACAATACGAAAGGCAGCAGCTGTTCACTGCGGAAGAAGGGGGAGCAGGGGCATGAAGACAGGAAAAACCTTATGGAGATACGCACTCCTATATAAAAAATTACTCATCACTGCCGTCCTGTTGCTTGCGATTGCAGTCGGGGCAGAGCTGACCGGCCCGTTTATCGGCAAAAAAATGATTGACGACCACATTCTCGGCATTGAAAAAACATGGTATGAGGTCTCAGAAAAAGATAAAAATGCAGTTGAATTTAACGGCACTTCCTACGTCAGGGAGGACCGGATGCAGGGATCGGCTGCTAAAGAGAAAGAAGTGCATATTTATCAAGTGGGAATGGCGTTTTATTTCGTTGATCAGGCTGTCAGCTTTGACGGGAACAGAACGGTTTCTGACGGAAAGCTGACGATCACTAATGGGAACGAAAGCCGGACGTATCCTGCTGAACAGCTGACAAAACAGGAGATTTTTCAGTTCTATAAGCCGGAAATGAAGGGGATGACGTTTCTCATTTTTCTGTATGCCGGTTTGCTTGTCTTCTCGGTATTTTTCCAATATGGGCAGCATTATTTATTGCAGATGAGTGCCAACCGCATTATTCAAAAGATGAGACAGGATGTGTTTTCCCGCATTCAGAAACTGCCGATCCGTTATTTTGATAATCTTCCCGCGGGCAAAGTAGTCGCAAGAATTACAAATGATACCGAGGCAATCAGAGATTTATATGTGACAGTGCTATCGACGTTTGTGACAAGCGGCATATATATGATCGGGATATTTACGGCATTGTTCCTGCTGGATGTAAAGCTCGCGTTTTTATGCTTGGCGATTGTGCCGATCATCTGGCTGTGGTCGATTATCTACCGGAAATACGCTTCCTATTATAATCATCAAATCCGTTCGATCAATAGTGACATTAATGCAAAAATGAATGAGTCCATTCAAGGGATGCCGATCATTCAAGCTTTTCGCCATCAAAAAGAAACAATGAGAGAGTTTGAGGAATTAAATGAATCTCATTATTACTATCAGAACAGGATGCTGAATTTAAACTCCTTAATGTCACACAACCTTGTGAATGTGATCCGCAACCTTGCGTTTGTTTGTCTGATCTGGCATTTTGGCGGCGCAAGCCTAAACGCGGCAGGAATTGTTTCTATCGGTGTGCTGTACGCGTTTGTGGATTACTTAAACCGCTTATTCCAGCCGATTACAGGTATTGTCAATCAGTTTTCTAAACTGGAACTGGCGCGGGTGTCCGCCGGGCGTGTTTTTGAACTGCTTGAAGAAAAGGAAACGGAAGAAGCGGGTGAACCGGCGAAGGAGCGCGCGCTGGGGCGGGTTGAATTTCGAGACGTATCATTTGCTTACCAAGAAGGAGAAAATGTTTTGAAACACATCTCCTTTACAGCACAACAAGGCGAAACTGTAGCGCTTGTCGGCCATACCGGATCAGGCAAGAGCTCGATTTTGAATATCCTCTTCCGCTTTTATGATGCGCAAAAAGGGGATGTGCTCATCGATGGGAGAAGCATTTACAGCATGTCAAGGCAGGAACTTAGATCCCATATGGGAATTGTGCTTCAGGACCCTTATTTATTTTCAGGAACAATTGGTTCTAACGTTAGTCTAGAGGATGAAAGAATTTCAGAAGAAGACATCATAGAAGCACTGCGGCAAGTCGGGGCTGAGTCGCTTCTTGAAAAGCTTCCGAAAGGCATCAGCGAACCTGTCATTGAAAAAGGCAGCACGCTATCATCGGGAGAGCGGCAGCTTATTTCCTTTGCAAGAGCTCTGGCGTACGATCCCGCCATTTTGATTTTGGATGAAGCAACAGCGCATATTGATACTGAGACAGAGGCTCTGATCCAGAAGGCGCTGGATGTAGTGAAACAAGGGCGCACGACATTTGTCATTGCCCATCGGCTTTCAACCATCAGAAACGCGGATCAAATTTTAGTGCTTGAAAAAGGCGAAATTGTTGAGAAAGGGAATCATGAGGAACTAATGGCATTAAAAGGGCAATATTATCAAATGTATAAGCTGCAAAAAGGGCAGAAGCATTCCATTGCATAGCTTTCAAAAACCCAAGACATCCAATGTTTTGGGTTTTTGTACGCATTAATAAGCCAGTCCTACCCGGCAGCCGATATAGTTATCTGTAAGAAGCTCGTGATACAGAAAAGCCGCAGTGTCGCCGACAGTGATCATTTTGCCTTCTACCGGCAAGACGTTGCGTTCTGCACGGTATTCACCCGCTGCTTCTCCGTCGGGAAGATATGTGGGGCAGATAATGGTCCAGTCTAAGGAAGAAGCTTTGAGCATTTCATATACCTTTGCGTGCTCCTTGGCAGCGCGGGTCAGTTTTCGTTTTGATTCATTTGTTTCAAATCGGTATTTTCCTGGTTCAATCCGTGAATTAAGAATGCCCGCGGTGCCGATCGTTATGACCCGTTGGATATGCTGTTCCTGCATAACGGCAAGAATATGTGTCATGGCAGCTGACAACGTATCATCGCCATCTGTTCCGAGACAGCTGATGACGATCTGAGCATCTTTCATGATTTCTTTCACATGTTCCCGGCAGCGAGCATTCCCGATAACGATCCGTTCTTTCGGCAGGCCAATTTTATTATTTGGTGACCTGAGCAAGGCGTAAATATCAAGTTGTTCATTGTTCCCTGCCAATTTTAAAAAGGCTTGTCCGACCCGGCCGCTTGCCCCAAATAAAGCAATTTTCATGAAAAACCCTCCTCGCCCCCATTATAAAAGGATGTACTCAATTTGAACAGCGTGGGAAAGAATACCTGTACAAGAATGCAGAACGATGGGAAACATATTCGTTAATCATGGATATACTTACGAACTGCACCAGCTCCCAATTCACAATCGCGATGAATGGCACCCTGATTCCCTCCCTTTTTTTCTAGGATATGTGGAGCAGGAAAAAAGGGTGACAAATATAAAGAAGGCGCGGAAACCGCGCCTTCTGTCAGCCATTTATTGAATTGTTATTGTACGCGGCCGCCCATGTTCTGCTGAGCGAAAGATACTAAACGTTTTGTGATTTCTCCTCCGACAGAACCGTTAGCGCGGGAAGTCGTATCCGCTCCAAGGTTAACGCCGAATTCAGAAGCGATCTCAAGTTTCATTTGGTCGATAGCCTGAGCTGCGCCAGGTACTAGCAATTGATTTGAAGAGTTTTGGTTAGCCATGTGTAAAATCTCCTTTTTTATTTGATATGGTTGGGTTAACTGGAGTTGCACCAGTCTATGGACCCGCTTCGGGTGTCACTGCCGTCTCGGCGTAACCCAATGCTTTGCCGGCTTGTTACTACGTATTATGTTAGATTTAACTGAAACTCATGCGGGCATTTTAGTGGTAAATCTTGAGAAACATAAAAAAAGCTTAGCCGTTCAGGCTAAGCTAATCGTAAATATGAAAAAGCATCAATTCATGTACCTCGTTTTTGAGTGCAGGCTCATCAGCACGGGCGGGATACAAACCTCCCCATTCAATCTCGCCGTTTTTATGATAGATGCCTTCATAATGCGTGCCTTTATAGTAAAACGAAATGGTCCATCCGGGCAGTTTTTCTTTTTGAAACAAAGGTTTCCAGCTGAAATGAGAAATCATCAGGGCCACGCTCCTTGAAGTTGATATCAATTGACATGGATACGGACGAATTATATTCATTGTATCATTGTTGCAAAACATCATTGAAGGGACTTTATAATGTGACTTGTCCCAGCGATGAATAAACTTCAAGCCCGCTTTTACATAAAGCGGGCAAATTAGGATGGCCACAGCGATTCATGGGAGGTAATCGCCATCTTCGAAAGATATGACGCATATTCAAAGCTTCTTCGTTTTGTCAAAGAATCGACAGACTGCAGATTCGGATGAGAAAAAATACTGCGGCCCGGACGTGAATTCGCTTCAAACATCCATATCTTACCGTTTTGATCAATGCCAAAATCAAAACCGATCTCGCCAACGAACCCATCGATATGGTCATGAAGCACTTGGCTGGCGGTCAGCGCCGCCGCAGAAAGCTTTTTAATGACATGTATTCGTTCCGTCGGATCATCGTATACTTCGGCCAGTGTTTTCACTTCCCCGCCATTGGATAGGTGTGTTGTAATGCTGTTTTCTCCTGAAATTTTTACTGCGATGGCAGTCACAGTCCATTTCCCTTTCCCGTTTTTATTTGTATGAACGCGGAAATCGGCTGGTTTTCCCTCAAATTCAATTAAATGTACCCCTTGCTGAACGAGAAAGACAGCTGGATCATGCTGTTTTTGAAATTCATCCAAAAATGCGGAAGCATCGGGATAGTCGATTGAAGAAAAAGATTTAGCATCATTCGTATGTTTCACAGTCAAACCGGATTCCGTTTTGGCGAGCTGATAAATCCCGGTGCCGAGTGCTCCGTCCGCCGGTTTTATATAAACCTTGCCGAATGAATCACTCAGCTCTTCAATCTGCTCAACAGTAGGATGAAGGATTGATTTTGGTAAAAAAGGAGCCGTTCTTGGGTCTTTTTCCAGCAATTGATGAACATCCCATTTGTTGAAAAATGTTTTGTTGAACCATGGAATTTGATATTCATTGATCAGCCGGTTTTTTGTATTCTGCAAGACAATTGAATTCTCGATTTTTCTGTTTGGCAAACGGTCATACACGACGTTCGGCAGCGGGACAATGTGTTTCTCCCAGCCGTTTTCCCTGTATAGAAGCGCTTCAATCGTTCCTTCCTGCCAATTGATTTGGTGCGCGCCAAACACGAAGCAATAGCTTCCTGTTTGTTCATGCAAAGTGAGCAGTTTAGAAAAAAAGAGAGATCGATCCTTAAAAGGGCGCTCAAGTGAGGCGGTAAACCCCGCGGTGAAGATGCCGATTAACGGACCAATGTGCACCGAATGATCATGAATGAGAATATCAGCCCGGCTGCGGTGCGGTATCAACAGTTCGTGAAACAAATTTTCAGAGAGGAGCACTGTCTGTTCGAGATTTCGTCTGAAAGTAACATGGCATCTGACAACCTTCGTTCCAAATGAGGCAGACAAAAGGCCGTCTTGCTTCATTGCGGAGGGCAGAAATATAGTATTTTCACTGTTTTTGTCTATGCCGATCAAAAACCGATTACGATTCACGCGGAAGGACTCCTTTCTGGTTTTGCAGCGAAAATAGATATTTGCACCGCTTAAGAGGACAAGTAAATAGATGTTCTTTTTTCTCAGGGGAAACATGAAGTATTGATTTTCTGCCTGGTTTAGAATTGATATCCAGGATCCAGATTCTCCCGTCCTTCGCAAGGCATATATCCAGACCAAGTTCAAATAACGGCCCGTATCGCTCATCCAGATAATAAGGAACCGATTGGGTAATCGAGAATACGTCATCCAGTAGAACTACCTGCTGTTTTTTCGGAATATTTTCAAACCATGTATCAAATGTAAGCGTATCCGATCCGCCTGATAAATTGGCCAGCAGCCCATTTTTGTATCCGCGTCTCACTGCCTTTCCAACGGTATGCCATTCACCGTCCTCATTTTTTTGCATAAACAGCCGGATATCACACGGGTATTGCTCCTTATCTTGGATATTTAAATAAGGCTGTATCAAATATTGGTGCTGCAGCACTTTTTTGCACCAGGTTTTAAAAGAAGCTTGGTTAGAAAAGGATTTTGTCTGTTTATCCTTTCCGATATGGTAGGTGGCGGTTATGTTTTTTTTGCCGAGCTCCAGAAGTATAACGCCTCTGCCGCCAGCACCGAACGCCGGCTTTAAAATACAGGCTTTTTCTTTCAATAAATACGAATGGATTTGTTCAAATCGGCTCACCTTCATGGTTTCTGGAATGTAAGGATTGATCACAGAATGCTCCTGCAAATCTTGAAGCACCGTCCATTTATCAGGAAGACCCCGCCCGATAAATTCGGTTTTCGGATATTTTTTGAGCCATTCAACGATCGGCTTTGCTTTTTGGGATTGTGAATCCTTCCCATAAAAACAGCGGTCATAAATATAATCGGGAATCGCAAGTTCTGTTTCGTTCCAATTGCTGCTCGCTGGATGATAAACGAGCGCTTTGACACGCAGGGTGTCGGGCAAAATGTCAAACGGTGTAAAGCGGATCAAACGTATGCCGAATTCGGGCGCTCTTACGGCCAATTCTGCGGAAAAATCCTGCTCATGCTGGCGGGTTAAGGACATAAAACCGAGTGTTATCATGGTGAGACTCCCCCTTTTATTAAAAAGCTGCCGGCGGGTGTCAGCAGCGTAACGCTTCAAAAAACATCAGGAACACAGCTGTCGGTATTCTACTTTACAGATTACGATTCAGCATCTTGCCCTATTCCTGTTAAACAAGCTGATTTTATGGCACTGTGTTTTGTCTCCTTGTTTGCTAAGTGATCACACCAACCTCTATAATACAAATAGGTCATTCTAATTATGAAAAAGTAAAAGCACAGATGGAGGCAGATGAGCAGGAATGGGTATTGCAGGAACCTTTATATTTATGATCGTGATCGGCGCAGTTATCGGCGCGGTGACCAATCATTTAGCAATTCAAATGCTATTTAGGCCGTATAAGGCATATTATTTGTTTGGAAAACGAGTCCCTTTTACTCCGGGATTGATTCCAAGAAGACGTGATGAGCTTGCGAAACAAATGGGGCTGATGGTGGTAAACCATTTATTAACGCCTGAGGGTATTAAAAAGCGGCTTGTCTCAGATTCAGCCAAAAAGCAGGCGCTGCAAGTCGGAGAACAGCTGATTCAAAACCTGTCGTTATCTGAAATGACAGTAAAAGCAGCGCTTGAAAAAATCGGAGTAAAGCATCCGGGTGAAGCGGCAGACGCCTGGATCAGCCGCTGGACGGATGATAAATTGAATGAACTATTCCGCCGATATGAGCATCAAACGTTAAAAGAAGCACTGCCATTGGAAGTGCAGGAAAAGCTTGAAGAGAAGATACCGATGATTTCAGGCTATATTTTATCGCGAAGCATTCGTTATTTTGAAAGTGAAGAGGGAAAAATCCGTCTCGGCAATATGATTGATGACTTCTTAAAAGAACGCGGTATGCTTGGAAGTATGGTGCAAATGTTTCTCGGCAATTCAAGCCTTGCTGATCGCGTGCTGCCGGAGCTTCTGAAGTTTTTGCGGAATGAGGAAACGAATAAGCTGCTTTCTGATCTTCTGAAAAACGAATGGGGCAAGCTGAAGGAGTATACATTTAATGAAGCGGACGAAAAATGGAACGCAAAAGTATTAATCTTTAGCCTGAAGCGAAGAGTGCTGCAAGCATTTTCAACTGCTCCGTTTTTTGAAAATACGATTGGCTCGCTTACTGCCCGCTATGAAGATGATCTGAGCCATCGTGTCCTGCCGGCGCTTTTAGACAAATTGCTTGAGGGGATTTCAACCAATCTCGAACGTGTATTAAAACGAATGCGTCTTGAGGAAATTGTAAAGGAGCAGGTGGATCAGTTCCCGGTACAGCGTCTTGAAGAAATGGTGCTGTCGATTTCGAAAAAAGAATTTAAAATGATAACCTATTTGGGCGGCCTTCTCGGCGGAATCATAGGTGCGATTCAAGCTTTGTTTGTCATCCTTTTTTAAGAAGAAACGGGTTTCGATTAATGAAAGGAGCTCCATAGTCTGTTATAGTGGAGGGGTATGTCAATTGGCAATGATGAAAGGAGCTATGTACAATGGCTGTTAATTTTTATGATGTAGCGTATGATCTGGAAAATGCATTGCGCGGGAGCGAAGAGTTTACCCGTTTAAAAAACCTGTATGATGAAGTAAACGCAGACGAGTCTGCGAAACGAATGTTCGAAAACTTCCGTGATGTGCAGCTGAGACTTCAGCAAAAACAAATGGCTGGAGAAGAAATTACAGAAGACGAAGTGCAGCAGGCTCAAAAAACTGTTGCGCTTGTGCAGCAGCACGAAAAAATCTCTCAGCTGATGGAAGCGGAGCAGCGTATGAGTATGCTGATCGGCGAATTAAACAAAATCATCATGAAGCCTTTAGAAGAGCTTTACGGCAGTGTCGAAGGCTAATCAATCAAAATCCCTTCTGGATAAGAAGGGATTTTTTTATTCGTTCAGCAAATTTGAAAATCCAGCGACTTTTTGACCTCTCCATTAATGATCACTGATAATGTGTGAATTCCTTTGTAATGTTTTCTTGTAGATAAATCCTTAAATGATTGCGTTTTGGTATATGATTTTGTTTCGTTTTTTCCTATATTCGTTTCTGTTATTTTAAATACCTTTCGATGACGCTGGCCTCTGGCTTTTACGTAATCAATGGCGTACTCAATTCTTACTTTTTGATCCCTGTTTGAATGAATGTGAAAAGTAAACTTGAGGGTTTCACCAATAGAAATACGGCTGGACTCGCACGTTAAATCCTGCAGTTGAATCGAATCAGCATCATGATAGCCAAAAAGTGATAAAGCCTGTTTATCGCCCTTTTTTAACAAGGTCCGGTAAGCGTGTTTGATGATCCAGTCTGTATGAGGATGTGTTCCATACCATTGTTCAGCGACTTTTTTCAGCAAGTGAGGATGTGTTTTTGATATATCATTAAGGTTGTTGGCCACACTTTTTCTCACATACAAAGACTCGTCCTGCATCAGCTGCTCAAGGATCGGCAGCACGGGGGAGGGGTCCGATTTTAAAGCGGGTACCGATTTTCCCCATGGAAGGCGGGGCCTGCTTCCTTCACTCGCAAGTCTTCTCACGTGCTCATTTTCATGCTTAGACCATATCAGCAATTGCGCAATCATTTTTTCCTGATCTAAAAGCAAAAAAGGCCTCACAGCAAATTCTGAAGTAGAATAATGCGTAAAGTATTCTAACGCCTTCATTGAATCATCCCAATGCTCTAATCCGTACTGTTCCACATAGTCAGGAAAAATGATTCCGCTGAGTCCCTTAAAATGAGGAGCTGCATCCCATAATACTGCAAGCGCTTCACCGTAATGTTTCGGCAATGTTTCGTATAAAGCAACGGTAATGCGGCGCATGCGTTCTTTTAAAGCGAGCGCAGGCCATTCTTCCTGCATTAAGAGTTCCTCGAATCTGTCTTTGTTGAACGCTGGATAGGTTTCTTTTACAGTATCTATTAATTGAGAGATCAGTTCTTGATTATAAATTTCTTTTAAACCAGTCATCGGACCACCGCTTTTCAGTTGATTGTTTCTATTATATGCGAATATACGTTCTTGTTCAAGTGGTGATATCCAATAATTAACATTCTACACTACCTTAGTTACACAGATATTGGTTACTTTTTTTAGTTAAAAAAACCCTTGTCTTCTGCAGAGAAAACTGCGATAATAACATTGAAAGCGCCTACACTTACCTATTTCAAATGGATACGGTCGCATATCATGCCGTTATATAGAGGGGATAAGCAACAGAGAGTAAGTGTTCGGAGCGCATCATTGGTCAAATAAGGGGTTCCTAATACATGATTTTTCGTAAATCGAAATAACGATATTAGGGAGAATGGCTGCTTCGATCGTATCCTATCATGTTTGCATAAATAAAGCCTGCTGAGTCAGGCTTTTTTTGCTGTACAGAAAAGGTTGTTCTAAACACAGAGACAGGGTCATATCCTATACACAAGTACAGTCATCAAGGAGGGGGACATCTCTGTGTCAAAACAATTGCTGGCCTTAAACATAGATGGAGCGCTGCTTCGATCGAACGGGAAAATTCATCAGGCGACGAAAGATGCGATTGAATATGTTAAGAAAAAAGGGATTTACGTCACACTTGTCACCAACCGCCATTTTCGCTCAGCTCAGAAAATAGCAAAATCGCTGAAGCTTGATGCAAAGCTGATCACCCACAGCGGCGCCTATATCGCTGAGAAAATAGACGCGCCTTTTTTTGAAAAAAGAATTTCTGACGACCATACTTTTAATATCGTTCAAGTGCTTGAGAGCTATCAATGTAACATCAGGCTTCTTCACGAGAAATATTCGATTGGAAACAAGAAAAAGGTCAATTCAAATTTGCTTGGAAAAGCGCTGATCCACCCGTCAGATCCCATCTTTTACCCGGTTCAGTTTGTTGAATCGTTAAGCGATCTTCTGATGGATGAACCGGTTAGTGCGCCCGTCATCGAAGTGTATACAGAACACGATATTCAGCAAGACATTACAGAAACGATCACAAAAGCCTTCCCGGCGGTTGACGTGATTCGCGTAAATGATGAGAAAATGAACATTGTTCCAAAGGGAGTTTCGAAGGAAGCGGGCCTTGCACTTGTCGCTTCGGAACTGGGACTGGCGATGGAGGATGTAGTCGCTATCGGCCATCAGCAAGACGATCTTCCGATGATTGAGCTTGCCGGCCTTGGGGTAGCAATGGGGAACGCTGCACCAGAAATTAAGAGAAAGGCAGATTGGGTCACGAGGTCAAATGACGAGCAAGGCGTCGCATATATGATGAAGGAATATTTCCGTATGCAGCAGCGAAAAGGGTTCCTCGATAAGTTCCACATGAAACGCGTATAAAAAAGCCGCTCGCGCCCAGACAGGTGCGGCGGCTTTTTTGTCCGGATTGATTTAGCTACTTATTTCTGTACACTTAAGAAAGTTTTGAATCTGATAAATTAGGTGATGAAGTTGCAAATGAAAATAGAAGGCATACACGATGACCGCCTTCATCGGCCACTGCAAAATATCGCAAATTTGTTTTATGAGGAATGCGATCTTGTCTACGGCGGAGAGGAGCCGGCGGATCTTGTCATCTCTTTAGCGTGTACGCAAACGGATGAGCATGTGACGGTTTCAGGAGAAGTGAAAGGAACCGGAATTAAGGAACACCATACGAAATCTTTTTCTCCTGATATGAATGAAAAAGAAGCTTTCAAACAAGTAAAAAACACAATTTCTTATGTTTACTTAAATCTTCTTCAAGCGCATACGGGCATCACGCAAAAGTGGGGAATCCTCACGGGAATCCGCCCGACGAAGCTGCTTCATAAAAAGCTGCAAAGCGGGATGCCGAAGGAACAGGCGCATGCAGAATTGAAAAAAGACTATTTAATTCATGATGAGAAAATCGAATTGATGCAGCAAATTGTCGACCGGCAGCTGGCGGCAGTGCCTGATTTGTATCAAGTAAAGGAAGAAGTCAGTATTTATATCGGTATTCCTTTCTGCCCGACCAAATGTGCTTACTGCACTTTCCCTGCATACGCCATCCAAGGACAAGCAGGCAGAGTCGGCTCATTTTTGTGGGGGCTGCATTACGAAATGCAGAAAATCGGTGAATGGCTGAAGGAGCATGACGTCAAGGTCACAACCATTTATTTTGGCGGCGGGACGCCTACCAGCATTACAGCGGAAGAGATGGATCTTCTGTATGAAGAAATGGTCCGCTCCTTCCCGGATGTGAAAAATATTCGTGAAATTACTGTGGAAGCCGGCCGCCCCGACACGATTACTGAAGAAAAACTTGCCGTGTTGAACAAATATGATATTGACCGGATCAGCATTAACCCGCAATCCTATGAAAACGAAACACTCAAGGCGATCGGCCGTCATCATACGGTGGAAGAGACCATTGAAAAATATCATCTGTCACGCCGGCACGGCATGAATAATATCAATATGGATTTAATTATCGGATTGCCTGGCGAAGGCGTGAAGGAGTTCAGACACAGCCTTTCAGAAACCGGGAAACTGATACCGGAATCGCTGACTGTTCACACCCTTTCCTTTAAGCGGGCGTCAGAAATGACAAGAAATAAACATAAATACAAAGTTGCCGGGAGAGAAGAGGTTTCTCAAATGATGGATGATGCGGTAGCTTGGACGAAAGAGCATGGATACGTGCCTTATTATTTATACCGCCAGAAAAATATTCTTGGAAATCTGGAAAACGTCGGGTATTCGATTCCGGGCCAGGAAAGCATCTACAACATTATGATTATGGAAGAAGTGCAGACGATTATCGGCATCGGCTGCGGTGCGGCAAGTAAATTTATTGATCCGGATACAGGGAAAATCACACACTTTGCCAATCCGAAAGACCCGAAATCATACAATGACCGATTTGAGCACTACACGGACGAAAAGATCAAATATTTAGAGCAGATTTTTGAGAGAACGACAAAGCAGCACTGATCACAGTGCTGCTTTTTTTTATCCCCGCTGTTTTTTCACAGGCTGAACGTCCGGCTTCCATTTAAACACCTTGTTCAGCTGGCGGTAAATCCATTTTGATTCTTTTGTTAATAATGGCCCCAAAATCGCCAGAATAAGGACATATAATGCGGCGAATGGCTTTAATGTGGCTGACAGGCCGCCGGCTATGCCGAGATTGGCGACGATAATCGAAAACTCTCCCCGTGATACGATCGTAAGTCCGATATTGGATGAGGCTTTATGAGAAAGCCCTGCGCGGCGTCCCGCCACCATTCCGGCGATAAAGTTTCCGAATATGGTCAGGATCACAGCTCCCAATGCCAGCCAAACCGCTTCACCAAGTGAAAAAGGGTCTATGCTGAGGCCGAAGCTGAAAAAGAACATCGCGCCGAAAAAGTCGCGAAACGGAACGACAAGGTGCTCAATCCGATCGGAATGCTCTGTTTCTGAAAAGACCAAACCGAGCAGCAGCGCGCCGATGGCTTCTGCCACATGAATTGTCTCTGAAAACCCGGCGATGAAAAAGAGCGCTGCAAAAATGACGATAATAAACACTTCATTCGAGCGAATGTCCAACAGCTTATTCAAAAGCGGCGGGAGCTTTCTGGCTGCGATAAAAAACAGCAGCATATAGCCAAATGCGATCAGAATGGACAAAAGCGCACTCCCGACTGATGTCGCGTCTCCAAGCACAAGGCCGGAAACAACAGACAAATACACGGCAAGGAAAATATCCTCAAACATAATAATGCCGAGAATCAGTTCGGTTTCCGGGTTGGCCGTTCTTTTTAAATCGACCAGCACTTTTGCGACGATCGCGCTTGAAGAAATGGTGATGACGCCTGCCAGCACGAGGACTTCCAGGAAAGAAAACCCGGTGATAAAGCCATAAAGCAGTCCAAGGCTGAAGTTAATCAAGATATAAATTGATCCGCCAATTGCGATGGATTTTCCAGACTTGATCAGCTTTCCGACAGAGAATTCAAGTCCGAGATAGAAAAGGAGGAAAAGCACGCCCATCCGCCCGAAGAACTCAATGATTTCACTGCTCTCTATAAACGTGAGGTCAATAATCCCGACTTTAGGGGCATGAGGGCCTAGCAGCATCCCTAAAATAATGAGAAACGGGATAATTGAAAACTTAATTTTATTTGCGATGACACTGGCAATCGCCACAAGAACAAGCGCGGTTCCGACTTCAAACACAAGATGATCCATCCGCTGATCACACGCCCTCTCTAGAAAGGAAATCATGAGTCAGCTTTTTCAGATGCTTTCTTTCACCTGAGAGGACAAGTGTATCATCTTCTTCAATCACCGAGTCAGCGCCTGGATTTAAAAACTTTTGCTGGTTGTGTTTAATGATGGCGATGACAGTGACATCATAGTTTTGACGGACATCAAGTTCGCCGAGGGTGCGCCCGATTGACTTCGCGCCTTTTTCAACCTTAAACCACTCAATAATGAGGTCGCTAAACGCCATCTCAATAGACTCCAGCGCCTGCGGCTTATAGACCATGCCGCCTAAAATCGCGGCAATTTGCCTTGCTTCGGAATCATCCAATGAAATATTGGAAAGAAGCTCATCCGGATCCCGGTCATCAAACCGATAGATTTCTCTTCTTCCGTCATCATGAATAATAATCGTCATTTTTTCGCGGTTTCTTGTTTCAATTTCAAATTTTTTGCCGATTCCCGGCAGGTCGTTTTCTTTTATATTCAATGAGAATCCCTCCGAATGTAGTATTGGCATAATGACAGGGTACAAACAAAATGGTATCCATTCATATTCGGAGGTAATTAGACTGGTATTTGATCGGGATGGCACAAACCCTTTCCAGCCTGTTGATGTGAGGATCATCAAGCGGTTTGGCAGATAACGTTCTGATAGACTGCGCCAATGGATTGTACTCTTTCAAAAACTCCGCCAGATGCAGACTGCCCGGTGCCGGCGTTTTGGCTGATTGTGATTCTTTTGGATATGAGGACATTGGCACATAGCTGTCAGTGCTTGCATCAAACTGGGAGGGCAGGACCACGTCAGAAGGGGGAAAGTACACCATAAATAAGCTTAATAGAAAGCTGATCAGCAATTTATCCATGTTACCTTCCCCCTTTCTCATTCGATATCCCTTCCATTTCACTATATAAAACTTTATGTTCCCATTCAAATGATATGCATTTTTCAGTATCTATTGACCTTGAAAAATAAAAAAAGGTTTCTTTAAGGACGGCGGGGAATGTATATGAGAAAGAAAAAAGAAAGCGTATACATGGAGGTGTTTTATATGGATTATATTCAATATGAACTGAAGGGGCCTGTGGCAGAAATTGTGCTGAATCGCCCTGATGCTCATCACGCCTTGAATGAGCAAATGCTGTTTGAGCTGAAGGAGGCGTGTGAAAAGGTTTCTGAAAGCGAGGCGCTCATCGTCCTCCTGAGAGGTACCGGAAAAGGTTTTTCGGCAGGCGGCGATATACGGATGATGACCTCTGATCATGATCCTGATCAATTTAGACAGCTGATGGATACGATCGAAGCTATCACTTTAACGTTATACGAAATGAAAAAAGTGACGATTGCCGCTGTCCATGGCGCTGCCGCGGGACTGGGTCTGAGTTTAGCACTTTGTGCTGACATTGTGCTTGCAGAGAAAAATGCTGTACTTGCAATGAACTTTATTGGCATCGGCCTTGTTCCTGATGGCGGGGGCCATTATTTGCTGAAAAAAAGGATTGGGGAAGCGAAAGCGAAAAAGCTGATTTGGAGCGGGAAAAAGCTATCCGCTGAAGAAGCGGCTGGCATGGGTCTCTTGGATGGTACATTTAACGGAGAGCCTGCGGAAGGTGCAAGACCTTATGTTGAAACACTTTTAGCCTCGCCTCTACTGGCAATGATTGAGACGAAAGCCATTTTTCAGAGCCTCCATATTGATGAATTGAAGAAGGTGCTTGCTCTTGAACGAAGTGCCCAGGAGAGAATGAGGAGGACAAAAGATCACCAGGAAGGAATCCGTGCGTTTTTAGAGAAACGGGAGCCAAAGTTTCAAGCGTAACAGATCAGCCGGGAAGCTGATCATCTCTGAAACAAAATCAGCTTTCCGGCTGCATTCACTAAACGATGGGTATGATGATGAAGCTCTTTTTCCTTTAACAGGGCTTCACCCTGCTTTTTTGCCGCATCTTCGTTTTCCGCCTCAAATCGCTCGTTTATCAGTGTTTCTCCCGAAGGATCAAAAGCCGTAAGAAAATACTCCGCCATTATATTTCGCCTCCAACTTCATCATTTATCGTTCCTTCTCCATCTATATTCTAAAAAAGCAAACCAAAATCCTTTATTATGTTTTAACCAGATATAGTATATAATGGGTCGAGGAAGGAGGAGATTCGGTGCTGACGATTGATCACGTAACGAAGACATTTGGAGATTATAAAGCGGTTGACGGATTGAATTTAGAAATCCCGGAACAGCAAATGTTTGGCCTCTTAGGCGCAAACGGAGCGGGAAAAACGACGACCTTTCGCATGATTCTCGGCTTATTAAGCATTACGAAGGGTACGATCAGCTGGAAAGGACGCCCCGTCAACTACAGTATGAGCAACAAAATCGGGTATTTGCCGGAAGAGCGCGGACTTTATCCAAAAATGAAGGTAAAGGACCAGCTTGTCTATCTGGCAAGATTAAAAGGTATGGAGAAAGGCGAGGCTGTAAAAGAGCTCGGAACATGGCTTGAACGCTTCAATATAACAGAATACGAGAATAAAAAAGTAGATGAGCTTTCAAAAGGAAACCAGCAGAAAATCCAGTTTATTTCGTCTGTTTTGCATAAGCCTGAGCTGCTGATTCTCGATGAACCATTCAGCGGGCTGGACCCTGTCAATGTCGAGCTGTTGAAGGAGGCTGTTATCTCTTTGAAAAACAGCGGTGTCTCGATTTTATTTTCCAGCCATCGGATGGAGCATGTCGAGGAGCTGTGTGAGCACCTTTGTATTTTGCAAAAAGGAAAGCCTGTTGTGCAAGGCAGTCTGAAGGAAATTAAACGTTCATTTGGCAAAAAGAATGTGACCATACATTCCGATGACGATCTGCATTTTTTACAGGGGCACGAAGGCATTACGCAATGGAAGGAAACGGCCGGCGGCGTAAAGCTCCAAATTGCCAATGAAGACATCTCTCAAGAGATCTTCGCCATGCTCCAAGGTAAAGGTTTTATTCGAAAGTTTGAGCTTGAAGAGCCGTCACTCCATGACATTTTTATAGAAAAGGTGGGGGCCGTCTATGAATAAATTTTTGATCATGCTTTCTCATACATATAAAAATAAGATTATGGCAAAATCTTTTATTATTTCTACTGTCGTCACGGTTTTGCTTGTTTTGGCTGTCACTAACTTAGAATCGATCATTTCTATGTTTCAAGGAGAAGATACAAAAGAGAAAATTGTTGTTATTGATGAAACAAACGAATTATATCCGATTTTCTCAAAGCAGCTGAAAGCTGTCGATACAGACAGCGATCTTGATGTGAAGCAGTCTAAGCAACCAGAGGAAAAAGTTACAAAGCAGGTCAAAGATGAAACGCTTGACGGCATGCTCATTATCAAAAGAGATGAAAAAGGGACGATCTCAGGGACGTACAAAGCGTTAACGATTTCGGATGAAAGCACGGTTCAAACACTGCAGCAGGCGTTAACGCAAACAAAAACCGCTGTTGGAACAGAGGAGCTCGGCGTTTCGCAGGAAACCATCAGCAGCCTCTATGCGCCTGTCACTGTCGGGCAGGAGGCGCTGAAAGAGGGTGCAAAGTCTGAGGAAGAGCTGGGGCAGGCGATGGGGCTTGTTTACATTATGCTGTTTGTCATCTATTTCTCCGTTATTATGTATGCCAGCATGATTGCGATGGAGGTTGCGACCGAAAAATCTTCACGTGTCATGGAAATCCTCATCTCAAGCATGCCGCCGATCCAGCAAATGTTTGCAAAGCTGTTAGGCATCGGGCTCGTCGGAATAACACAGCTTGCTGTCATTATTTCTGCCGGATATCTGTCGCTGAAGCTGAACAAAACGAGCGAAACTGCTTCATCTGTCGGCGGTTTTCTTAATCTGACCGACGTTCCCGTTTCCACCGTGATATATGCGGTTATTTTCTTTTTGCTCGGTTACTTTTTGTATGCGACACTGGCCGCGTTTCTTGGCAGCGTCGTCAGCAGAATAGAGGACGTGCAGCAAACGATCACACCGATGACGCTTTTGGTGGTTGCCGGTTTTATGATTGCCATGTTCGGACTAAACGCTCCTGAAGCAGGATTTATTACGGTCACATCGTTTATCCCGTTCTTTACGCCGATGATTATGTTCTTGCGCGTCGGCATGCTGGATATTCCGTTTTGGCAGGCGGCTGCCGGCATCGGGATAACTCTGCTTACCATTATCATACTTGCCGTCATTGGCGCCAGAATTTATAAAGGCGGCGTCTTGATTTACGGCAACTCAAGCGCGTTTAAAGCAATCAAACAAGCGCTGCGTTTGGCAAAAAACTGATCAAAAAACAGCCTGGGAATGCTCAGGCTGTTTTTTGATTGTATTCGTTCTTACAGAACGTGCATTCGTAAGAAATCGGTGCTAAAATAAGGGTACTTCATCCTGGAAAGGAGCAGAATGTTGACTGATCTAACCTTTATTCATGCGGCAGATCTTCATCTCGACAGCCCGTTTTACGGGATATCGCATCTGCCGGAACCCATTTTTGCCCGGATCAAAGAAAGCACGTTTTCAAGCGTGAGACATATCATAGACGCTGCAATCACAGAGAACGTTGATTTCGTTTTGCTGGCGGGGGATTTGTTTGATGAGGCCAATCGAAGTTTAAAGGCGCAGCTCTTTTTAAAAAAACAGTTCGATAGACTTAGAGAGTACGGGATTTCAGTCTATGTGATTTTTGGGAACCATGATCATCTCGGCGGAGAATGGACACCGATTGAATGGCCGGAGAATGTTCACATGTTTACATCCCCAGTCCCTGAAGAAAAATCGTTTTATAAGGATGGCAGGCGCGCAGCAAGCATTTACGGTTTCAGCTATCAGACCAGAGCCGTGACGGAAAATCTAGCCGCCCGCTACCGGAGATCAACTGACGCGCCCTTTCATATCGGGATGCTCCACGGCACGTTATCAGGGTCTGAAGGGCACGATCCATATTGCCCGTTTACTCAGGATGATCTTGTGAAAAGCGGAATGGATTATTGGGCGCTTGGCCATATTCACAAACGCCAGGTTCTTGTTGCCGGGCACCCAGCCGCGATATATCCGGGAAATCCTCAAGCGCGCCATATGAAGGAGACAGGAGATAAAGGCTTTTATCTTGTCCGTGTGGAGCGCGGAGATATGTCCTATGAATTTAAGAAAGCGCATGACGTCCTGTGGGAGAAAGCAGAAGTTGATGTGTCAGCGATAGAGAATATGACCGCGCTCTTTCAAATTGTCGAGGATACGTTTTCAAAGCTGCGGAAAAAAGGGACTCCTGCTTGTGTGAAGCTCGTATTACAGGGGATCGCGCCAGAATGGTTATCGGATGCGCCGAGAGGTTCACTGGACGAGCTCCTTGAAGCCTTTCAGGAGCAAGAGGTAGACGAGGAGAATTTTATATGGCCGCTCTCATTAGAAGATGAGACGGAAAATGAAGCAGAGCTTAAGAGCCTTGATCCTTTTTTCGGCGGTTTATTGGAAGACATTGAACAGACTGATCTTGCAGGCGTGCTGGAAGGACTTGAACGGCATCCGGTATATAGGAGACACGCAGACCGGTTTAGTCAAGAGGAGACAAAGGAAATAAAAGAGCAGGCACAGGTTCTATTGAAAAGACAGCTTAAGGTGCTTGAGACATGAGGCGGTGAAAGCTATGCGAATCATATCATTACATATCTACCAATACGGAAAATTTTCAAACCGGACCTTTCACTTTTCCGCCTCGCCTGTCCAATTAATCTATGGATTAAATGAGGCAGGAAAAACGACGATGATGTCATTTATAGAAAGCATGCTGTTTGGATTTCCGAAATCGAAAAAATATGAACCGAAATCAGGCGGTGTGTATGGCGGTGTCCTTGAGGCTGAGCACCCTGCATACGGCGTGATGAAGATTGAACGGACAAAAGGAGCCGCTGAGAAGGTAAGGGTGTATACAGAATCCGGGGAAGTAAAGCAGGAAGATTTTCTAAAGCAGCTGTTCCAGGGCACGGACAGGGCGCTGTACAAAGCCATTTACTCGTTTGATGTATTCGGATTGCAGGAAATTCACACCTTTAATCGGGACAAGATCGGGGAATTCCTGCTGTTTTCCAGCCTGTTTGGCGCTGAAGCCGTATCAAAGCTTGATTCAAGGCTGACGAAGGAAAGCGAAAGGCTCTTTAAACCAAACGGCCGAAATCCTCATTTGAATCAGGAATTGGAAACGCTGAAGCAGCTGGCAGCAAAGCTGAAACAGGCTGAGACAGAGGAGGCGGGCTATCATCAGCTTCTTGAGGAGAAAAGAACGCTCGAATCCCGTCTTGCAGCCGCTGAAACAGAGCTGAAAGAGACTGCGGAACATATTCGAAGAATCGAAAGAGCCATTGAACTGAAACCGGTGCTAATCGAAAAAACTACGCTGGAACAGGCGATTGAACAATATCCGGAGCATGCGGGGCAATTCCCTGCTGACGGATTACATCGTTTAGAAAAGTATGAATCCCATCTTCATCCGAAATCCGCACAGCTGGAGGCGCTTCGGGTTAAACTTGCAGAGTTGGACAAACAGCTGCAAAAGCTTAACCCAAATGAGGCCATATTGAAGAATGAAGCACTTATCTCAGAGCTATCATCAGCGTATCATATGTACCAATCCTACGGGGAACAGCTTGCCGCCATCCAGGCTCAGCTGCGCCAGTCCTCTTCACAGGCAGCGGCTGGGCTGGAGCAGCTGAATAAAACAGATGAAAATGAACTGCTGAATATGAACACGTCTTATGACTATGAATGGCAGCTCCAGCAGGCGGTGCGGCATTACGTACAGGCGAGAGACAGAAAAAGACAGCTTGATGAAGTGTTTGAAGTGGCGAGGCGCGAGCTGGAAGACGCTGAAAGGGCAGTTCGTGACATATCTTCCGTCATCCTTGAAAACAGCCAAAGAAAAGAAAAAGAAGCCGTTCTTAAAGCATATGATGAAGCACAGGGACAGCATCAAGAGCAGATGAAACTGAGGGAACAGCTGAAGTTCTTCGAAAGGCAGCAGGCGAAACAAAAGAAGACCGTGATGGCAGCAGGCATTCTCTTCATGGTTCTCTTTCTGCTGCTGAAGCAATGGATTCCAGCTATATGCATCGGCGCCGCACTCGTGTTGTATGCCTTTACAACTGGCAGAAAGCCGCTGTCTTCTGAAGAAGTAAGGGAGACGAAAGAGCCAGAGACGGATATTTCTCCGCGAGAAGCCGAAGCGATTAGAGAAGCATTATGGGAGGATGACCGCAATAAACAGCACCTTATATCGTTGCGGGCAGAGCTTCAGCAAAAAGAGGCAGCTTACGAAAGGATCATTGAGCAATTTGAACAGTGGGAGGCCGATATGGCTCCCTCCTTCAGCCAAGCTGAGAAATTCATGAATGAACTCGGATTTAAGGAAGACCCTTCCTTCTTACTGGATGCTTACAATGTAATGAAGGACGTACAAAAAGAAGTGAAGAAAAAACATGAGCTGACGATCGAAGCCGGGAGACTACAAAAGCTTCGGCGGACATTTGAGGAACGCGTCAGAATGCTGCATCCTGACAAAATCGATTCTCAAACCCCCGTTGCTGATGTCCTTCACGAACTGCGGAAAAACGCGGAACGCGAAAAAGAGATTGAGAAGCAAAAAAATGAAATTAACAAAGATATCCAATTTCACGAAGAGCAGGTGCTGGAGCTGGAGCAAGAAATACGTTATTTCCAAACACAGATTGAACAATTATTCACTGAAGCGGGAGCAAAAGACAGAAATGAGTTTTTCGCCATAGCCGACATCAGCAAGAAATGGAAGGATATTGACACAAAGCTGTATAACGTAAATGCACAGCTTCAAGGTGTCAGCTCAGCAGAACTTAATCTGGCAGACTCCGGCACTCTTTCTGAATTGGAGCAAAAACGACTGCAAGAACATGAAAAAAAAGAACGGCACGATGAGGAGCTGAAACAGCTGCGCGCTCAAATCGCATTGCTTTTGGTCAAACAGGAACAGTTAGAGGCTTCGGGATTGGTCTCTGATCTGAAATTGCAAACTGAAATGCAAAAAGAGCGTGTGAAAGAATCTGCAAAAAAATGGGCTTCGATTCAAATGGTCAGACATGTGATCAAAAACAAAATGGAGCGGCATAAAAAAGTCGGTCTGCCGCGTCTTTTGGAGACAGCCGAGAAATTCTTCCGCCCGCTGACTGACGGCAGCTATCAATCAATTTATTTTTCCGAAACAGATGATTCCATCCTGGTCATGAACAGTGCTGGAACGGTATTTCAGGCGGAAGAGCTGTCTCAGGGCACGTGTGAACAGCTGTATACAGCAATTCGCTTCGCTCTGGCCGTTACTCGTCAGGATGGGGCTATGCTGCCCTTCCAGCTCGACGATAGCTTTGTCCATTTCGATCAGAAACGACTGAACCGCGTGCTGGAGATGCTTTCTGTTTTATCAGGAGGGGATCGGCAGATTTTCTATTTTACATGCCATGAACATGTAAAAAACGCGTTTCAAAGTGATCAAATCACCCATTTAGTGTCATAAATGAGGTTATATAGCTGATAATCGGTATGTGATATACTGATATTATGTAAGATACGGAGGGAGCTTTAATAGTATGGCTAAAGGGATTATGCTACATGAGGTTGGCGAACAGGTTGACCAATATCTATTGATTAAATCCTTAACAAAAGGGATTGCAAGCAATGGAAAACCGTTTTTAACACTGATGCTTCAAGACCAGTCAGGTGATATTGAAGCCAAGCTGTGGGATGCCAAGCAAAGTGATGAAGTAACCTATGCGCCGCAGACGATCGTTAAGGTGGTGGGGGATGTCCACCATTACCGCGGACGCACCCAGCTGAAGCTGAGAAATATCAGACCGGTGAGCGAGAACGAAAACGTCAATATTGATGATTTTTTGGAAACTGCGCCGATTCCGAAAAATGAAATGCTGGATACCATCACTCAATATATATTTGAAATGAAAAATCCAAATATCCAGCGGATAACAAGATATTTGGTCAAAAAGCACGAAGCAGAATTCATGGATTACCCGGCGGCTACGAAAAATCATCACGAGTTTGTCTCAGGTTTAGCGTATCACGTCGTCTCTATGCTGAATCTGGCAAAAGCAATTGCTGATTTATATCCGTCTCTTGATCGTGATCTTCTGTACGCAGGAGTAATCCTTCACGATCTCGGAAAAGTAAAAGAGCTGTCGGGACCAGTTGCCACTTCCTATACAGTAGAAGGCAATCTGCTAGGCCACATTTCGATTATGGTCACAGAGCTGTCAAAAGCGGCTGAGGAGCTTCAAATCGATTCTGAAGAGGTTTTGATCCTCCAGCATTTAATCCTGAGCCATCACGGCAAAGCAGATTGGGGCAGCCCAAAACCGCCGATGGTAAAAGAAGCGGAAATTTTGCACTATATTGATAATCTGGATGCGAAAATGAATATGATGGACAGAGCGCTGGAACGCGTGAAGCCGGGCGAGTACACTGAACGTGTATTTGCACTTGAAAACCGTTCCTTTTATAAACCGACGTTTCATAAATAATCAATAATGAAAAAGGACTGATGCTGACATGTTCAGCTCAGTCCTTTTTTACATGCTTTTCCCGCTCATAACCTGTCTTATTCCTGCATAAGGTTAAAAATAAAGAATCTATGCAAAAGGGGGAGAAGCCCGTGTTGTTTTTTCCATGGTGGGTATATCTTTGTATTGTGGGCATCATTTTCAGTGCATATAAGCTGGTGTCAGCAGCCAAAGAGGAAGATAAGTTAGACCAGTCTTTTATTGAAAAAGAAGGTCAGATCTACATTGAGAGGATGGAAAAAGAAAAAGAACGCCGCACGTCCCAGCAGCGTGAGGAAGAAAACCAAAATCATTCCATCGCATAAAAAAAGCTGCGCAGCTCAGTGAGCCTGCACAGCTTTTTTTTATTTAGAACTGCTTGAAGAGCTGCTATTTGAAGAAGTGTTAAATGTATCCTTCAAATCTTTATCCTTCACATCGATGTCAGCTTTTTTCATTACTTTTTGAACGGCTGCCTGCACAGCTGTGTTGTCATTAAGTTTTTGGTCGAGAACATCAGATTTCAGCTCTTTTTTCATATCTTCATATTTTCCGCGTTCTTCAGTCTTTTTGATGATATGGTAGCCGAATTGTGTTTTCACAGGTTCGCTGACTTCGTTTGTTTTCAGTTTGAATGCAGCTTTTCTGAATGTAGAATCCAGTTGTTCGTTATCTTTTGAAATCCAGCCAAGTTCGCCACCGTTTGTAGCTGAGCCTGTGTCTGTAGAGTATTCCTTCGCAAGGGCATCAAATTTCTCGCCTTTTTTCAGTTTTTTCTCTACTTCCTCAGCTGTCTTTTTGTCAGCGACAAGGATGTGGCTTGCGCGAATTTGGCCTTTTAAGTTTTCCCAGTATTCTTTAATTTCGTCATCTGTAACTTTGATGTTATCTTTAGCTGCTTTTTGTGTAAGCAATTCATATTTAACTTGTTCTTTTAGGTAATCTTTTCCATATTGATCTTCTAACGCAGTATATTGATCACCGAGCTGTGTTTTGTATTCTTTCATCTTGTTGTCAATTTCTTTATCTGATACTTTGTATTTCTTGTCCAAAACTTTTTCTTGCACCAGCTGAGTCAGGACGCTCGCTCCAGCTTGTCTTTTTCATGTTTGTGTAAAGTTCGCCTTTTGTTACATCGCCTGCGTCTGTTTTTGCGATGACTTCTTTGTCGCCGCTGCTGCAAGCACTGAGAGTGAGGATGCTTGTAGCAGTGATAGCTGCTATTGCGATTTTCTTCATTGTTTTCAAACACTCCTAATCATTCCAAATTGAATTGCCTATGCGTATCATAACATATTGTGGCTTTCTGTAAAAAGATTTTAAATAAAGGGCATTCGTCTAGTCAAACTTTTCCTGATGACATACAAATATATTGATCAAGAAAAGGAGGTATGTAACATGAGCGGAGGATATTCAAACGGTTTCGCTTTGCTTGTTGTACTGTTCATTTTGCTTATCATTGTAGGTGCAGCTTACATCTACTAAGCAGCAAAAGGGATCGCTTGTTGAAAAAGCGATCCTTTGCTTTCACAAGCGCCTAATCGTTTTATCAATTAACTGCATAAGATGTAATTGGAAAATAAAGCTTTTTACAGGAGGTGCTTTTTAAGATGGGTGAAGTATTTGCAGGCGGTTTCGCTTTATTAGTCGTCTTATTTATCTTGTTGATTATCATCGGCGCTTCTTGGCTTTACTAATCAATGTAAAAAGCATAGCTGCCGGTTCTAACGAGGCCGGCAGCTATGCTTTCTTTACTTTCCTCATATTTAAACGGTAAAGGATATCTCCACAAATGAAGAGATCAGTAAAATTAATATACATACATTGATAAATCGAAATACCTTATCTTGGCGCTCTTCAGGAATCTCTCTGACAAGGCATAATGTATTGGTGAGCCTGTTTATAAAGTAAACAATAAACAAGGCAGCCACGATAAAATAGAATAATATGATGGGAGATTCCCCCTCTCTCTGAACTGCTCCCATATTACATTACCAAATATTGATCAAAAAAGATAGAATGCAAACTGAAAAATCGGCACAGCGTCAAGCGTCAGCTACTTTTCGACCAAAATAATCAAAGCCGTCTGCTTCCTGATCGATAAAGCATGCTTTCGGTGCTTGCATCAGCTTCAGAGCCAGCAAAAAGTCCGGCAGACAGTAGCCTGCATGAATGCCTGAAATCATGCAGAAGTAATGGGCGTGATTCGGAAACGCCAGCGCGGCGTAAAATAATACAGGTGTTATCAGCATAAAAGGGCTTAACAGTGAAATCAGCATCGTCGTTTTCGGTATCCGTTTCCACGTTCGCATACGCCATACGTAAATCTTTTTTTCTATTTTTCTTTTTTTGCAGATGATCGGCAGGACATGGATGACTTTATGTACAAATAAAATAACGACGAGCAAAACGCCGAACAGCGGTACATATTCATCGCTCAAGCTTGTTTTAGGCCGCAAAAGCTCAAATGCTAAGAAGTTAGATATAAAAACCATAATCATGAAACACACAGCAATCAATATTATGCGAACGGCACCATAATCTTTCATCAGATTTATGGTTTTCCAGCAATTCATCAAAGTCATCCTTCCGTACATCTTGAGTAGAATCTCAAAATAATTTACTCCTCTCAAGAAAAAAAATCAATGCTTTTTTAAGAAAAAATATCTTTCAGCAGGTATTTTTTTGAAAGGGGCAAACAATCTATGAAATATGGGGTTAGAACTTTCTTCTCAGTGAATTATCAGCTAAAATAAGATTAAAGATAGAAAGAAGTGGTGTGGATGGATTCGATGGATCATCGCATTGAGCGATTGGAATATTACATACAATTATTAGTGAAAACAGTGGATATGGACAGGTACCCTTTCTATGCGCTGCTGATTGATAAAGGGCTGAGCAGAGAAGAAGGGGAAGAGGTTGTGCGCATATGCGGTGAGTTGTCAGAGGAGCTGGCAACACAAAAAGCGCAAGGATTTGTAACCTTTGATAAGCTCCTTGCGCTTTTTGCCGGACAGCTGAATGAAAAACTAGATGTTCATGAAACGATTTTTGCCCTGTATGAGCAGGGGCTTTATAAAGAACTGATGGAGGTTTTTATAGACATTATCAGACACTTTGATTAACTGTTTACAGGTTCAAGTTCTTCGGCTGATTCATCCGCAGCAGTGTCCGTTGCTTTTTTCTTCAGTTTTCCGTTTACGCTTTCAAAGTCGCTGTCGATATTTGTGAGTGATGTTTCAAAGATTTCCATAAAATCATCGCCGTATATATGGCGGATCATACACATCATTTCTGCCACTTCAGGGAACTTTCCGAATAAATGATACAGAGGCTGTGACCCTTTAAAAACCGCGTTGCGCGTCGGATCAAATTCTTCAAGCAAGCTCCAGAATACCTCAGTTCCTTCCTCAGTCAGCTGAACATATGTGTTTCGTTTATCGTTCAGCCGTTTTGAAAACCTTAAATACCCGCGTTCTTCGAGCTTTTTTGAAAAGTTAAATGCCGTTGATACGTGCATGACCCCGAACTTTGCTATTTCAGAAATGGAAGCTCCATTCAGCTGATAAGCAATCCATAAAATATGGTGCTCATTAATATTCAGGTCATACGGTTTGAGCCATTGCTGCCAATCCTTCTCAATCGATTTCCAAAGAGCCTTGCTAAGCTGAGCCATTTTCTGGGTGAAGACCAGAGCCTCTTTCACATCATAAGGCGGTTCCACTTGATTCATTACGTCACCTGCTTCTCTTTATCTTTTTCTCTATTATGCCAATAAAATAAAGATTAATAAAGATGAAAATGTAAGAATTTTTTAATAAATTCTTGAGCCGTTGCTAGGAAAGGCTTTTGCGAATAAAAAAAAGTGCAGGTCATGTTTTGACCCGCACTTTTTTCCTTTGAATAGGATATTAGTTTTGTAAGGTTTTCTCCAGCTGTTTGATTTTTTCTTCAATATCGGCGATTTCTTTTTGAAGATCCTGCTGATGAGGTTTGATCTCTTCCTGCCATTTTTTAATTGAGGTTTGCAGTTCACCGCTTACGTCTTTAATGACATCTGCACTTTCTTTTGCCGCTTTTACTAGCTGGTCCTTTAAGGTTACGCCATCTGATTTTAAGCGCTTGATCGTTTCTTCAAAAGAATCGCAATTGGTTTTTATTTTTTCACGCAGCTGTTTACCTGAAGAAGGTGCTGATAGAAGAACTGCAGCACCTCCGATGATGCCGCCCACAAATAGTCCTGTTAATAGAGAACGTCCGTCCGCCATTAAAATCACCCCGTTTTTTTCTTGAAATATGATACATTCAGATTTTTCCATTTTGTTCGAAGAATGAACTTCTATACATAGCTTGCTTTATTTTAGCATATTTTTTAAGTGAAAAGGAGGGAGAAGGTTGTCTGTCTTTATGATTGTGTTATCCTGCATCACCCTTGCCTTTGCAACAGGCGCCATTTACTATATCAGACTTCTCAGCCAGGCTGCTTCTTATCCGCCGAAGAAAGTCATTCGGCAGAAAGCGCTTGTTTGTTCAACCGGAACCGCCTTTACACTATGTCTTATCTTTATCACAAAACTCATCGCTTAAAACATACTGACATGCTGCGGGCTCTTTTAAAGAAAAAACCTCTCCCGGAAGCGGAAGAGGTTTTGTGTCACATTTATTTTGCAGCTTCCATAAAACTTGAGCGTCTTAAAATGGTTTGCACGATCGGATACATCATGATCATGGCAATTGTATTCAATACAGCTGCCGGCAGAACGACTGCGGCGAATAATGCGGCGAAACCGCCAGGCAAACCGACGATACATAAAGCTGACGTTAAAAATACAGTTCCTGATAAGATGGTGCCGATGACTGTCAGAACTGCGACTACAGCTGTTTTCTGGCTCTTTCTCACCAGAAGGAACAGGAAGAAAAACAGAAACGCTGATACAGGTTTGTCAATGATATTTGGAATCTGTCCGGCAGGAAACGCGGTTGTAAGAGCTGAAATGATTCCGGTCACAATCCCGATAACGAGAACGTTTTGCACCCGCGGGAACAGTAGAATGCCCATAAACATCATGATCAGCATCATATCAGGTTTCATCCCGCCTAAAAAGGGCGGAATAATGGAATGGAGCGCTGCGCCGATTGCGGCAAACAGAGCCATAACGACTAACTCTTTTGTTTTCATATCTATGCTCTCCTCTGCTAAGCTTTCTGCCCTCCAATAATATGCTCATCATTTATTGCGAAGGCTTAAAGAATTTGTTATGCAAACAGTATACCAAACGAACGGTTTGCACAGCCAGACTTTTTACTCATTTTCCTGCTGGAATTTCTTCATGAAAGCAGTTAATGTTTCACAGTCTTCCAGTGACACCGCATTATAAATGGAAGCACGGCAGCCTCCTACTGAACGGTGTCCGCCAAGGCCTACCATTTTTGCTTCTTTCGCCTCCTGGACGAACTTTTTCGTTAAACTGTCATCACGGAGCGTAAAGGTAACGTTCATGCGTGAACGGCTGTCTTTTCTGGCATGGCCTTTATAGAAGCCATTGCTCTCGTCAATGCAGCTGTAAAGAAGCTGTGCTTTTTGTTCGTTGCGCTGTTCAGCAACTTCAACTCCGCCGTTTTTCTTCAGCCACTCAAGGACGAGGCTCAGCATATAAATGGCAAATGTGGGCGGAGTGTTGTAAAGAGAATCCGTTTTTACATGTGTTGAATATTTAAGGATTTTCGGAACGTTGGCATTTTCATTTTGCAGCCATGATTTTTTCATTACGACAACGGTAACACCTGAAGGACCAAGGTTTTTTTGAGCACCACCGTAAATGACGTCAAATTTGGATACATCGATTTTTCTGCTTAAAATATCGCTGGACATGTCAGCGACGAGAGGAATAGGAGAACTCGGGAATTCCTGCCACTGTGTGCCGAAAATCGTATTGTTAGACGTAATATGTAAATAGGCGCCGTCTTTTACATCTGTAAGGTCAACCTCGGGAATGTAGCTGTAATTGTCTGATTCGCTTGTCGCCGTCACAGATGTGTTTCCGAACAGTTTCGCTTCAGCGAGCGCTTTTTCAGACCAAGCGCCTGTCATCACAAAATGAGCGGTTTTTTCAGGTGTTAAAAAATTCATCGGAAGCATTGAGAATTGAAGGCTCGCCCCGCCTTGAAGAAACAGAATGTCATAGTCATCCGGGATGCCCATCAGTTCAATCAGCAAGCTTTTCGCTTTTTGATGCACCGCTTCATATTCTTTGCTGCGGTGGGAAAGCTCCATAACGGACATGCCGGATTCATTAAAATCAATAAACTCTTTCTGTGCTGTTTGCAGAACTTCTAATGGCAGCGCTGCAGGACCTGCGTTAAAATTCGTTGTACGTTCCATCATGATCTCTCCCTGTTTTCCACGTTAATGTAACAAATAATACAATTATCCTATCACAAAAATTCAGTTTTTTTGATAAAAATTTAGAATTATCAAAAGAAATTGCGAATTGTTCACAATAAAAAAACCTCATCTTTATGATGAGGCTAAGCGTTTCGCAATGGATGAAGAAATGTCTTGCAGATCTTCCGGTTTGTAATCATCTGCATGTGTTTTCCACACTGCTCCGAATCCGTCGCCTTTTCCGTAGCGCGGGATAATATGCATGTGGTAATGGAAAACAGATTGTCCTGCTTTTTCGCCGTTGTTATTTAACGTATTTAAGCCGATCGGTTCAAATTCATCCCTGATGGCGCGGGCAATTTTCGGAACGGCGTGAAAATACTGTTTCGCTAATTCGTCTGTGAATTCGTAAACATTTTCAATATGTGTTTTCGGGATAACGAGGGTGTGGCCTTTCGTCACTTGGCTGATATCGAGAAATGCCAGCACATGTTCATCTTCATAAACCTTTGCTGACGGAATTTCGCCGGCGATAATTTTACAAAAGAATACAATTCTCTGCACTATGCATGAGGGTTCCTCCTTATGAAATTGTGTTTTTATGTATAAACTCATCGTACCACAGAAATGCAGAAAATAGAAAACAGGATGAACGGCGGAGCGTTCATCCTGAATGCAGAGGAATCAGCTTTATGAAGAAAATGTGATATGCCTTTGGTAAGCACCTCATTTGTCAATAAAATGAAGACTTGTTTAATGCCTAACGATTCCTGCGATAAACACCTCATTTGACAGTCAGCTTCAAAATTGAAGATTTATCAATTCAGTGAATGAGAAAAGGTTTGAGCATAGGACATGTTTATTTTCTATCCAACTGTGCCTAAGACGTCTTTGACAAACACCTCATTTTTCAGTTGATATGCTTTTTCCTCTACAACAATTATAATGTCCAGGAACCTGTCTCTTTATGACAGCAAATTCATCATTTGTTAAAAGGGAATTGTTTCAAATCAGGCTTTGTTTTGGTACTATGAAGAAAAACAATATAAGGGGAGAAACTATGTCTCTGCTATCGGTAAAAGACTTAACCGGCGGTTATACGAGAAATCCGGTTTTGAAAAACGTGTCATTCAGCCTTGAGCCGAACCAAATTGTCGGTTTAATCGGTTTAAATGGTGCAGGTAAAAGTACAACAATCAGACATATCATCGGGCTGATGGACCCGCACAAAGGATCTATTGAGTTAAATGGAAAAACCTTTGCCGAGGATCGGGAAGGCTATCGGTCCCAATTCACTTATATTCCTGAGACTCCCGTTTTATATGAAGAGCTGACGCTGATGGAGCACCTTGAATTAACGGCGATGGCCTACGGCCTTTCAAAAGAAACGATGGAAAAAAGATTGCCTCCGCTGTTAAAGGAATTCCGAATGGAAAAGAGGCTGAAGTGGTTCCCGGCTCATTTTTCTAAAGGGATGAAGCAGAAGGTCATGATCATGTGTGCGTTTTTGGCAGAGCCTGCGCTCTACATCATTGATGAGCCATTCCTGGGACTTGATCCGCTGGCCATCAATGCGCTGCTTGAGCGGATGAATGAAGCCAAGAAAAGCGGAGCGAGCGTGCTGATGTCAACACACATCCTAGCAACGGCGGAGCGCTACTGTGATTCGTTTATCATCTTACATAACGGCGAAGTGCGGGCGCGCGGCACGCTGTCAGAGCTCAGAGAGCAGTTTGGAATGAAGGACGCGGCGCTGGATGATTTGTATCTAGAGCTCACAAAGGAAGACGCTGGCCATGAATAACATGCTGGATATTTGGCAGTCACGGCTGCAGGAGCATATCAAAGAAACAAGAAGGTACATGAAATATATGCTCAACGATCACCTCGTTATCGTTTTGATCTTTTTTATCGCAGGGGCCGCGAGCTGGTACAGCAAATGGGTACGGGACATTCCCGCCCACTTTCCGTCCTTTTGGGTGATGGCCGTGCTGTTTTCACTCGTTCTGACAGGGTCTTATGTGCGGACGCTTTTAAAGGAGGCTGACCTTGTTTTCTTATTGCCGCTTGAGGCTAAGATGGAGCCGTATTTGAGACAGGCGTTTGTTTACAGCTACGTATCCCAGCTGTTTCCGCTGATTGCACTGAGCCTCGTAGCAATGCCGCTTTATTTCGCTGTCACGCCGGGGGCCTCGCTCGTTTCGTATGCGGCGGTATTTGTACAGCTTCTGCTGCTGAAAGCGTGGAATCAGGCCATAGAATGGCGTATGACGTTTCAAAATGACCGAAGCATGAAACAGATGAATCTAGTCATTCGTTTTGCCGCTAATACAGTCGTCCTGTATTTTGTTTTTCAATCGGTTTATGTGTATGCGCTTGTCATCTATATCATTATGGCGGCTCTTTATCTTTATGTGTCTTCCGCTGCAAAAGGAAAAACATTCAAATGGGAGAGCCATATTGAATACGAGTTGAGACGCAAGCAGCGTTTTTACCGGATTGCCAACCTGTTTACGGATGTGCCGCATTTAAAGAAACAAGCGAAACGGAGAGCGTATCTCGACTTTTTGCTGCGGTTTGTGCCGTTTGAACAGCGTAAAACGTTTGCTTACATGTTTGCCCGCGCGTTTTTGCGTTCAAGTGATTACTTAGGCATTCAAGTCAGATTAACCGTTATTTTTGCGCTGATCATTATGTATGCCTCTGCAAGCCCGATGATCGCAGGGATTTTGACTGTGTTTACCGTCTTTATCACAGGTATTCAGTTTCTGCCGCTATTTGGCCACTTTGACCATCTGGCGCTTCAAGAGCTATATCCTGTCAAAAAGGAAGCGAAGCTGAAAAGCTATTTCTCTCTATTAAAAGCTGCGCTTAGCGTGCAGGCTCTACTCATGGCAGCGGCCTCTGCCTATGCTGCGGGCGCTGCAGGTTTTCTGTACGCGTTGATCGGCTCTGCCGTCTTGATCTTTGTTGTTCTGCCGTCCTACATGACCGCCAGATTAAAAAAACACGGAAAGCTGTGAGCTGAAAAAAGGGGTAGGTCAAATGAGCGAGAATCTGCTGATGCAGGAAGCTCTTCAATGGAAAATGCATTTTTTGCGAAAGGATTCCATGTTTGAACGCTTCTCAAAGCGTGTGCAAACAAAGGTGAATGAACGGATACCTGAAAAAATTCATGCAGCGGTAACTGAAAGCGTGAAAAAAATGGTGGAAGCCACGATGGCGGGATCTAATATCATCACCTATAAGAAGGATACAAGCACACTTTCACTCAGTGAAAAAAACGAGCTTGCCAAAAAAACGATCGCTTCTTATCAGAAAGTGGCGGCTGCTGAAGGAGTCGGCACCGGGGCGGGCGGCATCTTTTTAGGTATTGCTGATTTCCCGCTGCTGCTCTCCATTAAGATGAAATGTTTATTCACTTTGTCCTCAATATACGGCTTTGATGTGAAGAATGCAGAAGAAAGGATGTTTTTGCTGCTTGTATTTCAGCTTGCTTTTTCAAGTGATGACTGCCGCAAATCGCTTTTTTCTGTCATTGAAAACTGGGAGACGGAGAAAAAGGATATTGACTGGAGAGTATTTCAGCAGGAGTATCGCGATTATATTGATGTCGTCAAGCTTTTTCAGCTTTTACCAGGGATAGGGGCCGCAGTCGGCGGAATTGCCAATTATAAACTGCTTGCTCAGCTTGGAGATACAGCAAGACACGTTTTTCATCTAAGAATATTAAAGTAAACAGCCGGAGAGTAAAACGCCGGCTGTTTTTTTATGATAAATGATAAGTGATTGCAGCCCCTGCAAGCACTTTGGCAGCAGTCAGCATCGCTTTTTCATTAATATCAAATTTCGGATGGTGGTGGGAATAGATACGCTCAGGCTGTTCAGGAGCGGCTCCGGTAAAGAAAAAGGTTCCTTTGACATGCTGTAAGTAATAAGAAAAATCTTCGCCGCCCATTTGCGGTTCACCTTTAAGAACCTGATGAACGCCGTCTGTGTTTTTTGCGACGTTTACCAGATGGTCGGTCTCCGCGGGGTGATTGACTACCGCTGGGTATCCGCGTTCGTAGTTGTAGTCATAGGAAGCGCCGTGCATGCTGCACACTCCTTTTACAACGGCTTCAATTTCTTTTTCCAGAATGTCGCGGACATTGTCATTAAACGAACGGGCTGTGCCAATGAGTGTTGCATGGTCTGCAATCACATTAAAGGGATTATCAGCCATAAAAGAGCCTGTCGATATGACGGCGGAGTGAATCGGATTGACTTTGCGGCTGACAATATGCTGCAGCGAGGAAACGATTTGCGAGCCGATCAGGACGGCGTCTTTTGTATCATGGGGGTGAGCGCCATGGCCGCCCTTTCCGTGAATGCTGATTGTAAATCTGTCAGCTGCGGCCATTACGGCGCCGGAGCGGCAGAGAATGGTTCCAATCGGCTCAGTCGCCCAAAGATGGGTACCGAATATGACGTCTGCGTTTTCAAGACAGCCGTCCTCAATCATCGGTTTTGCACCTCCTGGCGCGTACTCTTCAGCGTGCTGGTGGATCATAATAAACGTTCCTTTGAGATCATGCCTGTTCTGATAAAGCACCTTTCCGACGGCAAGCAGAGCCGCTGTATGGCCGTCGTGGCCGCATGCGTGCATGACACCGGGCACTTTGGAAGCGTAAGGAACATCTTTTTCATCTTGGATGGGAAGGGCGTCAAAATCGGCCCGCAATGCGACAGCAGGACCGGGTTCGCTGCCTTCTATATAAGCCAGGACTCCATTGCCGCCGACTTTGGTGCGAATCGGGACTCCTAACGATTCGTAATAGGAAGCAATAAAAGCGGCCGTTTTTTCTTCCTGATTGGAAAGTTCAGGGTACATATGGAAATGGCGCCTGATTTCCACCATTTCATTGAAACAGCTGTCGAGCTGTTTGTTTATCTCTTTTTGCAGCGTGTTGATGGACAAAGCCGCTTCCCCCTTTTCTAAGCTTTTCCATGATTGTATAGAAAAAGTCTGAATATTTCAACTGGTTGTGTTTCAAAGCATGATCATCGCTGCAATGGTTGTCACCGAAAGCCCGATGACTACGGGGAGGAAGTTCTTTCTGGCAAGCTCGAATGGATCGACCTTGCAAATGGCTGCAGCGGGAATGAGCGCCCATGGAATAAGCGTACCGCCGCCCACCCAGATGGCTGATATTTGCCCGAGTGCAGTCAGGACGGCTGGATTAGCATGGAGAGCGGATGAAAAAAGCTTGGCGATGGAGCCGGCGAGGGAAATGCCTGAAAATCCTGAACCGTCGAGCCCGGTTACGGCTCCAGCGGCAGTCAAGGCTGCGGCCGCAAGCTCTTTGGACATAGGCATCGCGTGGGATAGGGCGATGCCGAGATCATTGACAATGCCGTGTGAATGTTTAGGAAGTTCAGTACCCAATATGCTCTCATAGCCGGAATCACCAAGATAAAAGAAAGCGGCAATCGGGATAACGGGACCGAAAACCTTAAAGCCGAATTGAAACCCCTCGATAAAATATCCAGTAATTTTTTCAAGCCCTTTCTGTTTATACACAAGGAAATGGACGATCAGCAGGATGCAAATGGATGATCCGCCAATTAACGCGGTTGCATCATTTCCTTGAAGGTTGAATATGACCATACAGGCGATATCAGCTGCAAATACAAGAGGAATCAAAAGAGCCAGCAAAGACCGAAGACGTTTCGGCAAATACATTGAAGTGTCATGTTCAGCTGACATCATCGGGGAAAAAGAAGCGGGCCGCATTTGTTTTTTGCGTTCACGCTGAATCAAAAAGAAAGCGGCAGTTGTTGTAGTCACGCCCATAATCAGAACGAGCGGAATGCTTGCTGAGACGACATCACCGACAGGGATGCCTGCTGCATCAGCTGTCAGTTTTGGCGCTGCTTGAATGACAAAGTCTCCAGAAAGGGCAAAGCCGTGCCCGAATAAATTCATTGCCATGGCGGCAGCGATAGGCGGCAGGCCGGCACGGGCGGCTGCCGGAAGCAGAACGGCGCCGATTAAAGCGACACCCGGCGAAGGCCAGAAGAAAAGAGAGATGGCAAACATCAGTCCGCCTATCAGCCAGTATGCCATCACAGGTCCTTTAACTAGTCGTACAAAGGGAGAAATCATCGCTTCATTTATCCCTGTTTTCGTTAACACATCACTCATAGATACGATAAAACAGATAATGAAAATCGTAGGCAGCAGCTCAGATGCCGCGTAGATGAAGCTGTGGAATAAACTGCTGACCGAAGCTGAAAGCGAATGGCTGGCCCATAACGAAATGATGAAAATCCCAAATAACGATATAAAGGTTGTATCTTTTCGCAGCAGCATAAAAAGAATGATTGCTCCAATAAAAAACACATAAAGAACATGAACAGACATAATCCCGATTTCCATCATTGATCACTCCTTCCGCTTCCTACAGATTATTCATAGGCGGGCGGAAGGTGCTGGGACAGAAGGTATCCGATAGCAGATATTACTTCAGATCAACAAGGATATGTTTTAGCTGCTCGACCAACTCATGCTTCAATCCCTTTTTAGCGCTGCTGCTGGTGCTGCGGGTAGCATTCGGGTGAAAAAATAACGGCACCGGCAGCAAGCCATTTTTTTCGGTAGGCGGTTATGCTTTCCGAAGGTTCTAAGTAAGAGCCGTCCTCACTCGTTATTTCATAATCGTCGAATCCGAATTGGAAGCCGCAGCACAAGCAGATTTCATAGGAGTGATTCCCTCGGTCATCATATGCTGGTTCTGTCAGCCCTTTAAACCCGCAGACTGGGCAAATATATTTCAACTCACTTCCCTCCCTTTCGCCATAAAAAAAACTGCCGGACATTCCGGCAGCTATTCGACAGCAACATATGTGGTGACATACGAAGGCCGGGAGAAGATGGACGTTGTGTCAACTCCGGCAGACGTGCTGCGTTTTTTGTGGGCTTCTTTGTATGAGCCTGACTGCTGCCAGTCTTGGAAGGCTCTTTCTGTTTCCCACAAGGTGAGAATGACGTACGTATCGCTGTCAAGGGGACGCAGGACACGAATGGCTTCAAAACCGGGCTCGTTTTCGACTTTTCCCGCTCTGTTTTTAAATCTGTTTTCAAACAGCGGGCGCCCTTCCTGTGTGACGGCTATATTGTTCAATACTGCGAAACCGGGATGCTTCATGTCCCCGACTTGGTCAATGACTTCATAGGAATGGGGGGCCTGAAAAACCGTTTCTCCGTTTGTTTCGTGAATTAAAATCGCATTTTCCTGTCCCTGCATCAAAAGCATATTTTCCGAGGAATGTTTTTGCACGATGTTTTTCAAAAAATCGGCTGTCCCATATGTAATATAAACCTTCATATCAGCCACCTCCTGCTTGCTAGTATATCAAAACAATGGTATAAGTTTCTATTGGCGACTGCTTCAAACATAAATCCAAACAATTTTTCCCATACTACCTTTAGAAAGGCGAGGTGAGTTCATGTTTAAGATAAAGAAAAAGAAACTTTTCATTCCCATCATTATTTTAGTGTTAACTGCTTTTCTCGCTTTAATAGGATATATTTCAATCATTTTTCTCGGTCATTATGTCATAGATGAAAAGAAGCTGATCCTTCACGCATCTTCAAAAATTGTTGACCAAAACGGGGATGAGGTCGCAAGTCTGTATACAGAAAATCGTGAACCGGTCTCCATTAATGAAATTCCGAAAGAGGTCAGAGAAGCATTTATCGCAGTGGAAGATAAGAGGTTTTACGAACACCACGGTATCGATGTGAAATCTGTTGGAAGAGCGGTGTACCGCGATATATTAGCAGGAGGAAAAGTAGAAGGCGGGAGCACGATCACCCAGCAGCTTGCCAAAAATATCTTTCTGACACATGACAAAACGTTTTTAAGAAAAACGAAAGAAGTGATCATAGCGATCAACCTTGAACGGGACTACAGCAAAGACAAGCTGCTGGAAATGTATCTGAACCAGCTATACTTCGGACACGGGGTTTATGGCATTCAAGCTGCGTCCCACTATTATTTTAATAAGGAAGTTAAAGATTTAAGCGTATCCGAAGGCGCGGTCTTGGCTGCTATTCCGAAGGCACCTTCTACGTATTCTCCTGTTTTGCATCCTGATAAAAGTAAGGAGCGGCGGGATACGATTCTCGGCATGATGAATGACCAGGGCTATATCAGTGCGAAAGAGGCTGTCAGTGCGCAGGGGAGGACGCTCGGGCTGAACGTGAAGAAACAGTCAAAAACACCTTGGTTTGACAGCTATATTGATCTTGTAATCGAAGAAGCGGAGGATAAGTATTCCATTTCCGGAGAGCAGCTGCTTCAAGGCGGGTACACGATTAAGGTGCCGCTTGATTCAAAACTGCAAAAAACGGCTTATCAAGTCATGAAGGAAGCCAGCTATTATCCCGGAACAGATCAAGATGCGGAAGGAAGCGCAGTTTTTATCAACAATAAAACGGGCGGTGTGGAAGCGGCGATTGGCGGAAGAGATTACACGGCTAAAGGATATAATCGTGTGACAGCTGTGCGCCAGCCGGGATCAACGTTTAAGCCGCTGGCTGTATACGGACCGGCGATGCAGGAAAAGAAATTTAAGCCGTACTCTCTGTTAAAGGATGAATTACAATCCTACGGAGACTATACACCAAAAAATTATGACGGGCGTTATGAAGGGGAAGTCACGATGTCGGATGCCATCACTTACAGCAAAAATGCGCCGGCAGTGTGGACGCTGAATGAGATCGGTGTGGAAACGGGAAAATCTTATTTAAAGTCAAACGGTATTGATATACCGGATGAGGGGCTTGCTCTAGCTCTCGGCGGTTTAGAAAAAGGCGTGTCGCCCCTCCAGCTTGCCGGCGCTTTTCATACGTTTGCCGCAAATGGAACGTACACCGAGCCGTACTTTATTTCAAACATAACCGATGAGGACGGGGAAATAATAGCCGATCATAAAGAAGAAGGAAAAAGAGTATTCAGCAAACAGACGTCTTGGAACATGACGAGAATGCTTCAGCAGGTGGTTAAGAAGGGAACGGCAACGTCCGGCGCCTTTCACGGCGATCTTGCTGGGAAAACCGGTTCTACCTCATATACTGGCGTTTCCGGCGCCACAAAGGATGCCTGGTTTGCAGGCTATACGCCGAACATAACGGGAGCTGTCTGGATGGGCTATGACAAAACAGATCACAACCATTACTTAAAAGGCGGAAGCGCATATCCAACCAGAATGTTTAAGGATATTTTGACACAGGCTGGCGAAACGGGTTCAGCGTTTACGAAGCCTAAAAAAGTAAAAGAACTTGAAAGCCCTATTGAGCTTGAACCTGTCAAAACGCTAACGGCTGACTATACATTTAGGGCAGCGGGGCTGTTTACGATTGAATTAAAATGGGATGCGCAAGAGGATGATCGGGCAGTATACAGAATTTATGTAAATAAGGACGGCAAGGATACGCTTCTTGATTCTGTTGAAGGAAAGGGAAGCTATGAGATCCCATATGCCAATTTGTTTTCGGGTGCTTCCTATAAAGTGGTGCCCTATAATACACAGACAAAAAAAGAAGGAGAAGGAACCGATTACGTTCAGCCGAAGTTGTTTTCCTCTTAATGGAATTCGGCGATTTTTTGAACTTTGGGCCGGATTTCTATACCATTTGCCCAAAACGAGGTATAGTGTAATGGTCAAGGAACACGAACGTATGGTTGCAGTATGAAAGGTGGAAATCAAATGAGGAAACGAGAAACGTTTAACGAGACGTTTTTAAAAGCTGCGCGGGGAGAAAAAGCGGATCACACGCCTGTTTGGTACATGAGACAAGCCGGGCGCTCACAGCCGGAGTACCGTAAGCTGAAGGAAAAATACGGATTGTTCGAAATTACACATCAGCCCGAATTGTGTGCGTACGTCACAAGGCTTCCGGTCGAGCAATACGGAGTCGATGCTGCAATCCTTTATAAAGATATTATGACGCCGCTTCCGTCGATCGGTGTGGATGTTGAAATTAAAAATGGAATCGGGCCGGTGATTGATCAGCCTATTCGTTCTCTGCAGGACATTGAAAAGCTCGGAAAGCTTGAGCCGGAACAGGACGTGCCGTACGTGCTCGAAACGATCAAACTGCTTGTCAATGAACAGCTTGACGTCCCGCTAATCGGTTTCTCTGGTGCGCCTTTTACGCTTGCCAGCTATATGATCGAAGGCGGGCCTTCGAAAAACTACAATAAAACAAAAGCCTTTATGTACAGCATGCCGGATGCCTGGAACCTGCTGATGACAAAACTTGCCGACATGATTATCGTGTATGCGAAAGCGCAAATTAAGGCGGGCGCAAAAGCCATTCAAATCTTTGATTCATGGGTTGGCGCGCTGAATCAAGCGGATTACAGAACGTACATCAAACCAGTGATGAACCGGATTTTTTCTGAGCTGGCGTCCGAAAATGTGCCGCTTATCATGTTTGGTGTAGGTGCCAGCCATTTAGCAACGGATTGGCATGACCTGCCTCTCGATGTTGTCGGGCTCGATTGGAGACTGAGCATTGATGAAGCCAGATCAAAAGGCATCACCAAAACAGTGCAAGGCAACCTAGACCCGTCCATTTTGCTTGCTCCGTGGGAAGTGATCGAGAAGAGAACGAAAGAAATTCTTGATCAAGGCTTACAATCGGATAGCTTCATTTTTAACCTCGGGCACGGCGTATTTCCTGATGTCAGTCCGGAAGTGCTGAAAAAGCTGACTGCATTTGTACATGAATATTCTCAATCAAAGAAAATAGGCCTATACTCCTGAGCATATTTTTTGGTATCAGGATAAAAGCCTGTCAAAATTGTTTTGTGATAGATCATCTAAAGAGGGTGTAAACAGTGGGTAAAAAGAAAATGGGGCTTCTCATTATGGCGTACGGCACGCCTTACAAAGAAGAAGATATAGAGCGTTATTATACACATATCAGAAGAGGCAGAAAGCCTGAGCCTGAAATGCTTCAGGATCTGAAAGACAGATATGAAGCAATCGGGGGCATTTCGCCGCTTGCCAAAATCACAGAGGAACAGGCTTATAAACTTGAACAGCACTTAAACGAGATTCAGGATGAGATTACGTTTAAAGCGTATATCGGGCTGAAGCATATCGAGCCGTTTATTGAAGACGCTGTGGCAGAGATGCATAAGGACGGCATTACAGAGGCGGTCAGCCTTGTGTTGGCACCGCACTTCTCCACATTCAGCGTGCAGTCCTACAACAAACGTGCGAAAGAAGAGGCTGAAAAACTCGGCGGGTTAACAATTACGTCTGTCGAAAGCTGGTACGATGAGCCGAAGTTTGTGAAATATTGGGTTGACCAAGTGAAGGACACGTATGCGTCAATGCCGAAGGAAGAAAGAGAAAACGCGATGCTCATTGTTTCCGCGCACAGCCTCCCGGAAAAAATTAAAGAGTACGGAGACCCGTACCCGGATCAGCTTCATGAATCCGCGAAGTTGATCGCTGAAGGAGCAGGCGTATCTGAATACGCTGTCGGCTGGCAAAGTGAAGGCAACACGCCTGATCCGTGGCTTGGACCTGACGTCCAAGATCTGACACGTGATTTATTTGAACAAAAAGGCTATCAAGCATTCGTATATGTGCCTGTCGGATTTGTCGCGGACCATTTAGAAGTGCTTTATGACAACGATTATGAGTGCAAAGTGGTGACTGACGATATCGGCGCCAGCTATTACCGGCCGGAAATGCCGAACGCTAAACCGGCATTTATTGATGCTTTAGCAACAGTCGTTTTGAAAAAATTAGGACGTTAAAGAAGGCGATGAACATGAGTGACGGCAAAAAGCATGTAGTCATCATCGGCGGCGGCATTACCGGTTTAGCCGCCGCCTTCTACATGGAAAAAGAAATCAGAGACAAAAATTTGCCGCTTGAGCTGACGCTTATTGAGGCAAGCCCGAGAGTAGGCGGAAAAATCCAGACAGTCAAGAAGGAAGGCTATGTCATCGAAAGAGGACCTGACTCATTCCTGGAACGAAAAAAAAGCGCTCCGCAGCTTGTCAAAGACTTAGGTCTTGACCATCTGCTTGTGAACAATGCGACCGGACAATCCTACGTGCTTGTCAACCGCACTTTGCATCCGATGCCGAAGGGAGCTGTAATGGGAATACCAACCAAAATCGCGCCGTTCGTGTCAACGGGGCTGTTTTCTCTGTCAGGGAAGGCGAGAGCTGCAATGGATTTCATCCTGCCCGCAAGTAAATCAAAAGAGGATCAGTCACTGGGTGAATTTTTCCGCAGGCGTGTCGGGGATGAAGTTGTCGAGAATTTAATCGAGCCGCTTTTATCAGGCATCTATGCAGGTGATATCGACAAACTCAGCCTGATGTCAACATTCCCGCAATTCTATCAGACGGAACAAAAGCACAGAAGCCTGATCCTGGGGATGAAAAAAACAAGACCTCAAGGCTCCGGCCAGCAGCTGACAGCCAAAAAACAAGGGCAGTTTCAGACGCTGACAACAGGCCTGCAGACGCTTGTCGAAGAGATTGAAAATCAATTAAAGCTGACAAAGGTATACAAAGGCACAAAGGTTACCAACATTAGCCGAGAGGGCACGGGCTATTCGCTTGATCTTGATAACGGCGTATCCCTTGATGCCGAATCAGTGATTGTAACAGCCCCGCATAAAGCTGCCGCGGGAATGCTTTCCGATTTGCCGGCTGTTGCAAACCTGAAAAACATGCATTCCACATCTGTGGCGAATGTCGCCTTAGGCTTTCCGGAAGGTACCGTCCAGATGGAGCATGAGGGCACGGGCTTTGTCATTTCAAGGAACAGTGATTTCGCGATCACAGCTTGTACGTGGACGAACAAAAAATGGCCGCACGCAGCGCCGGAAGGCAAAACACTGCTTCGGGCATATGTCGGAAAGGCCGGAGACGAATCCATCGTCGACCTCTCAGATAACGACATTATCAACATTGTGCTGGAAGACTTAAAGAAAGTAATGAAAATCAACGGCGAGCCGGAAATGACATGTGTCACACGCTGGCATGAAAGCATGCCTCAATACCATGTCGGCCATAAACGGCGTATCAATGAGCTCCGAGAAGCGCTGGCTTCCTCCTATCCTGGTGTGTACATGACTGGTGCATCTTTCGAGGGTGTTGGAATTCCGGACTGTATCGATCAAGGAAAAGCAGCTGTGTCAGATACGCTGAAATATTTATTCGACTAAACCTCCGTACCGGTACGGAGGTTTTTTGTGTCTAGGTGATGGCAATATTGTGTAAAAAATGTTTGAATTGTTCAGCATGGTATGATACATTTGCATATGTACTTATTGACTAAAATGTTCAAATGGTCAGTTTTGAGGTGATATAAATGTCAATAGATCGAAAAAAGCTCATTTTGGAGGCTGCCACAAAGTCTTTCACACAGTTTGGCTATAAAGCGACGACAATGGATTTGGTGGCGAAGCTTGCGAACGTGGGAAAAGGAACCATCTATACGTTTTTCAAAAATAAAGAAGAGCTGTTTGATGATATTTTCTCTACGTTATTAAAAGAAATGAAGCAAAAAGCTGACGAAGCGATGGAGCCTGATCTCCCGTTCCATGAAAATGTTCACAGGGCGCTGTTTGCCATTCTGGAATTCAGGAAAACACATCAGCTGACGATTAAAATTTTTCAAGAAAATGCTGAGATTGGTACAATGGCAGTTCAGGACGTGATTCAGAAAATGGAGCGTTCCATTCTTTCTTATATTAAAAATAAGATAGAAGAGGGTGTCGAAAACGGAGATATCAAGCCATGTGATCCTGAGCTGACGGCTTTTGTCATGCTGAAGCTTTATATCGCGCTCATTTTTGATTGGGAAAAACAGCATCCTCCGCTTGATAAAGAAACGATTGCGGAACTGCTTGAGTTGTATGTTGTCAAAGGATTGTCAGCCAACTAGATAATCCTTTCTCTTTACAAGAAGATGACCATTTTTCATGATGAGTCAGTTTTAGAATGGAGGCATCAGGATGAACACAATACGAAGTCAATGGAAAGACATCGTAACGAGTAAAAAATTATTGATTCCCATCATCGCCATTTTGTTTGTCCCGCTTATTTACAGCGGTGTTTTCTTAAAGGCTTATTGGGACCCGTACGGCACAGTTGACCAGCTGCCTGTCGTTGTCGTCAACCAGGACAAAGGAACGACATATGAGGGAGAAAAGCTTCAAATCGGTGATGATCTGGTAAAAGAATTAAAGGATAATAAAAGCTTTGACTGGCATTTTTCCAATGATCTCGACCAATCATTAAAGGACTTATTAAATCAAAAATACTATTTAGTAGTCGAGATTCCAGAAGACTTCTCTAAAAACGCCAGCACTGTAATGGACAAAAATCCGAAAAAACTAGATTTGAAATACCATACGAATGCCGGTTCAAACTATGTAGGAGCAACGATCGGCGAAAAAGCGATTGATAAACTGAAAGCTTCTGTTTCTAAAGAAGTGACCGAGCAATATACAAAAGTGATTTTTGATAACTTTAAAGATATTGCCAAAGGTCTCAGCGACGCGAGCAGCGGAGCGAAAAAAATTGATGACGGCACCAAGGATGCGAAAAACGGAAGCGCCCAGCTGAAAGAAAACCTGGAGAAGCTGACAGAAAGCACTGCGACAATCAGTGACAAAACGGCGCAGCTGGCAGAAGGAGCAGCTAAAGTAACAAGCGGCATTCAATCGCTTGACAGCTCGCTCGGCAAATTCCAGGACAGCAGCAATACCATTTATGAAAATTCAGGAAAAATTGCCGCGGGGTCAAGTGAGCTGACAGGCAAGCTGAATGAACTTCTTGCCGGCCAGCAGACATTGCAGCAGGGATTTCCAAAGATTACAAACGGGCTGGATCAGCTTAATACAAAGGCCGCAGAGGCTTCTCAGAAAGTAGAAAAAGCAGAGAAGGTCATAAACGCAGTCGATTTGACACAGCTTGAAACAGCTGTCAGCAACCTTGAAAAATCTGAAACTGCGATGAACGAATTTAAAAAGCAGCTGACAGAGTTTGAAAACAGCTTGAAAAACCGTGATCAGGCATTTAAAAATGTGATCAATTCAAGCGAGTTCTTAACAGCGGAACAAAAAAGCCAGCTGATTCATTCTGTTGAGAAGAAGCTACCACAAGTGGATGCGCCTGATTTTGACCAAATCATAAGCCGGCTCCCTTCAGTGGATCAGCTTCCTGACATTTCAACGATTAAAGCCTCTCTGGAAGATGTAAAAGAGCAGGCGGCACAGCTGAAAGCAATGCCGGAAGCTACATCTAAGCTTTTTAACGGTGCAAAAGCGACGCAAGATGCAATTGACAAATTAACTGAAGGAACCGAGAAGATATACAACGGTTCACAGCAGATCACAGATAGCCAAAATAAACTGACAGCCGGTATTGGAGAATACAATAAACAGTTTGCTAAAGCAAAAGCAGGCTCAGAACAATTGGTTACAGGCGGCAGCCAAGTGTCAGGCGGCTTACTGAAACTGTTAGACGGTTCTAAACAAATTCAAAATGGATCATCAAAACTCGCTGAGGGATCTGAATCGCTTGATACAGGTTTAGGCAAGCTTCTGGACGGCACAGGACAGCTGTCTAATAAGCTGAATGATGCGGCTGATCAAACAGGGGATATCAGCGCTGATGATGAAACATACGGTATGTTTGCAGATCCGGTTAAAACCAATGACGACGCGATTCATTCCGTCCCTAACTACGGAACAGGACTGACGCCTTATATCCTATCAATGGGCTTGTATGTCGGCGGCATTATGCTGACGGTCGTATTCCCGCTGAAAGAAGCATCAGGCCGTCCGAGAAACGGATTTGAGTGGTTCTTCAGTAAATTTAATGTCATGATGCTGGTCGGAATTATTCAATCGCTTATTGTGGCGACAGTTCTTCTTCTGGGAATCGGTCTCGAGGTGGAGAGCACATGGAGATTTTACGTGTTTACGATCATTACGAGTCTCGCTTTCCTTGCAATGATTCAATTTTTGGCCACGACGATGGGCAATCCGGGACGGTTTATTGCAGTTATTATCTTAGTGCTGCAGCTCGGGGCCAGCGGAGGAACCTTCCCGTTAGAATTGCTTCCGCATTTCTATCAGGTGATCCATGGCGCGCTGCCGATGACCTACAGCATAAACGGGTTCAGAGCAGTGATTTCAAACGGAGATTTCGGCTACATGTGGCAGATGGCTGGTGTCTTAATCGGCATTGCTCTTGTCATGATCGCGCTGAGCATTACCTACTTTACGATCTTAAGCCGGAAGGAAGACACTTCAGAAGAACAGCCGGCTTCCTAATGAAAAAGACCTTGTTTCTCAGGAAACAAGGTCTTTTTTGATTTAATATCCCCATTTAATCAGAAGTCCGGTATACGTTAATCCTCCGCCAAATCCGAAAAGCATCAGGGTTTGGTCTTTTTTCAGCTTCCCGGCTTTCACTGCCAGATCAAGGGCCAAAACAATAGAGACTGAGGATGTATTTCCGTAATATTCGACACTGGTGAGTGTTTGTTCAATCGGAAACGGTGTTTTTTCACAAATCGATTCGATCATGCGCAAGTTGGCGCTGTGGGGAACAAACCAATCAAGATCATCACGGCTGAGCCCTGCTTTGTGTAAAAGATGTTCAAATTCACGGGGAATGGTTCTTGCGGCCCACTTATACACTTCGCGTCCGTTTTGGACCATTTTCCCGGAATCCGCAAGCGGCATGCCGTTGAGTTCGCTCCGCAGTCCTGCCCTATACAAAATATCTGCACCTTTTCCATATGTTCCTTGGACGGAGGCGAGGAATCCCGGTGCCTCTTCAGTTCGTTCAACCAATAGCGCGCCCGCAGCATCGCCGAACAGAACGCATGTCGTTCGATCTGTATAATCAGTCACTTTTGACAAAGTTTCTCCGGCGATGACGAGAATTTTTTGATGAAGCCCGGATGTAATCAATCCGTTTGCCAAATGGAGACCGTATGTCAGTCCTGCGCATGTCGCATTGATATCTAACGCGCCGGTGTTCTCCCAGCCGAAATATTCCTGCACCCGGCAAGCCGTACTCGGAAAGGCATAATCTGCTGTTGTTGTGGCGACGAGAATCATATCCACATCTTCAAGTGTTCCGTCGTAACGGCTCTCGAGATCTTTCACTGCTTCAATGCAGAGGTCTGAAGTGAACTGCTGCTCATCGGCAATCCGCCGTTCTCTCATTCCTGTGCGCTGAACAATCCATTCATCAGACGTATCTACGATTTTTTCCAGATCCGCATTGGTTAAACGCCGGGTCGGCGCATAGGTGCCGATTGCTGTAATGTTTGCTTTTGACATCATAACAACTCCTTTTATTATCAGATTATAACACTAGATATTAGTATCTGGTACTAAAAAGAGGATTTTTGATAAAAAAAGAGAAACTGTCAGTAGAAAATCAGAAAAGGAGGAAAAAAATGGTCAGTCAAGGAGCGATAGCCTCTATGATCATTTCAGGGGCTATTGCGTTTTTGTTGCCGATCGGACTGATGATATGGTTTAGGCGAAAGTATCATGCTCCGATTAAGGTGTTTTTTATTGGCGCTCTTACGTTTTTTGTCTTTGCTCAGCTGTTGGAGGGCGGCGTTCATGTTTATGTGCTGCAAATGAATGAAACGACGAAAGAACTGATGAAGCATCCAGTCTGGTATGCCCTTTACGGATGCTTGATGGCCGGGATTTTTGAGGAGTGCGGAAGGTATATCATGATGCGTTTCTTTATGAAGCGCCGACTTTCCTGGGCGGACGGTCTGGCCTTCGGAGCGGGCCACGGCGGTCTGGAGGCGATCCTAATAACCGGCTTGTCCAGCATTACGCTTATCGTGTACGCTTTTGCGATCAATAGCGGCACTTTTGAACAGCTTTTGATTCATCAAGATGTGAAGCAGGCACTTATGCCGATTCAGGCGCAGCTGCTGAATACACCTTCGTATGAATGGCTGCTCGGCGGAATGGAAAGAATCAGCGCCATCTCTGTTCAAATCGGTCTGTCACTATTTGTGCTGTATGCGGTTAAAAGCCGCCGGCCGCTGTTTTTGCTGTATTCGATACTCTTACACGGGCTGTTTAATGTACCGGCTGTTTTATACCAAAAAGGAGTGATAGAACATGCGGCGGCTGTTGAACTCATCGTTGCTGTGATAGCCGCGGCATCAGTGGTTTGGATTGTAAAGGCAAAAAGGCTGTTTCAATAAAAAATCCAAGCAGCAGTAACAGCCCGCTTGGAAAAATATGAATGAAATATTCGTTTAGGCATGGGGTATCAGAATATTTCTGATTCAGTCCTTAGCAATGACAGCAAGAGTGGCAGCGTTTTTTGCAAGAGCAATTTCTTTTCTTTTTCTTCTTTTTCTCGCAAGGGTCATGGCATTCTTTCTCTTTCTTGCAATGGTCGTGGAAATCTTTATCGAACCACTCGTCAAAGAACCAAAAATCATCGAACCAATGGTGACAATGACATTTCTGTTCATGTGAATGACGACAGCACATAGATATCCCTCCTCTTCCCATGCTTACTACAGCATATGAAAGATTGATAGGAAAAGATTGGACGGGTCTATCAGGAAAAGAGTATATTTTAAATAGATAATAAAAGGAGGAATGACCGATGACGTCCGTTCGGAAAACGATGGAGCTGATTAAAGAACTTGTGTCTATCCCAAGTCCGACAGGGAATACATATGAGGTGATCAAATACGTTGAACACCTTTTAAAAGAATGGAAGGTCGAAACGGTTCTGAACCATAAGGGTGGTTTGATTGCCACACTTCCGGGCCGCGATACATCCCGTCACAGAATGCTAACGGCGCACGTTGACACCTTGGGCGCAATGGTGAAAGAAATTAAGGCAGACGGCCGGCTGAAAATTGATTTGATCGGCGGTTTCCGCTACAACTCGATTGAAGGGGAGTATTGCCAAATTGAAACGGCCTCGGGTAAAACGTATACGGGGACCATTTTAATGCACCAAACGTCTGTTCACGTGTACAAAGACGCGGGAAAAGCGGAGCGCAATCAAGAGAACATGGAAATTCGCCTGGATGAGCCTGTGCACTGCCGTAAGGATACGGAAGAGCTTGGCATTGGCGTAGGGGATTTTGTTTCATTTGATCCCCGTGTCGAGATCACATCAAGCGGATTCATTAAATCACGCCATTTAGATGACAAAGCAAGCGTAGCCTTGTTGCTTCGCTTAATTCATCAAATTCAAACAGAAGACATTGAACTGCCGTATACGACTCATTTTCTGATTTCTAATAATGAAGAAATCGGATACGGCGGAAACTCCAATATTCCTGCTGAAACTGTTGAATACTTGGCGGTGGATATGGGCGCTATCGGCGACGGGCAGGCGACAGACGAATATTCGGTTTCGATTTGCGTGAAGGATTCGAGCGGTCCGTATCATTATCAGCTGAGAAAGCATTTGGTCGATTTAGCTGAAAAGCATCATATTGACTATAAGCTTGATATTTATCCATATTACGGGTCGGACGCCTCAGCAGCGATCAAATCAGGTCACGATATCGTGCACGGCCTGATCGGGCCGGGAATTGACGCTTCGCACGCTTTTGAGCGCACGCATAAGTCTTCCCTCCGCCATACAGCGAAGCTTCTATATTATTATGTGCAATCACCGATGGTATAAGAGGGAGAAAATAAATGAAAATCTATGAACTGAAAAGCACTTTCGGCTGGGAGGGCGATGAAGGTCTTGGAGAACAGCTGATCCAGCAAATCCTTGCTGGAGAAAAAACGGCCACCTGCGCGCCGAAATCATTATATTCAAAAGATGAACTGAGTGATGTATATCAAACAGCGGGACAGCTTGTAACCGTTTATGATAAACATGATAACCCGAGATGCAATATAAAAGTGACAGATGTGTTTGAGACGACCTTTGGAGCGCCTGATATGAGGTTAGTCAAAGGCGAGGGCAACGGAGACCGAATTGATGAATTTCAGGAGGACCATCGGAGAGCATGGGCGGAGCTGATCAAAAACGGCGAAATGGAGCTGAATGAGGAGACTGTTTTGATTACAGAGCTGTTTGAGCTTGTCCAAGATTAAAAAAAGCCTGCGGGGCGATAAGAACCCCGCAGGCTTTTTTGATTAACCGGAAATGGTTGCGTTTTGATCTGCTTTAGATTGGGTCATGACAGCTTCTGCTTTTGCAGGATTAAACATGCCTTCCCATTTAGACATGACAACGGCAGCAAGTGCGTTACCAGTCAGGTTTACAACTGTACGTGCCATGTCCATAATGCGGTCTACACCGGCAATAAAGGCAAGTCCTTCTGCCGGAACACCGATCGTGCCCAGTGTTGCAAGCAAGACGACAAATGAAGTTCCTGGAACGGCAGCCATTCCTTTAGATGTCACCATCAAAACTAATACAAGCGTAATTTGGTGCCAAATCGTTAAATCAATGCCGTATACCTGTGCCAGAAACAGCGCGGCAATAGACTGATAGAGAACGGAGCCGTCTAAGTTAAACGTATATCCAATCGGGATAACGAAAGATACAATACCTTTCGGACAGCCGATTTTCTCCATTTTTTCCATGATGCGCGGAAGAACGGTTTCAGAGCTGGACGTACTGAACGCCAATAAAATTTCGTCCTTCATATAAGCTAGGAATTTGAAGATGCTGATGCCGGCAATTTTTCCGACAATCCCAAAAACGACGATTAAGAAGAAAGCAAGCGCGACATATACCAATCCGACAAGCTTTCCGAGAGATAGAAGAGAACCGAGTCCGAATTTAGAGACAGTAACTCCGATTAGAGCGAAAACCCCGAACGGCGCTACTTTCATCACAAGATTTACCACATGGAACATCGAATGGGAAACGCCTTCAAAAAAGGCTAATACTGGCTTGCCTCTTTCACCGATCGCGGAAATTCCCAGCGCAAATAGTACGGTAAAGAAGATGATGGCAAGAAGATCCCCTTCGACCAAGGATTGGAAGAAGTTTGTCGGCACAATGTGCAGGAATGTTTCTGCCACTGATTTATTGCTTTGTTCTTTTTCTGTTTCAACATATTGACTGATGTCTGTTTTTTGAGCTTCGTGTATATTAACTCCTGTACCCGGGTGGAAGATGTTTGCAAGGGCTAGTCCGAGAATGATGGCAAAGGTCGTAATAATCTCAAAGTACAGAATTGTTCTGAAGCCTAATTTACCAACTTGCTTTCCATTTCCGGCTCCGGCTACACCGATGATTAAACTGGAGACAACAATAGGAATCACTATCATTTTGATTAAGCGTAAAAAGAGATCCCCGATTGGCTGCAGATAAGTAGGCAGTGCTGGGTTGCCGTACCAAATAACGCCAACAATAACACCTAGAATAAGTCCAACGAATATTTGCGTGGCTAATCCAAACCTAATTCTTTTCATAGATTACCTCCCAAAAAACAAAGTATCAACATATATCATGAATAGACATATATTTAATCTCACTATTAGATCAAATTATAATAGATAAGAAATAGGTTCGTCTATAGTAAATTATATTTCGAAAATATAGAATATTCAAAAATATAAAGTGAATCACCAGAATTATCTAAAAACAGGTGAGCTTTGACCCAACCCTAACTATTATTTCAATATAAAGAGAAGTTAGAAGAATGAAGAAAATCTCACACTATATGCGTGAGATTTTCGCCTCTTTACATATCGCTTACTTTTATACAGTCGTTGCAAATATTTCCATAACACTCATGCTGCTCATCTATCTTTTTTCCGCATTCCGTGCACTTTTTCGAAGGCAGGTTTCTAAAAAATTCAGTAATTTTCCCTAGCATAACCAATCCCTCTTTCCCCTTTGTAATGTCTTCATTGTAATATAACAGAAAGTAAAATTCAATATCTGTTTTGATACAATGTTTAAAACATGCTTTTTTTTAGAAAAATGGGTATATTGAAGGAGGATCAATTTTCTTTTAAAAAGAAGGAGGACATTATGAAAGTTACAGTTATCGGATGCTACGGCGGTTTTCCGGCCGCAAATGAAGCGACGTCGGGCTACTTGTTTCAATCGGGGGATTATTCATTGCTTGTGGATTGCGGAAGTGCCGTGTTATCTAAGCTGTTTGGATATGTCCCGGCGGAAAAGCTGAATGCTGTGGTTCTGTCTCATTATCACCATGACCATATTGCCGACATTGGGCCGCTGCAATTTGCCAAGCAAGTCGGATCGTTCCTCGGCAAAGGAGAGCACACGCTTCCGATTTACGGACATGATGCTGATATAGAACAGTTTCAAAAGCTTACATATAAAACGCATACACAAGGGATTGCCTATCAGCCTGATCAGCCGCTGACTGTCGGTCCGTTTACGATTACCTTTTTAAAAACGGTTCACCCGGTGACTTGTTATGCGATGCGGATTACTGACGGCAGCCATACTGTTGTGTATACTGCTGATTCGAGCTATCAGGATTCATTTATTCCGTTTGCGGCAAATGCTGATTTATTGATCTCAGAATGCAATTTTTATGCTGATCAAGACGGGACAAGCGCAGGCCATATGAACAGCTTGGAAGCAGGGCGAATTGCAGAAGAAGCGGGAGCGGGCGAGCTGCTGTTGACCCATTTGCCTCATTTCGGCGTGCATGACAATCTTCGCAAAGAAGCCAAGACCGTTTTTAACGGGGAAGTGAACATTGCGAAATCTGGTTTTGTGTGGGAAGGATAAAGGAGGAGCACCATGTTATTTATTGACAATCAACATATCAATGATCCGCGGATCAATCTTGCCATCGAGGAGTATTGCCTGAAATATTTAGACCCTGAACAGCCGTATTTGCTTTTTTACGTGAATCAGCCGTCTATCATCATCGGAAAAAACCAAAATACAATAGAAGAAATCAATACAAAGTATGTAGAGGAAAATGGAATTATCGTCGTCCGCCGTTTATCAGGCGGCGGGGCTGTGTATCATGATTTAGGGAATTTAAATTTCAGCTTTATCACTAAGGATGACGGTGAAAGCTTTCATAACTTCAAAAAATTCACTGAGCCGGTGATTCAAGCGTTACATCAGCTTGGAGTGGAAGCGGAATTAAGCGGCCGGAATGATATTGTGGTAAATGGACGCAAAATATCAGGGAACGCCCAATTTGCCACAAGAGGCCGCATCTTCAGCCACGGCACCCTCATGTTTGATTCAGCCATTGATCATGTTGTGTCCGCTTTAAAAGTCAAAAAGGATAAAATTGAATCAAAGGGCATCAAATCAATCAGAAGCCGTGTGGCAAACATCAGTGAGTTTCTTGATGATAAAATGACAACCGACGAATTCCGCAGTCATTTGCTCAGACATATTTTCAATACAAATCACATTCAAGATGTGCCGGAGTATAAGCTGACTGAAAAAGATTGGGAAGTCATTCGCAAAATCTCGGAAGAACGCTATCAAAATTGGGACTGGAACTACGGCCGCTCACCCAAATTTAATCTGAACCATTCGAAGCGTTATCCGATCGGGTCCATAGATTTGCGTTTGGAAGTAAAAAAAGGGAAAATTGAAGACTGCAAAATTTTCGGTGATTTCTTCGGTGTGGGCGATGTATCGGAAATCGAAAACCTGCTGATTGGAAAGCAATATGAGCGCAGTGTGATTGCTGATGCCCTGGCTGATGTGAATCTGAAGCAATATTTTGGGAACATTACGAAAGAAGATTTTCTTGATCTGATTTATTAATGTGAAACACATTGTTTGAAAGGAAATTTGTGTTTTGAAATAATGGAGGCAGGAGGGATTCACATGAAAGTGTTTTTAATCGGAGCGAACGGACAAATCGGACAAAGACTTGTTTCTTTATTCAAAGAGAATGCTGATCATTCCGTCAGAGCGATGGTCAGAAAAGAAGAACAGAAAGCATCTTTGGAGGCGGCCGGCGCGGAAGCTGTGCTAGCAAATCTAGAAGGAAGCCCGGAAGAAATCGCAGCCGCGGCAAAAGGTTGTGATGCGATTATTTTTACGGCGGGTTCCGGGGGCAGCACAGGCTATGATAAAACGCTGCTGGTGGATCTTGACGGAGCGGCAAAAGCAATAGAGGCTGCGGAAATCGCGGGAATCAACCGTTTTATTATGGTCAGCGCCCTGCAGGCCCACCGTCGTGAAAAGTGGAATGAGGCACTTAAACCTTATTACGTGGCCAAGCATTATGCTGATAAAATTCTGGAATCCAGCGGCTTAGCCTATACGATTATTCGTCCGGGAGGCCTTCGCAATGAACCGGGAACAGGAACGGTTTCCGCAGCTCCAGATCTAGAGCGGGGTGATATATCACGTGATGACGTTGCGGCTGCAGTCATTGCCTCTTTAGATGAAACCAACACGGAAAATCGGGCTTTTGATCTCACTGAAGGAGATACACCGATTGCCGAAGCTTTGAAGAATCTATAACACTACTGACACTCGGGGCTTTTTGCTCTTGAGTGTTTTTTTGTGTTTCTCTATAATGAAAAGGAAAGCTTATCTTCAATAATGAATGACTACTCATTCACTTTAAGGGGTGGGAGAATGAATCTGGTTTCAAAATTAGAAGAGACAGCATCTGAGAAGCCGGACAGCATCGCATGCAGGTTTAGGGATCAAGTGATTACTTACAAGGATCTGAATGACAATATTCAGCGTTTTGCGGACGGCCTTCAGGAAGCGGGTATGGAAAAAGGGGATCACCTTGCTTTGCTGCTTGGCAATTCGCCTGATTTTGTCATCGCATTTTTCGGCGCATTAAAGGCCGGTATTGTGGTGGTGCCGATCAATCCGACGTACACGCCGACAGAAATCGGCTATATGCTGACAAACGGTGATGTCAAAGCAATCGTAGGAGTAGATCAGCTTTTGCCGATTTATGAAAGCATGCATGAATCTTTGCCAAAGGTCGAACTCGTCATTTTATGCCGGACGGGAGAAAATGAGCAGGAAGCTTCAGATCCCGAGGTCAGAATGAAAATGACAACGTTTACAAAATTGTTGCAACCGACACCCGGTGCTGCACGCCATCCAGAGCTTGTACCTGATGATACAGCGGTTATTTTATATACGTCAGGAACAACGGGAAAACCGAAAGGCGCGATGCTGACCCACCAGAATTTGTTCAGCAATGCAAACGATGTCGCCGGGTATTTGGGAATGGATGAGAGAGACAATGTAGTCTGCGCTCTTCCGATGTTTCATGTTTTTTGCTTAACTGTCTGCATGAACGCTCCGCTGATGAGCGGCGCATGCGTGCTGATTGAACCGCAGTTCAGCCCTGCATCTGTCTTTAAGCTTGTAAAGCAGCAGCAGGCAACCATTTTTGCCGGCGTGCCTACGATGTATAATTATTTATTCCAGTATGAAGAAGGCAAGGCAGATGATTTTTCTTCTATTCGGCTGTGCATCTCGGGTGGCGCGGCTATGCCGGTCGCGCTGCTTACAGCATTTGAAGAGAAATTCGGCGTCACCATTTTGGAGGGCTACGGGCTTTCAGAAGCATCGCCGGTCACATGCTTTAACCCGTTTGACAGAGGGAGAAAACCAGGCTCCATCGGGACAAGTATTTTGCACGTCGAAAACAAGGTTGTCGATCCGCTCGGACGTGAAGTCCCTGATCACCAGGTGGGCGAATTGATCGTAAAAGGGCCCAATGTGATGAAGGGCTATTATAATATGCCGATGGAAACGAAGCACGCCTTAAAGGACGGGTGGCTCTATACGGGAGACCTGGCAAGGCGGGATGAGGATGGTTATTTTTACATTGTAGACCGGAAAAAAGACATGATTATTGTAGGCGGGTACAATGTGTATCCGCGTGAAGTGGAAGAGGTGCTGTACAGCCACCCGGACGTAAAGGAGGCTGTTGTCATCGGCGTGCCTGATGCTGAAAGCGGCGAAGCGGTAAAGGGGTATGTCGTACCGAAACGGTCTGGTGTCACAGAAGCAGAAATGATGGCGCATTGCGAAAAGCATCTGGCAAAATACAAACGGCCTGCCGCGATCATCTTTCTTGATGACATTCCGAAAAATGCAACAGGCAAAATGCTCAGACGGGCGCTGAAAGATATGTTGCCTCATTAATGTGAGAAAAGCGAAGCAGCGGGCTTCGCTTTTTCATTTTTAATCCTTTGCTTCTTTTTTAATGATGTTTTGCAGCGCTTTGGTATCGTTTCGCGTTAATTTGTAATACGTGCCGTCTTTCAAAAAAACGGCCTGCTGGCTGTCGTCAATCCATAATCTGAATGAGTCAAATCTGTCTTTATGAAATTTTACCGTGCCTTCATAATCAGGAGCTGATGTTTTCTCAGTTTTCAGCTGTTTTCCCTGATTCATAATGTCCAGCATATCTTTGACGTGCTGTCTTTTTTCGATTTCAATCTTTTCCCGCCCGTCTGAAGACAGGGTGATCAATTCCGCATCGACCGATTGATACACATCGCCTGAACGGCTGTAAAGGTAGAAAAATGCAATAAACACAAGACCGATAACCACGATAGCTGCTACTAATTTTTTCATCTGCATCACTCCAAACATTTGCTAGTTTCTCCATCAGTGGGTGATTCCATGCGGAAAAGTGCGAACTCACAGCTTGGTTCTAAGAAATTGGATTTATGATTACAATAGAAGTAATCGGTCTAGATGTGAGGAGTGAGGCGTTATGCGCAAGTGGATTGCGGGTGCAGGGATTGCATATGTGCTGTATGGGATTTTTTTCTATTGGTATTTCTTTATGTCCGGCGATTCCGCTGTGCCGGAGGCCGTGAAAGGAACACAGGCTGACCCGTCTTCTTTCATGAAGCCGTCTCAATTGGCTGTCGCCGAACAGTATTCTGACGTGAAGAACTTTTTATTTTTTATCAGTATTCCTCTTGATTGGTTTCTATTTTTTGTATTGCTGGTCAGCGGCGTTTCAAAGAAAATCAAGAAATGGATGGAAGCGGCCGTGCCCTTTCGTTTTTTGCAGATGATTGGTTTTGTGTTTGTGCTTTCGCTGATCACAACGTTAGTGACGCTGCCTTTAGATTGGATAGGCTATCAGGTATCGCTTGATTACCATATTTCGACGCAGACAGCCTCTAGCTGGGCTAAGGATCAGGTCATAGACTTTTGGATCAGTTTTCCGATCTTTACGCTCTGCGTTCTCGTGTTTTATTGGCTGATCAAAAAGCATGAAAAAAAATGGTGGTTTTACGCCTGGCTGTTAACAGTGCCGTTTTCTCTGTTTCTGTTTTTTATTCAGCCGGTGATTATTGATCCTTTATACAACGATTTTTATCCATTGAAAAACAAAGAGCTGGAAAGCAAAATCTTAGCACTGGCAGAAGAAGCCGATATCCCGGCTGATCATGTGTATGAAGTGAATATGTCAGAAAAAACAAATGCGCTTAACGCCTATGTGACAGGAATTGGGGCCAATAAGCGGATTGTTCTGTGGGATACAACGCTGAATAAACTCGACGATTCGGAAATTCTCTTTATTATGGGGCACGAAATGGGCCATTATGTCATGAAGCACGTGTATATCGGATTGGCCGGCTATTTAATCGTGTCGCTAGCGGGATTTTATATGGTTGATAAGCTTTACAAGCGGGGGATACGCTTTGCACGAAATCTGTTTCATGTAGAGGGCCGGCATGATCTTGCGGCATTGCCGCTGTTATTGCTTATCGTGTCTGTTTTGAGTTTTGCCGTTACGCCTTTTTCTAATGCCATTTCCCGTTATCAGGAGAATAAGGCAGACCAATATGGAATTGAGCTGACAGGGGACAGCGAAGCCGCAGTCAGAACGTTTCAGGATTTGGCTGTTACGGGGCTGAGCCAGGTTGATCCGCCTTTTCTCGTGAAACTTTTCAGAGGGAGCCATCCTTCGATCATGGAGCGGATTCAACATGCGGAAACCGATGAAAATACGTCAGAACACCCGGCCTCAGAACAGGGGGCCGATTAATAAAAAAGAAGCAGGTATGGAGTGGCCTGCTTCTTTTTTATCTTATTGTGCAGCTGCTTGTACGTTGATTAACCCTTTTCCATAGTAGAAAGAGCTTCCAAGGTATGTTGCAGTGCTTTCTAAACGATCACGGACTTGCGCGTTTGTCCAAGTCGGGTGCTTAGAAAGAATTAACGCTGCTGCTCCGGCAACGTGAGGAGTCGCCATTGACGTTCCGTTGTAAGCGCCGTAAGTGCCTCCAGGCAGTGTGCTTTGGATGGAGACGCCAGGAGCCATCACATCAAGCTCAGAACCTGCGCTTGAGAATGAAGCTCTTTGGTTGCTACTGTTTACTGCGCCTACCGCAATAGTAGAAGGATATTTTGCAGGGTAGCCGACTGTGCTTGTGCTGCCTGAACTTCCTTCGTTTCCGGCTGCGGCAACAACGACGATACCGCTTGCAACCGCTTTATCGACTACTGTTTTCAACGCTGTAGACCCAGTAGGTCCGCCAAGGCTCATGTTGATGACATCCATGTTGTTAGAAATCGCCCATTCAATGCCGTTAATAATCCAGCTGTATTGGCCGCTTCCTGTAGAATCAAGCACTTTTACTGCATATAACGATGCGCTAGGCGCTACGCCCAGAACACCAATTGTGTTATTAAGAGCGGCAACAGTACCGGCTACATGTGTGCCGTGAGAACTGCCGTCTTGGTATGGGTTTGTTTCAGAAGGTACGAAGCTTGCTCCGCCTCGAACGTTTAAGTCAGGATGAGAAGAGTCAATTCCGCTGTCGATGACAGCTACTTTTACATTAGAGCCTGTGTAGCCTTGAGAGTGAAGAGCCGGCGCTTTAATTTGAGAAATGCCGTAAGGAACAGATTGCGCATATTCATGTGCAACATGATCTTCTTCCACATAAGCAACACTCGGATCTTTTTTCAGTTCTTTTACAGCTTTTTCATCCAATGTTGCCGCGGCTGCATTTACATACTTAAATTGCTTTTGAACTTTCCCGCCTTTTTCAGAAATAACATCTTTTTTCTTGGCGGTGCTCATAGCTCCCATTGTCTGTTTAAATCCGACAATGTACTTCTTTTCTTCACTGTTTTTTCCGGCAGCCTGTGCAGACATGTTGCTGAATGCCATCGTGAAGATTAGCGTGAACGCAAACAACAAGCTGATCCACAATTTTTTGCTTCTCACTCTTTACCCTCTCCTTTTACAATTTCAGAGCAGCCTATTGATAGACTATTCTGTGAATTTATTGTAATAGATTGGATAATATTTTAGTAGACCCATTTTTTTGAGATTGTTTTATTTCTATTTAGGTATATCATCTCTCGCTATTTTTATAGTGGCTCGAAATAACTGTATACATACAGAAAAGAACGAAAATAGACATGAGTAAATAATCATTATGTTGAAATTTCATGTTTTTTCAGGTTAAATCCTCCCGCGACCAGAAAGAACCCTGTCGAATAAATCAGTTCCAATGACCTGCATGTTTTTCTTTGAGATCAATGGATATTATCGTGATATTTTTTCCATGCATGCTGAAAAAAGTATTCTGAACAATGTGGTTTACAGAAAATTCTATTAAATATAAAATGAAATTCTTAACAACATATAGAGAGAAGGAAAAGGGATGAACATTCGACAAGCTGAAACAGCAGATGCGGCAGCCGTTGCGCCGCTTTTTAATCAGTACCGGGAATTTTATAAGCAGGCGTCTGATCTGGAAGGAGCAGAGGCTTTTTTGAAAGCACGCCTGGAAAATAAAGAATCTGCTATTTTTATCGCGGAAGAAAATGGGAAATTCATAGGTTTTACACAGCTTTACCCAGCCTTTTCTTCCGTGGCTATGAAAAGAATCTACATATTAAATGATTTATTTGTCGCTCCTTCTGTACGAAAAAAGGGAGTTGGCCGGCGGCTGCTTTCCGCTGCAAAGGATTATGCCTCGGAAAACGGAGCGAAATGTGTAAAGCTGCAGACGGAACATCACAACCGGACGGCAAGAAGTTTATATGAGCAAAACGGCTATGAAGAGGAGTCGGCATTTGTGCATTACAGTCTTAATGTGCTGGAGAAGTGAAAATAGAGGCCTCATGATTTGGTTTTTTGGCTGATGTTCGGTTACGATAAAGATGAAAAGGAGTGTGCCGAATGTCAACGTTATTTCAAGCATTGCTGGCAGAAAAAAATGCAGATGATGTTTCAGTCAATGTCAAAACCATATCAACAGAGGATTTGCCGAAAGACGGCGTGCTGATTAAAACAGCATATTCTGGCATCAACTACAAAGACGGCTTGGCCGGAAAAGCAGGCGGGAATATTGTTAGAGAATATCCGCTTATTTTAGGCATTGATGCCGGAGGTACGGTTGTCTCTTCAAATGATCCGCGTTTTGCCGAAGGAGATGAAGTCATTGCGACAAGCTATGAGCTTGGTGTCTCACGCCATGGCGGATTAAGCGAATATGTTTCAGTGCCTGGCGACTGGCTGGTGCCTTTGCCAAAGAACCTTTCGCTGCAGGAAGCGATGGCGTACGGAACGGCGGGGTTTACAGCGGCGTTATCTGTCCATCGTCTTGAACAGAATGGACTCTCTCCTGAAAAAGGGAGCGTGCTTGTCACCGGAGCAACCGGCGGTGTCGGCGGAATTGCAATATCGATGCTAAGCAAACGCGGCTACAATGTGGTCGCAAGCACAGGAAACCGGGAGGCGGCTGACTATTTGAAGCAGCTCGGTGCTGATGAAGTGATCAGCAGGGAAGATGTCTATGACGGAAAACGTAAGGCGCTGTCCAAGCAGCAATGGCAAGGAGCCGTTGATCCTGTCGGCGGGAAGCAGCTTGCCTCGCTTTTAAGCAAAATTCAATACGGCGGATCTGTCGCAGTGAGCGGTTTAACGGGCGGGGGAGAGGTTCCTGCAACGGTGTATCCGTTTATTCTTCGCGGAGTCAGTCTGCTGGGAATCGATTCAGTGTACTGTCCGATGGATGTCAGAGCCGCTGTTTGGGAGCGCATGTCTTCTGATCTCAAGCCTGATCAGCTGCTGACCATCGTAGACAAGGAAGTCTCTTTAACAGAAGCACCTGATGCGTTAAACGATATTTTGCAAAATCACATTCAAGGAAGGGTCCTTGTAAAACTGTAAAATAAGAAGTTTCGGCTTGCAGAAAAAAAGATGCTATTTCTGCAAGCTTTTTTGTTTGTCTAGAATATGCAGATTCATTCAAGGCAAAGCTTCTGTATCACATGACAGCATATCCGTTTTAAACATTCCTCCCAATCGTTACCCCATTCCAAATGAAACTTTCTATTCTGATTTTCAATAATAATAGTGATAATGATTATCATTACGTGTTATACTATCTTTTGGACACCTCAATTGAGATACAGGAGAGACTGGAATATTATGAAAAAAACACTGATTATTCTTACAGTTTTACTTCTTTCTGTCTTGACGGCGGCTTGTTCTTCTTCAGCCGGCAATCAAAACAGTGAAGAAAATAAAGTAGCGGTAACACATGATTTAGGGAAGACGAACGTGCCTGAGCATCCGAAGCGGGTCGTTGTGCTTGAGCTTGGCTTCATCGACACTTTGCTTGATCTCGGCATTACGCCTATTGGAGTGGCGGATGACAATAAAGCGAAGCAGCTGATCAACAAGGATGTACTGAAAAAAATTGACGGCTACACCTCTGTCGGCACACGGTCACAGCCAAGCATGGAAAAAATCGCTTCGCTAAAACCGGATTTGATTATTGCAGACACGACCCGTCATAAGAAAGTATATGATCAGCTGAAAAACATCGCGCCGACGATCGCGCTTAATAATTTAAAAGCTGATTATCAGGATACAATTGACGCTTCTCTTACCATTGCAAAAGCAGTCGGCAAAGAGAAGGAAATGGAGAAAAAGCTGACAGCGCATGAAGAAAAACTGAATGACACAAAGAGAAAGATCAGTGCGAACAGCCAATCTGTGCTTTTGATTGGAAATACAAATGATACGATTATGGCCAGAGATGAAAATTTCTTCACATCGAGACTTTTAACACAAGTCGGCTATCAATATGCGATCAGCACGTCCGATAACAAAAAAACCGGTAATGGCGGCGACTCTGTGAACATGAAAATGACACTTGAGCAGCTGCTGAAAACAGACCCGGATGTAATCATCCTGATGACAGGAAAAACAGACGATATTGACGCGGACGGCAAACGCCCGATCGAAAAAAATGTTCTGTGGAAGAAGCTGAAGGCAGTGAAAAACGGACATGTGTACCATGTTGACCGTCAGGTATGGTCTCTGCGCCGCAGTGTGGATGGAGCGAATGCCATTTTAGATGAACTTCAAAATGATATGGCAGCGGAAAATAAATAAGAAAAGACAGGCAAACGCCTGTCTTTTCTTATTGAATAAAACCGGATAAGTGGCTATTGATGTTATAATCTTTAATTTTCCATTTTTCTTCTGCAAATTCAATGTTGCTGAGGCAGGCATTGACAAGGCGCGTATTCTGAAGCTCGGGATCACCGCCGGAAATCTCTGTCAGCAGTGCGTGAATCGCTGCGCCGTGCGCGACAATCAGTACCTTTTGATTTGGATATGCGTGATTTACTTTTACCAATCCGCCCATCAGCCTGTCCGTGAGCTCTTCCAGCGTTTCCATGTTTGGATAGTTCTTGTCCGGATAGCGCTTTGTCCGTTCTTCAAGCGGCATCCCCTCCGCGTCCCCGTAATCACGCTCCTTAAAGTCATCCATCTCGACGATAGGAAGATTGAGGTATTCATTAATAATGTCCGCGGTTCTTCTAGCTCTTTTCAGCGGGCTGGAGACAATGATATCCCAAGAGAAATCTTTTAAGTATTCTCCGGTTTCCTTTGCTTGGCGTTCGCCTGTCTCGTTCAGCGGGATGTCTGTTTTCCCTTGGCATTTTTGCTGCAGGTTCCAATCGGTTTCTCCGTGTCTTACTAAGCAAACGGCTGTCATAAAATCCCCTTCCTGACTTTGATCTTATCGTTATTATACTAAATTAGAGGCATGCATCCTATGAAAAAGCCTATGCCAACACCTCAAATAATAAAGCCAAACCGATTCCGCCGCCGCTTCCGATGGCAGCGACAGCATATTGACAGCCTGTCCGTCTTTGCGCCTCATAAAACAATCTGGTGACCAGTGCAGCCCCGGAAGCGCCGTAAGGATGGCCGAGAGTTAATGCGCCGCCCCGCACATTGATTTTTGAATAGGGAATACCCAGTTCTTGTGAGCAGACGCATATTTTAACGGCAAAGGCTTCGTTGATTTCGTATAAACCGATATCTTCAGTCGTCAGCGCGTTTGCAGCTAAAAGCTTTCTGATCGCTTCAACCGGAGCGGCGGACGGATAGTTGGGATGAATGCCGCTAACGGCGCTTCCGATAAAGCGCAGCACAGGTTTATAGCCGAGGGATGCAGCTTTTTTCTCTTCCATGACAAGGAGTGCAGCCGCCCCATCTGATATGCCGCTGCTGTTGGCGGCTGTAACCGTTCCGGAGCTGGTGTCAAACACCGGCTTTGCACGAGAAATGATTGCTTCCATCGGCCGTCTTTTCAAGAAAGCTTCATCTGTTTCCAACTCCCCGAGAGGAACAATCTCTTCACGGTACAATCCTTCGGTATGAGCACTCCAGCTGCGGTGATAGCTGAGAAGCGCGTATTCGTCCTGCATGCTTCTTGGGATGGCATAGCGTGCTGCTGTATATTCGGCCGCCATACCCATATCGGGATCACCAACAGTGTCCGGTGAAAAGCGGGCTCTTTCTGAAAAAGGAGATCGGCTGCTGCTTTCTGAGCCGCCTGCGATATAAATGTTTCCGGCACCCGCTTTGATAAGATTGCATGCGGAACGCACTGCTTCAAGCCCTGAGCCGCATTGTCTGTCAATTGTCATACCGGGAACAGATAAAGGAAGTCCGGCTTGAAGTGCTGACAGCCGGGCGAGGTTGCCGCCTCTGCCAGTGGCGTTTCCCAAAATCACTTCATCGATTTGATCCTCTAACTTTCGGCCGAGACAGCTGATGAGAGGAGCGGCCAAATCCTCCGGCAGAAACTGCTTCAGCAGTCCGTTTTCTTTTCCGAAAATCGTTCGTTTTGCATCTGCAATCACCGCGTTCAATCCACCATACCCCGCAGCCATTTTTTTACGCTGGAACGGGCAATTTTGCCGCTGTTAGTTTCCGGAATACAGTCTGTAAACACCCATTTTTTCGGGATTTTGTAGGATGCCAGTTTGTGTCTGCACCAGGCTTTCAGTTTTTTGGCGTCTGTATTCCCGCAAATGACGGCCGCGGCGATTTCTCCCCAATACTCGTCCGGAATGCCCGCCACAGCTGCTTTTTCAACCTCTGGGCAGGAGAGAAGCACACGCTCAACTTCTTCAGGGAATATATTTAATCCGCCATATACGATCATTCCGTTTTCTCGTCCTGCAATGTACAGAAATCCCTCTTCATCAACATAGCCCATGTCATCTACTGTCATCCATTCCGATTGATCTGATGTGCGGCTGTTTACATAGCCTGAGAACTTCATCGGGCTTTTGACGAATATTTTCCCGATTTCCCCCGGCTGACAGAGGTCCCCGGCGGCGCTGCGAATCTCTATGCGGACATTATGAAAAGGGCGGCCCGCTGAATGAGGTTTTCGTTTGCTGTCTTCCGGTGATAGATATGCCACAAAACTAAGCTCAGATGTGCCGTAAAAATCGTACAGCTTCAAATGAGGCCATTTGGCTGCGAGCTTCTCCTTGGATGCTGCCGGCCAGTCCGCTCCCGATGAAATGATTGTAACGGAGCTGTCAGAAAAAGCGTGAATATTGGCGAGGGCATCTGTCATTGTCGGTACGGTATAGAGTACGCTGATGGATTTCTGTGTGATCCACTCCTTCGTTTGAGCCGGTATGAATTTTTTAAGCAAACAAACGGTTCCCCCGAGATACAGAGTGCTGATAGCACCGTATAAAAAGTGAGAAGACATTAACGTTCCCGGAATCAGAACTTTGTCATTTGAAGAGACCAAAAAATCAGTTTGTGTACAATGAAAGCTTTCAACCCAAGAGCGGTGAGAGCGCGTAAATGCTTTCGGCTTGCCTGTTGAGCCGGACGTAAAGCCCATATAAAAGGGAAGCTCAGGGTCAACGGCTGGAGCCGGATCAGCGGATGCCTCAGCGATATGCGCCATACAGTCTTCCAGCCAAACAACGGGTGTCAGACTATCTGTCAGTTTGTTTTTAAAAAGAGATGAAGCCACCACAAAATCAGCACCGCTTACTGCCAGCCGCTCCCCGCATTCAGCCGCACTCCAGCGTGTATCAATGGGAACCGCCGTACACCCGGCCGCGGCAGCTCCGGCAAATAGCTGTAAAAATGCAAGGCTGTTTGGGAGCAGGATGGCTACACGTTTTGGAACGTTTGGCTGTGTCCGCAGCCAATTGGCGGTTTGGATGACCAGCCGATTCCAATCCCGATATGTAATATGTTCAGATTCAGTCTGGATTGCAATCCGGCTTGGATTTTTATCGGCAAAGGATCTATATGTATGTGTAATGGTCACAGAATGTCAGCCTCCTTTTGTATACATCGTATCAGAAAGAGACAAGGCTTGGGTGATTTTAATGGCAAGCAGCGCAGATGCTGCCGCTTTTAATAAATCACCGGGCACAAATGAAAGACTTATAAAACCCGCCTGTAACAGATCCATATGCATGATAAAAGCCTGTACAGGAATCCCAAGCAGGTAAATAAAGGCGATGCCGAATACAATATGAATGAAAAAGAGACGGAACACCGTTACCTTACGCAGTCTGTGAACGGTTAGGCTGATCAGCCATGAGGCGAACGGATAAGCCATCAGAAAACCCGCGCTCGGTCCGAAAAAAACGCCAAACCCGCCACGGCCGCCGGGCAATAACGGTGCTCCAAAGGCGACGAGCAGCAAAAAGACAAGCTGGCTTAAAAAAGCGGCTTTGGGTCTGAGGATGCTGCCGGCCAGCATAACACCGAGCGTCTGCAGCGTAATGGGAACGGGTGTAAAGGATAAGAAAAGAGGGGGAATAAAGCCAAGCACTGCCATCAGTGCAGTAAAGATTGCAATGTGCATCATGTCTATTAATTTCATATGAAACCCTCCAGCTAACGAATAAAATATGGTTCTACAATAAATGCAGACAGCATTTATGTCAACTTAATATTAATAGAGGTTTACAAAGAGGGCGTAAAAAAACCGGCCCTCCGTTCGGCCGGTTTTTGATAATTATTCTTCTGTAAGTATGACAAGCGAATCAACAGAAGCAGCCACATGAGAAACGGCGCGGCTGACTTCCTGGAGCCCTCCGAGAAAGGCTTGCAGATCGACGTCAATTTTTCCGGATTGTTCTTTGCTGACTTTCATGCTGTGAACAATCTCATCGAATAAACGGTTAATTTGCGTCATTTTTTCTTTGCTTTCGCTGACAAGCCCGTTCACGTCTTTAATATGCTTCGACACGATGTTGATTTGTGTATTGGTGTTGTTCACAAGCTCGGACACTGTAGAAACGGTTTTTTTCGTATCTTCAGACAGCTTCCGCACTTCATTGGCCACAACGGCAAAGCCTTTGCCGTGTTCGCCTGCACGGGCTGATTCAATAGATGCGTTTAGCGACAGAAGATTCGTTTGTTCGGCAATGCCTGTGACGATGCCGAAGATTTTCTCAATTTGCTGTGCGATTTCATCCAGCTTGACCATTTCTTTTTCGATTTGGACGAGGCTCGTATCGATTCGATTCATCTGTTTTTGCTGGATTTCAAGCTCTTTTTTCCCGCCGATCGACTTTTCTTCAACGGTGCTGGATGTGACTGTGCCGGCTTTGGATGCTTCGGAAATGCCTTCAGACTTGTCAACAAGCTCTTGAACAGATCTGCTCGTTTCTGAAAACAGATTTGCGATCGACCCGGAGGTTTCTTGGATTTTCTGATGCAGAAGATTTTTCTTTTCCTCTTGTTCATCGCGAGTTTGATTGTACTCAGCTTGAAACGCTTCAAGAACTAGCTGCTGTTCCAAGTTTAAGATTTTGGTTGTCGCTTTGATTGCTTTCAGCAGTTCATGGTGATCTGAAATTGATTTTTCATAAATATCAATCATTGATAGAAGCAATTCCTGAAACGCCCCCATGTACCATTTTGGCAGAAGGCCGATTCGTAAATGGATAGAAGCAATTTTATTTCGTTTTTCAATGAATTCATCATCAATGACACCGGCAAACATTTCCTGAATATGCCGTTTTAACGTTTGTTTTAAGCGGTCAACTGAGCTGTGGTCGTTAATAATCTCCATTAATGAGCTTTCATGGTCGAGATTTTTATAGAAAGCGTCCACGATGTAAACAATGTTTTCTTGGATTAAGGGCTGAAGCTCCTGCAGCACGTGCAGCTCTGGGTCTCCCAGTCTGACCATTTTGAGCTGTTTTTTCACATCTGAGAACTTGTTTGTGAGCTGAATGCGATTTTTTTGCTGGGCGTTTGAATCTGAAAAATAAGCTGTTTCTTTTTTTCTATCTTTTTTAAATAACAATACAGTGATCCCCCTTGGGAAATAATTTTATCTTTTGGTTTTTTAAGCCTTTTTCTTTTTTATCGGTCAAGGGGAGCACGAATGAAGACGCCAGATAGAAATTATTTATAAAAAAACCGTTCAGTTCACTGAACGGTTTAATCAAGGTCAATTTGTTTTAATGGTTTGATGGCCGGTCCTTCAACTACCTCGCCGTTTGGTTTAAAGCGTGATCCGTGGCACGGACAATCCCATGTGTGCTCTCCATCGTTCCATTCCACTTCACAGCCTAAATGGGTGCAGGTTGTATCAACAAGATGCAGGCACCCCGTTTCATCTCTGAATGCCCCCGCGCGTCTGCCGTTAATGGTGACGGCTTTTCCTTCACCTGGCGCGATCTCTTCAAACTCGACGTCGGGTTTTTCAAGCTTTCCTTTAATGAAATGCTTGGCCACATCTGCATTGTAGGAAATTACCTTTTGCAAGCCGGGATTCAGATGAAAACGAGACGGTGTAAAAATGCTCTCATATGGATTGTCTTTTTTCTCCACAAGGTCTGACAAAAGCTGAGCAGCGACAGCTGACGATGTCATGCCCCATTTTTTGAAGCCGGTCGCAACGAGAATATTGTCTTCGTTTTCAGACATAGGCCCGATGAATGGGATTTTGTCGATAGTCACGAGATCCTGTGTGGACCAGTAATAGGGAATGCTTTCGATTCCAATAGTGCTTTCTGCCAATTGTCTCAGCGTTTCGTAATGTGTCGACATGTCTTTTCCTTGGCCTGTTTTATGGCTTACTCCGCTGAATAGAATCAGCTTTTCTCCGTTGGCAATGGTGTAGCGAAGCGCAACTGACGGCTGATCTATACTTACATACATGCCCTCAGGATAGTCGATCTTCGGCTTGACGGCGAGGACATAGGATCTGTCAGAATACATTCTTGTTGCATATAATCCGCCCCCGTCATAAAAAGGGAAATGGGAGCAGCATACGATAAATCGGCTTTTAATGGCGTGCCGGCTTTTTGTAACAACTTCAGGCATTTCCCCTTTTTTAATATCAAGCGCAACAGTCTCTTCAAAAATCCGTCCGCCTTTTTGCACGATCTGATCAAGGAGCGCGGTTAAAAAGTGAAGCGGGTGAAATTGGGCTTGGTTCTTCATTACAAGCGCCAGCTTAGAGCCGACGGGAAGGGGAAGATCTTTTACGAGGTCTCTCTCAATCCCTAGTTTTGTATATGCCTCATGCTCAGTGCGGATTTTTTGTACAGCATCTTCACTTGTTGTGTAAAGGTAAGCATCTTGTTTGGTCCATTCGCAATCGATCTGATGTTCATCAATAATCCCTTTTATGTAATCAATTGCATTTTGGTTCGCTTCATAATAAAGCCTTGCGTGGTTCAACCCGAAGTTGCGGATAAATTCATCATAGATCATATCGTGCTGAGCTGTCACTTTTGCCGTTGTGTGGGCCGTCGTGCCATTGAGAACCTGATTCGCTTCAATCAGTACGACTCGGAAGCCTCTTTTGGACAGCTCATAGGCCGTCGTGATTCCTGTAATGCCTCCTCCAATAATGGTGACATCACATTCCGTATCCTCTTGCAGCGCCGGAAAAGAAGGCAAGTCCGCCGATGTTCTCCAATATGTTTCAGGAGCTTCTTTTGAAAAATGTTGATTAGCCAAGCCATTGTACCTCCAATATCATTTATTCTTAATTTTTCCACTTTCTATCTTTTCATACATAGGAAGCAGGCTTTATTCATAACATAATAGGGTTGAAAAGGAGTGATTGCATTGGCGAATGAGAAAAAGAAAACATTGCCGCCGCAGCATCAGGACCAGCAGCCGGGATTTGAATATCTGATGGATCCCCGTCCGGTATTTGATAAGCCGAAGAAGGCAAAAAAACTAGCGGGCAAAACGGCCATTATTACAGGTGGAGACAGCGGGATCGGACGCGCTGTATCGGTGTTATTCGCAAAAGAAGGGGCGAATGTGGTCATTGTGTATTTTAATGAACATCAGGACGCCGAAGAAACAAAGGAGTATGTAGAGAAAGAAGGGGTGAAGTGCCTGCTGATTGCAGGAGATGTCGGAGATGAAGCCTTTTGTAACGAGGTGGTAAGACAGGCCAGCCAGGCTTTTTCATCCATTGATATTTTGGTCAATAATGCCGCTGAGCAGCATGTGCAGCCGAGCATTGAAAAAATCACTAGCCACCAGCTGATCAGAACCTTCCAGACAAACATTTTCTCTATGTTTTATTTAACGAAGGCTGTGTTGCCTCACTTGAAAAAAGGAAGCAGTATTATCAATACAGCATCGATCACCGCGTACAAAGGCAATAAAACACTGATCGATTACTCAGCGACAAAAGGAGCCATTGTCACTTTTACAAGATCCCTTTCCCAATCGCTTGTCCAGCAGGGCATTCGAGTCAATGCGGTTGCGCCGGGGCCAATCTGGACACCGCTCATTCCGGCCAGCTTTGCCGCAAAAGATGTGGAAGTGTTTGGTTCGGATGTGCCGATGGAACGGCCAGGCCAGCCGGTGGAAGTGGCGCCTAGCTATTTATATCTTGCCAGCGATGATTCTACTTACGTCACCGGGCAGACCATTCATGTCAACGGGGGAACGATTGTAAATGGATAATTAAAAAAGCCAATCCTTAAGGATTGGCTTATTCGCTCTGTTTGAGCGCTGCATATTCTTTAGAGAGCGTAAGAAACGCATCTTTATCTTTTTCGTCCAAGGCTTTGTTGATTTGGTCAGTCAGCATGGTCAACCGACGCTTAAACAAGGATTCATCGAGCACCATTTGAATGTAAATATCCATCATTGTTACATCAAATTCTTTTGTTTTTTGCGTGTTGCGGGACTTCATGAGCTCAGTGTACGACTTTTTCTCTTTCATAAAGAATCCCCCCAATGCCTTTTTTATAGTATATGGATAACGGTCGAAAAAATCAATAAATTTTTATAATTTTTAGACAACTAATACTTGGCAATCTATCGACATATCCTGCGAAGTGCTGTGTTATGAGATTATATAGTAAAGTAAAATCGGTTTATTACTAGTAAAATAGAACTAAAAAATATAAATAAAAGATGATTTTAGTTCATTTGTTAAAAAATCCTGTCGTTTTATAAACACAGATGATAGATTATTAGTATAAAATTTGCAGAAAAAGGATGGAGGCCATAACATGAGTCAGAAAACTGACGCACCATTAGAATCGTATGAAGTAAACAGCGCAACAATTGCCGTGCTGCCAGAAGAAATCGACGGCAAAATCTGTTCAAAAATCATTGAAAAAGACTGTATGTTTTACGTCAGCATGAAGCCGCTGCAAATTGTCGACCGAAGCTGCCGATTTTTCGGATCAAGCTACGCGGGAAGAAAAGCGGGAACTTATGAAGTGACAAAAATTTCTCACAAACCGCCAATCATGGTGGACCCTTCGAACCAAATCTTTTTATTCCCTACACTTTCTTCGACTAGACCCCAATGCGGCTGGATTTCCCATGTGCATGTAAAAGAATTCAAACCGACTGAATTCGACGATACGGAAGTGACGTTTTCAAACGGAAAAACGTTGGAGCTGCCGGTCTCATGCAATTCGTTCGAGAATCAGGTATACCGGACAGCCTGGCTCAGAACCAAATTTCAGGACAGAATCGAACACCGTGTCCCGAAACGGCAGGAATTTATGCTGTATCCGAAGGAAGAGCGGACGAAGATGATTTATGATTTTATTTTGCGTGAGCTTGGGGAGCGGTATTAGAAAATAGAAAGGAGCTGACCAAACTGGGCAGCTCCTTCTAAAACGCTAGGCCGTCGGAATTCCGCCGGTGATGCCGTATATTTGAGATGTCACATAGCTTGAATTCTCTGAAGCTAAGAATACATAAACATCTGCCAGCTCCACCGGCTGGCCGGCGCGGTTTAATGGTGACGGCGGTGTTCCTTTGCCGAATTTCGGAATGTTTTCAGTCGGCTGTCCGCCGGAAATTTGCAGCGGAGTCCAGATTGGTCCTGGCGCAACAGAGTTCACTCTGATACCTTTGGATGCAAGCTGTTTTCCGAGCGCAACGGTAAAGCCAATAATGGCGTTTTTCGTTGCCGCATAATCTAACAGCATCGGACTTGGATTGTAGCCTTCAACTGAAGTTGTTGTAATAATAGACGCGCCCTCCGGCAAATATGGAAGCGCCGCTTTAACCACCCAATATAGGGAGAAGACGTTCACTTCAAACGTTTTATAGATTTGTTCGGTAGGAAGGTCTTCAATGTTTTGCACTGCTTGCTGTTTACCGGCAACGAGCGCTAACACATCCAGCCCGCCGAGTTCGTTATGCGCTTGTTTGACTAAATCCTGACAAAACGATTCGTCACTCAGATCACCTGGAATCAGGACTGCCTTGCGTCCTTCTGCTTCAATCAGTTCTTTTACTTCTTCTGCATCAGGCTGTTCCGCGGGCAAATAGTTGATTGCCACATCGGCGCCTTCCCGGGCATAAGCGATGGCGGCAGCGCGGCCAATACCGGAATCACCGCCGGTGACAAGAGCTTTTCGGCCATTTAGTTTGCCAGCTCCTTTATAGCTTTTTTCTCCGCAGTCCGGCACCGGCTTCATTTCTTGCTGCAAGCCGGGCGGTTCTTGGTATTGTTCAGGAAATTCATCGTGAAAAAATGCTGTTAAAGGATTGTTTCGTTTTGTATCAGACATCATCAACGCTCCTTTTTGTGTGTGGTGTACATTCGTATGTGTACCCTTGAGCAAAGTGAGGAAAACATGTTTTGGCAGTTTGCATCTCTGCAAGACAAAGATAGCCGAAAAAAATGCCGCTCCTTCCATATTTATCTTGTAAAATAGGATGAATTGAATTATGATAAAATCGCTATAAAACAACTAAATATTGGGTATGGGGGGAGTATATTGTCATGAAAAAAGCCGCGGCGCTTTTGCTGTCACTCGGTCTCGTTTTCGGTTTTTCATACGGAGCTGACCATGTGGCGGAAGCCAAAACGAAGGTCAAGACGTATAAGAACTGCAAGGAATTAAACAAAGTGTACAAAGGCGGGGTAGCCCGTACGTCCAAAGTGAAAAATAAAGGCGGAAAAACGAAGTACAAGCCTTACGTATCAAAGGCGCTTTATGACGCCAATAAAAAGAGCGACCGTGATAAAGATTTTATCGCCTGCGAACGCTAAAGAAAAAAAGCAATCTGTTGTCCAGATTGCTTTTTTCTTGTTTAAGCGGCTTGATCAGCAGCAGCGTTTTTTGTTTTTCTTGTCATGAGACTGACCGCCATCATGACCGTAACATTCAGCAGCAAAGCGACAATGCCGACGTTTAAGTCTTTCGCCGCTTGTGGCAGCGCCGGAAATAACGTGCCGATTGTTGTTTCCGTAACCGTAATATAAGAAACGGCTCCGACACCGGTTATAATGCCGGCAAATGCTCCTTGTTTGGTCACGATATGATGCTTGAACAGGCTGAACAGCAGGGCCGGAAATAGCTGTGTGACAAGGCTGTAGCCCATCAGGAGAAGCGTAACGATTGTGTTCCCGCCTTTGAATGTAAAGTACACAGCAATCAGCGCAATCACAGGCACTAAACATTTAGCCAATAATGACACTTGCTGTTCCGTCGTGCGGGGAGCAAACACTTGATAAACATTTTTGGCAAACAAAGTGGAGGCCGACATTAAAATCATAGACCCCGGCACAAGCGCCGTCAGCAGTCCGGCTGCTCCGATGATTCCGACAAACCAAGGATCAAAGGTTTGAAGAGACAGTCTCAAAAGTGATAAATCCGCGTCTGCGCCTTTCAGACCGGGAACTTGCAGGATAGCAGCAAAGCCGACAAAAAGGACGAATAGAAGGACCAGCTGATATAAGGGCATAATAATGGCGTTTTTTCGAAAGACTTTTGGGTTTTCTGCTGAATAGGAAGCGGAAAACGTATGGGGCCACATGTAAAAGCCCAGCGCCGTCAGCAGCACGGTTGAACTGAACCATGCAGCACTTTGCCCTGTTTCGGGTAGGATAATAAAACCGGGATTTGCGTTTTCAATTTGCTGAAACATGTCTTGAAATCCGCCGTAGTAATGAATCGGCAAATATACGCCTAAGAATAAAACGACAGCCAAAATCATGATGTCTTTGACAACGGATATCCAGGCGGACCCGTGGATGCCGGATACCATAACGTAAACTGTGATTGAAATGACGCCGATCCAAATGGCAGCAGTGGGAGAAATTTTTCCGTAAGATGTTTCCGATACAATCAATCCAAGCCCTTTCAGTTGCAGCACAAGATAAGGAATAAGAGCGGCGATACCGACCAGTGAGACGAGCACGCCAAGCAGCGGGCTGTTGTACTTTTTGATGAAAAAATCGGACTGCGACATCAGCTTATGCTGTTTCGCATAGGACCATATCGCAGGCAGGAGCCAATAAGAAAGGATGTAAGCCAGACAGCCGTAGGCGATGATGTAAAAGGCAGGTCCGCCTTTCCCGTAGGCCCAGCCGCTTCCGCCGAGAAACGTAAATGTGGTATAAATTTCGCCTGCCATCAATAAGAACACGAACAAGGTTCCGAAGCCGCGGCCTCCGACCGTCCACTGCTCAAGATCCATGTCTTTCCCTTTTTGGGCGCGTACGCCGAGAAACATGCTGAATAGCAAGACGCCGAAAATGATGATGAGAGCTGCGTTCATTCTGCTTCCTCCCTTTTATTTTCTTTGTCAAGGACATATACGATCGCCATCAGGACAGAGGTCAGCAAAGCCCACATGACGACATAGGCGAGAATGAATGGCATGCCAAACAGATAGGGTGTCACTTTGTTTGCAAAAGGGATGCCAAGCAAAAGTCCGATGAAGGGCAGAGCAGCAAGAATGTGAATCAGTTTCATAGAGTCCTCCTTTGATTAAAAGTTGGGCGGTGCGTGTCATGTGCAGGCTGCAAATCATGTCGTTAATTTGGCGGCACATGTCACTTTTTGGGGAGTAAAAGGCTGTGGTACGAATTATAAATAAATTTATTTTGTTTGTATAGTGTGAATTGTCAGAAATTTATTGGTGAGGCGCCCGGAGAGTGGATGGGCGCAAGGAGGAGAGATCAGAATGATTCGAAAGACTCATGGCGCGTCCGGCGCAAATAAATAGAATGTTAACAAACTGCTTACTTGCTCACGGATTCGCGGGTTAAAATAGCGGTGTTTTTCTTCGTAGCCATCAATGACAAATAAATAAAGTGTAAAGGCTTCATCACGCTCAGCCTCGTGGATAGCAATTTTTCTTTTCCTCAGCTCTTTTCTGACCTCAATCAGATCCTTTTGTGCTATTTTTAATGATTCGTTGATAAGTTGTATATAAGGGTGTTTTAATTTTAATGTGCTTTTTTCAATTCCGTTGAGATCACGGTTTAAAATGGTAATGACCATAGGCAAAAAAAGAGCCCGCTCTATCAATTCGTATCCTTCTGGCTGCAAATGAGGCATGGTAACTCCTTCTTTCTTAAGGGAACGTTTGTTCTAATCGTATTCTATATCGGCTGGTGAAATATTTCAAGACAGAAAAAATCGCCAAAACTTTTTAGTTTTTCGCCGAGAATGTGTAGAATAAGGATAGACAAACCCGGTGAGGAGTATAAACGTTGGAGCAATTTTTATCCTATTTGACAGAGGATCGTTTAACTGAATTATTTCAAAGCTATAGGGCTTTCGGTCCGCTTATTGCTGTGCTGCTGCCTTTAGTTGAAGCATTTCTCCCGTTTTTGCCGCTTATCGTTTTTGTGGTGGCGAATACCAATTCGTTTGGATTGTGGGAAGGCTTCATCCTGTCATGGGCCGGATCAACAGCGGGGTCCATTCTCGTGTTTTTCATTGTCCGTCATTATGGACAAAGAAGAGCTCTTGGATTCATCCGCAGGCATCCGTCTGTCAGAAAGCTTATGTTATGGGTGGAAAGACACGGTTTTGGCCCGATGTTTCTTCTGCTTTGTTTTCCATTTACACCGTCTGCCGCGGTGAATGTTGTCGCCGGTTTGTCAAGGATCGGGACGCGGCCGTTTGTTTTGGCGGCAGCCTCGGGAAAGCTCGTCATGATTTTTATGATCAGCTTCATCGGATATGATCTTCACGCGCTGATCACGCAGCCGATTCGCACAGTTATTGCCGTTGTGGTAATTGCTGTCTTATGGTATGTCGGCAAAAGGGTGGAACGGCATCTGCATGTGAGAGCCAGCCAGCGTGAGCATGATGGAGGGAGACAGTAACATGAAAAAACGGTTTTGGTTTCTTGCCGGTGTTGTTTCCGTCGTTCTCGCCATTCAAGTCAAAAATGCCGTCTTTATTGATTACAAAGTAGAAGGCATAAGCATGAACCCGACTTTTCAGGAAGGGAACGAACTGTTGGTCAATAAATTTTCACATCGATTCAAAACCATCCATCGTTTTGATATTGTTTTGTTTAAAGGCCCAGATCAAAAAGTGCTGATAAAGCGAGTCATTGGGCTGCCCGGTGAATCGATCAAATATAAGGACGATCAGCTGTATGTGAACGGAAAACAGGTGGCTGAACCATTTTTGAAACCATTGAAATCTGTATCTGCCGGAAGCCATGTAACGGGAGATTTTTCTCTGAAAGAGACGACAGGGAAAAAGACGTTATCGAAGAGGCAATATTTTGTGATCGGAGATAACCGTATATATAGCTTTGACAGCCGGCATTTCGGTCCGATCAGGGAAAAAGACATTGTCGGAGTCATTTCGGATTAGGAAGCTGTACACTGAGAAAAAGGCGCCATTTGAAAGGCGTCTTTTTTGTGCTGATTGGAAAAATGTGTTGCAAGATCATTTGTCAGCCGATATAATCATTTTTGTTACGTGTGTAACGAAAATAAAAAATATGTTCTTTATCGTCACTGTTTATCAGGGTTTTTGTTAAGTTGTAAGTGAAACAAAAGGAGTGGAGCTCATGATGAATTACGAAACAGTCATTATCGGAGGCGGACCGGTTGGATTGATGCTGGCTTCTGAGCTGGCATTGGCAGGGGTAAAAACATGCGTGCTTGAGCGGCTTGAACAGCCAATGCCGTATTCGAAGGCGTTGACGCTGCATCCCCGCACGCTTGAACTTTTTGAAATGAGAGGGGTGCTTGAGCGTTTTGCGTCTCGTGGGAAAAAGACATCTTCTGGACATTTTTCAATGCTCGATACCCGTCTTGATTTTTCCAGCCTAGATACGAGTTGTCCTTATACGCTATTGCTTCCTCAGACCGAGACTGAACAGCTGCTTGAGGAACGTGCGCGAAGCCTGGGGGCAGAGGTGTTACGAGGGGCAGAGGCGCTAACGGTAACGCAAAACGAAGAGGGAGTGCAAACCATTTTCAAGGATCGGGAAGGCAGTGTGCGGACGCTGAGCAGCCTGTTTGCCGTTGGCGCTGACGGAGCAGGGAGCGTTGTTCGGAAACAGGCGGGAATTGCGTTTCCTGGAACAGACAGCACCGTCACCGCAGCTCTTGGTGATGTGAAGCTGCTTTCTCCGCCGCCATCAGGTGTCTTGTCGCTTTGTACGAAAGAGGGGGGAGTCATGATTGTTCCGCTTTCTCCCGACCGATACCGTGTTGTGTTGATCAGCCCTTACCGCACGCAGACGCCGAAAGATGCTCCTGTCACAGAAGAGGAGCTGAAAACAGATCTCATCCGGATGTGCGGAACTGATTTTGGCTTAAACGAGCCTACGTGGATGTCCCGATTCGGGAATGCTTCCCGTCAAGCGAAGCAGTATCGGAGCGGCAGACTCTTTCTTGCGGGCGATGCAGCACATATTCATTTTCCTGCTGGCGGCCAAGGGCTGAATGTCGGTCTTCAGGATGCCATGAACCTTGGATGGAAGCTTGCGGCGGCTGTCGGCGGCTCTGCACCTTCATGGCTTTTGGACAGCTATCACGCTGAGCGGCATCCGGTGGCGGAAGATCTTCTTCGGAACACAGAGGCGCAGACGCGGCTGATGGATTTCACGAAGGCCGGTCTCCATTTGCGAAGCATGGTGTCCGATATGCTTGCTTTTCCCGATGTAAATCGCTTTGTAGCGGGCCAAATTTCTGCAATCGATGTCGGGTATGAAGCTGACCAAAACATGCCGCCGCATCGGTTGAACGGCAAAAGACTTCCGGATGTGGAACTGCGGCTTCCTGATGGCAGTATGGAACGCCTCTATAACTGCCTGCATAACGGGGCATACGTTTTGCTGTCACTGAAACAAGGAGCTGATAATGACCATATCCCATTTAATGGCTTACACACAGTGTGTGCTTCTCTTGCAGAGCCGCGTGAAGAGTGGAGAGACGTGCATACTGTATTGGTTCGGCCTGATGGTCATGCCGCCTGGGCAGTCGATGCCGCCGGGCCAGATGCGGCAGAAGTGATTCAATCAGGTATCAGGCGCTGGCTCCCGATTGCCAGCCGTGTGTAACACAAATCGATTGTTTCATCTGTAACAAAACGTTATGATATAAGAAACAATTGATTAATAAAGGATGGAAGAGCCGTATGGATACAGAACATACTAAGCGATCACTTTTTGAATTATATACGGAACTCATTCATCAGCAGGAGAAATGGGAGGGGCTCATAAAAGCCTTTTTGGCTGATGAAATGAAGAAGCTGGATCAGGAGCACGGGCAAAAATCTCAATTGACGATGACAGAAATTCATGTTCTTTCCTGTGTGGGGGAGGGTGAGCCGATCAATGTCACTTCGATTGCCGCCAAAATGAATACGACGAAAGCGACGGTGTCACGCATCAGCACAAAATTGCTTGGCGCCGGCTTCCTTCACAGAACACAGCTCAGCGATAATAAGAAGGAGGTCTACTTCCGTTTGACGCCGGCAGGGAAGAAGCTGCACAGCTTGCATCAATACTATCATCAAAAGGTTGAGCAGCGTTTTCTTTCCTTTTTTGACCGTTATACAGAGGAAGAGATTCTGTTTGCGGAAAGGCTGTTGCGAGATTTGGTGACAAAATGGTATCCATCCTCAGAAGAAATGGAAGAGGGGCTTCACAACGTTTTTAAATAAAAGACACGCACTGAGGTGCGTGTTTTTCACGTTTCTTCTTTCTTTTTCAAGATTGTAAGGTAAATCAGATTTCCTCCGGCTAAAATGATAAGCGGCAGTCCAGGGGAGCTGGATGTCACCAAATTATAAATCAGCCAGATTCCTAAACATATTCCATAATATAAGTGCATTGCTTTCTCGGGGTTGTCGCGCAGCAAACTCCCTTTAAAAATCTTTTTCATCATAACGCCCCTATTAATTTTATGATTTCTCCTTTAGTTTACATGCATCTTCGGTTCATCTCAAAATTTCTTTTGTTGCTTCGGATCATAAAACAATTCTGTAAATACCTTTGCTGCGGACCTGAACGTATCTCGGACAGGTACAGAATCATCATCACTTCTATCTCCCTTGCAAAAACACTGTTTTCTCCTGATAAAAAAGAGGACATTAAGTCCTCTTCTTCCTTACGATATGATTTAATTTACACGTTTTTCACTGTGTCTTTGAAGCTTTGCTTTCAAGTGAAATAGGGTTATCTGTTTTAGTTCGCCTAATCTTTACAGAAATACCTACTAGAATGACCGCCATGGTTGTAAATATTCCCATGGTTAATAAGATTGTATCCTGATTTAAACTCCATCCAATTAAGAAAGAGATGATTGCTCCTCCGAAACTGGCCGAAGCAATAAATAAACTTGTAACTTCGTCCACGTACTTCTGAATAATGATTGATGCTAGTGTTAAAGCAATGGGAAATATGCCCGCTATACTTAAACCAATCAAAAATGTACCACCCAATTGAAGTATGGGGTGACTTATATAAGGGAAGGCAATCAACAAAACAATTAAACAACTACAACTGAATAGGAGGTACTTAGAAAAATCGAGCCTTCTGCTTACTAAACCAATTAGTATTCTTCCTATGATGATTCCTACCCAGAAAAAGGAGACACTGATAAGACTAATTTGTTCATTGTCTTGGTTTATCATGATAGAAGGTAAAAAGTTGGCGAAATTTGTTTCAATGCCGGCATATAGGAAAGCAAAAAATACAAAAAAGCCTAATTGCTTTGATTTCTTTCTATCTCCTATAAAGTATTGAAACGCTCCTACATCTGGCAAGGCCACTTGCTGGTTAGCATGCTTGGCGTCCTTTCGGTTCTTGGATAAGAAAATGAGCCACCCTGCTAATAGGACGAACAAAAAGGTCAATATGCAGTAATACGGTAAATACCAGTTATTGATATCGATGAAGGAATTAATGAATAATGGGAAAGATAAAGCGCCTAATCCAAAGAGGACTTCCAGCTTACTCATTTTTTCTGCATTACTTTCGAAATTAGCAATAACAAAGGAACCAACTGTCGTTTCTAATGTACCTGCTCCATATCCTAAGAGAAAAGCCATTACAACAATATAATACCAATCCTTAGTGAGAAAAAAGATACTTAACGCTACAAGCATTATTGTCAAAGCTAAAGTAAGTGTCCTAAAGTGACTGTATTTCTTAATCATTAACGGTGCGATTAATACTCCGCTTAGGAATCCGCTAAACTGAAAGAAAATGATGACCGAAATATCATCTGTTGTCTTGTTAAAAGACTCTAGTAGAAATGGCGTCAAACTCCCTGTTGATATATGGATAATACCTACTGTGAAAAAGAAAGCATATCCAAATAAATATGTCCCTCTTACCATTCATTACACCCCTATATGAAAAAGCAGGAACATACATTCCTGCTTTTTCAGTAACTTATCTCTTCGAAATACTAGTTGACTGCTAAAACAGACATTTTTTGAGAGTTGCTATCTTTCTCAAAGAACATTTCTAATACTTCCTGTGATCTAAAACCATCATTAAAAGAAGGGATCTCAACCCAATCTTTCTGAGTTGAAGCAATCCAGTTGATCAACTCGCTTCTAAAAGAATCAGCCCAACCGTAAAATTCGTTTGGCGGATCGTTTAATAGACTTTGCGGTACTGGGCAGTCTACCACGTTCAAGCCATCTATGAGCTTGTAAATGTGAGGGTTACCAGTGTGGTATTTAAACTCTTTTTTGTGTCCAACTACCTCAATGCTAAAACCGCAGTCTTCAGGTACAGAACATTTTGATGTGATGATATTTACAAATACCTTGTTCTTCAGTTGTCCATAAATTTCTGCATAGTCATCTACAAGTACCTGTTTATCCTCTTTTGTTTTTACATTTGTGTTCATCTTTGCCATTACTGATTCTGTGATGAAATCACTCTCAAACAAATACCATACCATGTCGATAAGGTGAATACCCAGATCCCCCAATGATCCACTAGTCTTCTTACTATTAGCGTCATCTCTCCAAGTAAATTTCTTACGTCTAAGCGCACTATTTTTCTTGAAGTGTACTTTTATAGACAGTATGTTACCTAGTTCATTATTGATAATTAAGCTTTTTAAGATATTTACGTAAGACAAATATCTATAATTAAATCCCATACTAGCTCTTACGCCTAACCTTTGAGCAGTATCTTTCATTATGCTTGCTTCCTCAAGAGAAATAGCCATAGGCTTTTCGCACAATACATGCTTATGTTTTTCTAATGCTTGCAAAGCATGTTCTTTATGGCAAAAGTTAGGTGATGCTACAATTAAACCTTCAGAGACATCTATAAGTTCATCTACATTTTCATATGTCTTCCCACCGAAAGTTTTCACAAAGCTTTCCGCATTTTGTTGATTTATGTCATACACTCCTACTAACTCTGCATTTTTTATTGTAGATAAAGCAGTTGCGTGCGCTTTTGCAATACCGCCTGCACCTATGATACCAATCTTCTTCATATCTATTTCCTCCTCATTATCCAATTAATTTTTTTAAGGTATGAGTAATTCCTTTTGAGTACTCACTATCAGTTATCAATTGGTGCAGGTTTTTTGCTTCTTGTGTTGCATTTTTTAGTAGATATCCATTTCCTACTGCCTGTAACATCCGAACATCATTTCCACTATCTCCAAATGCGATAGCTTTTTCAGTATTTAGGTTGTATTTCTCTAACATAAACTTTACAATTTCATTCTTTCCTGTTCCCATGGGTATAAAATCGACATCATAGCTGTCTTCTGGATCACCCGCTAAGGGATTACACCGATTTATATTTACTGAAACTCTGTATTCTTTGCAGATTTTTTCAATTGCTAATAGGTTTTTCTTGTCGTTTATTTCATCTTGTTCCTGATAATAGAAATTATGCTTATACCGTGACGTTCCTAATTGAGTTTGAGGATTCAAAAGAATGTTATGATTTTCATGTAACTGTTTTACAAGTATCTCAATCTTTTCTTTACTAAACTCTTCATTTATACGACTGTTCCACTCATTATCTTGCTGTCCGAAGTTATGCTCTGAAAAGTACGTAATTTCAGTTCCAAGATCACTAGCTATAAAATGCGGGAAATATCTAAATTTTCCTCGTCCCATTTTATCGAGAATAGATTCTATACTACTCCCAGTAACCCATCCGATTAATAGTTCCCCATCTTTACTTTTTTGTTCTAGATAGTCTTCGAGTTCATATATGTCTTGTTGTTTTTGTTCATCGATTGTATGCGGAAAATACGTTTCATCAAAATCACAAAAAACAATATACTTAGGATGTTCGACCTTGGATAACGTTTTATACTCTGACTTCTTGCTTAATAACATGAAACAGTCCCTCCATTACTCTGTCTTGTTCTTCTAAAGTAAATGACGGATATAATGGCAAATGCAGTACCTGACTATGAGCCTTTTCCGTATGAACCAATTGGAGTTTTGTATACTTGTCCTGTACTAGTGGAGTTTTTTGCATATGAGACAGTATTGGATAATATACATCTGTTTGAACACCAAACTCTTCATTTAATTTAGTCATGATATCTGTCCTATCTTCTGTTCTTACCTTAATAGGAAACAGATGCCACACATGATCTTCGCTTAATTCTGGTAATTCAATAAGGCCTTTATTCTGTAATTCTGCTAATTGAGTAATGTATCTATCCGCCAAAAACAGTCTTTTGAAATTGTTTAATGAAAGATACTTCATTCTCTCTAAACCAATTGCTGCCTGTAAATTGTCCATTTTTGAATTTAATCCAAAATTGATGACTTTCTTATTTTTTACATTTACTTCAAAACCATGATAACTAAATTGAATGCATGTTTTAGCGAGTTCTTCATTATCAGTTGCTATTGCCCCGGCCTTACCGCATACACCAAAATTCTTATATGGATTAAAACTTAATGTAGTGATGTCTGCATACTTTCCTAAGTCTGTCAGTCCAATTCCTTGGCAAGCATCCTCAATTACTTTCAATTGATAACGATTTGCTATTTGACGGATATGCTTCATTTCTGAATGTTTTCCGTACAAATGCACAGGTAGAATAAACTTTGTAGAAGGGGTTATTGCTTCCTCAATTTTGTTAGGATCGATGCAGAATGTTTGTGGGTTACTATCTACATAGATAGGAACGCCTCCCAAGGCTAACACAGCATTTTCAGTAGCTGAAAAGCTATTAGCTGGCATGATCACTTCGTCCCCTCGGTTTAACCCTAAAGCCAATAATCCTATCATAATAGCATCCGTTCCACTGCTGGTTGCAATTACATACCTTTTATGTAAATATGTAGATAAAACTTTCTCGAATTTCTCTAAATAGGAACCACTCGTAAATTTTCCAGTTGGCAAAACTTTAGATAATGTATTTAAGATATCATCCACTTCATCATTGGTTATTAATCTGTCTACAGGCATAAAAGGGACTTTATTGATTTCGCGATTTTTTTGGTAGTTGAAAAGGTCATTTTCAATATCTGTATTTTCTTTTAATACTTGTCTCAATCGCTCGTTTACAATACTGTCTTCAATAACAAGTTCTTTTCCTTGTACGTCACCTTTTAAGTGTTTTAGCAGTAACATGTTTTCTTTACTTTTACCTGAAACTCTAACCTGTTTTTGCATGAACAGTACCTCCAATGATTTATAATCTGGAAAATTTGATACAAATTTATCCTAATTTCTGAAACCGATAACATGTCAATAACTTTTTTGAGGAAGGGAAAATATGCCTACAATTGATGAAATAGCAAGATTATGCAATGTGTCTAAAACCACAGTCTCAAGAGTGTTGAATAATCACCCTTATGTGTCGAAAGAAAAAGAGATACGATCTTAAAGGCTATTAACGAACTTGACTACACTCCCAATTATTTGGCTCGAAATTTTAGGAGAAATAAAACACAAACGATAGCTTTATCGGTTCCAAGTATCGACCATCCATTTTTTGCTCGATTAATAAAAGGGGTTTCTCATGAAGCACTGTTTAAGAATTACAAGGTCATTGTATTTCAAACCTTTTATGACAAACAGACAGAGCTGGAGCTACTAGAGCTATTGAAACACAAAGAAGTGGATGGTATTATTCTTGGAACTCTAGAAAATGAATGGGATAAGATATCTCCTTTCTTAAAGTATGGTCCTATCTTATTATGTAATGAATATCATCACTCAGCGGACATCACGATCATTGGGTATGATGAATTTGAAGCGACATACATGGGGGTAGTACATTTAATTGAAAGAGGACATAAAAAAATTGGATTTTGTTTTGATACTCCATACAGCGAAGCTCAATGTCAGAGGAAAGAGGGTTACTTGAAAGCTTTACGAGATTACAATTTACATCATAGAAACGAATGGATATTCGGTGAATTGTTTAATATCGAGGATGGCTTTCGTGTTTTTCATAAGATAAAGGATCTAAAGGACAGACCCTCAGCAATATTTACAGGAAATGATCAAGTCGCCGCAGGGATTATTAAACAGGCGATAAAAAATGGCTTTAACGTTCCAGAAGACTTAGCTGTAATTGGTTTTGACAACCAATCGATTTGCCAAGTAGTGACTCCGACCATCACAACAATTGATATTCCCATAATAGAATTAGGGCAACAGGCTGTGTTGAAAATGATCGAGTATATTTCGGGTAACACTTCTTTAAACAGAAGAATTATTAAACTGCCAACAAAACTTATTATAAGAGAATCAACTTAACTATAGATTTTCACTTCCTTATCATTTTATAACTGTGTATAGAAAAAAGAGGTTATCATGTATAACCTCTTTTTCTATCAGGAAATTTCACTTTCCTGCCCCATTTTGAAGTCTCCATACTCTGCAGAATAGAGTGACTCCCCCTTTTATGCCTAAGTCTTCCTTTTTTTCAACTAGGCATTGCTGCCGCTTATCGAACTCTCTTTGCCTTTTTTTTCACCATGAAGATGGTGAAGCAGACGATAAAACGGCGGCAAGAGGGCAATGACAAGGATGACGCGTATGACCTGAACCGCAACGACAAAGGTGGAATCGGCATGCAATGTAACAGACGTCGTCGCCATTTCCGCGATGCCGCCGGGGGCAAATGCCAAAACAGAGGTGATCAGCGAAATTCCTGTCAGTTTGGAAACAATCACCGCGCTTAAAAGCATAGCGGCAATTAAGCCGACTGATGAAATGAAACCGACGATCATGATACGTGTAACGCCGGCAAACATGCTTTTGTACATCTTAGAACCGATTGTAGCCCCTAGAAATATCTGCGAAAGATGGTTTGCCTGTGACGGCCACCATGCAAGAATGTCATGGCCTGTTATTGAAGCGCCGCCTATGTGCACGGCCGCTACACCGAGCATACTGCCGAGCAGCCACGGAGCGGGAAATTTTAAATATTTTGCCGCTTTGCAAGCTCCCCAGGCAACGAAAATGAGAACGCCGGTCCACAGTACGGGAGCGAGCCCGATTTCTGTCGTGGCAGCGGATACCGTTTGGGTTGTTGCATTTGCGGGACCATCTTGTTTAGCGTAAATCAGGATAACCAAAAACGGAATAGACAGGACCACGAGCAACACCCGCATCATTTGAACGAGACTGACAATAGCGGTATTGGCACCGACCTCCTGGGCAATACTCGGCATGGCGGACAGTCCGCCGGGAGCCGTGCCGACAAAGCTGGTCATCATATCTGTTTTGCTGAAACGCCAAAGCACATAGCCTGACAGCATGGCAAGGAGTATCGATAAAATCAGCATAATGCCGACCGAAAACCAATGATCTTTGAGGACAGACAGAACGGATAGGTTCAGCTTTTGGCCCAATTCAATGCCGAGGATCATCTGCCCGAGAGCGAGCCACCGGCGGTTAATTCCTTTTTGATCTGGCGCCATCATCAGCCAAGCCGGCCGTATCATAGCGAGACAGCAGGCGACAATCAGCGTTCCGATCATCCATCCGATCGATATTCCGGTTAACGAAAGAATAAATCCCCCGGCTGCACTGATTGCGATAAACCATAGATCTGTGAGGAGATTTTTGTCTTTCTTCAATATAAAACCCTTCTTCCTATTAACTTACAGCTCCAATTGTTCATGTAGTGAATGTATCATTACTATAGTATATTTTTGTTGATAATGAAATTATGAATTTTTTTCTGTCAGCCATTCACTTTTCTTATGACCTTATATTCAATCCTCTCCATGATATGAGACTGCAAGAAACCGGCGGCGAGAAGACAAGCGGAAAGACTGTAAAACATGATTTCCCCGCCAAACGAAGTCAGGATCAGTCCGCCGGCCAGCGGTCCGATTGACCGTGAAATATCCCAATGCAAGCCGTATATCGCATAGAAACGGCCGAGCATATGCGGCGGCGCCAGCCGAGAAATAAAGGTTTGAATATGAGTGAGTCCGATGCTTTCTCCAACCGTCATCACGGCAGCAGTCAGCATAAGCAGCGTCAAAGATGTTGAGAATGCAAAGCCGGCGGCCGCAAGTGAGTAGCTGATATAGGTGATGAGAAGAATCGCTTTCATCGAGAACTTTTCTGTCCATTTTACTAGAGGAACTTGAAGAACAAAGCTTAATAACGCTTTTGCCGCTGAATAGATTGCCAGCATGGACAGGTAATCAGGAAACACACTTTTGCTAAACAGCCTGTATGTCGTTTCTGTTTGCGCGTATAACATGCTGATTGGGAGAGAAAGCAGCAAAAGGATCAAAACAGGCCGATATCTTGTGAAACGCTCGGATAATGCTGCGGGATGATCGGCTTTTAGCGGCTTTGTTTCTGGTAATTTAAAGGCGGCGATAAGAAAATAAACGAACAGGGCCGCGGCATCTAATGCAAATATCCAAACGGGATCATGAGCGTACAGCAGCAGCCCAAGCAGCGGACCTGCCGTCAATCCTGCTGAGTAGATGGCATTGATGACGGCAAAAACTTCCGAACGTCTGCTTTCCGGCGTGCTTTCGGCGATCTGTGCGCGTGATGCAGGAATGTACAGGGATCTGCCGATGCCGTTGAGGATATAAAGGAATGCGAAAAAATATGCATCATGAGCAAAAACAAAACCCGCCATTGCCGCTGTTTGCAGAAGCAGGGCAGTAAGGATCGCTGTTCGCCGTCCGAGCTGATCTGTCACACGTCCCGCTATGAGTGTCAGGCAAATATCAGCGAAGGGCTGAAGACTGATGATAAGCATGGGAAGCATCACGCTTCCGTTTAATTGCTCATGCAGATACAGCACCATAAACGGCCCCATCATGGCACCTGTCAGGCTTGTCAGCATTTCGCCGAAAAACCGGAGCCAAACGGGTGCTGTGTAGCGGGATTTCATTGATTGGAAGAGGAGAAACATGTGATTTCCGCCTTTCGATGTTTGATATAGTAGTAGTGTATAAAAGGGGCGGCGGGCCAAAAAGAGAAGAAAATTAGTGAAAAAAATTCCCCTTTTTTGTCAGGAGGTGCAGGGATTGAAGCTGATTGACCATTATGTGGCGCTCGCAAAAGCTGAGAGCGGCGAACCGGGACAGATGAAGGAAATGCCGCTCAGTGAGATTGCGGCTTGTTTATATTGTACAGAGAGAAATGCGAAGCTGATTTTACATAAGATGGAGAGCAAAAAATGGATCATTCGTGAGAGCGGATCGGGGCGCGGCCATAAATCAAAAATCGCTTTTCTCCGTCAGCCGGAAGATTTGCTGCTTCAAACTGCCAAGGAATATACAACAGCCGGAAAGCTTAAAAAAGCAAAAGAACTGCTTGAATATTATCAGCCGGTGTTTCCTGGGATTCAAAATGTGTATGACATGTGGTTTTCTGAGGTGTTCGGTTTTGTAACAGAAACCGGACAGGATGGTGAACAGGATGTGCTGCGCTTGTTTATAGCCCCAGCAGCGGTAAGCAATTTTGATCCGTGCAGGATTTTTCTGCGGTCAGAGGGCCATTTTGTCAAGCAGATTTATGATACACTGCTCCGATTTGATCGGGAAAAGAGAGAGCCGCAGCCGCATTTAATCCACGGATGGAATAAAGCGGGGAAAAAACGGTGGAGATTTTTTCTTCGGAAAGGCGTTTCTTTTCATAATGGTAAGCCATTGACGTCAAGGGATGTTGTATTTACGTTTCAGCGTTTTATGGATCATGATGAAAATCCATATAAATGGCTGCTGAAAGGTGTTGAACGGATTTCAGAGAAAGGGCCTTTTTGTGTGGACATTGAGCTCGATCAGCCAAATGAGCTTTTGCCATATATTCTTTGTGATGAACGGCTGTCTATCCTGCCGGCAGAAATGAACGGCGAGGTGAATGGAACAGGACCTTTTTGCCTTGTTCAGCATGACGAACACATGCTCATTCTTCAAGCCAACGAGCGTTACTTTAAGGGCCGGGCATTCTTAGATCGTATTGAGTTTGTGTTTTCTGAGCAAGCAGATGATATGTACGGTTTTACCCTTCGAGAAAAACAGAAACCTCCTGAGCGGCAAACTGTTTTTGAAGAACGGCATGTTCAATACTTGTCACTAAACCTCCGAAAGAAAGGGCCGCTTCAGCATCCAAGCTTGAGAAAAGCCCTTCGGCTGCTGATTTCATCTGAACAGCTCGTTCGTGAGGCGGGAGGACACAGAAGCATTCCTGTATCATCTTTTTTCCACCGGGCGCCTTTTGATTGGGGAGATGCTTCACCTGCGGAATTAATGAAAAAAAGCGGATATGCGGGAGAGACGTTGTCACTATTCACTTTTTCTGAAACGGATCATCGCGAGGACGCAGCATGGATTCAAGAGATTTGTGAACGGAGCGGCATTAGGCTTAATCTGGAATTTTGTACTGCTGCCGATTTGCGCCGACCGGAAATCGTACAAATGGCTGACATCATTCATGACAGCGCAACGTTTTATGAAGAAAGTGAGTTTGGTTTTTTACATTTGCTGCTTTCGGAGAACAGCTTTTTGCATCAGCATCTTTCAGGTGACCAGAAACAGACATTTTCAGAAATGATAGAACGGTTTTTCTCATTACCCGACCGGTCTTCCAGAATGAATATAGTAAAACAAATTGACCGTCAGCTTATAGGGAGTTTTAGCGCGATACCGCTGTATCAAAATGTGCTTGAGGTAGCATCGAGTGAGACTGTTGAGGATCTCATGCTGGATGAAGAGGGGTGGATTGATTTTTACTCTGTATGGCTGTCAAAGGAGTGAAGAGGGCTCTCATTTGACCCCTCTCATGCTTCTGTTACGCAGCCATGCTGCGGCAGAGCTCAGCGCAGGCAAAGCAAGACTTCGCACACGCTTGGCAATGATCATGATCATGCTTTTCGCATTCAGTGCCGCAGGCTTCACAAATATCGGCGCAAAGTGCGCAAATTTCTTTCATAAAGGGGCTGTCCGTTTGCATGGCTTTCACTGCCAGCGCGCAAATATCCGCACATTCCCTGTCAAGCCGGATGCAGCCGCTCAGATCGTGGTGTGCACTTTCTGCCAAACATTTTGTGAAACAATGGTTGCAAGCTTCCATACATGTGATACAAGCTTCAATGGTTTGCTGCATGCTTGATTCCTCCTCATATGTTCGTGTATGATTTTATGTTTCCCGGCTGATGGTAAGAAAAACAGTGGAGTGTGTTTTCGGGGAAGGGGTATGTATATATACCCTGATTGGGTAAATCTAACGTTCATCAGATAGTATAGAAACCAAACATCGTGATTTTGTTCATCCCGTGCGGCGCGCGTAAAGATACCCTTTGCCTTTATATTTGAGGTTCCTCAGCTGCGCGTAAGGAAAAGTCAATGGTTTCCTGATCATCTTTAAAAGCGGCATCAAGTCCTTTTGTAAAAGTGTCCACGCATTCCTCTGTTTGTTTCGGCATGATATGTTTGCGTAATGGCTCCGTATATTACGTAGATGTCGGATCTCAACGCGCCTGATTTCTTCAATTTGTTTTCTGTCCTAAGCAGGGTGGGCCAGTTCAGCAAGCCTGAGGTAGCAATGAACCGCGCTGAATTCTCCGTTGATGGCCTTCTGAGATTTTAAATGAAAACAGGGTCTTCCCGAGATTGCGCTGGATAAGGAAAATAGCTGTAATACAAGAGGGTTCAGCTTCAATCTTAAGATATTGGGCTTCTGTAAAAGTATATGTGAGGCCAGGACACATGGTGGAGAAAATCAGCTTCTTATAAGTGAAAAGGCCGTTTTTACCAATAGATCAGATTGGTCATTTTCGTCAATGTTCGATAAAATATAAACAGATAAAAAGAGAGGGGTCTTCTAATTTGGGAGCAGAGTTTTTAGTAGGCAGGTCCGGGAGTGGAAAAACGAAGCTGATCATCGACAGCATTCAAGATGAACTGCGCCGGGCTCCATTCGGGAAACCGATCATTTTTCTAGTCCCGGATCAAATGACGTTTTTAATGGAATACGAGCTTGCTAAAACGCCTGATACGGGCGGCATGATTCGTGCTCAAGTCTTCAGCTTTTCACGACTGGCCTGGCGCGTCCTCCAGCATACGGGAGGAATGAGCAGGCCGTTTCTTACGAGCACGGGCGTACAGATGCTCCTGCGGAAGCTCATTGAAGAGCATAAACAGGAGTTTAGAGTCTATCAAAAAGCAAGTGACAAAAGCGGTTTTACCGCACAGGTAGAACGGATGCTGACTGAGTTTAAGAGATACTGTCTGGAACCGGAAGATATTCGCCGGATGGCGGATAGCGGAACAGCTTCCGAGTATCGAGGGGAACGTGTTTTATCTGAAAAGCTTCATGATTTATCGATCCTGTACCAGCAGATGGAAAAAAGCCTTGAAGGTCAGTATCTTCATTCTGAGGATTATTTGACACTATTGGCAGAGCATATCCCGCAGGCGGAAGATTTGAAAGGGGCACATGTCTATGTAGACGGCTTTTATCAGTTTACACCGCAGGAATTCAGGGTGTTAGAGCAGCTTATGCTTCAGGCAGAGCATATCACGTTTTCACTCACAGCGGACAAGCCGTCACATGAGAGGGAGCCGCAGGAACTTGATTTGTTCAGAATGACGGGAAAAACGTATTATCGCCTGCACCAGACGGCAAAGGAACTGAATCTGGACATCACCTATAAAGAGCTTGATGGATTAAAGCGGCACAAGTACGTACCGGAATTAGCCCATTTGGAAGCACAGTATGAAGCGCGTCCGGTTATTCCGTTTGCTGAGAAACAAGAGGCTTTTACCGTGATGCAGGCCGCAAACAGACGAGCAGAGCTGGAAGGTATTGCCCGGGAAATCCATAGTCTTGTCAGAGAGAAGGGCTACCGTTACAAGGATGTGGCGATTTTAGCGCGTCAGCCGGAAGACTACAAGGATATGGTCAAGGAAGTATTTGCAGATTACGAGATTCCTTATTTTATTGACGGGAAAACGTCTATGCTGAACCACCCGTTAGTGGAGTTTATCCGGTCAAGCCTTGATGTATTAAAGGGGAATTGGCGTTATGAAGCGGTGTTCCGCTGCGTGAAAACCGAACTGTTATTCCCGCTTAACGAGCCGAAGGCCAAGGTAAGAGAGCAAGTTGATCAGCTGGAGAATTACTGTATCGCTTACGGCATCAAAGGCGATCGCTGGACAAAGGGCGACCGTTTCCACTACAGACGTTTTGTGTCGCTAGATGATGAATTTGCGCAGACCGATCAAGAAATTGAAATGGAAAACATGCTGAATGACACGCGCGATTGGATTGTTCCGCCGCTGTTCCAGCTGCAGAAACGAATGAAAAAAGCAAAAACGGTTCAAGAGAAGGCGGAGGCGCTTTACCGTTATTTAGAAGAGACGGATGTGCCGCTGAAGCTGGATCAGGAAAGACAGCGGGCTGAGGAAGACGGCAGAATCATTGAAGCACAGCAGCATCAGCAGGCATGGGACGCTGTCATTCAGCTGCTTGAGGAGTTTGTGGAAATGATGGGCGAAGATGAAATTTCTCTTGATTTGTTTCAGCAGATGATGGAAACCGGTGCAGAGTCACTGACATTCTCTCTCATTCCTCCGGCGCTTGATCAGGTGTTTGTCGGCAATATGGATTTGTCCAGAATATACGGTACCTCATGTACCTTTGTGGTTGGGGCAAACGACGGCGTCCTGCCGGCTCGCCCTGATGAAAATGGCGTGCTGTCGGATGATGATCGTGAGTGGCTGAAGACGATAGGTATTGAGCTTTCCTCCGGCGGGCGGGAGCGTCTGCTTGATGAGCATTTCCTGATCTATATGGCGCTTTCTAGCCCATCTGACCGCCTTTATGTGACGTATCCGATTGCTGATGCGGAAGGAAAAACGCTTTTGCCGTCGATTGTCATCAAGCGGCTGGAAGAACTGTTTCCGCAGCATCGCGAGCGTCTATTGACAAATGAACCGGAGCAGGTCAGCGATGAGGAACAGCTTATGTATCTTGTCAATAAAAGCGTGGCGCAATCATACACCGCTAGCCAGCTCAGATTATGGACGAGGGAATATGAGATCAGCGACGTCTGGTGGAGCGCGTACAATGCGCTGATGAATGAACCTGACAGGCTGGAGTCGAAAAAGCTTTTCTCAAGCCTGTTTTTCCGCAATGAAGTCAAGCAGCTTGAACGTTCTGTTTCGAGACAGCTCTATGGTGAACGTATTCAAGGGAGCGTGTCGAGGATGGAAACTTTTAACGCTTGTCCGTTCTCTCATTTTGCGTCCCACGGGCTGCATCTGAAGGAACGTCAATTTTTCAAGCTTGAAGCACCGGATATCGGGCAGCTCTTTCATTCCAGTTTAAAACTGATTTCAGACCGGCTTCGTGAGCAAAAAATAGATTGGCGCGACCTAACGAAGGAGCAGTGCGAGCTGTTTTCTTATGACGCGGTCGAGCGGCTGGCACCGAAGCTGCAAAAAGAAATTCTGCTCAGTTCAAACCGGCATTATTACGTGAAGGAAAAACTGCAAAAAATTGTGACACGCGTGTCCGGCATTTTAAGCGAGCATGCGAAAGCGAGCGGATTCGTGCCGATCGGGCTTGAGTTGGGCTTTGGCGGAAAGGGCCCGCTCCCGCCGCTTACCTTTAAGCTGAAAAACGGCTGTACGATGGAGCTCGTCGGGCGGATTGACCGCGTGGATAAAGCGGAAAGCTCTAAAGGCCTGCTCCTCCGAATTGTCGATTATAAATCCAGTGATAAAGGCCTTGACTTGGCGGAAGTGTATTACGGACTTGCGCTGCAAATGCTGACGTATCTGGATTTATCGATTACACATTCGTTAGACTGGCTAGGAATGAAAGCCACGCCGGCCGGGGTTCTGTACTTCCATATTCATGACCCGATGATACAATCGAATCTTCCGCTTGGACTTGATGAGATTGAACAGGAAATTTTTAAGAAATTTAAGATGAAGGGCCTCCTCCTCGGTGATCAGGAGGCAATTCGCCTCATGGATACAACCCTTCAAGAAGGAAGATCAAATATCATCAATGCGGGCTTGAAGAAAGACGGCTCTCTCAGATCGGATTCAGCAGCAGTCGGTGAAAAAGAATTTGAGCTGTTGACGAAGCATGTGCGCCGCACCTTCCAAGAAGCAGGCGAGCAAATCACTGACGGGCGCGTATCCATTGAGCCGTATAAAATGAAGAACAAGACACCTTGCACATACTGTGCATTTAAATCAGTATGCCAATTTGATGAATCATTAGAAGAAAACGAGTATCGTCAGTTAAAGGCCGAAAAGGACAAGACGGTACTTGATTGGATAAAGAAGGAGGCTGATGGCAATGAACATTCCTAAACCGGCAGACAGCACATGGACAGATGACCAGTGGAATGCCATCGTCTCAACCGGCCAGGATATCCTTGTGGCAGCGGCGGCAGGATCTGGTAAAACGGCTGTTCTTGTGGAAAGAATGATCCGAAAAATCACGGCGGAAGAACATCCGATCGATGTAGACCGGCTTCTTGTTGTCACCTTTACAAACGCCTCAGCTGCAGAGATGAAACACCGGATTGCGGATGCACTGGAAAAAGAGCTGGTAAAACGCCCAGGTTCGCTGCATATCCGTCGCCAGCTGTCTCTATTAAACCGGGCCAGCATTTCAACGCTTCATTCGTTTTGCCTGCAGGTGCTGAAAAAATATTACTACCTGATTGATCTTGATCCGGGCTTTCGGATTGCTGATCAGACAGAAGGCGAACTTCTTGGGGACGAGGTGCTTGATGAGCTGTTTGAGGATGAATATGCAAAGGGCGATAAGGCGTTTTTTGAGCTTGTCGACCGATACACAACTGACCGGCATGACTTAGATCTGCAATATCTCGTGAAACAGGTGTATGAGTATTCCCGTTCCCACCCAGATCCGGAAACATGGCTGAAAAGCTTTGTTCATTTGTATGATGTAACAGAAAAGAGCGCGATCGGGGAACTGCCGTTTTATCCATATGTCAAAGAAGATATTGCGATGGTGCTGGAGGGAGCAAAGGAAAAGCTTCAGCGTGCTTTTGAGCTGACAAAAGCGCCGGGCGGACCTGCGCCACGCGCTGAAAATTTTCTCGATGATCTCGCGCAGATTGATGACCTGATTCAGCATCAGGATGACTTCAATGAACTTTATAAGCGTGTGCCCGCTGTCTCCTTTAAGCGTGCAAAAGCGGTGAAAGGGGACGAGTTTGACCCCGTCTTGCTTGATGAAGCGACAGACTTGAGAAATGGAGCCAAAAAACTCCTTGAAAAACTCAAAACCGATTACTTCACCAGAAGCCCGGAGCAGCATTTAAAGAGTTTGGCTGACATGAAGCCTGTCATTGAAACACTCGTACAGCTTGTCATCAGCTACGGGAAACGGTTTGAAGCCGCAAAGCAGGAGAAATCGCTCATTGATTTTTCTGATTTGGAGCATTATTGCCTGTCCATCTTGACGGCTGTGAACGAAAAGGGTGAACGTGAACCAAGTGAGGCGGCAAGATTTTATCAGGAGCAGTTTCATGAGGTGCTCGTCGATGAATATCAGGATACCAACCTGGTGCAGGAATCCATTCTTCAGCTCGTCACAAGCGGGCCGGAAGAGACAGGAAACCTGTTTATGGTAGGAGATGTCAAGCAGTCGATTTATCGATTCAGGCTTGCGGAGCCGCTCCTTTTTCTGTCTAAGTACAAACGGTTTACAGAGAGCGGAGAAGGGTCGGGCCGGAAAATCGACTTGAACAAAAACTTTCGAAGCAGGGCTGATATTTTAGACAGCACAAACTTTTTGTTCAAACAGCTGATGGGCGGCAAAATCGGCGAGGTCGATTATGATGAACAGGCTGAACTGAAACTCGGCGCGGCGTATCCGGAAAACAATGAAACGGAAACCGAACTGCTGCTGATTGACAAGTCCGAGGAGACGGACGCAGGAGAGGAAGCGGAAGAGCTGGAAACGGTACAGTTCGAGGCAAAAGCGATCGCCAAGGAAATACGCAAGCTGATCTCATCGCCATTTAAGGTATATGACGGGAAAACGAAGACACACCGCAATATTCAATACCGCGATATCGTGATTTTGCTCCGATCCATGCCGTGGGCGCCGCAAATCATGGAAGAGCTGAGAGCTCAGGGCATACCGGTTTACGCCAATTTAACATCAGGCTACTTTGATGCGGTGGAAGTGTCTGTCGTGCTTTCTGTCCTGAAGGTGATTGATAACCCGTATCAGGATATTCCGCTTGCTTCCGTTCTGCGTTCACCGATTGTCGGTGCTGACGAGAACGAACTGTCTTTGATCCGGCTTGAAAACAAAAAGGCGCCGTACTATGAAGCAATGAAAGACTATCTGGCAGCCGGCGACCGAAACGATGAGCTTTATCAAAAGCTGCAAACGTTTTACGGGCATTTGCAAAAATGGCGCGCATTTTCGAAAAACCATTCGGTGTCCGAGCTGATCTGGGAAGTGTACCGCGACACAAAGTATATGGATTATGTTGGCGGAATGCCGGGCGGAAAACAGCGGCAGGCTAACTTGCGCGTCCTCTATGACCGGGCACGCCAATATGAATCGACGGCATTTCGCGGCCTGTTTCGTTTCTTGAGGTTTATCGAACGCATGCAGGAACGCGGCGATGACCTGGGAACGGCGAGAGCGTTAAGCGAACAGGAAGATGTTGTCCGCTTAATGACCATTCACAGCAGCAAAGGGCTCGAATTTCCAGTCGTCTTCACAGCGGGACTTGGCCGGAATTTCAACATGATGGATCTCAACAAATCCTATCTGCTGGACAAGGAGCTTGGGTTTGGCACGAAATTTATCCATCCTGAATGGCGCATCAGCTATCCGACGCTTCCGCTCATCGCGATGAAGAAAAAAATGCGCAGGGAGCTGCTGTCTGAGGAATTGCGTGTGCTCTATGTTGCTTTAACGCGGGCAAAGGAGAAGCTGTTTCTTGTAGGCTCATGCAAGGATCACCAGAAACAGCTGGCAAAATGGCAGGCATCGGCATCCCAAGCTGACTGGCTCCTGCCGGAATTTGATCGCTATCAGGCGAAAACGTATTTGGATTTCATCGGACCTGCTCTTGTCAGACACAGAGACTTGGAGTCTTTGGCTGAGGGTGGTGCGGCAGCGGCTTCTGATATATCAGGCCATCCGGCCCGCTTTGCTATTCAAATGATCCATTCATATGATCTGCTTGATGATGAGCTGGAAGAGAGACTGGAAGAAAAAAGTGAACGTCTTGAAGCGATCCGCCGTGGTGAACCGGTTCCCGGCCCGTTTGCATATGAGGAAAAAGCTCGCGAGCGGCTGGCCTGGAAGTATTCGCATCACGAGGTGACACAAATTCGCACGAAGCAGTCTGTGTCTGAGATTAAGAGAAGAAGAGAGTACGAGGACGAATACAGCGGACGGGCCCCCGTTACACCGGCTGATGGAAGCATTCTGTACAGACGCCCGGCTTTCATGATGAAAAAAGGCCTGACAGCAGCAGAGAAAGGAACAGCTATGCATACGGTCATGCAGCATATTCCGCTGACACATGTGCCGACGACAGAAGAAGCGGAACGGACAGTGCGGCACCTTTATGAAAAAGAGCTGCTCACCGAAGAACAGCAATCCGCTATCGATATTGAGGAAATCGTTCAATTTTTCCATACGGAAATTGGCGAAAAACTGATCTGCGCTAAATGGAAGGACCGTGAAGTTCCATTCAGTTTGGCGCTTCCGGCAAAAGAGATTTATCCTGATGCGAAAGAGGCGGATGAGCCGCTATTGGTGCAGGGGATCATCGATTGTCTCTACGAAACAGAGGACGGCTTATATTTGCTGGACTATAAAACAGACCGGATTGAGGGGAAATTCCAGCACGGCTTTGAAGGAGCAGCCCCGATCCTGAAAAAGAGATATGAAACGCAAATTCAGCTGTATACAAGGGCCGTTGAACAAATTGCTCAAACGAAGGTAAAAGGGTGTGCGCTTTATTTCTTTGACGGAGGGCATATTCTGACTTTATAACGAGATCCATAGGCTCCGGGGATTCAGGGACGGAGCGGATCTCGTTTTCTATACAAAAGAGAGGTGAACACAATTGCGGATTTTACATACGGCTGACTGGCATCTTGGAAAAACCCTTGAAGGAAGAAGCAGGCTGAGTGAACAGGCGGATGTATTGGATGAACTGAATACAATCGTAAAGGAAGAGCAGATTGACGCCATTGTGATGGCGGGTGACGCGTTTGATACCGTGAACCCGCCGGCTTTAGCCGAGCAGTTATTCTATGAAAGCCTGTCCGCTCTCAGTGACAGAGGAAAGCGCCCGATCGTTGTCATTGCCGGAAACCATGATAATCCTGACAGGTTGTCCGCTGCTTCACCACTGACACATGAGAACGGCATTTATTTAATCGGCTATCCGACAACTGAACCGCTTCATATAGAAGTGCCCTCAGCAGGGGAGCTTTTGGCTGTCGGAGCGCTGGCATACCCGTCTGAGGCAAGGTTAAATGAAGTTCTTTCCGATACATTTGACGAGAAACTTCTCCGTGATCACTATGATGTGAAAATCAGGCAGGCATTTGAGCAGATCACAAGCCGCTTCCGAAAAGACGCCATAAAGATTGCCGCCAGCCATATTTATGTTGCGGGCGGCAACCAAACGGACTCGGAGCGGCCGATTGAAGTCGGCGGCGCTTATACGGTGGCCGCTGAAAGCCTGCCGGCGGAGGCCGCTTACGTGGCGCTCGGCCATTTGCATCGCCCGCAAACAATCAAACGGGCGAGGACGCTCGCGCGGTATTCTGGATCTCCGCTGGCCTATAGCTTTTCTGAGGCAGGCTACGCCAAATCGGTGACCATTGTAGACGCAAAGCCGGGCGAAGAAGCCTCTTGGCATGAGGTTTTATTATCAAGCGGCAAGTCTCTTGTAAAATGGAAAGCGGAAAATGGACTAAGCGAGGTATACAGCTGGCTCGATGAAGGCAGGGATCAGAATGCCTGGATTGATCTTGAAATCAGTGTAACGGACCAGCTGTCACTTGAAGACATTCACAGGCTCAGAAAAGCCCATCCGGGTTTTGTCCATATCAGGCCGGTCTTTGAAGAACAAAACATTGAGCGCGAACGGATCGAGGTTAAGCATGTGTCCATCGAAGACCGTTTTAAGAAATTTTATGAAAAACAGACAGGCGGCGCAGTGCCGGATGCTGAAATGGTAAAGCTGTTTTTAGAGCTTGCATCAGGCGCAGAAGATGAGGAGGAAGCAAGATGAAGCCGATCGCCTTAACGATAAAAGGGCTCCACAGCTTTAGGGAGGAGCAGACGATAGATTTTGACAGCCTTTCCGGTGCAGGTGTCTTCGGTATTTTCGGGCCGACAGGAAGCGGTAAATCCTCGATCCTTGATGCGATGACCCTTGCTTTATACGGAAAGGTAGAGCGGGCGGCGAACAATACGCACGGGATCTTAAACCATGCGGAAGATTCGCTGACTGTTTCCTTTACCTTTGCGCTTCAGACGAATCATCAAACCTCTTACAAAGTCGAGCGTGTGTTTAAGAGAACGGATGAAATGAAGGTGAAAACAGCGCTTTGCCGTTTTATCGAGATCAAGGATGAACAAACCGTGCTTGCTGATAAGGCCAATGAAGTGAATAAAAGAGTCGAGGAGCTCTTGGGGCTGACCATCGATGACTTTACAAGAGCGGTTGTGCTGCCGCAAGGGAAGTTTGCTGAATTTCTGTCTTTAAAAGGGGCGGAACGCAGGCATATGCTTCAGCGTTTATTCAATTTGGAGCAGTATGGAGACCGCCTTGTGAAAAAGCTGAGACGGCAGGCGCAGGAAGCCAATGCGAGAAAGAACGAAATGCTTGCAGAGCAATCGGGTCTCGGCGAGGCGAGTTCAGAAGCGGTTGAACAAGCTGAACAAGCGATTGGACAAGCGGAAGCCAAACTGGAATCAGTGCGGAAGAATCGTGATCTAGTAAAAGACCGGTTTGCTGAGCATCAAGAGATTTGGAATGGCCAAAAGGAAAAAAACGTTTATGAAGCAGAGAAAAAGCGGCTTGAAGAGGAGAAGCCGCATCTCGACAGCATGCAAAAACGCTTGGCGGAAGCGGAAACAGCAGCCGCTCTAAAGCCGTATGCGGACCGGTACTTGGAAGCGATACAGCATGAGGAGAAGGCTGCGAGGGAAGAAGTGCTTGCCCAAAAGGATTTAACAGAGCGCACCGCTTTCTTTCAGCAAAAGAATGAAGAATATGAAGCGTGGCGCCGGCATAAAAGCGAGAAAGAGCCAGAGCGTTTAGCTGAGCAGGAACAGCTCTTCCGCTTGCAGGAGATCGAAATCAAATGGAGAGAGGCCCAGCAGGAGGCAGAGCGCAAACAGGCTGAACTTCAGCAGAAGGCCGAAAATCTTCAATCTGTCATGAAGGAATTAGAAACTGTAACAGACCGTCTTACAAGGGGACAAAACAGACAGACGGAATTAAAACAGCAGCTCAAAACCTTGCAGGTAACCACTGATGAGCGGAAAAGATGCCAGCAGGCCGCTGAAATGGCTTTGCGGATCAGACAGACTGAGGAGCAGCTGGCAAAAGAGAAAAAACGCATTGACGCCTTGAACCTTGTATTACAGAAGATGAACGAGGAAAAGAACACACTCGTACAAAAGGCTGAAGCGGAAGAAAATAAAATCATACAGGCATATGAGGCTGTTCAAGCCGTGTATCATATGGTCTGTGAGACGGAACGATCACTCACGCGAACTGCTGATCAGGCAAAACAGAGACAACACACACTTCACACTCAGCGTGAGAAAGCAAGAATGGCGGCACTTACCAAGGAGTTATCGGAAAAACTGATGGCCGGAAAACCTTGCCCAGTCTGCGGTTCAACTGAACATGATCCGTCAGCCTCAGCACATGGGACATATGAGCCGGATCACAATGTTGAAGCAGAAATCAAACAGACAGAAGATTTGCTGTCAGCAGCGGCGGCGCTCAGTCAGGAGATTCTTTCTGCCAAAATCACACTTGAAGAGCAGTCCGCCCGCTTTCTCGAGCAGTGTCCGTTTTTGAAATCGATTCAAGCGCCGACCCTTGAGGCAGCTGCTTCCTACGAGAATCAGCCGGTGCAGGAAGCATTTCATGCAGCGAAAATAGAATGGAAGCAAATCAAACAGGACATCCTGTCAGTCAAAACAAGAATGACCCAAATGATCGGCACATATCAGGAATCATTAAAAAAAGCCGAGCAGCTAAACGAAAGAATGAGTTATGAAAAACGAGAGGCTGACCGTATTGGCAGCATAATAGCAGAGCTTCAGTCCTCGATGGACAGCCAGCAGAAGATGTTTCATGAATCATTTGAAGGCCAATCTCTGGATGAAGCGGAAAAATGGCAGCAAGACATTGAAGAAAAGGACCGGGCTGCGGAAGAATGCGAGAAACGAATTGAACGAAGCATCGCTTTTCTTTCTGAGCATGAGTCACAGAAGGAACAGCTGCGGGAATCGAGCCATCAGCTTGAAAGGGAAAAACTGGAGCTTCACTATGCAGCAGAACGGGCGAAGGGCGCCATAGCAGATTATAAGAAGGAACTCGGGGACTATATAAAAGAGGATTCCATCCAAACGAAGCTCCGCTCAGTTCAGCAGGACCTGAAGTATTTAAAAGAAAAAGAGCAATCTCTATATGAAGAGCTGCAAAGCGCTCAAATGATGCTCAATCAGGCAAAAAGCCGTGCTTCAGCAAGCGAGCATACGCTTAAGGAAGCGGAAGATAGGTTGAAAAAAGCGGAAGCGGATTGGCTTGAACAAGCGGAAAGCACCCGCTTTGTCCGGGCTGACGAGGTAGAATACAGCCTCATCCCAGCCGATGAGCTTGAAAAGATCAAAGGCAGTATTGACCAGTTTTTGGATAAATGTAAGCAAAATGCCGCAAACTTAAAACGTGTATCTGATAAGCTCGCCGGCAGATCCTTATCCGAGAGTGAATGGAACGAAACCGTCACGTCATTAAAAGAAGCCGAGGAGGCATTTGGGACTGCTTTGGAAGAAAAAGGGGCAGCGGCTAAAGCACTGGCTGTGATCCGCGACCAGCACAAACGTTTCAATGAAATTGAGGCTGAGCTGAAGAAATGGCAGACCCATATCGACAGGCTGGACAAGCTTCAAGCAGTGTTTAAAGGCAACACGTTCGTCGAATTTTTAGCTGAGGAACAGCTTGAAAGTGTTGCAAGGGATGCGTCAGCACGGCTCGGCGTGCTGACAAGGCAGCGTTACGCCATTGAAGTGGATTCAGAAGGCGGATTTGTGATGCGGGATGATGCCAATGGAGGCGTCAAGCGCCCGGTATCAAGCTTGTCGGGAGGGGAGACCTTCCTTACCTCGCTATCTCTTGCTCTCGCACTTTCTGCGCAGATCCAGCTCCGCGGTGAATACCCGCTGCAGTTCTTTTTCTTGGATGAAGGGTTTGGAACGCTTGACCAAGATCTGCTAGATACGGTTGTCACTGCCTTGGAAAAACTGCAGTCAGACAATCTGTCTGTCGGCGTGATCAGCCATGTGCAGGAACTGCGGGCACGGCTTCCGAAAAAGCTGATCGTACATCCGGCTGAACCTAGCGGACGCGGCACAAGGGTAACACTCGAGATGATGTAAGGGGGACGCGGATGTGGCAAAACAGACTGTCGGGATAGGTGAGCTATGCGGCCGGAGCGATGTCCAGCTGACAGAGCACCATCTCACACCGAAGGAAGAAGGCGGTACGTTCCTGCCGACTGCGATGCTTTGCATCCCTTGCCATAAACAGATCCATGCCTTGTATACAAATCAGGAACTGGCAGTTCGACTGTCCGGTATAGAAGAGCTCAGAAGCGATCCAAAGCTTGCCCGGTTTGTCAAATGGATCAGAAAACAGCCGCCTGAAAAGCTGATTAAAACAAAGAAGTCCAATGAACGAAAAAAGAAAAAATAAAAAGCAGCCCTCTCCTTGCAGAGCGGCTGCTTTTTATCCGTTTCCAACCATATCCTGATCGCTGACATCGGGGTCTATATAATTTGTCGCGTTGACTGCGTTGTTTAAAAGAAGGAAATCTCCCGTGTTTCCTGCTCCCGAACCGAGCGCAGATTTTGAAGAGCTTTTCGGAGAAAGGTAAAAAGAATCACCAAAGTTCACGACTCCGCCCGATATGGAATTGATAGCTATAGGCCCGACAATTGCTGGCATAGACGACACCCTTTATAGAAGTCTCTGTTTATTATATGCCCGTGCCGGACGATTGTGAGTTTGGGGGAATAATCTGGCGGATATGTTTAATCCGCGCGTCACCGCGTACGACCGAAGCTGAGCCTGCATGAAAAACGGAAGAGGATGAGACCCCTTGAATTTTGATGTTGCGGACATGAATGACAGGCACCTCATGGCAAAAAGCGGTTTGCACGCCCGTTTCCGGAAGAAGCTTCACAGCGTGCTGCTCAAAAATAGGATAATCCTTTCTCTTAAATGAGCCTTCATTTTCATAAAATGTTGAAAGCGAGCGCTGAACAGCGAGCACTTTTATTTTCATATCGATTTCGTTTGTATCGCCTGCTTGAAATACGCTTGCTATACCGAGAGAGTTAAATTTAATCTGTCTGATGTGGGATAGACGCTTAAGCATGATTCGACGGCAGCGGAGCAAACGGACCGATAATAAGAGATTCAGGCGGCGTATCGAAAATGGAAGATAAATAGATGGATTCTGCGTCTCCAATGTGGAAAACAGAGGAACTGGATACACCATTCATTCGGATATCTCCGACTTCGAGGCTGCGGTTAACGACGGTAAAGATCATGCTTGCTCATCTCCTTTCATTTCGGAGGGGATATGTTCGAGAAAATGTTCCACAGCACGGATCACATCACGCTTCACATGCTCAGCGATATGTTCCGCATATTGTTTGGGCGGCGAGTTTTCTTCTTTTTTAATATGGGACATATAATAGTGAATCCGGCTGTCTATTTGTTTTCTGATGTCCTCAATGACATGATGTCGATTTGTATCGTCAAGCCTGCTGTCATATTGGTTTTCTAGCTGCTCCAAAACAGCCGGGATTTCCTCGGTTAAGTACATGTCGACGTTCTGCCGGATTTGCTGCATGAGCTGGGCGCTCTCTTCCTGCTGCATCATTCCGATTTCCGGTGTAGTCTGGCTCACTTCAAAGTTTTGAACGCTGTTTGGGTCTGTCGGATTTAAACCGATATTCAGCGTGCCGTCGAGCCGTTCGATTTTCAGCTGATCAAATTTATATTCCACACGCTCAATAGTTGTGGCCGGCCGCTGTTTCATGGTATTCATTTCAGTTTGCATCTCTTTCAGCTGCCGTTCGAGCTGCTGAATATGCAGCGCCTGCTGCTGAACGAAGGAATTCAAGTTTTGCAAGTAAGAGGAAACAGATTGATCATACATGTCTTTCACCTCTTTCATATGATTAACGGCCAGGAGGCTGGAGCGGAACCAATGAACCTGTATCGGGCTCCTGTAATTCGACTGGCTGCCCCTGAGCGGAAACCTCGGGAGCCGCTTCTACATAGCTTCCTGTATTGTACAGGTTAGAAAGCGATTTAATAGACCCGGCGCTTCCGATTTGCAGAATGGAGGAGTTGCTGATGGATTCCAGCCGGAGATAGTTAATTTGAATGGTTTGATTGATATAAAAATTCATGAAGCATCACTCCTTTACGCATTGCCTGCGATCGGCTGATCAACCACATCATTGTCGTACACATTCGTTGCGTTTTTATAATTCATCACCTTAAGGCTGTCACCGGTATTAAAGCTGCCTGCCCCGGCAAACGTTCTGACCTCAGCTTGAGGAGAAATGGTAATGCAGTCTCCGATGTGAACGACTCCGCTCGTACCGACCGCATTAATTTTAAACGCTCCGACAATTGCCGGCATACGAGCACATCCTTTGTTGTTAAATTGAAAGAAGGCAGGTGAAATAAGGACAAGATTTGTTTCTGCTGGGCTATTCACGATAGCTTATGACAAACGCACATTTGTGTGAGAGAAAATTAAATGGGGACATGTCGGAGAGATTGATAAAAAAATCTGTTTATTTTTTTCAGGTGAAGGCTTAAACATTTCAGAAGCTGGTTATTGTATAGGGCCAAGCGGAAATGCGGCGATGCTGCCGCTGTCCGCCTGCGTGATTGTATATTATTTTGCGATGGTGTATGGGCAATAGAGGTACAGGAAATGTCTTTCGGAGTAATTCGTGCTGCTGGAGTGATATCGGCCGTGATGTTTCATGCTGATCCAGAAAGGATCTGCTGAATTGTTCAAAATCTGTTTTCAGGCGGCAAATTCTCGCCCAGAGGCATGTCTCAGGATGTTGCTCAGCAATATGCGGCGGGTGATGCAGGAAGCCTTTGAATACATATCATATGATCACACACGGGCGTTTTGCCCCCAAGAGGTGATTTCTTCTTTAATTCGAATATTGAGCAGACTGTCGAGCTCTTGGCTGCATTGAATCGTTTCTTTTGAATTCATACCGTATTTTTGTGCTGTTTTAATTAGCATAACTCTCAGTTCTTCAATTTTTCTGTTCATGAAACAATCTCCAATTCTAGATTTTTATTGTGGTGCATACAGGATATAGATAGTATAACCTATTTTGGCTGAAAAGGTTGCCTTTCGTCAATTTGACTAAAAAAGCGACAATTTTTGCTGCGGTCTTTTTGACTTGCTTTGGTTGAGAAAGGACTATAGTCTTGCCAGATGTACTTGTAAAAAGTCCTGCCGCTCTTCGATTTCGCGCAGGATATTTGCTTGTTCCTTTTCTAATTGTAAGGGGCTTTTTTTTATGTGAGGATCATCGCCTGCTCTTTGACAAATGTCAAAATGCCAGTCTCTGATAAACGGAGACAGACGGTCGATCGTAAATTCCCGGCTCAGCACATTTTTCATGAGTGTGTGATATTGTGCCCGGAAAGCTGGAATGGAGAGAAGTCTTGACGCAAGTGTACGGCCGTTTGTCAATAGAGGGTCCTCTTCAGTAAATCCGTATGCGGCAAGCGCTTTTGTTTCCATGGGAGTGATGTGAAAGCGGCCGGACTCGTTCAAACAAAAGCCGTAATAAAAGGCTTGGCGGGTGCAGACGCTGCCGATTAGCCACAGAAAGAACAGCTTTACATCAAGAAACATTTTAATTCGTTCGGCAAATTCTTCATCCTCCGCTGTGCAGATCAGCGTGAGAAATTCACGTAAGTATGCGGTCCGTTGTCTGTTTTCAATGGAAGCTTCGTGTTTGAAAACAGACAGCGGAACCCTCGGATCGGTATCCTTCACTTCATATATGGCTCCTTTCGGAAGCCGGAGATTCGTATCGAGCGCATCAATTTTTAAATAAATGCCTTCTCTTTGACCATTGATGATCAGGAAGATGTAGGAAGCATCCTGGGAAGCGACGCCAAGTTGATGAAAAAAACAATAAGCAAGCCTGCGCCGCATCAGTGAAGGATCATCTTGTTCTGCATTCAGATAAAACTTTTTTTCGCTGAGCGGCGACTGTTCACAGTTTATTTCATAGGACGCCTTTTGCAGGGTGTCACGCTGTGTGAGAAGAATGGGAGAAACGGTTCTGTCTGTCAACATCAGTCCCTTGGCAGTCCCCGTTCTGTTAAGCTGCTGCCGACGAAAAAATAAATGTATGCTTTCCATATTCTTTCCTCCTCTTCAGACGCCATTTGTATGATATGTACAGCGAGCCAGTCCCGAAACGGGAATGAAAACACGCATTTGATAAAAAGGAATTTCAGCATTCGACAGAGAATAACTGAAGTAGAACTCTGATTTAAAAGATGATGGAGGAATAACATGAAATTTGCGACAGGGGAACTTTACAACCGAATGTTTGTCGGCCTGATCATTGAAGATGATAAAATTATGGATTTGCAAAGGGCTGAAAAAAAACTGTTTGAACTTGAGACAATTCCGGGATCGCTGATTGAATGTATCGCAGAAGGGGATAAATTTGTTGCGCATGCAAGGCAGCTGGCAGAGTGGGCGAAGAAACCGAATGATGAGCTTGGATCATTTATTTACTCATTATCTGACGTGAAGCTCCATGCACCTATTCCTAAGCCGTCAAAAAATATCATGTGCATCGGCAAAAACTATAGGGATCACGCAATTGAAATGGGCAGTGAGGCTGACATTCCGGAGCATCCGATGGTATTTACCAAATCGCCTGTAACAATCACAGGCCATGGTGATACGGTGAACAGCCATGAAGAAATCACATCTCAGCTTGATTATGAAGGAGAGCTTGCTGTCGTCATCGGAAAAAGCGGCACCCGCATATCAAAAGCAGACGCATATGACCATATTTTCGGATATACGATTGTGAATGACATCACGGCGCGTGATCTGCAAAAAAGGCATAAGCAGTTTTTTATCGGAAAAAGTTTGGATACGACATGTCCGATGGGACCTGTGCTTGTACATAAATCGTTAATTCCCGATCCGGAGCGCCTTAAGGTTGAAACGAGGGTCAACGGCGAGCTGCGCCAATCCGGCTCGGCAAGCGATATGATTTTCTCTGTCGCGGAATTAATCGAAACCCTTTCAATGGGGATGACGCTTGAAGCGGGAGACATCATTGCGACCGGCACGCCGTCTGGTGTAGGAAAAGGCTTTACACCGCCGAAATTTCTGCGGCGAGGCGATCAAATCGACATCACGATTGAACCCATCGGAACGCTGTCAAATCAAATCGGCTAATCATAAGGAGGGCGGCACAGGAACCGCCCGCTTTTTCTGTGGATCATCTTTGTGGCAAAGGACAAGTTCATGGTACTATAAGTGGGGTAATTTATCTGATAGGGGGAACCTGTATGACACATCTACATATTACGACATGGGTGGTGGCGCTGATTCTGCTTTTCGTCAGCTACTCGCTCTATTCGTCAGGAAGTGCGAAGGGCGCAAAAATCACTCATATGATTCTGCGGCTATTTTATATCCTTATTATTTTGACAGGAGCTGAGCTGTTTGTCCGTTTCGCCAACTGGAACGGAGAATACGCCGGGAAAATGATTCTTGGCATTATCACCATCGGCCTGATGGAAATGCTCCTCATCCGCAAGAAAAAAGAAAAATCAACTGGCGGCCTATGGATCGGCTTTATCATTGTCCTTGTGCTGACAGTGCTGCTCGGTCTTCATCTGCCGATTGGATTCCGATTATTTTAATAGAAAAAGCTTGAACCCGGTTCTAAGAGAGTCGGGTTTTTTTGTATGGTTCCCCCTGATATTCCAAATCATTTAAAATAACCTTAAAATTCCCTGTAAGCGGTATCTCGGCCTATGAAATTATGATACATTTCAAAAAGATTCATTATTTTACAGGAGGGATAACATGAAACGAAGAAAATTCAGCTCTTTTTTGGCGACAGTGCTTATTTTCGCACTGATCTTCAGCCTTTTTTCTCCGGGAACCAAAGCAGCAGATGCCGGAACCATTGATGTAGCCGGTGTGCTGGAAAAAGGCAAGGAACAAACAGGAACCATGAAGGAGCCGGAACAGGCGAAATGGTATCAAGTGAATCCGGGAAAGGCAGATATTCAGAAAGACTCTCATATGGCATTGACTGTTAAGAGTGATGCTGTTCTGAATGTATCTGTCTACCCAAGCAAGGAAAAAGCGCTTAAGGATGAGACGTTTGACATGTACCGTTCCTACACAGCTGAGGATGGTAAAAGTGAAATTGTTTTTCCATACGCGTGGAGCGGTCCTTACTATGTGAAAGTTGAATACCTCGGAGAAGAAGAACCAGAGGACGGCGGAACGGCCGAAGCAGCTGAGGAAGCCAAATATACGATTGGATATACAGGCACCAAAAAACAGCCGTCAGATTTAGAGCAGGAAGAAGCTTGTCCGGTGGAAATGAGTGTCGATCAGAAAAAATCGGGAAAAAGCATCCTGGACAAGCTGAGAGCGATTCGTGATGAGCAGCTGAGCCAAACAGCAGAAGGCAAAGAACTGACAAGCCTTTACTACAAAGCGGCGCCGTTTATCGTGGCAAAGCTAGCACTCAATAAAACAGCGAGAAATGAAATCTATCAGGACCTTGTGACATTAAAGCCGCTGTTTGAGGATGTGTCAGAAAACGGAGCTTCTTCTTCATATAAGATGACTGAAAAGGATCAAAAAGCGATCAATCGGCTTTACGATACAGCTTTACAATCAGTCCCGTCTTTCCTTAAAGAGGAGATAAAGAAACAGGCGGAACGATTAAATATCAAGCAGCTGCAAGGCAAAACAGCAGGAGCAATTTTAACAGAAAACAAGATTGCGGCAAAAAGCGAAGTTCAGACAACAAAGGTCATTTTCAAGGTGAAGAACAATAAAAGCCTCTCATCCGTACATAACGAAATGAAGGGCTTTACTGCCAGCGCGCAATCGAAAAAAGACATTTCTAATGTGAAAAAGGCAAAGAAACTGTTTGACAACCTGTACTCTTTTGAACTGCCGAAGGATCAAAAGCAAAGCGGGACATATACGGCAAGCGCAAAACGCGTGAAAAGCGCTGCTGCGACATTATCCAAGATGTCTAACGTAGAGTTTGCGGAACCGGTTCAGGAATACAAAAGCCTGTCTAACGACGTTCAGTACTCTTACCAGTGGCCGCTTCGAAACAATGGTGAAAACGGCGGCATCAAAAATGCAGATGTCAAATACGAGCCTGCCAGCACATTGTTGTCCAAGCGCAAGCTGAACGATACATTGATTGCGGTTGTGGACACAGGTGTGGACAGTACGCTTGCTGATTTAAAAGGGAAAGTAAGAACCGATCTCGGACACAATTTTGTCGGACGGAATAACAATGCAATGGATGATCAGGGACATGGAACACATGTCGCCGGCATTATTGCCGCCCAAAGCGATAACGGCTATTCCATGACTGGCCTGAACGCCAAAGCGAAAATTATACCGGTTAAGGTGCTTGATTCAACAGGCTCCGGAGATACTGAACAAATTGCACTCGGCATCAAATACGCAGCTGACAAAGGAGCAAAGGTCATTAACTTAAGCTTAGGCGGGGGCTACAGCCGCGTGCTTGAATTTGCTTTGAAATACGCGGCTGACAAAAACGTCCTGATTGCGGCAGCCAGCGGAAACGACGGAGCCAATTCCTTATCTTACCCAGCTTCCTCTAAATATGTCATGTCAGTCGGAGCGACGAACCGTATGGATATGACAGCAGACTTCTCTAACTACGGGAAAGGTCTCGACATCAGTGCGCCGGGTTCTGATATCCCGAGCTTGGTGCCGAACGGAAATGTGACGTACATGAGCGGAACGTCCATGGCGACACCTTATGCAGCGGCTGCGGCAGGACTGCTGTTTGCACAAAATCCGAAGCTTAAAAGAACAGAAGTGGAGGATATTCTGAAAAAGACAGCGGATGATATTTCCTTTGAAAGCGCCGACGGCGGAGAAGAGGAAATGTATGACGATAATGGTGATCCAATTGAAATTCCCCGCATCCCAGGAGTTGACTGGCATTCCGGATACGGCCGGCTGAATGTGATGCAGGCTGTCAGTGCTGTTGATTTACAAGTAAAGGTCAATAAGCTGGAAAGCACGCAAACAGCCGTCAGAGGAAAAGCGAAGGAAGGCACGCTGATCGAGGTGATGAGCGGCAAGAAAAAACTCGGGAGTGCCAAAGCGGGAAAAGACGGTGCATTCAAAGTCAGCATCCCGACTCAGAAACAAGATAAAGTCCTGCATGTGAAAGCCTCTAAAGGCGATGCAAAAACATCCTTACAAGTGGTTGTCGTGAAAGGAAAACCATCCGGCACACCAAAAGTAAAGGCTGTCAAAACGAAAGACACAGCAGTAAAAGGCACGGCGAACAGCAAAGCGGTGATCAAAGTGAAAGACAAATCGAAAAAAGTGATCGCTTCTGGTAAAGCTGACGCCAAAGGGGCCTTTACGGTAAAAATCAAAAAACAAAAAGCCGGGACGGTGCTGTACGTCACGGCAGCTGATACGGATAAAAAAGAAAGCAAGGCTGTAAAGGTTGTTGTAGAAAAATAAAGAAAAAGCGGTGCCAAAGCACCGCTTTTTTATTTGCGTCCCCGCTGGACCGCTGAATACATAATGGAGCGCTTTCCATCGGAAGCTGTCCATTCGAACCGGTCGCCAGCCGCTCCTTTGCTGTAATGGTGCTGCAGCGCGCATTGGGCCGTGTCGTTTGAGAAGTGATAAAAGGAAACACCCTGCTCCTCTAAGATATCTGAAAAGACCTCTTTATTATAAGAAAACACGCAATCGAATACCGATAAACCAAAGCTGTGCAAATGCTGCAAAAAAGCGAGAAAGGTTTCATCATCCAGCGAATCCAGAAGCGCCATGAGCGGACGTTTTACCGATTTTTCATAGCGTATGCATTCTCCGCCGGAAAGGGAGATGTCCTCTCCGCAGCATGTCAGAACCAATTTGTTCTGGAAGCCGGCCTGCGCCCACTTCCCTTCACGCTGAATCCAGATCGGTCTGTTTTGAAGACTTTCCGCCAGCAGCACATCACCTTCCTCGTTTTCAATTAAACATATGTCGTCTTCGATCAGTATGGTGCCGTATTCCCATTTCTGTTCATCTTTATATAGAAATTGTTTTCGTTTCATAAATGAAGTGCTCTCCTTTTTTCTTCGTTCCTCTCTTTTCTTTCCAATACAAGCCTGTCCCATACAACTCTTTTGTGGACAAATCAACTATCTGTCTATAGATGCATAAACTTACTAAGGTGCTGAAAGAAACGAATTTGATACCGATAGAAACGGGATTGGAGCTGATATCACATGTGTGGAATTACGGGTTGGGTCGACTTTAAAAAGCAGCTCGTCCAAGAAAAACAAACGATGAACAGAATGACAGACACTCTTTCCAAACGGGGGCCTGATGATTCTAACGTTTGGGGAGAGCACCATGTTTTATTCGGACATAAAAGGCTTGCGGTTGTCGATATTGAAGGCGGACGCCAGCCGATGGCATGCACCTATAAAGGGGATACGTACACAATTATTTACAATGGTGAGCTGTATAACACGGAAGATCTGCGCAAAGAGCTGCGGGCGCGGGGTCATCAGTTCGAGCGGACGTCTGATACCGAGGTATTACTGCACAGCTACATTGAATGGCAGGAGGATTGTGTAGATCGCTTGAACGGCATTTTCGCCTTCGCCGTGTGGGATGAAAAGCGTGATTTGCTGTTTGCGGCGAGGGACCGTCTTGGCGTGAAGCCGTTTTTTTATACGGAGCAAGGCTCTTCTTTTCTCTTCGGATCGGAACTCAAAGCCATCCTCGCACACCCCGAGGTGAAAGCGCGGGTGGACAGAACGGGTCTCTCGGAAATTTTCGGGCTTGGACCGTCCAGAACTCCGGGTACAGGTGTGTTTAAAGGCATAAAAGAAGTCCGGCCGGCCCACGCGCTGACGTTTTCTAAAGACGGTCTGAACATATGGCGTTATTGGAATGTCAAAAGCGAGAAACATACGGACAGCTTTGAAGACAGTGTGGCCAATGTGAGATCATTGTTTCAGGATGCGGTGACGCGGCAGCTTGTGTCGGATGTTCCGGTTTGTACGTTCTTATCCGGAGGACTTGATTCGAGTGCCATTACCGCCATTGCCGCAGGTCATTTTGAAAAGGAAGGAAAAGCCCCTCTTCATACTTATTCGATTGATTACGAAGAAAACGATAAATTTTTTCAGGCGAGCGCCTTTCAGCCGAATGACGACGGGCCGTGGATTGAAAAAATGACAGAGGCCTTCGGCACGACGCACCATAAATGTGTCATCAGCCAAAAAGATCTCGTCGATCATTTGGAGGAAGCCGTTCTGGTCAAAGACCTGCCGGGAATGGCTGATGTCGACTCGTCTCTATTGTGGTTTTGCCGTGAAATCAAAAAGGATTTTGTCGTCAGCCTGTCAGGAGAATGCGCGGATGAGATTTTCGGCGGTTACCCCTGGTTCCATACAGCAGACGTTGAGTCCGGTTTTCCGTGGATGAGATCGACAGAAGAGCGGATGAAGCTGCTCTCCGATTCGTGGCAGAAAAAATTGAATTTGAAAGAATACGTATATGCAAAATACGAAGAAACCTTGGCCGAAACACCGTTATTAGACGGTGAAACAGGTGAGGATAAAGCGAGAAGGCAGCTGTTCTATTTGAATATGCTGTGGTTTATGACCAATCTTTTGGATCGTAAGGATCGCATGAGCATGGGGGCGAGCCTTGAGGTGCGGGTGCCGTTTGCTGATCATCGGCTCGTTGAATACGTCTGGAATATCCCATGGGAAATGAAAATGCATGACAACCGGGAAAAAGGCATTTTGCGAAAAGCACTTGAAGGCATTTTGCCTGATGACATCTTATATCGTAAAAAAAGCCCGTATCCGAAAACCCACCATCCTGATTATACAAAAGGAGTCAGCGAGTGGCTGAAAGCGATCAGGAGCCAAAAGGACTCCGTGCTCCATACCCTGCTGGACAGAAAACAATTGGATCAGCTTTTAGAGACGGAAGGCTCCTCCTTTCAGGTCCCATGGTACGGACAGCTGATGAAAGGACCGCAGCTGATCGCCCATCTTGCCCAAATTCATACATGGTTTGAGGCGTATCGAATTGATATTGAAGAAGCATAAAAGAGAGGCCGATTCTGCAAAAAGGAATCGGCCTTTCTTCATATACATTTGCGAAAAAACATAATAGACTTGAAGAAGTGAATAGGAATGAAAGAAATAAAAGAAGCTTATCAGCAATGCGGACAGATTGTCAGCGAATACGCGCCAGCCTGTTTTAAGGCATTCTCATTTCTCCCGCTGAAGCAAAGACAAGCTGTTTGGGCAGTGTTGGCGTTTTGTCATACGACAGCCAGTGCGGACGAGGAGGCGTTACCTGTATTCGAAGCTGAGGCTGAACATGTTTTTCAAAGAACAAGTAACGGGAAACACGATTTGTGGAAGGCGTTTGATCATGCGTATCAGACATTTAGATTAGACAGCGAGCCTTTTCGGGAATTCCTTGCCGCAAAGAAAGAAGAACCGAAGACGCATGAAACCCTTGATGAACTGCTCATGGGCGCATATCAGACGGGCGGAAACGCGGGGTTAATGCTGCTGCCGATGCTGACGCGCCGAAATCAAGATCAGCTCAAACAAGCAGTCGTCTCTCTCGGCTTGGCCATACAGCTGATTCAAATTTTAAACGATCTTGGCACGGATCAGCACCAAAAAAACTGCATTCCCCGCCAGGTGATGCAGCAATTCGGCTATACAGAGGCCGATCTTCAAAAAGGCACCGTCAATAAAGCGTTCACGATGACGTGGGAGTACATCGCTTTTGAAGCGGAGGCTTACCTTGAAGAGTGCCTGGATGCCCTGCCGCTTTTCCCTCAGTATTCTCAAAAAGCGGTAAGAGCTGCAGCCCAGCTGTACCGAGCCATTCTGGAAAAAGTCCGAGCGGAGCAGTACCACGTTTTTGAACAAAAGCACGCCTTAACAGACAGCGAAGTAAAACTGATTCTGTCCAAACTGTAAAAAAACACCCGGCTTGTTCTGCCCGGGTGTTACGCCATACCTTTTTGAATCCAGATCCGTGAGCGCCATCTTCTGTACATGAGGATTCCCCGGACCCATTCATCCGCGATAAAAGAAATCCATACACCGGCAAGCCCGAAGCCGAGATGAATGCCGAATAGATAAGCAAGCGGAAGGCCGATGCCCCACATGGAAATCATGGCCATGTAGACTGGGAATTTCGCATCCCCCGCGGCGCGCAGGGAGTTAATGATAATTACATTAAACGAGCGGCCCGGTTCAAGGATGATGGTCATCGCAATCAAAAGGCTTGCAGTGGCAATAATATCAGGGCTTTGCGTAAAGATGCCGATAAGGTCTTTTGAAAAGATGGTCATCAAAACAGATGTGGCCGCAGCGATTCCAAGCGCCCAATACAAGCTTTTCATGCAGCGCTCATATGCGGCGTCAAACTGTTTGCCGCCGATATAGCGGCCGATTAAAATTTGTGTGCCTTGGCTGATCGCAGTCCCGAAGAGCAGAATAAACATCGTAATATTTTGCGTATACACCTTGGTTGTTAAAGCCTGCGCACCCATGATGGCAATAAAATAAGTGACAATCATTTGCGAAAGGTTATAAGAAAGCTGTTCGCCTGCTGAAGGAATGCCGATTTTCAGCAGCTTGCGCAAATGGTCTTTATGCATATGAAATACTTTTTTCAACGACATCTTCAGCTGAATGCGTTTGTTTACAATGACAATCATCGCGATTAATCCGATGACACGTGCGATAGATGTGGACATGGCAACACCGGCAACGCCGAGAACAGGGAAGCCGAACAGACCGAAAATGACAACAAAGTTTCCGGCAATGTTTAAAATGTTCATGCCGATTGTGACAAACATTGTATCCTTTGTGTGGCCGTAGCTTTTTAAGATCGCGCTGAATGTCATGATTAAAGCCTGAATAAAGGACAGACCTCCGACAACTTGTAAAAAGACTTTAGCGTCAGGCATCAGCTCATTTGATAATCCCATCATATGAAGCAGAGGAACTGCCGCAAAAAAGATGAGAGCGCTGATGGCAAGGCTGATGAAGAAGTTGGCTCCGATTGACACATAAGCGACTTCCATTGCCGCTTTCTTTTGCCGGGATCCTAAAAATTGTGAGATGACAACAGTTGTACCTGTTGCGATAAAGCTGAACATCACGATAATTAAATTCAAAATCTGGTTGCTGACGCCGACTGCCGCCACACTGTTATCTGAGTATTGGCTGAGCATCAGTGTATCAGCATTACCCATAAACATATATAATGAGACCTCAATAAAGATCGGCCAAGTAAGCGAAAATAATGAGAACGATTTGTCAGCGGGTTTTTTCAAAGCAGTTGATTTGAAGACAGCTTGTTTCATAGTGTCTAACCCCTTTCGTAAATAAAATCAACGTTTTAAAGTGTACCTCCATTTCCTTATAATAAAAAGGGAGAGAAACGATACTTTTTGCAAAAATCCGACTTAAAAAGGAGGATGATCAAATTGCCTCGCATCCTGTTTACAGTCCCGCCTTTTCCGGTGTTTATTGCAGCCGGAGAAGGTGTTTTTAAAAAAGGAGAAACCCATGTCAAACGTGTTTTCTCTGTATTTGATTTGATATACGTCAAGCAGGGGACGTTATATATCACTGAAAATGAAAAATCGTTCTCCGTTGAAGGGGGCGAATATATCTTGCTTTCTCCCGGTCTTGAACACTATGGGACAAAGGGCAGTGATGAAGCGACCTCCTATTATTGGCTTCACTTTGATGAACATAGATACGAATTTACCGCAAAAGGGGGCAGCAATTGGGCAGAGCTTCAGCAGGAAAAGGGGAGCTTTGAGGAACCGGCCCGCTACGGACTTGCATTGCCGAGAAAAGGCAAGGTGCAGCGCCCGCAATTTATGGCGCAGCAATTTGAAAGACTTATTGATTATTCTGCAGAAAACTCCGATTTGCCGCTCAGAAAACAAATTTTGTTTGAGGAGCTGATGCTGCACCTGCAAAAAGAGGCGTTCCAAATTCCATCTGCAAAAGAGAGGGTGGCATGGGAGGCGGCCCGATACTTACAGGAGCATTATAAGGAGAAAACGACAATTAAGGATCTGTCACTCGCCCTGCACTATAATCAGGATTATGTGACCCGCTGCATGCAGCAAGTGCTTGGTGTCACGCCGGGCCAATACACAAATCGGGTGAGAATGACCGAGGCCAAGCGCCTTTTATCCTCGACAAATGATAAAATGGGCGTCATCGCGGAAACGATTGGAATGGAGGACCCGACATACTTTTCAAAGCTCTTTAAGCAAATTGAAGGCATTTCACCAATTGAATACCGGAAGATTGTCAGCCGGAAAGTCCAATAAGCAGACGAGGGATGAAGATGAAAACGACAATTTACGATGTGGCGAGGAAGGCGGGTGTCTCGATCACGACCGTATCGCGCGTCATTAACCATACGGGCCGTATCAGCGACAAAACAAGGCAAAGGGTCATGAATGTAATGAAGGAAATGGAGTACACGCCCAATGTCCACGCCGCTGCTTTAACGGGAAAGCGAACCAATATTATCGGCCTTGTGACGCCTGATATTTCAAATCCGTTTTACGGCGAGCTCGCGAAAAGCATAGAGGAAAGAGCGGATGAGCTTGGTTTTCAGATAATCATTTGCAGTACCGATTACGATCCGAAAAAAGAAACGAAATATTTTTCTGTCCTAAAGCAAAAAAACGTAGACGGCATCATTTTTGCGACAGGAATTGAGAATCATGACAGCATGGCCGCTTTAGAGGAAATCATTAACGAACATATCCCGCTCGCCATGATTTCTCAGGATAAGCCTCTTCTTCCAATGGATATCGTCGTGATGGATGATGTGCTCGGCGGGTATGAGGCTGCCAAGCATCTTCTATCACTGGGCCACACAAAGATCGCCTGCATTGTGGGTGATGGGTCAACGACAGGTGAAAAAGACAGAATCAAAGGATTCCGGCAGGCGATGGAGGAAGCGAATGTGCCGATCGATGAGGCGCTGATCATTCCGACACGCTTCTCTTTGGAAAGCGGAAAAGAAGAGGCTGGAAGATTGCTGGACAGGGATACGCCTACAGCTATTTTCGCTTTTAACGATGTATTGGCCTGTGCCGCCATTCAGGCGGCGAGAATAAGAGGCATGAAAGTCCCGGATGACCTGTCCATCATTGGTTTTGATAACACCATACTCGCTGAAATGGTCGATCCGCCCCTGACTACAATAGCCCAGCCGATTAAAGAAATGGGGCAGCACGTCATTGAACTGCTGACCGAAGAAATCGAAGGAAAACGAAAGGCAAAACAAAAAATAGTGTTATCACCTGAGCTAGTGATCAGACATTCTACATCACCGTTCAAGAAAAGAATCCGATAATGCAGCGGGTTCTTTTCTTTTTGACAGAGAAGACGAAAAAGATATTGCATGGGAACAAAGGACATTGTAAAATGAAATCACCTTTTGAGAAAGCGCTTGCGCAATAAATATCAGCCAAATAGTGGGTAAACCGCTATTTTTTTAAAGCATTTTGGTGAAGCGCTTTCATTAGGCGGTAAAAAAGGAGTATGAGGAGATGAGGACATGGGGAATCGAGTAAGATGCGCGGTATTAGGGTTAGGGAGACTGGGACACTATCATGCAAGAAACCTTATGACCAGTGTTCCGGGAGCTGAGCTTGTCAGTGTCGGTGATCCGATGAAAGGGAAAGCCGAGCAGGTCGCTAAAGAATTCGGGCTTGAAAAATGGTCGGAGGATCCGCATGAGATTTTAGCAGATCCCGAGATTGATGCAGTGGTCATCGTAACGCCGACAAGCACACATGGGGAAATGATCATCAAAGCGGCGGAAAACGGCAAGCAGATTTTCGTTGAAAAACCGCTGACATTAAGCCTTGAGGAATCAAAGGCAGTTTCTGAAAAAATAAAAGAAACAGGTGTCATCTGCCAAGTCGGTTTTATGAGGCGTTTTGATCCTGCATATGCGGATGCGAAACGGCGGATAGATGCGGGTGAGATCGGCAAACCCATTTATTATAAAGGCTTTACACGCGACCAGGGAGCGCCTCCCGCTGAGTTTATCAAACATAGCGGAGGGATCTTTATCGACTGTTCCATCCATGACTACGATATTGCCCGTTATTTGCTCGGAGCGGAGATTACTTCTGTTTCCGGACACGGCCGGATTTTAAACAACCCATTTATGGAACAATACGGCGATGTTGATCAGGCGCTGACGTATTTAGAATTTGATTCCGGCGCAGCTGGGGACGTTGAGGCAAGCAGAACTTCTCCATACGGACATGACATCCGTGCAGAAATTATCGGGACAGAAGGCAGTATTTTCATAGGGACATTGAGAAATCAACATGTGACCATCCTGACCGCTAAAGGGAGCAGCTATGAGATTATCCCAGACTTTCAAACTCGTTTTCATGAAGCCTACTGCTTGGAGCTTCAGCATTTTGCCGAGTGTGTCCGGAGTGGTAAAGCGCCGATTGTGACAGATATCGATGCGACGATCAATTTAGAAGTCGGCATCGCCGCAACCCATTCGTATCGAAGCGGCAGGCCTGTACAGTTGGATGAGAAGAGTGCTTACACTAGTTTGTCAACCTTATCATGATACCTATAGCTTCCGTATTCCTGCAAATTCATATCAAAAAAGCAAGGACAATTTAGCCCTTGCTTTCTGTCTTTTCATATAGATAATAGACATAATCGGTTGGTACACCTGTATGGCCAAGCTGCCTCAGCATTGCGGTCACGTTCCCTCTGTGATACGTGCCATGGTTGACGACATGCAGGATGACGTCTGCATAAGTTGTCTCTAGGGTTCCATGTGTCGGATGCTGAAATGAGACTTGCTGTTCAAAGTCCGTCTGGCGGCTGAAGAAATCATGATACTGTGCCTGCAGTTCAGCTACATGCTCTTTAATCGCTGCCATATTACGATGTGCAGCCTCGAATTTGCCGACACTGTCTATCACCTCTTTGTAGGTTGCTCCTGAAAGAGTTTTCAGCCATATGTAGTCAGCCCTGCACATATGAAGCAGCACGTCGCTGACAGAAGGGAATACGCTCTTTACTTCTTGATAAGCCGTTTCCTCCGGCAGGTTTTCGATATGGTTCAATACTCGCTTGTTCGCCCAGCAATGGTAGTCATAAAACTGTCTTGCATCAGTCACAAACATCGCCCCCTTTTCTAAATAGAATTCGATGTTTAGGCTGTGTTTTCCTTTAGTTAACGAAAGATCGAGAACAAGAAATAGACGGCGGCGGCCCACATTACCACCGCAGAACATTTGTTTACGATTAGCATAAGCCTGCCGCTTGTATCCATCGTCTGAAACAGCCGGCCCGCTAGCGCAAGATTGATAAACCAAATCCAAGACACAGCGATGCAGGCGGCCATAAAGAGCCATTTCTCAAGCCCTGAATATTGGAGCGAGCTCGTGCCGATGATGCCGATCGTGTCCAGAATAGCGTGTGGGTTTAAAAGAGAAACGGCGGCCGCAAACGCAGCTTGTTTTTTAGCTGTGAACGTATGTTTCTCATTTTGGTTTGCTTTCGGACGGCTGTTCCAAGTCACCCAGCCCATATAGAGAAGAAATAAAAATCCGCCGGTCATCATGACGGTTTCAAACATAGGCAGCTGCTGCACGATGACAGATACGCCTGCAACAGCTAAAACAATTAACAAAGTATCGCAGACAGAAGCGCTAATGATGGCGGGGAGTGCCCGCCAAATATGCCTTTGCCACGCTCCCTGCTGAAAAATAAACACATTCTGCGCCCCCAGCGGCAAAATTAAGCCGAAGGCCAGCACGATTCCGTGAATCATTGCATTCATGCTGGAAAAACTCCCTTCACATCTGTTTTTCTCATGATAATAGAGAAGATTTTACATGTCTCCGGCCATTTGGTTGGTTTTGAAACCATCCAAATGTATAATGATGAAAAAAAGGGGGCGTAACGTTGTCACATTGGCAGCCAAGCCGTGAATCGGACATTCCGCTTCATCGGCAAATCGAGCAATATATAAAAGAAAAAATTCTCCATGGCGAGTGGGCTGTAGGGACGAAAATTCCGTCGCAAAGAACGCTGGCGGATATGTTTCAGGTTAACCGGAGCACAGTGACAGCGGCGATTGATGAACTCGCGTCTCAAGGTCTGTTAGAGGGGAGAAGAGGCGGCGGCACGAAGGTAGTAAACAGCACATGGAGCGTGCTTGCGTCAGCTCCGCCGCTTGATTGGAGCACCTATGTCCGCTCAGGGATTCATCATCCCAATTCTTCTATCATTCAGGATATTAATAAAAACGAGGCGCGAGCGGATATCATTCGGCTGGGAACGGGAGAGCTTTCACCAGAGCTGCTGCCGGCTGAAACGATGCGCAGGATGTTTCAGCAAATCAATCCGCCTGCCCTGTCTTTAGGATACGAACAGCCGAAAGGAAATATAAACCTGCGGGAGGCGGTGGCTGAGCATTTAAAAACAAAGCATATCAATGTGTCACCTTCCGCCATTTTAATTGTATCCGGCGCACTGCAGGCGCTCCAGCTCATTTCGATTGGGCTTTTAAAGCGGGACTCAGTCATTTTGACAGAAAAACCATCCTATCTTCACTCTTTACATGTGTTTCAATCCGCAGGGATGCGGCTTCGCGGCGTGCCTATGGATGAAGAAGGAATGCAGCCGGGACTGATTTCAGCTTACCGGAAGCAATACGGGGGCCAGCTGCTTTACACGATCCCGTCGTTTCATAATCCGACTGGCATCGTCATGTCAGAGAGGAGAAGGGAAGAGGTTGTCAATTTGTCAAAAAAAGAGCAGCTGCCGGTCATTGAGGATAATGCATACGGTGATTTGTGGTTGGAAGAACAGCCGCCGCTGCCGTTAAAGTCGATGGATCAGGAAGGTAATGTCCTGTATCTCGGCACGTTTTCGAAAACAGTAAGCCCCGGTCTTCGAATCGGCTGGCTGGTCGGCCCGGAACCAGTTATTGAACGGCTGGCTGACATTAAAATGCAGACGGATTACGGATCAAGCGGCTTGTCTCAATGGGCAGCGGCGCAATGGCTGTCACAAGGTTATTATGATGAACACCTCGTTTGGGTAAGAGTGGAACTGAAGAAAAGGAGAGACGCGGCACTTCAGTTTCTTCAGCAGTATGCAGGGGATATAGCCGAGTGGCGCATTCCAGCCGGCGGCTTTTATATATGGGTCACATTCCACAAACAACTGCCTGTTAGGCAGCTGTTTGTGGAATTATTGAAACAGCATGTGCTGGTGAACCCCGGTTCCGTTTATGACGGCGAAGACCGGCGCAGCATCCGGCTGTCGTATTCCTATGCGTCTCTTCAGGAACTGAAAACCGGCATTAAGGCGGCTGTAGAGACAGCCCGCCGCCTGATGACACAGTCTTAAGCTAGACGATGACAGCCCCCAGCGCTCTCGCAAAGGCCATTGCGTGCTCCGGAGCAATTTTGCAGCCTTTTAATTTGTCTAGTGAAACATGGATCTGTTCAAACCTGCAGGAGCTGATGTCCACGTTTTGAAGTGACGTACCGGTAAAGTTGGCGCCCTCCAGTTCGCATGCATCAAAGTGTGTCTGCTGGAGCGCCATGCTGCTGCATTCACTTTGCAGTAGGACACAATGATGAAACAGAACGTGTTTCATGTTGGAATAATAAAATGAACTGAATTGTCCATGACATTCCTCGAACGACACATTCCGCAGCGTTGAGTCCGCCAGGTTCATCCCGACCATCTTCGATTGCTTAAATAAAGTTCTGTGAAGAACAGCCCCGCTGAAATCAGCGTTCGATACATCACATTTTTCGAAAATCACATCTGTCAGCTCAATAAAACGAAAGGAAACATCGATAAACATGACATTCCGAAATACGGTTTTTTCAATACAAAGCCTGTCAATGTCTTCACCGGAAATTGAACAATCTTCAAATAAATGCATGCTGATTACATCATCTGTTGCAGCCGTTTCATGAAAATCGGCAACTTTCAGGTTTTCTGGTACGTACGGTTTTTGAATCGCTGTTTTATTCATCATCTGACATCCTTTACATTCCTGAATGACCTAAAGCTATCAGGATCAATTTCATAGATCGTTTACGCGAATTGATACATATAGTAAAACGTGAAGGGCCTTTTCTGGGTGCTGCAAGCCCGCTTGTTTTGTAAGCATAAATGCAAAGCTTCCAGCACGTCAAGGCGTTTACAAGACCGGAAAGAAAAGGGAACAGGAGGAATGTGGAGTGGGGCATTACGTAAAAACCGAGGAGCATGTGACACTGTTTGTGGAGGATATCGGGCAGGGAAGGCCGATTATTTTTTTGCATGGCTGGCCGCTGAATCATAAGATGTTTGAATATCAAATGAATGAGCTGCCGAAAAGAGGTTTCCGTTTTATTGGTATCGATTTTCGGGGCTACGGGGATTCCGACCGTCCGTGGGAAGGCTACGATTATGACACGATGGCAGATGACGTGAAGGCCGTCATTTATACGCTGCAGCTTGAGAACGCGGTTCTTGCCGGTTTTTCGATGGGCGGCGCAATTGCGATCCGTTACATGGCAAGGCATGAGAGCGCCGATATCGATAAGCTGGTTTTATTGTCAGCGGCCGCGCCTGCATTTACAAAGCGCCCGGGCTATCCGTACGGCATGAGGAAACAGGACATTGATGACATGATTGAACAATTCAAAAGCGATCGGCCGAAGACGCTTGCTGACCTGGGAAGGCAGTTTTTCGAGAAACAAGTCTCTCCGGAGTTCCAGCAATGGTTTCAGAACCTTTTGCTGGACGCTTCCTCTTACGGAACGATTCACTCAGGCATTGCGTTAAGAGACGAGGATCTCAGAAAGGATCTGGCAGACATCAAGGTGCCGACACTCATCCTGCACGGCAGAAAGGACAAAATCGCTCCGTTTGATTTTGCTAGAGAATTAAAACGCGGCATAAAGCAGTCGGAATTGGTTCCGTTTGAAAACAATGGACACGGGCTCTTTTATGAGGAAAAAGAAAAAATCAACAGCCTGATTGCGCAGTTTGCTAAATAAAAAAACCCGATCAATGTCGGGTTTTTTAAATAATGCCTTTGCGCTGCAATTCTTTGATGATCAAATCAGCTCCATCCGTAATGGACGTTTGGTCAGATTCAATGATCAAATCGGGAGAAAGAGGTGCTTCATATGGAGAATCAATTCCTGTGAAATGTTTAATGTCTCCGTTGCGCGCTTTTTTATAAAGGCCTTTCGGATCCCGCTGTTCACAAATCTGGAGCGGGCATTTCACATAAATTTCTAGAAATTCTCCGTCGGGAAACAGCGCTCTGACCATATCCCGATCCTCTCTGAACGGAGAAATAAAAGCTGTTAAGATCATTTGGCCGCTATCGACAAACAGCTTCGCGACTTCCCCAATCCGGCGGATGTTTTCAATTCTGTCCTCAGTCCGAAAGCCGAGATCTTGATTCAATCCGTGGCGGATATTATCGCCGTCCAGCACATAACTCCGAATTCCCATGCGATAGAGCTTTTCATCTACTGCATTGGCGAGGACTGATTTTCCTGAGCCGGACAGACCGGTAAACCAAAGGGCGCAGCTTTTATGTCCGTTTAAACTTTGTCTGTCAGATTTTTTGATCGCCGCGGGATGCCAAACGATATTCGGATTGTGTGTCATTCTGATCCCTCGCTGTTTCTCTGAATGGCAACAGGCTGCTGATGGAGCCCCTTTATCAGTACGTTTGCGACCTCGGGCCGGCTGAATTCTTTCGGCGGCTTTTTGCCTTGGCGGAGAAGCTCCCTCACTTTGGTGCCTGATAAATGGATGTGATCTCTTGCGCTGTGCGGGCACGTTTTGGAGGTGCCCATATTTCCGCATTTCCGGCAGTAAAAGCTATGCTCAAAAAACAACGGCTTGATACCCAGCTCTTCCTCGGTGAACGATCCGAAAATGGTCTGTGCGTCGTACGTTCCGTAATAGCTGCCGACGCCTGCATGATCGCGGCCGACGATAAAATGGGTGCAGCCGTAATTTTTGCGGACGAGCGCATGGAAAATTGCTTCACGCGGTCCGGCATACCGCATGGCGGCAGGGAACACCGATAACATCACCCGGTCCTTTGGATAATACTGGTCAAGCAAAACTTGATAGCTTTCCATTCTGATATCACTCGGAATATCATCTGATTTCGTTTCTCCTACTAGCGGATGAAGCAGCAGACCGTCGACGGTTTCTAACGCTGTTTTTTGAATATATTCATGGGCTCTGTGAACGGGATTTCGCGTCTGAAAGCCGACAATCGTTTTCCAGCCGAGCTTTTCAAAGGCCGTTCTCGTTTCTGCCGGCGCTGCATAAAACTGTTCGAAGGACTTGTCGGGAAAGCGGCTGACAAGGATAGGCCCTCCAATATAAAAGTCCGGCCGCTCCAGCAACTTTTTCACTCCGGGGTGGGCGGGGTCGTTTGTTTTATAAACAGACAGCGCCTCCTGTGTTTTATCTGGCTGATAGATATCGGTCACTGTCATCATGCCGTACGTCACGCCGTGTTTCACAAGCTTCACGTGATTTCCGACAGACAGCTGTTTTGCTGTTTCTTCGCTGACAGGCAGCGTAATAGGCAGGCTCCACGGCAAACCGTTCGCCAGCCTCATCTCTTTCACAACGGAATGATAATCTTTTTCTCCCAAAAAACCTGTTAACGGGCTGTAGCCGCCAATCCCGATAAGCTCGAGGTCGCTCAGTGCCAGCTGATCAAGCTCAGCTTCGCAAGTGCAGCCATCAAAAGTGCATGCGGGATTGAAGCGGTTGATTAACACCCCTCCATGGGGCTCGATTGCATTCACGTGCCTAACCTCCATCTTTGCGATTTACATTGTTTTTAACAGTCTGGACGGGCTTCTTCTTCAATTGAAAATGTGAAATCGTAACACTACAGACTCCATTCAAGAAAAAGAATAAAATCTGCTGGCGCTTCCATTCTCAGGACAAGCGTTCTTTCATTCCTGGTGCAGACCGCATTCAGTTTTCTCACGTCCGGCCCATCTACCCGCTCTCTCATCATTTGGGTTTGAAGAAGGCAATGTGCACATTTCACAGCCTATGCTCGGATAATTTTGATCGTGCAGTTTGTTGTAAGGCAAATTGTGGAGCCGGATGTACGTCCAAACATCATCCCATGTCCAGTAAATGAGCGGACAGATTTTAATAAGCTTAAATTTCTGATCCTGATTGATGAATTGAATATGCTTTCTCGTCGGCGACTGTTCCCGGCGCAGACCTGAAATCCAAGCTGTCATGCCTGATAAATGTTTTTGCAGAGGTGCGATTTTCCGTAATTGGCAGCAACGATTAGGGTTGTGTTTCCATAATTCATCGCCGTACTGCTCTGCTTGTTCCTTTAAGTTCAGTTCAGGTTCAAGCAGCTGGATCGTAAATGCCGGGTATTTTTGTTTGACGGCTTCGATCAGCTCATATGTTTCCTGAAAATGGAGCCCTGTATCTAAAAAGATGATGTGCGCATGTTTGTTGATCTTTGAAATTAAGTCGAGAAGCACCATCCCTTCAGCGCCAAAGCTGCATGCATACACAATCTTATCCCCGTATGTCCTGTAAGCCCATTTCAATACATCGAGCTCATCGATCAATTGGTTCGTTATCTCTTTTGACAGCGTTTCGTTCCATGTGTCAAACGTGATGTGTTCGTTCAATATTTTCCCCCCGTTTTGCATCTGTCTGTTTTTTATCTATTGATCGAGTTATAGGCAGACTATTCACTTTTGAGATAAAGGTTCGTGCGGTAGCCGCCTAAAATGAGCAGACGAAGGCGCGGCGGAACCAATAAGAGACCAGCTGAATATGCTTTTTAGCAAAATGGTTTTATGCCCAAGGAGAGGTATTATGCCGATCACCATTTATCAGGGGCATCATCATTCACTTGCCCCGGCAGATATTAATATCGTTATTGACGTCATTCGAGCCTTTACCGTGGCCCATTTTGCTTTTATCGGCGGGGCGAAAGAAATTCTCTTGGTCCGGACAACTGAGGAAGCCTTCAAGCTGAAAGAATCCTATCCGGATTATGTATTAACAGGAGAGGAAAAGGGGGTCGGAATCAAGGGGTTTGATTTGGATAATTCCCCAAAGCGTATGGCTGAGCAGGATATGGTGGATAAGCGGCTGATTCAGAAAACGACAAACGGCGTCACAGCAGCGTTAGGAGCGCTGAAGGCCAAGCATCTTTTTGTGACCGGATTTTCTAATGCCAGAACAACAGCGGAATATGTGAAAAAGCTCACTGCAAAAGATTGTCTGCTGAACATTGTGGCTTCCCATCCGTCAGGTGATGATGATATGGCGTGTGCGGAATATATCAAAAGCATCATAGAAGGGACGAATGGTGCGGCGGCCGAAGTGATTGAAAGAATCAAAACCTCATCCGTTGCGGAGAAGTTTTTTGACAGCAGCCAGCCGTTATTTGATCCGGAAGACATTGCGTACTGTACAAAAGAAATAACGGGCGATTTCGTGATGAAAGTAAAACAAGAAAGAGAAGTTCCAACGATAGAGAGGGTCATGATATGAATGATTTTTCACTAGAATTGCCAGTGAGAACAAGTAAACCGAGAGAAAACGGACAGACCATTTTAATCGACAACGGCTACCCCTTGCAGTTTTTCAAAGATGTGATAGGCGCGGCGTCCGACTATATTGATTTTGTGAAATTCGGCTGGGGCACTTCATTACTTACAAAAGACCTTGAGGAAAAAATCAGCTCCCTAAAAGAGCATGACGTGAAGTTTTTCTTCGGCGGCACACTGTTTGAGAAATATGTAAGCCAGAATAAAGTCAATGAATTTCATCGGTACTGCACCTATTTCGGGTGCGAATATATTGAGATCTCAAACGGCACTCTCCCGATGACGAATAAAGAAAAAGCGGCTTACATTGCTGATTTTTCTGATGAATTTCTTGTGCTCAGCGAGGTGGGCAGCAAGGATGAAGAAGTGTCAAGCTGCCAGTGCTCTGAGGAATGGCTTGAGTATATTCTCGAAGATATGGAGGCAGGCGCAGAGAAGGTGATTACGGAAGCAAGGGAAAGCGGAACAGGAGGTATCTGTTCCAGCAGCGGAGATGTCCGGTTTCAAATCGTTGATGATATCATTTCGTCAGATATTGATATCAGCCGAATGATATTTGAAGCACCGAACAAAACGCTCCAGCAAGGGTTTATTCAAAGGATCGGGCCGAATGTCAATCTGGCGAATATCTCATTTCACGATGCGATTGCTCTGGAGACTTTGCGCTTGGGGTTAAGATCCGATACTTTTTATTTGTAAAACAGCGGCTGCGGGGCTCTCGGTATCGGGAGAGCCTCTTGCCTATTACTTTTTATGACGGTACATAGGCGTAAGTATGGGAAGAGAGGTCAGGCGGATGTTATAGATGAAGTCGATGACTCTTGTTGAGATCACTTGGCAAATCAGAGCTTGAATCACAATGCCCCAGGCAATAATTGATGCGGTAATCATAAAAATGATGCAATTCATAATGAGCAAGATGGTTCCCGGGTTTCCGCCCCGGTAAATTGAGATCATGAGAGCAAGAGCTCCAAATCCTCCGTTAGAAATCTTATATTTGTATAAAAGTCCGATGCCGAGTCCTAATAAAACGGCGCCGCTTGCCAAATCAAGCCACAGGTTTGATGTAATGTCCGGAAAAATGACATCAAAAATCAATACCGAAACAGAGGTGACGGTAATCGAGGCGAGAGTGCCGGTGAATGTTCTCATCTCCAGCCATTTTAAAGCAGTAAAAAGCATCGACACATTCACAGCCCATACCGAGAAGCCGTGGGGAATGTGAAACAAATGGTGCAATAAGACCGCAATACCTGCCGCCCCGCCTGTCGGAATATCATGCGGAAATAAAAATAAGGACATGCCGAGTCCCTGTAATACACCGCCTGTGACAATCATAAACGTGAGTTTTGCTTTCATCAGCAGTTCAGCCATTAAGTCATTTGCTCCTTTATGAAAAGACTTGTCCGCTGTTACCATTTTATGAGGCTGTCCATGATTTATGTCTATAAATAAAGGGATAGGACAGCTTAAAACGCTGAACCATCCCACATATACCGATTGATGATCTCCATATTGATTTCTCTGCCGATCCCTGTTCCTTTCGGGATGTGCACGATTCCTTTTGAAGGCTGAAGGCTGATCAGTTCTGTAAAAGGATTCTCCATTACATCCCACTCAATCGGTTCAATTTGGTCGTTTTCCATTTTTGACCACGGAGGCAGGCAGGCCTGAGCAAATAAAGCATAAAGCCGGGAAAGAGCGCCGTCATAGGCATGAGCAGACGCTCTCACACCGAAATAACGCGCGAGCTGGAGGCAGTCGCGAAACTCATCGATTCCATTGACATGCATGACGTCAGGCTGAATAATATCCAAGCAGCCCTGTGAGAGGAGAGGCGCAAATTGCGCCGCGCCTTTCATATTTTCTCCGCCGGCGACAGGGACGGATAAACGGCTTCGCAGCAAAGTGTAATCCTGCGGCTGGTCAAAAGGCAAAGGCTCTTCCAGCCAGCTGATATTGTCCCATTTCGAAAAATGGCGTTCCCATTTGAAAGCTGAGGCTGTATCGTAGCTTTGGTTTGCGTCCAAAATAATGGAAACTGAACAGCCGGCCGTGTTTTGCAGGGCAGTGATATGCCGCACATCTTCCTCAAAGGTTGTCCCGCCGATTTTGATTTTGATTTGATTGAAGCCCTTTTTCAATTGCGCTTCAACATTCGTAAGCGAGCTGCTGATCCACTGAGGATGGTCTGAATATGATTGGAAAGAGGCATATACAGGGAGTTCTTCTCTGTACCGTCCGCCCCACATGTCGCATACGGAACAACCTGCCGCTTTCGCAGCAATCTCCGTCAGTGCCATACTCACAGCCGATGCCGCCCGCTGATGCCATTTTTTAATCGTGCGCACTAAAGGCAGGCGGCTGCCTGCCTGTTTACCCAAGAGATAGGGAATAATTCGTTTTGTAAAACCGACATGCAGGGCCGGGAGCCAATCCACGCACTCTCCCCAGCCGTCAATGCCGCTTTCTGTGATAATTCTGATCAGATAGCATGTCCGATATTGTTTAAATCCGTTTGCATCTCCGTAAGGCTTCTCTAATCGGTGAAGAAGCGGGAAGGTCTCAATTCGTTCGATTTTCAAACCGGATGCTACCTTTCCTCAGCCGGCTGCAGCCGATTGCCATTCATTTTAGGCTCTTCTTTTTCATTCGTATCTTCTTTATTTTGTTTGACATGAATCAGCGTCAGCACAAGAATGCTGACAACCAGCGTTAGGCCCGCAATGCTTAAAAACATGCCGGGTCTTGACCACTGCATCAAGCGCCCGAAAATAGGAGGCCCGATCGCCACCCCGAGAAAACGCACTGATCCGTACAGCGATGTCACAAAACCCCGTCTTTCTTTGCCGACAGCGCCTGTGATAAAACTGTTAATACAAGGAAGGACAAGGCCCGAACCGATACTGCTCAGCACGAGAACGCTGATAAACAGGACGAGATTTTCAATGAATGACAGTGCCGCGTAAGACACAGTCATAAACGCTAAACCGATGACGATCAGCTTTTTCATTAACGATTGCTTTTGTCCGATTTTGCTGCCCGTCGTATAAGATGTCACACACATAACCAAAAGCGGAATCGCCAAAATCAGTCCTTTTTTGACGCCGTCTGTATCGTATGTTTTTTCCAGTACGTCTGATAGGTAAAACAAAATGCCGAATAAGGTAAACAAACAGGTAGCCCCTGCTAAATAAGCGGTAAACAGCCATCTGCCTTCATGCTTAAATACACTTAACAGTCCTTTTGCATATTTTCCGATAGGAGGCGGCTCTTCTTCTTTTTTCTTTTCTTTAATAAAAATCCAAGTCAGCACGATTGAAATGATACAAAACACAGGAAAGGCAAAAAATGCGCCATACCAAACGATCAGAGCGATAAGTGAGCCAATAATCGGCGATAGAACTTTCCCCATCCCGTTTGACGCTTCAACAAGGCCGAGCACTTTGCTTTCCTGCGCGCCTTTAAATAGGTCCGCTGACAGCGCCATCGCAATCGGTCCCGTTCCGGCTGCTCCGATACCCTGAAGAGCCCGGCCAGCCATGACCCACGGATAAGCATTGTCAAAAAAACCTGCCGCAAACCCGGCCAGCAATCCGCCTGCTCCATACAAAAATAAGCAGGGAATAATGATGATTTTTCGTGAAAACCGGTCTGCGAGATAGCCGACAATCGGAATCGCAAACGCCGCAATCAGGGAAAACACCGTGATCACGAGACTGACTTGAAATTGGGATAAATGAAGTTCAGATTTCATTTTTGGCAATATAGGAATAAGCATAGAGTTTCCAAGGGTTAATATTAAAGGGATTGAACCGATAGCTACAATCGTCATTCCGTTATTTTGTTTTGATGTATCCATCTCAAAGCACACTCCTTTTCTTCTGCTTAGAGTGTCCCTGAAGGCATGAAAAAAACCGAACAGAATCTTCCTGTTCGGGTAAAAAAGGGTTAACCGAGCGCTTGTGAGATGACAGCGAATAATTGTCCGTTTCGTACAGGCAGCGTCTTTTTTTGGTACATCATAAGCGGAGGCTCATCGTCTAAATGAAATCCCATTGCTTCTAGGCTGTCATGCAACGATGCGGCGTCACCAGGCACGTCGATTCGCATCGGTTCTTGTTTTCCTGCGGCCAGCCTGTTGATCAATCCGGCAGCGAGACCCGGTGACGGAGCGATAATCGGACCTAATTTCAGATTGGCCGGTGTTTGTACAGATAAGCCATAGCCAATGAATTCACCTTCCATATTTCTCGCAATTATACATTCCTTTGATTGAGAGATCAATTGATGCAGGAGTGCTGCTCTGTCTCCGCCAAAGGCGGCTTGATCAGCCGCTGTTAATTCCGGTAAATCCTTCTCTGTAAAAGATGTCAGTTCAATGTCGTGCTGCTTTGTAATCGGATTGAAGCTTTGACAGCTATATTTGCGGATTGAACCCGCTGTTTGAAAACCGGATTTTTCATAAAGCGGTAAACCCTCCTTCGTGGCGCAAAGCATGATGGCAGTGTTTTCATCGACTTGACTGATACACGCGTTCACCATCAGCCGCCCCAGGCCCCGCCGTTTGTACTCGCTGTCGACGATAACAAGTCCAATAGAAGCAAGTCGGCCATAAGAAAACAAACCGATGCAGGAGATGATGTCTCCTTGGCTGTTTTGATACCCGAATAATCGTCCGTGTTTTACGAGCAGCAGTAGCTCTCGCTCGCCGTAATCCGGCCACCCGGCTTGCCGGGAGAGACGCAATAGACCGGGCACATGTTTTTCTGTAAGCTGAATCAGCTCAAACGCTGAATGCATGTCATCACCTGCTTGTTTCTGTTTTTTTGTACATCACAATATGGGCGCCAATGCCGGAAATCTCAAACGGCTCGCCAAGTTCTTTCCAGCCAAGCTTTTCGTAATAGCCTTTCACATGGTATCTTGCGTTGCACCAGACCGCCTGCACGCCCATATCGGCCAGCTTCTGCTCCGCGTATTTGATCAGTGTGCTTCCGGCTTTTTGATCACGGTATTCTTCGAGCGTTGCCATGCCTCTAAGCCGATATGCGGGTGAATCGGTCAATAGCGGCTGATTCTCGGGAGAAAAGGAAGCGATGCTGATCAGTGTTTCTTCAAAAAAAGCGCCGAGATGGAAGGAGCCTTCTGCATGATCCTGATCATATTTGCATTGTTCAATTGATTGATGGGGACGCAAAATGCGGTTCCGAATTTCATAAGTATCCTCTGCGGGAATGGTTTTCACTTCAAGCATGATGTTCCTCCTCTAATGTAATTTATTTTCTATATCGTAACACGAATCGGGTTTGAAAAAGACTGCCCAATTGGTTCGGACAGTCTTAGAAAGGGATGTTAATGCAAATAAATATTCTGACGCTGTTCATCTTTTTGCTTAATGTAAGAAGTAAGTTCCGAGGTTAAGTCAGATCTGAGAAAAGGCGTTATTAAATAGATGCCGTTAAACAGCTCGCAGGCAGTATCCAGCAGGGAGCGTGCAATCGCAAGGCCTTCCGCCTTTTGTTTCTCTTTATCTTCGCCGGCACGCGCCATTTTTTCGCGTATAGAATCGGACAGTTTGATGCCGGGAATTTCATTATGGATAAACTCAGCGTTCCGGCTGCTTGTCAGCGGCATAACGCCGATATAAATCGGAGTCTTCAAATGCTTGGTTTCATTATGAATATCGACAAGCTGCTGCTCCGAATAGACGGGCTGTGAGATAAAATAATCAGCACCGCAGTCCATTTTTTTCTCCAGCCGTTTCACGGCTTTATCGAGATGACGGACGTTTGGGTTAAAAGCAGCTGCCACTGAGAAATTGGTTTTCTTTCCGAGCGGTTTTCCGGACAGAGACAGCCCTTCATTGAACTGTTTAATCAGCCTGATTAAATCAAAGGACGTTAAGTCATAGACAGACGTTGCACCCGGGAAATCACCGATTTTAGAAGGATCGCCGGTAATCGCCAGCACATCATGCAACCCTAATGTGTCGAGTCCCATTAGATGTGACTGGAGGCCGATAATGTTTCGGTCCCGGCATGTAAGATGGACAAGAGACCGCATATCGAGCTGCTGCTTAACAAGGGCGCCGCAGGCAACATTGCTGATCCGCGGGGTTGCCAGTGAGTTATCGGCGAGCGTCAGGGCGTCGATTCCCGCTTCTTTTAATTCAGCAGCGGCGGACAGAAATTTGTCAAAGCTCAATTTCTTCGGCGGGTCCAGCTCAACAATAATGGAGCGCTTTTTCGCAGCGATTTCATCCAACCCCGGCTCTGTCCGTTCGTGCTGGACAGTCACCAATTCCTTTGCCCGAACCTTTACATGCTTTTCCGTAATGGGAGCGAGCCCGCCCACAGCCTCTGCCATGGCCCGGATGTGGTTTGGCGTTGTGCCGCAGCAGCCACCGATAATCCGCGCGCCTTGCTTGCGGAACTCAGTTGCGCTGTTTTGAAAATACGTATCGTCAGTTTCATATACGAGCCGCCCTTCTTCGAGAGAGGGGAGGCTGCTGTTCGGGTAGACAGATAAAAACACGTCATCAAAAATCGGCACTTCACTGAGCGCTTCAATCATGTGGTAAGGGCCGAGCCGGCAGTTCATGCCGACGATATCGGCACCGAGATCCGCAATCGAGCGCAGCGCATCAGAAAGCGGCGTTCCGTCCTGAAGCACACCCTGCTCATGCATGGATACATTCAGCATAATCGGAAGGTCGGTTTCTTTCCGGGCGATTTTCAGCACTTCACGGGCTTCTTCCAAATCATAATACGTTTCTAACAGCAACCCGTCCGGCTCTTCATGCAGCAGTAAATACAGCTGTTCGCGAAAGCTTCGTTTGATTTCGTCAAGGCTGTATGCGTTTTTGTTAAACGTGCGGATGCCTCCCATTGTCCCGAGCACATACGCATCGTCTGCGGAAGCCCGCGCAATTTTTACTGCTTCCTGATTCATTTTTTTGATGTCATCTTCAAGGCCGTGTCTCGATAATTTAATATAATTCGCTCCGTACGTGTTGGTTTGAATGATGTTTGCTCCCGCCTCGACATAAGCTTTATGTATACGCTGAATTTCCTCGGGTTTAGAAATATTAAGCTCCTCAAAGCATCTATCTATTCCGTAGGAGTAAAGCAGCGTGCCCATTGCGCCGTCACCGATTAACACCTGTTTCTTCAAATCTTCTAAAAGTCCCATTGTCTGCCTCCTTTATTCACATTCAGCAAGGAAAAAAGAGAAATAAAAAAAGTCCTCTTAAGAAGAAGACTTTGTCAGTGATATTGTCTCTTCTTATCTTCCAAGCTGTTCGAGCTTGCTGGATTTAGCACCTTGGTCATGGCAAATGCGCCATTACACCGGTTGCTGAAGCTTCGTCGGGCCAGTCCCTCTGCTTCTCTTGATAAGAACGGATATGAAATTTTAATGTTCAGGAGCTGCCAAAAGATGCCTGGCATTTTCCCTTTCTCCAAATTTACCGAAAATAAAGACAATAATCAATAGGAATCCAAAAAATTCATCTGAAATTTATAAATTGAACGTCAATTGGCAGATCGGCACCTCGAACTGCTGCGATAACCTGCTGAAGATCATCCTTGTTTTTTCCAGTGACACGCACTTGATCATCCTGTACCTGAGATTTCACTTTCAGTCCGGAGTTTTTGATGATCGTATTGATTTTTTTTGCGTTGTCTTTGTCAATCCCTTGAACGAGCTTTGCGCGCTGGCGCACGGTGCCGCCGGACGCATTCTCAATTTTGGCGTAATCAATATTTTTTGTCGGCACGTTGCGCTTAATCAACTTGCTGACAAGCACATCCTTGAGCTGGCTTAATTTAAATTCATCATCGGAAACAAGAACAAGCTCTTCTTTATCTAATGAAATGTCGCTTTTGCTCCCTTTGAAGTCATAGCGTGTGCTGATTTCCTTCAGTGCGATTTGAATCGCGTTTTGCACCTCAGGGAGCTCCACCTTGGATACAATATCAAAAGAACTTTCTTTTGCCATATGAAAACCTCCATAACATTTAACTTATGTGTTGATTATAGTAGAATAAAGAGAAACTTCCAACAGAACAAAGAATCAATTTGTGATGATTGGAAAAAATGTTAACAAGATCCGCAGTGAAATCAGCGGGAAGAGGAAGGACGATAGCATGAGACCAGGGCAGCAGTTAACCTTGAGTATAGATCACGAAACTGACTTCGGTTACTTTTTAACCGATGGAGAAGATACGATTCTCTTACATAACAGTGAAGTGACAGAGGATATAGAAGACAGAGATGAGGTAGAGGTCTTTATATACGTTGACCAGCAGGAACGGCTCGCAGCAACGATGAAAATTCCGGTCATCAGCGCGGATGAATACGGTTGGGTAGAGGTAGTGGACACGGTAGAGGATATGGGCGTATTCGTCGATGTCGGCCTCTCGAAAGACGCGCTTGTCGCAACAGAGCATCTGCCGCCGTATGAAGATGTTTGGCCGCAAAAAGGGGATAAGCTCTACTGTATGCTGAAGGTGACGAATCGGGGGCGCATGTTTGCCAAACCCGCACCGGAGGATATCATCAGCGAGCTGTTTACGGACGCTTCAGACGACCTGATGAATAAAGAGCTGACCGGAACGGTGTACAGGCTGATCGCTTCAGGATCGTTCATCATTACGGATGACGGAATCCGCGGTTTTATTCATTCATCAGAAAGAAAAGAAGAGCCAAGACTCGGCTCAAGAGTGACAGGACGAGTGATTCAAGTGAAGGAAGACGGCTCAGTGAATATGTCGCTACTTCCGAGAAAGCAGGATGCGCTGTCTGTTGATGCCGAGTATATTCTTACGTATATAAGAACGAGAAATGGCGCCATGCCGTACAGCGACAAAAGCCAGCCTGATGATATCAAAGAACGTTTTAACATGAGCAAGGCCGCCTTTAAACGGGCGCTCGGCCACTTAATGAAAAACGGAAAAGTGTATCAGGAAGACGGCTGGACATACGAGAAAAAATAGCGCATGAAAATGGCTCGCCTGCAGCAGAACTGCGGAGCGAGCCGTTTTTTATTTCTAATTTAATTCATCAACCAGCGTTCTGATTGCCATTTCGCGATCCACATTGTCTGAAATCGCGATCGGAGTAATATCAATGGCAAGAATGACAAGAATCAGCGCACCGGCTGCGGCAACATAAGAGACATAATAGAAATAGTTAGCGGTTTCGACCGTGTTGACGAGCTCAGCTTGAACTCTGGACGTATCATCCTTGGAAGCGGCAATTTCCTTTGCAGCTTCTACTTTTTCTTCAACGATTTGACCCGCTTTTTTCAGCAGTTCATCCACCTTCATTGCATCTTTGCTGTAAACAGCTTTCTTCAGATTGTCAAAAAAGTCAGCATCCTCTTTTTTAATATCAGCAACAACCTGATTGGCAAAAGCCTTTGCCTGTTTTGTGTTGAGTTTGTCAGTCATGGCTTTATTAAATACCTCTGGAAGCTGTTTGCCCACTTCACCCTGAGCGAACACAAACCCTTTAAAAATCTCTTCACCCGAATACTCAAGCTGCTTTGCCTGTGCTACACTTTCCTGCTGCTTCACCATAAACACTGTCGTCACCAATACAACCGACAAAAATACGAGAAACGCCTTCTTCAAACTGAAACCTCTCCCTTCTTTTCTTTTTTATTCCACTTCAGTCTGCGAATATATGTAAATTGAAACGTGGAATCAATTGGAGTGAGATACAATATCAAAATGCCGGCCATGATGATTGAAAAGCTGATTAAACCCAGCATAACCGCGAATATCTCATGCATAAAAACAGCGATGATTAAAATCAATCTCCAATGCTTCTTCGGCGCGAACAGTGCCGCAAAGATGACAATCTGGACGAGAAGCGTCCCCCATGTCGGAATCACCACAAACGGACTAGTCACAAACGGCTTCGTTAATGCCTGAAAAAAGCCGTTGAAGCCGATGGTTTTTTCCTGGGCGAAATAATAGACGGCTGTACCGTCCACCCATTCCTGCTGGGACAGCTTAGCGACAGTAGAGTGAAAATAAAGCACTGCCACTTGGAGCCTGATGACAAAATAAGAAATAAATGCTGTGATTTTTCCAATTGTTCTTTGGCCCTCTGCATCATCAGGCCTTCCGCTCCAATGCCATTTTCTCGGATCGGTCAGCGTGATAGGAATGAGCAAAAATGTCATAACTGCGGCTGCCTGCTCGCCTCCGTCGATGACAATCAACGACGACTGGAGGCTGTAACTGACATACCAATGAAGTATCCCGGTGATTCTGGGGCGCCACCCGATCACAACAAGCACCAGAATGGCAATGCAGATCCACCTGACCAGATTTAACATCATATAGTTATTTTCGCCGAGGCAAAAGAGACTGAGATTCATTTTACAAGCAGGATAACTGCTGATTCCGCTGGCGGGCTTCATAATGAGGCTCGGATGATTGACGAGCAGCGTCAGCAGGCTGGATAAAGCAATGATGCTTCGCGCGAGTCCATATACATTTGTCCACGGGTTTCTCTCGTCCCATCCGGTGATGGTCTGTTTTATGTTTTCGAGCATGAGATCACAACCTTGACTATGCTTTTTATCTGATAAGACGAAGCGGTGTATTTAGAATAACTCCACGGAACGATATCCTCTTTCGTTAAATAATAGCTGCCGCAAAGCAGCGGGCGGGGTGCCGGTGTTTGCAGCTGAACGGTTTTGGCTTTGCTTTTGCAGGCACTCAGGTCCGTTGCTTTACATTCTGTCCACTGTTCCTTGCCGACTTGGCTGTAGATAACGCCCATTTCTACACCCTGCGATCGCCCATAACGATACAGGCCGAATAGGTTATCAGCCCTCATATTGGGCCATCTGACCTTGGCGCTGGCATTTCCATCCTCATATAAGCCGATGGCGGTATCACGGGGGTTTTTGCTGAAAAAGCCCCAGCCCTGAGGAATGACGCTGGACATGAGAAATTTGGAGTCCTTTGTCAGCGGAATCGGGGTTGTCCCTAAGCTGCCAATGATTGAAAACAGAAATAAAGACCCCCAGAGGACCGAAAAAATGATAAAAAATGATATCGATTTCTGCATTCGACTGCTCCTTTTTAAACTGACGAAATTCACTTTTCTTACTTTTCATCATATAAAAACATTTTTGTAATAAAAAGGTTATAAAGTAGGAGAAATTCCATTTTTGTTAAATGAAAAAACAGGACATTTTTCACTGCTATATGTCATTGATATATAGTGGTTTTTTCGATATATTTAAACCATGAAAACGAATCAAATTAACGACCGCTGGATTGTTCAATTTCGCAAAGGAATTTTCGAGCTGGCCATTTTATCCCTGCTGCGCTCAAAGCCGATGTATGGTTATGAATTGACATCGTCCTTAAAAACAACTCCGGCACTGGCTATTTCGGAGGGTGCGATTTATCCGATTTTGAAACGGATGACGGAGAAGGACTGGGTCGAATTTTTTTGGCAAGATTCTTTGGACGGCCCGAAAAGGAAGTACTACAAAATGACGCAAAAAGGAGAAGAGATGTTAAAAGAACGGCTGGAGAAATACCTGGAAACCCATCAAGCCTTATTGTCCTTATCGGGGGATTTGCTATGAATGCACAGCACATCATTGACCGCTATACGGAGGAACTAAACGCTGAGCTGGCGAATATGCCTGAAGTAGAGAGAGAAAACACGATAGCCGAATTGAAGGGCCATTTAACCGCTTTTGTACAAGACAGAATGAATGCCGGCCATAGTGTAGAGGATCTGCGGGAAGCTGTCGAAACTGAGTTCTCTCATCCGAAAGAGCTTGCCGAAGCGATGATGGGTGAAGGGGAGGAACAGAAACGGAGGGGTTTTGTGTTAGGAAAAAGCGGACTTTCAGTCTTTCTTATTGCTGCAATCATACTCCTGCCGCTGCTGCCGCCCTCATACAGATATGTGCCATTGGCTCTTTATTTGGCGGTGCTCGCAGGCTATGTGTGGAAGCGGAAGAAGGTAATGATGTTTGCGGGTGTAAGAAAAAACAAAATGCGCTCCCAACATGAGATTGTCACGATTTCCAGGGTCGGAGCGGCGTATCTGCTGTTTTTGGCTGTTCTGCTTCTTGTGCAGCCGCTCATCAATGCATTTGTCGTCCTTCTGCTGATTGTGGTTAGCTGTGCCGCTTTTTTTCTTTATTTGAACGTCAAGTAATGTTGTAGGAGGCTGTAATATGGAAATCAGCATCAATTATCTATTAATTGTCATTTCGCTTTTATTCTTTGTGGTAGCTTATTTGGTCGGGATCAAAAAACAGACGTGGATGCTGGCGGGGTTTAATGAGGCACGTATCCGGGATAAGGATCGGCTGGCCAGAATAGCAGGCTATTTTTTCTTGAATTCCGGTTTGTTCATTCTGCTGAACAGCTTTATCTCATTTCAAGGCCAGGAGCAGCTGATTCCGCCGCTTATTTTGGCATATGGCGCAGGGGTTATTATTTACGTGAATAAAAAACTGGTAGAATAGGAGCTGAAGGACGGAGCGAATCTCTGTCCTTCTTTCTTTTTCCTGAAAATAGGAACGAAGCACCACATACAAGTTTCGGTTTTTTTGTTAGGATGAACGAAAAATAAGTTCCAAATCAGGAAGGATGTGGTGTTTTGCCTACACTGTTCAAGACATCTCTATTCATGGCCGGCTTATGCACGGCGGCTCAATGTGTTTTTGCATCAAATGCCTCAGCAGATCAAAGCATCAAATACGACCATACGTATCAAACCCCTTCATACATCATCGAAAAATCACAGCCATCATGGCAGCCAGCTCAAAACCTAACGCAGAAAGAAGCGCTATTTTCATATCTGGACAAGCACCAAACGCATTTTAAGCTCAAAGGAAATGCAAACAGCCATTTTCGCATTTCGAAAACCATAAAGGATCCAAAGACAGAACAAACATTTTTAAAATTAGAGGAAGTGTATAAAGGAATTCCTGTTTACGGCTTTGGACAGGCGGTCGCGATGAAGGAAAACAAACAAGTGAAAAGTTTCTTCGGGAAGGTGCACCCGCAACTAAATGACATATCTGTCACACCGTCTGTATCCAAGAAAAAAGCTATACATACAGCGCGCCGTGCGCTTGAGGCATCTATTGGAAAAATCGAGTATGTTGACGGGGAACCGAAAGCCGAATTATATATTTATCCGCACGAAGGCGCATATGATCTTGCCTACCTTGTAAGACTTTCGACGTCTGAACCTGAGCCTGGATATTGGCATTATTTCATTCATGCCAAAAGCGGAAAGGTCATTGATTCTTTCAATGCCATTCATGAAGCAGCAGGTACAGGAATTGGCGTATCAGGCGAAGAAAAAAGCTTTGAAGTAACTGAACAGAATGGGCGTTATTATTTGGCTGATGAAACAAGGGGAAAAGGGATAAATACTTTTGACGCAAAGAACCTGAACGAAACCTTATTTACCCTTTTGTCTCAATTGATCGGGTATACAGGCAAAGAAGTGGTCAGCGGCACGTCCGTATTTAAAGACCCGGCGGCTGTAGATGCCCATGCAAACGCGCAAACGGTTTACGACTATTACAGCCGCACGTTTGGCCGCCATTCCTTCGATCAAAACGGAGCAAGAATTACGTCTACCGTACATGTGGGAAAACAGTGGAACAATGCGGCGTGGAACGGTGTGCAGATGGTGTACGGGGATGGTGACGGCGCAAAGTTTAAGCCGCTTTCCGGATCGCTCGACATTGTGGCGCATGAAATGACACACGCGGTCACCCAGTATTCCGCCGGCCTTTTATATCAGGGAGAACCCGGCGCGTTAAACGAATCCATTTCTGATATTATGGCGGCGATGACAGACCGGGATGACTGGGAAATCGGCGAGGATGTATATACGCCGGATGTACGCGGGGATGCTTTACGTTCGTTAGCGGATCCTTCCAAGCAGGGGAATCCGGATCATTATTCAAACCGTTATACAGGCACAGAGGATTACGGCGGGGTGCATATCAATTCGTCGATCCACAATAAAGCGGCATATCTTCTCGCGGAAGGCGGCGTGCACCATGATGTGCGGGTAGAGGGGATCGGACGTGAAGCTTGTGAGCAAATTTATTATCGGGCTTTGACATATTACGTCACGCCTTCTTCAGACTTCAGCATGATGAGGCAAGCGGCAATCGAAGCTGCCAAGGATTTATACGGTGAAGGCTCGAAGCAATCAGCTTCTGTCGAAAAGGCATATGACGCAGTCGGAATCCAATAAAAATGAAAAAACAGCCAGGGCTTTTCAGCCTGGCTGTTTTTTTTATGACCTTCCCAGAAAAAATATCGCCAGTGTGCCGGGTCCGGAATGGGATCCGACAGCAGAGCCGATGGAGTGCATGATGATGTCTTTCGGCTTGAAGGCGTCTTCGATCAATTGTTTCATTTCATTGGCTGTTCCTTCGTTAGCGGCATAGCTGATTCCGACGGTTTGATCGCTCCAATTGTCTCCTCGATCTTTCATTAATTCGATAATCCGTTTGAACAGCTTTTTCTGTCCGCGGATTTTTTCAAGAGGCACAAGCTTGCCGTCCTCCATATGAAGCAGTGGTTTAATATTGAGCAGACCGCCGACAAAAGCGGACGTTTTTGAAATTCGGCCGCCCCGGGCGAGGTACGTTAAATCATCGACTGTAAAAATGTGCTCAAGCTGTGCGCAAAAGTTCTTTACAGACGTTTCGATTTCTTGTATTGTATTTCCGTTGATACAGAGTTCGCGTGCATGCAGGACGGCCAGACCGTAGCCTAATGAAGCGCATTTGGAATCAATCACCCGCAAATCAAAATCGGGGAATTCTTCCTTCACTTCATTGGCGATCATGACGGCTGTCTGATAGGTGCCGGAGAGCCCTGAGGAAAAAGCAATGTAAAGAGCGGGCTCTCCTGTTTCGGCATATTGCAAAAATACATTTTTAATGGTTTGCGGTGAGGCTTGGGACGTCTTGGGCGCTTCCCCATTTTGCATCGCTTCAAATATTTGTTCCGCATGGATCGTGACTGCATCTTCATATTCTTTGTCGCCGAGAGAAACTCTAAGCGGGATAAAGCCAAGGCCGTTTTCCTCAAAATAAGAACGAGGCAGATCAGCCGCGCTGTCAGCAATGAGGTGAACTGTCATTTTGCTTCCCTTCTTTCCATTTATCGCTCGTTATCATGTGATTTAAGCCAACTATATCATATTAATTACTCAAAATCGTGTTCAAATATTTGTTTTAAGGGAAAACATAATAAAGAAGAATGAGCGGAGGAACATGCCATGGTACTAGATCAAACAAAAAAATTACTCATCGTCATCATCGGGGCTTTACTCAATGCGGCCGGGCTGAACTTATTTCTGATTCCAGCAGATGTATATGCCAGCGGATTTACAGGTGTCGCCCAGCTTTTATCAAGCGTCGTTGACCAATATGCCCCCTTCTACATATCGACGGGAACGCTCTTGTTCCTCTTAAATATTCCGGTCGGTATTTTAGGGTGGCTGAAGGTCGGAAGATCGTTTACGGTGTACAGCATTCTGAGTGTCGCACTGACCACGTTGTTTATGGGAATCCTGCCGGAAATGAGACTGTCTCATGACATCCTGCTGAACGCGGTATTCGGCGGCGTAATTTCCGCGGTCGGCATCGGTTTAACATTAAAGTACGGCGCTTCGACAGGCGGTCTTGATATCGTCGCTATGGTACTGGCCAAGTGGAAGGATAAACCCGTCGGCACGTATTTCTTTATTCTGAACGGGATTATCATTCTGACGGCAGGATTATTGCAAGGTTGGGAGAAAGCTTTATATACCCTTGTTACTTTGTATGTGACAACGAGGGTGATCGACGCGATTCATACCCGGCATATGAAACTGACAGCGATGATTGTGACGAAAAAAGCGGACGAAATTAAAGAAGCCATTTATGGAAAAATGGTGCGGGGCATAACGACTGTCCCAGCCAAAGGCGCTTTTACAAACGAGCCGAAAGAAATGATGATTATCGTCATCACGAGGTATGAATTGTACGATTTAGAAAAAATCGTAAAAGAAGTGGACCCGAAAGCATTTACAAACATTGTCCAAACGACCGGGATTTTTGGTTTCTTTAGAAAAGACTGACGAAAGCAGGTGGAAGTCGTGAAACGGCTGCTTGTGATGCTCTTGCCTGTGGTGCTTTTAATGGGCTGCGGGAAACATGAGCGGACAGAACCCGATAAGGAGGTATCAGGCGGAATGGAGAATCAAGAGGTTGTTTTATCTGTTGACGCAATTCAGGAGCCTGAACAAATCAAGTTTAACATGTCACTGAAGAACCAAAGCGAACGCAGTGTGGAGTTTCAATTCAGCACGGGACAAAAATTTGAACTTGTCGTGTACGATTCAGATCACAAAGAAAGATACCGTTATTCAAAAGACAAAATGTTTACACAGGCTTTTCAAAACCTGACGCTTGAACCGGGAGAAACCTATGATTTCACTGATGAGTGGAAGGAAGTCCCTGAGCCGGGAACTTACGAGGTGAAGGTAACTTTTAAGGGCAAAGCGGAAAATCTCAAGCAGGTTCAGGCTGTTCAGCAATTTGAAGTCAAATAAGAGGCTATGGCGATTCGCCATAGCCTTTTTTTTATTGCAATTTATCCAGTTGATCTTGAAATTGATGAAGCTGTTGACGTTCCGCATCTGTCGAATTGGCATACGCAGAAGACACAGCATTTTTGGTCCCTCCAGAATCGCTTGCTCCTGATCGCCTTCCTCAAAGCCGTTTGTCACCATGACAGCCTGTTGAACAAATGATTTCGCCTGCTGAAACAGTTCGTTTCTCATTAATATTCATACTGCCTTTCAGCCGAGTCTCGTGCCGCGGCATGCTGGTGAGCTTCTTCTAAAGTAGACCGATATGGAAATCTTGCGGCGTGTTGCCCGATGGAGTCTTTACCCTGGTGAATAAACCTTCTGGATTTGCTTCGTTTACCCATTGTGAGACTGCCCCCTTCCATACTTTGACGAGATGAGTCGTCTTCAATAGTATGGTGGGGCGAAGTAACGTTTATGAGTGGGAAAAATTAAAATGGGCGGTCTTTGGTCTTTAAAGTGAGAAATATTCTTGTAAAAATCTTGCCACGCCGTCCTCTTCATTTGTAGCCGTTGTCCGGTTGGCAATCTGCTTGACCTCATCAATTCCATTTCCCATCGCAACGCCGCAGCCTGCGAATTCAAGCATCTCCAAATCGTTATCCTCATCTCCGAAAGCGATGATCCGCTCCCTCGGCACACCGTAATAATCACTGATTTTCTGCAGGCCGACCGCTTTATTCATGCCGCTTTTAATAATTTCTATAACATGCCACGGTGCGGCCCATCTTCTATGATCGATCACCTCGGCATGCACATCCGATAAATAGGAGCGTATGGCCGGTACATCTTCTTCTTTTGCGTGAATGAGTACGGATGTAACATCTTCACCGAGATTTTCCCGCAAGTCTCCGACCGTCACATTTGTTGTATTCATGTTAAAGGCATCAATCAAGTGCTCGTCATGGTAATGAAAGTACACGTCATCAATGACTTCGGCAAGCACATTATGTACGTTATAGCTCTCGCTGATATCCACTAATTGTTTGACAACATCAAGCGGCAGCGAGGTATGATATCGTCCCCAGCTGTCGTCCTTCGGGTGATGGACAAACGCTCCGTTAAAATTGACAATTGGCGTTGTCAGCTTCATCTGCTCATAGTACATGGAACTTGAACGGTACGGCCGGCCGGTGGAGATGCAGACGTAATGTCCGTCATTTTTTAGGCGCTGTATCGTTTGAAGGGTGTTTTCTGATATTGTTTTATCGTCCTTTAATAATGTTCCATCTAAATCTAATGCGATTACATAGGGTTTTGTCTCCATGAAAAGCTCCTTTAACCTTAGATTTTGCGTAAGCTGCCTTAATGACAGTGTAGCTTTTTACCATCTTTATTGTCTACATGTTACACTTATGATTATGGTTATCCTAAGGAGGGGACATTGTGATTCAAATTGAAAATCAAACCGTTTCCGGCATTCCGTTTTTACATATTGTAAAAGAAGAGAACAGGCACCGTGCCGTTCCTCTTGTTTTCTTTATACATGGCTTTGCAAGCGCCAAGGAACACAACCTTCATTTTGCTTATCTTCTTGCAGAAAAAGGTTTCAGAGCTGTTTTACCGGAGGCGCTGCACCATGGCGAACGCGGAGAGCATATAGCTGTTGAGAAGCTGGCCGGCTATTTTTGGGACATCGTGCTAAACGAGATTGAAGAGCTTGATGTACTTAAGAATCATTTTGAGAAAGAAGGCCTGATAGACGGCGGCCGTATTGGGCTTGCGGGTACATCTATGGGTGGCATTACAACGCTTGGCGCCTTAACGGTTTATGATTGGGTAAAAGCCGGCGTCAGTCTGATGGGAAGCCCGAATTATGTTGAACTGTTCCAGCAGCAGATCGACCACATCAAATCTCAGGGCATTGATATCGATGTGCCGGAGGAAAGGGTGCGGGAGCTCATGGAGCGCCTTAAAATGCGGGATCTCAGCCGTCAGCCGGAGAAACTGCAGCAGCGTCCGCTTTTATTTTGGCATGGTGTTAAAGATCAAGTCGTGCCTTACGCGCCGACCCGGAAATTTTATGACACGATTAAATCTCATTATCGCGAGCAGCCGGAACGTCTCCAGTTTATTGCGGATGAACGAGCGGATCATAAAGTGCCGAGGGCAGCTGTGTTAAAAACCGTTGAATGGTTTGAAACGCATTTATAAAGCACAAAGGTATTAACACTGTCCGGATTTACGTTATACTGTATAAAAAAAGGAGTGAGGGAACGTGGAAGAAGCATTAAAAGAAAACATTATGGGCGCCCTGGAACAGGTTGTCGATCCTGAGCTTGGCGTTGATATCGTGAACCTCGGGTTAGTATACGATGTTGATATGGATGAAGACGGCTTAACGCACGTTACGATGACACTGACATCAATGGGCTGCCCTTTAGCGCCGATTATCGTGGATGAAGTGAAAAAAGCGTTATCGGACATTCCAGAAGTGAAAGAGACGGAAGTTCACATTGTGTGGAACCCGCCTTGGACTCGTGACAAAATGTCAAGATATGCAAAAATCGCACTTGGCATACAATAAAACAAAAGAGGACAGCCTTACTGTGAGGCTGTCCTTTTTAAAACTGAAAGGAGTGAAGCGAAATGATGTACCTGCTTGCCGTTCTATGCCCGCCGCTTGCTGTTTTGTTTACGGGGAAGCCGTTTCAGGCACTGCTCAATCTCATTTTGACATGTATCTTTTGGCTGCCGGGCGCCATTCACGCTTGTTTTATCGTGGCTGACCGCCGCGCTGAAAAACGGGCAAGACGTTAATCTGGAAAAAAGAGGACGCAAACATGGTATAATGGCCATAAAAAACAGGGAGAGCGCCATGAAAAAGAAATTGCTTGCATTCGCGCTGTGTACTGGTGCGTATGCTGCCCTGTTTGCGTACTCTGTTCACTCGGAGCAAAAAAACGACTCCAGCGAGATGACGGATGTCAGCCGTTTGATGCCGGTGAAAATTAAGCAGACAGTGAAAGGGCAGGAAGAAAATAACCTCATTGACACAGTCAAAGAGGCCAATCGAAAAAACATAAAAATCTCAATAGCCGGAACCCAGCATTCGATGGGCGGCCATACATATTACGAGGACGGCATCGTTCTCGACATGACAGGCTACAACAAAATCCTCGCTTTCGATAAAGAGAAAAAAACCATAAGGGTCCAAAGCGGGGCGACGTGGAATGACATACAGAAATACGTGAATCCATACGGGCTTGCGGTAAAAGTTATGCAATCACAAAATATTTTTACAATCGGAGGATCTCTCAGCGCCAATGCCCACGGGCGTGATATTCGCTACGGATCGCTGATTGATACAGTCAAATCATTCCGTCTATTAAAAGCCGACGGTTCAATTGTCACCGTCACTCCAAAAGATGATTTGTTTTCAGCAGTCATCGGCGGGTACGGTCTTTTTGGCGTGATTCTCGATGTTGAGCTTGAATTAACGGATGACGAGCTGTACGTCATGCAAACGGAAAAAATGAACTACAGTACATACGCCGACTATTTTGCAAAGCATGTCAAAGGCAATCCCGGTGTCCGCATGCATCTGGCGCGCATCTCAACAGCAGAAAAAGGATTTCTGAAAGACATGTATGTCACAAATTACGCATTAGCAGAGGAGCAGAATCAGCTGACATCTTACAGCGATCTCAAAGAAGACGAGCATACACAAGTGACGAAATTCGCGCTCGGCCTGTCAAGACGGTACGAGTGGGGCAGAAACTGGCTCTGGAACACCCAGCAATCCTATTTTCTAAGCCAAAATGGAACAAAGATCTCACGCAATAACGTCATGCGGTCAGAATCAAAATTTCTCGAATACGAAAACAATGAAAATACAGACGTGCTGCAGGAATACTTTGTGCCGGTGAAGGAGTACGCTTCCTATATTGATGACCTGAGACAAACGCTGTCACATGAAGACCTGAATCTGCTTAATATCACGATCCGATATGTGCAAAAAAACGAAAAGGCCGACCTGTCTTATGCGAAGGAAGATATGTTTTCGCTCGTGCTCTTAATCAACGAGGGCTTCTTAAAAGAAGACCAGGCTGACACTGCTCGGATCATCAGGCGCATGACAGACGTTGCGCTCAAACACGGAGGAAGCTATTATCTGCCGTATATGACATATCAGACAAAAGCGCAAATGAGACAGGCGTACCCGAAAACCGAAGCGTTTTTTCAGAAAAACGCACGTACGATCCGGATGAGCGGTTTATGAATTACTTTTATCAGAGGTATAAATAATGGGAAAACAATTAAAATGGCTGACACTTTCACAAAGCAGCGTGTTTTTCGCAAGCAGTTTAATTTTTCCGTTTTACATTCTGTTTGTGAAAAATATCGGCTCAAGCTATACGCAGTTCGGGTTTTCCTATGGATTATTCGGACTGAGCGGAGCGCTCATTTACCCGCTCCTCGGCCGGCTGTCTGAAAGGATCGACAGCCGCTATTATCTGCTTGCGAACTCATGGGGCATGGCGGTTCTGCTTTTGTATGTCCCGCATGTTAACGGCGTTCTTCAAGTGTACATCGTGCAAGTGCTGTTAGGTCTCTTTGGGGCGATGCAAAAGCACGGAGAAAAAGTATTAATCGCCGACTTTACAGACACTGGGGAACGCGGAAAAAGATTGGAAATTATCATTTTTGGACCGCTGTTTTTTCAGCGGCTGCTATTATGCTCGGCGGTTTTCTCGCCGACTTTTTTACGGTGCAAATGATTTTTTATACAAGCTCTATTCTTTATTTTCTAAGCGGATTGATGATGATGAAAACAGGCTGACACGGTCAGCCTTGTTTTTTTATTGCAGCTGCAAAAGGCGCTGGAACAACAATTTGAAGCAATTTCTGTTTGCTTTTTAAGAGTGGATTTTTTGTTGAACAGAAAATTTATAAATGAATAAAAATATTAAATATACGATTGAATTAATTTTTATTCATGTTATAATGTTAAATAATTTCACAAAGACCAAGAAGGTGAATTCGTTTTGAAAATAGGAATTGTAGGTGCTACGGGTTATGGGGGTGCCGAACTTGTCAGGATTCTTACACATCATCCTCATGCAGAAGAATGTATACTTTATTCATCCAGCGGGGAAGGAAAGGTCTATAGTAATGTTTACCCTCATCTAACCGGCTTGGCTGAGCAGAAGCTGAAGCCCATTGATATGAATACAATCAAACAAGAAATCGATGTCATGTTTCTTGCTGCTCCCCCGGGAGTATCAAGTGAACTGACTCCGCAGCTTGCAGAGGCGGGAATTCCGGTTATTGACCTGTCAGGTGATCTGAGGATACAAGAGCCTGCTGTATATGAAAAGTGGTATAAACGGACAGCGGCACCAAAAGAAACAATTCAAGAGGCGGTTTACGGCCTTTCAGAGCTGAATCAAAAAAGCATACAGCAGGCGAAGCTCATCGCCAATCCAGGTTGCTTTCCGACGGCTGTACTGCTAGGTCTCGCGCCTTTGGCACAAAAAAAGCTGCTTGATGAATCGTTCGTTATCGTTGATGCGAAAACAGGCGTTTCCGGCGCGGGAAGGAAAGCGTCCATGGGAACTCATTTTTCTGAGCTAAACGACAATTTTAAAATTTATAAAGTAAATGAACATCAGCACACCCCCGAGATTGAACAGACGTTAAAAGAATGGCAGCCAGAGTTGAAGGCTATTACATTCTCTGCTCACTTGGTTCCGATGACAAGGGGAATCATGGCGACGATGTATACGCAATTAACATCTGATCTATCTGCAGAAGATCTGCACTATTTATATTCGGAATTTTACCAAGATTCATATTTTGTGAGAGTGAGGCCTATGGGGCATTATCCGCAAACGAAGGAAGTGTTCGGCAGCAATTTCTGCGATGTATCCGTTACCCTCGACGAAAGAACAAACAGGGTAACGATCGTATCTGTAATTGATAATCTGATGAAGGGTGCCGCCGGGCAGGCAGTACAAAATTTCAATATCATGAATGGCTGGAACGAAGAGACAGGTCTGACCATGACACCAATTTATCCATAGAACAGGAGAGAATCGAACCATGATTCAGTTGAGTGAAGATCAAATAGTGAAAGTAAAAGGTGATATATCCTCGCCGAAAGGATTTCAGGCAAAGGGTGTGCATTGCGGACTGCGCTACTCGAAAAAAGACCTTGGCGTCATCATCAGCGAGACACCGGCAGTGAGCGCGGCAGTTTATACGCAAAGCCACTTCCAGGCGGCTCCGATTAAAGTCACACAGGACAGCTTAAAGCATGGATCAGCTCTGAAAGCAGTCATTGTCAACAGCGCCATTGCCAATGCTTGTACAGGGGAACAAGGCTTAGAGGACGCATACAAAATGCGGGAGAGCCTCGCTTTACAGCTGGGTATTGAGCCGGAGTTTGTCGCTGTTTCATCAACGGGCGTCATCGGCGAATATTTAGACATGGAAAAAATTCAGGCAGGCATCGAGCTCCTGAAACAAACACCTGCGGGATCGGGAGATTTCGAGGAAGCGATTTTAACGACAGATACCGTCATCAAGCAAACGTGCTATGAACTGACAATCGGAGGACAAAAAGTCACCATCGGCGGAGCGGCTAAAGGCTCCGGAATGATTCACCCAAACATGGCCACCATGCTGGGGTTTGTGACAACAGACGCGGCAATCGAAGAAAAAGCGCTGCAAAAAGTGCTTCGCGACATCACTGACGTCTCTTTTAATCAAATTACAGTTGACGGAGAAACCTCCACCAATGACATGGTATTGGTCATGGCAAATGGCTGCGCGGAAAATGAGTGCCTTACGGAAGATCATAAGGACTGGCCGCTCTTTAAAAAAGCGCTTCTTATGACTTGCGAAGATTTGGCTAAGGAGATTGCCAGGGACGGAGAAGGCGCGACAAAACTAATCGAAGCCCAAGTAAAAGGGGCAAAAAACAATCTTGATGCAAACGTAATTGCCAAGAAAATTGTCGGTTCGAACCTCGTAAAAACAGCTGTGTACGGAACAGACGCAAACTGGGGGCGCATTATCGGGGCTATCGGGCACAGCGCGGCCCAGGTGAAGGCTGAAGAAGTAGAGGTTTATCTCGGGGGCCAATGCCTGTTTAAAAACAACGAACCTCAGCCATTCTCTGAATCTCTCGCGAAAGAATACCTCGAAGGAGACGAGATTGCCATTGTCATCAAGATGTATGAAGGGGACGGGAACGGAAGAGCATGGGGCTGTGATCTGACCTATGATTATATCAAAATTAATGCGAGCTATCGCACGTAATAAAGGGGAGCACAATGAAGAAAACAATCGTTTTTAAATGCGGGGGAAGTGTCATCCGTGAGCTGTCGGAAGAATTTTTTCAAAATCTGAAAGAATTGATGGAATCAGGATGGAAATTGGCAATCGTACACGGCGGCGGACCGGAAATTACACATATGCTGAAACGGTTAAACATCAAAACAGAGTTCTCAGGCGGACAGCGGAAAACAACCAAACCGGTATTGGAAGTGGCTGAAATGGTCCTGTCCGGCTCAGTCAATAAATTTTTCGTTGCCGAGCTTGCCAAACACGGGCTGCGGGCTGCGGGAGTGTCCGGCAAGGATGGAGGCCTTCTCGAAGCAGACTATCTCGATCCGGACACATACGGCGAAGTCGGAGAAATTAAAAAGGTTAATGCCTCTATGGTAAATGCGCTGATGGATGAAGACATCATTCCGGTTATCGCGCCCCTGTCCTTGACGAGCGACTACAAAACACTGAATGTCAATGCTGATCTTGCGGCTTCGGCGGTCGCCGGGGCGCTGAAAGCCGATAAGCTGATGTTCGTCACAGACGTAGAGGGAATCATGAAGGAAAAACAGCGTCTCGACATCCTGACCCCTGAGGAAATTCAGACTCTCATCAAACAGGAAGTGATCACAGGCGGGATGATACCGAAGGTCAATTCAGCCTTGTCAGCTTTATCGGATCAGGTTTCAGAAGTGATGATCGTAAACGGAAAAGGGTCGTTTTTCTCAAATCAAACATTTGAAGGAACAAAAATCGTCAAAGCAAAGGAGGCTGTTTCATGAGCAGCTTGTTTCAAACCTACGGTCGGTGGAACATCGAGATAAAGAAAGCGAAGGGAACTTGCGTTGAGGATCAAAACGGCAAAACATACCTCGATTTCATTCAAGGGATTGCGGTTTCCAACCTGGGCCACTGCCATGAAGCGGTCACAGAAGCGGTTAAAAAACAGCTCGGCAGCGTATGGCACGTATCCAATCTGTTTGAAAACAGTCTTCAGGAGCAAGCCGCACAGCAGTTAGCGGCAAACAGTGCCGGAGATCTCGTTTTTTTCTGCAACAGCGGAGCGGAAGCGAATGAAGGCGCGATTAAGCTGGCACGAAAGGCAACTGGAAAAACGAAAATCATCACGTTTCTCCAATCATTCCACGGCCGCACCTATGCAGGGATGGCAGCTACCGGACAGGATAAAATCAAAACAGGCTTCGGCCCGATGCTGGAAGGCTTTCACTACCTCCCGTACAATGATCCAGCCGCTTTTGACGCTCTTGGGGGGGAAGACGACATAGCCGCGGTCATGCTTGAGACCGTACAGGGAGAAGGCGGAGTCAATCCGGCCAGTGCAGAATTTTTAACAGCCGTACAGTCGTTTTGCAAGGAAAAGCAGGCGCTTCTGATTGTAGATGAAATTCAGACCGGCATTGGACGGACGGGAAAGGGCTTCGCATACGAACACTTCGGCCTCTCACCTGATATCATCACGGCTGCAAAAGGATTGGGGAACGGCTTTCCAGTCGGTGCGGTAATCGGAAAGAAAGAGCTGGGAGCAGCGTTTACTCCTGGGTCTCACGGAACGACTTTCGGAGGGAATATGCTGGCGATGGCCGCCGTCAATGCAACATTGCAGGTTGTATTCCAGCCTGAATTTCTGCAAGAGGCTGCTGATAAGGGTGCGTTTTTGAAAGAACAGGTGGAGGCTGAACTGAAGAGTCCTTTTGTGAGGCAAATTCGCGGCAAAGGATTAATGCTTGGAATTGAGTGTGATGGGCCGGTTGCAGACATCATTACTGAATTGCAGACATTAGGCTTGCTCGTACTGCCGGCCGGACCAAACGTGATTCGTCTGCTGCCGCCGCTCACCGTGACAAAGGATGAAATAACAGAAGCCATCAGCAAGCTGAAACAAGCGATTGCACAGCATTCCGCTGTCAATTTGTAAATTTTTTTCGATACAAAAGCATAAAAATTCATTTTTATAATTAATTATTCATCAAGAGGTGGGCTTTTAGATGGAAGGTTATTTAGTATTAGAAGATGGGACAGTGTTCAGCGGCGAACTGGACGGACATGAAAACTGCACGGGCGAAGCTGTGTTTTTCACAGGAATGACGGGCTATCAGGAAGTGCTGACAGACCCGTCATACAAAGGACAGATTATCGTATTTACGTATCCGCTGATCGGCAACTACGGCATTAATGAAAACGACTTTGAAAGCAAAAAACCGCAAGTGAAAGCAGCTGTTGTTTACGAGGCATGCGATCATTTTTCTCATCATGAAGCTGTCTACAGCCTTAAGGAATATCTGAAAAAATGGAACATCCCGCTTTTATCCCATGTCGATACGAGGGCTGTCGTCAAAAAAATCCGTGCGAACGGAACGATGGGGGCGTCTGTCACTGCCTCTAAAGAAGCGGCTGAGATTGCTCTGCAGCCTGAGAACGTCGCAGAACAGGCGGCAGCACAGGACATCAGCACAATCGGCGAAGGAAATAAACATATCGCTCTCATTGACTTTGGCTATAAAAAATCAATTGCATCATCACTCGTGAAACGAGGCTGCAAGGTCACCGTTATACCGTATCAGCAAATGGAAACTGTTTACGGCATAAAGCCGGACGGTGTCGTGTTATCCAACGGACCCGGAGATCCGAAAGCCATTACACCGTATATGGAACAAATCAAAAACATCGTCAGCCGTTTTCCGACGCTCGGCATATGTCTCGGCCATCAGCTGATTGCGCTCGCTTTTGGCGGAAATACGTTTAAGCTGCCGTTTGGACACAGAGGCGCAAACCATCCGGTCATCGACCGTGAAACGAAGCGGGTTTTCATGACCAGCCAAAATCACAGCTATGTGGTTGATGAAAAATCCATCAACCAAGAAGAGCTGACGATCAGATTCCACCATGTCAATGACACGTCAGTTGAAGGGCTTTCCCATAAAAAGCTGCCAGTCATGAGTGTGCAATTCCACCCGGAAGCCCATCCCGGGCCGGCGGAAAGCGAATGGATTTTTGATGATTATTTAAAGAATGTGATACCAGCAAGGAGAGAAATCGCCCATGCCTAAAGACACCAGTATTTCAAGCATATTAGTAATCGGCTCAGGCCCGATTATCATCGGCCAGGCGGCAGAATTTGATTATTCAGGCACTCAAGGGTGCATCGCGCTCAAGGAAGAAGGCTATCGGGTTATTCTCGTCAACAACAACCCGGCCACAATTATGACCGATGAAGCTTTCGCGGATGACATTTATTTTGAACCGCTCACGGCGGAAAGCTTAACAGACATTATTAAGAAAGAAAAGCCCGACGGACTTTTGGCCAATTTAGGCGGGCAGACTGCACTGAATCTAGCGGTTGAACTTGAAGAGGCGGGTATCCTAAAGGCGCACGGCGTCAAACTTCTAGGTACATCCGTGGATACAATACAAAAAGGAGAGGACCGGGAGAAATTTCGTTCTTTAATGAACGAGCTGAATCAGCCAGTTCCAGAGAGCGAAATTGTCGATAATGAAACCGACGCCATTCGCTTTGCGGAATCGATCGGCTTTCCGGTCATTATCCGGCCTGCTTACACGTTAGGCGGAAAAGGCGGGGGCATCGCGCCTACGAAAGAAGCATTTACCGCCATGATCAAGCAAGCACTTTTGGCTAGCCCGATCAATCAATGCCTGGTAGAAAAGAGCATTGCCGGCTTTAAAGAAATTGAATATGAAGTGATGCGTGACAGCAACAACACATGCATTACCGTCTGTAATATGGAAAACATCGATCCTGTCGGTGTGCATACAGGCGATTCAATCGTAGTGGCGCCTTCACAAACATTAACTGATGAAGACTATCAAATGCTCCGGACGGCAAGTCTGACGATCATTTCGGCACTTGATGTCGTAGGCGGCTGCAACATTCAGTTTGCGCTTGATCCGTTCAGCAAGCAATACTACGTCATAGAAGTGAATCCGCGTGTGAGCCGTTCATCTGCTCTCGCGTCAAAAGCAACGGGTTATCCCATTGCGAAAATGGCTGCGAAATTGGCGGTTGGATACACGCTTGACGAATTAAAAAACCCGCTTACAGGCTCCACTTATGCGAGCTTTGAACCGGCATTGGACTATGTCATCGTCAAGTTTCCGCGCTGGCCGTTTGATAAATTCAAAAACGCGGACCGCAAGCTCGGCACGAAAATGAAAGCCACCGGAGAAGTGATGGCGATTGAACGTAATATAGAAGCGGCAATCCAAAAGGCGGCAGCCTCCCTTGAACTGAAAAACGTCGGCACGCATCTGCCCGAGCTCGGCGGCTTATCAATTGAAGCGCTCTGGGAACTGGCGATCACACCTGACGATCGAAGATTTTTCGTTGTGATGGAGCTGTTAAGCCGAAGGATATCGATAGAAGAAATCCATGCAAAAACAAAAATCGACCCGTTTTTCCTTCATACCTTTAACAATATCATCAAGCTGGAAAATCAGATCATGGAAGCGGGGAGCGACCTCTCTTTTGATTTATTAAAAAAGGCAAAGGAAAAAGGGTTTTCAGATGCAACGATAGCCTCGCTTATCGGCAAGACAGAGGAAGAGGTGCGCGCTCTTCGCAAGGAGAAGGGGATTACGCCTTCCTTCAAAATTGTTGATACTTGCGCAGCTGAGTTTGATGCGAAAACCAACTATTTTTACTCTACGTATTTCGGAGAAACCGATGGAGACATCAGCCGCAAAGAGAAAAAGCGCGCGCTGATTATCGGATCAGGACCGATCCGCATCGGCCAGGGCGTTGAATTTGATTATAGTGCTGTTCATGGGGTGTTAACGCTGCAAAAGCTTGGGTTCGAAACGATTATGATTAACAACAACCCGGAAACCGTGAGCACAGATTATGAAATTGCGGATCGACTGTATTTTGAACCGCTGACAACGGAGCACATATTAAACGTGGCGGAGCAGGAAAGCATTGACTTTGCGATCGTGCAGTTCGGCGGCCAAACCGCGATCAATGCTGCTGAAGCGCTCGAAAAAGCCGGAATCACGCTTCTCGGCACATCGTTTGAAACGCTTGACGTGTTAGAGGATCGCGATCAATTTTATCAGCTTCTTGATGAACTCGGATTGCAGCATGCTAAAGGAGAAATTGCCTATACAAAAGAAGAGGCTGCAGAGAAAGCTAACGGCATCGGCTATCCGGTATTAATCCGTCCTTCTTATGTCATTGGCGGGATGGGTATGATTATCGTTGAGTCGGAAGCTGCGCTTTCTCAGCTGCTGGACGGAGAAGACAGCATGCCGTACCCCATTTTGATTGATCAGTACGTGTCAGGAAAAGAAGTCGAAATTGATTTGATTTCCGACGGTGAAGAAGTCTTTATCCCGACATATACCGAACATATTGAGCGGGCGGGCGTCCACTCAGGGGACAGCTTTGCCGTTCTCCCGGGGCCTTCCGTCACAAACAAATTGCAGCAAGGAATGAAAGATGCTGCACAAAAAATTGCCCGAAAGCTTTCGTTTAAAGGCATTATGAACATCCAATTTGTGATCGATAACGAAAACATTCTCGTCCTTGAAGTGAATCCGAGAGCGAGCCGGACAGTTCCGGTTGTCAGCAAAGTCATGGGCGTTCCGATGATTCCGCTCGCCACACGGCTTCTGGCGGGGGCATCTCTAAAAGATGTAAACCCGGCAGTTCAAAATCACCACGGCGTTGCTGTAAAGTTCCCGGTCTTTTCAACTCATGCCATTCAAGATGTAGATGTGAAGCTTGGACCGGAAATGAAATCGACGGGAGAAGGCATGTGTGTTGCTTACGACGCCGACAGCGCCTTGAAAAAAATCTACACGCGTGTTTGGAATCAAAAAGGAAGCATTTATTTGCAAAACGGACCCGAAGATTTGAAGACATTAGCGGAAAACGCCGGTTTTACGGTTCATGAAGGTACATTCGCCTCATGGATGGAACAGGATGAAAAAGCTCTTCATATCAATTTAAACGGCTCTGAAGAAGCACGCAAAGAGCGTCTGGAAGCCATGACACACGGCATTACCGTCTTTACTGAAGAGGAAACCGTACGGGCGTTTTTGCAAAGCGGATCAGGCAGTCCGCACCCTGTTTCCCTCAGAGATCTTTATAAAAAGGAAGTGGCATCATGCACACAGTGAATATGGGAGAAACGCAAACCAGTCTATTCGGAAAAGACCTATTAACGCTAAAAGATCTCAGTGAACAGGATATCAGCGCGTTGCTTGCTGAAGCCAGTGAACTGAAACAAAACAAAATTCAGCCTATTTTTCAAGGCAAAACCCTTGCGATGATTTTTGAAAAATCATCCACGCGGACTCGTGTTTCATTTGAAGCCGGAATGGCGCAGCTTGGCGGAAATGCCCTCTTTTTAAGCCAGAAAGATCTGCAGCTGGGCCGCGGTGAAACGGTGGCTGATACGGCAAAAGTGCTCTCAGGCTATGTAGATGCAATCATGATCCGGACCTTCGAGCATGAAAAGGTGGAGGAGCTTGCTGAACACGCTGATATTCCAGTTATCAACGGACTTACCGATAAATATCATCCATGCCAGGCGCTTGCGGATCTATTGACGATCAAGGAAATCAAAGGCGATCTCAAAGGTGTGAAAGTCGCATATATCGGTGACGGAAATAATGTGGCGCACTCCCTGATGATCGGCTGCGCAAAAATGGGCTGTGATATCTCGATTGCTTCACCTGAGGGATACGAAGTGTTAGACGAAGCGGTGGAAGCAGCCAAGGCAGCGGCCCTTCAATCAGGTGCTTCCATTACACTTACAGCTGATCCGATTGAAGCCGTAAAAAATGCGGACGTCATTTATTCAGATGTATTCACTAGCATGGGACAGGAAGCGGAAGAGCAAGAGCGTCTCGCAGTCTTTTCGCCTTACCAGGTGAATGCATCGCTTGTCAGCCATGCTAAACCTGACTATACATTTTTGCACTGTCTTCCTGCACACCGTGAAGAAGAAGTGACGGCGGAGATTATTGACGGTCCGAATTCCGCTGTATTCCAGCAGGCCGAAAACCGCCTCCATGTGCAAAAAGCGCTGTTAAAGGCGATCCTATACAACGGAGAATAACCAAAAAAACTGCTGAGCCGGCTCTCAGCAGTTTTTTTATGGAAACATATTCACACCCGCTTAGGCGCATACTACACGAAAAAGGAAAAGGAGGAAAAACAGTGGGACAGCAGCATCAATTCCGGCCCGGGCAGAAAGCGCCCAACAACGGCGTCTACGTAGAAATCGGCGAGACGGGGAGTATGGTCAAAAATCCGCAAAAGGTCCATCTGTCTGCAGGAGATATGTTTCCTGAAACATCTAATCACAACCGCCTGTGGACGTATAAAAGAAAACCGTGATCACGAAAAAACCCAAAACAATATATGTTTTGGGTTTTTGGCTTATTAATGCTGGCTGGCATTGTTGTTCATAGGCATGATTGCTGCTAGCGCCATGATCAGCACATATAAAACGACAGCAATTACGGATGATGTTGTGAAGTTATACGCTACACTGTTCATGCTGGCAATCAAATAGCATGCCATATGCGATAAAAGGAACGTCCAAATAAAAGCAATAATAAATCGCACGTTTCCACCTCGTCCTTCTCATTCTATTCTAGAAGTTATCATACCATACATAAAGCCAAGGGGGAATCTAATTTTAGAAGAAAGTGAGGTGACAAAAGAGTCTGATTCGTCACATTTTTAATGGTAAAATATAAAAAATAAATATCGTCAATTGGTATAATAGCCAAAACATAGAAAGGCTAGGACTTTACCTTATTCGTTTCTTTTCTTTTTACATAAGATAGCGTGAGATGAAGTGTGAAAGGAGGCGGGCAAGCGATGGGAATAACGGAAAGGTATTTTCAATTGGGAACGGAGCATAACGTGATTCATCTGCCCTATCGTCCGAACGGCTTCGGTATCTTCGTCCTCGGAGACAGAACCCACTTTGTCGGTAATGATTCGAGCTTTTGGCTTCAGCATTACGGCAGAAATCAGCTTTTAAATATGCTGAGGGACGAAGGCTATACCATTTTTAACAGCAATCTGTTCGGAAGGCACTGGGGCGCGGAAAAAGCGGTCACCTATGCCAAGCAGCTGATACATTTCGTGTTGAAGCAGGAAATACTCAATCCGAAGATTCATATTTTAGCAGAAGGAATGGGCGCTCTCGTGGCCGATGAACTGCTTCGTTTTTCCCCGGATCATATCCGATCAGCCGCGATGTTGAATCCTTGTCTCGATCTTCAGGCACATTATGAATCAGAAAAAGAAAATAAATTTTTCTATAAGCAATTTTTGAAAGAAGTATCGGAAAGCTACGAAATCCCCGAAAAAGAAGCGGCTTCACTTCGTTATAAAACAATCGAGACCTATCCGAGCAGCGTACCGGTTCATATATGGCAGAGGATGACCGGATCTCCGTATCCGTACAGCCTGCATGCGGAGGTATTTAAGGAAAAACAGCAGCAAAAACAAGGCTGTCCGGTTGACATAACGTTTCATTTATTTGAGCACCCAAGCAGGATCTATGCATCAATCTGCAAATTCTTTCACAGTCATGAAAAAGAGCTATAAAGAATACAATAACAATAGCCTTCTCTTTTGCGGAGGCTGTTTTGCTTTGGATAAAATGAAAAACCGGAAGGGCGGCAGATGAAATGAAATCAACGCTGATTGTAGGGGCGGATGAATTTTTCGGCCTTTCTTTATGCGAGCGAATGATGGATGAAGGCATATACGTCGATGTCGTTTTGGCTGAAACAGATGATGAAAGCAGACAAATGTACTTAGAGGAAAGACTCATGTGGCTTGGGAGAAATGAGCACTTTCGGGAGCTCGAGCACATTGAGGATCAATTATATGATACAATTTGTATCCAATATGGCAGCGGCTTTTTGCCTTTGGATCAATATAAATCAGCTTATGTTTTGGTATATGAACAAGACCGAAAAGAGTGGGAGAAACGTGAAAAGACAGGTTCAGAAAAAGCGGTGATTCTTCCGAAAATGTATGGGCCGTGGAAAGAAGAACAGGAGGAAGAGGGCTTTTATACAGAAGATGTAGCTGACGAGCTGTTGAGATTCCTGCTAGACCCCGGCCGTGATCCTGGCGAAAGTTCCATTTTTGATTTGCAAATCACTAAAAAAACCTCCAAAGATGAAGCGAAAACAAAAATTCTCGAGTGGAAAAGACAATTTCCATCAATTTTCGACAAATATTAAGAAAAACCTTCCATGTTTCGAGTTTTCTAGATACAATAAACATATCATTTTAATACATGTTATAGCTTGTCAAAAAGGAGTTGAACATGACTTGATCACAAGGCTTGTCATGATCTTTTCTGTCCTCCTTTTATTAAGCGGATGTGGACAAACTCCGTTTAAAGGAAAAATTGAGAAGGTCGGCATGCTCTTTCCTGATACGATTAATGACCTCGTATGGGGCACAAAAGGGTATAAAGGATTATTGAATATACAGTCTAAATACAATGTGGACGTCTACTATAAAGAAGGCGTAAAAACAGATGAAGATATTATAAATGCGATTGAAGATTTTCATAAGCGCGGCGTCAATCTCCTCTTTGGCCATGGAAGTGAGTTTGAAGAAGTATTTAACTTGGTCAGTGAAGACTATCCGGATATGCAGTTTGTGATTTCAAATGCAAAAGCAAAAGCGGATAATGTTACAAGCGTCCATCTCAGCGGGGAAGCAATCGGCTTTTTCGGCGGAATGACCGCTGCCCATATGTCAAAAACCAACCAGGTCGGTGTTATCGCTTCTTTTACATGGCAGCCAGAAGTTGACGGCTTTATAAAAGGGGCTAAGTATGAAGATCCTAATATAGAAGTGAATACAAAATATACGGATCACTGGGATGATGATTCGACTGCGGTTAACCTTTATCAAAAAATGAAGAACGAAGGCGCAGATGTTGTGTATCCTGCCGGAGATGGGTATAATGTTCCTGTCATTCAGCAAATCAAAAAAGACGGCCTATATGCGATCGGCTATGTCACAGATCAATCCGATCTTGGCGAGAACACCGTGTTAACCAGCACGGTGCAAAATGTGGACAAGGCCTATGAAATCATAGCTGAGCAATTCGACAAAGGCACTTTAAAAGGCGGCGATCACTATTACGATCTGAAAAGCCGAGTTGTCGAAATGGGAACCTTCAGTCCGCTTGTGGACAAAGACTTTCAGAAAAAAATCGCCAAACTGGTCAAAATGTATAACAAAACAGGTGAACTGCCAAAAAACGAGTAACGGGGTGACGTCACATGCAGCACGAAAAATCACTTGAGTTTTTGCAAATTGCAATGAAATATCTGCCTGAAGCGAAAGAGCAGCTAGAAAAATCGGGAATAGAACTGTCGATGGAGGCCATTCAGCCGTTTATGAATTTATTTACAACGGTAATGGCGGAAGCCTACGAGCTAGGTAAATCCGACGCGAAATCTGAAACCGAATAAGAAGAAGCCACTTTCTCGAAAGTGGCTTTTCACATGATTTTCTTTTTAATAGCGGATACCATAGGTGCGAGCTCCTTCAGAGCGGGTTTGATTTGATCGAGAGAGTTCATAATCGAACCGATTTGGTTCATGATATACATGTAATCAATCGTCTCTTCTTCGTTGGTCGGGGAAACCTCCTCCTCCTGCACTTCTTCTTTTTCTGTTTTTTGTATGGCGTTATCGCCGAACATCATTTTTGAAAACACATCCACCTGCATACGCCTCCTTTTCCATATACCATACTCTATGAGTAAGTTGAACTGATAGTTTAGACGAATATATTGCCATGTGAAAAAAAATAGGATAGAATTAGTACCTGATACTAATAATTGATCATAACCTGATTGATCTTCTAAATTAACTATATAAAGGAGTCTTCCCTTATGAAAGCTGGAATACTTGGAGTTGGACGTTATATCCCTGAGAAGGTTTTAACAAATCATGATTTAGAAAAAATGGTTGAAACTTCTGACGAGTGGATTCGTACAAGAACAGGAATAGAAGAAAGAAGAATTGCCGCAGATGACGTATATTCATCACATATGGCTGTGGCAGCAGCGAAAAAAGCGCTGGAACAAGCTGAAGTGTCCGCTGAGGATCTCGATATGATTCTCGTTGCGACTGTCACACCTGATCAGTCATTTCCTACAGTTTCTTGTATGATTCAAGAGCAGCTCGGCGCAAAGAAAGCATGTGCCATGGATATCAGCGCGGCTTGTGCAGGCTTTATGTACGGGGTTGTAACCGGTAAACAATTTATTGAATCCGGAACCTATAAGCATGTCCTTGTTGTCGGTGTAGAAAAGCTCTCAAGCATTACAGACTGGGAAGACCGCAACACAGCCGTTCTGTTTGGTGACGGAGCGGGCGCTGCGGTAGTCGGGCCAGTCAGTGATGACAGAGGAATCCTTTCATTTGAACTAGGAGCAGACGGCACAGGCGGTCAGCACTTGTATCTGAATGAAAAAGGACATACAATCATGAATGGACGTGAAGTTTTCAAATTTGCGGTCCGCCAAATGGGTGAATCATGCGTAAATGTCATTGAAAAAGCAGGGCTCTCAAAAGAGGACGTTGACTTTTTGATTCCGCATCAGGCGAACATCCGCATCATGGAAGCTGCACGTGAGCGTTTAGAGCTTCCTGTCGAAAAGATGTCTAAAACTGTTCATAAATATGGAAACACTTCTGCCGCATCCATTCCTATTTCTCTCGTAGAAGAATTGGAAGCCGGTAAAATCAAAGATGGCGATGTGATCGTCATGGTAGGATTCGGCGGAGGATTAACTTGGGGCGCCATTGCAATCCGCTGGGGCCGATAAAAAAAGGTGAGGTGCACACAAGATGAGTAAAAAAAGAGTAGTTGTTACAGGACTCGGAGCATTGTCTCCGCTTGGCAACGACGTTGATACAAGTTGGAATAACGCAATCAACGGTGTGTCCGGAATTGGTCCGATCACTCGTGTTGATGCTGAAGAATATCCGGCTAAAGTAGCCGCTGAATTAAAAGACTTTAATGTTGAAGATTACATGGACAAAAAAGAAGCAAGAAAAATGGACCGTTTCACTCAATATGCGGTTGTCGCTGCGAAAATGGCAGTTGAAGACGCAGGTCTTAAAATTACTGATGAAATTGCGCCGAGAGTCGGTGTTTGGGTTGGTTCCGGAATCGGAGGACTTGAAACGCTTGAGTCTCAATTTGAAATCTTCTTAACAAAAGGCCCAAGACGGGTAAGCCCGTTTTTTGTGCCGATGATGATTCCTGATATGGCGACAGGCCAAATTTCTATTGCTTTAGGAGCAAAGGGAGTTAACTCTTGTACGGTAACTGCATGTGCAACAGGAACAAACTCTATCGGTGACGCGTTTAAAGTCATTCAGCGCGGCGATGCAGACGCTATGATCACAGGGGGAACAGAAGCGCCGCTGACTAGAATGTCATTCGCTGGCTTCAGTGCCAACAAAGCGCTTTCTACAAATCCGGATCCGAAAACAGCAAGCCGTCCGTTTGATAAAAACCGTGATGGATTCGTCATGGGTGAAGGTGCGGGAATTATCGTTCTTGAGGAACTTGAGCACGCACTTGCACGCGGCGCTAAAATTTACGGAGAAATCGTCGGTTATGGCTCGACGGGAGACGCTTATCATATCACAGCGCCTGCCCAAGACGGCGAAGGCGGAGCGAGAGCGATGCAAGAAGCCATTAAACATGCGGGCATTGCGCCTGAAGAGATTGACTATATCAATGCTCACGGCACAAGCACATATTACAATGACAAATACGAAACAATGGCGATTAAGACTGTTTTTGGCGAGCATGCCTACAAACTTGCGGTAAGCTCTACAAAATCTATGACGGGCCACCTTCTAGGCGCGGCGGGCGGTATTGAAGCCATTTTCTCTATCCTTGCCATTAAAGAAGGCATGATCCCGCCAACAATCAATATTGAAACGCCTGACGAAGAATGCGATTTAGATTATGTGCCTGGTGAAGCACGCAGACAAGATCTCAGCTATGTTCTCAGCAACTCACTGGGATTCGGCGGACATAATGCAACGCTCATCTTCAAAAAATATCAGTAATCATGACGCCAAACCGGCTGCCTTAAAAGGGTAGCCGGTTTTTTTCGTGCGCATAGGATAAAAAAGAGGAGGCGATAGCATGAGCGTGGAACAAACATACAAATGGTTTGAAAAAGCCGCTTCAATAGATGATCTGGCGCATTACATTGTCCCGCACTTTTCAGGAACGGAGAAAGAAGACTGGAAACGCATCTTGAGACATTTGCAGCATCACGGAATGTTTAAAAACATAGAAGAGGGAATAAGCACGTCTTCCATTCTGAAAGAAAAAGGACTTTTTCAGCATATACAAAAAGAGGAGCAGTATCTCAAAAAGAAGTGGCAAGGACCTGACGTGCCAATCGTAGCACTGCCGGTTGATGAACGAAACAGAAGAATCCGTTTAGAATTCGGATCAAAATCAGGGCTCGCCTTTCCAGATAAAATGTTTCTCTTTCTCTCGTCAGATATCGAATTATCCTCGGTGTCAGCCCTTATGACACATGAATATCATCATGTTTGCCGGTTAGATCATATGACTAAAGAGGAAAAAGACGTCACATTACTTGATACAATCATCATGGAGGGGCTGGCAGAATATGCTGTTTATGAGAGGTTAGGCCAGAGTCAAACGGCTGAATGGACCAACTGGTATACCCCTCTGCAGCTTGAGGTTTTTTACGAAAAAAAGATTGCGCCCCATCTGAACATTAAACGGGAACATCGATTGTTCGATCAGCTTTTATACGGCAAAGGATACCAGCCGAAAATGCTTGGATATGCAGTCGGATTCAATATTGTAAAAAAATATTTATCAGAGAACAAAGCCAATACAGCAGACGGGCTGTCCATCTCTCCTGAAACCTTTTTGAAGGCAACGCTTTAATAGAATAAAATAATGGAATTTCGTTAATAATATTACATTTATCCTAAAAAATTCTTGATTTTGCAAAATGATTGTAATAATATACAACTATAAAATTTTTCGATAATTCAATATTATTTATTATTTCTGAATAAAGGGATTACTTTCTCTTGAAAACGTTTGACGACAAGAGGGGGAAAGGGGAGCTAGCATGAGCACACTTTTAGAAGTGAATAATTTAAAGACTTATTTTTTTAGAAAAAAGGAGCCGATCCCTGCGGTGGACGGAGTCGATTTCTACATCAAAAAAGGCGAAACCGTCGCGCTTGTAGGCGAATCCGGCTCCGGCAAAAGTATTACTTCATTGTCTATTATGGGTCTTGTCCAGAGTTCAGGCGGAAAAATCATGGACGGTACGATTAAACTCGAAGACAAGGACCTCACCTCATTCACTGAAAATGACTATTGCAAAATCCGCGGAAACGAAGTATCCATGATCTTTCAAGAACCAATGACCTCCCTCAATCCGGTGTTAACGATCGGAGAACAAATTACCGAAGTGCTGATTTACCATAAAAACATGAAGAAAAAAGAAGCATATCAAAGAGCCGTCGAACTCTTGAAGATGGTTGGGTTTTCAAGAGCGGAGCAAATTATGAAGGAATATCCGCACCGTCTATCTGGCGGAATGAGACAGAGGGTAATGATCGCCATCGCGCTCAGCTGTAATCCAAAACTGCTGATTGCCGATGAACCGACAACGGCGTTAGACGTGACGATACAAGCCCAAGTGCTGGAGCTAATGAAGGATCTCTGCCAGAAGTTTGATACGTCAATTTTGCTGATTACACATGACTTAGGTGTTGTATCGGAAGCAGCCGACAGAGTGATTGTCATGTACTGCGGACAAGTCGTAGAAAATGCCTCAGTCGATGAGTTATTTTTAGAGCCCCTTCATCCTTATACAGAAGGACTGCTTATGTCGATTCCCGTCATAGATGGAGAGATTGATAAATTAAATGCGATTAAAGGCAGCGTGCCGACACCAGATAATCTGCCGCCGGGGTGCCGTTTTGCTCCAAGGTGCCCAAAGGCCATGGATAAATGCTGGACCCATCAGCCTTCGCTTTTGACACACAAAAGCGGAAGGTCAGTGAGATGCTTTTTATATGAGGAAGAAGGTGCCGAACAATCATGACAGCAGCTAATCAGGAAACAATTTTAGAACTTCGGGACGTGAAAAAATATTTCCCGATCCGCTCAGGCTTTTTTCAAAGAAAAGTTGGTGATGTAAAAGCGGTGGACGGTGTTTCGTTTTCCTTAAAAAAAGGAGAAACACTCGGAATTGTTGGAGAATCGGGTTGCGGAAAATCGACTGCCGGCCGGACGATGATTAGGCTGTACAAACCGACTGAAGGCCAAATTTTCTTTAAGGGGCAGGATATTTCCAATCTGTCAGAGGAGAATTTACGAAAAAACGTCCGCAAAAATATCCAGATGGTCTTTCAAGATCCATTCGCTTCGCTGAATCCAAGAAAAACGCTGCGTTCTATTATTAAGGAGCCTTTTAACACGCACCATATGTACACGATGCGAGAACGAAATGAGAAAGTCGAAGAGCTGCTTGCGAGAGTAGGTCTTCATCCGTCGTTTGCCTCCCGCTATCCTCATGAATTTTCCGGCGGACAGCGTCAGCGGATCGGCATTGCGAGAGCCCTCACGCTGAATCCGGAGCTTATCATTGCAGACGAACCGGTTTCTGCACTTGATGTATCGATTCAGGCCCAGGTCATCAACTTAATGGAAGAATTGCAGGAAGAATTTAATCTGACGTATCTATTTATCTCTCATGATTTAAGTGTCGTCCGCCATATCAGCGACAGAGTCGGGGTAATGTACCTTGGCAAAATGATGGAACTGACCGATAAGCACGAGTTATATGACAATCCGCTTCACCCATACACCCAAGCACTTTTATCATCTGTCCCGGTTACAAGAAAAAAGGATCTGTCAAACGCGAACGCATCGTCCTGAAAGGAGAACTGCCCAGCCCAGCCAATCCGCCAAAAGGCTGTGTTTTCCATACGAGATGTCCCGTTGCAAAACCAATATGCAAGGAACAAATACCAGAATTCAAAGAAGCTGCTCCCAGCCATTTTGTGGCTTGTCACCTTTATAGCTAACTGTCGCCCGCACAGCTTTGAGAGGGGGTATGCATACTACATAAACAGCAGCTAAGAAGAACGACCATTTCAAGAGGGGGAATATGGAATGAAAAGACGTAAAACCGCACTGATGATGCTAAGTGTATTGATGGTGATGGCCATCTTTTTATCGGCCTGCTCGGGATCAAAATCGAGCAGCAGCAGTGAGAAAAAATCAAACGGAAAACCGCAGCAAGGCGGGGATTTGGTTGTGGGTTCAATCGGTGCTCCGACACTTTTCAACTCATTATATTCAACTGATGAATCGAGTACGGATATTGAACAAATGATTTATAGCTTTTTAACAAAAACAGATGAAAAATTAAATGTCAAAATGTCATTGGCTGAAAGTGTCAAAGAGCTGGATGGCGGACTGAAATATGATGTAAAAATCAAAAAAGGCGTGAAGTTCCATGACGGAGAAGAACTTACTGCCGACGATGTAGTATTTACGTTTAACATCCCGCTGAACAAGGATTACAAAGGTGAGCGCGGCTCTAACTTTGAGATGCTGAAGTCAGTAGAGAAAAAGGGAGATTACGAGGTTTTATTTACCCTGAAATACAAAGACCCTAACTTCTATAACAATACGTTGGACAGCTACGGCATTCTTCCGGAGCATATTTTAAAAGACGTACCTGTTGCGCAGCTTGAAGATAATGAATTTAACAGAAAAAATCCGATCGGCTCAGGGCCTTTCAAATTTAAAGAATGGAAAGATGGACAATACGTGAAGCTCGTTGCCAATGATGATTACTATGACGGGCGTCCGTATTTAGACAGTGTCACATATAAAATCATTCCTGATGCCAATGCTGCGGTTGCCCAGCTTCAAGCGGGGGATATTGATTTCTTTAACGTTCCGTCAACTGATTATAAGACAGCTGAATCGTTTAATAATGTCAAGGTTGTAACAGACTTGGCGCTGAGCTATTCATATATCGGCTGGAATGAGAAAAACGAGCTCTTTAAAGACAAAAAAGTGCGCCAGGCGCTTACCACTGCGTTAGACCGTGAAACGATGGTTGAAACTGTATTGGATGGCGACGGAGAGGTCGCTTATATCCCGGAAAGTCCGGCTTCCTGGAACTATCCGAAAGGCGTAGAAGTGCCTAAATTTAAATACAATGTGAAAAAAGCGAAGAAGATGCTGAAAGAAGCCGGCTGGGAAGATACTGACGGTGACGGCATCTTAGATAAAGACGGCAAAAAATTCGAGTTTACCCTGAAAACGAACCAAGGAAATAAGGTGCGTGAAGATATTGCAGTTGTTGTTCAAGAGCAGCTGAAGAAAGTCGGTATTAAAGTAACGCCGCAAATCGTGGAATGGAGTGCGCTTGTTGAGCAAACCAGCGCCCCTAATTGGGACTATGATGCAATGGTATTAGGCTGGAGCCTGTCCACATTCCCGGATCATTACGATATTTTCCATTCAAGCCAGTCTGAAAAAGGCTTAAATAACATGTGGTATAAAAATCCAGAGGTCGATAAACTTCTGAAAGCTGCAAAATCGATCAGTGACCGTGAGGAATACTCTAAAGCCTATGAGAAGATTTACCAAAAGCTTGCTGAAGATCAGCCGTACACCTTCCTTTATTATCCGAACAACCATATGGCGATGCCAGCTAACTTAGAGGGTTATGTGTATCATCCGAAACGTGAACTATATCAGATTGAAAAATGGTGGCTTGCCCAATAATTTTCCCTTGAAGGGGAGGGAGCGAATTTCCTTCCCCTTCTATATTGAAAAAGAACCACAAAGGGGACAAGAATATGGTTACATATATCATTCGAAGAACATTAGCTTCAATTCCTATCTTATTAGGAATTACAATTTTGTCTTTTGTCATTATGAAAGCGGCTCCCGGAGATCCGATGACGCTTATGATGGACCCTACCATCAGCCAGGCAGACAGAGCGCAGTTTATTGAAAAATACGGCCTGAATGACCCGGAATACGTTCAATATTTAAAATGGCTCGGCAATATGGTTCAGGGGGATTTCGGGACGTCCATTATCAGAAAAGGAACGCCTGTTTCAGAGCTGATTATAGCAAGGCTACCTAACACACTCCTCCTTATGCTGGTGTCGACGATTTTGGCGCTGATCATTTCAATCCCATTTGGCGTGATTTCTGCAAAAAAACCTTATTCAAAACTGGATTATGGCATTACATTTACTTCATTTATCGGTTTAGCCATTCCGAACTTTTGGTTCGGTCTGATTTTAATTATGGTGTTTGCTGTGAACCTCGGCTGGTTCCCAACTGGGGGAGTCGCTACTCTTAACACAGATTTTAGCTTATTAGACCGGATTCATCATTTGTTATTACCCGCATTTGTGTTAGCTACGGCAGATATGGCTGGCTTAACGAGATATACTAGGTCAAATATGCTTGATGTGTTAAACCAAGACTATATCCGAACAGCCAGATCAAAAGGCTTTAAAGAAAATCGTGTGCTATTTAAGCATGGCTTGCGGAATGCGCTATTGCCTGTTATTACGATCTTCGGTTTAATGATTCCCTCATTTATCGGCGGAGCGGTTGTTGTAGAGCAGATTTTCACTTGGCCGGGGCTGGGAAAACTGTTTGTCGATTCGGCATTCCAGCGTGATTATCCGGTTATTATGGCAATGACCGTGATTTCGGCAGTGCTTGTCGTGATCGGAAACCTCATTGCAGACATCCTTTACGCGATTGTTGATCCGCGGATCGAATATTAAGAGGAGGGAAACAGAGATGTCAGAGCTGCAAACAACTCCCTCGCCGGAGATTAGACTGAAAGAAAACATTTCGAAAAAACCAGAGACGATGACCAAGATCTTTTGGGAAAAATTTTCGAAAAACAAGCTGGCCATTCTAGGTGCCGTCATTCTGTTTATCATTATTATGTCGGCTGTTTTCGCTCCTTTGATTGCACCTTACCCCCAAGAGCAGCAAAGCCTGCTTGACAAGTATAAAGCGCCGGGCCTTGAACATTTAATGGGAACGGATAAATTCGGCCGCGATATTTTCAGCCGGATTTTGTATGGAGCGCGCGTCTCTTTATTGGTCGGTTTTGCTTCTGTAGTCGGTTCTATTTTAATCGGAACTGTATTAGGGGCGTTAGCAGGTTATTTCAGAGGATTAGTCGACGCTGTCATTATGCGTTTAGTCGACATTGTATTATCCATTCCGGATATTTTCTTGCTGATCACGCTGGTTACCATTTTCAAGCCTGGCGTGGACAAACTAATTTTAATTTTCTGTCTCACCGGCTGGACAACAACGGCACGATTGGTAAGAGGAGAGTTTCTATCGCTTCGTTCAAGGGAATACGTTCTGGCTGCTAAAACAATCGGAACGAAGACGCACAAAATTATCTTTTCACATATTCTCCCCAATGCGTTAGGACCGATTATTGTGTCAGCAACATTAAAGGTAGGCTCAGTCATTCTCGCTGAGTCCGCGCTGAGCTACTTAGGCTTCGGGATTCAGCCGCCAATCGCAAGCTGGGGAAATATGCTTCAAGACGCACAAAATTTCACAGTGATGATTCAAGCATGGTGGTACCCATTATTTCCCGGGCTATTTATTTTAATTACCGTGCTGTGCTTCAACTTTGTCGGAGACGGCTTGCGGGATGCTCTTGATCCTAAAAATATTAAATAAAATGAAAATCTTGTTCGTTAGAAAATGTAACGAATTCCTGAAGTAAGCAGATTTCCTTTGTCAGAAAATATACGAGGAAGTCTGCTTCTTGTGTTCATAAAAGAAACCCAGTTATTCCAGATTTCCTCAATCTCTATGGAATAATTTCTCTGCACCTTGCCTATACTGTGGACAACAGTTTTTATAAAGTGAGGGGTTAGAGATGTTATTTCTTCATGATGTGTGGGTCAATTGGTTTGAAGGGGAAGAAAATGGCTACAATGTATGCCACTTTCATGAATGGCGCAAGGAAGATACGGTTGAGCTTTTGGATCAGGTACCTCTCTTAAGGGTGCCGTCAGTACTGTTTCATTACATAGAAAATGATTTGTCAGAGCTTCCGAAAGATTTGCTTGAAGAGGTTCATCAAAAATCGTACATTCGCAAAAATCATGAACGTACAAAGCTGGAGTATTGTTTTGTTGTGACAGACGGAATCGGCATTTTGGCTGTTGATACAATCGGCTACACGATCCCTGTCAGAAAAAGCCGCCTTATCCCGCGGCAGGAGCAGCTCGTGTATGAAATGGTGAAAGATGTAGAGCCGGAAACGTATGAATTTGAGCCGAAGAAGCTGGAGTCCTCAAAAGAATATCATATCTTATCATTGGCACCAGAGCACGTCAGAGGATTAACGAGAAAAGAGCGGCAAATTAAGCAGCTTATGTTTATGGCGCTGGATCAATTAAAAGGGCTGAAAAACCGTGCGGAGATCGGCTACTGGTACACAGAGTGGAACCCGCATATGTATGAACAAATCAAACGGATGAGCTTTGAAGAGATTTGGGACATGCTGTATAACGAAACGATTGAAGGCTGGTCGGACAAGCATTTGGCTTTTTGCGAAAACCTGATCAAAGGACAGCCTTTTTTCGAGAAGCTTTGGGAAATGGAAAATGAATCAAAGGTAAAACTAAAAAAAAGCCGCTCTTTGCAAATCGCAAGAGCGGTTTTTTGATTAGCGTCTTTTTCGGCCAAGACCCATGGCGTTTTCCATTTTTTTGAGCATTTTGTTCGCTGTCCGGTTCGCCCGCTCAGCGCCTTCATCAAGAATCCGGTCTAATTCTTCGGATTCAATCAGTTCATGATAACGGTCTTGAATTGGCTTCAATGCACCGACTACCACTTCTGCCAAATCACCTTTGAACTCGCCATAGCCTTTTCCTTCGTATTTCGCTTCAAGCTCTTCAATCGTCGTATTGCCGAGAATTGAATAAATCGTAAGTAGATTGGAAACGCCAGGTTTGTTTTCTTTATCAAATTTTACAATACCTTCAGAATCAGTCACGGCGCTTTTGATTTTCTTTTCAAGCTGCTTTGGTTCATCCAGCAATGTAATAAAAGATTTCTGGTTCGGATCAGATTTACTCATTTTCTTCAGTGGGTCAGTCAGAGACATGATCCGAGCGCCTACTTTTGGAATCTTCACTTCGGGAATTGTAAAGATGTCGTTATATTTTTTGTTAAATCGCTCTGCAAGGTTTCGTGTCAGCTCAAGATGCTGCTTTTGATCCTCGCCGACAGGCACAAGGTCTGTTCCGTACAGCAGAATATCTGCAGCCATCAGCGGCGGGTATGTTAACAGGCCCGAGACAACAGCTTCTTTTCCATTTGACTTGTCCTTAAATTGAGTCATTCGCTCAAGCTCGCCGATATAAGCGACGCACTGCATCATCCAACCGGCCTGTGCATGTGCGGGAACCTCTGATTGAATAAACAGCGTTGCCTTTTCAGGGTCGAGACCGACAGCTAGATAAAGCGCCGCCAAACTGCGGATATTTTTTCTCAGCTGAAGCCGATCCTGAGGAACTGTGATCGCATGCTGGTCTACGATGCAAAAATAGCTGTTATAATCATGCTGGAGTTCGACAAACTGCTTCATTGCACCGATGTAGTTGCCGAGTGTAACGGAACCGCTCGGCTGGATGCCTGAAAAAATCGTCTGTTTCATTGGAAAATCAACCTCATTTCTTAAAACATAATAAAAAAGGCTCATTCTTCCCCTGTAAAAAAGGGACGAATGAACCGTGGTACCACCCTGATTATTCCATTAAAATGGAATCACTCTGGCGTTTGTAACGGAGACTGCTCCGGCTGAGCCTACTTTTTGGTTCGGTCAGCTGCTCCAAAGTCCATTCCACATTGCCCGTTATCTGCTCCCAGCACCGCAGACTCTCTTCAAACGGGTGAAATGTGTACTACTCTTTTTCATAGCAAGCTTTTCTTTTGATTGCTTCATTATAAATCAATTATAACCAATTGTCATCCTGAAAAAACATTCTTTTTGCATGAAAATTGTAATGATATAAATAATAGAACAGCCGTAAATCGCCCAAATGATAACTGCTCTCAGCGGTTAAACAGCTAGATATTATATGTATAAAGCAATATGGATTGGAAACTCCTACAATAGTTTTTAATCAATTTATGCTTTAAACGGTAGAAGGATATCGCGTTATTGGCAGAAAAACTAACGAAGTTTAAAAATTTTAAATTGATAAAATAATATTGCAATAAAGAATTTGTTTCATTATAATGAACTTGTTCACTCTATTGTTACAGCTTTTTTACAAAAATAATCAGAAAAGACGGAACAGAAAAAAAGTTATGCAAATTCAGGTTCATTTGTCTGATATTTCTGAGGATTTAGCCGTAAGGAGCTGAAAAATGATTATTAGGGGGTTTGTGGATATGAAAAAACGTTGGTCGATTGTCACGTTAATGCTCATTTTCACTCTCGTACTGAGCGCATGCGGCTTTGGCGGCAGCGGTTCAAACGGTGATGGGAAAAAAGACAGCAAAGGGAAGACAACTCTTAACATTAATATTAAAACTGAGCCGTTCTCCTTACATCCGGGATTGGCAAATGACTCGGTATCAGGCGGTGTTATCCGTCAGACTTTTGAAGGATTGACACGTATTAATGCAGATGGTGAGCCTGAAGAAGGCGCAGCCTCTAAAATTGAAACAAGCAAAGATGGAAAAACCTATACGTTTACGATTCGTGATGGTGCAAAGTGGTCAAATGGCGACCCTGTCACAGCGCAAGATTTTGAATATGCATGGAAATGGGCGCTTGATCCTAATAACGAATCACAATACGCTTACCAGCTCTACTACATAAAAGGTGCTGAGGCGGCAAATACCGGTAAAGGCAGCCTTGATGATGTGGCAGTGAAAGCTGAAAACGATAAAACATTAAAGGTTGAACTAAACAACCCGACTCCATACTTCACTGAATTAACAGCATTTTATACTTATATGCCGATTAACAAAAAGATTGCAGAGAAAAACAAAAAGTGGAACACAGATGCCGGAGATGATTACGTGTCAAACGGACCATTTAAGATGACGGCATGGAAACATAGCGGATCTATCGATCTTGAAAAGAATGATCAATACTGGGATAAAGACAAAGTCAAACTGAAGAAAATCAATATGGTTATGATCAACAACAACAATACTGAACTGAAAAAATTCCAAGCTGGTGAACTTGATTGGGCCGGTATGCCGCTCGGACAGCTTCCGACTGAATCTCTGCCTAGCTTGAAAAAAGACGGTTCTTTACATGTTGAGCCGATTGCAGGTGTGTATTGGTACAAATTTAACACTGAAGCGAAGCCGTTAGACAACATAAATATCCGTAAAGCTTTAACATATGCAATTGACCGCCAATCGATTGTTAAAAACGTTACACAAGGTGAGCAAATCCCGGCTATGGCCGCAGTTCCGCCGACAATGAAAGGATTTGAAGATAACAAAGAAGGCTACTTCAAAGACAACGATGTCAAAACGGCAAAAGAATACCTTGAAAAAGGCCTGAAAGAAATGGGCTTAAGCAAGGCATCTGACCTGCCGAAAATCAAATTATCTTATAACACTGATGATGCACATGCAAAAATCGCTCAAGCAGTGCAAGAAATGTGGAAGAAAAATTTAGGCGTTAATATTGAGCTTGATAACTCAGAATGGAATGTATATATTGATAAGCTTCACAGCCAAGATTATCAAGTCGGCCGTATGGGCTGGCTTGGCGACTTCAACGATCCGATTAACTTCCTTGAGCTGTTCCGTGACAAAGACGGAGGAAATAACGATACCGGCTGGGAAAATCCAGAATTCAAAAAGCTTCTGAACCAGTCACAAACTGAAACAGATAAAACAAAACGTGCAGAGCTGCTGAAAAAAGCAGAGAATATTTTCATTGATGAAATGCCGGTTGCCCCAATCTATTTTTACACTGATACATGGGTACAGGATGAAAACCTAAAAGGTGTTATCATGCCAGGTACTGGTGAGGTTTATTTCAGAAACGCATATTTTAAATAAGGCTTTATCTGAAAATAAAAGACCTCAAGGTATATGGGGAAAAAAGCCCCATATACCTTTCTTTCTTACTGATGGAGTATAAAAAAAGTAAAAACCATGGAGGTGTTCCCCCTTGCTAAAATATATCGGAAGACGTTTAGTCTATATGATCATCACATTATTTGTGATTGTAACCGTGACATTCTTCTTAATGCAAGCAGCACCGGGCGGGCCATTTTCAGGTGAGAAAAAGCTTCCGCCTGAAATTGAAGCAAACTTAAATGCGCATTATGGCTTGGACAAGCCGCTGTTTGTACAATATGTAAGTTATTTGAAATCAGTTGCAATGTGGGATTTCGGACCGTCATTTAAATATAAAGGTCAGAGTGTCAATGACCTGATCAGTTCAGGTTTCCCCGTTTCATTCACTCTTGGAGCAGAAGCTATTCTCCTCGCTTTAGCATTAGGTGTATTGTTTGGGGTCATTGCAGCCCTTTACCATAATAAGTGGCAGGATTATACCGTCGCGATTTTAACGATCTTTGGTATTTCAGTTCCGAGCTTTATCATGGCGGCTGTGCTGCAATATGTGTTCTCCATGAAGCTTGGGCTGTTTCCGGTCGCGGGGTGGGAGTCCTGGGCATACACCTTTCTGCCTTCCATCGCTCTTGCTTCCATGCCGATGGCGTTTATTGCCAGACTTTCCCGTTCAAGCATGATCGAAGTGTTAAACAGTGATTATATTCGCACAGCGAAAGCAAAAGGACTGTCACGTCCTGCAGTTACAGTGCGACATGCCATCCGAAACGCGCTGTTGCCTGTCGTTACATATATGGGCCCTATGGCCGCTCAAGTTTTAACCGGAAGCTTTATCATTGAAACCATTTTTGGTATACCGGGGCTTGGTGCACACTTTGTTAACAGTATTACAAACCGTGATTATACAGTCATTATGGGTGTAACGGTGTTCTTCAGTGTCATCCTGCTTTTATGTGTATTAATCGTAGACGTGTTATACGGCATTATTGATCCAAGAATCAAGCTTTCCAAAGCAAAGAAAGGAGCCTAGGCCATGCAGAACATTCCAAAAAACATGTTTGAACCAGCCGCAGCGAATGCCGGCGATGCTGAGAAAATAAGTAAAAAGAGCCTTTCCCTCTGGAAAGATGCGATGCTACGTTTCCGCAGCAATAAGCTTGCGATGGTCGGGCTTGTTATTATTATTCTCATTATTCTAATGGCGATTTTTGCGCCTATTTTCTCAAAATATGATTATTCGACTACCAATCTCTTAAATGCGGATAAGCCGCCTTCAAAAGATCACTGGTTCGGGACTGATGATCTTGGAAGGGACATTTTCGTCCGTACATGGGTAGGTGCCCGAATTTCAATCTTTATCGGTGTCGCAGCCGCTGTTCTTGACTTGCTGATTGGCGTGATTTGGGGCAGTATTTCAGGGTTCCGCGGAGGCAGAACAGATGAGATTATGATGCGTATCGCAGATATCCTTTGGGCTGTTCCTTCATTATTAATGGTTATCCTGCTGATGGTCGTTCTTCCGAAAGGGCTGTTAACGATTATTATTGCCATGACGATTACGGGCTGGATTAACATGGCCAGAATCGTCCGCGGACAAGTGCTGCAGCTGAAGAATCAGGAATACGTGCTTGCGTCGCAGACACTCGGGGCAAAAACATCCCGTCTGCTGTTTAAACATATCGTGCCGAACGCAATGGGCTCTATTTTAGTCACGATGACACTAACTGTTCCAACCGCGATTTTTACAGAAGCCTTTTTAAGCTATTTAGGACTTGGTGTTCCGGCTCCTCTCGCAAGCTGGGGAACGATGGCTTCTGACGGATTGCCTGCATTGACCTATTATCCGTGGCGTTTATTCTTCCCTGCCGGTTTTATCTGCATTACCATGTTTGGTTTTAACGTTGTCGGCGACGGATTAAGAGACGCATTGGATCCTAAGTTACGTAAATAAGGGAGTGATACGGGTGACACGCCTATTAGAAGTAAAAGATTTAGCGATTTCATTTAAAACATACGGCGGAGAGGTCCAGGCGATCCGCGGAGTGAATTTTCATCTGGATAAAGGAGAAACATTGGCAATCGTCGGGGAGTCAGGCTCCGGAAAAAGTGTGACATCTCAAGCGATCATGAAGCTGATTCCGATGCCTCCGGGTTATTTTAAACGCGGTGAGATTTTATTTGACGGCAAGGATTTAGTGCCGCTTTCCGAAAAAGAGATGCAAAATGTACGGGGGAAAGAGATCGGAATGATATTCCAGGATCCGATGACCTCTTTAAACCCGACAATGAAAGTCGGCAAGCAAATTACGGAAGTGCTTTTTAAACACGAAAACATTTCAAAGGAAGCTGCGAAAAAGCGTGCTGTTGAGCTGCTGGATTTAGTAGGTATCCCAATGCCGGAAAAACGGGTCAACCAATTTCCGCACGAGTTTTCAGGCGGGATGAGACAGCGTGTCGTCATTGCGATGGCACTTGCGGCGAATCCGAAGCTGTTAATTGCCGATGAGCCGACAACTGCTCTTGACGTGACCATCCAAGCGCAGATTCTTGAATTGATGAAAGAATTGCAAAAGAAAATTGACACGTCCATCATCTTTATCACACACGATCTCGGTGTTGTTGCTAACGTAGCCGACAGGGTTGCCGTGATGTATGCGGGACAGATTGTAGAAACCGGTACGGTAGACGAGATTTTCTACGATCCGAGACATCCGTATACTTGGGGGCTGCTGGCATCCATGCCGACACTTGACAGCTCAGGAGACGAACAGCTGACAGCAATCCCTGGCACACCGCCTGATTTGACAAATCCTCCAAAAGGAGATGCTTTTGCGCTCCGGAGTCCATATGCGATGAAAATTGATTTTGAACAGGAGCCGCCAATGTTTAAGGTTTCCGATACTCATTATGTGAAATCGTGGCTTCTTCATCCTGATGCGCCAAAGGTAGAGCCGCCTGAAGCGGTTAAAGCGAAAATGCGGACGCTGGCGAATACGTATCAAAAACCTGTCTTAGTGAGAGAAGGTGAATAAATTGACTGAGAAACTATTAGAAATCAAACATTTAAAACAGCACTTTGTTACGCCGAGAGGAACGGTTAAAGCCGTAGATGACCTGTCGTTTGATATCTATAGGGGCGAAACATTAGGTCTGGTTGGTGAATCCGGCTGCGGTAAATCGACAACAGGCCGAAGTATCATTCGGCTATACGAAGCAACCGATGGCGAGGTGCTGTTTAACGGTGAAAATGTTCACGGTAAAAAATCCCGTAAAAAGCTGCTCGAATTCAACCGCAAAATGCAAATGATTTTCCAGGACCCATATGCATCGCTGAATCCGAGAATGACAGTCGCAGACATTATTGCAGAAGGCCTTGATATTCATAAGCTGACGAAAACGAAGAAAGAGCGTATGCAGCGGGTTCATGAGCTCCTGCAAACAGTCGGTTTAAACAAGGAGCATGCCAACCGTTATCCGCATGAATTTTCCGGCGGTCAGCGGCAAAGAATCGGGATTGCGAGAGCTCTTGCTGTAGATCCGGAATTCATTATTGCAGATGAGCCAATTTCCGCTTTGGATGTATCCATTCAAGCGCAGGTTGTGAATTTAATGAAAGAACTGCAAAAAGAAAAAGGGCTCACATACCTGTTTATTGCCCACGATTTATCGATGGTCAAATACATCAGCGACCGTATCGGAGTGATGTATTTCGGTAAGCTGGTTGAGCTTGCGCCGGCAGATGAACTTTACGAAAACCCGCTACACCCGTATACAAAATCATTGCTTTCTGCCATTCCGCTTCCTGATCCGGATTATGAGAGAAATCGTGTTCGCCAAAAATACGATGTATCCGTGCATCGGTTAAAGGATGGAGAAAAGATGGAATTCCGTGAAGTAAAACCAGGTCATTTTGTTATGTGCACGGAAGAGGAATTTAAAGCCTATTCATAAGTTGAAAATCCTTCAAAACAAATGTTTTGAAGGATTTTTTTTATAGGATGATAGAAAGTAAGAGTCACATCTTTTACAATTAGAGGAAAAACGGAGGCGGACACTATTCAAATTCTTCGTCAGAAAAATGTCTTTGCACTGCTTCTGTCGCAATCTCTGCAATCTTTAGCTGGAGTCCTGGTGACAATCGTTCTAATGGTAAGGGTCTATCAAATGACCGACTCTGTCTTTTTTTCGGGTCTTATTTTATCCTTCATGTCGTTTGCAAGTGTTGCGGCAAGCTTTTGCATTTCGGGTGTACTCCATAAGCTTGGTTTTAAAAAGGTGCTTGCCGGTGCAAGTCTGCTGAGAGCTGTCTTTGCATTGCTAATCGCATACAGTGTCAGCCAAGATGGAATTGCCTTCTTTATCATGACGCTACTGTTTGTTTTTTGTTTTTCATTTTCTGGCGCCTTTTTTCAGCCGGCAAGGTTCGCGCTGCTACCTGTTATTGTTTCAAAAGAGCATTACGTGAAAGCAAACGGTGTGATTTCACTCGCTAATCAATTGTTTTTAACAGCTGGCTGGGGACTTGGAGGTCTTCTGACATTTGCTGCACCTTTTGAGTTTGTTGTCGGGAGTGCCATTTGCCTGTTTGTCTTTTCCGGAGCTGTCATCAGCCTGCTTCATGTGAACGATGCAAGAACGAAAAGAACAGCTGAAACAGCATCTGCAAGAAGTATATGGAAGGATTTGATGACAACCCCGATTGTAAGAGACATCACTGCAATGGACATGATAGAAGCTCTTGCCGGCTCAGTGTGGTCATCCGCTATTCTATTGGCTTTTACAGTGGCGGTTCTGTATGAAACAGAAGTATGGTGGGGAATCTTTAACGCTTCTTATTTTATTGGTGCTATGATCGGCAGTGTCATCGCCATCCATTTTTCTGCATTTTTTGAGCAAAATATGGGGTACGCGATTATATTCAGCTCACTTGTGATGGCAGTGCTGACATTCCTCTTTGCGGTTTCTCCCTTGCCGTTTTTATGCGCCCTGGCTTGCGCGGCGATGGGGCCTTTTTATCAAGTCAGAGATATTTGTCAGGAAACCGTATTGCAGGAGGTCATTCCGGCACATAAGCGCATCGGGATGATGGCTGCCAAAAACGCGCTGTTGACTCCTTGGTCTGGTGTTACCTATTCCATCATGGGGCTGCTGACTGATGCTGCCGGTGCAAAAACAGCTTTTATTTCGGCGGCTGTATTATATGGCATGACTTTTTTGATTGCGTTGGCGCAGCCCGGCCTGAGTCGTTACAAACGGGAGAGACACGCGAATTGAGCATGATCAAACATCTCCGGTGGAACGACGAATTGCCTTACTTGCTGAAAAAAAATGAAACCATGCGGAAAGTTCGTACGTCTTTATAGATGTAAGGCTGTTTAAACAAGAAGAAATGGGGTATATCTAAAAGTATGAAGACAACGAACTCATAAGGAGCAAATCAATGAACTGGTACGAAAAGCTTAGCGAGTACTTTCCAATTGAAGAATTGAAATCAAAAGCGCATATGGAAGCTCTTTTGAAAGAGCGAAGCGATATTTATCATAAAGATGAAGGCAAGCATCATATTTTAATGTTTGCGGAATTTGAATCTTTTATCTTCGTTGATTATCTGTATGTGTCAAAAGATGCAAGAGGGCAAGGGCTTGGCGGCAAACTGATTGCCAAGCTGAAAAAGAAAAATAAGCCGATATTGCTTGAGGTGGAGCCTGTGGATGAAGATGATGCTGATACAGAAAAACGCCTGAGATTCTATCAAAGAGAGCATTTTAAGCATGCTCAGTCAATTGGGTACCGGCGCCGGTCATTGGCTACGAATGAAGTCAATAAGATGGAGATTCTGTACTGGTCACCGAAAACAGAATCAGAAGAAGAGATTCTTGAAGCCATGAAACAGACATATGAAAACATTCATACTTATAAAGATGAGAAATGGTACGGGGAATCATACGAAAAAACGGATGAAGTCCTGACACTCATTGATGAAGAAAAGCAAAAAAATATTTTCGATGAGTTAAGCTAATTGAGAATGCAAACACATGAATAAAATAAAATTTGCTGGATTGACACATTTTTTTCTTAGGACACTGTTCACACTTACTTTTTTATAGTATAATACCTATAAAGATTCCTTTTTTAGAGTAATTTCAATTTAAGAATAAAATAGATGTTCATCCTACTAATTAGAGGAGTGAAGATGAATGGTTACATTATACACATCACCAAGCTGTACTTCATGCAGAAAGGCGAGAGCGTGGCTCGAGGAGCATGAGATTCCGTACGTAGAAAGAAACATTTTCTCTGAACCTTTATCAATTGATGAAATAAAACAAATCTTAAGAATGACTGAGGACGGAACAGATGAGATCATCTCAACCCGTTCAAAAGTATTCCAAAAATTGAATGTGAACGTTGAATCAATGCCGCTGCAAGACTTGTACCTCTTGATCAACGAGCACCCAGGTTTGCTTCGCCGTCCGATCATCATCGATGAAAAACGTTTGCAGGTCGGATACAACGAAGACGAAATCAGACGTTTCTTGCCAAGAAAAGTCCGCTCTTTCCAATTAAGAGAAGCACAGCGTTTGGCAAACTAATAGATCGCACGTTAAAAAGAAGGCTGAGACATCAGCCTTCTTTTATTTTTCAACCTGCTGATAATAAATGCTGGCAAGGATCACAAAGACGACAGTTAAAATGGGGAGAAGCGCTTCAACGGTGCCGTGCTGAGCCATAAAAAAAGACAGCTTTTGATCCCGGACAATCATTTCTCCGCCTGTATAAGCCAATAATCCGCTTCCCGCATAAATTAATAACGGTATTTTCTCAAGCGCGATGTGGATGAGTTTGCTGCCCCAAATTATAACCGGCACCGATACACACAGACCTATCATTACGAGAGAAAGCTCACCGTGCGACGCTCCTGCGACAGCAATAACATTGTCCAATGACATAAACAGGTCTGCGAGTACAATCGTTCGTATGGCTTTCCATAGAGAGGTGCTGCTTTTGACGTGCTGGGCGTCTTTTTTTTCAATTAATAGCTGGTATCCCAAATATAGAAGGAATATTCCCCCGGTACATTGCAGGAAAGGAATATTCAAAAGATAAACCGCTGCACTTGTTAATCCGATTCTCATCGCAACGGCGATAAATGTTCCGAGAATAATGGCTTGCTGTCTTTGCTTGTCCGGCAAATTTCGGCTGGCCATGGCGATCACGACTGCATTATCGCCGCCGAGAATCAGATCAATTCCGACGATAAGCAGCAGTGAAATCAGATAGTCATGCTCCATGCATCGGCACCTCGCTTTCGTTCCATCGCTTGTACCACTAATATATGAAGCGGGATGCAATTTATGATAGCGGTGCCGGAAGACAAGCCATTTTTTGGGCGAAGATGCATTTTTATTTCTTTTGTGACTGATTTATCATAAAATAGAAATACAAAGGAATTCACACTTGCCTTGGTTCAAGGTTAAGATGTGGACGGAATGGGTAAAGTGTAGTAAAGTACTATTAATCGGGAGCTTAGATGTCCCTTCAACATCTTATATAGAAGGGAAGGTTGGCAAATGGAAATTGAAAGAATAAACGAGCATACAGTAAAATTTTATATGTCTTATGGAGATATTGAAGATCGCGGTTTTGACAGAGAAGAAATTTGGTATAACCGTGAGCGCAGTGAAGAACTGTTCTGGGAAGTTATGGATGAAGTTCATGAGGAAGAGGAATTCGCTGTTGAAGGCCCTCTTTGGATTCAAGTTCAGGCAATGGACAAAGGATTAGAAATTATCGTCACCAAAGCCCAGCTTTCCAAAGACGGACAAAAGCTCGAACTGCCGATTCCTGAGGATAAAAAGCAAGAACCAGCATCTGAGGATCTTGACGCCTTGCTGGATGATTTCCAAAAAGAAGAGCAAGAAGTCAATCAGGAAGAGAAGGAACAAAAGCTACAATTTGTCTTGCGGTTTGATGACTTCGAAGATGTAATTTCTCTATCTAAATTAAACGTTAACGGAAGTAAAACGACTTTATATTCGTTTGAGAACCGATATTATTTATATGTGGATTTTTACAATTTGACTGATGAAGAGGTTGAAAATCAGCTAAGCATCCTGTTGGAGTATGCGTCTGAATCCTCAATCAGCATACACCGACTTGAAGAATACGGCAAGCTGGTTGTGTCAGAGCACGCTCTTGAAACGATAAAAAAACACTTTGCATCATAGCAGACCGATTTCTTGCCGGAAATCGGTTTTTTTCTATTTCAAAACAACATATTGAAGCTGGAAAATCAAAAACATACATATAGGCAAAACATCAGCAAACAGGAGTTCATCGGTCATTTCCAGAAAGAGTGATGAATCTGGAAAGGAGAGATGACAATTGTTTAGTGCTGTGACAGAAGACGGTCAAGTTTTTCACCTCATAGGCAGGCAGAGCAGAGATAAATTAAAGCAGACCAGGTTTTTTTGCCCGGTGTGTGCAGAGGAGCTTGATGTGAAGCTAGGGTCTCAGAAAGCGCCGCATTTTGCCCATAAACAGAACAAGTCCTGCACGATAGACATAGAACCTGAGAGCGCCTATCACTTAGAAGGAAAACGGCAGCTATATGTATGGCTGAAAACGCAAAAGGCTTCACCGCTCTTAGAGCCGTATGTGAAAGAGATTAAACAAAGGCCCGACATCTTGGCGAAAGTTAAGGGAAATACGCTTGCTGTTGAATACCAATGCGCGACTCTCCCTCCTGATGTCTTTCAAAAAAGAACAGCCGGTTTCAAACAAGCAGGAATGATACCGCGGTGGATTCTTGGGGGCAGCCGCTTAAAACGGACATCTTCATCCTTTTACCAGCTATCCGCTTTCCATTGGGAGTTTATCAATACCAGTCAGAACAGCGATCTGTTATGTTACTGCCCCAAAACACATTCTTTCCTGAGGCTCAGCCACATGATCCCGTTTTACACAACCCATTTTTACTGCTCCGTCCAAACGATTCCAGTCCGTCAGGCAGCGGCAGAAGATCTCTTTTTCACTGAATCGGATTCATCGTTTAAGCACACAGATTGGACAGGAGCCATTCTCCGTTTTCGCCGCAAAACTCATCGGTTTCTCTCTAAAGATATAAATCGGCTTAGGCTTTTGTTTTATGAAAAACGGCAAACGCCTCTCTCTTTTCTTCCGACAGAGGTGTTTGTTCCTGTACAGAAAGGAGCCGTTTTCAAGAGTCCCGTTTTTGTATGGCAGGGTTATCTTTATCTGTTTATTACGGATCTTGGGTATAAACATGCACCCATTCGCTTTTCAGCCATTTTGCAGCACTGCAAACTACACATTCATAAAAAGAACATTCTACTCAGAGGAGAATACAGCGATCAGGGTCTCAGTGAGGCTGTTAAACAGTACATTGAATTTTTGTGCAAGAAGGGATTTTTAAGAGAGACTCAGAAAGAAGTATATGTGCTGAATCAGCCCGCAAAGCGCAGCCAATCATTACAGGATCTCATTGAAAAAGACAGAAGCTGTTTTATCGAATGAGTTTTCCTGATTTGGCTCACCCTAAGACAAAGGTGGTGGGCTGGTTGTGAGAAGCACAAAAGGAAAGGTTTTTCGTGTTTTTACTGCTTTTTTGGCATTCGTTCTCTTCATAACTGCATATGATTTGACAAATGGCAGTGAAAAACCGGAAGATATTCACAACACAAGTTTATTGAGAAACAACCGTTTTTTCAATTGGCTTGAATTAAAGAAAACGAGGGGGATCACCATGGCTGAGGAAAAAAAAGCAAATCAACTGCCTGACCGAAGTGAGGTAAAGGTAGAGGACACATGGAGACTTGAGGATATTTTTCCTAGTGATGAGGCCTGGAATAAAGAATTTCAAGCTGTTAAAGAATTAATACCTGATTTATCTAAGTATAAAGGCAAGCTGGCTGATTCAGCCGATCATTTATACGAAGCCCTTACTTACCAGGATAAGGTGATGGAGCGTTTGGGCAAACTTTACACATACGCGCATATGCGCTCAGACCAAGATACAGGGAACTCCTTTTATCAGGGACTTAATGATAAGGCTGGAAATCTGTATACACAGGCCGCAAGCGCAACAGCTTATCTTGTTCCGGAAATTTTATCCATAGAAGAAGACAAACTGCAGCAGTTTATTCTTGAAAAAGAAGAGCTGAAGCTTTACTCTCATGCCATTGAGGAAATCACAAAGGAACGACCGCACGTGCTGAGCGAGAAGGAAGAAGCGCTGCTGGCTGAAGCTTCTGAGGTGCTGTCTTCGTCGTCAAATACGTTCAGCGTGTTAAATAATGCCGATATTACATTCCCATCTATTAAAGATGAAGAGGGGAATGAAAAACAGATCACTCACGGCAATTTTATTAATTTCTTAGAAAGTGAAAACCGTGAAGTCCGCAAAAATGCGTTTGACGCTGTATATAAAACATACGGCCAATATAAAAATACAATGGCGACTACCTTGAGCGGGACTGTGAAAAAAGACAACTTCTACGCAAGAATGAAAAAATACAAGTCAGCACGTGAAGCTGCGCTTTCTAACAACAGTATTCCTGAAGAGGTATACGACAATCTCATCAAAACGATTAACAAGCATCTTCCGCTGCTGCATCGTTATATTGCACTGAGAAAGAAAGTGCTTGAGCTGGATGAAGTGCATATCTATGATCTGTATACACCGCTTGTGAAGGATGCGGGAATGAAGGTTACGTACGAGCAAGCTAAGGATTATATGCTGAAGGGGCTTGCACCTTTAGGAGAGGAATATCGCTCTATCTTAAAAGAGGGGCTTGAAAACCGCTGGGTTGATGTTTATGAGAATAAAGGGAAACGCAACGGTGCTTATTCTTCTGGAACATACGGCACAAATCCGTATATTTTAATGAACTGGCATGATAACGTCAATAATCTCTTTACGCTAGTGCATGAGTTCGGCCACTCTGTTCACAGCTATTATACGAGAAAACACCAGCCATATCCTTACGGCAATTACAGCATCTTTGTCGCGGAAGTTGCTTCTACGACAAACGAAGCACTGCTTGGTGAATATTTGCTGAACAATTTAGAGGATGAAAAACAGCGTTTATATATTCTCAACCACATGCTTGAGGGCTTTAGAGGAACCGTCTTCAGACAAACGATGTTTGCAGAATTTGAACATCTTATCCATATAAAAGCGCAAGAAGGGGAGCCGCTGACACCTGAGCTTCTGACCAATGTATATTATGATCTGAATAAAAAGTATTTCGGAAACGACATGGTGATTGATAAAGAAATCGGACTCGAATGGTCTCGGATTCCGCATTTCTATTACAACTACTATGTGTATCAGTATGCGACAGGGTACAGTGCTGCACAGGCGTTAAGCAGCCAAATTTTGAAGGAAGGCAAGCCTGCGGTTGACCGTTATATTGACTTCCTGAAAGCGGGCAGCTCACAATATCCGATCGACATCCTGAAAAAAGCCGGGGTTGATATGACGTCACCAGAACCGATTGAAGCTGCGTGCAAAATGTTTGAGGAAAAGCTTGATGAAATGGAAGAACTGCTGCTGAAAGTAAAGCAGTCTTAATAAAAAATGGCCTGTGCATAAATGATGCACAGGCTTTTTAAAATCCTTTAAAGGTTTTCCGATGATTCAGACGGTACAAGGTAAACAGAATAGACAGAAACAGCAGAGGGGACGTAATGTAAAGAGGCAGCATATGCATCATAGCTAATAAATTTAAACAGAAAAAAACAACAATGCATACAATTGAGATCACATTAAACAGCATGGCGATCCTCCTCGTCCTTGTTCCTTACAAGCATATGAATGAAACCTGTCAGTTATGTTTTGTGACAAAAATATGAACATTAAACTTAATGGTTGTCAACAGTCGACAACTTTTGATATGATAAGGATGTGAAATTGATCACAAACAAACATTACCCCTTTGTTTGACCGTGAAAAATTTCTCCCATCCCCTTTGTTGTCGTTAAGACATATGAAACCGCGCTTATCCCGGCGCGGTTTCTTTAGTGCTTTGTACAGAACGTATGTTTGGTTTTTGTGCAAAAAAATAGCCTCAAGCATATACATGCCTGCGGCTATTTTTCACATGATTGGTATTCATCAGAACTGCTGGTGAGGGACTGCCAAAACATTCCGTGCTTGGCCTCTACTTTGGCAACTTTTTTAGCAAACGCCAATTTTTTCATTTCCTTTTCTACCTCTTCAAGACTCAAATCATATACAAGAGCGATTTCCTTAGAGGCAACGAAACGGAAATATTCAATAAAACATTCCAGAGGCGGTGTTTCCGAGGGCTTAGGCTCGTCGCCAAGCATCTCAAATAAGATTTCTTCATACACATGGTATGAATAGCTGCCGGGGACTTTAAGTCCTTCGTCGTCATGCTGCGTATTAAAGAACGTCAGCGTCGGAGTGGCTGTAACATCCATCTCAGCCGCGATTTTCATGTCGCATTGAAGCGCCTTGACCGCGCTTTGGGAATGGAGGTCTTTTTGAAATTCCTCTAGATCCAGGCTTGTTTTTGACGCTATTTCCAAAAGCACGTTTTCATCCGTAATGTTCTTCTTCGAAACGAACAGACTCTCCTGCATATTCCGAAGAAATTGCATACCGGCTCTTCTTCCTTGAAGTTCTGCTGCCTTAAATGCGAGAGCAGCCATATATGGAGAAGAGAGCGGCTGATCTTGCTCAAACCATACACTGCCGTCACACGGCATACCGGAGCGGCTTGCGATCTTTTCCCAGGCTTCTGCCAGAAGGTGCTTTTTACGTTTCTTATTTAACGCTGTAAGGCTTGCGGAAGCTATGATGCGTAAGGTAAAAAAACGTCCGTATCTGATTTTCATTTTTTTTATGACAGGTTCTAAGGACCAGCATTCGGGACATAAAGGGTCAACAAACATGTAGATTTCCAGCGGTTTTTTTGGATGGCCGTGGCAATGGGCGAAGTATTGCTCATGCTGATAATTTGTCAATATGATCGATCCTCCGCTTCTGTTTGATTCACCATATGCCTTGCTGTCAACTCCAGCCGGCCAAACAAAAACTCACGAATGTCGCCCTCTAGTCCTACATGGTCCATTGCGTCTTTCATACAGCTGAGCCACGCATCGGCCCTCTCGTTTGTAATTGGAAAGGGAAGATGCCTTGCCCTGAGCATGGGATGGCCGTGTTCCTCGGTATAAAGGGGAGGCCCGCCTAAATACTGTGTCAAAAATTGCTTCTGTTTTCTGGCCGTTTCTGTTAAATCGCTCGGAAATATGGGCTTAAGCAAAGGATGAGACGCGACACGCTCATAAAAAGTATCAACAAGTTGCGATAGAAGTTCTTCTCCAATCGCTTCATAAGGTGCGTTAAACGATTGTCCCATGTTGACTACTCCTTTAAATATGGCTAATAGGAATCATAATTCCTATTGCAAAAAGTTATTTTCTGTATTTATTTCAATTCATCTATGAATTATTTTAGCAACAAGGCATCATTTCTACAAACAAACTGCCTTTTAAGCGCTTTTTATGCGCTTGAAGACAGGGTTCGGCTGAGCGCCAGGTTTGTATTTCATATCATATCACATACAAATCATGAATGTGTAAGATTTCACTCCGCAAAAAAACCGGAGGGCAAGTGCCGCTCCGGTTACGCGTAATAGGTTGCTGTTATTTTTTTTACATAGTTTTGAGTTTCTCTGAAAGGCGGAATGCCTCCGTATCGATCAACGTTTCCCGGGCCGGCGTTATAAGCTGCTAACGCCATGGATACATTGCCATCGTATTTATCCAGCATTTGTTTTAAATATTTCGTTCCGCCCTCAACGTTTTGCTGCGGATTAAGCGGATTGGAAACGCCAAGTGAGGTTGCTGTTGACGGCATCAGCTGCATTAAACCCATTGCGCCTGCACCGCTGACGGCTTTTGCATTAAAGCCGGATTCCTGTTTGATGACAGCGCGGATTAGTTTTTCATCGACTCCGTATTTGTCAGAGGCTTTTTTTATAGCGCTGTCGATTGAGAAGTCACCCGAGCTGATGTTTTTATCCTCTTGTTTGTTTGAGGAGGCATCAACAGCAGCTGTTTCAGTGCTTTCACTCGCTTTTGTAAATTGGCCGACATTGTCGTTTGAATAGGAGTTAAGCCCGTAAGCTGAAAGCAGTGACGGCGATGTCCCGTAAGCGCTGTTCAGCTGGCTGATAGGGCTTGAAGATGCTGTTGACACAGGTGTTTGCTGGGACAGTCCATTTGTATATTGGCTAAGCAAGGAGCTGAAGTTTGACAGCGGGCTCTCAGCGCTCTGACTGCCCGTGCTGCGTGCATTTGATATAGACTGTAATGCCTGAAGCTGAAGGAGAGCCGCCCAATTCGTTACGTTCACTATGTCATTCCACCTTATATAGACTTTCGTTTTTCTTCATAAAAACGCTGAATTTTATTTTTGGTTTCTCGCAGAGGAATACTGAATTGCTGAAGCAGCTTTTCAAAGGCCAGTTTGCCTTCATTCCAGTCAGCCGCCTCAAATTCGATTTCATAATCCTCTTTATTTAAATATCGGCTGTGATCTAAAACTATTAAACCTTTTTCTGTTTCTTTTTCTGCGCGATTTGTTGCTAAAGATCCAAAATAATGAATGGCGTCTGTATCGATGTGAAGCTTCTTCAGCTGGTCCTTGACAGGGCCTTTCGGAATCGTGAAACGTGTAAAGTCGGATACGCTGGAAAGCTTCTGGTTGGTTTCCAGAAGTCCAACTTCAGCCGGTTCTTTTAATGTCAGCACATATTCGTCATTTTTCTTGCGGATTCGAAGCGCCGCCTGTTTCTGTTTCAGTGCGAAGCAGTTTGTATCAAAATAGTGATTCTCTTGATTTGTAAATTCTTTTTCTGCCAAATCCAGTGCCGCAGCTATGTTTTTAAATTCATGTTTTGTAAGCAGGTTTTTAAATTCAATTTCAATTTCTTGGCTCATAATGGTCTTCCTTTCAGCTCTGTAAATCTCATTTTTACTATTATCTCTTTAGATGTTAGGTTTATCAATATCAAGCTTGATATGATAAAATGAATCTGTACTTTGTTTATAAAGGAGAGCATTATGCAAAACAGAATCGAAATTTTAAATGCAACACTATCGGATGATGAGCTTCGCCTTACCTGTGAGACAGAAGGAAAAGAAGCAGAACGCAAGCCGTCAGGTCAAATGCTAGTTGATTCTGACAACATTGCTTTTGTATACATACTTGAATTAGCTGATTCTTTTGAATATGTCATGATAAAGGAACATATATGGCCTGAACTAAAGCAGGCTCATGATCAAAGAAAACCGATCGTTTTAGAGGCAGGGAATGAAAGCATTGAGCTGTCAGGCCTGCATGAGGAGCTGGAGTATCTTTTAGAAAATATTAAAGATAATGCGAACTACGGAGAAGAAATGGAAGAAACAGTGAAACGCGTTTTTCTATAGAAACTGGTGCTGAATTGGGGGATGTATGATGGATGACAAGCAATGGGAGCGTTTTTTAGTGCCGTACCGCCAGGCTGTTGAAGAATTAAAAGTGAAGCTCAAGGGGATCCGCACGCTTTATGAATATGAGGATGACCATTCACCGATTGAGTTTGTGACAGGACGCGTCAAGCCTGTGGCGAGTATACTCGAAAAAGCCAGACGGAAAAGCATACCATTACATGAAATTGAAACCATGCAGGATATCGCAGGCCTTAGGATCATGTGCCAATTTGTCGATGACATCCAATTTGTAAAGGAAATGCTGTTTGCCCGAAAAGATTTCACCGTTGTGGATCAGAGAGATTATATTGCAGAACATAAAGAGAGCGGGTATCGGTCATATCATCTTGTCGTGATGTATCCTTTGCAGACGATATCTGGAGAGAAACATGTTCTTGTTGAAATACAGATCCGTACGCTGGCGATGAATTTTTGGGCGACCATTGAGCATTCATTAAATTATAAATACAGCGGAAACATTCCTGAAAAGTAAAACTGAGGCTTCAGCGCGCTTCTGAAGCAGCTTCACGGCTTGATGAAGAGATGTCGGAGATCAAGGGTGAAATACAGGAAGCTCAAGCTGCCTTTTCTAGAAAGAAAAAAGGAAGCGAGCATCAATAGGTAAAGGGGAAGAAAAAGCATGAAATTTGCCGTATCGTCAAAAGGAGACAATGTTTCTGATACGCTGAAAAGCAAAATACAGGCGTATTTATTAGATTTTGACATGGAACTGGATGAAAATGAACCGGAAATTGTCATTTCAGTCGGGGGCGATGGGACGCTTTTATACGCTTTTCACAGATACAGCGACAGATTAGATAAAACAGCTTTTGTCGGCGTTCACACGGGTCATCTTGGGTTTTATGCGGACTGGGTTCCTCATGAAATTGAAAAACTCGTGCTCGCAATTGCGAAAACACCGTATCACACTGTGGAATATCCGCTCCTTGAAGTAATAGTAACCTATCATGAAAATGAGCGGGAAGAAAGATATTTGGCGTTAAATGAATGTACGATTAAAAGTATAGAAGGAAGCCTTGTGGCGGATGTGGAAATCAAAGGGCAGCTTTTTGAAACGTTCCGTGGCGACGGCCTTTGCCTGTCCACGCCTTCCGGGAGCACAGCCTACAATAAAGCGCTGGGCGGAGCAATTATCCACCCATCCATCAGAGCGATTCAGCTGGCGGAAATGGCATCTATCAATAACCGCGTATTCCGGACGGTCGGATCACCGCTCCTTCTCCCTTCCCATCATGATTGCATGATTAAACCGAGAAACGAAGTTGACTTTCAAGTGACAATTGACCATTTAACCCTGCTTCATAAGGATGTAAAGTCCATCCGATGTCAGGTGGCATCTGAAAATGTAAGATTTGCAAGATTCCGTCCGTTTCCGTTTTGGAAAAGAGTCCAGGATTCATTTATCGGAAAAGGTGAGTAGAAAGAGGACGTATCGTGAAGCAATTTATTCTTGAAAAGAAGATCACTACCGCTGAAGACGGAATGACCTTAAAGGAATATACGGTCGATCTGGGAATTTCGAAGCGTCTGCTGACCGACATCAAATTTGGCGGAGGAGATCTTCTCATTAACGGTGAACATGTGACTGTTAAATACGTATTGAAAGAGGGGGACTTTCTTATTGTAAAGTTTCCTGAGGAACAGGTGAGCGAGACGCTTTTGGCCGAGCCTGTTCCGCTCGATATTATGTATGAGGATGAACACGTGCTTGTGATAAACAAACAGCCGTATGTGTCATCTATTCCGTCGCGAGAGCACCCGGCGGGAAGCATCGCGAATGGCATCATCCATCACTACCAAAAAAACGGAGTGCGGGCCACGGTTCATCTTGTCACCCGGCTAGACCGGGATACGTCAGGTGTCATGCTTGTTGCCAAACACCGCTTTGCCCACTCCATTTTATCGTCGGCGCAAAAAAACGGCCTTGTGAAACGCAGATATGTTGCGATTGTGCATGGACGTATGACAGAGACAGAGGGAAAGGTAGACGCCCCGATTGGCAGACATCCTGACAGTATCATTGAACGGATAGTGACACCGGGCGGTCAGAAGGCTGTTACTCACTTTCGTGTCACACGTCTTACGGATGACTTAACCACGGTGGCATTGCAGCTTGAGACAGGGCGGACCCATCAAATTCGCGTCCATATGAGCTATCTCGGCCACCCGCTGTGCGGCGATACGTTGTACGGCGGAACGAGACAGAAGATGGACAGGCAGGCACTACACAGTGAGCAGCTGTCATTTATCCACCCGCTGACGCAGGAAAAAATGACGTTTCATGCGGCTCTGCCGCACGATATGTTAGGAATTATGTAAAGGAGAGAATCATTAAAACGATTCTCTCCTTTTTTATATGGGGCGAAATCTAGTCTCGTCATAAGGCATAGAGCTTGGAACGGAGACGGTCTCCAGTTCGGGAAAACGGAAGGCCGTCAGTTCATTTCCAAACACACAGCCTGTATCAATGTTAATGGTGCGATTTTTTATGCGGGGCTCTTTAACAGGTGTGTGTCCGTATACAACCCAGGCTGTCCCGTTATAAGAAGCGGCCCAATCCCGCCTGACGGGTCTGCCGTCCGGATACGTTTCACCCGTCACATCGCCGTAAAGCACAAAGTCCTTTACTCTCCTCGTGTTTTTGCCGATATCGTCAGCCTTTATGCCAGCATGGGCGACAACCAATTCTCCATTATGTAAGATGTCGTAAAGCGGCGCAGTTTCATAAAGCCTCATAAATTGTTCGCTGACTTTTCTTCTTTCTTCTTCAGAAAGTGCTTTAAGCTCTGCTGCAGTTGTTTCAAGACCGTGCATCACTTTAACTGGATTTCCTTTTAAGTAGCGGTACAGCTTGTTGCAATGGTTTCCCGGGACATAGCGCACCGCTCCTTGTTCATAAGCTCCGGCTACAAAGCGGATGACTTCAATTGATTTAGGGCCCCGGTCTGTCAAATCCCCGGCAAAAACAAGCACCCTGCCTTCATCATGTACAGGCAATCCATTTTTTATTGTGTATCCAAGTTTTTCTATTAGGGCTGTCATTTCATCGTAGCAGCCATGAATATCGCTGATGATATCGTAGTAGGCCATGCAGCATCCTCCTTACTCATGATTTTATTTATTATGAAGCAAATTGCTGTGAGTCATCACCGGCTTTTATGTGCAAATTATAGAAGAATCATTTTCTAAAAAAAATGAGACCTTATTACTTTATTTTTCATCATTACCCTTGTTAAAATCGCGTTATGTTTTTTTAAAAGGAGGTTCAGATTATGGCGCATACATCTGTCGCATCATTAGTTGTCGTACTTATCGTTGCATTTTTGACTCCCATCCTTTTGCATCGGTTTAAACTCAGCATCCCTGTTGTTGTTGCTGAAATTATTATGGGATTGATTATAGGAAAAAGCGGTCTTAATTTAGTTGTGGAGGGTGATACTTGGCTTCAGACGCTCTCTATGCTCGGATTTATCTTTTTAATGTTTTTAAGCGGTCTTGAAATTGATTTTTCATCCTTTGAGAAGGGAAAGAAAAAGCAGTTTCTGCAAAACGGCAAGGAAGCACCCAATACATTTGCTACAGCATCCATTATTTTTATCGGTATTTTTATTTTATCATTGCTGCTGTCTTATGGGTTCGTCGTGGCCGGATTTATCCAAAATGCTTTCTTAATGACGCTTATTATTTCTACGATTTCGTTAGGTGTTGTCGTTCCAACCTTAAAGGAAGAACGGATCATGGATTCAAACATCGGGCAGATCATCCTGCTTGTTGCCGTGATTGCTGACTTGGTCACTATGATTCTTCTTGCTGTATTTTCTTCTTTGTACGGAGAGGACAGCGGAAACATGTGGCTCTTAATGATCTTGTTTGCAGCGGGAGTAGTGCTCTACTTCTTCGGCCGGATCTTTAAACACCGTTCTTTTGTTCAGTCCATGTCTAAAGGGACGATCCAGATTGGCACCCGTGCTATTTTCACCTTAATTATCGTACTGGTGGCTCTGTCTGAATCACTGGGGGCAGAAAATATACTCGGTGCTTTCTTAGCGGGCGTGCTTGTTTCCCTGCTCTCGCCGAACAAGGAATTGGTTCAGCAGCTCGATTCCTTCGGCTACGGGTTCTTAATACCGATTTTCTTTGTGATGGTCGGCGTAAAATTGGATATTTGGACACTTTTTCAGGACCCGAAAATTTTAGTGATGATTCCGCTGCTGCTTATGGCACTGTTAGTAAGCAAGATTCTTCCTATCCTGTACTTGAAGAAATGGTATGATAACCGCACAATATTGGCGTCTGGTTTCCTGCTGACATCAACGCTTTCTCTTGTGATTGCCGCTGCGACAATCGGCCAGCAGCTTCATGTCATCAGTGCGAATATGTCAGGAGCGCTTACGCTGGTGGCGGTTATTGCAAGCATTTTTACGCCGGTCGGATTTAAAAAGCTGTACAAAAAACAGGAGCAGCCGGAGGAGAGAAAGAAGATCACATTTATCGGCGCTAATCAAATGACACTGCCTGTTACACTTGAATTGCCTGAGAGTGAGTATGAAGTGCGAGTCGTGCACGTTTATCAAGAAAACGCTGAGGAAAAGCTGTCAGACTCAGTATTTTCCGTCGAAACGCTTCCTGATTATGAGCATCAAACCCTTGAATCACTCGGTATATTTGATACAGATATCCTTGTAGTGGCGACAGGGGATGAAGACATGAATACGGACATCGCATTATACGCCAAAGAAAAGGGGACAGAAAGAGTCATCGCCAGCACCGGATCACCGAAGAACGAAGCGAAATTGAAGGAGCAGGGCATCGGCATCTTTTCCATCTTGCTGTCGACCAAAACACTGCTTCGCGCGCTGATAGAAGCACCTGGCGTCATGAAACTGCTCACGAACCAAGAGTCCTCGCTGTATCAAATTAATATGGAAAACAGCAAATACGACGGCGTGATTCTCCGTGAATTCCCTTTAACAGGCGATGTGATTTTTGTCAGGATTTTCAGAGGTGTGGACAGCATCGTTCCTCACGGCGATACAAGGCTGAAAATCGGAGACCGTTTAATTGTCACCGGATCACGCGGGTATGTAACGGATCTTAAGAAAACATTGGAAGGATAAAATCTTGACCAAATAAGGATTCGTGTTAATATAGAGGTGCAGAACAATTCAATATGTATTCGTAAAACCACTAGGGGTGTCCTTTATAAGGGCTGAGATAAAAGTGTGACTTTTAGACCCTCATAACTTGAACAGGTTCAGACCTGCGTAGGGAAGTGGAGCGGTATTTGTGTTATATAACTATGCCAATTCCAAACCACTTTTCCTTGCGGGAAAGTGGTTTTTTTATTATCAGACAGGGGGAATGACGTGTGAAGTTTTCAGAAGAATGCCGCAGTGCAGCCGCAGAATGGTGGGAGGGGAGTTTTGTCCATCCGTTCGTTACGGGAATAGGTGACGGAACTCTTCCGATTGACCGTTTTAAATACTACGTGCTTCAAGATTCTTATTATTTAACGCATTTTGCGAAGGTGCAATCGTTCGGCGCCGCTTATGCGAAGGACCTTTATACAACGGGACGCATGGCCAGCCATGCCCAAGGTACATATGAAGCAGAAATGGCGCTTCATCGCGAGTTTACAGAGCTTTTGGAAATTAGTGAGGAAGAACAGAAGGCATTTAAGCCATCTCCTACCGCTTACTCTTATACATCTCATATGTACCGTTCGGTCTTGAGCGGGAATTTTGCAGAAATATTGGCAGCCCTTCTCCCGTGCTATTGGCTTTATTATGAGGTTGGTGAGAAATTGCTGACATGTGATCCGGGGCATCCGATCTATCAGAAGTGGATTGGTACCTACGGCGGTGACTGGTTCAGACAGCAGGTGGAAGAACAAATTAACCGTTTGGATGAGCTGGCGGAAAACAGCACCGAGGAAGTGCGTGCCAAGATGAAAGAGAATTTTGTTATTTCCAGCTATTATGAATATCAGTTCTGGGGAATGGCTTATCGAAAAGAAGGCTGGTCAGACAGCGGCGTAAAAGAGGTGGAAGGACTTGGAGCTGCACGCCATAACTGATGACCGCAAGCCGGTTGAAGATCTAGTGAGATCCATTATAGCCATTCAGGATGAGGTTGATTTCATCCATATTCGAGAACGGTCTAAATCGGCGGCTGACATTTTGAAACTGCTGGAGCTTATTTCTGAAGGCGGTGTTGATAAGCAAAAGCTGGTGATGAATGGCCGGGTTGATATTGCACTTTTTTCAAATATTCATCGTGTTCAGCTGCCGAGCTGCAGCTTTTCGCCGAAACAAGTAAGAGCCAGATTTCCTCACCTGCACATTGGGCGATCAGTGCATTCACTGGAGGAAGCGCTTCAGGCAGAAAAGGATGATGCTGATTATGTTTTGTTCGGACATGTGTTTGAAACGGATTGCAAACAAGGCCTTGAGGGCAGAGGCGTGTCTTTGCTTTCAGAAATCAAACAGAGGATCACGATTCCGGTTATTTCAATTGGAGGGATGACACCTGCCAGATTAAAAGAAGTGAAGCGAGCAGGTTCAGACGGTATTGCTGTCATGTCCGGAATTTTTTCTTCCGATGATCCTTTGGAAGCCGCCAGACGATATTCCCGCAAGCTAAAGGAGATTCAGTATGAAAAGGCATTATGATGCAGTTGTCATTGGAGGCGGAATTATTGGTTCCGCGATCGCTTATCAGTTGGCAAAAGAAAAGAAAAACACCGCATTGCTTGAAAGCGGAACAATAGGCGGCAGAACAACAAGCGCCGCGGCAGGGATGCTTGGCGCCCATGCCGAGTGCGAGGAACGGGATGCGTTTTTTGATTTCGCCATGCACAGTCAGCGTATGTACCGAGGTCTTGGAGAGGAGCTATTTGCATTATCCGGTATCGATATCAGAAGCATGATGGCGGTATGTTTAAGCTTGCATTCTCCGAGAAGACGTGTCACGCCTCAGACGATGACGATTTGGATTCTGTCAGCTGGCATACAAAAGAAGAAGTGCTGAAAAGAGCCGTATACGGCCAGTGAGATTTACGGGGCGAGCTTTATTCAGGATGATGTTCATGTTGAGCCTTATTTTGTATGCAAGGCATACGCTAAATCGGCTAAAGCGCTTGGTGCGGATATTTTTGAGCATACTCCTGTTCTCGATGTGACACGTGGCGGTGAATCCATTTTGGTCAAAACAGCGTCCGGTGACATGCATGCGGATTATGTCGTGGTTGCCAGCGGGGTCTGGAGCGGGATGTTTTTTAAGCAGCTCGGGCTGAATCAATCATTTTTTCCTGTAAAAGGAGAGTGCCTGTCTGTTTGGAATGATGACATTCCGCTGACAAAAACACTTTATCATGATCATTGCTATATCGTACCGAGAAAAAGCGGCAGACTGGTTGTCGGCGCGACGATGAAGCCTGGTGACTGGAGCGAGAAGGCGGATCTTGGCGGACTTCAGTCGGTTATGGAAAAAGCGAAAACGATGCTGCCGGCGATTCAGAATATGAAGGTTGATCGTTTTTGGGCGGGACTGCGTCCGGGGACAAAGGACGGAAAGCCATACATTGGCAAGCACCCTCAGGACAGCCGCATTTTATTTGCGGCGGGCCATTTCAGAAACGGGATTCTGCTTGCTCCTGCAACGGGTGCTTTAATTGGTGATCTCATTATGAATAAAGAGGTCAAGGCAGACTGGCTGCACGCCTTTCGAATTGATCGCAAGGAGGCGGTTCAGATATGATGCTTCAGCTGAACGGTAAACAAGTTGAATGGGATAGAGACACAGGTACGATTCAGGATCTGCTTGCGTCTTATCAGCTTGAACATAAAATCGTTGTCGTTGAAAGAAATAAAGAAATTATCGGCAAAGAACAATATCACGAGGTAGAGCTGTGTGATCGTGATGTCATCGAAATTGTCCATTTTGTAGGAGGCGGATGAGAATGTTAACAATTGGCGGGAAACAATTTCAATCAAGGCTGCTGTTGGGCACGGGAAAATATCCATCGTTTGATATTCAAAAGGAAGCGGTGGCTGTTTCAGAGTCTGATATTTTAACATTTGCTGTACGGAGAATGAATATCTTTGAAGCGTCTCAGCCTAATTTTCTGGAACAGCTTGATTTATCCAAATATACGCTTCTGCCAAATACAGCTGGCGCCAGTACGGCGGAAGAAGCAGTTCGAATTGCACGGCTCGCGAAAGCATCCGGGCTTTGTGACATGATTAAAGTCGAAGTCATCGGGTGCAGCCGTTCCTTGCTGCCCGATCCTGTGGAAACGTTAAAAGCGTCTGAACAGCTTCTTGAAGAGGGATTTATCGTGCTGCCGTACACCTCGGATGATGTGGTGCTGGCGAGAAAGCTTGAAGAGCTTGGTGTTCATGCCATTATGCCGGGGGCTTCTCCGATTGGATCGGGACAGGGGATTTTAAATCCTCTGAATCTGTCATTTATCATTGAACAAGCCAAAGTGCCGGTCATCGTGGATGCCGGAATCGGATCGCCAAAAGATGCGGCATATGCAATGGAGCTTGGAGCGGACGGCGTACTGCTGAATACGGCCGTATCAGGTGCGAACGATCCGGTGAAAATGGCGCGCGCCATGAAGCTCGCAGTAGAAGCAGGGCGTCTATCTTATGAAGCAGGCCGCATTCCAGTCAAGTCATATGGAACGGCAAGCAGTCCGGGAGAAGGTCTTCCTGTATGACGGACAGGTACTCCAGACAGGAGCTGTTTGCTCCAATCGGCCCCGAAGGCCAGAAGAAACTGAGAAAGGCACGCGTTGTGATCATCGGCGCCGGCGCACTGGGAACGGCCAGCGCAGAGATGCTGGTGAGAGCGGGAGTCGGATCGGTGAAAATCGCCGATAGAGATTACGTCGAATGGAGCAATCTTCAGCGCCAGCAGCTTTACACAGAAAATGATGTCAGAAAGGAAATGCCGAAAGCAGCGGCTGCTGAGCAACGTCTTCGTTCCATTAACAGTGATGTGGATGTAACCGGACTTGTCATGGATGTCACAGCAGAAAACGTATCCGAACTGATTCGCGGCGCATCAATCATTGTAGATGCCGCCGATAATTTTGAAACCCGGCTTATTGTTAACGATGCTGCAGTGAAAGAAGGCATTCCGTTTCTTTACGGCGCTTGTGTGGGTAGCTACGGCCTTACGTTTACTGTATTGCCGGGGGTAACCCCCTGCCTTCATTGTTTACTCGATACCCTTCCGATTGGCGGTGCGACATGCGACACAGCCGGCATTATCAGCCCGGCTGTTCTGCAGGTTGCTGTCCTTCAGGTGACAGACGCTCTGAAACTGCTGACGGGAGAGGAATGCGAGCCCGTGCTGCGCTCCTTTGACCTGTGGAAAAATGAGCGGTCAGAAGTAAGAGCAACGGGACTTAAAGATGACTCGTGTCCAAGCTGCGGCACAAAGGATTTTCCGTTTTTATCATACGAAAACCAAACGAAGGCAGCAGTATTGTGCGGCAGAAACACGGTGCAAATCAGATCCTCTTTCACAAAAGAAGCAGATCTTGACGTGATGGCGGGGCAGCTGAGGCAGGCGGGGCTGGAAGTAGCAGCGAATCCGTATTTAATTTCCTGCCGCTCGGATGACATGAAAATGGTGCTGTTTCGGGACGGCAGAGCATTGATCCATGGAACAAATGATATTGCCAGGGCAAAATCCATCTATCATAAATGGATCGGGTAATAAAAGGAGTGTAGTTTGATGAGTATATATAAAGCCTTGACGATCGCTGGGTCTGACTCAGGCGGAGGCGCGGGGATACAGGCAGATATTAAAACCTTTCAGGAGCTTGGTGTATTCGGAATGTCTGCCATCACGGCGGTAACTGCACAGAATACACTTGGCGTTCACGGCGTGTATCCGCTGACTGCAGAGGCACTGAGAGAGCAAATTGATGCTGTGGCGGAGGATTTGAGACCGGACGCCGTAAAAACAGGAATGCTTTGGAATGCAGAAATGATTGAAGAAGTGGCAAGGAAAATTGATCAATACGAATTAACCCGGGTGATCGTTGATCCGGTTATGATCGCGAAGGGCGGGGCGTCCTTGCTGCGCGATGAATCAATCGCTACGCTGAAGGAGCTGCTGATCCCACGAAGCTATGCGATCACGCCGAATGTGCCGGAAGCAGAAGCGCTGACGGGTATGGTGATCCGTTCGCTTGATGACCGGAAGAAAGCTGCGGAACAGCTAGTGAAGATGGGTGCGCAGCATGTGATTATCAAAGGCGGGCACCAACCTGAGGACAATCACATTACTGACCTTCTTTTTGATGGAAACATGTTTATGCAAATCAGCCATCCTTATATCGATACGAAGCATACGCATGGCACTGGCTGCACCTTTGCTGCGGCTTTAACAGCCCAAACCGCTAAAGGAGACAGCATCCATCAGGCATTCGAGGTTGCTGCCAACTTTGTCCGCGAAGCCGTAGAAAATACGCTCGGCATCGGATCGGGCCACGGGCCGACAAATCATTTCGCTTTTAAACGAAACAGCATAAAAATAAACTGATGAGACCACCTGCTTATGGTGGTCTCTTTCATGTTTGACTTTGGTATGCGCTTTTCATCTGGACAAGGTTATGATATGATAGGTATTAAGATCAGGTACTAATACTATGTCTTTAACAAATATAGGAGGCTTTATACATATGAATTTTTCACTTAAAGGCCGCAACATTGTTGTTATGGGAGTAGCCAACAAACGCAGTATCGCTTGGGGAATAGCGCGCTCTTTACATGAAGCGGGCGCACGATTGATTTTCACATATGCAGGTGAACGCCTGGAGAAATCTGTTCATGAACTCGCTGGAACTTTGGAGCGAAACGATTCCATTATCCTTCCTTGCGACGTAACAAACGACACGGAAATCGAAACTTGTTTCGCAAGCATTAAGGAGCAGGTCGGTGTGATCCACGGTATCGCGCATTGTATCGCGTTTGCCAACAAAGAAGAGCTTGTCGGCGAATATTTAAACACAAATCGTGAGGGCTTCCTTCTAGCTCACAACATCAGCTCATACTCACTGACCGCTGTCACAAAAGCGGCGCGTCCGATGATGACTGAAGGCGGAAGCATCGTAACGCTGACTTACCTTGGCGGAGAGCTCGTTATGCCGAACTACAATGTGATGGGTGTAGCGAAAGCTTCTCTTGACGCAAGTGTGAAGTACTTAGCTGCTGACTTAGGAAAAGAAAATATCCGCGTTAACAGCATTTCTGCTGGTCCGATCAGAACATTATCTGCTAAAGGCATCAGTGACTTCAACTCAATCTTAAAAGACATCGAAGAGCGTGCACCGCTTCGCCGCACGACCACACCTGAAGAGGTGGGAGATACAGCTGCATTTTTATTTAGCGATATGTCCCGAGGCATTACAGGTGAAAATCTTCATGTTGATTCAGGTTTCCATATCACTGCCCGCTAGGCAGTTTCACCTTCAAGCAGTCCCAAACAGGGATTGCTTTTTTATTTCTTCTGATTTTCAGCATTCTGTCATATAGATAGAATATGACAGAATCGGAGGGATGAAGATGTCTAATAAGAAAAGAAACGCGGATAAAAAACCGCTCATGTATATTGTTCAGCCGGACTATGTGGAAACACGCTCGTCCATGCAGGAGATCGTCATTAAAAGAAAGGCTAAACCGGCTCCGCCAAAAGCAGAGGAACAGCCGGTTTACCATGAAAAAGAGCGGGAAGACATTCAGGTAAAAGATGCTGTGGAAACAGAGGAAAAAAAGCGGGAAGACATTCAGGCAAAAGATGCTCAGCAAACAGAGAAAAAACAGGCAGAGGAACCAGTGCGTCAGCAAAAACAAGAGGTAAGAGAGCCGGAGAACCAGAAAAAGCAACAGGTACCGTTAGAAGATCCGCAGGCAATTGAAGAAATCCCCAAACAGCAGTCTCGGGAAGCGGAAAAAAAGGAAGAGCCTGCACCTGAAGCCCGTAAGCCTGAAAAGGAACCGGAGGCCGTGCATAATGCAGCTAAAGCTGAAGAAAAGACACCGCCGGCCAGAAAAGTGAAAAAACCGATGAGCAAGATGTCCATCCATGAAAAAATCGATTTTTTAACAAAACTGCCGCATAACATGCCGAGAGCGCTTTGTCTGATTGAAGCCAATGGAAAAACGTACAGAGGCGTGATTGTCGGAAGAAGAAATGATTCCGTCCTGCTTCGGACGACCGGAAATGGTGCTCCGACTGAGCTGGCAATCGATGAGATAACATCTCTGCACCCGTTAGGTTTTTAATGAAAGCAAAAAGCTGCCCGGCAGATCGTTCCGGCAGCTTTTTTACATAGAGAAAAGCCTGCAGATCTTGCAAGCTTTTCCGTCTTATCATGAATGATGATGTGTGCGATTGATTAAACGAGGATTTAAGCAATTGATCGCGCAGAAGCAGTCTAAATCCACTTCAATGCAGTAGTTCGTTTTTTCAAGTCGGAACACTTCACAAACCGTGTCTTTATCGGTGAAGTCCAAAATGTGTTTGTGTTCGTCAAAAGCGATTAATAAGGATAGCGTTGCGCAGCTGCCATGAACTTTTTCCACTCTAAAAAATACTGTATTAAAGCAAGGTCCGTTATCCAGCTCGCCGACATTACCGAAGGCGACTAAAGGCTTTGATTTTGATGTAAATATTGCAAAAGGCACTGTATCGCCTAATGAATGGTTTACTGACAAAAGCTTGGAGTGGCAGCCGGTCGGGCAATCCTCTTCAACCGCGTTTTGCAAATCTTCAATTTGTTCTACCGCTTCACGCACGCAGCTTGATGTTTTCTGGCTCATATTATCCCTCCTGCCTTGTAATTTTGAGACTGGCGAAATGATGGAGAGTCAGCTGCCTCACTTTCGAAGCAGCTGAATGATTTGCACCTGTAATAGAGTTTGGAAGGGGATTCCTCTTTACAAGTGTTTATCCATTGTGATGATGCTTTTTATCTCTGTTAGGGGATGTTCTGTCAACTAACTCTGGTGACAGGCATTGAATCGCACAGAAGCATCCGAGATCCACTTCTATGCAGAAATCTGTTTTTTCAAGCCCGAAGAAATCCGGGTCGCAAGGATGGCAAACACTTAAGGTTTCGCCTTTAACATCGACCGGGCGTAAAATAGACAGTGTAGCGCAGCAATCGCATAATTTCTCGACGCGGAAGAAAATGGATTCAAAGCATTGCATATCATCCACAAATCCCCCCACGTTTCCGAATGTGGAGAACAATCCGCCTTTTTTATCAAAAACGAGAAACGGAATTGTGTCTTTTCCAGCAATCGTAGGGTTTAAAAGGTTGGTATAGCAGCCAGTCGGACACTGTTCTTCAACTGCCTCCTGCTCTGCTAAAATCTTTTCCACTGCATCGCATACACAGTTCTCATGTCGGCCATGGGTTTTTCCGCAGCTCATTGATTTCAGCTCCTTCTTTATAGGGTATTTGACTTTAGTCCTTAACAACATATGTACTCGTGCCTCACTTGGTGTGGGTGAACGTCTATATATTCATCATATGCGGGAAAATAAGAAAAAGCAGAGCGTTTTTAGCTCTGCTTTTAGGTCCTAGAGGACGAGCGTGATAACTAGAACAGCGATAAGAGTGTTTGTTGCTGTAGAGACAAGTGCTGCGACATCGGCATCTACTGTTGTAACGTTTACGCCGCGGGAGCATTCAATAAGAAGTTTTTGGCGGTTTACTTGCTTGTTAGCTGTCAGCTGCAATAAATCCTGTGCGACTAATTCGGCAATTACACCGTCTGCAATGGATGTGAGTGCTACTGTTAGAACAGCTGCATTAAGTGCAGTTACAATTGATGCTACGGCTTGAACGTCTGTAGATGAAACGTTGATGTCACAAGAGTCTCTGATAATAATTGTCTCATCAGAAACTTGTTTGTTGAGATTTGCCTGTGCGAGATTTTGGTCAATGAAGGCGTTGTCGTCGCCAAAAGCCCCATTGCCATTACAGCAAATATCGCAATTGCATTTTCTTTCTTCTTTTTTATCTTTTTCGTCTAACGGATGGTCACAGTCAGGATCAAGTGCAACCCAAGAATATGGTCTGCTTTCCATATCTATTCCTCCTTTTCTTTTACTGTTATTAGATGAGCGAGCCTCAAATTTTGACTGAGGCATATATCCTGATGAAGAACCCTATTTTTTATGATTGGTTTGAATTGTTATTGTTTTGACGTCTTTGTCTGAGCTGTTCAATTAATTGTTCTCTCCGGCTTAGCGGTTTTTCGTTCTTTTGCTCTTGCACAGTGGCTTCTTCTTTTTTCTTCTTTTGATTTTCAACTAATTCCGCCGATTTCGCTTGCAAGTCTTTTACCATATTCAATAGCATTTCCTTTTCACCATCTGATAGTTCTTTCATTTTGTCTTTGGTGACGCCGTGTTTCAGAAAGATATTTTGAACCAGCATTTTCATCATTGGATCAACTTCCGGAAGCTTTGCAACCTCTTCTTTAATTTTATCGTTATCTGACATTTGTTTTCACCTCGACTTTTAAGTTTGTGAAAAGAAAGGGCTAAAGGACGTCAAGTTCAAGGAGAATGCTGTTTAGCACCTGAAGCAAAATTTGTACAAAGGTTATTATTTCGTCGGCAGATAAAGTAATCTTGATATTTCGACTGTTGATGATTTTAATGATTGTTCTTTTTTTGTATTTGGGAGTTATCGAGAATGAGTATTTCGCTTGCTACTGTGTCAGACAAGTCCTCGTCGGCGATGACGAGCTGTGTCGTCAGGATAATCAATGTTGTAGCCAAGGCTTGTATAGAAAGGGCAGCTGTTATATATGACGTATCTATTGTGATATTTTCGCAATCAATGACTTCGACCTGCTGCTCGAATTCGCTTGATAATTGCTCAAATATTTCAGGATGCAGGGATTCAACTTCTTCTTCAAATGACATAACCTTCACTCCTTTCTTATCCATACTGTATATAATGCAGAAGAGGTGCAGAGCGGAATAAGAAAAATAACCAATTTTCAACAGGACAAGATACAAATTCATGAAAGCTAGGGTTTCTGCATATATGTGAAGGGGATGATGAAAGGAGTGAACAAGTGGTTATCAATTGGCTGTCTCTTTTCCTTCTTTCGCTTGCGGTCTTCCGGCTCGCGCGTCTTTTCGTGTTTGATACGATTATGGCGCCGCTTCGCAGCCTTTTTCATGAAGAGAAGGAGGAAAAGGATGCGGACGGGAACATTGAAACGTATATTGTCATAAAGGGAACGGGTGTGAGGGCGTTTATCGGTGAATTGCTGAGCTGCTATTGGTGCACAGGCGTGTGGTGCGCCGGCTTTTTGATTTTGTGCCAGGCTTTCATTCCAGAGGCGGCCCAGTGGCTGGTTTTGCTGCTGGCGATCGCCGGGCTGGCCGGTATAATTGAAACTCTTGTATCAAAATGGCTGCAGGAATGAGGCATTCCCACCAGCAACTTTCCATCAGTATCCGCATAAAGTAGCATATATGACATAAGGAAAGGAAGGGATCAAAGTGAATCAAATTAACAAACCTTCCCAAAAAACTCCATATACAGATTCATCGTATCAAACAAAAAAGATCAAAAAGAAAGGCTGCGGGTGCGGCAGTAAAAAGAAAAAACCTCAATAGCCTGACCCTGACAAGAGACCGGAGATGTCCGGTTTTTTGTTTTTTTAACAATGATGGTTCGCTCAGCATATGTCATGAGAGGGGGGATCTCATGAATGAGTTTGAAAAATTCATAGAGGGCAGGTATGAACCGCACGATCAAAAGCAAAACAAGCATGACAAGATGATCAAACAGATTGAAAAGGAGTTGGCTTTATTTGACGAAGCCGGCCTGTCGTTTGAACAAGAAATTGAAGAATTGGCTGAAAAGACGGAAGCCTTACTGAAAAAACGGCAGGCTCAGCATGATCCAATATAAATCCGCAAGCGCCCTATGCGGATATCCAAGCCGATCATGATGTCTCGCATAGTGTATAGAGAGTAAAGGAGGTGCTTAGTTATGGGATTTGGTTACGGAGGCGGCTGCTACGGCGGCGGTTATGCTGGAGGATATTCAGGCGGTTACGGTTCAACATTCGTTCTTGTGGTCGTACTGTTCATTCTTCTCATCATCGTAGGTGCATCTTTTTTTAACTACTAAGAAATGAATGAAGGAGGAAGTACGGATGATTTCCGTGCTTCTTCCTACTTTATGTATCCTTTGCTGCTTTTTAAATCAGTAACTTATTTCTGCTTACGAATCATCACATTATGCGTAAAGCGTTCATACAATACTGTATTACTCCGCCAAAAGGAGGCGTATTATGGATAATCAATTTTTTAAGAACATTGAAAAGAAAACAGGCGTGAACATGCAGGATGTCATGAATCTTGCAGGCTCACTTCAAAACGCCAATTTTAAAGATGAAAACACAGTCCGCAGCGTCATTAAGCGTGTGGCGCAGCTGGCAAACAGACGCGTGCCGAAAGAAATGGAAGATAAGATTGTCCAGTCCATTACAAGCGGAAAAGAAAAGCTTGATTTTGGAACGATTTCTAAAATGTTGGATAATAAATAAGCGGATGGCCTGGGCAACGGGCCTTTTTTACAGTGAAAAACCCGGCAGAGATCGCTGCCGGGCTGTTTATTTGGGCAAGAGCTGTCTCGTTTGCTGCAAAAGAGGATACAAAAACCTTGAACGGTGGGCTGTTTTGCCGCGCCTGTTTGCGGGACAAGACAAATATAAATGCTGTTTGGCCCGTGTCATTGCAACATACAGAAGACGTCTTTCTTCCTCAAGCGGCGCTTCGTCGCCCTTTCTCGCTGTTTCTAATGAGAAATCATGCGGGATGGAGCCGTCTACCGTGCCCAATACATAGACGGTTTTGAATTCAAGGCCCTTTGATCGGTGAATGGTCATCAGCTGTACACCGTTTTCATCCGTTTTGTTTTTCTCAGCAGCCCGCATGTGATCCACATGGGCGAGAAAGTCAGGGATGGTTTTGAATTTTTTTGCGACAACCTTGACGTCACGCAAGTCATCAGAGCCTTTTTCCAGCTTGTTTCCTTCGTTGCCACGTTTTTTTAAGTATTCGGAGAAGCCCATTTTTCCTTCAGCAAAGGTAATGGCTTCCACCGGCTTCATGGTGCGGATGCTTGCGAAAAAGGGTACGATCTTTTTGATTTTATCCAGCTGGAACGGCTTCAGATCCGGCAGTTTGGCCAGCGCCTTAATCATGGAGCAGTCCTCGGTAATCGAGAGCGCCTTCAGCGTGTTTAAAGCAGACTGCTTTAGAAATAAGGCAGGCAGCAAGTGTTTAATCGCTTCAGTATCATCCTCGTTTTGACTCGCGTACAAGTATGCGAGTATCTGGCGGACGATTCTTCTGCTGTAAAAGGACTGGACGCCGCGATCAGCGGTATACGGAATTGATGATTGATGAAGCCTTTCATAAATGGCGCGGCCGGCGCTGTTTGTCCGGTAGAGAACCGCAAAGTCTTCAGGTTTTGCGCCGTTTTGAATTTTTTCTTTCATATCGGAAACCACCATTGTCGCTTCTTCTTCTTCGTCATAAGGATAAAACAGCACAGGGACCTGAGCGTCGTCACGAGCGGCTTCCAGCATCTTGGCATACCTGTTTTTGTTCTTTTTCACGACAATATCAGCACTGGAAACGATCGGATGTGTTGAACGGTAGTTCGCTGTTAAGTAGATTGTTTTGGCACCAGGATAATCCTTTTGAAACTCCAGAATAAAAGAAGGGCTGCTGCCGCGAAACGCATAGATCGACTGATCGTCGTCCCCAACACAGCACAGGTTTTGTTCCGGACTCGCCAGCATTTGCATGATTTTATATTGGACCGGATTAATGTCCTGAAATTCATCAATTAAAATATACGTAAACCTAGATTGATATTGCTCCAGAAGATCAGGCCGCTCTATGAACAGTTCATAGCAGGCAGACGCCATATCATCAAAATCAAATTGGCGGTGTTCTTTTTTCTGGCGCTCATAATATTCGTACAGGCGGTAGACTTGTTTTTCCCAGTCATCCTTTAAAGGAATACGTTCATTCGGCAAATAAGAGTTTTTCCAGAAACCGATTTGCTGCAAAGCCTGATCGACGGGGAACTCTTTCTCATCTACGCCTTCTTCATAGAGTGCTTTTTTCATATATTGTTCCTTTTGCCATTCCATTTTCAACAGGTGCTCGCCATTCCACTTGGCAGAATCATAGTGATACAGGATTTTATAAAACAAGCTGTGGAATGTTCCGGTGACAAGTCTTCTGACTTTTGACGGCTGTAATCCGTACTGCTTCGCCATGCGATCTTTCATTTCCGCGACGGCTTTTGTTGTAAAGGTGACAAGCAGCATATGTTCCGGCGGTATGTCTAGGTGTTCGATCATGTGGGCAGCGCGCGCGGTCAGCACACGTGTTTTTCCGCTTCCTGCACCGGCAAGCACCAATAATGGGCCTTCCGTTTCCGTGACAGCTTTCAGCTGATTTGTGTTTAAGCCGACAGTCGGAAAAAGGCTCGTATCAGGTTCTATTGTTTTTTGAACAAATGGTGTTCCGGGTTTAATGCTTCTCGGCCGCTGCCATTCCGTGACAGCCGGAGACGAGTCAGCAGCAATCGCTTTCCCCTTGGGTAATCGAAAAACACCGGATTCCTGATAGTTTTCCTTCTTTTCTTCTTTAGCAGGTTTCGTTTCGCAGGCCTCCTCACATGCCGGAAAATGGCCTGGCTGGCGGTGGATAAACTCCGGCGGATCGGTGATGTTAAGCCTTAACAAAACGGGTTTTCCGCAATGAGAACAAAATAAATGGCCTTTTATTCCTTCTTCAAAAAGGAATTGATAATGTTCTCTCGAATATGTATGTAAATGTATGGTTCGATCATTCAGTCGGGCGCATTTCAAAAAGGGGTCCTCCCAATCAAAAAAAGGTGTTCATTACAGACAAAGACTATCATATCAAAAGAAACGTGTTTCAAAAAGTAAGTTTAAGGGAAAAGAGACAGCAGAAGGGTGGGTACCGAATGATATATGCAGGTCAGATTCAGAACCAGCAATACGCTCAATATGCCAATCGCACAATAGGCCATAAACAGGATTATGCCGGAACAGAGAAGGTCAGATACGTCCCGTTTCAGCGGATGTACAAGGAACTTGAAAAACAGCAGGAGATTCAGACAGCCGCTGAAAGAAAAGTAAATGAGGCAAAACGTAAGCGCTCTCTTTATAAAAGATTGCGAGAAAAAGGGATAGGCACATCTATTAATCGATATGTATAAAAAACCGTTCACATGAGAGAGCGGTTTTTTATATGCAAAAAAATCCGGATCTCTGAAGACCCGGATGGTGTTTAATCCTTAATCATTTGCAAATGGGGAATGCCGGCATCGAGAAATTCCTCTTCAGACAGCACCCGATATCCATGTTTTTTGTAAAATGGCACCGCTTGTGTCTGCGCATTTAACATAAAACCGGAAGCACCGCCGTCTGCTGCCGCTTTTTCCAGCGCTTTCATAATGATGCCGCCGACACCGGCTGAGCGGTGGCTTTTTAAGACACAAATTCGCTCTAATTTGCCGTATCCGTTCTTTAGCCGCCATCTTCCGGCGCCGACCGGCTGATCTCCGTCATACACCACAATATGCTCTGATTCGTTTTCAAGCTCATCAATTTCTTCTTCAGCTGGTACGTTTTGTTCTTTGACAAAGACTTCTTTTCTTACATAAAATGCATCTTTCATTTGTTCTTCATTTTTTGCGATAACAGCTTCCAAATCGTTTATTCTCCTCCGCCTAACAGGAACGTTTCATACACCGTCCATGAACCGTTTTCCAATTGATACAAGAGATGAAAACGGTCAACGATTTCTTCATGAGATACTTCCTGCATTTTTAACTGCCCTAATACATCAGAATGCTCATCGTCGGAAAGGTTTTGGCCGACCGTCACATGCGGAACAAAATTGTATTCCTGATTACCGGCTAATACACCGGTGTAAAGTTTTTCATTCAGTGTTTTTAATTCTTCCGTCGGCTCTGCTTTAATGTAAATGACATTATTGACAGGCGCAAAAGAACTGTATTTGGTCATTTTGAGAACAATCGGATGAGATTCTTTAGCGATTTCTCTCAATTGTGATACCAATTCACCGGCTTCCTCTTCTGTAAATTCAAATGAAGATCTCAGCGTCAAATGAGGCGGGATCAGGGAATAGCTCGGATCATAGCGCTTTCTGTAAGAGTTCGCGAGATCTTGCAGTTTTTTTGATGGAAATAAAACGATTCCGTATTTCATAGTATGTCCCTCCTGAAAATAAAGTATGTTAGAGCATTTTTTTCAGCGCCGGCGTAATGAGCGGCTGCCAGTATGTCCACTTGTGGTCTCCATCAAATGGCTCAAAATAATAATCAGAAAGCTTCTCCTCCAAGAGCATTTTCAGCTCCTGATTCGGTTCTGTGAAGTCCAAAATATTGCCGTCTGTCGTATGGACATCTGTTTCTTTTGTTCCGATTTGGTGGTAAAGAGAGAGGTGTTTGATGTCGTCTGACTGTCTCACGGCATCTAATACATGTTGATCAACATAGGGAGACTGCATGATGATGTTCCCAAACATATTTGGATAATCAAGCGCTGTCATAAGAGAAACGGTCGCTCCGAGAGAATCACCGATCAGTGTCCGCCCGTAGCCGACTTGGTACGTCGGAAATTCATGATCCGCAAAAGGAACTAGCTCGTGGGCAATAAATCGTTTATATGCCGAAAACTTAGAACCTTCCGGATGATAGGTTTTTCTGCGTTCTTTTACATCCTTGTAAGGAACACCGATAATAATGCTTCGGTCTATTTCTCTTTTAGACAGCAATTCCTCCACTTGTCTGCCGATTCTCCCCAGCCTGAAATAATCGTGGCCGTCCTGCGCGATAATAAGATGATATTTATAAAGAGGGGAGTAGTTTGACGGCAGATAAACGAGTACTGTCATTTCCTCGTTAAGCTCTTTTGAATAGAGCTTCTTTTCTTGAACTGTGCCGTTTTTCGGTGCCATAATACATTCCTCCAGGACATCACTAGACTTTCTTGCATTTGAAATTATTGTACCATGAATTATTAGAAATTTCTCTCTTTAAACCGTTCGGAACTCGAAGAAAAAAGTATTGAAATAAACTGCAAATTGCGCTAATATAAAACAATCAGAAAATTGAAACCGATATTTCTTATCGTGAGAGGTGGAGGGACTGGCCCTTAGAAACCTCAGCAACCGGCTTGCTTTGCATATGCAAAGCGCCAAGGTGCTAAATCCAGCAAGCGTTTTTTATGCTTGGAAGATAAGAAGAAGCGTTAAACCCCTTCTTCTTATGAAGAAGGGGTTTTTATTATGAAAAGGGAAGGTGTCAGCTATATGTCACAGCACGTTGAAACGAAATTAGCCCAAATCGGAAACCGAAGCGATGAAGTAACAGGAACAGTGAGTCCCCCTATTTATTTATCAACAGCATACCGCCACAGAGGGATCGGTGAATCAACCGGATTTGATTATGTTCGGACAAAAAACCCGACACGCCAGCTTGTTGAGGACGCGATTGCCAGTTTAGAAAATGGAGCGAGAGGGCTTGCTTTCAGTTCGGGAATGGCAGCAATTCAAACGATTATGGCGCTGTTTAAAAGCGGGGATGAACTGATCGTTTCATCGGACTTGTATGGCGGCACGTACCGTCTGTTTGAAAATGAATGGAAAAAATACGGCTTGACCTTTTATTATGATGATTTCAGCGATGAGGACTGTTTGCGCTCCAAGATTACACCGAATACAAAAGCAGTGTTTGTGGAAACACCGACAAATCCGCTGATGCAGGAGGCGGACATTGAAAAAATCGCTCGGATTTCAAAAGAGCACGATCTTTTGGTGATTGTTGACAACACATTTTATACACCGGTTTTGCAGCGTCCGCTTGAGCTTGGAGCCGACATTGTCATTCACAGCGCAACCAAATATTTAGGCGGGCATAACGATCTGCTTGCGGGGCTTGTTGTTGTCAAGGATGAACAGCTTGGAGAAGAAATGTTTCAGCATCAAAACGCCATCGGCGCCGTCCTGCCTCCGTTTGACTCATGGCTTTTGATGAGAGGAATGAAGACGCTCAGTCTCAGAATGCGCCAGCATCAGGCGAACGCACAGGAGCTAGCGGCCTTTTTAGAGAAGCAAGAAGAAATCAAGGATGTGCTTTACCCGGGAAAAGGAGGCATGCTGTCCTTCCGTCTGCAAAAAGAAGAATGGGTGAATCCATTTTTAAAAGCACTGAAAACGATTTGCTTTGCAGAAAGCCTCGGCGGGGTGGAGAGCTTTATTACATATCCTGCCACACAGACACACATGGACATTCCTGAAGAGATCCGCATCGCAAACGGCGTCTGCAACCGTTTGCTGCGCTTCTCGGTCGGAATTGAGCATGCGGAAGATTTAAAAGAGGATCTAAAACAGGCGTTATGTCAGGTCAAAGAGGGAGCTGTTTCATATGAGTAATCATAATTGGACGCTGGAAACCCAGCTCGTTCACAATCCATTTAAAACAGACGGCGCAACCGGGGCGGTCAGTGTACCGATCCAGCACGCCTCGACCTTCCACCAATCTTCATTTGAAGCGTTTGGCGCATATGATTACAGCCGCTCAGGCACGCCGACAAGAACAGCGCTCGAAGAAACAATTGCCGCACTGGAAGGCGGAACGAGAGGATTTGCTTTCAGTTCAGGCATGGCTGCGATCTCAACAGCATTTTTACTTCTCTCACAGGGCGATCACGTTCTTGTGACAGAAGATGTATACGGCGGAACCTTCCGCATGGTGACAGAGGTTTTGACCCGTTTTGGCATTGAGCACACGTTTGTTGATATGACAGATATCAACGAAGTGGCGCGGAGTATCCAGCCAAACACAAAGGTCATTTACATGGAGACACCGTCAAATCCGACACTTGGGATTACTGATATTAAAGCGGTTGTCCAGCTTGCAAAAGAAAACGGCTGTCTGACCTTTCTGGATAATACATTCATGACACCGGCACTGCAGCGTCCGCTTGATCTCGGCGTGGATATTGTGCTTCATAGTGCAACAAAATTCCTGAGCGGACACAGCGATGTGCTGTCAGGCCTCGCTGCTGTCAAGGATGAAGAGCTTGGGAAGCAACTGTATAAGCTCCAAAACTCGTTCGGCGCCGTCCTTGGTGTGCAAGATTGCTGGCTCGTGCTGCGCGGCTTAAAAACATTACAGGTCCGTTTAGAAAAAGCGAGCCAAACAGCGCAGCGGCTTGCGGAATTTTTCCAGAAGCATCCGGCGGTGAAACGCGTGTATTACCCGGGGCTGTCTGATCATCCGGGCGCTGAAACTCATAAAGGCCAGTCGTCGGGAGCGGGTGCTGTGCTTTCCTTTGAGCTAGAAAGCAAGGAAGCTGTTCGGAAATTAGTAGAGAACGTGTCGCTGCCGGTCTTTGCTGTGAGCCTTGGCGCCGTGGAATCGATTTTGTCCTATCCGGCAACGATGTCTCATGCGGCAATGCCTAAGGAAGAACGCGAAAAACGAGGCATTACTGACGGCTTGCTCCGTCTCAGTGTGGGGGTTGAACATGCAGATGATTTAGAGCGCGATTTTGAACAAGCGCTGAAAGAAATCGCGCCAGTGGCGGTCCGTTAAAAAAGAAGCCGGCGATAGCCCGGCTTCTTTTTATTTTTCATCATCAGGATTGAGAATCGCCAGTACTTGATGATCCTCCCATTTTCCGTTGATTCTCACGTTTTTTCGGGCAATGCCCTCTTTATGAAATCCCGCTTTTTCTAATACGCGCATGGACCCCAGATTGCGAGGCATGACACCGGCTTCAATGCGATGAAGTTTTAACTCGTGGAACGCATAATCAACAACCAATCTGACCGCCTCAGTCATCAGGCCCTTTCCGTTATGTGCTTTGTCTAAAAAGTATCCAATAAACGCGCATTGCAGCGCTCCGCGGATCATTTGAAAAAGGGAAACCGTCCCGATTAATGTATGGTCTGTGTTTGTGAAGATGCCGAAGTGATACTCTTGGTCATTCTCCAGCCTTTGCTGATATTGTTCGATCCTTTTTCTCTGTCCTTCAATCGTATAGTAATCGTCTGCGCGAATCATGGAGAACTGTTCAAAAAATTCCCGGTTTTCGCTTTGCAGCCGAAGATTCTCTTCAGCATCTTCTGTTTCTAAAGGTCTTATATAAATAGTATGTCCTTTTAACATACAGCAATCTCTCCGTTCTCTCGTCAGCAATTTCTTTTACATAATATTCTAAGAAGAGTGTGGGAATCCTTTACAAAAAGGAAGAAAACCAATTTCCCATAAAGGTGCCAACATAATTGCCGATCAAGTAGCCGAGTGTGCCGACCAGCATAATTGGCGCAACAAGCTCCCGCCACCCTTTGGCAATCGCCATCGCAGCAGCTGTCGTAGGCCCGCCGACTGTGGCGTTTACGGCAAGCAGAATTTCCTCAAGGCGCACGCGGAACAGTTTACCGACAGCTAAGGAAACCGCTAAATTGCTGATGGCAATGATAAAGACAAATAAGAGAATAAGAGGCGCATTTGTGATGATTAATCGAAGATCTGCAGGAATGCCAATTACCACAAAAAACAAATAAATCAAGTAGGTGCCAAGCTCCTGGGATCCATTGAGCCCTTCAAAAAAACGACGGAACAAAAAGATGATGAGAACAGTTAGAGACGTCAACACAAGGTACTGATCGCCAAGCGTCCCGGTCAAAAGAGGATGGGAAAACGTAATTTTGAAATAGCCGGAAATCTTAACGCTTACCGCAACAAGGGCAAAAGCAGCTCCGGCATTAAAGGCAATATCCTTTAATGAAATGTCCCTCCGCTTCCAATAGCTTTCCGCGCTGTTATTACTGTTTCCTTCTGCTTTTGCCTTATCTTCAAACGGCATCGCATAATGCCGGCGAAACCATTTGAGTGCGGGAATGCTGATTAAAATAAAAAACAACAGCGCCATCATAAAGTTATCTGCCACAACCGTTGCCGACACATATTCGCCCGGTGTCTCAAATTTTGCAGCCATCGCCGCAAAATTAATCCCGCCGCCGATATAAGAGGCACTGATCATTCCGCCGATCTTGTCTAGATAGGGAATATGCTGTTTTAATAGAAAAAAAGCGGCGATGCTGCCAAACACTGTCCCTAAGGAACTTATAAGAAAAATAAACAGCAATCGCCTGCTTTCCTTAAATATCTGCCGCACATTGATCTGAAACAGCAACAGAGGAATCGCAAGCGGCACCACATATGACCACACAGTATCATATACAGGCGATTCAACAGGAAGCACTCCGATATTTGTAAACACCATAGCACCTAAAAGCGCGATGATAGCGCCAGACACAGCGGACGCCCACTTAAAGCGCTGCTCCAGCCCGATGCTCACCGCTGCCCATACCGCAATAAACCCCCACAGCACCCAAACATCATCAGAAGAAATCAAAGAATGCAAAACTCATCACCTCTATTATTAGAAAATTAAGACATATTATAAAGGCATGAGGAAAGAACAGCAAGTCCGGGCAAAAAAAGTTTTTCTGAAAAAGCAGTTGACGAATAGAAGGGAAGGTAATATAATAGAACTTGTCAGAAAGACAACAACATACCCAGCAACACATACATATCATGATTCCGTAGCTCAGCTGGGAGAGCGCTACCTTGACAGGGTAGAGGTCGCTGGTTCGAGCCCAGTCGGAATCATACACGGCGGTTAGAGGCGTTATATCAACGTTTCTAGCCGTTTTTTATTGCGTTGACTTAGTCGATGACTTAGGCGTATTAATGCGCAGGGTAGCGGTGGACTGTTACCGTGTTGAACGTTTCTTATTCTATTAAACCGGAATAGGAGGCGTTCTTTTTTTATGGATAATATTCGAAAAGGGAAACCGATTAAACGAACACGCAGGCGTAAACTTCGTGATCTCGGTGACTTGGACGGATTATTTCAAACGTTCATCACGATAAAGACAGCCGAAGGAAAAGCGAAAGGAACGTTACAACAGTATCGCGATAATTATAAATCTTTCACTACGTTTCTTGATGAGTTCGATATACCTCGTTCTCCTACGGTTATTGATCGAGATACAATAAGACACTACATAAACTATATGCGCAATGATTGGGTGCAATTTAAGGGGAACGTTTATATATCGGATGAGGAAAAGAAGCGAGGTCTATCAGATAGCACGATAAATACGCGCTTAAAAACACTTCGAGTGATGTATAACACCCTGGAGAACGAAGGACTTATTGACAATAATATAATGGACGGAGTTAAGAACGTAAAAGAAATAGAGGAGCCTATTATTATTTTACAACCAGATGAGCTACAACGTCTTTTAAAAGCGCCTGATAAGAAAAACTTTGCAGATTTTCGTGATTATGTATTGATGAACGTATTGTTAGACGGAATGATGCGAATTGGTGAAATAACACATGTTGAAAAGCGAGATTTTGATTTTAAATCTCATATATTAACGATTCGATCATCTATTGCAAAAAATCGAAAGACACGATATATACCTTTACTACCTACTACATGTCGGCTAGTTCAAGAGTTAATCGCTGAAAATGAATTAGATTTTAGAAGTGATTATGTTTTTCTGACTAACTATGGAGCTCGTCTTGACAGAAATCATTTTAGAAAGAGATTAGTTGATTTTGCGGCAAAAGCTAACGTAAAAAAGAAGGTGCATCCGCATTTATTTAGACATACTGCTGCTACGATGTTTTTGGAGAATGGAGGAGATAGCCGAATGCTTCAAAAGCTACTCGGTCATTTAGATTTGCGAATGATACAGAGATATACACACGTGGCTGATAAATCGGTAGCGAAGGCGCATGCCAAACATACAGTGATGAATTACATTATCAAAGCTCAAGCTATGCCGCGAAAGATACAAAGGTCCTAAAACAAAAAAAGAACGCCATCCAGCGGAAATAAATCCGATAGATAGTACGTCCTAACCCTACGTCTATCTTATCGAAAAAAAGCGTACTTGTCTACGTTTATTTAAGTGCGCCTAATTTTCCGACGGACCGGTGTCTCTTATCGAGGAGAGAAACCGAATGTACACGAAAGAAGTCTCTAAAATGGCTTCGTTCCGTTCAGTGGACGAGCTTAACGGCGCCATCCGTACGCACATATACCGCAATAAATCCGATCTAACGCCTGCCGCAATCGAGGTTCTAAAGGTGTTGTCTCGTCATGCCGTCAAAACGCTGGGCGTGGCGTATCTGAAGCTCGCAACGATCGCAGAACTAATCGGCAAGCACCGCGTAACCGTTATTCGCTCCATTAAACGGCTAATTAATCTCGGTATTATCCGCAAAGAAATTAAATACCGGCCAGTATCCGGTGGCAACGGCGCCAATATGTACGTTATCCTGCCGGCTGTTAAGACCGATGTTACCCCGTCCGTGTTACCCCGCCAAGCTGCTGAAAAGTCAACGGAGACAAAGGCGGAAGTACCGAAACGGAAAGACGAAGCTGTTATTTCTCAAAGCGAAAATAAGTTACTACATAATACGTATTCTGCGTTTAAATCGGCGGTCAATACGTTTGTCAGCGATCGCAAGTTAACGAACAAGCTTTACGGCATCTATCTCGCGCATACGTCGTATTTAAAAGGCGTTTATGCTGCTGAATCACTTCAAGAAATCGGACTGGAAGCCGTACGGCAAACATTTATCACGACTAAACGGAAGGCTATACGCAATCTTGCCGGCTACTATAACGGCGTGCTGGATCGGATGCTCGACCGTTTGTATGCTGCGCGATTTGATTCGTTAACGCCTCGGTAGCGTCTTCGTGCGTTAGTTCGTCGTGTTGTTAGCGAATAGCTTCGTTCGTGTTTCGTTAAAATTAGTATTATTCTACTGTTTTATGTTCGTATTTTAGATATAAAAGCCAAATTTTCTTTAGTTATATCAATTTAATTTTCGTACTTTTGTTGAAAATGATTATTTGAATGCCTATCCTTTCATTAGAAAGGAGTGTTTGAAAGTGACAAAAAAGAAGGATATTTTCACTGTCAAAGAGGACTTAACTGAGTTAGCTAATTTAATACATAAATTGAGTTCATCCAATTCTTTTAAGGGCCGTACAAAGACTGAAAAGGCTCTTATTACTGTATTAAGGCAAATGGAGGTTGCGGGGAGTAGGAAGCGAACCATGAGTGATTATCGTCTTCACGTAACAGACTTCATGGACTCAGAGAGCCTGACATTTTTGGACGAAATAACTACTGAATCAATTTATTTATGGCTTGAAAAAATGGATGTCAGCTCACAAACAAGACTAATACGTCTAAAGTGTCTAAAAGCTTTTTTATCGCGGTGTTTTGATAATGGATGGTTTGAAACGAAGTTTTGGAAGAGTATTAATATAAAGGTTGATAAACGAGTGAAAGAAGGGGCGACGGAGCAGGATATAAAAATACTTTTATCCGTGCTAGATTTAAAAGATTTTGTCCAATTGCGCGATGCTACGGCTGTTCTCCTTATATATAAAACGGGGATTCGTGTAAGTACCCTGGCAAACCTCGAGGAAAAACACATTGATCTCTCGGATAAATTACTAAGATTGAACGGAGATATTCTTAAGAGTCGCGAATCTTTATTGCTACCGTTCGATGATGTTCTTGGACGCATGTTAGACGTTTTGATGAAACAAAACAAAGCCATCCGAAGTCAATACCAAAAAGATAATAACTACGTTTTTATTACGAAACAAGGTGGACCAATCGCAACGGGACCATCAAACAACAACATACAGAAGCGTTTAAATAAGTACGCTCGTGAGTATGGCTTGAAAAATATTAATCCGCATGCTTTACGAAGAGGTTTCGCTAAATCATTACTTGATAAAGGCGCTAGATTAACAGATATATCAAAAGCGCTCGGCCATAGCGACCTTTCCGTAACAACACAGTATTTGTATCTAGATAAGAACGAAGTAGTGGAAAATCTACGGGAATTTTTATAAAAGACGCCGATTTACTCGACGCCCTCTTCCGTTTCTTTCACTTCGAATAATTCTTCGTATTTGGCTCCGGTTGCTTTCATTATCGATGCGACATGCCAATCGTAATGCCTTTCGGAATGATCAAACCGAGATATCGACGCCTGCGGAACGCCGGATCTCCGCGATAATTCGGATTGCGACCACTCTAGCTGCGAAAGAACCGCACCAAGACGAGGCTTTACCGTAAGTTTCATTTCGATCACCTCAGCGTTAATTATAACGGAAAAACTACGCAGAATGTCAGCCTTCGCCGTCTCACGCGCGACCCTCCAAACGCTTTACAAAACTTTACGTAAAGCAACGTAAAAGTAATGGAAGTCCAAGTATATCGCGCATTTATTCAAGCGGATGTAAAGTCGGATTTTATGCAATATTTTAGCGCGATAAAGCGTATGTGAAACACCATCAAGCGCGGTATATCAACGATGTATAAAATCGTGCATAATCGAGTAAATACGGGAGTTCACAAACCTAGTAATATCAACGTTTATCCAATGCTGTAACTTCCTCGAGTGGTGATTATGTAAACTGTTTTTGAATATAACATACAGCGATATACGAATGAGCTAAGTAGTTAGAAGGAGCTAAATCGGTATAAATATACCCGTATGAAAAACGAAAAGGGGGCGGGGGAGGAAAAACGAAAAGCCCGGCCACCAGGCGCATTTTAAACGCGCATTTCAAAAATTCACTTTGACTTATGAAAAAAGACGCCGGTTTACTCAGCGTCCTCTTCCGCGGCTTCTTCAATTTCGAATAGTTCCTCGACTTTCACGCCGAGCGTCTTCGCTATCGAGAAAACGTGCCAATCTTCGTGGCGAGTGTTCTTATCGAATCGCGAAATCGAACCTTGTGTTACGCCGGATGCTTCTGCGAGCCTTGCTTGCGTCCATCCTTTTTCCTTCATTACGGCATGTAGGCGTGGTGTTGCGTTTAATTTCATTTCGATCACCTCTGTGACTATTATAATTTATTTAAATAGAGAACGGATAGTTTATCCAGTTTTTCAGCACAGATTTAGAATGCGAAAAATAAGCGATCAGATCGCTAGCTAAAGCATCAGTTTAAGAAGAAAAATGGATTATAGGAGATCCCTTCGTTTAATTTATAATGTTATCGCAAAAAGTGTTTGATCTTAAATATTTTTTAAAACAACCGATATTATATTTTGAGGTGATAATATATATTGCGCTATTTAGAAAGTTCGCACCCAATTGTTGATAGGTTAGCGATGTGTCTTAGTATACTGTGTTGGTTTATTTATCCAATTTTACTCTTAGGTTTTGCTTACATGCGAGAGTTCCCGCTTCCTTACTATATATTACTGAACTTAAGTTTCTTTATGTTTTTGCAGGTATTACTCACTGTGGTACACGAAAAAGCTCATGCATACGCTGCTTCTTGCTTTTCATTCAAAACTGAGATTAGCTACCGTAATAAAGATAAAAAACATTTTAGAGATGGACAAAAGTTTTTCAAACCATGTTGTCTATTTGAGGGTGATGCAAAAATCGGTAAGATTGCTTTCGTTACTATTGCAATTGCACCTGCAATTACGCTTTCATTAATATTTTTGTTGTTTTTATTACTTTTCAAGACATATTTATCTCAATTTTCAGATGTGTTTTATTTTGGAGCTTTGCTGTACCTAATAAAATTAAGAGGTTGTTCAGGTGATATTAGTCTTATAATTGGAGCGTTAAAGCAGTCTAAGGGCGTTAAATTTCAACAATTAGACGCGGGTAACTTTAGAATACTTTAAAAATGAAGAAGACGCCTTACGGGCGTCCTTTTTGTATTATAAGTAATGCAAAAATATACTGAGTTTTATAAGTGGATTTTCACACTTTATGAAAAAGGATTTACAATGTCTAGTTTTAAAAAATCTGCTTAAATGTTAGTTATACATAATTATCTTTGGATACTTTATCATATATCCAGTAATATAGTTTTTCATACAAAAAATTAACCTCGTTCTTCATATGAATGTAATCAATGCCAAAGTTTTCTTTACCATCACCATAAACATTCTCCTCAAGCTGTTGGTCAAAAGGATATCTAAAATAAATGGAGTATGGATCAAAATTATTTAACTCAATTATTAATATATGAAGCTTTCTTAATACTTTTTTGCTTTCGTTATCTTTTGCAAATGAATAACTTTTATGTAATTCAGAGGTAACCATATCCCATAATGGACTTAAGTTATGTCTATTTAATTTATCTTGGATTTTTGTTTTGTCTAATTTTCTTTTTATGTAAGCATGATATAAAATTGCTTTTAGACATAACTCAATTGAGTGTCTGTATAGATAAATAATTGGAATGATTGTACTATCAATGGAATGATTGTTCAAGCCTTCGTATGATGAAATTAACTTATCGGCAGATTCTTTAAAGTAATTGGAATATAGTATTAAATGTTCATCGTGGGATCTGAAAGTTTTCTGCCAGTTAGGATAAGCATTTTTATAAATATCAATATTGCTTTTGAAAATCAATTAGGAACCTCTCCTTTTTATTTTTTATTTATGACACCTTCTATTGCCTCAGAAATTGTTGACCATTTTTCTAGTCCGCGTGCTACATGCGTACCTTTACCTGCTATTGTCGCGTATGCTTCATGTGTATTATTGGCTTCAAAAACTCTAACCGATAGATCCCTCTCCCTAAAGAGTAGCCATTCTTGTTTTTCACCGTCAAATAGCATCATTGTCTCCTTTTACTTCGATTAAACTTATGATCTCGTTTATGTCTTCAATGTCTAATGTGTTTGCTATACGTTCAATATGTCCGAAATTAATATTTTGCCTCTTACCATTTATTAACTCACTTAACGCTGCATGTCTTATTCCACATTTATCAGCGAGAGCTCTGAGCGAAAGATCCTGCTTTTCCAAAAGATCCCCTATATTAACTTTAACTTTTTTCATTATTTCACCTCCAACTGTATTTTTTTTCTTGACTATACGTAATAACGTACCATATAATCGTTAACAAAGTGGTACTTGAAAGCGTAACGTTTTAAGGGGAGGAGCTTTTAAATGAAAACATTTGATATAAAAAATGTGGATTGCTTCCATTGCGATCCGCAGCCTTACAAAGCACTGCGTCTTGGCGGACAATTAAAGGAGGTAATCGGAGAATGAACGTTTACTATAAAAAAACTGTTGTTGGTTGGTGGAATATTTATCCTGCAGGCTCAGACGCGCAGTTCGTAAATCTTTCGCCAGAGGAATTTTTTACGCTCTTGCCTCAGGTATCCCGAAAAGCATTTGCTGGTTGCGCAGATATAAATCTTAAGGCAGCGCAAGAATTATTCGGTGAGGAGGTGCGGTCGGCATGATGAAAAAATTTGGTCCGAAGAAGGTGAAACTTCACTGGCACGGAGTCGCTTTTGATACGGGGCTGCCGATACACGAGGTATCTGACGCCTGGTTAATGAGTCCTGACATCATCGGAAAATATATGGGAGACGATGAGCTCGCATTTTATGAAGTTGACAGCCTGGAGAGGCAGGATGACGGTTTTCATTTATACGAAGATAACCATCCACGCTTTTTCACGGTAGGAACGTCGAAAGTAGGCACGGATCTTTCCAAAATCAATTTTCCTGAACTCGCAAATATGTCATTTATGGATTACATTCGGATTGGTTTCTCACTAGAAAGGGAGGGTTCACGATGAATAAATACAGTGTTTCTAAATCAGCAGTGAAAACGGCGATAGCTCGTCTCGGTCTTACAAAAACGCAAGCACAAAACGTATTGCCGAAATATGCTCAAGGCGCCGCGTTCGTTTGGTCTCTCGATTCTACAAGCGGAAGCCAAGCCGTTTACGACAACTATAACGAAAGAGTGCGCCTTGTAATCGCCGAGAACAGCAACGTATTAGATGTTTTCCCCATTGATTATGCGCTACAGTCACCGCACAACTTATCGGAAAAGGTAAGACAATCGCTTAAGGGGTCGACTAAAGAGACTTTGATCGCGAGAAGAGACGAGACCTACCGTAAATGGTGCGAGGTAGAGGTTGACTTTCACGCAAATAGTCACGAGATCGCTAAGGTGCGGCTTGCAATGATCGGGGCGAAACTTGAGGAGAAGGCGGAACTAAATAAACGCTTGGCGAATCTTTGCGCTGAGAACAAGCGGCTGCATAACGAACGATCTGAATTGCGAAAAGAGAGAACCGAGTTAGAACGCGCACTTGTACCTTACATTTGAGAATTGAGGTGAAAACCATGTATAAAATAGGCGAAACTGTGCGATATTGGGGCGTTAAAACAGGCGGTCTGACGTGGCTTTCGGCGGAAGCTTTGACCGGTAAGATAATCGGCTGGCAGTGCAAAGAACGGAGTTATAAGATCGAGGGACAGTCGGGTACTATACATGACGTTCCGGAAAAGTTAATTGATGGAGGTCCGAAGTTAAAGCCGGTTTGTTACCGGCTTAATTTTTTTGTCCTTTTTCCGAAGTATATACGCATCTATAAGTGACGGAATAAAAAATTCTCAAACTGATGATGCAAATTCGAACGCTACGATGGGGTTTTACTTGTGAAGGACGAAAAATTAAGCGGAAAAAGATGTGCCATTCCGGAAGTTAATACGCAGTTATTAATGACGCAAGAAATTTGCGCGGCATTAATTGGGCGTACATATTTCGGTTGTGAAAAAGTTTTACTTGGGATGTCGCAAAATCGAATATATCGATGGGGTTTTAAGGTGAAGGAGGCAAAAGGTTTCACCGGAAAGTGTCCGTTTTGGAAAGTTAATACGCAGTTATTAATGAAAAGGTTTTGCTAAAACGGAAGTTAATACGGAGTTTAAAAATGTCAGGAGAAAAAGTATTGAATCAAATGTCGCAAAATTCACGGTAGCCTACCCATTATATATGTGAGAACGAAAAGGTTTATAGAGTGTCCGTTTATAAAAGTGAATTTGCAGTTATTTACGAAAATGTTGTGCCAATCTGGTATCTAGCCTCGCAGTTAATGATGATGGAAGAAAGTTTCCCTTAATTGTGGGTTTGAAAAATTCACGGGTATTATCTAGTGAACTGCGCGGTTTTCACCTTACTTGCATATTGTTTTGTGCAAGATGTCGCAATACTGGCTACTACCTACCCGTTATATAAGTGAGAAATAAAAACACACAAAACATTGTGTGTGAGGAGGATAAGTAAATGGAGCAATTTAAAAAGTATTTGCCTAATGATAAGACTGAATTATTAGAACAAACAAACTATGAAATGTATAACCTCGATCTTATGCGCAAGGTGTTTCCGCGTATTATTGGTGAGTTTGATCAAATTTATAAACGGAAGCAGCGAAAGCCACAAATTAGAGACATTATAGCTTTGTACTTTTATCTACTTTCATATGTCGATGGCAAGCATACGTTAGAGAGTGGCGAAAAAAGTGAACGCTTTGGGGCTAGCTTTCCAGCAAAACACAAAATTGTATATGACTTAGGAATTGCAGAGAAACGAATTAAGCCGCTCGTTGATATTTTACTAACTAACGGGTTGTTACTCGAAGCGAGAGACGTTTGGGTCGGGACAAGTCGGTATAAATGGTACTTTGTTTCTTTTTGTCCGAGGATCAGTGATGACGGCTATATAGTTTCGGAAGATGGAGGAAAAATACTACCCGATCTTTCTGTTTATAAGTGATACAAGCAACAGAGGGCTGTTTGGATACATGTATAAGAGGAGATTATGCAAGAAGGTGTTAGATATCCAAGTAAACATACCAATAGAAACATAACAACGTTAAACATACCAACAAATAATAGCGCTCAATTAAAACACTTTCGCGCAGATACTTATTAATTAAATAAATTCTATCGCGATAAATAATATCTGCAAGAGTGAGCATAAGCGAACGATTGCTTTGTTTCAAAAAAAGAAAGGAGGAAATATAAAAATGAAAATAAACCAACCAAAGGAAGAGCTCAAACAAAAAATAAACAGATGGAAAACTGAAGTCAATTCCAATTTTACGGACGCCTCCCACCTGAATCGTGAGATAGATGCTGCGTTTTCAGAATACATTCTGGCCACAGGAAAAAGCCCGATGCAATCGGGGCCAGGATTGATGAAGTCTATAAGCGATCTGCTCGTCAAGGTTCATGAAAATATCGAGAGGCTTCAAATAAAGGAACGGACCCGCGAAGAGTGGGAACGCGAGGAAGAAAAGTACATACCTCCAATGCCTTCCGAGGTTCCATCAGGATATCGAGTGTGCGCATGTTGGAATTGTAATAATGTTTTTCAGCGTCTCGGAAAAAAGAAATATTGCAGTGACGCATGCGGTCAAGAGCAAAGAGACGCGGATAAACGGTTGAAACGAACCGGCACGTACTTAGCTCCAAAACGTGACGGATATTTGCTTAACAGAGAAGAAAATGCTGGAAAAAAAGACGAAGGGAGACTCGTTTTTACTGATCGAATACACTTATATGGCAAGCGTGAAATGGATGGAAATCGTCCGTATTCTCCTCGTAGAAATACAGAAGCAAAACAGCACGGCGAAATAAAGTTTGGCCAAGTTGAGGGTAACGCAGAAGAAAAGTCGGAATATGAAAGATTCAGAGACGGTGAGAGTCCGGGTATCTTTACGGTTGATATTGCGTCTGGTCTTAAAATCTACCATACAAACGGGAAAAAACACGAATATAGTGAGAGGGATACTGGCGCGTGGTACCTCTTTCAATCTTGCATTAGTCATTCTGGCTAATGCTTTTTTTATGCCTTTTTTTCGATGCTTAGTTAAGAAAATTTAACAAGGAGGGTAGACCCTATGGAATTAACCGGTGATCAGTTTTTAAAAATTCGCCGAATTTACAGGCTATCACAAAAAGATGTAGCAGATTTAACAGGGGTTTCTGAGGCTTTTATTTGCATGATCGAAAACGGAAAGCGAAAACTTACTCAAAAAGTCTCTACAAGATTAGCAGATAAATTGGATCTTAACCCTGCTAAAGTGATTAGCCTACTTGAATTCTACGCGCAAACGGAGGTTATTAAATGAACCAGCGAAAGATCAACACGATGCGAACTAAACTCGGCCGCCTAGCCCGAAACCAATGCGCCAACTACAAAAGTAGCGGTGCCTGTGATCTTCAGCGTTGCGGTTTGTGTACCGTTGAAATCAAAACGGATTCAATGTCAGGGAATGTTTGTCCGTACTTTATGCGAAACGTTCTGCCCGCAGATCCGGCTTTAATGCGGGAGTATCTCGAATATTTACCAGCCGATCATCCGTTACAGAACAAGTCGAACAGGGCGGGAAAATGCAAACGTTGCGGCCATCGATTCGAGCGCAAAAGTAACCGGCAACTATACTGCGCCGGATGTGCTGTTGAAAATGAAAAGGAAAACTGTCGACGAAGGAATCGAGATTATCGAGATAGACAAAGAAATAGAATGACGATTTAGACGTCAGTGAACGTTGATATGACGGGCTTTGCAAATGCAAAAAACCGCATCCGACTATATCACTATTAGAATTCAATTTTTGTATGTAAAGGAGGTACATCTTTGACTAACGTCTTGGTCTACGTAAAATCTGACGAAGTGCTCACGGTTGATGCGGAAACAGGTGAAATATTGCGAAGGATTAGCGGCTGTCACCGGGACTTACTCGTGTCACAGGCGCTTTTTTACTGCCGGAATGCCGGTGAAGTACCGAATATCGTTTACCAGAGGGAGGAAGGCGCATGTACTGCGTATCAAAAATGACAGATTACTACGGAAATTATGGCGAATCTGACTCAGCATACATTCGCGAATCTCTAGCCGGTCCTTTTTCCGACTTATTTCCGGACGGTCAGGCTTTTATCGAGCTGGACGAAAAAAGAGGCACATATAAAGTAACGGGCCAGGACGGCGGAGTAATCGCGTTTTCGACTGTTACCCGCAGTAAGAAAGCAACGGATCTGGAATTTAGTCGGCAGTTATTTAATGCAGCAGCCGACGCAGCGTGTCATTACGGCGCTAAGAACGCGTATGTGGTCGATGGGGCTATTAATATACCCGTTGATGAGTACGAGGCCGAATTATTAAAAGCCGAAAAGGGGGACGATGGAGAATGAACGAATGGAAAGCAAAACGATCTGAACTAGAACAGCAACTAATTGACGCTAAACAAACGGTGATTAAGTACGAGGGGACATTAAAGCCTTTCCGTACAATCACTGAAACGGAGTATCGGGACGCAAGGCGAGCAGTCATAGACCTGGCCACGCAGATATCAGACGGCGACTACGAGGCCGGACGACCTTCAGATCCATACGAAGGGATGACCGCGCAGGAACTCCGCAGTTTGTACGAACAGAAAAAAGCAGATTACAGGGGCTTTGCTGGCTCGGGTCAGGAGGCTGCGGAATTAATGCGGATCGACACCCGTATCCAGGCGCTTGAAAGCGGGGAAGCGGAGTGAGATATACTCTGTATTTAACGCAGGCCAGCGATGACCGATCGACAGTTTATTCGTACGCGCTACACAATTACGAAGGGCCGCAGGCGTCCGGCGTATTCGTTGCGTTCGGAAGACGTCGGCAGGACACATCATACTGCGGCCATATTGCGCTTCAGCGGGCTTTAAGGGCGGCGGCTAAAACGGAGGGCGTCATATCACTAAAGGTAATCGTCGATCACCCGTTAATGCAGCCAATCATGTTCGAAACGATGGGAATCGACGAGCAAAAGTATCCGGGATTATGCCAGACGACAAACCGCCTGCTGAAACGTTTTGCATCACATGAACTGGCTGCGAGCGAATTCGTCAGTGACGATGCGGCTTGGCAGGAGGTCGCGGTGCTAGACGAGGCGCTGAACGTCCTCGAACAGAATAGAACGATCAAAGGACGATGGCGTACGATTCGCGATCGATTTTTTAATGCTTACAAAATAATACGATAGGGGGACATTAGTATGAAATTTTCAAAGAAACTTACGGATAAGGTGGACGAATTAAAAGCGCTCCAAGAAAAGCACAACGCTCAGACAGAAGGGATGCGCGCCCATAACGAAAAAGTGTCTGCTGAACTCACCATGGCAGAACAAGACCTCGCGGCGGCAATTGAAGCACTGGCAGAGGACCCTTCAGAGGAGAATCGCTTGAAAGAGAAAGAAGCTAGACGGAGAGTTACGGAGCTGCGGCTAGAAGCAGGCGGTGCCAGCGAACGTCGGAGCGCAGTTTTCCATGCGGGAACGGCTCAAATTAGCGGTCTCAAGTCCGAAATACTGGAACTTGCACGGAAGGAGATCGTTGCCAATAAAACTGCGAAGGAAGACGCTGCACTTGAGCGAATTGCAGCCGCAAAGCGAGAGTATCTGGAAGCTGCGAAAGCCTATCATGATTTGCTAATCGTCGATGGGCAGCAGAAGTATTATGATCTAGCGCGTGAGATAGGTGTTAACGGAAGCACAGCAAAAGAGAATGAGCCCGGCTTTAGTATCCATCACCCTATCTATACGGATAGGGAATCAGGTCCTAATAAATACGGAATTATTGAGCCGGAAGTATTTCGCGCATGGAATCGCGGAGTAGTTGAATAGATATCGAGACGCCTTTTATCGGGCGTCTTTTTTATTTTGAAAAACAAAGGAGCGAGATGATGAACACAGTAAAAGATATAAATGAATTGCTATTCAGTTACACAGATATTTTTGACACGGAAATATCCCCTGGAATAGAAAACGCCAAGAGCCGAGGGCAGTTACGTAAAGCAGTGAAGAAGGCCGTAGTTTCTATCAAACAACTTGAGTATAGACTTCAACGAATGGATTTCGATAAAGATCTTGAAACGCCCGTTAGTCTGATTAAATCGTATTTCAGCACAGCCCGCAAAGGGTTTGAGTATATAGCTAAGGGTAACGCGCACAAAGGCGCACAGTATGACCGCCGAGCAAGAGAAATTTACGCCGAATACTTGAGAAGGTTCGTATAATGGCAGATCAATCGATTATCGTCCGGATTGGGACAGACATAACGGATCTTACGCAAGGGCTAAGACAATCAACGCAAAGCTTAACGGAATTCGGATCGAGAATGGCCAGCATGGGAACGACGGTCGCGGCGGGATTCGGAGTGATTTCCGCAGCAACCGTCGGAGGACTGGCAGGAGCGGTTAAGGCTTCGGCTGATTTTGATACGGCAATGAGAAAAGCGGGCGCCATTGCCGGAGCAAGCGAGGAGCAGTTTAACGACATGCGAAACGCGGCCCTAGATCTTGGCGCTACCACGTCAAAATCAGCTTCGGAAGTAGCAGAAGCAATGACAGAACTTGCTGCGAAAGGTTTCGATGCAAACGCTGTAATTTCAGCTATGCCGGGGATCATAAAGGCGGCTGAAGCCTCTGGCGAGGACTTAGCGCTAACGTCGGACACCGTAACAAGCGCACTAAACGCGTTTGGTATGGAGGCCAGCGACGCTACAAAGGTCGCAGATATTTTGACGGTCACAGCGAACAAGTCGGCCGCAGGTATGAGCGACATGTCTTATGCGCTGAAATACGCTGCGGGGCCGGCTCATCAACTCGGCATATCTATGGAAGAACTTTCGGCAGCAGTCGGTATCATGGTAGACGCCGGAGCTGACGGATCTCAAGCCGGTACAACATTACGGGCTTCTTTGTTGCGTCTCGTAGATCCTCCGAAGGCAGCGGCTGCAATGCTTGAACGGCTTGGGGTGTCAACTACGGATAGTAACGGCAAATTTAAAACGCTTCAGCAAATTGTCGCCGAATTAAAGAAGAGTATGGAAGGTATGACAAAAGCAGAAAAAGGCGCCGCACTCGCTCGTATATTCGGTACGGAATCAGTATCCGGAATGATGGCGGTCATTTCTGCAGGACCTGCAAAACTCGGAGAATTCACGAAAGCCCTGGAGAATTCCGGAGGCGCCGCAGCAGAAGCCGGTAAGAAAATGAAACAGGGAATCGGCGGCGCGCTTGAAAACTTAGGCGGGGCCTTCGAAACGTTAACTATTATGATAGGTGACGAGCTTGCTCCGTTTGTGCAATCTCTCGCGGATAACATTACCGACCTGATTAACTGGTTCAATAACTTAAGTGAAGGTGCAAAGCGCTTTGTCGCGGTAAGCGGTCTAATTATCGGAGGATTAGCCGGCTTCATTGCGTTGACTGGTGCGGCAGTCGCAATCATCGGGTCACTTATTTCAGCAACCGGTACCATAGTAACGGCATTTTCAGCACTTGCAACTACGATGGGAATGACGAGCGGAGCCTTACTGTTATTGCTCGGTCAATCCGCACTCATTGCCGGAGCCATCGTAGCGGCAGTCGCAGCCATCGCGTTGTTAATCAAAAACAACGAAGCCATCCGTACTAAGCTCGAAGCTTTAGCGAACACGATAGGCGCAAAGCTTGCCCCGGCCCTGGCGACGCTGAAGACACTATTCAGCGGACTAGCAACGGTTCTAACAGGTGACTTCGCAAGCGGTGCCGATAAGTTGCGTCAGATTCTTCCGGAATCAGTCGTCCAGTTAATTATCGCTGGCGCTACGGCCGTACAGAACGCGATTACGAATCTGATAAGCGCCGTCAACAAAGCGTTTCAGGGCGACTTTAGTTCTATCGCGCAATACATTCCGACAATCATCGGACTGTTAGTCGGCGGCCTACCGGGCTTGATCATAACGGGCGCTAAATTTCTGCCGGCAATCGAGCAAGGCCTACAGACGTACTTGCCGACGTTTCTAAACGGATTTGTTAATCTCGTAACTTCTGTCGTAAACGCGATAACTACGAATCTACCGATACTAGCGCAGGCTGGCGTTCAAATTATAACGGGTCTTCTAACGGGATTTACGCAGGCGCTTCCGAATATTCTAACGGCGATTACGCAAGTCATAACGACGCTGATCCAATCGATCACAACGCTGTTACCGATGCTCCTTGGCGCGGGCATCCTAATCATTACGTCGCTGATCCAGGGAATTGTCACGGCTCTTCCGGCAATCATTACAGCGGCAACGCAATTACTAACGATGTTAATTACGACAATTGTTACGTTACTACCGATGATCATTGAGTCCGGCATTCAGATTTTAAACGCGCTGATTAACGGAATAATCCAGGTTCTTCCGCAACTAATCGAGGCGGCGCTCCAGCTTATTATGGCGCTTATTAACGCAATTGTGACGAATTTACCGTTAATACTCGAAGCTGGCATTCAGATTTTAACGGCTTTGGTCGACGGAATTATTACGATGCTTCCGCAATTAATCGAAATGGCGTTGTTCTTAATCGTCAGTTTGGTCCAAGCGCTGATCGATAATTTACCGAAAATCATTGACGCTGGCGTTCGTTTAATTATTGCGCTAGTAAACGGTTTGATCCAGGCGCTTCCGCAATTAGTTTCGGCCGCGATTACGTTACTTACGCGATTAGTCGATACGATCATCCGATTTATGCCGCAGCTAATCGATCTTGGAATCAAGTTATTAGTCGCGCTCGTAAACGGTTTGATCCAAGCCGCGCCTAAGCTCCTGCAGATGGGCGTAAAAATCGTTACTGATTTGGCAGGCGCAATCGGCGATAACGTAAGCAAAGTTTTTGACGCCGGGGTCGATTTAATTAAGGGCTTATGGAACGGAATCAACTCCGTAAAAGACTGGATTCTCGGAAAAATTGGCGACTTTGCCGGCAGCATTACCGACGGAATCAAAAGCTTCTTCGGCATTCACTCACCTTCTCGCGTATTCCGTGATGAAGTCGGTAAGTTCTTGCCATTAGGATTGGCGGTCGGTATCGAACGTAATATCGGCGCAGTTCAGTCGGCGGCAGACGCAATGGCAAACGCGGCCATGATCGACGCACAGGATTACGCGTACAATCCGTCAATGGCGCTGACGGGCGGAAAGATGGCGAGGGTTAAACACGCCTTCGAAGCGTCAGTTGCGGAGCCGAACGTCGGACAGCCGATGCACATCGAGCTTGTGACGGTAATGGATAGCGAAGAGATCGGACGCAGGACAGAACGCGTTGTAAGTGCGGAACAAGGACGGAAAATTTCGATTAAAAATCTGATGCAGGGGTGATGGCGTTAGAAGACGAAGCAGGGCGGTTGGGAGGCCGCCTTTAAGCTTCGTTTGTCATACGTTTGCCAAATATAAAATATAAGAAACTTTTCTATACTCTTGCGTATCTGTAGCTGTTTTTAATAAAAGCGTGATGGTATCTTCCTTTAGAAGGAGCGGACATTAGGCCATCATACACACCTTGAGGCACATCAAAATAGTCGTAGGTGCCGCTTTTAAAAACAATCCGTAACACTTTGGATTGGGAATCGTAGCCAACAGCACTTAAATTTGAAGAGTTAACCGGGACTAAGTTCATAGTATCACCTCCATTTGGTATATATTTCTGCAAAAAAGATCAAAATACCTTCAAAAACTAGTCGAAAGGATGAGAAAATTGTTGGAATTTAAAACGTTAAAAGAAATCGTCGAGCAGCTTAAGGATTGCGGATATGAGTGCGAGGCAGGTCCGTTAGTGAATAACATAGCTTTTCAAAAGCTTGCGGAATTTGCTGATGTCGAAATACGAGAGCAACCCTAATCAAACGGAGTCTCTATTGAGATGTCTAAGTAATATTTTTTTAAAAAATAAACTCTTCTTGCGCGGTTGAGGCGCTTAGTCTATAATCGGAATTAACAGAATAAGGACGTTCAATATGAGTTGCATGACTTAACGCTGATATACCAACGTTTGACTTACCGATTGACTTATCGGATCACTTGCGGATACCTTGACAGGGTAGAGGTCGCTGGTTCGAGCCCAGTCGGAATCATAGCTTAAACCCTTGAGCAGCAAGGGTTTTTTATTTTGTTTATTTATTGATTTTGTCATTATTCATCGACTTGGGGACGAATTGGGGACGAAATTATTTTTTTGAGCTGATTTTGTGCTAAGTTTCTAGGATCGAACTGGTTAAAGTGTTTTACTGTGCTATTTTCGAGTTTCTCGGTAACATGACCATAAATATCACTAGTTGTTCGAGTGCTGGCATGCCCAGCTCTTCTTTGAATAGCACTGAGACTTTCGCCAGCTTCCCTAAGGAGAGCCACCATAGTATGCCGCAAGTCATGGAGACGAACATCTTTGAGCCGTACTTCTTTTTTATTTTAGTCCATTTAGCGGTAGGGGTTGTATAGTAGTAAGGTTTTCCTTTACCACTGTGAAATACATATTGATGTTCTCCGCCTTCCCAGGTATCGCCAAGCAACAATTTTTTCCATATACGATAATATTTAGCCAACTCATCCATATAAAAAATCAGGCATTTTAACGAGTTGAGAACTTTTTGACTTCGGGCTTTTGACGTGAGGCTCTCCGTTAATTGTTTTAAAAATTGATCTGTTTACATATATTCCACCTTTACCAATCTACATCCAAGTGACATTCGCAAGCAAGAGCTTCTCCTCTACGAAGCCCCCCGATTAGAGCTGCAAGATAATATAAGCGCTATTAAATATCTATTTGATACAACACTTTAATACATTCAGCTGCTTCTTCTGATTCAAGAAAGTTCATTTCCTTATTCTCAGCTTCAAGCGAACTCAATCCCTCCATAGGATGAGCGTGATAAGACAAACGGTTGGCTCCTTGGGGCTATTGCGGTGGTTTTATTCTTTGCAATTGCGGTTCTGCCGGGGATAGGAGAATGACAGCATGAAAAGTTTTGAGTTATTCACATGAATAGGGGGTTTTTTGAAAATTGAGAGAGGGGAAGGCCCCCTCATAATTTTTATTCAACAGTAACGAAAACAGCACCCAATACAGAACCATCACTTTTAAAGAGAGTAATCTTAGCATTGCCCCTATGGTTAGGGTAAATTATCCCTCTAGAGCTTACAGATGCAACATACGAATTATCACTTACAAATCTTGTGGCTAGCGGTTCTTTAATTTCATGTGGCTGGCCCCCTACATAGAGGGTAACAGAATAGTTCTGAATAGAGATTTTATCTGAGACAGAAACATGCTTAGCTTCTTGAATTTGTGTAGGAGAGTTATTAACTTCTTTAGCAGATGCTACGCCACTAACTGAAAAAGCTAAAGCTGAAATTGATAAAGCAGAAACAACAGTTTTCTTGAAATTCATTTTAAACACTCCTTTTTAAATTTTTGTGTTACAACATAAGATTTCAACGGAAGTAATTATTTTCCTTGTAAATAAATGTTAATCATTTGTGAACAATAGGGGGATTAGATGGCACTGAGAGTTTTGTTTCTGCTGATGGGATGTGGATTCTGGGTATATTTCCAACACGATTACAGGCCGGACATGAAAGCGAACCTTGTTTTGATTGGGGCAACCCTTTCATTCACAGCTGCGGGTTACTTTAAAGATAATGATAAGTATATAGAGAAGAGGGAAGATAGTGGAGAATAATTATTTAGGAGGTGGTTAAAATTGAAAATTTAAACATTAAAGCTTCATTAGATGTTCAGTTAAAAGAAAACAATATTAATAAACAGTCATATCAAATAGACAGTAAACGTAAAAAATACAGGTTTTATTGCGAAAGCAGTGGGAGATGCATGAACCGGTGCCAGGGAAAGAGGAAAATTACAATCAGTGTGCAACGGTTCTATTAATAAATCCACATAAAGCGACTGCACTAATTACCGATAGAACTGTAATGAATATAACTAATTTTGTTGTAGCTGAAGGCTTTTGTACTCTAAACATTGTAAATCTCTTTCCTCCTATGTCACCAAAACCAAAAGCATTAGTCACGGAATCAAAAAGATATATGGAATTTAATAAAGTTTATATCCAAGAAGCCTGCAAGGACAGAAAAATTATTATTATAGCTTGTGGCGCTAAAGGTAAATACCACATTCCTGAATGCTCAATCTCGGGCAATGGGAGAACTCAGGAGCTTAATTAAACAGTTTGACCAGCTGGCCTCATGAAGAGGACGAGCGGCGCCTTAAATTGGAGCAAATTCGCTTGAATATCGAGAAAACAAGAACATGATCGGAAACACCAGTTCAACGAGTTTCCACTTTACTGTTGATGATAAAGAGGTAAGACAGGGCATCCCTACAGATCGCAATGCATGGCAAACTGGAGACGGCACAAACGGCACCGGGAATCGTAAGTCTATCGGTGTTGAAATATGCTACAGCAAGTCAGGAGGCGCTAAATACTACGCTGCTGAAAAGTTGGCTATCAAGTTTGTTGCTCAGCTGCTTAAAGAATGCGGATGGGGTATTGATCGTGTGCGGAAGCAGAAGATTGGAGCGGCAAGTATTGCCCGCACCGTATTTTAGACGAGGGACGTTGGAATGAAGTTAAAGCGGCGATTGATGCTGAATTAAAAGCACTTGGCGGCAATTCATCCAGCAAGAAAACAACTTCATCCAAAATGGTGAAAAAATCAAGCTCAAGCAAAAAGAAATCATCTTCTAATCTGCCTTCCGGCATCTTCAAAGTGAAAAGTCCAATGATGCACAGTGCTGCTGTTGCGCAAATTCAAACAGCGCTGGCCGCATTGCATTTCTATCCGGATAAGAAAGGCAAGAATTTCGGGATCGATAGTTTTTATGGACCAAAAACGGCGGTCAGACGATTCCAGCTGATGAATGGATTAAAAGCTGACGGCATTTATGGACCAACTACAAAAGCAAAACTTGAAGCACTATTGAAGTAATAAAAAGGTCCCTTGAATTTCAAGGGACCTAAAAGTCTCAATCAACGCTCTTATACCTTTCTGGGATCTTGTCTCTCCAAACAAGCATAAGGTTTTTAAATTTTTCTGTTTCCATGGTACTTGTGTCGTTTTCACTTTCTGTATAAAGGTGTTCTACGACTGTTTGATCTTTTTTTATATATGCAATGGTGGTGTTGAATTGAATCTCATATTCTTCAGACGAGCCATCCAATACTTCTTGAATAATTTTTAAGTATTCATCAGCTTCATCCAACGAAACAATGTCTTCAATGAAATCAGAAAAGTATTCTAGTTCTGTAGGAAGAACTACTCTTAAGTACCCTAAAGGGTCTCTTTTAAATTCAAATGAATATTCCATGATAAATCAATCATTCCTTTGGTTTTTTATATAAAGGATATGCAGTTGCTATTGAGCCATCCTTATTAATGTACATCTCCACATCAATCCCTGATGAAGTTTTGCCGATATACTTATTATCTCGTATGTGTTTTTTGTTTTTGTAAGCTTCTGAAATTGTATTGTAAACTTTTACTCTATCCCATTCTTTTGGAAAGAAAGATGACTTTGCTACTTTTTTACCCCTTTTACTTCTATCTTAGCTCTATATACCCCATTTATATCAGGTGCTTCTTCTGTTCCTGGTATTATTCTACTACCACTCATCATACTCTCATGATGATAACCAACAGCTTTATTTTTTCTGTTAATTTCTCCATGATATACGTGCTTTACTGTTTTTTTAGTAATACCATTTGTGCCTCTATTACCATTTTGATTGACAGATTTAGTGAGAACACTCTCTTTTTTATCTTCCGCAATACTTTTTAGCAGCGGAGTATTTTTCACGTTAATGGTTTTCTCAGCATCTTGAAGGATTCCTTCTAATGCAGGAGTATACCGATTGACAGGAGATTTGACAAACTGTTTTACAGACTTTCCGCCTTTCTTAATTGTGCCAGTAGCTGCTTTCCCAACTTTAGCAAGATCTTTCGAGCCTGTTGAGACAGAGGACTTTCCACCTTTCAATAACAGAAGACTTCCGCCCAAATAAGTAACATAGTGCATCCGTGTATATGCATCCCCGTGAATCATTTTTTTATCCCAATCATCCTTCAATGTGTCAACCATACTTTGAAAGGCAGCTTGATAGTCATATTCCAGAACTGTATCCAGCACTTTTTGAGGATCCTTGTTTAAGGTGTCAATTGTCCAACCGATATTCCATCCCAGTTGAATGGCTCCTTCACCGGTATCCTTGGCAAGATCGTATACACCAACAATTGCACCTTTGGCGCCATTACCTATGATTTGCAACACTTCTTTTCCGTTATCCATAAAAGCTTTACGCTGTTCAAGAAATGAAACAAATTCAAGCTGTTCAGGGGTAAGATTCTCATAGCCGACCTTCTTGGCAATTTCTAAGTATTCATCCGGGTCCGTGACTCCGTCAGCTAGTTTCTTCTTTAGCTCTTTGATTTCTCGTTCTTTCGCTTCGTCTTTCTTAATCTTCAAATAAGCTTCAGTTTGTTTCTCAATATCGCCTTTTTTCTTATGTATATCACTTTCTCGATAAGCTTTGGCATTGTAGTGGATGGGTGTAGCATTCTTGCCTTTGCCAGTTGATTCCTCAAGCTTTTGGAAGTCCTTCTTGATGAATTGCTCGTTTGGCTCTGATTGAGCATATTCAGTAACAAGTGCTTCGTCCACGCTGCCTAATTTATCGACTGTTTTTTTGCGTTTATCCTCTGCATCAGCAAGTTCGTCTTTGAAGACCTCTGTCGAGAACAAATCAAGCGGAAGAATATCGTCGATATCATGTAAGATATCTTTCATCGCTTTCTTCTGTTCAGACATAATGGATTTTGATTTTGTATAGGCGTTAGCCAGCTCATGTTCTAAGAAGGATTCTTCTATATATGCATCAGATAAGCTGGCGTCCTCTAAAGCGCCTGAAATGCTTGTCAAGAAAGCAATTTTCATATCAATTAGATCAATCCAATTGTCAGCCACACCCGCATGATCTTGATAAAATGCTTTGATGTTATCGGCACCTTTGCCGGAAAACTCACTTTCATCTAAATCAGCTACAGCTTTGAAGGCTTTCTTTAGATTGACCATCTGACTTCTTAATTCTTTGTATTCTTTTGCACGTTTATCTGCTTCGGCAAGCAACGTCTTTGCTTCAAGTACTTTCATGTTCATATCCTTTCATTGGAATTCCTAACCAAGATATTACCATGGAAGAAAGAAGAAAAAGACAAATAAGTATTTCGAAAGAGGAAAATGATTAATTAGGTCTGAGTCTTTATTCCCATTCGTGTGTTGTTAAGCAATTGAGAAGAGAGGTTAAAAGGATAGGCAGGTAGCTGCCTGGAATCATACGGCAGCGCTTAAGCACCCTTGTGACATCCGGAAAGCTCAAGCCGGTTAAAAAGGTTGGAACAGTCGCATTGTTTTTGCTGGGACATGTACAAGCCCTTAAAAAAGAATTAGAAGCTGGCCGGAAGAAATATAGACCGTATGGTGGTTAAGAAAACAAATATTTCTAAGTTTCAGTAAATAAGGTATACTTATTTTAGGAGGGGGAAATTTTGGAATACCTTATTTACTGTGACGAGTCTACAAAAAGAGGAAAGCTTTGCAGTAATTTTTACGGCGGGGCTTTAGTTAAATCAATACACTTTGAAGATGTTGTTAATAGATTGAATAGATATAAAAGTGAAGCGAATATAACTGGCGAAGTAAAATGGACCAAGGTTACTGCTCCATATTTAGAAAAATACATTGGTTTGATGGATGTTTTTTTTGATTTATTACAAGAGGATAAGTTGAAAATGAGAGTTATGTTTCAACAGAATTTAGTTAGTGACGATATAATAAGACACTTTACTAAAGAAGAACATGAAGAATCTTATTTCAAGCTTTATTATCAATTTATAAAACATGCTTTTGGTTTAAAGTACTCTAATTTAACTAATGAAAAAATCAATTTACGTTTATATTTCGATCAATTCCCAGATAAAAAATCAAAAGTTGATAAATTCAAAAATTTTATATATGACTTAAGATTATCTGAAGATTTTATAAATGCAAATCTCTCTATACGGTTTGACGACATTGTTGAAGTTTCTTCACACGATCATGTTATATTGCAATGTGCTGATATTGTAACAGGGGCAATGTTCTTCAGATTAAATAAACTTCATTTAGAAAAAAATGAAGAAACGGGTAGACGAGGGAAAAGGACAATTGCTAAAGAAAAGCTTTATAAACATATTCATAAACGTATATGTGAAATCAGACCGAATTTTAATGTAGGCGTAAGTACAAGTAATGATGGTGATATAATAAATAAATGGAATTATTCATACTCCCACTGGAAATTCACTCCTTCACAAGTTGTGAAAAAAACCTTGCAATTTTAGTCTGATTTTTGTATAATTGGGTTACAAATTACAAATATTGTGTATTAGCCCTGTCAATCCGAAGGCTTGCGTTCCTACGTGAGCTACTGACGTAGGTGAGATGGGGCTTTTCTTTCTAGATCGTACTTTGAGCTCAGCGTTACCCCTGAGCGTAGATAAGGAGCCGAGTTCAACTCTTGGGTTTACTAATAGGTTGATAATCTGGACAGTCATTATGTTGTTAGGGATTTTCAATTTGAGTATTACACAGGGGGCGATAGATATGAACAATCTAAGTATTCTAACAGTTTTCGCAAGCAGTATTCAAGCTTACCTAATTAGTAAAATAGCGGGTTCTCCTTTGAGCTGAGAGTATGATTAGAAACTTCTCCCGTTTGGGAGTTTTTTTATTTCTATAAAACCCCACCCTTTATATGTCTATCCCACATGAATTCACTCTTCATATACTCCAACGGCCAAAAGAGCCTCAAATGCAATAAACCATGTATCTCCTTTTAAATCCTTCACGTGCAGCCTCTGTTTAACTTCATCTATGTAATGCACATGTCCTGTTACTTCTTCAATAAAGCCGTCTCTGTATACACTGATGACCAGAACTGAGTTGGATTCCATCGCTTCGCAAATAGTTCGTGCGATTTCCTCCAGTTGGTATTCATCGAGAATGGGTTTGTCGATCTTTTGGACTTCTTTCTTCCTGTTTAAAAGGGCAGCCCTTTGCTCAGGTAATATGAATTTTTGTTCCCATCTCTTGTCGTAAATTCCATGACTCATTCCGATCACCTCCTTAAATAAATTATATGCGAACAAACGTTCCTTTATCAACGGAGAAAATATTGGTAAGCCTGTGAATTTACTCATTAGTTTTAAATGGGAAATTGTTGGCGAGTTGTTGCCCAAACCTGCCAACAATTAATATTTTTATTCAGAAGGGATCATACATCTATTTCAAAATTCCTTGATGGATAAGTATTTGTCAGGAATAAAAATAACAGCTCAGAAGATAATCGCTACCTTGACAGGGTAGAGGTCGCTGGTTCGAGCCCAGTCGGAATCATAGCTTATCAATTTTCTAAGAAAAGCTCCCACAGAATAGGGAGCTTTTCTATTTTCACATCACTTGCCATAAAGCGTATTAATTATATAAAACTTTTATAGGTGATAAGAGATTTAGTGATGTTTTTTATACGATTTGACATAATCATAATAATGATCATCGTCATCGTAATACTTTTTATCGTAATGATAATCGTGATCATCATCATAATACTTCTTGTCATGATCAAAATCATAATACTTTTTGTCGCAATCATAATGCTTCTTATCGCAGTCATAATACTTCTTGTCGCAATCATAATGCTTTTTATCGTGGTCGTAATACTTCTTGTAATAAGTTTTTTTCCAAGTGTAATACTCTTCTTTATATTTTTTATAATAACCCAATGTAAACCCTCCTATTGTTTTGATTAAAATTAATATATGAAGTTTATATTATATGGTATGGTCAAATTCACTGATATTTTATTAATAGGGCTGTTTAAAATAAGTTAGTGAAAGAATTCGATCACAGTGATTAATCGGGGGAATCATTTCATTCACGCTGCTGCTTACTTAAGAGATATTGAAATTATATAGAGAAGAGGGAAGACAAATGAAAGGATTTTTAGAAATATGAACATGCTTTAGATTGAACCAGATCCGTTTCAATTCACAAAAAGCTCCTAATCCAGAGAGAGTAGTCAGGGGGGGTGCTCTCCAGCTGCTTAATAGGTCAAGCGGAAGGATATCGTTTATAGCACTTTAGATATCTTTTATGTATGGGTTTCTTCTGTTCAGACATAATGGATTTTGATTTTGTGTAAGCGTTAGCAGCTTGTGTTCTAAAGAGGATTTTTCGATGTATGCACAGATAAGCTGGCGTCCTCTAAAGAACATGAAATGTTTATTAAAAAAGCAATTTTTATAGCATTTAAATCAATCGAATTGTCAGCAACACTCGCATAATCTTTATAAAATGGGTTGATGTTATGGCACCTTTGCCGGAAAACTCACTGTCATCTAAATCTGCTCCGGCATTGAGGCTTCTTGAGATTGACTTCTGGCTTCTTCTTCTCTTGAATTCTCTTGATCAGCTCTCAGCTTCAGATAGCAATGTTTTAGCTTCAAAGACTTTCATGATCATATCCTTACCTTTTTGAGTCCTGTGGCACGAAAAAGTTCATTTGATAATGATGAAGTGTTTCAATTGTTTAAAGGCATCTTATTATTTCCACCATTTAAATCTCAGGTTCCTACACATATCTTTAAATTATATCCCTCTCCCAATAAAGTTAGCAGATACTGGCTTTAAGTTTAATTCTCTTGCCCAAACAGATAGTTGTCCAATGTGATGAATTTCGTGAGCAACTATATGATGTAATATCTCACTCTTTTTGAACATTTCTTTCATCCATGGAATTGAAACAAGTTCATCTTCTAAATTGTCTAAGTCTGTGTCAACAAACTCCTTAATTTCAGTGCGCAGAGTAACTGAATGGGATTTAAGTTTTTGAATGGTATTGTAATCACTAAAGTTCACTGCAATGTCTTTCTTGCCTTGAATGGCACGAATCCAACTATATTCCACGTCAATGATATGAAAGAGGGTATATAAAATACTTTCAACTCCTCCAATGCGGTTTTTTAATAATTCCTCAGTAGTTAAGTGATTGCACCATTCAAACCATTCATCTCTTACCTGCCAGTTATACTCAAAAAATTTAATCATTGTAAACACTCCAATATAATATTTGTTCCTCTGATAAAAATTAGCGTTTTATGCCTAAACTCCTTTTCTGTCGCTAATATATTATCCTCTATTAAAATGCGTTCCCGCCGATTTTTGTTTTGTCTGCTTATATAGCGACATGTACAGAGGATGGGAGGGAAATGAAATCAAAAAGTAAGATATACGTTCAATACTGGGAGGAATAGAAGGGCAAAAAACATTGCTCATGCTCTGATTATGCTGGTGCTCAAATTACATTGAGCACTGAAACGTACAATTCAAGAAAAAAATAAGGATAGGCAAACAGCTCAAGAATGATCCAACTTTACAAAATCAAACATCAACGTGTTAGTACATGTAAAAAAGAAAAAGAAATGAGCATCCCGATATCAATATCATCTGGATGCTTAATGTGGCCAATGTGTTGTTTTATCTTTTCGCAATGAGATAAAGTGATATGGCTCTTTGGGTTTGAAGAGGATTATGAATCGTAATCACCCACTGGTTTCTTCTCCTTGGATAGCTGCCTATTGCATACAATGGAGCATAATCACGTGGAGTAAACCCGCCATTAATGACCTTTATCTCTCTTCCTTCAAGATAACAAACAAGGTATTCACCAGGATCTATGACCTGTTGGTTAGTCCATGCGTAAGAATAAAAGCCGTCTCCAAGATCCTCGGTGGAAGATGGCGGTATAAAGCCATCTACATTCAATGTAATTTCTCTTCTTCGCTGTCTTTCTGAAAAGTCTTGATTTCTTTGCGTGTGATGAGCAGGTGGTAAGTGAGGAATTAACGCAGGAACATAATAGTAATGATACAAAGTAACCACTCCTTCGTTTACATTCATACAAAGTGTATGTTGGCATATTTCGTTAATTCCTGTTTTGTTTCACGTTGACTAAGAATGGAACTAAAGGAGTGAGGATCATGAACTTGTCTATTTTTTTTTTACGCCTGCCTTCATTTTTTGTATAGCAAGCTATTTGATAATGAGATCTTTTTGCCATTGACTAGTTTTATAGACCTCCTATTTTTCATTGTTTTTATGATATAATGGATATGTTTTGCAGTAAACTATAGTATTGGTAACGGAGGAAATGATATGAAGTGGTATTGGAATGGCTTAAAGAACTATGTCAATTTTGAAGGCAGAGCTCGGCGAAAGGAATACTGGATGTTTCATCTTTTTAATGGCATCATTTGTGTTATTTTATTACTATTATCATTAATACTAGTTGGATTATTTACATCAGGCCCATTGGCGGCAGAAGGATATGCCAGTTCTCAAGTAGGATACGTAATTGGATATGGCGGGGGATTACTGGCATATATTCTGATCTTTCTTTATCAGTTAGCTGTTTTTCTTCCGTCGCTTGCTCTCAGTATCCGCAGATTGCATGATATCGGCAAAAGTGGCTGGTGGATATGTATAGGCTTTATTCCGGTGGTCGGTCCTATTATTATGCTGATCTTTAACTGCCAAGATAGTGAAACAAAAGTTAATCAATATGGAGAAAATCCTAAGGATGCTATAAATGAATCGTAAATTCCGCCCCAATTGTTAGACAATGAGTTTAGCGATTGGGGTGTTTTTTTAGCCTGAAAATCTCATAAGGAAAAATCTAAAACCTCAAGCTAGAGAGCAACTTCCTCAAAGATGAACCTAACAGATCCGGACACCCTGAGGAGTGGAGTGAATCGGTTGCCCGTTTGGACGTGCTTCGCTCTATCGCCAAGTTGAACAACTACAACCTAAACGGACCGATTAATATCATTTAACAATACAGTGATTTTCGTTAGCAAATAAGCAGCGGATGTAAAGAAATCGGCTGCACCCTTTCCGAATACACACGCTCTGGCTGATCCCCTAAATAAAGAGTGTTTCTCTCATATTAAAATGAATAACATCATCTTTAAACTTATTGTGTTGACTGAAAATTAAATTATACTTTGGCAGATACAGAACGAGTTCTCATGATAAAGGGTCCTCTTACGTTAAAGGGGATTTTTTGTTATTGGTCAAAAGGCATGAATGAATGCCTGCTCAATAGACAGAATAAGGATGGAGCTGATATTCCAATGTTTTCAGAAAAGAGGTGAAATGATGACGAAAAAAGGGATTCAAAATTCAAGTATTGAACAAATAAGAAATGATCATGAGACTGAAACAGCATTTAAAGTGGATGACCCTAAAAAACATGGCACAGGTTCAAAGAGGACCAAATAAGTTTTGTTTCAATGGAAGGCCTAATAACAAGAACTAGCCAATTGTTTTTGGCCTGTCATATTGATTGATAAGGAATGGGAGTGGATGATGTGACTCAAAAAAATGGAGCAGACAGACCTGATGATTATAAAAGATTTTCTGAAATCGACAAGGACTTTGATTTTAATCAAACCCTACATGGCAATCCTAAGTCGGAGACATTAGACAAGAACGAACAAACCAATAACAAAGAAGAAGCAAACGAAAATATGGATGTGGCAGGAAGATATTTTGAACCGTCAGATTACAAAGGAAGCACGCAATTGGAACAGGGTTTGGCAGAAACGCATGAACAAGTCAGTGATGACTATTTTGAGGGAACCATCGACCAAAACTTGGACTAATCATCAAGCGGAGCTGACTCGAATGAACTTGAGTTAGTTCCGTTTTTATTTTTCATCTGATCGCCGGCTACTTCTAAGGCCTTTTTCAAAAGAGGTGTGAAAATAATGGCATTCACGGTTTATGTGAACGGGCCTGACAGCTGCCGGCATTTGCGAAACGAAAAGGAAACCGAAGCCAGATGATCTTTTGAAAGAAGAGAACCCATCTCATTACAAGAGAGGCTATAACAAGCAATTATATTTAATCTTTTTCAGGCTTCTTTGGATTTCTTAATTTTGAATAGAGAAAAAGGTTCATGCTGATGCATGAAAAAAACGTAAAGGATGCTATCAATCTCTTTTCTCTAAATGGAAAAATTGATAAAATTTATGCAGAAGAATGAAAAAACACGATTCGGTTGGTAGTCCGGATGCATTTTACATGTCAGTAACCTTCCCCTCCTCGGGATGTCCGTCATTCTTTCATCATTTAAAAGAGGGGGGGAATCGTTATGAAATTAACGATTTACTACGATGGTCAGTTTTGGGTAGGCGTTATCGAGGTTGTGAAAAACGGAAAACTAAAGGCCTCTCGGCATTTGTTTGGCAATGAGCCGAAGGATTCTGAAGTATTCGATTTTGTTAATAGGCAGCTCTTAAAGACTCTGTCTCAGGCTGAGCAGGAAGGGGTTCGTGTAAAAGCCCAAGATCAGAAAAAGATAAATCCGAAAAAATTGCAACGTAAGGTTTCGAAGGAATTAAAACGTGCCGGAGCATCCTTAAAGGCACAGGAAGCCATGAAACAAGAGTTTGAAGCGAACAAGCAAAAGAAAAAACAAATAACCAAAGAACAAAGAGAAAAAATAAAAGAACAAAAGTATCTCCTCAGAAAGCAAAAAGCTAAAAAAAAAGCATAGAGGAAAATAGCTTAAGAAAGCAGGCATAGAGCCTGCTTTCTTATATGTTTTTACACTTTAGCGTATCTCCAATGGATAAAGTCTTTTTCTTTAGCGCCCAGTTTAAACCCTAACTTCTCCAAAATATGTTGTGAACCAATATTGCCATGTTCACATCTAGCCGTAATACAGCTAACATTCTCTTGGCTTAATGCCCAGTTTATTAACTTTTGAGCAGCCTCAAAACAATAACCTTTACGGCGGTGACTTTTATTTGTTGCAAAACCGATTTCAACCATGCCATCCGTATCAGGGTCGCCTAAAAATCCAATTCCTCCAACAATTTCATAATCATCCTTCTTTAAAATGATCCATGAATCGAATCCTTTTGTTCCTTTGTTTTTCATTAAAATCTCGCGGAAATAAGGAATTGCTTCAAAAAAATCGGAGTTTGGCCATTCCCCATTTGTTTTATAACCCAGGTCTATAATAGCCTGATGATCCCGTTTAGATGCAGCGTCTAGAAGGTTAACATCAATCGTTTTTAATAGTAACCGATCCGTTTCAAGAAGAACCATCTCTTTAGCCTCTCCTCTGCTTAATATCCATACTTGTGAATCCTTTTTTACGTTAATTTATCCCGAGAATGAATTGGTACTTCATAACATAATTTTTTCTCTCTTTAACGTATCCGTCATATGTGCCACACCAGAAAAATTCATTAACTAGGTACAGGAAAACGATTAAGAAATCAGTATGCCTTCAAAATGGTAAGAAAAACCGTCTGCATCTAAATACTAAATAGAAAAAATGGATGACACGGAGTAAAGGGGGAGCAGAGTTGGTGCTTGCTCTTTATTATTTATCATTCACAGGAATATGCATAAGTTTGGCGGTGAGAACAAAGCAGTAGCAGATTACCTTAAGACATACTCATCTTTTGATGCTCACCAATCGTCTTCAGCAGGCTGCGCATCGAATTTGTCATGTAAGCGTCTTTGTGACGAATAAAGATGGTTGAGATCATGCTATATTTCTCAGGCAGCGGGTGACAATAAACCTTACCTGCGGCTGAAAGATGTGTAATGGCAGATTCGGGTACGACTGTGATTCCAAGACCAAGTGCAACACTGTTTAAAATGGTCTCAAGAATGTTAAATTCCAAAATTCTTTTTGGGAGCAAACCTTCATCTGTGAGCCAATGTTCTAGCCTAGAACGATATCCGCATCCTTGATTAGACACAAGGATCGGCGTCGTCATAAAATCCTCTATTTGAAACGTTTTATTTGCTGTTACTAGAGTAAGTTTTTCAGTATTGACATCATATTGTTCGAGAAGGGAGTGCTTAATTGGCCCTGATATAAAAGCCCCGTCTAATTCGTGGTTAGTTACCTTCTCAATCAGTTCCTCTGTTAAGCCAGCCTGCAATGATAAATCAACGTTAGGATACTTTTTATAATAGGAGGCTAAGATGGTCGGCAGTATCCTCACTGTTTCCACTGTCCCGATTTTTAATATTCCCGACGGTATATCACTATCAAGAAAGACTTGTTTTAGCTCTTCAACATCTATCAAGATTTTGTTTACGTATTCAAGCATTTTTCGGCCCTCGGGATTTAATGTGACCCCTTTTTTATGCCGATTGAAAAGAGGTGTTTTGAGTTCGTTTTCTAATTGCTTAATACGTGCTGTTACATTGGATTGTACATAGCTTAATTCCTTTGCAGCGCTGGTAATACTTTTGTGATGGGCAACGCTTTGGAAAATTTGTAAGTCTCGCAACTCCATTTGGTATCCCTCCTTCATTTAAAATATCATTATAAATGATGTTTTTCATCATTTTTATTCATTTTACATGATGTCATTCCTCTTTTTATAATTCTCATTGTCAATACAAGAAAAGGAGGAAATGACAATGAAAAACGGCCAATTATTCATTGGTGTCCTCACATGTTTAATAGCAAGTATGTCGTGGGGCGCAATGTTTCCAGTTGCGGATCATGCATTAGCATTTGTTGATCCATTTTATTTTTCATCTATTCGATACGGTGTGGCAGCAGTTATCTTAGTGATTTTATTATTGGTGAGGGAGGGGAAGAAATCATTTCGTTTAGAGGGTAAAGCAAAATTGCTCATTTTTTTTGGTGTGATGGCGTTTACTGTATACAATGTTTTTATTTTTTGGGGCCAAAGATTGATGGGGAAGTCTGGAATCATGACTGCGTCTATTGCAGAGGCACTGATGCCAATCATTTCTATTTTTATCCTTTGGGGGTATAAACATGTGAAGCCGAAAAAATATAAGATTCTATCTATTATGATTGCTTTTTTTGGAGCCGCATTTGTTATTACCAAAGGTGATATGAGTTTCTTTTATACATTGAAAGATAATCTGTTTTCGCTAACCTTTATTTTAATGGGTGTTGTGGGATGGGTAATCTATACAATGGGAGGACAGATGTTTCAAGAATGGTCTACACTGCGCTATTCAACATTGACATGTTTATTTGGTACAGCTGTAACGGGTATTCTAACAGCTGCGCTCACCGCTCAAGGATACGTGTCCATACCAAGTATAAAAGTGATTGCTGAAATTAAGTATGACTTATTATTTATGATTACTTTACCAGGTATCGTAGCTCTCCTTAGCTGGAACTATGGTGTTAAAATTTTATCACCCATTAACGGGATTTTATTTATTAACTTTGTTCCCATTACTACATTGTTGATCATGATGATACAAGGATTTAAAATCACCATTTTTGATGTAGCAGGAACAATGCTTGTCATGACAGCACTTATTCTAAATAACATTTTTCAGCGTAGGGAAGATAAAAATGATAAGCAATCTTTAGAAAATAAACAAACACAGTTGACTATTTCTTAAACGTTGGAGGATGCTATATGTTTGAAGGTTTATTGTTTTTTATTTCGGCTGGAATTGTCTGCGAACTAGCAGCAATTAATCGAAATGGCCGCAAAAATATAAAACAACAGGAGGAGTTCAATCAACTTTTAAAAGAACTTCTTAATAAAGACACCAGATAATTCGGTATATGACAAGTTGTAGATACATCATCTCCTTGAAACATGCAAGAAGATCTTTTTTTAAAAAAAGCTTTGACATTCACGTTACGTTAAAGTGTACGGTTACTGTATAAGGAGGGAGAAGAAATGGAATATACCGTTAAGGAGGGAGAAGAAATGGAATATACCGTTCAGAAGTTAGCCAAATTAGCGGGAGTCAGCACAAGAACGCTTAGGTATTATGATGAGATTAACCTTTTACAGCCAGCACGGATTAATTCATCTGGATACCGAATTTATGGGGAAAAAGAAGTCAACCAATTACAGCACATTTTATTTTATCGAGAGTTAGGCTTCCAATTAGAGGAGATAAAAAAATTAATCTTTTCCCCATCTTTTAATCGTCAGAAAGCATTAAAGGATCATCATACAGAGCTTTTAGAAGAAAGAGCCCGGATTGATAGCCTTATCCAAAATGTAGAGAAAACAATTCATGCAGAGGAGAGAAATGAAAAGATGAGAGATGAAGAGAAATTTACCGGATTTAAAAAAGAGCTTGTGGAAGAAAACGAGAGGAAATACGGAGCGGAAATACGCCAAAAGTACGGCAAAGAAGTGGTAGAAGAAGCTAACCAAAAAGTGTTGAATATGACAAAGGAGCAATATGAAGAGCTGACCGCTACAGAGAAAGAAATGTTCGAAAAACTTCAAAAAGCATTTGAAGAAGGAGATCCAAAAAGTGAAGATGCATTGAAAGCGGCGGAATTGCACAAAAAATGGCTTCTTTATCATTGGAGCGACTACAGCAAAGAAGCGCATGCAGGTCTAGGGGAGATGTATGTATCAGATGAGCGCTTTAAACGATATTACGATCAACATGGTGAGGGATTAGCTGAATTTCTAAGACAGGTGATCTATGTATATACGGGGAAAGTAAATGATTAAGCGTGCAACTGATGCATGGACGTTATCAGGCGAAAACGATAGCGAAGTTTGAAGCACGATTGAAATAAACAAGAGTATTCCTTGGTAATGATGGGGAATCCTCTTGTTTACTTTCTTCAAAAAGTTTGAAATGTAAGGTAGCGTAGGACCTGTAAAATGTAAAAAGCTTACTAATTGTAAGCTTTTTTGAATGTGTCTTTATAAATGTATGTAAGTATACTTAGCCATAAAGACTAAGCATCCTCGACATCTCTTTCAAATATTATTTCAAAATAAGCAGCTGCTCCATACCCGTCTATACTAGGGGCGAAAATCTGAATAAACTTCCATCCTCTTTGAGCATAATCACGGATGATTTGTTGGTAGTCTTCTTTGGGCCTTCTTCTCATGGTACTAAGTTCGACTCTAATGAATTCATACTCTTTCATCATGTGATACCTCCTCTAAGGTTATACGAAAGAGCGAGAGAAAAGTTTCCGAAAGATGGGAAAACAAAAGATGAACATACCGAAAATAACTAACGGTTCAAGAACATTCGAGTTCTGATCATATTCACACAGTTCTGATTGACCAGTACCTAATCGTGAGATGCTGATTTTCAAAAAAAAGCCAATGGTCGGAAGCAAGAACGCAGAGCGAGGTACGCCTTGTCCTATCATCTAGATGAACCGGCGATTTAGAAAAAGGGGGAGAGGATCATAACGGTGCTCCTTTTATGATATTTCAATGGGGCATGTGGAAATGACATATTCTTTACCGAGCCGTGTGGCAATCGCGGATCAGCAAAACAAGTGATAATAACACATATAAAAACGAACAGATCATCAGTATACTCATGAGTGGATAGTGTTTCGCAGAGTATATGAAAAAGTCCAGCTGTGAAATTTGTTTGGGGCTGGTGATGGTGTCAATGCCGTTAAGGAGCTTTGTAAATTTGGCTGTGTAATTCCAATCGAATTGATCTGAAACAAGCTCGCTTCCTTGATACCAATTGACAGCGGCTAAAAACAGAAAAGCCATAAATGAAAATCCAAGCTGAACAACTAAAACAATCCCTTTCATCGTATGCCTCCAAATCAATGAACATGAGAAAAGCAAATCATATATTACCATAATGTAGGTGGTTAAACAATTTTTTCTTTATTTCCGGATTGGGACTGGTAATGGAAAAGATCTTAGTCTGGTATAGTTTCATATCTTAGAATGGATAGACATTATGTATCTCATTGGAATTTTAGTTCTGCCTGGGCGGGTGCTTTTTTACTCTTTCGTCTTTTGTCGCTCTCAGCTATGTGTTATTTTGGATATTGGTGATCATATCCAGAAAGTGATGGTGTCCATGAACAAAGAAATCATAAAATACATACTTACTATTTTTTCAATATGTGCAGCCCTCCAGGAAACCGATGATATGAGTATTGCCCATAGCTGGATTTTGATGGAAATCATACGATTTTTGATTTGCACGGCTGTGTTTTTTATCATGACATTTCTATTAGAGACTATTTTTCCAAACAAAAAAGAGTCACATTAATGTGTGGCTCTTTTTGCAACATCATCTGATTAAAAACATTACTAAGGAATCGATCATCATGACAAAAAACAGCAAGCAAAAATAAATGAGCGAGTAGACAAACATATCCTTTGCCCACTTTACGTCATCGTCTGTTTTGAATCCATGGACGCCTTTTTTGATCCATATACCTCCGAGAACCAAGGCAGTTAAAAAATAAAATGGGCTTATATGGCCGGTGCCGAGAGAAAAAGGAAATAATAGCGTAACCGGCACCAGGACTGCAATATATTGAATCATTTTTACTTTCGTTACATGATTTCCTTTTACAACAGGCAAGAGCGGGACACCAGCCGCTCGATATTCCTCTTTGCGTCTTATCCCAATGGCCCAAAAATGCGGGGGCTGCCACAGAAACATAAGGGCATATAACATAACGGCGGTTACACTAATTTCCCCTGTGATGGCACAATAACCCATTAGCGGCGGAGCAGCTCCCGGAAAGCTTCCGACAAATGTGCTCCATACCGAGGCCCGTTTCACCCATACTGTATAGATGATGGCATAAAAAATAAAGGCGGCCAGTCCGAGAATTGCAGGTAAAGGATTGAGGGAATACAGCATGGCAAGACCTGCTATTCCTAAAACAGAGCCATACGTTAAGATTAAAGCCGGCGGCATTTTTCCTGTGACAGAGGCCCTGCTGCGGGTGCGCTCCATTTTTGCGTCCATATGCCGATCAAAATAGTTGTTGTAGACAGTGCCGGAAGCCATGACAAACGCGGTCCCAAGCATTGCCGTCACCATTGTCATGAAAAAAGCGAGTCCCGTTAATGGTTTTTCTGAGCTCACAAATGCGATCCAAAATCCGCCGAAGGCTGCTATTGAGTTTGATATGATAATGCCGGGTTTTGCAAGCTTTATAAAATCGTAAACGGATACCCGGTTCGAGGCTTTTATGTATTTTGTTTCAGAAATCGGAGCAGAAACTCTTGAATTCTCCAAAAATAGACGCCTCCCCCAAAACTGCATGCTTTTGTTATCGTACCAAGAGGCCAGCCAGATCACAATTATTTCCTGTATTTGTCATGATATTGTCAATATTTATACAAAAAAGGGGAGCTGGACTGCCCCCATTTTCGGTACATAAACCTGCTATCTGTTGTATCCTCCATATCCGCCGCCGTATCCGCCGCCGTATCCGTACCAAGGGTAGTAAGGAGGGCGCGGGTAGTAGTAAGGCGGACGTGGATAAAACGGATAAAACGGTCTTGGGTAATAATAAGGCGGATAAAAGGGCGGTCTAGGGCGCGGACGCGGGTAGTAATATGGCTGTCTTTCATCAAAAGGGGAAACTTGCTCATACTGGTCGTAATTCACAGGAAATTCCAAGAGGGTTACCTCCCTAGCATTTTTTATTCTGTTTACCTTATTCCTGATATGAGAAATAGGTGTATGTCCATTGACCAGATTGTTTTTTTAATGAGTAAATCCTTAGAAAGGGATTGACAAGAACTTCTAAATCTCCTAATATTACAAATGTGAAATAAATGTTACTTTAATGTTACAAAAAACATTTCTCATTGGGAAGAAAAAGCATAAAGAACATTATCTGAATCTATTGATGGAATATAAATCGAAGTGATTACGAAAGAAGGAATTTGTTTTGTTGGGGAAAAGAATCAAATGGTTTCAATTATTACTAGCAGTAGTTTGTGTGGCAGGGGTCATAGGCTTTTGCCATAATACATCAAAAAAAGAAACGGTCATGAATCAAGTGAAAACCGATTCTCAGTATGGAGATGTAGAGATCGCAACGCTTGTGAATGACGGGAAAACATTTAATTACGCGGTCAACTATCCTGTTTTTAAAAATAAAAAAATGGATGCGGCATTAAAGCGTTTCGCAGAGAAAGAGGTTCGGCAATTTCAAAAGGAAACGAAAGATGCTGACCAGGAGCATACAAAAAAGCGCAATGAACTCAACATCGATTACGAAATCGTTCATTACGCCAAGCAGACAGCGGCAGTGGTCTTTACTGAATATAAATACATAGGCGGCGCTCATGGACAAACCGTGAAAAGAACGTTTAACTTTGATTTTAGTAAGGAAGCCTTTCTTTCTATTGATGATATTTTTAAAAAGGAATCGGATTATTTACAAAAGCTTTCGCTGATCGCTTATCATGAGCTTAAAAAGAATAAGGACATTGCAGCGGACGACGAACTGTTAAAAGAGGGAACTGCACCGGCAAAAGACAATTTCAGCCGTTTTGCCGTCAAGGAAGATTATATCGAGTTTTATTTTGATACATATCAAGTCGCTGCGGGCTATCTGGGAGAGCAGTCGATTGCGATTAAGAAACATCTTTTAAAAGATATATTGAAAGAACAATATATTGATAAAGCGAAAAACAAAAATAAAATCAAAGAACAAAAACCGAAGCACGAAGTCATTTCATTACCCAAAGAAGAAACAATTGATCCGAATAAAAAAGTCATTGCGCTTACTTTCGACGACGGCCCGAATCCTGCGACAACAAATCAGATTCTGGACTCCTTGAAGAAATATGAGGGGCATGCAACGTTTTTTGTGCTGGGCAGCAGGGTTCAATATTATCCGGAAACGTTAAAAAGAATGCTGAAAGAAGGGAATGAAGTGGGGAACCACTCATGGAGCCATCCGCTTCTCACAAGGCTTTCAGTGAAAGAGGCATTAAAGCAGATTCATGACACGCAGGACATAATTGAAAAAATAAGCGGGTATCGTCCGGCGCTTGTGCGGCCTCCATACGGGGGCATTAATGATGAACTGCGAAGCAAGCTGAAAATGGATGTCGCGTTATGGGATATTGATCCGGAAGATTGGAAAGACCGAAATAAAAACACAATTGTCAACCGAGTCATGAGCCACGCGGCTGACGGTAAGACGATTTTAGTACACGATATTTACGGCACCTCTGCTGATGCGGCCGATGAAATTATTAAAAGACTGACCGATCAAGGCTACCAATTGGTGACGGTCACTCAGCTTGAAGAGGTAAAAAAACAAAGGGAAGCGAAATAAATGTGGAAAGGCTGTCGCGGGAAATGCCCGTTGGACAGCCTTTTTTCTTTTTAATAAGAGCCTGTGGTTGCCCATACATTCAGGTTGGGGCCTGAATATTTACCGAAAGCGTAGGAGGTTCTCGGGTCTAAGTCATAAACCATAGGCGTATAACAAGATTTTTGGCCTGCCACTGCCTTGCCATTGCCGCCTGCAGAGTCACAGTTATATTTCTTTTTGTCTGTGTTCCGGGTAATTTCCGCATTTGCTTCATAGCCTGTTGTCAAGGTGTTGTTCATCGTGATTTTTGCCCATGCCGTTTTGCACGTACTGCTGAACTTGAGCTCGACGACTCCGATGACTTGATTGTTTGCGTTCACTAGGTTAGAAGATTTTTTTGTGGTGGCACTGGACGCACAATCATTGTAATAAGGGCTTTTTCCATCGTAGGCATGCGTTTCCGCATGAGCGGGTGCTCCCTTGACGGCAAAAATAAATACGAATGCGAACAACGCCAAAGACACCTTTTTAACCATTCTTTTCATTTTTTCCTGACCTCCTTAAAATGACAAACAATTAATCATACGGAGGAAAGAGCAAAACATGCATGCTTTTTTGTGAAAAACAAGGCGGCCGGGAGATGGTGTTCTTGGCCGCCTTTAGCGTGAAGCTAAGCTTTTAGGTCAATTTTTTGTCCAAGCGTCGGATGCTGAATCAGCTTAAGGGTTTGATCCGCATTTTGCTGGGCAGTGTCCAGCATCTTTTTCGTTAAAGCGATATCAACATTTTGGGCCAGATTTGCTTGATGCATGGCAACTGATAATGCAGGAATATCCATTGCTACATCTCCTATGCCTTTCCTATCGGCGGCCCGCTTTGATTTTATAGGGCAGAAAGGCTTAATTTTTTCTGTTGACCCTTACGCTGCGGCATACCGTATATTTTTCGTAAGGAGGGATTAGGATGAATATCGTAATAGAACAGACCTTTCAGCAATATGAAAAGCTGTTTTCCATGGAAGAACACGAAAGAGAGGACGAGTTTCGGTATACGATGATGGGACCGTTTGAAAGAATGTGGCGCGCCATACAGGTTCCGCTAAAAGCGAAGACACCGAATGGATATGATGTGATGATGGCGGTAAAGATGCTTGGTTATTTGGATGTGTGTGATGCTGAAACCGGACAGAAAGCATTGAGAAAACTGCAGCAATTGCATATTGCCGAGACTGCTGCATCTGCGCTGCAGCAGTGTATACATTTTGCCGAGCGTGAAAAGCTGCGCGTAAATGCGGAAGAAATGAGGTTCGGGCTTTACATTGCTGATCCAAACAAGCTGAAGCTGCAAAAAGGGTATTGCGGGTTTGGGGGAATTCCAGGCTTTATTCACGTTTGGATGTATCCGAACAGCTATAACCTCCTGAGGATTTCATCGATTATTGCCCATGAATTTCATCATAATCTGCGGTTTTCGTATTTTGATTTTCATCGTGGTTCTGTGTCAGTCGGGGATTATCTTGTCATTGAAGGGCTGGCTGAGTCATTTGCGCGGGAGCTCTTTGGCGAAGAACAATTAGGCCCTTGGGTTACTCGCTTTGATCGGGACGATTTGCAATATTCCATTGAAGTTATAAAAGAGGTGATTGATGTAAAAGGCTTTTCGGAGGTGAGCCGTTACATGTTTGGAGATCAAATAGCAAAAGCGCAAGGCTTTGAGCCGGCCGGACTATCTGCTTTTGCCGGATATGCGGTTGGATATCACGCTGTTCAGTCTTTTATGAATAAACACCGGGTCGATATAAAGGAGGCCACGCTCTTGGATACAGAGACGATTCTGTCTCAGTGCGGACTGTTCTCGACATAAGAAAAAGCGTCACGTCAGCGGCGCTTTTTGATGTTTTGATGGATCAGCTCTATGAGTGTGCAGGTGACAATTCCCATCGTATAAGCTATGATATCGCTCCATAAAAATCCGTACCCCAGCACGAGGCCGCCGAGCGAAGTGTCCCTGATCCGGTCGATCCACTCAGCATGGTACAGCTGGCTGCATTCGATAATAACGCAAAATGAAAGGCTGATAATGCCTGTCATGATGGTTTTCATCGTCTGAAACAGAAAGCCGCAGCCCGTAAAAATCATTGCGGCCCACAGCGCATCTCCGAGATAGGCATTGACGCTAGCCGGAAGAAAACTGGAGAACGCTCTTGACCCCAGTCCCAACCCAATGATGAGGATTGTAAAGGCCGCATATATGAACCGGTTCCTTCTCATTAATGATTGATACCTCTTCTCGTATTTATCCTCCCATGTATTGTAAGGAATCCATCCTTACTTTGTCCATAATAAAAGCGGCTGAACAGCCGCAGGTACTTTATCTTGCTCTTAGATTGACATGGTTGGCTGTCTGGTCTTCTCCAATGACGAAATGAAGCTCATAGCGGCCTGTATCATAGATATAGTCGATTTCATCCGTGAATGGAACAGTTAAAATTCGATCGGCGGGGCCAATTTGATCGCTCAGTACATCCGGTGTAACCCCTCCAAGATTCAGATGGCGTTCTACTCCGGTTCCGAAGTAACGGATTTCTGAAATGGTCATGTCTTTGTTATAGGAAAAGCCGTAACCGGGATTTCCCATATTCCAGCTGTATAAATCAAACATATTGTTTCCTCCAGCCGGTCTTTCCGGTTCTCCCATCTTGGCATGGACATCCCCTTTTGTGCTTTTGTTCATCGTAAGGCCTTGTACCTGCTGCGGCATTTCACCTGTAAAAGCGGTGTTATAAAGACTTTTTACAAGCTCAGCGGATGATGAGGTTGTTTCTTCAGCAGGCGGATTTGCCTGAGCGGCAGCTTTCGCCGGAATTGCCGTCCCAAAGCCAAAAACAGTACATGACAGTGCTGCCGCCGCTGTTAATGCGGAAATGGTTTTCTTCATGGTTATCCCTCCCTTTTTGTCTATCATGTCGTTTCCCGGTGTTCGTGCATTAAAACATTCCTATGCGCTCTGTATGTTTTAATCAGCACATGTAAGGGAACTGAAATGGGTAATTCGGTATATAAACGCAAGAAAGGGGAATGGAGATGGCGGACACAAAAAAAGTAACAATTAACGGCGTTGAGCTAGAGACAGCCGGGGACCAGACGGTGCTGCAGCTTTTGAATAACAGTTCAATCGAAGTGCCGCAAGTATGCTATCATCCGAGCCTTGGGCCGATTGAAACATGTGATACGTGTATCGTCAGCATCAATGGTGAGCTGAAGAGATCGTGCTCTGCTGAAATAAAGGATGGCGATGTCATTGATACGGTTTCGTCTGATGTGAAAAAAGCACAGGTCATCGGGATGGATAAAATCTTATATAATCATGAGCTTTACTGTACAGTTTGCGATTACAACAATGGAGGATGCGAAATACATAATACGGTGAAGGAAATGAAAATCAATCACCAAAGCATCCCGTTTGATCATAAGCCTTATCATAAGGATGAGTCCCATCCGTTTTACCGGTATGATCCTGATCAATGTATTTTGTGCGGCCGCTGTGTCGAAGCATGCCAAGATGTACAGGTGACAGAAACACTGACGATTGACTGGGAGCGGGAACGCCCGCGCGTTATTTGGGATCATGACGTGCCGATTAACGAGTCGTCATGTGTGTCGTGCGGCCATTGCTCAACCGTATGTCCGTGCAACGCGATGATGGAAAAAGGAATGGAAGGGGAAGCAGGATATTTAACAGGCATCAATAACAAGTCACTGCGCCCGATGATTGAGATCACGAAAGGCGTAGAGACAGGTTACGGCTCGATTCTCGCCATTTCTGACATGGAATCTGCCATGCGTGATGAACGAATCAAAAAAACCAAAACCGTCTGCACTTATTGCGGTGTCGGCTGCAGTTTTGATGTTTGGACAAAGGGCAGAGATATTCTGAAAGTGGAGCCGCAGGAGGAGGCGCCCGCCAATGGCATTTCCACTTGTGTAAAAGGCAAGTTCGGCTGGGATTTTGTAAACAGCGAGGAGCGTCTGACAAAACCGCTCATCCGCGAAGGCGACCATTTCCGGGAAGCAGAGTGGGAGGAAGCTTTAACACTGATCGCCGGCAAGTTCACTGAATTGAAAGAAGAATGTGGCCCTGACTCACTTGCTTTTATCACGTCGTCTAAATGTACGAATGAAGAATCCTACCTGATGCAAAAGCTGGCCAGAGGGGTTATCGGCACAAATAATGTGGATAACTGCTCGCGCTATTGCCAGTCTCCGGCTACTGCCGGACTGTTCCGGACAGTAGGATATGGCGGTGACTCAGGATCGATTACAGATATCGCCCAGGCAGATCTAGTTTTGATTATCGGTTCGAACACGTCAGAGTCGCACCCGGTATTATCTACCCGCATTAAACGGGCTCACAAGCTGAGAGGGCAGAAGGTCATCGTGGCCGATATCAGAAAACACGAAATGGCTGAGCGTTCTGATCTATTTGTCCAGCCGCGTGCCGGATCAGATATCGTCTGGCTGAATGCCATCGCCAAATATCTGATTGAAAGCGGCAAGGCTGATGAACGCTTTTTGCAGGAAAGGGTCAACGGCCGGGATGAATACGTGAAAAACCTTGCGCCGTACACACTTGAATATGCAGAGGAGAAAACCGGAATTGATAAACAAACCCTGATTCAAATGGCTGAAATGATTCATGAGGCTGACAGTGTGTGCGCGTTGTGGGCCATGGGTGTGACCCAGCACATTGGAGGCAGCGATACAAGCACTGCGATTTCAAATTTGCTGCTTGTCACAGGTAACTACGGAAAACCGGGTGCGGGTTCTTATCCATTACGCGGCCATAACAACGTCCAGGGGGCAAGTGACTTCGGAAGCATGCCTGACAGCCTGCCGGGCTATGAAAAAGTGAAGGATGAACAAGTCCGCAAGAAATACGAACAAGCCTGGGGTGTGCAGCTGCCGAAGGAGCCGGGCATGACCAACCATGAAATGATTGAAAAAATCCATTCCGGACAGCTGAAAGCGATGTATGTAAAAGGGGAGGAAATGGGTCTTGTCGACTCAAATATCAATCATGTGCACGCCGCATATGAAAAGCTTGATTTCTTTGTTGTGCAGGACATTTTCCTATCTCGGACGGCAGAATTTGCAGATGTTGTTCTTCCTGCGAGCCCGAGCCTTGAAAAAGAAGGAACCTTTACAAATACTGAACGCCGTATTCAGCGTTTATACCAGGTATTTGAACCTCTGGGTGAATCAAAGCCGGACTGGCAGATTATTATGGAGATAGCGAATAAGCTTGGGGCCAATTGGAATTATGAGCATCCTTCCGACATAATGGAAGAAGCTGCAATGCTGTCACCAATTTATGCAGGAGTAACCTATGAACGTCTTGAGGGCTACAATTCCCTGCAATGGCCTGTTCGTGCTGATGGGAAGGATTCGCCTTTACTCTTTACAGAGCGTTTTCCTTTCCCGGACGGCAAAGCGATTCTTTATCCGGTTCAATGGACTGAGCCCGAGGAGTTCGGTGAAGAATATGATATCCATGTAAATAACGGCAGGCTCTTGGAGCATTTCCACGAAGGAAACCTGACGTATAAATCAAAAGGCATTTCTGAAAAAACGCCTCATGTATTCTTAGAAATTTCTCCAGAGCTTGCGGCAGAACGGGGGATTCAGGACGGGACCCTTGTCAGACTCACATCGCCTTTTGGAAATGTGAAGGTGAAATGCCTGATCACCGATCGTGTCAAAGGGAAGGAAGTGTATCTGCCAATGAACGATTCTGGGGAAGCGGCGATTAACCTGTTAACAGGCAGCCACGCAGACAAGGATACCGACACGCCTGCTTACAAGGAAACATCAGCGAAGATGGAAATCTTGAAGCAGGATGGAATCAATCCGCTGCCTAAAAACAATCACCGCAACGGAAACCCGCAGCCGCAAATTGGTGTGCAGGTTCATAAGAAATGGGCGCGGAAGGATTACATTTTCCCTGGCGACGCAGTGAAAAGGGGGCTTGGGCACAATGGCTAAAGCGATTAAACGCATTCAGAAAGTACAGGTGACCGAAGAAGATCAGCGCAAACGTGATTTAGAAGAAATCGAAGATGCCTTAGTCGACAACAAAGAAGCCATTCTGGAGACACTTCATATGCTTGGGCATATGAACGAACGGGGCGTGCTGCCCTTGCTCAGGGGGCTTTTTGGCCAAGGTGATAAAGTCCTTGACATCCTAGTGAAAAAGGCAGATACAGAGGAAACGGCCAATATGCTTAAAAACCTGCTTCTCCTGTTTGGAACGCTTGGCATGCTGGATGTCAAACAGCTGGAGCCGCTCATTTTGAAAGTGAATGCCGGTGTGGCGAACGCGGTAGAACAGAAAGACAGCCAAGAAAAAACAGGTTATTTTGATCTTCTCCGGTCGCTCAAAGATCCGGAAATCAACAAAGCGGTAACGCTGCTGTTCTCCTTTTTAAAAGGAATGGGACAAGATACAAAGGAGCTGGAACGCACAACTCAGCCTCCGGAGCATCAAAAACATCATCAGGAACCCCGAGAGAAAAGGGGAATGGATAAGCGAGATTGACCACCCACCCGAGCCGGCTGCTGCCAGCTCGGGTTTTTTAATGAAAAGGTCTAATGGACTAGTGAAAAATGTTCAAATACTAGAAAGAAGTGACTTTGTAATGAATGATGTAGATAAATTCGCTACTTTCTTACCTGTTAAGAAAAGGGAAAATATGATTATAATAGAAAACGATTACTTTAGATGGGGGAACAGTCATGAGAAAAGTCTTATTACTATTATTTGTACTGACGATCGGGTTTGCGCTTTCAGCGTGCAGCCAATCGAGTAATGCGTCAGAGAAGGAAAAACCGAAGGAAAAAACGCAAGAAGAGCTTGAAAAGGAACTTGAAAAGGAACTGAAAAAAGGCGGTGAGCCGAAGATTAAAAAAGATGATCAAATACATAAAATAGGAGAAACAATTAAAGTAAATGATATTAATTTCACGGTGAATAAAGTGGATCGTGATCAGAATGGCAAATATGGAGATTTAGGTGGAAAAGAATCTGATAAAATAAAAACAGTAAAAGGTGATGAAGAGCGGTTAATTATAGAAGTGACCCTGGAATACGTGGGAAAAGGTTCAATGGAATACAACCGATTCGGATTAGATCTGAAAGACAAGAAGAATAAATCAGTTCGTTCTGTTATTTCGTTGGAAGATAAAGGAAGAATTTTTTTGGGGGGGAATCTGGCGTCAGGAAAAAAGGTGACAGGAGTAGTTAGTTATGTAATACCTAAAGGGGAACAGAAAAATTACACATTGGTGTATAACCCTTTTTTAATAGATACTAGAAGTGATAGAATTGAAGAAAGCGCAAAATACAATATAGATTATTTGATAAAATTAGATAATTAACATTAAAAAAAGCACGTTTTCATCAAGGGAGAAACGTGTTTTTTTATAGTGACAAATAACGCGAAGGGACGAGTGATAAACGTGCAAACCAAGTGGCTTGAACGGGCCCAGCGGATTCAGGCGATCGCACAGTCGGGGCTTGCTTTTTCCAAGGATGTGTATGACAGGGAAAGGTACGAAGAGCTGATGAAGCTCAGCTCAGAGATGATGGCGGATTACTCGAAGAAGGACATTGAAGTCATCACTGATTTATGGAAAGGCGAGAAAGGCTATCCGACACCGAAGGCGGATGTTCGCGGCGCGGTATTTCGAGAGAATGGCATATTGCTTGTCCGGGAGAAGCATGACGAGCTGTGGTCACTTCCGGGCGGGTTTTGCGAAATTGGTTTATCGCCCGCTGAAAATGTGATCAAGGAAATCAAAGAAGAGTCGGGGTACGATACAGTGCCTTCTCGATTACTGGCCGTGCTGGACAGTCATAAGCATCCTCACCCCCCTCAGCCTTATCATTACTATAAGATCTTCATTGAATGCAGCATAACGGGCGGGCAGCAGAAAACCGGGATTGAGACGAACCATGCCGCTTTTTTTCCGGAAGACAGGCTCCCGCCGCTTTCTCCGAAACGAAACACTCAGTCACAGCTCAGCATGCTTTTTGACTTTCAGCGTCATCCGGATAAGAAAATCGTATTTGATTAAACAAAAAAGAGCCGGAGGCTCTTTTTTGTTTTACAAGACAATATGTTTTTGGCTGGCAAGCTTCAGAAGGGTTAGTACCGAATCAGCTTGTTTATGGCCGAGCCTTTGTTTTAGTTTGCTTTCTTCAACTAAACGGCTTCCATATATGTCGACAGAGGCTTTGTCAACGACAGTATGCCAGTTTTCCTGTTTTGATCCCTCAACGAGCGGCTTTGAATGTCTCTCAGAAAAAGAGAACACAAACAATACAAATGCAAGTGAAAGTACGATGCCGACAACGAGTTTCTTGCGGTTGATCTGTGCTGTCATTTGTTCTCTCCTTCACCATTTTACTTTCTATTTAATCATATCTTTCGCTTGGATTACATAATGGAAAAGTCATCTTTTAAAGTAGTGCTTATGTTGCGAATGAGGATGGCGTGTGAGATTTTCATAAGCTATTGATTGCGGTTCTTATATGGATGGGCATGCCTAAGGTCACATTGTGAATCAAATCGGGTGTGCGTAATAGAAAAAAATTGAAAGATTATGGTAAGATGAACAACATTCGAGGGGGATTATATGATGCCTGCACCGGCATCTTGAAAACCTGCCTGCTGTTTCAGACGACAAAATGGATATCCCTCTTTTTTTCGATAGCAGGAGGTGGTGAAGTTCGTCAATTGCTGAATCTTTTCTTTCATGGGGAGGGGAAACGCATGAATGTGGTAAATCGGCGACAAGCTTTGCAGCGTGCATTGATGAACGGAAAAAATAACCAGGATGCTTATCATCCGTTTCCGTGGTACGAATCGATGAGAAAGGAAGCGCCTGTTTCCTTTGATGAAGAAAATGAAGTGTGGAGCGTTTTTCTTTATGATGATGTCAAAAAAGTCATTGGGGATAAAGAGCTTTTCTCCAGTTATATGCCGGAGCAGACAAGTTCTATCGGGAATTCGATCATTAATATGGACCCGCCAAGGCATACGCAAATCCGTTCTGTTGTGAATAAAGCGTTCACACCGCGCGTGATGAAGCAATGGGAACCGAGAATTCAGGAAATCACAGATGAACTGATCCAAAAATTTCAGGGACGAAGCGAGTTTGATTTGGTTCAAGATTTCTCATATCCGCTTCCTGTCATTGTGATATCCGAGCTTTTAGGCGTGCCTTCAGAGCATATGGATGCGTTTAAGATATGGTCTGATATATTGGTGAGCACACCAAGGGATGGAAGTGAGGAGGCGGAGAAAGTCTTTCTGGAAGAGCGAAACAAGTGCGAGGAAGAACTGGCCGCGTTTTTTGCCGGCATCATAGAAGAAAAACGGAAGAAACCGGAACAAGACATCATCTCCATTTTAATTAAAGCGGAAGAAACCGGCGACAAGCTTTCTGGAGAAGAGCTGATTCCGTTTTGTACATTGCTGCTGGTGGCGGGAAACGAAACGACAACGAACTTGATTTCAAACGCGATGTACAGCATTTTAGACACGCCGGGTGCCTATGACGAATTGCGGCGGCATCCAGAGCTGGTGCCTCAGGCGGTGGAGGAAGCTCTGCGTTTCAGAGCGCCCGCACCTGTTTTGAGGCGCATTGCCAAGCGGGATACGGAGATCGGGGGCCATCTGATGAAAAAAGGTGATATGGTTCTGGCTTTTGTGGCATCAGCAAATCGTGATGAAGCGAAGTTTGACAGGGCGCACATGTTTGATATTCACCGCCATCCCAATCCGCATATTGCGTTTGGCCACGGCATTCATTTTTGTCTCGGGGCTCCGCTTGCCCGTCTTGAAGCAAAGATCGCGTTAACATCCTTGATTTCTGCTTTTCCTCATATGGAATGCGTCAGTATCACTCCGATTAAAAACAGTGTGATATACGGATTAAAAAGCTTCCGTGTGAAAATTTAATAGATAAGGAGACTGGAGATTCATGAAAAAGCACCATATCTCGATTATCAACATCCCGGCGTACGGGCATGTCAATCCTACGCTTGCATTAGTGGAGAAGCTTTGTGAGAAAGGGCATCGTGTCACATATGCGACGACTGAGGAGTTCGCCGCCAGTGTTCAGCAAGCCGGTGCAGAAGCATTGATCTATCATACATCCTTGAATATTGACCCTAAGCAAATCAGGGAGATGATAGAAAAAAATGAGACGCCGATCAGTATCTTAAAAGAATCACTTAGCATTCTTCCGCAGCTTGAGGATTTATATCAGAATGATCATCCTGATCTGATTATCTATGATTTTATTGCGCTAGCGGGAAAATTGTTTGCTGACAAGCTTCATATACCGGTCATCAAGCTTTGTTCCTCATATGCCCAAAATGAATCCTTTCAGCTCGGAAGTGAAGACATGCTGTTAAAAATGAAAGAAGCAGAGGCTGAATTTAAAGCCTATTTGGAGCAAGAGCAATTGCCGGCTGTTTCATTTGAACAGTTAGCTGTGCCGGAAGCATTAAATATTGTCTTTATGCCGAAGTCTTTTCAGATTCAGCATGAGACGTTCGATGACCGTTTCTGTTTTGTCGGCCCATCCCTTGGGAAACGGACGGAACAAGAAAGTTTGGAAATTGAAAAGGGTGATGGCCCGCTTATGCTGATTTCATTGGGAACGGCGTTTAACGCATGGCCGGAATTTTACAAGATGTGCATCGAGGCATTTCGGAATTCTTCATGGCAAGTGATTATGTCTGTCGGGAAAACGATTGATCCTGAAAGCCTGGATGAGATCCCTGCTAACTTTACCATTCGCCAAAGCGTGCCGCAGCTTGAGGTATTGGCGAAAGCCGATTTGTTTATTTCTCATGGCGGGATGAACAGTACGATGGAGGCGATGAATGCCGGTGTGCCGCTCGTCGTCATTCCTCAAATGTATGAGCAGGAGCTCACTGCAAAGCGTGTCGATGAACTAGGCCTTGGCGTTTATTTGCCGAAAGAGGAAGTGACAGTTTCCAGGCTGCAGGAAGCGGTTCAGGCGGTATCCGGTGATCAAGAGGTGCTCAGCCGCGTCAAGAATATGCAAAAGGATGTAAAAGAAGCAGGCGGAGCGGAGCGTGCGGCAGCTGAGATTGAAGTGTTTATAAAAAAATCCGCTGTACCGCAGTAACATAAAAACCGAAATCAATTTGATTTCGGTTTTCTGTTTAAATGTTTTTTTTCATCCCGCATCTCCGGCATTCTCTCAAAAACTTTCCGCCTTTTACGGAGCTTTTGAACAGTGTGTAGTCACAATTGTCGCAGCGCCCGCTGTGGACGTCCGGATATTCGTTGAATTCGTAAATAACCGATGTGTCGTAGCCTTTTGTTTCGTATTCTTCTTTTGTTTCCATAATCGATCCTCCGTTAAAAAAACGTGTCTATTGTTTATATTATAGCATGCACCCGGTGTATTCAACGGGTAATGAGAGGCATTTGGTTCATCTTGATTTCTCCTTTGATTTGCGACACAATAGCTTTATTAAAGGTTATATACATATAAAGCCTAAGCTGGCAAAGAGGAGAGGAACGGATATGGGGAAAGGTTTACATGGAAAACGCGTTGCGATCGGCGGTTCTCGGAAAACGGAAGAAATCAGCACAATCATTGAAAAACAGGGCGGAATTCCTGTCGTCCGTTCTCTCCAAGGAACGGTATATTTGGCAGAGGAACAGGTGGAGCCGGAACTGCGCAAATTTGCGGAAGAAAAAGCCGACTGGGTGATCTTTACGACAGGCATCGGTACGGAGACGCTTGTGAAGATGGCAGAGAAAATCGGCGTGAAGGACGAGTTCCTGATGGCGATTCGCCAGGCTAAAGCGGCATGCCGAGGGTACAAAACATTGTCTGCGTTAAAAAAGCTCGGAATCACAGCAGAGGCTTCTGATGAAGATGGGACAACCAGCGGATTGATCCGGTCCTTGGAGCCTTACGATTTTTCAGGAAAAAAAGTAATGGTGCAGCTTCACGGAGAAAACGCGCCTGCCCTCATAGCATTTTTGGAGGAAAAAGGAGCTGCTGTCCTCCCGATTCTCCCTTATCAACATATCCCGCCAGAGGAGGAAACGGTGGAACAGTTATGCCGGGAACTGCTGAATGGTGAATTGGATGCTGTTTGTTTTACCACGGCGATTCAGGTTCGTTCTCTGTTTGATTTTGCCAAAGAGCGCGGCTTTATCAATGAAATGAAGGCTGTATTCGAAGAGCGTGTCATCGCAGCGGCTGTCGGAAAAGTGACTGCTGAAGCGATGCGGGAAGAAGGTATTACAAGGCTGCTTGCACCGGAGATTGAGCGGATGGGCGCGATGATTATTGAGCTGTCCAAGTATTATGAAGAAATGGCTGGGGAATAACCAGCGCAAAAGCCGCTTTTCTGTTGAAAAGCGGCTTTTGTGTGTCAGCAAATCCCGAAATCGCTGTTAGAATGTTAACCATTTTGCTTCAGCTGCTGATGCGCGGTGAAGAATGACGGGTATGTCAGTACGCTGAGTATGACACATGTCAGCGCGGCGGACGCCATCGTTGTAAAAACAATCAAAAGCTGAAAGCGAACCGCCTGAATCGGATCGGCGCCCGCTAAGATTTGGCCGGTCATCATGCCGGGAAGCTGGACAAGCCCAAGTGTTTTCTGGCTTTCTAGCGTTGGGATCATACTCATTTTCATAGCGGAAGTCAGGATGTGCTGTATGGATTGCTTCGGTGTGCCCCCAAGCGACAAAATCAATTGAATTTCTTCTTTACGCACCCCGACCTCGGAGTTGAGCCGGTTTAAAAAAAGGCTCGCGAGCACCATTGAATTTCCGATGACCATTCCGCTGATCGGGATGACATACCGTGCGGTAAGCGGGATGATGTGAAGCGCCAGAAGAATGCCTTGGGTGACGATTTCTACAATCGCTAAGGCCAGAAACACCTTCCAAAAAGAACCGATTTTAATTTTCTTTCGTTTGACGACGTTTTGAGCCGCCACACCCAGCATTAACAGCACCATCAGCAGGATAAACACAGGGTGGTCTCCATGAAATATCAGCGACAGCACATAACCGATCACAAGCAGCTGTACCGCCGCCCGGATCGTTGCGATTATCATATCTTTTTCAACGCCGGCTTTAAAGGATTTTGATAAAAACAAGGCAATCAGCACAAAGATCATGGTTAATGAGAGAGAAAGGTAATCCATTACCGTGTGCCTCCCTTCAAAAATTCACGGGCTGCTTCATGCTGAGGACGCGAGAAAAATGTGTCTGTCTCCGCGATTTCCAACAGCCGGCCATCAGCCATAAACCAAATGGTATCGGCTACTCGTTTCGCCTGCTCCATGTTATGGGTCACCCACATCACCGTCAGTTTTTTCTCTTGATGCTGCTTTTTGATTAGCTCTTCAATCTCCAGAGCAGAAACAGGGTCCAGGGCAGATGTAATTTCGTCCAATAATAGGATGGAGGAAGGGTTTGCGAGTGTTCTGGCAAGTGAGAGCCTTTGCAGCTGTCCGCCGGATAAATCCTTGGCGCTCCTGTCTAACAGCTCTGGAGACAGGCCTGTCAGTGAAGCGAGCTCTTCAGGAGAGTAAAGCTGGGTTTGATGCAGCTTCTGTACCAGACTCAAATTGTCACGCACCGTTCCGTCAAGGACGGGAGCGGATTGAAAGGCGAGTGCGGCCGTCCGCCTTAGTTTATTCACATTCCAGTCTCTGACTTCCTTTCCGTAAATCTTCACTTCACCGTGATCCGGTGTTTTCATCAAATTACACATGGACAGCAGTGTGCTTTTACCTGAACCGGAAGGGCCCAAAACGGCCACGATTGCTCCCTGTTGAATGTCTCCGGTGACAGCCTTCAATACGTCATAGGTTTGTCCCTCTTGTTCATAGCTTTTTCGCACAGATGTGAATGAGATCGCTGGTATATCGTCTTTTTGATTGTTTGCTTCCATTAAAATATCACCTTTCAGTTAAGTGGGCTTAGACTCTACATAAATATAACGTGAAACAGGTCTCTTTTGGAAGGAGTTAAAAAAGAAAGGAGAACGGGTTTTCGCCCATTCTCCAGCCGCTGCTATGCAGTCAGATTTGACTGCGTTTTCTTTTTGGGTTTTTGTTGGGAAGCGAAGGTATGTAGCACCATTCCGGCAATAATGATCATTAAGCCGGTAAACGATAAAATGGAAGGGAAAACTCCTGACAGCAGGATTATTTCACCAAGCAAAGCGAATATCACTTCCCCGGATTGTGTTGCTTCAACAGCAGCGAGCTTTTGCGGGTTATCCCTTACCATATCTGTTGCCCAGAAAAATAAAACGGTCGCAATGATGCCTGAGCTGACGGCAACGATAAAGGATTGAACGGTTTGCCCCGCTGTCGGAAGGCCATCTGACCACCAGCCGTAAGCTGCCAATACAAGCCAGAATGGAAGGCTTGCAAGGGTCATTCCCAGCACGCGCTGAAATGTATCAAGCCTGCCTCCGTATTGCTCAAGCATTCTCCGGTTTCCCAGCGGGTAGGCGAAAGCCGCGATGACAACCGGCAGCACGCTGAAGAGCAGCATTTTTCCGGAAAGCGATTCTGCATGCTGGAGCTGAATCAGCGCTGCCCCAATCAGAATGACGACGGAAGTGCCCAGTGAAACAAGGGGAATCTTTTGCCGAACGAGCAAAGTGCCTCCAGGCGTGTCTTTTTTCTCATAGAAAAATGGAGACAGCAGCACACCGGCTACAATGGTAATTTGCCATGTTCCGGCTACGAGCCAGCCCGGCCCGAATGCGGCGGCAAACGTGATTGGCGCATAAAAAAGCACAAAGCCGACAAAGCTCCACTTTATCCAAAATAACGGCTTTTTCCGCATTTCTTGTAAAAGAGGAACGAACTTCCCTTTCATTATGACAATCAGACATAAAAACGGAACCATAAATATAAAGCGTAACGAGGCGCTCCAAAGCCAGCTGCCTCCGGATAATTCCATCGCCCTGTTTAAAATAAAGGTAACGGCGAAAAAGAGAGAAGCCAATATTCCGATTACAATTGCTTTCATCAAATCCCTCATTCTGGCATTATTTTTTTATACTATACTACCCGGGATGATACAGATCAACGGAATTGTGAGAAAATAATGATGTTTTACAGATCAATAGATGTGGAAGACAGAAATAGGGAGGCGAAATGATGGAAACAGAAACGTACTTTTTTCAGGATGACGGAAGGATTCCAAATCACCCTGATTTTCCGCTCGTTATCTATAAAAGTGTTTTTATGGGACGTGCTGAACTGGCAGAGCGGATCGTTAACCGGCATGGCTGGCTAAACAGCTGGTCGGGCAGTGTTTTTCCATACCATCATTATCATAGCAACACGCATGAAGTCCTAATCGCAGTCCGAGGGGAGGCTGTTATTCAATTTGGGGGAGAAAAAGGAGCTGCTATGCCTATCAAAACGGGCGACGCAGCGGTCATTCCAGCCGGTGTCGGGCATAAAAAGCTAAGCGCGAGCCCAGATTTTACCGTGATCGGCGCTTATCCAGAAGGTTCTCGGTATGATATAAAGACGGGAAAGCCGGATGAAAGAGCGGCTGCAATAGAGAATATAGAGCAAGCAGTACTTCCGGCATTGGATCCAGTTACAGGAAAAAGAGAACCTCTATTGGACATATGGGTAAGTCGCAGGGGAGAAAATTGTTGGATTGTCAATAACTAGTGCTGAAGAAATGTTATGACACGGGCACCATATAAATTAATTTCATAATCGAAGCAATTCACGTTCAAATTTTGTTCAAAAAGTGTTATCATATAGAAGGTAATCAAATTGGAGTTTTTTATGTTTGCTATTTTCAGAGAGAGTAAAGGATTTTGACTTATTCAATGGTTTATTTTTGAGATAAAAATAATACTGAATATGGCAAGATGAAAAACTGGGTAGTAAACATTTATTTTTGCGAATGATTGTGCACGAATTCACAATCCTTCTTCTCATGCTTTCAAACATGAGATCAGGGAGAGGCACTACCCTTTCCAAAAAATCAGCATACTGCTTATAGTAAAGGAGAATTGGATATGCCAGAAACAATCGATCAAACAAATGCGTCTGTCAGCCAAAGCCAGCAAGATCTTATTGATCAGCTGTTAAAGCCAGAAGTTCAAGAATCACTGACTGTTTTAGTTGACCAGCTTCCAAAGCTGACTGAGTTAGTGAATATTTTAACGAAGTCTTATGATTTCGCTCAGTCTGTTGCGACTGACGAAGTATTGAAAAGCGATACAGTCGGTGCGATCACTGAAATTCTTGAGCCTGTAAAAGAAACAGCAAAAGAAGTGGCTGCGACTGCAATCGAAGCGAAAGACCGCGCGGATGCTAGCAACGAAACGATTGGACTTTTCGGCCTGTTGCGCATGCTGAAAGATCCTCAAGCTCAAAAGCTGTTCCGTTTTGCTAACAGCTACCTTGAAATCATGAACGAAAAACAAAAATAATCTCAGATTCAAATTGATATAAAGGACGGAGGATATACGATGTCAAAACATATTGTCATTTTAGGCGCTGGTTATGGCGGTGTTCTTTCTGCTTTAACAGTTCGCAAACACTACACAAAAGAACAAGCACGCGTGACAGTGGTAAACAAATACCCAACTCACCAAATCATTACGGAATTACACCGTCTTGCAGCAGGCAACGTGTCTGAAAAAGCGGTTGCAATGCCGTTAGAAAAACTTTTCAAAGGCAAAGACATTGATCTTAAAATCGCCGAAGTCAGCTCTTTCTCTGTTGATAAAAAAGAGGTTGCGCTTGCTGACGGTTCTACATTAACTTACGATGCGCTAGTAGTAGGCCTTGGTTCTGTCACTGCTTACTTCGGCATCCCAGGACTTGAAGAAAACAGCATGGTTCTTAAATCTGCTGCTGATGCGAACAAAGTCTTCAAACATGTTGAAGACCGTGTGCGTGAGTACTCTAAAACGAAAAACGAAGCAGATGCAACAATCCTTATCGGCGGAGGCGGCTTAACAGGCGTTGAGCTTGTCGGTGAGCTTGCTGACATCATGCCGAACCTTGCGAAAAAATACGGCGTAGATCATAAAGAAATCAAATTGAAACTGGTTGAAGCAGGTCCGAAAATCCTTCCTGTTCTTCCGGATGATCTTATCGAACGTGCTACTGCAAGTCTTGAAAAACGCGGCGTTGAGTTCTTAACAGGCCTTCCTGTTACAAATGTAGAAGGAAACGTAATTGATCTGAAAGACGGATCAAAAGTGGTTGCCAACACATTTGTTTGGACTGGCGGCGTACAAGGTAACCCATTAGTAGGTGAATCAGGCCTTGAAGTGAACCGCGGACGTGCGACAGTAAATGACTTCCTGCAATCTACATCACATGAGGATGTATTCGTTGCTGGAGACAGCGCAGTTTACTTTGGTCCAGACGGCCGTCCATATCCGCCAACTGCACAAATCGCATGGCAAATGGGTGAGCTGATCGGTTACAACCTATTCGCTTACTTAGAAGGAAAAACACTTGAAACATTCCAGCCAGTAAACTCTGGTACACTTGCAAGTCTTGGACGCAAAGATGCGGTTGCCATCATTGGTGCTAATTCTACACCGCTTAAAGGTCTTCCTGCTTCCTTGATGAAAGAAGCAAGTAACGTTCGCTACTTAACACACATTAAAGGACTATTCAGCCTGGCTTACTAATCCTTTGTTGTGGTTCAGACATTGCCAAAGCGTTCCTTTCGGGATGCTATCCGGCAATGTCTTTTTTATTTAGTTTGCTAACGTTAACATTTCATTTTCAAAAAAGAGATTGATCCCAGAGGAATATAAAGGTAAAATAAAACCATATCAAAATGTTAACGTTAACATTTTGAAATAGAATGAAAGACGGTGAGGACATGGAACCCTTTATGGGCGAAAATTTTTTGTTGAAAAATGAAACCGCTGTCAAACTTTATCATCATTATGCGAAAGACATGCCGATTATTGATTACCACTGCCACTTAAGCCCGAAAGAAATCTATGAAAATAAGAGATTTCAAAACATCACAGAAGCCTGGCTGTATGGAGACCATTACAAATGGCGCATCATGAGAGCCAATGGGATTGATGAGACATACATTACAGGCGATGCGACTGATGAGGAGAAATTTATGGCTTGGGCGAAAACCGTGCCGATGGCGATCGGCAATCCGCTCTACAATTGGACTCATTTAGAGCTGCAGCGTTTTTTTGGAATTTATGAGATTTTAAATGAGAAATCCGCGCCGGCTATATGGAAACGGACGAATGAACTGCTCCAAGGAGAAGGCTTCGGGGCAAGGGATTTTATTGTGAAATCCAATGTGAAAGTAGTATGCACAACCGATGACCCTGTCGATTCTCTCAAATACCACCTCTTATTAAAAGAGGAAAAAGATTTTCCTGTCAGTGTGCTGCCGGGATTTCGGCCGGATAAAGGGCTGGAAATCAATCGCGAAGGCTTCCCGGATTGGGTGCAGGCGCTTGAAAGGGCTGCGTCACTGTCGATTACAACCTATGATGAGTTTTTGAAGGCTCTTGAAGAACGAGTGCGTTTCTTCCATTCAGTCGGCGGCAGAGTATCTGATCATGCGATTGATTCAATGGTGTATGCCGAAACGGACAAAGAGGAAGCGGGCCTCATTTTTACCGCAAGATTAAACGGGGAACAGGTTTCTTGCGAAGATGAGAAGAAATTCAAGACATATACGCTTCAATTTCTTTGCGGATTGTATGCTGAGCTTGACTGGGCGATGCAGTTTCATATCAATGCACTCAGAAATACGAATACGAAAATGATGAAGAAATTGGGACCGGATACAGGCTATGATTCTATGAATGACGAAGAAATTGCGAAGCCTTTGTACAGGCTGCTGAACTCCGTCGAAATGAAAAACCTGCTGCCGAAAACGATTTTATATTCGCTCAATCCAAATGATAACTATGTCATTGCCAGCATGATCAATAGCTTTCAAGACGGCATCACGCCTGGGAAAATACAATTCGGCACAGCATGGTGGTTTAATGATTCCAAGGATGGGATGCTTGACCAAATGAAAGCGTTATCAAACGTCGGGCTTTTCAGCCGTTTTATCGGCATGCTGACTGATTCCAGAAGCTTTTTGTCGTATACACGCCATGAGTACTTTAGACGGATTGTCTGCAATCTGATCAGCGAATGGGCTGAAAACGGTGAAGTGCCGAAAGATATGGAGCTTCTTGGCGGTATCGTTCAAGGCATTTGCTATCACAATGCGAAACAATATTTTCAATTTCAAGAAGAAAAGGCAAACGTATAAAAGAGGTTCCGCTCAGAATAGTCTGGGTCATACTGAGCGGATATCTCACCGAAAATTCTTAAGACACAGAGGTGGAAGATGCGAGCAGAACTGGAAAATAAGGTTGTGTCGATTGAAACGGAGAAGAGGCTACCGCTGAAGGAGAAAATTTCCTATGGTTTTGGTGATTTTGGCAACGGTTTTATGTTTGATCTCGGTCAGATTTATTTATTGAAGTATTTCACTGATGTAGCGGGAATTCCGGCTGCAATGGCTGGGGGCATTTTTTTTAGTCAGCAAGCTGTTTGCGGCGATTACAGATCCGATTGTCGGCTCATCAATTGATTATCGCAAAAATATCGGCAGGCGGGGGAAATTCAGGCCTTATTTATTAATCGGCAGTATTGTTCTTGCTGTGCTTACTGTTCTTATTTTTCTGTCCCCGAATGTATCAACGACAGGCAAGCTGATTTATGCGTATGCATCCTATATGCTGTGGGGCGTGGGCTATTCATTTGTAAACATTCCCTACGGCTCATTAGGAGCAGCGATGACTCAAAATACGGAAGATCGGACATCTATCTCTACTTTTCGCCAAATCGGCTCACTTGGGGCTTTGTTTATCACAAGCGTGGCCGTCATGCCGCTGCTCGTCAAGTTTGATAACCCGAAGGTAGGCTACCCGGTGGTCATGGGATTGTTTGCTGTTCTCGGTGTGCTTTGGTTTTATATTTGCTACCGCAACTGCAAGGAACGTATTGTTATTGCGGAAGCGCCAAAAGAGAAATTAACATTTTCATCTGTCGTCAAAACGTTTATAACGAACAAACCGCTGTTAACCCTTGTCCTGATGACCATTTTTTCGATTTCCGCATACAACATTAAATCCGCAATGCTCGTATACTTCGCACAATATAACCTAGGCAATGTCGAACTGATGGCTTATATGAACTTTATCATTATTGGTTCTTCCTTTTTGGGCGTCGTGTTTCTGCCAAAGCTCGTCAAGATGTTTGGAAAGAAACAAACCGCAATGATTGGTTTCGGCATCAGCGTTGCCGCTGACCTGATCAACTTTATGCTTCCTTCAAATGTATATGTGTTTACCATCCTTGCAAGCATCGCGTTTATTGGAATCAGTATCCCCAATGGCATTACGTGGGCGCTTGTCTCAGATATCATTGACTATGGCGAGTGGAAATCCGGTGAGCGGAAAGAAGCAACGACGTATTCCCTCTTTAACTTCTCCCGGAAGCTTGCCCAGTCATTGTCTGGATTTCTCTCGGGGATCGGATTGGGACTTGTCGGGTATATGCCGAACGTAGCCCAGACGGCACAGGCGCTGATCGGCATTAAAGCGCTTCTTCTTCTGTATCCCGCCATTGCTTTGGCATTAGCTATGATTATTATCGGTTTTCTTTATAAACTAACAGATCAGCAGCATGCCCAGATTGTCGAGGAGCTTCAGCATAGAAACTGATCAAACAATCCTATATAGAATATTTTGAATAGTTTGCAAGTAAAAATAATTTGTAAGGGTTTTCGCTAAGTGATGAAACTGAAAGAAAGGAGGCTCTTTATTGAATACGGTAACGATTTCCGCTGAAGAAGCGAAGGAACTGGTTCAGCAAAAGCTGATCGGCGCCAATTTGAATGAACGAGATGCCGAAAAAGTGGCAGACGTGCTCGTACACGCTGATTTACGCAATGTAAATTCTCATGGTGTTTTGCGAACAGAACATTATGTGAACAGGCTCAGGGCTGGAGGCATCAATCCAAAAGCGCGTCCCATTTTTAAAGAAACGGGTCCGGTGACAGGAGTGCTGGACGGTGATAACGGGTTCGGCCATGTGATTGCCGATAAGGCGATGGCTCATGCCATTGAAATGGCAATGAAAAATGGTGTTGGCATGGTCACTGCGACAAACAGCAGCCATTGCGGAGCGTTAAGTTATTTTGTGCAAAAAGCGGCTGAGAAAAAACTGATCGGAATCGCTATGTCTCATACTGACAGTATTGTAGTCCCGTATGGCGGGAGGTCTCCTTTTTTAGGCACGAATCCAATTGCTTATGGGGTGCCGGCAAAGCATAAAAAACCGTTTATCCTAGATATGGCGACGTCAAAAGTGGCATTTGGAAAGATTCTGCAGGCGCGTGAAGAGGGCACAGAAATACCAGAAGGGTGGGGAGTCGATGAAAACGGAGAGATGGTAACAGACCCTCACAAGGTCGTCTCACTTTCAACCTTCGGCGGTCCTAAAGGCTACGGGCTATCTGTTGTGGTGGATGTATTTTCAGGCTTGCTGGCTGGGGCGGCTTTTGGGCCGCATATCGCTAAAATGTACGGCGATCTTGATCAAAATAGGAAGCTTGGACATTATGTTTGCGCGATCCATCCGTCCTATTTTACCGGACAAGATATATTTTTAGAGCAGATGGACGCCATGCTTGATGAACTGCAGCAATCACCTCCGGCTAGAGGAGTCGAGCGCGTCTATGTGCCTGGCGAATTGGAGCAGCTGCATGAGGAAAGAAACAGGAAGCACGGGATTTCAATTGCTCGGAGCGTGTATGAATTTTTAAAAAGCAGGTGAGAAAATGAAAGCGGTTCAAGTGCGAAAAGCGTATGATTTGGTGACAGCAGACATGAAAAAGCCTGTTCTTTCAAAGGCTGATGAGGTGCTCGTCAAAGTAAAACGAGTCGGAATTTGCGGTTCTGACATGCATATTTATCATGGCACGAATCCGCTTGCGACCCTTCCGAGAGTAATCGGACACGAGGTAACGGGAGAGGTGGAGGAGGTTGGTGCGAATGTTAAAGGCCTGAAAGCCGGCGACCATGTTGTAATTGAACCGATTTCTTATTGCGGAAACTGTTATCCCTGCCGTAAAGGCCGGCCGAATGTTTGCGCGAAGCTTTCTGTGTTTGGCGTTCATGAAGATGGCGGGATGCGGGAATATGTTGTGCTTCCTGAAAAGCAGCTTCACGTCGTTTCAAAAGAGCTGCCCTGGGAGGAGGCAGTGATGGCCGAGCCTTATTCGATAGGTGCCCAAGCCGTTTGGCGTGGACAGGTAGAAAAGGGCGATCGCGTTCTGATTCAGGGAGCGGGTCCTATCGGCATTTGTGTGTTAAAAATGGCAAAGCTTGCGGGTGCTTCCGTCATGATAACCGACTTGAATAATGAGCGGCTGGCATTTGCCACTGAGAACGGTGCGGACGCTGTTGTGAATGTTCAAACAGAACATGCGGCTGAGCGGGTTCGGGAATGGACGGGGGGTGAAGGAGCCAATGTAGTCATTGATGCAGTCTGTCTCCCTGCGACTTTTGAGCTTTCTGTTGATGTCGTTTCTCCGGCAGGGCGTGTGGTGGTGCTTGGATTTGATGAGAGAGCGTCACATATTCCTCAGCTCCCCATTACAAAAAAAGAAGTCACGATTACCGGCTCAAGACTCCAGACAAATCAGTTTCCGAAGGTTGTAAAGCTGCTGAATGAAGGCCGGTTAGCGCATAACGGGCTCGTCACCCATACGTTTTCAGTTGATGATGTCCATCACGCGTTTCAATTTATCAAGGAGCATCCCGACCAGGTGCGGAAGGCAGTGATCACATTTGATTAAAAGGCTCAATTCGGAGGTGCAGGATGAATTTGACATTTCGATGGTATGGACGAGGCAATGATACAGTCACACTTGAACATGTGAAACAAATTCCCGGGGTGAAAGGCATCGTCTGGGCCCTCCATCATAAACCTGTCGGGGAAGTGTGGGAAATAGAAGAAATCAAAGCCGAGACGGAATATATACAATCCCATGGTTTTCATGCGGAGGTTGTCGAAAGCGTGAACGTTCATGAAGCGATTAAACTGGGCAGCGAAGAACGCGGCCGGTACATTGAACATTATAAGCAGACCATCCGCAATCTGTCTGCTTTTGGCGTGAAAGTGATTTGCTACAATTTTATGCCGATTTTCGACTGGACGCGCACCGACATGTTCCGTCCGCTGGAAGACGGCTCAACCGCTCTGTTTTTTGAGAAAGCCAAAGTGGGGAGCTTGGAGCCTCAAGAGCTGATCCGGACGGTGGAAGAAGCGTCTGACCTGACACTCCCGGGGTGGGAGCCTGAAAAAATGGCTCAGATCAAAGAACTGTTTGAGGCCTACAGGGCGGTCGATGAAGAACAGCTCTGGAACAATTTATCGTTCTTTTTGAAGGAAATTCTGCCGGTTGCTGAAGCGCACGGCATTCAAATGGCCATTCATCCGGATGACCCGCCTTGGCCGATTTTTGGATTGCCGCGTATTATCACAGGAGAGGCAAGCTATGAGAAGCTGCGGGCCATATCAGATTCACCTTCTAACTGCATCACCTTATGTACCGGTTCAATGGGAGCCAATCCCGCCAATGATATGGTGGAAATTGCTAAAACATATGCCGGACTCGCTCCATTTTCACACATCCGCAATGTGAAGATCTTTGAAAATGGCGATTTTATTGAAACATCTCATCTGACAAAGGACGGTTCGATTAATATTCAAGGGGTTATGGCAGAACTGCACAAGCAGGATTACAACGGATATGTCAGGCCGGATCACGGTCGCCATATTTGGGGAGAGCAATGCCGTCCAGGCTACGGCTTATATGATCGCGCTTTAGGCATTATGTATTTGAACGGACTGTGGGACGCGTACGAATCAATGGCGAAAAAAGAGGTGGAATTATGATTCCTCTTCATCATCGGCTGGCAGGTAAAGTTGCTGTTATCACAGGCGGTAGCGGTGTGCTCTGCTCGGCAATGGCCCGGGAGCTTGCCCGCCATGGTATGAAGGTGGCGATACTGAACCGGTCAGCTGAATCAGGCCAAGAGGTTGTGCGGGACATTACAGAAGCTGGCGGTACGGCATATTCCGTTTCTGCTGATGTGCTGAACAGGACGTCGCTTGAGAAGGCGAAGACTGAAATTCTTGGCCGATTTGGCGCTGTCAATTTGTTAATTAACGGAGCAGGAGGAAATCATCCCGCTGCGATTACTGATGTGGAGACATATGATGACGAGGGAGAAGGGCAATCATTCTTTGACATGGATGAAAACGGATTTTCAACTGTTTTCTCAACCAACTTCACTGGGGCATTTCTGGCTACCCAAGTGTTTGGAAAGGAACTGCTGAAGGCAGACTCACCGGCCATTGTAAATATCTCATCAATGAGTGCTTATTCACCTATGACGAAGGTCCCGGCGTACAGTGCGGCCAAGGCATCAATCAATAACTTTACAATGTGGCTGGCTGTTCATTTTGCGGAAACCGGACTGCGGGTTAACGCAATCGCACCAGGCTTTTTTCTGACAAAACAAAATCACGATCTGCTGATCAATAAGGATGGAAGCTTTACAGACCGCTCTAAAAAGATTATTGCGGGAACACCGATGAAGCGCTTTGGAAAACCAGAGGACCTGCTCGGCACGCTTCTTTGGCTGGCGGATGATTCCTATTCAGGCTTTGTCACCGGCATTACCGTTCCTGTCGATGGAGGGTTTATGGCTTATTCAGGAGTGTGACGAAAGCAGCTACAGATACTGAACCAACATAGGGGTGAGGTTGAGATGTTTTCAAAAGATAAGCTTCCAGTCATCCTTTTTTTGTTCCTGGCTGGTGTAATTAACTATCTAGACCGTTCGGCATTATCCATTGCAGCTCCATTCATTCAGGATGATCTCACACTGTCCGCTACACAAATGGGCTTGATTTTCAGCAGTTTTTCGATTGGATATGCCGTTTTCAATTTTCTTGGCGGTGTGGCATCTGACCGCTATGGAGCAAAACTGACCTTATTTGTGGCCATGGTCGTTTGGTCGTTGTTCAGCGGAGCAGTTGCTTTGGCTTTTGGCTTTGTCAGCCTGCTGATCATACGAATTTTGTTTGGAATGGGGGAAGGGCCGCTTTCGGCGACCATCAATAAAATGGTCAATAACTGGTTCCCGCCGACTCAGCGGGCGTCTGTTGTCGGAGTCACAAATAGCGGAACGCCCCTTGGCGGAGCCATTTCCGGCCCAATTGTCGGCATGATCGCTGTTGCATTCAGCTGGAAGGTTTCCTTCGTTCTGATCATGATCATCGGATTGATTTGGGCATTGCTCTGGTTAAAATTCGTAAAAGAAAAGCCGGCTGAGCCAATGGGCAATGCACCTGCGATGAAAGTAGAAGCCGCTTCCGAGGAAAAAATTCCGCTGACCTTTTATCTGAAACAAAAAACAGTTCTGTTCACGGCGTTTGCTTTTTTCGCTTACAACTACATCCTTTTCTTCTTTTTGACGTGGTTTCCGAGCTATCTTGTCGAGGAGCGGGGATTAAGTGTTGGGTCAATGAGTGTCATTACAGTCATTCCGTGGATTTTAGGATTTATCGGCCTGGCAGCCGGGGGCTTTGTTTCTGATTATGTATACAAAAAAACAGTCCGGAAAGGCGTGCTGTTTTCGCGTAAAGTCGTGCTTGTCACGTGTTTGTTTTCTTCCGCGGTATTGATTGGTTTGGCTGGGCTTGTCACCACAACTGTAAGCGCTGTTACGCTCGTGGCTCTGTCCGTCTTCTTTTTATATTTGACGGGTGCGATCTACTGGGCTGTTATTCAGGATGTAGTCGATCAAAAGAATGTCGGTTCTGTTGGCGGATTTATGCATTTTCTCGCCAACACCGCAGGCATCATCGGTCCCGCTTTGACTGGCTTTATTGTTGACCGAACAGGTACTTTTTCTGGCGCATTTTTACTTGCCGGAGGGCTGGCCGTATTCGCTTCGCTGGCTGTCATCCGTTTTGTGCGGCCGATCATCAGCAGCACTGCCGGAACGCATGCTGATGATACGGTTTCTTATTAATCTGGAAATATGGTGGGAGAGGCGGTGTGTTTGATGATACAATATGTAATAACTAATCGCAGCCGGTATGATAAGGAAGGGAAATAGATGGTAACCATTAAAGATATCGCAAAACTTGCAAACGTATCCCATACAACCGTTTCCAGAGCACTCAATAACAGCCCTTATATTAAAGAACACACGAAGAAAAAAATATTGGAGCTTGCATCCCAGCTCAACTATACACCGAATGTGAATGCGAAAAGCCTTGCAATGCAAAAATCCCATACGATCGGGCTTTTCTTTACAAGCATCACAAACGGAACCTCACACAGTTTTTTCGCTGATACCATAAAAGGCGTAAACCAGGCGATCAGCGAGGAGTACAACCTGTATGTGCGCGGCATTGATGATCTGAAAAGCTATGATTCTGTAACACCAATGAGATATGACGGCATTATTTTAATGAGTCAAAGTGATATTGATAATTCTTTTATTTATCATATTCAGGAAAAAAAGATCCCGCTCGTCGTGCTGAACCGGGATATCGATGACAGGGGTATTACCAACATATTGTCCAATGACAAGGAAGGTTCTCAGGAAGCTGTAGAATACTTGATTAAAAACGGACATCAAGACATCGCAATCATTGAGGGAATCGAAGGATTTAAATCCTCTCAGCAACGAAAGGAAGGCTACTTAGCGGCGCTGATTCGCCATCATATCCCGATTAAACAGGAATACAGTGTAAAAGGGCAATACGATATGGAGAGCGGCTTTCAGGCGATGGAACGTCTGCTGGCGCTTCCGAACACGCCAACCGCTGTCTTTTGTTCGAATGATGACATGGCGATCGGAGCAATGAATGCCATATTTGCCAAGGGGATGCGCGTGCCTTATGATATATCTGTCATCGGATTTGATGATATTGGTTTTTCGCAATATATTACGCCAAGGCTTTCAACAGTGAAACGTCCTGTCGAGAAAATCAGCGTGCTCGGTGCAAAAAAATTATTGGCGCTGATCAGCACACCTGATACAAAAGCAGAAAAAATCTTTGAAAACACAGAGTTTATGGTGCGTGACTCTGTAAAAAATGTCACGACATGATGCCCCGTTTTTCCAACGGGCATTCTTTATACAGAAAAATGTTAACGTGTGCATAAATCTGAAAGGGAGGCAATGACGGTGCAAAAGCTGAATAAAAAATTGTACGAAGGCTATACACAGTATCCAGAAAGGATTCTCCAATTTGGGGAAGGGAATTTTCTGCGGGCGTTTGTCGATTGGCAAATTGAACAATTGAATCGGCATACTGATTTCAATGGAAGTGTCGCAGTTGTACAGCCGAGAGGCTCAGAGAAAATCAATAGATTAAATGACCAGGATGGCTTGTATACTCTTTTTTTACAGGGAATGAAGGATGGGGAAGCGGTAAACGAAAAGACGATTATCAATTCAATCAGCCGCGGGATTGATCTGTTTTCCGACTATGACGAGTTCAAAAAGCTGGCTTCAAGCGAACAGCTGCGTTTTATCATTTCTAATACGACCGAAGCTGGTATTGTTTGTGAGAAAGAAGACCGCTTAGAGGATAGGCCGCAAAAAACATTTCCAGGGAAATTAACAGCTTTTCTGTACTTTCGCTACCAGGCATTTGCCGGAGACGAGACAAAAGGGTGTGTCTTGATTCCATGTGAGCTGATTGAAAATAACGGACAAAAGCTAAAGGAAGCGGTTCTGCATTATGCTGATCTATGGGAGCTGGAAGAGGGGTTTAAGCAATGGATTCAGAACGCCAACACGTTTTGTCATAGTTTAGTAGACCGCATTGTTCCCGGTTATCCTGTAGACAGCATTGATGAGATCACTGCGGAATTAGGCTATCAAGATGAACTGGTTGTTGTGGGAGAACAGTATTATTTATGGGTGATTGAAGGGCCGAATTGGATTGAAGAAGAATTGCCCTTTGCGGCAGCCGGTCTCCATACAAAGATTGTCAGTGATCTGACCCCATATCGGACGAAAAAAGTGAGAATTTTAAATGGCGCGCATACGGCAATGACGCCAGTGGCTTCTTTATACGGTTTGAAAACGGTGCGTGATTCAGTTGAACATCCGGCAGTGGGGCGCTTTGTTGAGGAACTGATTCATGATGAAATACTTCCTGTTTTGAAAATGGAAGGGCTTACTCAATATGCGGAGGATGTGCTGAATCGCTTTAAAAACCCGTACATCAAACATTATGTAGAAAGCATCGCACTGAATTCAGTGTCAAAATTCAAAACGAGAAACCTGCCGACCCTTCAGGAATTTGTTGAACAGAAGGAACAGCTTCCTGCACGTTTAGTGTTTTCATTCAGCGCGCTTCTGTATAGTTATCGGAATAGGGAAATGCAGGATGACCCGGCTGTTCTTCGATTTTTCCAAGAGGTTTGGAATCAGGAGACCGGAGATATGCTCCGTATCGCTTCAGCCTTATTAGGAGAACAATGGCTGTGGGGAGCAAATCTGAATGAGATTCCGAAGCTGACTGAGAGAGTCGCTGAGTACTTGAATCATATTCATGAACTGGGAATGGAGCGGGCTCTTGAACAATGCTGTCTGCAAAGGGGGAAAGTGCTGTGAAATCATTTATAAAGATTCATAGACAGGATAATGTTTTGCTTGCTCTGCGTGATATTCAGAAGGGAGAGCGGCTGAATGCAGGCGGCGTGATGATTGAAGTAAAAGATGATATTAAAAGAGGGCATAAGATTGCATTGCAGCATATAAAGGAAAACGACAGCATCATCAAATACGGGTTTCCGATCGGGCATGCGTTAAAAGATATTTTTATTGGAGAGCATATTCATGTTCATAATACAAAAACAAATTTATCTGATATTCAAACGTACAGTTATACACCGAGATTTGAAAAAAATCCATACACGCATGAGAACCGGACATTTAAAGGATATAGAAGAGAAAACGGAAATGCCGGTGTTCGCAATGAATTGTGGATCGTGCCAACCGTCGGCTGTGTCAATGGAATTGCCGAAAAAATGCTTCAGCGGTTTGTCAGAGAAACGGGGGATATTGCCCCGTTTGACAATGTGTTAGTGTTAAAACATCAATACGGATGCTCACAGCTTGGCGATGATCATGAAAATACTAGGCAAATCCTGCTGAACGCCATTCGCCATCCAAATGCCGGCGGTGTCTTGGTGCTGGGGCTTGGCTGTGAAAATAACGAGCTGGCAGCAATGGAAAAAGCACTTCAGGATGTCAACAAGGATCGGGTGAAGTTTCTCGAATCCCAGTCGGTGACAGACGAAATGGAGGCAGGCGTCGCATTGCTGAAGGACATCCATAAAGCAGCCAAAGGGGATAAACGGGAAGACATCCCGCTTTCTGAACTGAAAATAGGGTTAAAATGCGGGGGATCTGACGGTTTTTCCGGCATCACAGCGAACCCATTGCTCGGACGGTTTTCTGATTATATCATCGCGCAAGGGGGCAGCACGGTTCTGACGGAGGTACCGGAGATGTTCGGTGCGGAAACGCTGCTGATGCAGCGGGCTGCCAATGAAGAGGTATTCCATAAGATTGTCGATTTAATTAATGATTTTAAACAATATTTTATACAGCATGATCAGCCGGTGTACGAAAACCCTTCGCCAGGCAACAAAGCAGGCGGCATTTCCACCCTTGAGGATAAATCGCTGGGCTGTACGCAAAAAGCGGGGATTTCTCCTGTCTCAGATGTATTAAAATACGGAGAAGTGCTTAAGACAAATGGACTGACGCTTTTGAGCGCGCCAGGCAATGATTTAATCGCCTCCTCCGCATTGGCTGCGGCGGGCTGCCACATTGTCCTGTTTACAACGGGGCGAGGCACGCCGTTCGGCACTTTTGTTCCAACAGTAAAGGTGGCGACGAATACACAGCTGTACGAGACGAAGCCGCACTGGATTGATTTTAACGCAGGTCTCTTAGCAGAGGATGATGTTCATGAGGAATTTGTGCTTCGAGAGTTTATTGATTATATCACGAAGGTTGCAAACGGAGAGCTTGTGAATCACGAAAAAAATGACTTCAGAGAGCTTGCTATTTTTAAATCGGGTGTGACGCTATAACAAGAAAGGCTATCCTGTAAAGGATAGCCTTTCTTGATTAAATCAGCTTTAGTCCGCTGATTAAGATAATGGATGCCATAATAAATTGCAGCGGACGGGGTGAAAATCTAGGTGAGAGATGACTGCCAACCAGCACCCCCGGAATGGAACCGATAAGCAAATTGGCCGCTAACAAATAATCAACGCTCCCGAAGCTTGCGTTTAAAATACCTGCCGCAGTAACGAGCAGAAAAGCATGCGCAATATCGGTTCCGACAATGTCGGATGTTTTCATTTTAAATAAGTACAGCATAGCAATCGCAAACAACGAGCCGGAACCGATCGATGTTAAGCCGACGATAAATCCAAACACGACACCGATTAGAATCGTAAGCATTCGCTTATCTTCTAGCGGCATCAGCTGCCAGCGGTTCGGGCGAAGTTTTTTGTCCAGAAACAGGCGGACGATGATCGAAATGGCAACTAGGGTCAGAACATAACCAAGAGCGTGTTTAATAATCTCTTCCTGATGCTGGTGGAAGGTGGGGAACAAATGAAGTATGCCAATGGCTATAGAAGCACTCGGAATACTGCCGATGGCTAAGTATTTTACCAATTTAAAATTGATTGTTTTCTGCCGCCAATGGGACGCAACGCCAAACAGCTTGGTGATTGAGTTATAGACAAGGTCCGTGCCGACCGCTATGGAAGGATTGATTCCAAGCACTATTAAAAGAGGAGTTAAAAGCGCAGCTCCGCCTACACCTGTCAATCCGACTAAGACACCGACTAACAAACCCATCAAAATGATGCTAACACTCATGATAAAGGCCTCCTGAAAACCCGACTATTTTTATCAGATTATATATGATTAGGTCGCTTTAATCAATTAAATTTTTTGAATATTTGTACGGATGCTTCTTTGATTTTTGTATGCTCAATATCTTTATTCATTTGCCCCATAATGAGTGTCAGGACGAGATGGGAGTAAGTTTGACCGGTTAAAACAGGTCATTCGGGTCGGTATTTGGTTGAATTAGGTCAACCATTCAGCCAGCTATGTGCCAATACCGGCTGTCACTAGGAATCGAGGTGTGTATTGGATGCGGTAGGAAACGAAGGCAATAAAAAAAGAATACCTTTAGGTCAGGTATCTTTTTTTAGGTTACATACGCTGCTGATAAAACGGCAGCTCCGTATGGCCCATTTCTCTTACATAAACAAACAGGTTGCCTTTATGGTGAATTTCATGCTCCAGCGCAAGCTGAAGCAATGCGCTTCCAGTGACTTTTCTTCCGAAAGCAGCTGTCAAATCAATTTCTCTGTTAAGGTGTTCCTCAGTCAGCTGTTCAAGGATGGCAGCCGTTTTTTCTGTATACGTTTTAGCCAAAACATTGAGATCCGTTTCCGTTTCTTCCTGCTGGTTTTGAAAAGGTGAGGCATTGCCTTCTTTAATGACATTTGCGAACAGATAGAAAGACGTCAGGATGTGCTTGACCAGCTCTTCTGCTGACATTGATGTTTCCGTCGGTTTGTAGCTGTAATGGTCTTTGCTGATTTTTTCTGTCAGCTCAATCGTCACATTGCGATGTGACAAAAAGTGACTCACAATTTGAGTGGATTGGGTCAATAGAATCTCCTCCATATTCAAAATAAATGGTGCAATGAAATCCTATATCAATGGGCATAAATTAACAAGCAATATGCTAAGAATTGATTGTATATTCTTGCGGTTAGCCGAAATTCGACAATTGCGGTCTTTTTGCGTTCTTCTTTTTCTTGTAAATATGATAAAATATGACATATCTCGGGTATATAAAAGGGGGGATTAATTGAGGATGAAGCAGACTATTCCGTCCTCTTATGTCGGGCTTAAAATTAATGAATGGTATACCCATATCCGGCAGTTTCACGTAGCTGAAGCAGAACGGGTCAAGCTCGAAGTAGAAAGAGAAATCGAGGATATGGAAGAAGATCAAGATTTGCTGCTGTATTATTCTCTAATGGAATTTAGGCACCGTGTTATGCTGGATTACATTAAGCCTTTTGGAGAGGACACCTCACAGCTAGAGTTTTCAGAATTATTAGAAGACATCGAAGGGAATCAGTACAAGCTGACAGGACTGCTCGAGTACTATTTTAACTTTTTTCGCGGGATGTATGAATTTAAGCAGAAAATGTTTGTCAGTGCCATGATGTACTATAAGAGGGCAGAAAAGAACCTTGCCCTTGTGTCAGACGACATTGAAAAAGCTGAATTTGCTTTTAAAATGGCTGAGATCTTTTACAATTTAAAGCAGACGTATGTCTCTATGAGCTATGCCGTTCAGGCGTTAGAAACGTATCAGATGTATGAAACGTACACTGTCCGCAGAATCCAATGTGAATTCGTTATTGCAGGTAATTATGATGATATGCAGTATCCAGAAAGAGCATTGCCCCATTTAGAACTGGCTTTAGATCTTGCAAAGAAAGAAGGCAATCCCCGCCTGATCAGTTCGGCCCTTTACAATCTCGGAAACTGTTACGAGAAAATGGGTGAACTGCAAAAGGCAGCCGAATACTTTGAGAAATCTGTTTCTATTTGCAAGTCGGAAAAGTTCGATAATCTTCCGCATTCTATCTACTCATTAACACAAGTTCTGTATAAACAAAAAAATGATGCCGAGGCGCAAAAGCAATATCGTGAAGGATTGGAAATCGCCCGTCAGTATAGCGATGAATTATTCGTGGAGCTTTTTCAATTTTTACATGCGTTATACGGAAAAAACATTGACACAGAATCAGTCTCACACACCTTTCAATTTCTCGAAGAACATATGCTGTATCCTTACATTGAAGAGCTGGCGCATGATGCTGCCCAATTCTATATAGAAAACGGACAGCCTGAAAAAGCACTTTCCTTTTATGAGAAAATGGTGCACGCACAAAAACAAATCCAGAGAGGAGATTGTTTATATGAAATCTAAATGGATGTCAGGTTTGTTAATCGTTGCGGTCGTGTTCAGCTTTACTCAGGAGATGGTCCATGCAGGAGAAACAGCGGATACAGAGGGAAAAACATTTCATATTGCAGCACGCAATCAAACATGATGATAACGAAAAAAACCCCTCCGGTCGCGGAAGGGTCTTTTTTATTTTAGCTTCCATTCCTTTGGATCAGCTTGTCCGATTTCGGGCGCCTCTTCAGTGAGCCAGCTTTGATGACGAAAACTCCGCCTGTAGTGTCGCTGTATGGGCCTAAATTATTAAGCGCGAAGGTGACGGAAGACACAATATTTACGTCCTACGAATGCCACCTATTAATGAAAAAAGAAAAAGGAGAGATGATAGGTGAGCATTCAAGTGAAGAAAAATTTGGTTTCTGAGGCGAAGTACGCGCTGAAATGCCCGAATGCGATGTCCGCTGAATACATTACCATTCACAACACGGCCAACGACGCGTCCGCTGCCAATGAAATCAGCTACATGATCGGGAACACCAGCTCGACAAGCTTTCATTTCGCGGTTGACGATAAAGAGGTGATTCAAGGACTGCCGCTTAACCGTAACGCTTGGCATACTGGTGACGGCACAAACGGTACAGGCAACCGCAAGTCGATCGGAGTTGAAATTTGCTACAGCAAATCGGGAGGCCCAAAGTACGAGGCAGCCGAGGCATTGGCGATCTCTTTTGTGGCACAGCTTTTGAAGGAGCGGGGCTGGGGAATTGACCGTGTCAAAAAGCACCAAGACTGGAACGGTAAATACTGTCCGCACCGCATTTTATCAGAGGGGCGCTGGGAGCAAGTCAAGGCGGCAATTGAAAAGGAATTAAACGGTGGCGTATCAGCGAAAAAAGCTTCATCTTCTGCGCAAGTGTATTATGTAAAAAAAGGAGATACGCTGTCCGGCATTGCAGCATCACATGGTGTGAGTGTGAAAACACTGCAAAGCTTCAATCACATTACTGATCCAAATCTCATTAAAGTCGGACAAGAGATCAAGCTTTCCGGGACCGCTTCTTCTAAAAGCCATGCCCCATCCTCATACCCGCTGCCATCCGGGGTTATCAAAGTAACGAGCCCGCTGACAAAAGGCACAAAAGTAAAGCAGGTGCAAACTGCACTGGCAGCTCTATATTTTTATCCTGATAAAGGGGCGAAGAATCATGGGGTGGACGGTGTATATGGGCCAAAAACAGCAAATGCTGTGAAACGCTTTCAATCTGTCAGCGGTTTAACGGCAGACGGCATTTACGGGCCGAAAACGAAAGCCAAAATGGAACAAAAACTATAATGAAAAAAGGAAGCTTCACCTGAATGGAGCTTCCTTTTACATATTACATAAACGCAGTGAGAACCTCTTGAATATCAGATATACTTTTAGACTGATTTGGCACAGCAGGGGAGCGCCGCGCCACAAAAAGATTTAAGTGTTATAGACAATTTCCTAGGCTTAAAGCTGCCAAGGAAATCTAGAGAAGCAACAATCTTTGAGCATTAACATAGAAAAAAAAAGACCCGGTGATTACCGGGGAAAATAAATAGAAAGTTAAAGGTTTAGTGATATTTTTTATATTCTACTTTGTAATCATAGTCATGCTTGTCATGATCATAACACTTTTTGCCATGGTCATAATATTTTTTATCATGATCATAGCACTTTTTGTCGCAATCGTAATCTTTCTCATGATCATCATAATACTTTTTATCATGGTCATAATACTTCTTGTAATATTTCTTTTTGTAAGTGTAATACTCTTCTTTATATTTTTTATAATAACCCATGCTTACTCCTCCTTTAATGTTTGATCAGTTTTATTATATGAATTCAAAAAGAGATGGTATGGTCATATGTATTCGTCATTAAAAAAAGGCTGTTTTAAATAGATAGCGTGCCAGCTTACATCAGTTTGTTAAAAGGTTTGGCAAGCATGAAGACATAAAATAGAAAGTCTGCTGAATAAACGTAATAATAGTTTAGCCTCGTTTGAGTAAACATGTTTTCCGCCTTGTAACTTGATATGCTTGTGTACGATTGTTTTTTGCCGAGTAATCCACCTGTTGATCGACCGTATAAGACGTGTGTCAGAATCACACTCCAATGTAAACGCCGCATTTTTTCTTCTCTAGTAAAAGAAGAGCTAACTTTTCTTTCGCCTCAGCTGTAGAGTCAATCTGCCAATAAATCCCTTCATCTATCTCCTGAAATGTAAATACGATAAAAAGGTTTTCATTCATAGATGAGTAGCGTAAACTGGTGCTGACTGATAAAGGAGAGCGCTTAGCATGAAAGATATGTATGACAGTTTTTTATCCCTTTCTGCGTCTGAATCGGAGTACCGGATTATTTATGAAGAGAACAGCGGGAGCGAGCATATTGTTCTTGGTCCTCACGGCGGAAGAATTGAGCCGGGCGTCAGCGAACTGGTGCGGGCATTTGCTGATCAATGTTCCATTTATATTTTTGAAGGATTGAAGCAGCGCAATAACCGTTCACTTCACCTGACAAGCACTCGTTTTGATGAACCGCTTGCCCTAGAAAAAGTAAACGCCCACCGATTCGCACTGGCCTTTCACGGCTACCATGATCTGAAAAAGCCGCATACATTGGTCGGAGGTGCGGATCGGAGAAAAGCAGCAGCCATTTGCGAGTTGCTGAGTGAGGCGGGGTTCAGTGCGGAACTGGTCAATGAAAAAGACCGGCTGGCAGGTGTCCATCCGCAAAATATCGTCAATCGGACAAAAAGGGAGATGGGACTGCAGCTGGAACTGAGTACGGCGCAGCGGAGCGCGCTGTTTCACAATTTTGGCTGCCGTAAAGGACGGTACATAGAAAACAAGCTTTTTTCTCAATATGTGAATGCCGTTAAGCTTGGTTTTTATGGAAAAAGCAAGTAGGACCTGCAATAACTGCCTATTTCTTCATACGCTGTGAATGTGTGAATGCGTAGGGAGGAATGAACTCATGTTTTATCATATTAAAGAGCTTCAATATCAGGCAAAGCCTTCCCGTCCGGATCCTGTTTATGCGAAAAAGCTTCAAGAGGTGCTGGGCGGCCAATTTGGTGAAATTAGCGTGATGATGCAATATTTGTTTCAGGGTTTTAACTGCAGGGCAGATGCCAAGTATAAAGATTTGCTATGTGATGTGGGGACGGAAGAGATCGGACATGTGGAAATGTTGGCTACAATGATTTCCAGGCTTCTGGATGGTGCTCCCGCTGATGTACAGGAAAATGCTTATAAAAGCAACCCCGCTATTGCAGCAGTGATGTCAGGGATGAACCCTCAGCACGCTATTGTGTCCGGCTTAGGTGCGATGGCATCAGATAGTGAGGGTTATCCTTGGAATGCAAAATACATTATCTCAAGCGGGAATCTGCTGGCGGATTTCCGCGCAAACTTAAATGCGGAAGCCCAGGGGCGCCTTCAGGTGACGCGGCTCTATGCCATGACTGATGATCCCGGGGTAAGAGATATGCTGTCATTTTTGATTGCAAGGGATACTTATCATCAAAATATGTGGTATGCAGCGATTAAAGAGCTGGAAGAAAGAGAACGGGATATTGTCGTTCCCACGACATTTCCGCGTGAGCTAGAAAAGCAGGAAGTATCCTATGATCTGTTTAACTTTTCCAGAGGGGATGAAAGCTCACAGGGAAGGTGGGCTCATGGCGAAGCCTTTGATGGCCGGGGCGAATTCAGGTATATCCCGGCTCCGATTGCGTTCGCATCTGCGCCTCATCTTAAACCGGCGCCAATGTGGCTGCAGAATACCATGCCTCCGATGTCGAAATATTAATATCTATGCCGGGCTGAGGGCAAATGTCCCCAGCCCGTTTTTGATTAGCTGTATTTGCCGATTTGATACAACGCTTTTTCTTCAGCGACCTGCAAGTGCTGTTGATCGCCTTCCTCGTACGCATTTGGCCGCTTATGTGATAATAAATAAGCAAGCCTCTTCTGAAATTGAATACCTGCTTTACGCCGTTCAAACATTTCAAGTCTTTTCTCAGCAAAGTCCTTTGTCACCCGGAATACCGTCGCAATGGTTGCAAGAGCCTGACTTCTCCATTGCGGCAGTTCCATCTGCAACAGCATAAAGGTTGGCACACAGAAGTGGTACATAAATTGGTTCGCCTGGAATTCCTGCAGCTCCCTGAAGAGCTTGTTCATCTGAAAATGATTGCCTGCATGCTTTAATACGTGGCACAGTTCATGGCCAAAATCCTCCCATTGCTCTTCCTGGGACTTTTTTTGGTTCAATATGATACTGTACATGCCGTCGTATTTTACCATCATGCTTCCCATCTCCTCGAAATGAACCCATATATCAAGGTCGTTTGCGATTTTCAGCATGTCAATGTGATGGGGAGAGGTGATGCCCAGCCGGCTGTATAAATTTTTTACGTATTCCTCCAGATGTGATAAGTAATCGCCCAATTGAATACTCCCTTTCGAACATATGTTCTGTTTGTAGCGAGAAAGAAAAGCCCGTTTAGGACTAAAAAAGTGTGTTGAAATCTTTCCCTTTTCTTTAAAAAATAAACACTTTTTTCTTTATATCGGTCTATTTTTTATATGTTTTAGAGAACAGAAAAAATATTTATTTGTTTTTCGGTTTCCGGTTCTTTTCTTTTTCTTTTAAATAGTTGATAAATTCGATGGCCTGCTGCTTGCTTTCCGGGGAAAAATCCTGCATATCCCGGTATGCGAGCTGCAAGTCCGGATCAGAAAACATATCATCATCAGATTTTTTTTCTTTTCCTGTTAATAAGTAATCGGTTGTCACTTGGAAGTAATCAGCCAGCTTTTGCAGTGTGTCGTAATCAGGTTCGCTTCGCCCATTTTCATAATGAGAATAGCGTGCGCGCGATACACCGATGTGAGTTGCGATTTCTTCCTGTGTCCTTTTCCCTCTGAGACTCTTCAATCTGCTGCCTATCATACTATGACCTCTCTTTTTGTAACTCCCTAAGTTACTTACGATTATAGATACAATCTGTATCAAAATAAAGTTATGATAAAAAAAGTATCAAAAATAACTTGATGATACAGAATGTATCGTTTATACTTGGTAACAGTTGATACGAATTGTATCAAAAAACAAATCGGGAGAGTGATCACATGCATCCGATTCAAATCGTTTTTAGTGAAAATCCGATAGATCAGCGCCATCTCGGACAATCCGGCGGCTCCATTTCTTTTACGGCATGCGGCCTTCCGGTATTCCATTTTGAAAATCGAGAACAATTTCAAGCGTACTTGCTGTTAAAAGAAGAGGTGAAACGCAATGAAAAGGGATAAAAGCTATCCTTTTCCGATGTATTCAGGACTGTTGAATTCAGAACATTATGACAAAATAGGGTCGGCTCTGTGGCTGTTTCTCTGGTTTATCAGCTCAACGACAAAAGAAATTGAAAAGGACGGCGTGAACTGGGGAATTGTGCTCGGCCATAAGCCATTAAAAGCAAGAGAGATGGCAGCCGTATTCGGTGTTAGTGAAAAAACAGTCAGAAGATGGCTGGAGCTTCTTGAAAGCCATGGATACATAAAGGCTGCCCGCGCGCCATACGGACTCATGATTTCTGTGAAGCATTCCAAAAAATTCAGCTTCAGATCGGACAAAACGGAGCAACGCAGCGATAAAGAGCGGTCATTTTCGCCGCTGGCACAGGACAAAGAAGACCGCTCTAATATAGATAAAACAAAAACATATACTGCTGCTGATGATGCAGTGGATTACATTGCGAAGCGGTTTACACAATTACGGTCGGCTCAAGAAGGACGCACCGTGTATCCTTCCTCCAGAGATTATCAAGCCATCGCCCGTATTGTCGCCATCGGCGTTCCTGTTACGCAAACAATCAAATGGCTTGAGGAATGTTTTCAAGCTTTTGAAAACCGGCGAACAGCTGCTTCTGAAACGATAAAGGCCTTTCGCTACTGTTCGAAATTCATCGAAGACCGATTTTTCGCGCAGCAAGCCAAAAAGACCGTTGCAATACAACATGAGAGGAATGAAAGTAATGACAAAACATACAATCGAGCAGATTTTAGACGAGCTGAGAAAAGGGAGACGTCCATTACTGGCGGACAAACCGGCCGAATCAGACGCAACCCGGTATGATTGCCAGAGATGCAAGGATCAGGGGGGATATCTCAGCCGGCAAGACGGTCTGGAAGTATGGACAATGTGCAGCTGTATGGCAGAACGAAAAGTGAAACGGCTGCTGGGCGCCAGTGAAATTACCCCTGCCTTCAGACAGCTTGGCTTTCATGAATTCCGCACCCAAGGGAAGCCACAGGCCGTCAAGGACGCGTTTGAATGCGCCAAAGAGTTTGTGGCGGATTATGAACACATCAAGGACAGCCGGAAAAACAGCATCGCCCTTTTGGGTCAGCCCGGTTCCGGGAAAACACACCTTCTTACTGCTGCGGCTAATGACTTGATGAGAAAGCGCCATGTGCCGGTCATTTATTTTCCATTCGTCGAAGGCTTTACTGATTTAAAAAATGATTTTGACCTTTTAGAAGCTAAGCTGAACCGAATAAAGCAGGCAGACGTGCTGTTCATTGATGATCTCTTTAAACCGGTAAACGGCAAACCGCGCGCCACTGATTGGCAGCTGGAACAAATGTATTCCGTTTTGAACTACCGCTACTTAAATCATAAACCGATTCTGCTTTCAAGCGAGCTTACGATTGAAACGCTTGTCCGGGTTGATGAAGCGATCGGCACGAGAATCTATGAAATGTGCAGTGATTATTTAGTGATTATTAAAGGAACAGCGTATGACCTGAATCATAGATTGGAGGGCATCAGATAATGTGCAAGCTCTGTCATACAAAGAAAGTAATTGTTGAACATACCGGGATCGGAGCGGTTTTTCATCCATGTCCGAACTGCCGGTCCGGCAATGATTTAACGCCGGTTATTCAAAGGCTGGAACAAATGCTGACAGCCGGAAAAGCGGGGCTGAATGCCCGTGATTAAACAGCTGGCTGCCCTTTTCGCTTTGCTGTTTCGGGCGAAGCGAACAGAAAAAAACATCGAACAATGGTACAAGGATGACGGGAAGTGAAGCAGATGCAAGAAACAAAACAATTTGAAATGAGTCCTGCGCCGTGGCGTGCTGTCGCATGCGGAGATACGAAGCCAATTTATATCTATTCTGCTTACAGTGAAGAAGAAAAAGAGAGATTCCCTTATTCAAACGGCCGGCTGATCGCCGCTGTATTTGACCTCAGCTCTTTTTCGCAAATAAGCAATGCCAACTTGATGGCAGCCGCACCTGAGCTGAAGGAAGCGGCTAAAGCGGCGCTGGATTTTCTGAACGGAAATTCCGCTCATTCCAAGGAGCACATCATAAGGGTATTAGAAAAAGCTAACAAAAGCGCTGAACCCGAAAGGAAGGAAAAGACATATGATCAATCCTAAAAAACTCGTAAATATTGATTCCATCACGCTCGACAGCCAGCTTGAGGATGGGAAAATCCGCGTTATTATAGTCGACGGCATAAAGCATGAAGCCTGGATCACAGAAGCTCCAGAGCACGGGAAAACGCTTGTTGAAACGAGAAAGGGAGACCTTGCCCGAGTAGAATTTGAAATCGGCTACAAATTAAACTAAAGCGAAAAAAGAATACGTCCAAGACGGAAAGCCTGCGGACACTGATCAACATGCACAGCATTTGTGCGTTGATTGGTGTCCGCTTTTTTATTGCACAAATGAGGAGGAATCATAGAATGCAAGATTTATTATTTGAATATAAACGCACATTAAAACAAACAAGAACACTTTATAAACCGCTCGCTGAAGCAGATGAATCAGTGCTCTCAGCTGAAGACATGAAGGATAAAAAGATTATCAGAAACATCATCACAGACCTCGAATATGTAACAGAATGGCTTGAAAAAGGAAGACAGCCCGGCATCAGACGGGCGATTGACCGGCGTGATGCGTATCAGCGGCTGATGATCAAAGATCCAAGAATCATAGAATCATTTTCTGGCAATATGATGTTTGACCCGGACGGACAGGTATCTGAGGACGACAGGGACAGAATCCGTGAAGCTTTATCCCTTTTAACGGACAGGGAGAAAGAAATGTTTTTGTTGCATAAGGTAGAATGCTTTTCTTATGAACGCATTGCTGATCTTCTTGGCGTCAAAAAATCAACTGTGCAGACGACAATCAAACGGGCTCTATTAAAGATGCAAAGACAGCAGGAGGAAATGAACCGATCACTTGCCTGAAGCTTGTCATACGTTTGCCACCTATAAGTGAAAAGAGCATGACACATAAGCGGCCGGCATTACCGGCCGCTTTTATGAATAGAAATCTATGCTGGAGGTGGCGGTGATGCCGTAGCATGAAAACACAACAAAGAGAACAAGCATTAGCAATCTATCAGCACCATCAGGGAAATATCACAAACCGGGCCATTGCAGACACAATCGGCGTTTCGGCGAAAACAATCAGCATTTGGAAAAAACAGGACAGATGGAAAGAAGCCTTGTTTTCTGAAAACGGACATAAGCAGCGCCGCATAGAAAACGATGAATTAAATGAACGGCAGCGGCTGTTCTGCCTGTACTACGTAAAAAGCTTTAATGCGACACAATCAGCGATTAAGGCGGGCTATTCTCCGGACAGCGCCCATGTGACGGGCTGCCGGCTGTTAAAGAATGAAAAGGTTGCCGCTGAAATCAGGCGGATAAAAAAAGAAATGGTGAATGAAGTGTTTATTGAAGCGATGGACGTTTTGCAGGTATATGTCAAAATCGCGTTCGCCGATATCACGGATTATGTGACCTTTGGCAAAAAAGAGGTGCAGGCCGTCGGGAAGTCAGGACCGCTGTTTGATGAAGATGATAACCCGATCATGAGGGAAGTCAGCTTTGTCGATGTCAAAGACTCCGGTCTTGTTGACGGCACCATTGTCACGGAGGCAAAGCTCGGCAAGGAAGGCATCGCCATTAAGCTTGCCGATAAAATGAAAGCACTTGAAAAGCTGTCATTATACTTTGATTTGTTTCCGGATCAATTTAAGCAAAAAATAGAAAATGAGAAGTTAAAGCTCGCGAAACAAAAAGCGGATAAAACTGATGACGGCCGCGAGCCAATTGAAATCATGATCAAACGAAAAGAGGACAAGGCATGATCGTAAAAGAAATCAATCCTCATTTTGAAGATTACGTGTTCAATTGGGAGCAGACGTACCAGTTTCTCGTCGGCGGCTACGGCTCATCTAAAAGCTATCATACCGCATTGAAAATCGTATTAAAGCTGCTGAAGGAAAAGCGGACGGCGCTCGTCGTCCGCGAGGTGTTCGATACCCACCGGGATTCGACCTTCGCTTTATTTGAAGAGGTGATTGAAGAGCTTGGTCTCACGAAGGCAGCCGCAGCACTTTCTGCCCCGCTTCAGCTGCGGTTTCAAAACGGCAGCCGGATCATGTTCAAAGGAATGGACAACCCGGCGAAGCTGAAATCTGTTCACAACATTTCATTAATATGGATTGAAGAGTGCTCTGAGGTGAAGTATGAAGGCTTTAAGGAATTAATCGGCCGTCTGCGCCACCCTGAGCTGAAGCTGCACATGATTTGCACCACCAATCCCGTCGGCACCTCCAATTGGACATACCGGCATTTTTTTCGGAATGAACGCAATCAGCGGTTTGTGTTGGATGACAGCGAGCTTTACGAAAAGCGGACACTTGTCAGGGGAGATACGTATTATCATCATTCCACGGCAAACGACAACCTCTTTCTCCCGGAAAGCTATATCAGGCAGCTTGACGGACTGAGGGAGTATGATCCTGACCTTTACCGAATTGCCCGAAAAGGCAGGTTCGGCGTTAATGGAATCAGGGTGCTGCCGCAGTTTGAGGTGCTCCCGCACGACCTTATCGAAGAGCATATTGCGGCCATCAGCCAGCCGATCCTTCGCACGGGTATGGATTTTGGTTTTGAAGAATCCTACAATGCTGTTGTCCGTCTCGCCGTCGATCCCGATAAGAAATATCTCTACATTTATTGGGAGTATTATAAAAACAAAATGACAGATGACAGGACGGCTGAGGAGCTGCGGGAATTGGTTGAAACACAGGAAATGATCAAAGCCGACTCCGCTGAGCCGAAAAGCATTCAATATTTCCGCCAGCAGGGTTTTCGGATGGTCGGAGCCAGAAAGTTTCCCGGCTCCAGGCTTCAATATACCAAAAAGGTCAAACGCTTCAAAAAAATTTTCTGTTCGGACCGCTGTGAAAATGTCATCTATGAGCTCAAGACACTGACGTATGCCAAAGATAAAAACGGTGCGCTGATTGAGGATGAATTCACGATCGATCCGCATACGCTTTCTGCCATTTGGTATGCGCTTGATGATTATGAGGTCGCAGATGTGAAGGAGACAGCGCAAAAACGAATCCGTCCGAACCGAGAAAGGAGAAGGTCATAAATGCCGCACAATCAAACAGTCAGAGCAACCGTTTTAAAAGCCAATGCATCTGCTCCTCAGACAAAGCAAATTTATGAAGACGACTTTTCTGATTTGTACGGAGAGGATATCATCGCTCCGCCCTACAATATCACCGAGCTCAAAACAATTGCTGAATACTCAACCATTCTTCAGCAATGCATTGATGCGTACAGAGTGAATATTACTGGTTTTGGTTTTGATGTGGAGTACACGTTTGATGTCAATGCCACGGAGGTCGACCAGGAGAAAAAGAAGAAAGCGGAAAAAGACTGGGCTAGACTTGAAGCCTTTTACAAATGCCTTCACTTTGATGAATCTGCTGAAATGATTTTAGGCTATGCCATTGAAGACAGGGAAAAAACCGGAAACGGCTTTATGGAAGTGCTTCGCGACGGAATGGGAAAACCGGCCGGCATTGAATATTTGGATGTGAAATATATGCGCGTATGCGGGGCCGGCGAGCCTGTCGAAGTATCTTTTATGTATGAAGAAAATGGAAAAGTGAAGAGAATCAAAAGGCAGAAACGGTTTCGGAAATTTGTGCAGATGATCAATGGAAAAAAAGTATTTTTCAAAGAATACGGCGATCCTCGAAAGATGGACATGCGCACGGGCGAATATGTCAGCACACTGGCTGAAAAGCACCAAGCAAATGAAGTGATCCATCTTAAAATCGGAAGCGGCGTATACGGCGTGCCCCGCTGGGTAGGCAATATCGTCAATTTATACGGCGCCCGGAAAGCGGAAGAGCTCAATTTTATGTACTTTAAGCAGGGGCGTCACGTACCCGCTGCGATTACAGTGGAAAACGGGATGCTGTCTGAAGCGTCTTACCGGGAGCTGCAGGCGTACATGAATGACCTTGAAGGTGTGGAAAACGCCCATAAATTTCTTCTGATTGAGGCGGAAGGCATCGCGAAGGAGAAGGATCTACACGGCGGTGAAGATATCACGCCTGTTTCTGTGGAGATCAAATCTCTTGCGGAAATCCTGCAAAACGACGCCTTGTTTCTTGAATATGATGAAAAAAGCAGAAATAAGCTGCGCTCTGCTTTCCGTCTGCCCCCGCTTTATACGGGAGAAGCTCAGGAATACAACCGGGCTACGGCTGATACAGCGAGAAAAATCACGGAGGAGCAGGTGTTTCAGCCAGAGCGGAAAACGCTTGTCAACAAATTGAACACACTGCTTTTGCCGGAGCTGAATCTTCATGATGTGAGGCTGACATTAAAAGGACCGGACTTTCGTGATCCGCTTGAGATTGCGAAAGTGCTCGGTCCTTTTATTACGGCTGGAGCCGTTTCGCCAAATGATTTACGAGACCTTGCCGGACGGGTGCTCGGCAAAACGCTTGAGGAGTGGCCGGAGGACGTTTACAAACGCCCTGCCGGACAGGATGCTGAAAAGACGAATCTGACAGCACTTATGCAGGAGCTGAAGGACAGCATCGAAGATATCAAAACGTCCTGAAGGGAGGTGAATCAAGCAGGTGGCGCGGGAATTGAAAAATGCCAAAATCAGCTTTGTCAGCTATGTGGACAAGGCGGCAAACCAGACAGAATTTTTCTTTACGAAGTCAGCCGAACCTCCATCATTTGAAAAAAAGGTTCGGCTGTTTACGAAAAGCGAGCAGGATGAACAAAAGCTTGTATACGGAATTGTGTATGAGCCTGATGTTCCAGATGCCCACGGCGACTATATGACCGCAGAAGAAATTGAAAAAGCGGCGCATGGCTTTCTTGCAGACGCGCGGGAGATTGATATCAATCACAGCTTTGAAGGCGGCACAGGCGTGGTCGTTGAATCCTATGTTGCGCCCGATGATTTTATCATCGGAACAAAACGGATTACAAAGGGCTCGTGGGTGCTTGTGACAAGAGCGTCAGATGAGGTGTGGGAACAGATCAAAGCCGGCATCATCACCGGCTACAGCATGGCGGGCACTGCGGATGTACATGAAGAAGAACCGGTTGAAAAAGCCGGATTCTTAAGCGTGTTCAAGCAGCTGCTGGCCGACAAAACAGGAAAGGAGACTGAAGACATGAGGAAAGAAGACATGAGGGAATCAATCGAGCATGCGCTGTATCCGTTGCTCAAACGGCTGGAGACCATTGAAAAAAACACAGAAACAGAGGAAAAACCGGAGCAGACGGGAGATGACGAGCGCCTGAAGAAGCTCGTTGAGGACATGATTGCCCCGCTGATCGAACGCATTGAAGCCCTGGAAAAAGCTCGGGGAGCCTCTAAACAGACGGCGGACGATGCGGCCGGCAATACAGAGCAAGTCAAAAAAACAATCTGGAGCGGACTGCTGTAAACCAGTCAAAGAGGAGGAAATCAATTGAGAAATCAAGAGATCATTCGGAAAGCGGAAATGTCGCTTTCTGCTTTAAAAAGCGGCGGGCTCATGAACCCTGCACAAGCATCAGCTTTTATCCGCATGGTGCAAAACACGCCGACCATTTTCAGTGAATCCCGCGTGATTCAAATGGAAAACGATTCACAAAAATTTGAGAAAATCGGCTTCGGCCAGCGTATCTTACGTGCAGCTCAAGAAGGAAAGGCGCTGACAACAGACGAGCTGACGGTTCCGACGACCAGCACTGTCCAGCTGAACACAAAGGAAGTCATTGCGGAAATTAACATTACGTACGACACGCTCGAAAACAATATCGAAAAAGGCGGACTGCAGCAAACGATCATGCAAATTTTAGCAGAGCGGGCGGCAGTTGATATTGAAGAGCTGATCGTAAACGGAGATACGGCATCAAAAGATCCATACCTGGCGCAGCTTGACGGGATCCGTAAACAAGCAGTGTCCCACATCGTCGATATGAACGGTGAAGAACTGTCCAGAGCGACATTTAAAAAAGGCTTAAAGGCTGTTCCGCCAAAATATTTGCGTATCCCTCAGGAATTCAGATTCTATACCTCTCACGGCTTAGAAATTGAATGGAAGGACCGCGTGGCGGACCGTCAGACAAATCTTGGGGACCAGGCTGTTCAAGGCGGCTTGTCCACAGCATTCGGCGTACCGGTAAAAGGGGTATCCAATATCCAGCCGTACGCAGTCGGAGAGGGAGACGCGCAATATGATGCGTCTGATATCATTCTGACACATCCGAAAAATATCATTCTCGGCTTCTCGCGCAATATTCGAATCGAAGTCGACAAGGATATCCGCTCCCGTAAGTTCATCATTGTCTTAACAGCCAAGCTGGACAGCAAATTCGAGGAAGAGGATGCCTGCGCTAAATTAATTAACGTAAAAGAATAATAGAAATGGGGTGGCCAGCTTATATGCTCATCGAACCGACTGACATCGTTTCTTATTCGGTCTATGACCAGGTGAAAAACAGGCCGGAAGAACTGCTGGCGCAGGATATCATCGAGGCGGAATCGGAAGCTGCCCTCATTACAGGGCACAGCTTTACAGACAGCGTCTACGATCCGCTTCCTGAAAAGGCAAAATTAGCTTTGCTGAAGCTCGCCCAATACTTTGCGCTAGTAAACAGCGACGAATCAGCGGCATCAAGCTATCAGTCTGAGAAAATGGGGGATTACTCCTACACGGTTTCCGGTGAAGCCGGTATTCAAAAGCCCGATGTGTATCATTTGCTGGAAGAGTTTATCCAACCGGATTATGTTCCGGAGTCCGCCAGATTGAAGGTGCGGTCGTTATGAGCTATCAGCAGATGCTGATCCATCGCTGTGATATTTATCATGAAACAGCGCAGTCGCCGCTGGCGGGACGATTCGGGATTCCGGCGGACAAGCTTCAGCCGGTATTTTCATATCCGGATACACCCGATGAAGAAAATGTCCCCTGCTACTTTACAGAAAAAACGCAGCAGCTGATTCAGGAAGAGCCTGATCAAACCGTGTACCACAGCTTTCTTGTCCATTTTCCAGGGTCTTCGGATATCCGTATGAACGACAAAATCATTTGGCAACACAACAGCTATATTCTGAAGCTGCCAAAAAAGATCAGACACCATCATTGGGAAGTCATCGCTGTCAGGGATGAAAGTCTATGAAGATAGCGGGACTTAAACAGCTGAACGCATCGTTAAAAGAAGCGGCATCCGGCGGTTTTTCCCGCGAGGCGTCCCGGTGGCTTGAAGAGTGCGGGCAAGATTTTCTGGAAATCGTACAATCTGAACTCATCAGCACGCAAACGATAGATACAGAAAAACTGCTCAGCTCCTTTCAGAAAGGCTCAGAGGACAACCTCTGGATGGTACAAAGCGGCGGACTCTCACTTGAGGTCGGGACCCAGCTTGAATATGCCTCTTTTCTCAATGACGGCCACTGGACGTCAAAAGGAGACGATGTGAGATGGGTGCCGGGGCATTTTCAAGGCTCGCGGTTTATCTATGATCCGGCTTCTTCCACAGGCATGGCACTTAAGAAAAAATGGATACCCGGTACGGGCTATTGGGAGCATGCACTGCTTCTATATGAAAAGCTATTTGCAACATCAATGGAACATAAATTGCGCCAGTGGCTGAAAAAGATGTAAAGGAGGAGCGGGATGAACAGCGAAACAGGATCGATCATGGCTTTTTTGTACAGCCAGTGGTCTGTTCCCATTTATGAAAGCCAGCTGCCTGATCAGTTTCAAGTGCCGTCTTTATATGTCCCTGCGCCATCTGTTTTTGAAGAAACAGATACGGTCTCCACATTTAAAAAAACCTACAGTCTCAATGTGAAGCTGTTTCATCTTGACTCCGTGCAGGCGCTGGATGAAGCGGACAGGCTCGCGGATGCCATCAGAGAAGCGAGAAATATGGTTCCGCTGCTCAGTGAATCCGGTGAGAAGACGGGGGATATGGTTCGCATCACCCGAATCGAGACGAGGGTAGGAGACAGGGGCGAGGCGGTCATGGTGATCAGGTGGAGCAGCCGATATTATTATCACAAAACAGAACAGCCTGTCTTACAGGATATCGACATGAACAGCGGGGTGAAGTAGCGGTGGCAAAGCAGAAACAAGCGAAGGCTGTACATATAGAGAGCCGGGAAGCTCTTTTTGATACAGCGGATTTGATCAAGCACGCAAAGGAGCTGTTCGGCGTTAAGCCGGAGATCCTTCAGGGGGCTTTATTTGGCGTGGACAAAACACGTCTGGCGAAATCAGAGGCCAGTCAATTGATACAAACATTTTTAACTAAGGAGGTCATGCAATAATGAATGGCGGAACATTTACAGCAGGAACAGAAAAGGACCGTGCAGGCATTTATTTCAATTTTAAAACGACGGCACAGGAACGGGTGTCACTTGGTGAACGGGGGACGGTCGCACTTCCGGTTGCATCAAGCTGGGGCGAAGCGAAAACATTCGTCTCCATTTCAAGCGTGGAGGATTTAAACAAAAAAAGTGGGTCTCAGCATCGACGATCCATCTTTATTGCTGTTGCGTGAAGCGAAGAAAAACGCGAAAACGGTATTGATGTACCGTCTCACTGAAGGCGTCAGAGCATCTGCCGATATTGCCGAAGGCGTTAAAGCGACTGCTTTATACGGCGGATCAAAAGGGAATGACATCATCATCCGCATCAATGAAAATGTACTGGATGCAGCGGCATTTGATGTCACAACGTATATGGATGAATCAGAAGTGGATAAACAGACTGTCAAAAAAGCTGAAGAGTTAACAGCGAACGGCTATGTGACATTTACCGGAACAGGAGATCTTTCCTCTTCAATTCCGCTGACTGGATCAGAGGGAGACACGGCTGCCGAGACGCTGAACGCATCTGCGGGAATCCGTTTATCCGGCGGTACAGATAAAGCCCCGGTCAACTCAGACTATACCGATTTCTTGGCTGCGGCTGAAACGGAGAGCTTTGATGTCATCGCTTTGCCGGTTGCAGAAGGAGATCAGCTGAAGGCGACCTTTGCCGCATTCATTAAGCGTCTGCGTGACGGCCAAGGGCAAAAAGTTCAAGGGGTTACAGCTAACTACAGCGGTGACTATGAAGGCATCATTAACGTGACAGAAGGTGTGCTGCTGGAAGGCGGAACAGAAGTGACACCGGACAAAGCAACAGCTTGGGTAGCAGGCGCAAGTGCGGGAGCAACCTTTAACCAATCGCTGACATTTGTGGAGTATGAAGGAGCCGTTGATGTCTTAAACCGCCTTGACCACGACACGATTGTGGAACGCTTAGGCAAAGGCGAATTTTTATTCACATTTGACGCCCGTGATAAATCGGTAAGCGTTGAAAAAGACATTAACTCACTTGTCACGTTTACGGCTGAGAAAAACAAGAAGTTTGCGAAAAACAAAATCGTCCGTGTCTTAGACGCCGTCAATAACGATTTAACACGCGAGCTGAAAGCCTTAATTAAATCAAGAAAAGGCAGCGGAAGCGATATTCCGGCGTCAGAAGACGGACTTCAGTATGTGAAAACGATGATTACGCAATACATGACAACGCTTCAGGATGCGGGCGGCATTACCGGTTTTGATTCTGATGAAGATATCACAATTTCAATGAATGAAGATCGTGACGGCTTCTTGATTGACCTGGCTGTACAGCCTGTCGACGCAGCAGAAAAATTCTACTTTAATGTGGAGGTAAACTAATATGGCATTAAAAGCACAAAACACGATTTCAGGTAAAGAAGGACGCTTATTTCTCGATGGCGAAGAAATGGCGCATATCAAAACATTTGAAGCAAATGTGGAGAAAAACAAGTCTGAAGTAAACATTATGGGCCGCCGCATGACAGGCCATAAAACAACAGGCGCAAACGGAACAGGCACAGCGACATTCTACAAAGTCACATCAAAATTTGTCATCCTGATGATGGACTACGTCAAAAAAGGCAGTGATCCTTACTTTACGCTGCAAGCTGTGCTGGATGATAAGTCCTCCGGAAGAGGCACAGAACGAGTCACACTTTACGATGTAAACTTCGACTCCGCCAAAATCGCCAGCCTCGATGTTGATTCAGAAGCATTAGAGGAAGAAGTTCCGTTTACATTTGAAGACTTCGACGTGCCTGAAAAGCTTTCTGACACGTTTTAATCAAAACTGAACAAGCCATACGCAGACCTTTCTCAGAAAGGTCTGTTTTTTAATGATGAAATCAATTTAAAGATAAGGGAGTTTTTTACATGAGCGAGAAGAACGAAAACGTATATGATCTTTCCTTTTTTATGCCGGGAAAAACAATCGAAGCCGAAGAAATCAAAGTGCCGATCTCTAAGCGTTTTGTTGATAAAAAAGGGGACATCGTACCATTTATATTTAAAGCGATCACGACGGAGCGCATTGATGAATTAGAGAAAGAAACAACAACTTATAAAAATGTCAAAGGCAGAGGCCGTGTAAAAGATTTAGACAGCCAGCGCTTTTATGCCCGAATCGCAGTTGAATCAACCGTTTATCCGGACTTCCGTTCAAAAGAGCTTCGAGAAGCTTACAAAACGGCCGACCCGGTAGAAGTTGCGAAACGCGTCCTCTCAGTTGGAGGCGAATACGCAAACTGGCTCAACAAAGCGATTGAGATTAATGGTTTCGAAGATGAATTAGAGGATCTGGAAGAAGAAGTAAAAAACTAATCAAGGATGGGCATAAAGAAGCCGTGTATCTCTACTATGCGATGCACGAGCTTCATTATTCTCCATCGGATTTATTAGAACTGTATGAAGCGCCCAGAAACTTTAAGGCGCTTTTGTATGGACTGATTGGATATAAGCTGGATCTCCTTGAAAAACAAGCTAAGAAAGGAGGGGCATCGTAATTGGCAAAGCTGACAGCAAGATTTGAAATGGAAGACCGTGTAAGCAAAAAGTTAAGAAAGATACAAAATGGGTTCAGAGCACTTGAAAAGTATAGAAAAATGGCACAGCGAAATAGCGCTATTGATATACGAAAAGAAAGCAAAACTGTGTTAAGTACAATTGATCGGATACAAAAATCAATAAAGAAAAAGCTTGGGGCCCAAATGATATCCATTTCAGCTGAGGATAACGCCAGCACTGTCATTCAGAAGGTTCAAACTCAATTGCAGGGATTGCCGGCATCGGTATCTATTAAAATTGGCGCTAATGATCAAGCAACAGAAAAGTTTGAGCGATTAAGAGAGTTCGTTGCGGGTTTCAAAGGCTTTACGATTATGCTGAGTGCGGAAGATCAAGTTTCGCCAGCTGTGCAAAAAATACAGCGTTATATGGAAACCGCACTTAAAAATGGTTACTCTGTTACGATACGCGTGATTGATCACGTCATGAAAACAGTCGGCCGCATTTCAGCAGGCATTGATGCACTTACACAAAAAGATAATCTAATTCAGCTTACTTTGAATGATCAGGTATCAAAAAAGCTGGATGAACTTCAGAAGAAAATTGATAGCTTTGGAAAACTAAAGACAGTTGAGAAAACAGCTTCCCCATCAGCTAAGAAAGCAGAGAGCAAAAAGGGAGAGGAAAAAGAAGGCGGTTCCTTCTGGGGAAACCTCGTTGAAGAAGGCAAAAAGAAGATCAAAGAAAAGCTAGATGAAAAAGTAACTGAATATAAAGAAGCCGTTATTGATCGTGTTACCCAAAAGTTTGAAAAATTTAATCCAGAAAAAATACTGGATGATAAGTTTTATGCTTTATTAGATAAAGTGTTCGGTCCCGAAGAAAAAACTCCGGCAGAAAATGCGTGCTGCTGCAACGGATTGAACCCAGGAGCTGGAGGAGCCGCAGAATCAGGAGGCGGAGGCCTTTTAGATTCATTTATTAGTGAAGGTACAGTCGGTATCAGCAACGCGATTGAGGAATTAAAAAATACCTTTTTGAAGGAATTTGAACACTTTACACCCGAATCGATCACCTCAAAATTAGAATCATACACAGAATCCATTACATCTAAAATGACTGCACTAGCTGAGAAGTTCAGTCCGGATACGATTTTAGCAGAGCTGGATAAGTTTACAACATCGTTCATGGGAAAAGTGGATGAGATCGCGGCGAAGTTCAGTCCAGATACGATTTTGACAGAGCTGGATAAGTTTACAACATCGTTCATGGGAAAAGTGGACGAAATCGCGACGAAGTTCAGTCCAGAGACGATTTTGACAGAGCTGGATAAGTTTACAACATCGTTTATGAGTAAGGTGGATGCGATTGCGACAAAGTTCAGTCCAGAGACAATTTTGACAGAGCTGGATAAGTTCACAACATCGTTTATGAGTAAGGTAGATGCAATTGCGACAAAGTTCAGTCCAGAAACGATTCTGGCACAGCTGGATAAGTTCACAACATCGTTTATGAGTAAGGTGGATGCAATTGCGACAAAGTTCAGTCCAGAAACAATTCTGGCACAGCTGGATAAGTTCACAACATCATTCATGGGTAAAGTGGACAAAATCGCAAGTAAATTTAGTCCTGAAGCCATTTTTAAGCAGCTTGACAAGTTTACAGGCTCCTTTATGAAAAAAGTAGACGAAATCGCAAGTAAGTTCAGCCCTGAAGCCATTTTTAAGCAGCTTGATAAATTTACAGATTCCTTTATAAAAAAAGTGGACGATGTCGTAAGTAAATTCAGCCCAGAAACCATTTTTAACGAACTGGATAAGTTTGCAGATTCCTTTATGAAAAAAGTGGACGATGTCGTAGGTAAATTCAGCCCAGAAACCATTTTTAACGAACTAGATAAGTTTGCGGATTCCTTTATGAATAAAGTGGACGATATCGTAAGTAAATTCAGTCCAGAAACCATTTTTAACGAACTGGACAAGTTTACAGACTCCTTTATGAAAAAAGTGGATGATATCGTAAGTAAATTCAGTCCGGACGCAATTTTCACTAAAGCGGAAGACTTTGTAACAAATATTGTTGACAAAATCTCTGAAAAATTCGATTTCCTCAACCCAGATAAAATCGCGAATAAAGCAGAAAAGTTTTTTGATAATATTGTCTCAAAAATCGCGAAAAAATTTGAGAAATTCAGCCCTGATAAAATTATTGAAAAAGCGGCGGAATTTTTTGAAAAAATGATAAAAGGCATTGCTGAAAAACTGGGGAATCTGGATTTTGGAGGACTGTTTGGCGGCAAATCCAGCGGAAGCAAAGGCAAACAAAAAGCCTCAAAAGCCAATACAAATCATTCAACTTCAAACAACTCAAACCGCACTAAAAAACCTTCGATGAACCAAAAAGCGTCAGGTTCTAAATCGAAGAAATCAGGCGGCAAATGGGGCGGAACTTGCGGATGCTGTTGTGCCGGTATCAGTACAGGCAAAAGCAAAAAAGTCAAAAATAGAAACGGTTCATCAAAAAAAGGCAATCAATCAAATCCTGTGAATACGCCTAAATCGGCAAAAGCAGCTAAAGGCGGATCAGGCAAAGGTTTTTCAGGCCTTCTGAAAACATTGGGAGAATCAAAAGGTTTGAAGGGCGGACTGAAGGGTTTAAAAGGAGCCGCAAAAGGAATACCGGGATTAGGCGAAATATTGTCTCTAACTGACTTAGCTGGAATCAATAAGGATAATGCCGGTGAAAAAGTAGGTTCAGCCGGCGGAGGTTTAGCCGGAGCAGCTGCCGGAGCGGCTATTGGAAGCGTTGTGCCTGGAGTCGGAACCGCTATTGGCGGTGTTGTAGGAGGAATTGCCGGCACTTTCGGTGGTGAAAGTTTAGGGAAGGCATTTGATGCCGGCGCACTGAATGATACATGGAACAGCATTACAGAGGGAGCGCAAAATGCTTGGTCAGCCATTCAGGGTATTTGGGGAACTGTATCAACATGGTTTATGGACAATGTTTGGACACCAGTATCATCCGCAGTTGTGGGTGTGGCTACAAGTATATGGTCAAATATTGTAAACGCATGGACCACGATACAAACAATCTTTAGTACCGTGGCAACATGGTTTATGGATAATGTTTGGACACCGGTATCATCCGCGGTTGTCGGTGTGGCTACAGCGATATGGTCTAAAATTGTAAACGCATGGACTACGATTAAAAATGTGTTCAGTGCAGTTGCTTCATGGTTTATGAGCAATGTATGGGAGCCAGTCAAATCGGCTGTTATCGGAGCGGCAACCACTATCTGGGATAAAATGACGGGCGCTTGGGATAAGGTTAAGAGTGTTTTCAGTACAGTATCAGGATGGTTCATGGATACAGTTTGGAACCCAGTTAAAAATACAGTCTTAGATGTAGGCAAGGGAATATCTGATGCTTTCCAAAAAGCTTTAGATACGGTCAAGAACATTTGGAAGGGTCTGAGCGGCTGGTTTAAAAAGAATATTCAAGAACCTCTTACCAAGGTTGGAGAAACAGTTTCGGATGCTTTTTCTAAAGCGTTCGGCTGGGTAAAGAAAATTTGGGATAAAGCAGGCGGCGTTGTCTCAAGCATTGTCAACTTCGTAACTGGCGGAGGAGACCCGGATGACTATAAAGAAGAAAAAACTAAAACTGATAAAAATGCCACAGGCGGCTACATCACCAAACCAACCATTTCATGGATCGGTGAAGCCGGCAAGGAATTCGTTATCCCAGTTGATAATAACCGAGGCAGAGGTAAAATGCTTCTCTCACAAGCGGCGTCTAAACTTGGTATGCAAGTCGTAGACAATATGGGAACCGCTTCGTCTTCTGCTGGAAGCCCGGTATCTGTATCAAGAGGAGCTGCTGCCAGTCCGTTATCAGGATCAGCCTCTCCATCAATGGACACTGCAAATCTGACAGGGCAAGCGTCCACACTCGGACAGCAATTTTCAGAAGGCTTTGGTAAAGGCATCAGCAATCAGCCGGTTAAAATGGAAGATTGGAAAAAGAAAAACATCAATACGCCATTTACACAAATGATTTCTTCTTCACCAAATTACGGAAAACAGATGGTAAGCGGCTATGCTAAGGGGCAAAACGGCACAGCAACAGGAACAGACGGCTTTTTACAATCAAAAGTCAAAACACCGTTCCAAGCTACTGTAAACAAATCTTCATCATGGGGAAGCAGTACAATCAAAGGGTTTGCTTCAGGACAAAATAGTTCCCAAACCGGTACTGATCAATATGTAAATACACATGTGAATAAGCCGTTTTTGCGATCTAAAGAATCATCAAACGGCTGGGGAACCGGTATGATCGCGAATTTTGTATCAGGTATGACTTCAAAAGCAAGTGAAGTCCACGAAGCCGCCAAGGAACTGGCCAAAAAAGTTGAGAAGGCATTCCGTGAAGAGCTGGATATTCATTCGCCTTCTCGAGTTATGATGAGTCTCGGCCGCTTTGCCTCTGTCGGTGTTGTAAAAGGCTTGGATTCTGTCGATGTGAAAAAATACGCTGAAAAACAAGCTGGATCACTGGCAGCTGCTTATTCCGGAATGGGTGCAGTAGGCGGAAATGTGAAACAGTGGCTTATGGCTGCAATGATGGCCACAAAGACACCATTAAACTGGCTTCCAGGGTTAATGACAATTGCAAAGTATGAATCTGGTGGAAATCCAAACTCTATTAACCTGTGGGATAGTAACGCGAAGGCGGGAAATCCATCACAAGGGCTTATGCAGACGATACCGACTACATTTAATGCACATAAAGCGCCAGGCATGGGTAACATTAGAAACCCGATTCACAATGCAGCTGCCGCAATCGGCTATATCAAAAGCAGATATGGATCAATTGACAATGTGCCTGGTATTAAAAGCTTGAAACGTGGCGGACCGTATGTTGGATATGCCAACGGCGGACTGATCACAAAAGAGCAAATCGCCCGTGTCGGTGAAGGAAACAAGCGGGAATGGATCATTCCGGAGGAGCGGGGCATTCGCGGCCGCTACCTCCTTCAGAGAGCAGCCCAAGCTTTAGGAATGGAAGTAACAGATCCATCACAAACTCAGCAGTCTGAGCTTTCATCAGGACAAGTTTCAGCAGCCGTTACTTCCGGATCCCGGCAAACCGTACAAACAGCCGGAACGAAAGAAATAAAGATTGAATTCAATGGCGACCAGCATTTTCATAACGGACAGGATGCTGACAGTCTAGTAGCTAAAATCAGGCAAGCATTACTTGATGAATTACAAAAAGACATTAACACCGGAACAAAGGGGGTCGTGGCTTTTGACTAAGTCTGTCTATGAATTTTGGATATCACAGGGGAAGGAAAAGCTGCGATTTCCCGTTCTTCCCGAGACAATTGACGTATCTAATAGCTTACAAAATGACTCAGTAAAAATAACAGGACTGGGTGAAATCACATTTATTGAAGAGCCCGGAGCTAAAGAAATCTCTTTTTCTTCTTTTTTTCCAAAAAGGTATAGCCCGATAGCTGAATATCAGAATATCCCTTCTCCAGAGAACGCCATTGTTAAAATTGAAAAATGGATGAAGGCGAAAAAGCCTGTCCAATTTTTAATTACGGGAACAAAAATTAATATGACATGCAGCATTGAAAGTCTTAAATACAGTGAAGGAGACAAAGAGATAGGAGATAGGGATTTTGATATTGTACTGAAAGAATACAAAACCGCCTCACCCCGAAAAATCAAGCAGAAGAAAAAAACAAAGGCAAAACGCCCGTCGAAGGCGTCTCCGAAAACCTATACAGTGAAAAAGGGGGACACGCTTTGGGACATTGCCGGCAGATTTTACGGGAACAGCACGCAATGGCGCAAAATTTGGAATGCCAATAAAACAGCCATGATTAAACGAAGCAAACGAAATATCAGGCAGCCGGGCCACTGGATTTTTCCCGGCCAAAAATTAAAGATACCGCAATGAGACAGGTGATGTATGATGATAGAATTGTTTGTCATTAAAGATACAGAATGGCTTGAGCTGGTAGCGGAAAGCGTATCGCTGGAGGGGCACCGCTTTCAGGCGCCGCGCTCCATAGAAGCGACCATCGTCATCAAACAGGGCGACCAAACGTATTACAGCGTCACAGAAGGAGATACCGTCTTGTTTAAGTGGAAGGGAAAAGAGCTTTTCCGCGGGACCGTCTTCGCCCGAACGCCTGATGAACATACGCTTGCCTTCAGTGCTTACGATATGCTGCAATATCTGGTCAAAAATCAGGATGTGTACGTGTTTTCCAACCAGCGTGCTGACCAGATGATCAGGAGGATTGCCAATGATTTTCAGATACCGACAGCCTCGATTGCGAACACAGGCCATACGATCAAAAGCCTTGTCATTAAAAATGATACGACCCTGTATGACATCATCTTAAAAGCGTTGAAACAGACGAAAAGCCAGACAGGACGGAATTATCAGCTGTATTCGGAAAAAGGAAAGCTCGGCCTGCGCGCTTGGCCAGATCCGGCAGAGGTATGGGTGCTGGAAACCGGAGTCAATATTACGGGCTACCAATACAGCACCTCTATAAACGACACGGCAACACGGGTGGTGCTCCGTCGGCAGAAGGACAATAAGACGTATAAAGCGTCTGCGAAGGACAGTTCAGGCTTAAACAAATACGGCGTGCTTCAATATACGGAGACTGTAACAGACGAAATTAACCAGGCGCAGCTTCAGCAGAGAGCTGACGTACGCCTTGCCGAAAAAAAGGGCGTAAAAAAAGAACTGAAAAATATTCAGGCAGTCGGCATTCCAGAAGTGCAGAGCGGCTTGCCTGTTTATATTTCCATTCCGGAGGCCGGGATTAAGAAAACCTACTGGGTAGATACAGATCGGCACGAGTTTAAAGGAACGAAACATACGATGACCATTGATGTAGTCGAAAAGAATACGATGCCGGAAGGGGTTTCCTGATGAGATTGAGTGAAGCCATTAAACATTTGGCCGTCGGTGCGGTTGATGCTGAATCTCCGGTGGAGCTGCTCCCCGCTGAGGTGGTTTCGGTTTCTCCTGTTGAAATCAAATTAAAAGAAAACAGCAAACTGATCATACCGGCTGACGCCCTCATCATCCCAAAACGGATGCAGTCGGGAGGAGACGATGCACTCGAGCCGGGGGATCGCGTCATGACCGCGGCTCTGACTGGCGGGCAATCGTTTTTTATTTTAGATAAAGTATAGACAAACCGCTTCGGCATGAAGGGGTTTTTATTTAGCTTGTAAAAAGGAGTGGGCATCATGGCCCTGACACCAGAAGTGGAGTTTGAGGATATCGAAGATGACAGCGAAGTCATTGAAACCTCTAAAACATACAAAATAGATTTTGAAAACGGAAGAATTACAAATGAGCTGATTACCGGGCTTGAAGCGATCAGACAGTTTGTGTATATCGCCTTACAAACTGAACGATACGCGTATTCAGTTTACAGCCATAATGTCGGAAATGAGCTGCAGGACGTGCTTACAGATCATGAGACGACTGATGCCTACAAAAAAATGGAGATTCCAAGGCTCATAGAAGAGGCACTTGTTTATGATGACCGGATTTCCGCTGTAACAGATTTTGAGATAGAAAAACAAGGCGATGCGTTTCATGTTTCCTTTGTAGTCGAGACAGATGAAGGATCGCTTGAGATTGAGGAGGTGATTGACGCAGATGTTTGAAAATCAGACCTTTGAAGAGATAATGGAGCGTATGCTGAACAGCATCTCCGTAGATATTGACACGAGAGAAGGCAGCGTTATTTATAACGCATTAGCCCCGGCGGCAGCCGAGCTTGCGAAGTCGTATATATGGCTGGACACCGTGCTCGAGCTTGTGTTTTCTGATACCGCGCAAGGAGAGTTTTTGGACCGGCGCGCTGCGGAAGCGGGGATTGAACGGACAGCTGCCACAAAGGCAGTGAGAGCAGGAGAGTTCACAGCTGGTGTCAGAATTCCTGAAGGCTCCCGCTTCTACGTGGATAATCTTTATTTTCAATATACAGGAGACGGGACGCTAGTCTGTGAAACGCCGGGAGAAGCAGGAAACGCCAATCTGACCGGACGCAATTTGTTGTCACTGGATACTATCCCGGGATTGGAAAAAGCGATTGTCAAAGAAATTCTAATTCCCGGGCGTGAAGAAGAAGGAGACGATAGTTTAAGAGAACGGTATTTTACGAGGGTTCGTCGCGAGGCTGTCAGCGCTAACAAAATGCATTACAAAGAATGGGCTGAAGAAGTGGACGGAGTAGGGAAGGCGAAGATCTTTCCGCTTTGGAACGGAGACGGGACGGTTAAAATTGTCGTCACGAATGCCAACCTTGAGCCGGCTTCTGAAATCTTAATTCAAAAAGTGAAAGACTATATTGACCCTGAGCCCGGTCAGGGCGAGGGGCAGGCGCCAATCGGAGCCGTTGTCACAGTGGAAAGCGCGGTCTGGAAGGAAGTTGAGATTTCTGCCGAGGTGCTGCCTGAGATCAATCACTCAATTGATGAAGTGAAGTCAGAAATTGAGAAGGGCGTTTTAAATCTCTTTAAGAAAATGGCGTTCGAAGACAATGTCATCCGCCTTTCTCAAATTAATAATATCGTCTATAATTCGCCGTCTGTCAGTGATTATTCCAATATTAAAATCAACGGCACTTCCGAAAATTTAGTGCTGAGCGACGTAGAAATTCCTAAGCTTGGGCAGGTGAAGATCATTGAGCAAACAAGATGACATGACAGCCTATCTGCCTCCGTTTCTCACCAGCCTTAAAGAAATGTCGGAGCTGCTGAAAGCGGAAGCGCCTGAGTTTGAACAACAAAATAACAGCATATTTGATCTGACAGACCAGTTATTTGTGCCAACAGCAACATGGGGGCTCAGCCGCTGGGAAAAGATTTTAAACGTGCCGCGGGAATCGGGAGACACCGATGAAATCAGACGATTGAGGCTCATTTCAAAAATGTCGAACATTCCGCCAATCACATACCGGGCCATTGAGCAAGCGGTGAATCGTTTCTTAAAAAACCCGTCGGCACAAGTCCGCCTGCTGCCCGGTGAATACCGCTTTAATGTAGACATCAATATTGATGATCTCCAGCACATGAATGAGCTGATCGAAGCATTGGAAAATATGAAGCCGGCACATCTGGCGTATACGCTCAGAGGCGGATTAAATGAGACGCTCCAAATAAAGGACACAGTCATCCTGAATCACCGAAGATACCGAACAGCCAGTGAGCTGAAGGTCGGTTATTCTGTCACCCTTAACAATAATGAGGTGGTCTTAACTTGATTTCAACCATATACAGAGAACGCACAGCTGCCGATCTGAAAAGCAGGATTCATCACGTGCTGCTTAACGGCCAAGAAACAGAAATAGTGGAGCTCACCATTGACGGTGCAAAAGTGACTGTTCTGACAAAACGTGAGGAAGATATTAAACATATCGAAACGGTACAAATTTTTGACGAACTGGGCAATGTCATTACAGAAAGAAAAACAGACCTGGACGTCAGCGAAAACAGAACACTTGATTTCAGATTTACCTTTGAGGTGGTGTAAACATGGCATACGAAGAAAAAACAGACTGGCTTCCGGACGATCCCATTAACGAAGATGACGTCAACCGCTGGGAAAAAGGCATAAAAGACGCCCACACAGACCTGGCCGCCCACAAAAACGACATGAACAACCCCCACAACACAACAAAGGCGCAAGTCGGGCTGGGGAATGTGGATAATGTACAGCAGGCGGCGAAGAAGGATTTTGACAAGCATATTTCAGATGAAACCATACACATTTCATCTAGTGAGAGGACAAAGTGGAACAACGCACAATTAACTAAGTTAACTGATGAAAAAGGAAAATATCTAGCAAGCATCCAAAATGGTCTGGATTTTCATAAAATTGTGGAAGAATTGGATCAAACCTTTTTCTTTTATACTGATAAGACTGGGATCAATACCCCACCGTTTGCCACTAGAGGATTGTATATTGGCTACAAATCTTATGGAGAAGCTTTGGCAATGGATTATGAAGGAGGTACATGGCGAAAAACCCTGAATGATTCCGGCTGGACTGATTGGGTTCAATTAGAAACTTCAGAAGGCGCTCAATTTAAGGTGAGGAGCCATGAAGAAAAAACTGAAATACATGTAAATAAAAGCGATAAAGACAAATGGAATTCGGGACAGTTATTTAAAGTAACTGCCGATAACGGGACACAAAAGATTAACCTGTCATCTGGATCTTTTTATGATTCGCTCAAAGATGTTGGGACTGTTACTTTCTATGGAACAAACGCGGTCACAGATAACCCGTCAGACACAAGTCTTCGAGGTATGCAATTGGTCGGTCAGCTAGGAATAGGCATTGGATATGCTGTGGATGTGAGAGGTAACGCTTGGTGGTTTTTCTATAACGCTAACGATAGTGCGATCAATTGGTATCAAATTGAGTCTACCACGGGGGCACAGTCAAAGATAGATGGACATGCCAATAAAGCAGATATCCATGTAACAAAATCTGATAAAGACAAATGGAATAATGCACAACTATATAAATTAACTGATACTCAGGGCTGCCGGACTAAAATCCCAGATGGGACTGACTTATTAACGTTGCCATCTGGCTTTTATTATGCCTTAGGGAATGTCATAATAAACAACCCTGTTTCAGGAGATGGATCATGGTATAACTATGATGTAATTGAAACAGGGGGTGGCGGGCGAAAAACCATTTTTGCATCTAGAAGTTACGATGGAATCTTTTGGATGGCAACGATTCATACAGATGGCGTGTTTAAAGGATGGAATAAGATCGAGACTGAGGTAAGTGCTCAAACCAAAGCAGATAAAGCTTTGGCTGATGCTAAAAACTATGTTGACACAAATTATACAAACCAAAAGTTAACCATTCTTACAGGCTCTAATGCAATACAAGACGCAAGAACTGGAGGGAATGAATATCCTCCGGGGTTAACACTAATGGATATTGGCCAAGGAAATACAACAGGTTATCCGCTAGGCTATGGAATTGTGAAAAATGAAAAATATAGTAATTATCGTTTTACACAATATTTTTATGGCACAGGTAATGAAACAAGTGTATATGCAAATAGTACCGGTACTTGGATACGTCACTGGTGGTCTGGTTCAGGATGGACTCCTTGGGAAAAAATCTCTGGTTTCGGGCATATGATTGCAAAAACAACAGGTAAACAAGCGCTGAATAAAGGGGAACAAAATAAAATATTATTTAAAAATGTATTGAAGGATAGCAATAACCTGTATGATCCATCGAACAGTAGATTTGTAGCAAGTCACGCTGGTATGTATTTGGTTAATGCCAGCTTATATTTTCAAAATACATTACAGTATTCCAATTTTGAGTTGTATACGTATGTGAATGGTTCGCAATATAAATTAATGAATCAGTTTAGAACGCCAGCTCCTAAAGATAATAGTGATTCAAAAGAATTTTATGTAACTGTTACAGGATCGGTTGCGGTATCGCTTAATGCGGGTGATTATGTTGAAATCTACGTTTATGTAGGGTATACAGGTACAGAAACTCGTTATATTGTTGATGATACGTCCATTAGTAAAAATTACTTTGATATCCTAGAACTCGGAGGCCGAAATTTCCCTACACTATAGGAGGTGCAAAATGATATTATACGACGCAATCATGTACAAATACCCTGACGCTGTGCCAAGAAAGGATTTCGAGCTGCGGAATGACGGAAATGGTTCCTACATTGAAAAATGGAACCTGCGCACCCCGATCCCAACACAAAAAGAACTCGAATCCTGGTGGGAAGAGCTGCAAAAAAACCCGCCGTACGAGCCGCCTGATCAGGTGGAGGTACTTGCTCAGGAATTGTCGCAGGAAAAGCTGGCACGCAAGCAGCTTGAAGAGCTGAACAAAACGTTGGGGAGCGAGCTGTCAGATATAAAGCTTTCATTATTATCTTTGAAAGGAGAGAGTGCTGAATGAATTATTGGGTGCTTGCCTTACATTATGATTGGGCGACGACAGATATGGTGAAGCAGGCCATACAATTCAAAGATTGTTCTAAAGAGGATCTGGCAGAAGGCGTGAACAAAAAACTGATCACTGTTGACCAATATGAAGAAATAACCGGTAAAGCCATGTAGGCTTTTTTATTTTGCTCGTTTTTACATGAAAAGGAGGATATAAATGGTCAAGTATCAATATGAGTTTCCTCTCGATAAGACTGGAAAAGCTGGAGCTGTGAAGCCGTATAGAGGAGAAAAAACCGATTTTGTCACACCTGTTTCGAATCTGTCAGGTGTAGCAGAGATTTTAACAAATGCCGCGTTAAAGGCCACTGAGGCATACAGCCAGCTCGGACAAGACCGGCTTGGCGCAGTTCTGATTTCGAAAGTAAAGGGCTGTGCGTATGCAGATCGTGAAGGCACGCTCTTTATAGAAGAAAGCGACAATAACAATGTTTGGACAACGACGGCAGCTGTCTATGTAGCTGCGGGTGTTCTGACAGCGACTGACTGGGTGTATATCACAAAACGCTATTACCGCTTCCGATATGTGAACGGAAATCTCCAGCAATCGGAGTTTGTGTTATATCAATCAGTCGGCGCAGGTGAATTGGACGTACGCTTAAATGAAAATCTTCCTTTGCAAATTGATTTGAAGGAAAATCAGACAGATGACGGACGGCTGAAAGTGGAGGCCGGCAAAACAATTGATTTTGTTTTTCATGAGAATGCCGAGTCGGCTGGCGAAGGTGCTGCCTTACCCGTAGAAGGCGCCTCGCATTTACTGGTTGAAGTATTCGGCACAGCGGAAACGAGTGAGGTGAAATTTTTGGGAAAATCTTTGTCAGGACAGAAACTTCCAATTAAAGGTGTGAAATCGGATGATGCTTCTGCCGCTTGCAGCACCTTAGGCAAGGATGAGGCTTGGTCCTTTGATATTAAAGGCTTTAAGGAGATCGTGATGGAGATTGCCAGCATGACCGGCGGGAGCCTATCAATTAAAGGAACCGCGGTCTCTTAACCATTGCAATTGGCCTCGGAAAGGAGGTGATTCATATGTAAAGGAGGAGTGAATGATGCAGCAAGACATAGATGTTAATGTCTTTCAGCAGGATTTAGCAGACATAAAAGGTGGACAAAAAGCGCTGGAGCAGAGGGTCTCCGCATTAGAACGAGTGTCTGACCGGCAAGACCAGCAAATCATGACGCTGAACGAAAAATTGAACAAAATTGAAGAGAACACAACATGGATTAAACGCACCATCACAGGTGCCATCATCACAGCAGTATGCACAGGAATCATCGGCGGAGCCATCGCCATTATGTACAACCTGCTGCAGCATTAAGGGGGATTATCATGAAAACGTATGATAAAGGCACGGTCACTAGGACGGTGCTTCTTTTGCTTGCGCTCATCAACCAGAGCATGCTGATGCTTGGCAAATCACCATTGGATATACAGGAAGAGCAGGTGAATCAGCTTGCAGATGCTCTGTATTCAGCAGGATCAGTGATCTTCACAATTGGGACAACACTAGCAGCTTGGTTTAAAAACAACTATGTAACAGAAAAAGGGAAAAAGCAACGCGACTTGCTAAAGGAAAATAATCTGACGAAATAAGGAGAGATGAAAATGGTTAACATTATTCAAGACTTTATTCCGGTCGGTGCCAATAACCGCCCAGGCTACGCGATGACACCTCTTTATATTACCGTACACAATACAGCGAACACGGCAGCAGGCGCCGACGCCCAAGCGCATGCCCGCTATTTGAAAAACCCTGATACGGCAACAAGCTGGCATTTTACAGTTGATGATACAGAGATTTATCAGCATCTGCCGTTAAATGAAAACGGCTGGCATGCAGGAGACGGGAACGGAAGCGGCAACCGGGCTTCTATCGGGATTGAAATTTGTGAAAATGCGGATGGCGACTTTGCAAAAGCAACTGCTAATGCCCAGTGGCTGATCAAAACATTGATGGCTGAACACGCTATCAGCCTCGCTAACGTGGTGCCTCACAAATTTTGGTCAGGGAAGGAATGCCCTCGCAAACTGTTGGATACGTGGGACTCGTTTAAAGCTGGGATTGGCGGTGGCGGCAGCCAAACTTATATCGTGAAACAAGGTGACACACTTACATCCATAGCGAGAGCGTTCGGTGTCACTGTAGCTCAGCTGCAAGAGTGGAACAATATCGAAGATCCAAATTTCATTCAAGTAGGTCAAGTGTTAATTGTAAGTGCCCCCTCGTCCGCTGTAGAGCCAGAACTCTATCCGCTCCCTGACGGCATCATTCAACTGACAACACCATATACCTCAGGCGAACACGTCTTTCAGGTGCAACGAGCGCTGGCGGCTCTCTACTTTTATCCTGATAAAGGTGCTGTGAACAACGGAATTGACGGCGTTTACGGGCCGAAAACTGCGGACGCCGTTGCGCGTTTTCAGTCAGTTAACGGTCTAACCGCCGATGGTATCTACGGACCTGCGACAAAAGCGAAGATCGCTGCTCAATTAAGCTGATGAAAGAACGTAAAAATCCCGGAGTTGCTCCGGGATTTATTTTTTCTTCCTCAATTTTTTTAGAATTCCCGCACTACGCTCCCTCACCCGAAGCGAATACCCGGACAAGCCAAACCTCCCGTAATCAATAACCTTCACACGCCGCACCAATTTTTTCACTGTATCACCTGACATTATCCTCTGTTTGTTTTATTATATGTAGCCCCTTAAGAAAAGGAATAAGGACAAGAGCTGTTTTCCCTTGTCCTTTTAGTGTGATCATGCTTTTTTTCGTTTATACTCATCAATCAGCCGTTCGTTTTCTTTGAAGATTCTTGCTGTGTGGGGACTGACTTGATAGCTTGCGACACTGGTGGTTGAACGTTTTTTCAGGATTTTGAATGGTTTCTTTGCCTGTGGATGGCATCCGTTTTGAAACGCGTTTTCCATTATCCTTCACCTTCCTCCTCAATTGGCAGCACCAAATCATATATGCTCGTTAATGATGTGAAAAGCAAATAATCAAATTCTGTTACAATGCTGTCAGACGTCAGTTTGATGACATAGCTCTGTGTCTCGATTGTAAAGGGAATGAGTACTACTTTCCCATACTGGTCGTAATAGACATCCTTTCGATCCAGCCTCGTTTGTACGTCAGCGGGATCCTCCATATGCTCTGTTAACCGGTCTTTATCAGGCTGTGTCGAATAGTGACAAAGACTGGCTGTCAGATTCATTTTATCAGCATAGGTTTTCAGCAGTTTATCAATTCCTTGAGCATATGCTTCTATACTTCCATAATAAACATGAATCGGTTCGTTTTTCAATAGATATTGGTATGTTTTCAGCCGATCAAGATACATGTGGAGCATTTCGTTGTTTTCTTCGAGAATTTCTCTTGTGTCTGTTTCCAGTTCACTGCCGGCCAGCTTTTTAACATAAGCACTCAAAAAGATAAACGCGTCAATTAAAGCAAAACTGACAGCGACAATCACATACCGCTCCCAGTTTGTGAACAGGGAAGAGGGATCATATGTCCAGTATATCATGGCACCAAAAACAAACAGCAAATACCATGTTTTTCGGATGGCGGACATTTTTTCTTTGACCTTCGCTTCGAACCGCCACGTGGCGTATACGTAAAAGCCTAAAGCGGCCATAGTGCACCAGACCATGATTTGAAAGAATAAAAGCATACATCAATCCCTCGCATCGTAAATAGGTTCTGATTATTGTATTCTAGAAATGCGGCTGGTTTTCCTGTTTCATCAAAAAAACCGCTCCTTTGACAGAAGCGGTGAGACATTAAAAAATCATATTTAAGATAAAGTAGGCGATGGCACCAAGTGTCGCTGAAATTGGAAGCGTGATGACCCATGTAATGAGCATCCGCTTAGCTGTGCCCCAGTTTACGCCTTTTACCCGGTGTGATGCACCGACGCCAAGGATTGATGAAGAAATGACGTGGGTTGTACTGACCGGCAAATGAATAAATGTGGCGCCGAAAATAATGGCTGCCCCGGTTAAGTCAGCGGATACACCGTTTACCGGACGAATCTTCATGATTTTTCCGCCAACGGTTTTAATGATTTTCCATCCGCCGATTGAAGTTCCGAGACCCATGGCTGTCGCGCAGGCGAATTGCACCCAGGTTGGAATATCATTAGCAGAAGTATGTAAATTTGCTGTGATGAGAGCCATTGTGATAATTCCCATTGCTTTTTGCGCATCGTTTGTTCCGTGTGTATACGATTGCAGGGCAGCAGTTATAATCTGCACTCTGCGGAATTGCTTGTTCGTTTTCGCCAAATTGCTGTCTTTGAAGATCAGCTTGACGATGGTGTAAAGAATATAACCAAGGACAAAGGCAATAATTGGTGATAAAATGAGTGCCTCAATGATTTTAATGAAGCCCTTATAATTTAACGCAGTAAATCCGGCTGCCGCAACGGCTGCACCGGCAATCGCCCCGATGATGGCATGGGATGAGCTGCTTGGGATGCCGTAATACCAAGTGAGCAGGTTCCACGCTATTGCTGCAATTAAAGCAGCCAAAATAACAACAGAGCCATTTTCCAAAGTATAAGGGTCTACAATATCTTTCGTTATGGTTTTGGCAACACCTGTAAACGTCATTGCTCCGACAAAGTTCATCACTGCCGCCATTATAATGGCATGGCGCGGTTTTAACGCTTTTGTTGATACTGAAGTCGCAATTGCGTTCGCCGTATCATGAAACCCGTTGATGAAATCAAACGCCAGAGCAAAAATGACAATTAGTATCGTTAATATAAATAGAATATCCATTTTTATCCCTCGTTACGCGTTTTTCATAATGATGGTTTCAAGATTATTGGCAACACTTTGGCAAGAATCGGCAATTTCCTCAAGCGTTTCGTAAATTTCACGATATTGAATGACTTTAATTGGATCTGTTTCATTTCCGAAAAGATTCTTTAATGATTTTCTGTGCAGGTTGTCACAGCTGTGCTCATACTCTTTAATTTTGATCGCGTGAGGCTGAATATCCTTTAAGCGGTTTTCTGCCAGCAGCTCAATGGTAATCAAAATTTCTTTCGCGCATTCTCTGATGTAGCCGCTGAATTTATCGATATGCTCGTCTGATGAAGTAATTGAGAAAATCTCCATCATGGCAGAGAAATGTTCGATTCCGTCAAGCACATCATCCAGGCTGTTTGTCAGCTGAAGGATATCCTCGCGCTCAATAGGAGTGATGAATGCTTTGTTAAGCTCTTTGATCATGACATGAACATGATTGTCGCCTTTTGTTTCATATTCCTTTAACGTATCTGCAAACTCTTTAAGCGTCGTTTGGTTAGTGACCTTAAAATTCAAAAAATATTCTGCAGTTTCGTCTATGTTCTTTGCAATTTCTGTTAAAAGGAGTGAGAACTTATCTTTTTTTCTTCTTATCATTAAAAACCCTCCATAGTTTGAATGAACAATGCACACATCAAATTATTATATAGCCTTTTGTCGAAAAAAAACAGGAAAAGTCGAAAAAAACGCGGCTTGACTTTTTCAGTAAAACGTGTCTCCTTATTTTGGCCTACTTCATCTCAAAAAAACGAACCAAGTTTGCAAAATCTTTCTGGTTAACGTAAAAAGTATATCAAAAGTTGTGTTTTTTTTGTCAACATTTATCTTCTGATTCACCAAAAAACGATTCCCTAAACAAGGGAACCGTTTTTTTTAGCTGGCTTTTCGTTTTTGCATCCAATAATACAAAGGGAGTCCGGCCAGGCCGATGAGAATTGATAATCCGCAGCTTAATGTGTCTGTAATGAGTGTGCTTCCCAATACAAAGAATGAACCTGCGATCGCCAATATCGGCATGAACGGGTAAAGCGGGACACTGTAAGCACGCGTTTTTCCCTTTGTTTGTTTCCGAAGAATAAATACTGCAAAAAAGGCCATTACGTAAAAGATATAGATCATAAAAATAGAGATTTCAGAAAGCTTATCAGGGTTGCTGATGAGCATCAGGATAATCGCTACAGCAATTTGGAAAGAAATTGCAATCCATGGTGTGCGGAATGTCGGGTGCACGCGGGACAATCTCTCAGCAAAAGGCAGCTGTTTTCGTTCAGCCATTGCAAAGGTCACACGCGGGAAAGAAAGAATCTTTCCGTTTAAACAGCCGAAGATGCTGACAATAATTCCGATACTGATCAGCTTTCCGCCGATTGAACCGAACAGCATACTGGCAGCAGTGCTTGTTGCATTTTCTCCAAGTGTCACAATCTCGTTCGCAGACAGGATGTGAAGCAATGCAAAGTTAATGAAAATATAAATTGCTGTTACAATTAATAATCCGCCCGTCATTGCGCGTGGCAGCAGCTTTTCGGGATTTTTCATTTCTCCGCCGAGAGCCGCGAGCAGGATCCATCCGTCATAAGCAAACAATGTAGCCAAAATGGCTGCCCCGAAATTCATATCAGAAATGCTTTCGTTTACTGCCGTAAAGATATGCTGATCGCCTTTCCAAAGACCGAAAATAATGATACAGGCAATCGGAATCAGCTTTCCGACCGTAGTCAGTGTTTGAACAAAACCGCCGTATTTTGTACCGATGATATTAATCACACATAAAAAGATAACTGCTATAATACCGATTACCTTCGATAGTCCTGAATCCCAGCCAAAAAGATTTGCCATTAAAGATCCAAAATATAAACCGAGTGCACCGATAATCGCCGGGCCGTAAATAATAATCTGCACCCAGCCGCATAAAAATCCCCAAAACTCGCCGTAAACTTCTTCAAGGTACGTGTAAAGTCCGCCTGTTTTCGGAATCTGCGTACCGATTTCTGCAATCGTCAGTCCGCCTGCCAGCGTTAATATACCGCCTAACAGCCACGCAAATAGCGCAGTCTTTGAGTCTCCTGAATAAGCGAGCACAGCGCCGGGCTTCATAAAAACGCCGGAACCGATAATGGTTCCAATAACAAGAGTAAGGGCAAACAAGAGGCCTATCTCTTTTTTCAAACCGTTTTCTTCATTATGCATGTCCTTAACCTCCTATGATGAAGCTTCGTGATGAAGAATCTATTTTTCATATTGTAAACCCTATTTTTGAAAACTGAAATAAAATAAATTTTCTGATTTTCGATATTTGATATATTTTTATTCGTTAAATCTGTGAAAATGTCTATTTGTTATCGCTTAAAACGAATAAAGGTGAGTGTAATCTTTTGTAAAGTTCGTGTTTTGCGAAAGGTGTTCTAGCGGAGAATGACCACAATAAATGGCTGACGGCGGGACTTAGAAGGATGCCGGTCTCAGATGAAGCTGATATGTTGACTTTCGTATGTGAATAAAATATCTTGTAATTAGGAAAATAAATAGACAGCTTTGATATAATATCTCGAAATCGAGATAAATTGACCTGGAGGGACAGCATATGAAAGTCAACGGCATTCACCACGTGTCCGCATTAACAGCTGACGCGCAAAAAAACTTGGATTTCTATAGTAAAGTATTAGGATTAAAACTAGTCAAAAAATCCGTAAACCAAGATGAACCGACGATGTACCATCTATTCTACGGAGATGAAGTGGCAAATCCGGGAACGGAACTGACGTTTTTTGAGATTCCCCGCATTGCGCCGTTTCATGCGGGAACAAACAGTATTTCTTCGATTGGATTACGTGTTCCAAGCACAGACGCGCTGCATTACTGGAAAGAACGTTTTGAAGAGCATCAGGTGGCGCATAGCGGTATCGCCCAAAGAGCCGGACGTGACATATTGGCGTTCGAAGATCATGAAGGACAGCGCCTTGTGCTGACTGCTGATGAGAAAGGAAAAGGTTATGGTCTGCCTGTTAAACAAAGCGGCATTCCGGAAGAATTTTCATTTCGCGGGTTAGGGCCTGTTGAACTGACAGTGCCATACGCTGAACCAACCTTACACGTATTAAACAATATTCTTGGATTTACAGAGATCAGCCGGGAGCCGGTTGAAGGACAGGGAACAGCGGTCATTTTAGAATCTGGAGAAGGCGGTGCGGCCACAGAAATCCATTTAATTGAAAGAAATGATCTTCCGCGCGAACGTCAAGGAAAAGGAAGTGTCCATCATGTCGCATTTCGCGTGAGAGACGAAGAAGAGCTTGCCGGATGGCACCGCATCATCAGCCAGGAAGGCTTTAGCAACTCAGGCATCGTTGAGCGCTACTATTTCAAGGCGCTGTATTTCAGAGAACCGAACGGCATTCTGTTTGAGTTATCTACAGACGGTCCGGGCTTTATGGTTGATGAAGAAATTGATGAGCTTGGCCAAACCATCGCTCTTCCGCCTTATCTTGAGCATAGAAGAGAGGAAATCGAAGCAAGATTGAAGCCGATTCAATAACGATATATTGTGATTCTTTGCCTTCCGGCGTCACCGGAAGGCTTTTTTTGTTCAAAAACGGGTGTGTTTTTATCAATATCTTAAATTTTTAAATATACCGCATGCTGATTAGGTAGAAAATATCATATTTGAATTAGGATAAAGACTCAAAAACCTTTGTTTTTAAGGACAGATCGTATGAATTGGTTTCGGCAAAACTATTGCCTTTGTTTATTAATAGTTTTTTCACATTTGCTTGTTACACTATTTCAAAGGTAGACGAAAAGGAGTGAAGACACACGTGGAAAAGAAAAAGCGCGAGCTGGACATCTTCCTGATTCTCATTTTGCTCGCATCTGCATTCTTAAATATCTATAACATCTGGAATGACGATACGGTGAATCCTTATTACACCGCTGCCGTCACAAGTATGATGCAAAGCTTTCATAATTTTTTCTATGCCTCATTCGACGCGGCGGGGTTTATAACGGTTGATAAACCGCCTATTACGTTCCAGATACAAACCATCAGCGCACTTATATTCGGTATGCACGGCTGGAGCGTCATCCTGCCTCAGGCACTTGCTGGTGTAGGTTCTGTCCTTTTAATGTATCTGTTAATAAAACCGACATTCGGTAAGACGGCAGCAAGGATCGCCTCTTTCATCATGGCATGCACACCGATTGCGGTGGCTGTCGCCCGGACAAATAATGTTGATGCGTTACTGGTATTTTTCTTATTGCTGGCTACATGGCTTCTCTTTAAAGCCATCAGAAAAGGAAAGCTGATCTGGCTGTTAGCAGCATTTTTCGTAGTTGGTGCAGGTTTCAACACAAAAATGCTTCAAGCTTATATGATTTTACCGGCTTTCTTATTGTTCTACCTGATTGCCGCAAATGCCACAATCAAGAAAAAAATCATTTCACTAGGAAGTGCATTAGTCGTATTAGCGGCAGTTTCGTTATCATGGCCGCTCATCGTTGACAATATCCCTGCCAGCAAACGTCCTTATGTCGGAAGCAGCCAGACCAACTCTGTTTTGGAATTGGCTTTCGGATACAACGGAATTCAGCGGCTGACAGGACAAAATTCCGGCGGCGGTCAGGGCGGGTCAAGCAAAGACGCAGCAAAAGAAATGCCTTCTTCGGAGAACAGTTCATCTGACGCTCAGGCACCGCCTAATCAGTCAACAAGCAGCAGCTCATCAAACGATGACAAATCTGCAAATGGCAATATGACGGTACCGCCATCCAATGGGGAAATGCCAAGCGGCGGTCAAGGAGGCCCTCCAAACGGCGGAGGAGATGACGGACAAGGCGGACCTGGCGGCGACGGAGGTAAGGGCGGTTCAGGCGGATCGAAAATGCAATCAGGTACAGGAATGTTCGGAACGGGAACACCTGGCCCGCTTCGGCTCTTCCAACAAGAACTCTCTGATCAAATCAGTTGGCTGCTGCCATTTGTGATTTTTGGAATGGCAGGCTTGCTGATTGCAGGCGCGAGAGAAAGAAGAAGATTATCTGTTGAGCAGAAGGAGACGGTGTTCTGGGTTGCATGGCTTGTGCCGATTGCCGGCTTCTTCAGTGTAGCAGAATTTTTTCATCATTATTATCTCATTATGCTGGCGCCGCCGATTGCTGCACTTGTCGGAGCTGGGTGGGTTGCGCTCGTTCAGTTATACCGAAGCCATACAGGCTGGAAGTCTTGGCTTTTGCCGGTGGCGATGGTTGCCACAACGGGATTTGAATTGTTTATTCTGAGAAACTACAACGATCAAATCAGTGTTGGATGGAGTATCGGCGTAGGAGTTATCGGTGCGTTATCTGCCATTGCTCTTCTGATTTTAAAACAGCGCCAAAAACCGCTCACATATTATATATCACTTGCAGGGCTTCTTGTATTGCTTGTGATGCCGATTTATTGGGCAAGCACACCTCTCCTGTACGGAGGAAACAGCTCCCTTCCTGAAACAGGGCCGCAGCTCGCTTCAAGCAGCGGAAAAGGCATAGGAATGAACGAGTCGAGTGTAAATGAAAAATTGATTGAGTATTTAGAAGAAAACAACTCCGGAGCGGAATATTTATTCGCCACCACTGATTCAAACACAGCGGCTCCGTATATTATCAAAACGAAAAAGGCCGTCATGACGATCGGCGGATTCAGCGGTTCTGACCCGGCCATCACGCTGACTCAATTTAAAAAGCTCGTAAAAGAAGGGAAAGTAAAATACTTCTTGGCTTCAGGAATGGCGAAAGGCGGAAACAATGAAATTGTCGAATGGGTACAAGAAAACGGCAAGAAAGTTTCTTTTGATAAATGGCAGTCAAGCTCTGATCAGACTGATTCATCAGGTACGGCAAGCAAGAGCAACGCTTCAGGCCAAACCGGCAAAATGGGCGGAGGGCCTGGCGGAATGAACCAGTCAGCTACATTATACGAACTAAATGCTGATAAGTAGGAGGAAAAAACATGAGCAGACATATTCAATATTCAATTGTGATACCTGTGTATAATGAAGAGCTTGTCATTCATGAAACCTATCAGCGCTTAAAAGAGGTCATGGATCAGACGAAGGAAAACTATGAGCTGCTTTTTGTCAATGACGGCAGCAAAGATCGCAGTATTGAGATTTTAAGGGAACACAGTCTGATTGATTCGAGAGTGAAAATCATTGATTTTTCCAGGAATTTTGGGCACCAGATCGCGATTACAGCGGGAATGGATTATGCACAGGGGAATGCAATCGTCGTTATTGACGCCGATTTGCAGGACCCTCCTGAGTTAATTTTAGACATGATTGAAAAGTGGAAGGAGGGCTATGAGGTCATATACGCCGTGCGGACAAAACGAAAAGGGGAAACCTTTTTCAAAAAACAGACAGCGGCCATGTTTTACCGGCTTCTCAGCAGCATGACAGATATTGATATCCCGATAGATACCGGGGATTTCCGTCTCTTGGACAGAAAAGTCTGTGATGAAATGAAAAAATTAAAGGAAAAAAATCCTTTTGTCCGAGGCCTCGTCAGCTGGGTAGGCTTCAAACAAACGGCAGTTGAGTATGTACGTGATGAAAGGCTTGCCGGAGAAACGAAATACCCGCTTAAGAAAATGCTGAAGCTTTCAATGGACGGCATTACGACATTTTCACATAAACCGCTGAAGCTGGCAAGCTATGCCGGGGTCTTAATGTCAGGCGCAGGTTTTCTGTATATGTTTATCGTGCTGTATTTGAAGCTGTTCACTGACAGCACCATTACCGGCTGGTCATCGCTTATTGTCATCCAGCTCCTGTTCAGCGGCATCGTGCTTCTGATATTGGGGATGATTGGTGAATATATCGGCAGAATCTATGATGAAGCCAAAGACCGGCCGCTTTACATCGTACAGAAATCGTACGGGATTGAAAATAAAAGACTCTATAGGGACCAGCATATGTCCTGACCAGAAGCCCCTGTCCTTTACGGACAGGGGTTTTTATGTCTGTATGATGATCAAAGTAAAAGATGCTGATATGGAAGGAAGAGGGAGAGAAGAAGGGATTGTGAGCTTGCACTGCGGTTCAGGCAAGCTGAAATAAAAACGGCAACGCCTAAAAGCTTTCACCTTAGGCGTTGCTGAATTTAGTTGTTAGATTGAGAAGTTTTTAAGAAACGCATGAGCACAGCCGTACCTGTTATGTTTAATAGAATACTGGCACCCAGTGTAACTCCCCATGCCAATGTTGATGCAGGAAGGAGATAGCTCAGCATCAGAAAAGCCAATCCTGCGCAAATCATGCTCAATCCCATGGTTTTCATGTCATACCTCCTTTTAAACAATGTTTCAAGCATCTGATTAGAATGAAATCAGCCTGTATCATATACGGATGTATCGGTAGAAAGTTTCATAGAGTAGATCGTTCTTTTGTCTAACAAAAAGCCTCAGACCGCTTTTGCGGCCTGAGGCGCTTTTCTTAAGAAGGTGTTTCTTCTTTTTGATCGAGTTTAATTTTTTTCGTCATTTCTTTGCCGTTTCTGAGAATTTTCACTTCGACGGTGTCGCCGATATTTGCGTCTTTGTATAGGATATTGCGCAATTCGCTGCCTGTGTTGATTTTTTTGCCTTTTATGCTGATGATAATATCTTCGGCTTTCAGCCCGGCCTTTGCAGCAGGGGAGCCTGAAGCGACTTCACGGATGTATACGCCTTTATTCAGCTGGCTGCCGAATAAGCCAAGTGTGCCTTCTTGATAGTTTTGCGGCACCTGTTCCAAATCGAGCATGCTGACACCGATATATGGACGTTCAATTTGCCCTTTAGACAGCAATTCTTCAGCTATCGGTTTGACGTCGTTGCTTGGAATGGCAAATCCGATGCCCTCAACATCATCTTCACTGATTTTCATGCTGTTAATGCCGACAATTTTGCCGTCTGTATTTAACAACGGACCGCCGCTGTTACCCGGGTTAATTGCGGCATCAGTTTGAATCACGTTAATGCTTGTTTGACCGGCTGATGTTGACATTGAAACTGTTCTATCCACGCCGCTTACAATTCCTTGTGTTACTGTGCGAGACAGGTCTTTACCGAGCGGATCTCCAATTGCAATGACGGTTTCGCCTGTTCTGAGATCCGATGAATCACCGAAGTTTGCTACCTTTGTTACGTGGTCATCACTGATTTGAAGAACCGCTAAATCTGTTAAAGAGTCACTGCCTACAAGCTTTGCTGTCACATCAGTGCCGTCGTATAAAGACACTTTAAGTGAAGTTGCGCCTTCTACAACGTGGTTATTCGTAATGATATAAGCCTTGCCGTTCTCTTTTTTGAAAATGACACCTGATCCTGAGCCGCTTTCTGTATCTTCGCTAGAATCAGAGCCGGAACCAAACAAAGAGCTATTTGACTGAGTCTGAAGGTTTGTGATACCCACAATCGCCGGTGATAAATCTTCCACCATATTTGAGATTTTAGAAGAATCCTCGCTCTTAAATGCAGATGAGCTGCTTGAGCCCGTCGAGCTTTTGTTTGATTCAGAGGAGGTGCTTTTAGCTGTAACAGATTGAGTTTGCTGCTGGCTGGACGTCTGTTTCGCTGCGTCCTGAGAATCGTGGTCGCCAAGCGGTGTGAACGTATAAATGCCAAGGGCGAGACTTCCGCCGATGACTCCGCCAAGCAGCGGCCTGAACCATCCGAATCCGCGCTTTTTCTTCTCTTGATCATGAATCACATTGCGGGCTGAGTAAGAAGGGTTTTGATCATTCTCTTTCGTTAAAAAAACCTCATTCTCTTGTCCTTCTGTTCTATTTTCGTCACGATAGTTATCCATCATGTTCACTCCGTTTCTCTCTATTTTCAACTCATTACATCTTGATTATGGCAGTTTTATGACTTGATTTTATCATAAACAAAAACTGTGGGATAAAAATGAAAACTTTATGGGAAATTGTGAAAAAGTACGAAAACCGGTACACTTTATAAGGAATATTGTACATGAAAGGGCTGAAACGATGGAACCAATCGGATTGATCGGATATGGCAGCATGGCGGATATGATCGCCAGACAGCTGCTGAAGCATAAACAAATAGAGGAAAATGAGCTGTTTGTTGAGACAAGAACTAAGGGCGATCGGCTTCAGGCATTGCTCGCTGACTATCCAAACGTTTCGGCAAAACCGCTCGAGGTATGGGCGGAAAAGTGCGCGTTGATCTTTATATGTGTCCCGCCGCTCCATGTCATTGAAACAGTGCGTCGGCTGCACCCGTATGTGAACCGGAATACTCATATTGTATCCGTTGCGGCTGGTGTGCCTCTGCGGCTTTTAGAGGCTGAAACGGCAGCTGGAATATCACGGGTGATCCCGGCCATTACATCTGAAGCAGAAGCCGGCATCTCGCTGGTTGTTCACAGTGAAGCTCTGGCGGCACAGAAGAAAGAACGTTTGGATGAACTGTTATCGGCTTTCAGCAGTGTGCGAGAAATAAAAGAATCCAATTTGGATGCCGCCAGTAATCTGACGAGCTCTGCTCCTGGCTTCATTGCCGCAGTGTTTGAAGAATTAGCGCTGGCGGCTGTGAGAAACAGCGGCCTGACAAAAGAAGAAGCCTTTGATTTCCTGATACACTCACTGTATGGGACAGGCAAGCTGCTGATTGAAAAGAAGATGACCTTTGAGGAGACGCTGAACCGTGTTGCAACGAAAGGCGGAATTACAGGAGAGGGGGCGGCGGTGATACGTGCCTCCGTGCCGAATGTATTTGATCAAGTATTTGAAAAAACACTCGGAAAATACGAGCAGCTGACAGAACAGGCAGCAAAAGAAACATGAATCCTTGAAAGAGGGTTCTTTTTTATCTCTGACCGTTAGCGATTTTTCCCAGCTATATTGCATTTTTCCTCTTTTTTTAATATAATCTGTTAGAATATTCGTAATTTAGTAAAAAAGGAGGAGCGCTATGAAACTGTACATGTCAGTAGATATGGAGGGTATTTCAGGTCTTCCGGATGATACCTTTGTTGATTCCGGCAAACGTAATTATGAACGCGGACGGCTAATCATGACCGAAGAAGCAAACTACTGTATTACCGAAGCGTTTAACAGCGGGTGTACGGAGGTGCTGGTGAATGACAGCCATTCGAAAATGAATAATCTGATGGTTGAAAAGCTTCATCCGGAGGCAGATTTGATTTCCGGCGATGTTAAACCATTTTCAATGGTGCAGGGGCTGGATGATACTTTCACGGGCGCGTTGTTTCTCGGCTATCACGCAAGAGCATCAACTCCCGGTGTCATGTCCCATAGCATGATTTTCGGTGTTCGTCATTTTTACATAAATGATCAGCCTGTCGGTGAGCTTGGATTAAATGCTTACGTTGCCGGTTATTACGATGTCCCGGTATTAATGGTAGCCGGTGATGACCGGGCGGCCAAAGAAGCTGAAGAGCTCATCCCGAATGTCACGACAGCTGCTGTTAAACAAACGATTTCAAGATCTGCAGTTAAATGTCTGTCACCTGCGAAAGCCGGCCGGCTGCTGACAGAAAAAACCGCATATGCCCTGCAGAACAAGGATAAAGTTAAACCGCTTACACCGCCTGACAGGCCTGTATTGAGCATTGAATTTGCCAATTACGGCCAAGCTGAGTGGGCTCATCTAATGCCGGGTACAGAAATCAAACCGGGAACCACAATCGTTCAATTTCAGGCGAAGGATATGCTTGAAGCCTACCAGGCTATGCTTGTCATGACTGAACTGGCGATGCGAACATCATTCTGCTAAAGGGGTGTTAAGGCTTTGGCAAGATATATAATGAAGCGTTTTTTGGCAATGGCAGCTACGATTTTGGTCATTACCACCCTGACTTTTGTTCTGATGAAGGTCATTCCCGGATCTCCTTTTAATGAGGAGAGGGGTACAAATGAAGCGGTTCAAAGAAATCTCGAAGCCTACTATCACTTAGACGATCCTCTCATTATCCAATACATCATCTATCTAAAATCCATCATTACATTCGATTTTGGCCCTTCTATTAAAAAACCGTCAGACAGTGTAAATGATATGCTGGAGCGCGGATTTCCCGTTTCCTTCGAACTTGGGATGGCAGCGATTGTCATTGCTGTGATCTCAGGGCTGATACTTGGCGTAACCGCCGCGCTGCGCCGCAACGGCTTTTTGGACTACGCTGCGATGAGCCTCGCGGTACTCGGCATTTCCATCCCGAATTTTATTATGGCGACGTTGCTTATTCAGCAGTTTGCCGTCAATTTTAAACTATTTCCCGCCGCTACGTGGACGAGCCCGATCCATATGGTGCTTCCGACCGCAGCGCTTGCAGTTGGACCGATGGCGATTATCGCCAGGCTGACAAGATCAAGCATGGTCGAAGTCCTGACACAGGATTATATCCGCACAGCGAAAGCGAAAGGGCTGTCTCCGCTCAAAATTATCGTAAAACACGCACTCAGAAACGCGCTCATGCCCGTCATTACCGTACTGGGAACACTCGTTGCCAGCATTTTAACAGGAAGCTTTGTTATTGAAAAAATCTTTGCCATTCCCGGAATGGGAAAATATTTTGTCGAAAGCATTAATCAGCGGGACTATCCCGTGATTATGGGAACGACCGTTTTTTACAGCGTCATTTTGATCGTGATGCTGTTTTTGGTCGACTTGGCCTACGGTCTGCTGGACCCGCGCATTAAACTGCATAAGAAAGGGTGAAGCGTATGAATCTCCCTGTACAAACAGATGAACGCCAGCCGCAGCAGCACGTTCAGGTGCCGGACGAATGGTTTGTTACGAATCAGGAAAAGACCCAAGAGACCGATTCAGTCAAACGGCCGAGTTTGTCCTACGCGCAGGATGCCTGGAGGAGGCTGAAGAAAAATAAACTAGCGATGGCCGGGCTTTTTATTCTTTTATTTCTATTTGTGATGGCAGCAGTCGGTCCTTTTTTATCCCCTCATAGTGTCGCGCGCCAATCGCTGACAGAACAAAACCTTCCCCCTTCTGCAGATCATTGGTTCGGTACAGATGAGCTTGGCCGGGATGTGTTTACACGAACATGGTACGGAGCGAGGATTTCGTTATTTGTCGGAGTGATGGCTGCACTGATTGATTTTTTGATCGGTGTCATTTACGGAGGCATTGCTGGCTATAAAGGCGGCAGAACAGACAGTGTTATGATGCGGATTATTGAAGTGCTGTACGGGCTGCCGTATCTTCTTGTTGTCATTTTGCTGATGGTCTTGATGGGTCCGGGGCTTGGCACCATTATCGTAGCGCTGACTGTTACGGGATGGGTCGGCATGGCGAGAATTGTAAGGGGCCAAGTGCTGCAAATAAAAAATTATGAGTATGTGCTCGCCTCGAAAACCTTTGGTGCGAAAACCTTACGCATCATTCGCAAAAATTTGCTGCCGAATACAATGGGCGCGATCATCGTACAAATGACTTTAACTGTACCTACCGCCATATTCGCAGAATCATTTTTGAGCTTTCTCGGTCTCGGCATTCAAGCGCCGTTTGCCAGCTGGGGTGTGATGGCGAATGACGGCCTGCCGACCATTTTATCTGGGCATTGGTGGCGCCTGTTCTTTCCTGCCTTTTTCATCTCATTAACGATGTACGCGTTTAATGTGCTGGGTGACGGATTGCAGGATGCACTGGACCCTAAGCTAAGGAGGTAGCTGTATGGAGAAAGTTCTGTCAGTCAATGATCTGCACGTTTCTTTTACGACTTACGGCGGGACGGTTCAGGCGGTCAGAGGCGTGAGCTTCGATTTGTACAAAGGCGAAACCTTTGCCATTGTCGGTGAATCGGGCTGCGGCAAGAGCGTCACCTCTCAGAGCATTATGGGACTGCTCCCGCCCTATTCAGCGAAGGTGACAGACGGCAGCATTTTATTTAAAAACAAAGACCTTTGCCGTCTCTCTGACAGAGAAATGAGGAGCATAAGGGGAGCGGATATTTCAATGATTTTTCAAGATCCGATGACGGCGTTAAACCCGACGCTGACTGTCGGAGACCAGCTGGCAGAAGCGCTTCTTCGTCACAAGAGGATGAAGAAAAAGGCTGCTGAGAAAGAGGTTCTTTCTATGCTGAGATTGGTCGGCATTCCAGATCCTGAAGCACGCCTGAAGCAGTATCCCCATCAATTCAGCGGCGGCATGAGACAGCGGATTGTCATTGCGATGGCGCTGATCTGCGAGCCTGATATTTTAATAGCGGATGAACCGACAACTGCCCTTGACGTCACCATACAGGCGCAAATTCTGGAACTGTTTAAAGAGATTCAGAGAAAAACAAAGGTTTCTGTCATTTTGATCACACACGATTTAGGGGTGGTTGCGCAGGTTGCTGACAGGGTGGCAGTGATGTATGCCGGAAAAATAGCGGAAATTGGCACGAGAAAAGATATATTTTACAAGCCGCAGCACCCTTATACAAAAGGGCTGCTGAATTCCGTCCCGCGGCTGGATCTTGAGGACGCGGAGCTGATTCCGATTGACGGCACGCCGCCGGATTTATTTTCACCGCCGCCGGGCTGCCCATTTGCCGCCCGCTGTCCGAGCAGAATGATCGTGTGCGACAGGGTATACCCTGATCAAACCGTTCGATCCGGCACGCACGCTGTTCACTGCTGGCTTCAGGATAAACGGGCTGAGCACGCGGTGCTGCCGGGAGCGAAGAATGAATAACGAAAAAGGGGGAAGAGGATGAAGAGAGTGAAGAAGCTATGGGGAATGGGTCTTGCACTGGGGCTTTCATTTGCGCTGATGGGATGCACGGCAAATGAGCAGGCTGGAAAAGAAAGCGGAGAAGATAAGGCAAAGACAAACGGAGAAAAGGTACTGTACTTAAATAATGAAAATGAACCGACTTCGTTTGACCCGCCGATCGGTTTTAATAATGTGTCTTGGCAGCCGTTAAATAACATCATGGAAGGGTTAACGCGCCTCGGTAAAGACAATGAACCGGAGCCGGCGATGGCAGAGAAGTGGTCTGTGTCGAAGGATAAAAAAACGTACACATTTACGATTCGGGAAAATGCGAAATGGACGAACGGAGACCCTGTGACAGCCGGAGATTTTGAATACGCTTGGAAACGGATGCTTGATCCGAAAACAGGAGCATCTTCCGCGTTTCTCGGCTACTTTATTGAAGGCGGCGAAGCCTATAACAGCGGAAAAGGAAAAAGAGACGATGTGAAGGTGACGGCAAAGGATGATCATACCCTTGAAGTGACACTTGCCGCGCCGCAAAAATATTTCCTGAGCGTGGTGTCAAACCCGGCGTATTTTCCGGTTAACGAAAAAGTCGATAAAGAAAATCCAAAGTGGTTTGCTGAAGCTGATACATTTGTCGGCAACGGACCGTTTAAACTGGCGGAATGGAAGCATGATGACAGCATCACAATGGAAAAAAGCGATACGTACTGGGATAAAGAAACCGTTAAGCTTGACAAAGTGAAATGGGCAATGGTGAGTGACAGAAATACAGATTACCAAATGTTTCAGTCTGGAGAATTGGACACAGCATACGTACCGGCTGAGCTAAGTGACCAGCTGCTGGATCAAGACAACGTGCACATCGTTGATCAGGCGGGTTTATACTTTTATCGCTTTAATGTCAATATGGAGCCGTTCCAAAATGAAAACATCAGAAAAGCCTTCGCAATGGCTGTTGATCAGAAGGAAATCGTAAAATACGTCACGAAAAACAATGAAAAACCGGCACACGCTTTTGTTTCGCCCGGGTTTACACAGCCTGACGGCAAGGACTTTCGGGAAGCGGGCGGAGACCTGATCACACCAAATGAAAACAAAGCGAAGCAGCTGTTAGAAAAAGGAATGAAGGAAGAGAAGTATGACAAGCTGCCTGCGGTCACGCTTACTTACAGTACGAAACCGGAGCATAAAAAGATTGCTGAAGCCATCCAGCAAAAATTGAAAAATACTCTTGGCGTCGATGTGAAGCTGGCCAATATGGAGTGGAACGTGTTTTTAGAGGAGCAAAAAGCGCTTAAGTTCCAATTCTCACAAAGCTCATTTCTGCCTGATTATGCGGACCCTATCAGTTTCCTGGAAGCCTTCCAAACAGGAAATTCGATGAACCGCACAGGCTGGACCAACAAAGAATATGATCAGCTGATGAAGCAGGCGAAAAATGAAGCGGATGAAAAAACGCGTTTTTCACTCATGCATAAGGCGGAAAAGCTTCTCATCAATGAAGCACCGATCATTCCGGTTTATTTCTATAATCAGGTCAATCTGCAAAACGAACATGTAAAGGACATCGTCCGGCACCCTGTCGGCTATATCGATTTAAAATGGGCCGATAAAAACTAACACGGCGATTGAGAAAATACTGCTCTCTTTATGTGAAGGAGCGGTATTTTTTCTCTTATTTGCACGTATACGTAGGGTGCAGAGCAAATGAAGGGAGCTGATCGGAGTTGAATCACAAGCCGAACGCACTGAAAAAAGGCGATACAGTCGGTGTCATCGCACCTGCAAGCCCGCCTGATCCGAAAAAGCTTGACACGGCGCTTTTGTTTTTAGAGGAGCTCGGCCTTCAGGTAAAGCTGGGCAAGGCGCTGAAAAACCAGCACGGCTATTTAGCGGGACAGGATGATGAGCGGCTGGCTGATCTGCACGAGATGTTCAAAGACCAGGAGGTGAAAGCGGTGCTGTGCGCATGCGGAGGCTTTGGCACGGGACGGATCGCCTCAAGCATTGATTACAGCTTGCTCCGCAAACACCCTAAAATCTTTTGGGGATACAGTGATATTACGTTTTTACATACCGCCATCCATCAAAACACAGGCCTCGTCACTTTTCACGGCCCGATGCTCAGCTCAGATATAGGCCTTGAAGACGTTCATCCCCTGACAAAAGCGTCGTATCAGCAGCTGTTTCAAGAGACGGTATTCACCTATACAGAAAAACTTTCTCCGCTGACGGTGCTTGTTCCGGGAAAAGCGGAAGGGGCGCTTGTCGGCGGCAATCTTTCCTTGCTGTCATCTACACTCGGCACGCCGTTTGAGATTGATACGAGGGGAAAGCTCCTGTTTATTGAAGATATTGACGAGGAGCCTTATCAAATTGACCGGATGCTGAATCAGCTGAAAATGGCAGGGAAGCTGTCGGACGCAGCCGGCATTCTTGTTTGTGATTTTCATAATTGCATCCCGGTGAAACGGGAGAAATCTTTGACACTTGAGCAGGTGCTCGAAGATTATATTGTGTCCTCCGGAAGGCCTGCTCTTAGAGGGTTTAAGATTGGCCACTGTTCGCCGAGTATTGCCGTTCCGATCGGTGTGCACGCTGCCATGGATACAGCAAAAAAAACGGTCGTCATTGAGGCGGGCGTTTCTGGAGGGGCGCATTGAGTATGAAAATAATAAAAATAGACACAAAACGAGTCGCCGTGCCGCTGACAAAGCCGTTTAAAACGGCGCTTCGCACAGTGTATACAGCTGAATCTGTGATCGTAACGATCACTTATGACAATGGCGCAATCGGATGGGGAGAAGCGCCTCCGACGATTGTGATTACCGGAGACAGCATGGACAGTATCGAAAGTGCGATACACAACGTCCTAAAGCCGGCACTGCTTGGAAGAAGCCTGTCCGGGTGCGAGGCCATTCTGCATGACATCCAGCATCTTCTGGCAGGAAATCAAAGCGCAAAAGCAGCTGTGGAAATGGCTGTATACGACGGCTGGGCGCAGATGGGCGGGCAGCCGCTTTACCAAATGCTCGGCGGATATCGAAGCACGCTTGAAACGGACTACACCGTCAGTGTGAACCCGCCTGAAGAGATGGCGGCGGATGCAGAGCGTTTTCTTAAACAAGGCTTTCAAACGCTAAAAATAAAGGTTGGCAGAGATGACATTGAGACAGATATCGCCCGTATTCAAGAAGTCAGAAAACGGGTCGGGCCTGGGGCGAAGCTTCGTTTGGATGCCAATCAGGGATGGGCGCCGAAAGAAGCGGTAACCGCTATTCGGAAAATGGAGGATACTGGCCTGGACATTGAGCTTGTCGAACAGCCTGTCCATAAGGATGATCTTGCCGGGCTCAAGAAAGTGACGGATGCAACGGACACGCCAATCATGGCTGATGAAAGTGTATTTACTCCGCGACAGGCATTCGAAGTCCTTCAAACCCGCAGCGCAGACCTGATCAATATTAAATTGATGAAGGCAGGAGGAATCAGCGGAGCAGAGAAAATTAATGCCATGGCAGAGATTTGCGGGGTGGAGTGCATGGTCGGCAGCATGATCGAAACAAAGCTCGGCATTACAGCTGCGGCGCATTTCGCGGCAAGCAAAAAAAACGTTACGCGCTTTGATTTCGATGCCCCGCTCATGCTGAAAACGGATTTGATCAAGGGCGGAATTGTATACAGCGGCAGCACGATTACGTTGCCAGACAAACCGGGTCTTGGCATTACAGGAGTTGTGCTTCAGAAAGGAGAAACGGAGACATGAACCATACTGTTATATCAGCAGTTGCCAACATATGGACGACGCCTGATTCACCTCGTCCATTTGATCACACAATGCTCGATCCAACCGTGTCGATCAGAGAATGGCTCAAGAGCATGACCTATGATCAGCGGCTTGGGTTATGTAAAGATAATGTGATCCAAACGCAGGTTCTCTTTGGCGAGGAGGTGCTGGTCACGGCGGAACAGGATGAATGGGTGTCTGTCATTGTGCCCGGCCAGTCATCCCGCAAGGATAAACGCGGATATCCGGGCTGGATGAAAAAGAACCAGCTGATAAACACAAATCTCACACAATCGAATCACACCGTGTCGATCAGCAAACCAACAGCTTTTTTGTATGGGGATACCCGAGAAAAGGAAATTGAACTGAGCTTCTTAACTGCTCTGCCTCTGATTGGTGAAGTGGATGGCTTTTTCAAAGTAGCGACTCCTATTGGAGATAGGCTTCTGAGACAAACTGATGCGGAGCTTGTTCAGCATAAGAAAGGAACGGCCAAAGACATCATTCAGACAGGGGCATGTTTTCTTGGACTTCCTTATTTATGGGGAGGTATAAGCGGATTTGGATTTGACTGCTCTGGTTTTATGTACAGCTTATTTAAAGCCAATGGGTACAGTATTCCCCGTGATGCGGGAGACCAGGCGAAAACAGGGAAGAAAGTGCCGCTTCACGACATCGGTGCCGGTGATCTGCTATTTTTTGCATATGAAGAAGGAAAAGGAGCAATTCATCACGTGGGTCTGTCCATAGGAGACGGAAAAATGCTTCATTCTCCTAAGACAGGGAAATCGATCGAAATCATCACGCTGAAAAATACAGAATATGAAAAAGAGCTTTGTGCGGCACGCCGCTGTTTTTCAGAATGAGGAGGGAGACACATGACACCACTGCTAGAGGTCAGTCAGCTGAAAATGCATTTTGACGCAGGGAAAAAGCGAACAGTCAAAGCGGTCGACGGGGTAACCTTCCAGGTTCATGAGGGGGAGACGTTCGGGCTTGTCGGGGAATCCGGCTGTGGGAAATCAACCTTGGGAAGAGTGCTGATGCGTCTATACCATCCCACAGAAGGAAGCGTCAAATACCGCGGAACCAATCTTCACGCCCTCAGTGAGAAAGAGCAGTTTGCCTATAACCGCAAACTGCAGATGATTTTTCAGGACCCTTATGCATCACTCAATCCGAGGATGACAGTTCGAGACATCATTCTAGAGCCGATGGAAATTCACAATCTTTACAATACTCATAAAGCGCGGCTTCTTGTTGTGGACGAGCTGCTTGAAGCAGTAGGGCTGCACCCGGATTTCGGCAGCCGTTACCCACATGAATTCAGCGGAGGTCAAAGGCAGAGGATCGGGATTGCCAGAGCGCTGTCATTGAATCCGGAGTTCATCGTAGCGGACGAACCAATTTCTGCGCTTGATGTGTCGGTTCAGGCGCAAGTGGTCAACCTGCTGAAGCGGCTTCAAAAAGAAAAAGGGCTCACGTTTCTGTTTATTGCCCATGATTTATCGATGGTAAAGCATATCAGCGACAGGATCGGCGTTATGTACTTAGGCCACATGATGGAAATTACAGATAGCGGCACATTGTATCGTGAACCGTTGCACCCGTATACGAAGGCGCTGCTGTCTTCGATTCCGATTCCGGACCCTGAGTTAGAGGACAAGCGTGAGCGCATTATTTTAAAAGGGGAGCTGCCGAGTCCGGTTCATCCGCCGAGTGGCTGTGTGTTTCGGACGCGCTGCCCGGAGGCGATGCCTGAATGCGGGGAATCACGCCCTTTGCTTCAAGAAATCGAAGCCGGCCGTTTCGTTGCCTGCCATTTATATCGAAATGCTGAAACGAAAGAAAAGGTGAGATAAATAAAAAGCTGGCTCCGCTATTAGGAGCCAGCTTTCTTTTATGATTGCTGTAAAAATTTCACGCACACCGGATAAGGGACAGAAACGGTTGAAGGAAGCAGTGTCAGCCGGCCTGTCTCTGTGTCTCTTTCAAACAATACGAGATTGCCTGTTTCTTCGTTTGAAGCGACAAGGAAGGACTCCGTTGGATCCAGCACAAAGTCACGAGGCCAGTTTCCTTCAGTCGACACTCTTTCCACAAATGCCAGCTCGCCTGAATATTGATTCACTTCAAACACAGCGATACTGTCATGCCCGCGGTTTGCTACGTAAACAAAACGGCCGTCCTGAGTGACATGAATGGCGCTTCCCTGGCTGTTATCTGTGAAATCATCAGGAATGGCAGAGACGACTTGAAGTTCTCTGAATTCGCAGGCTGTCGGATTGTATTCAAGCGCAATTACTTCATTGCTTAATTCTGTCATGACATAAGCGTACTTTTCTTTTGGGTGAAAAGCGATATGACGAGGGCCTGCACCTGGAGCGAAGGAATGACTACCAGATTCCTTCAATTCACCGTCTTTTAGTTGATAGGTGTACAGCTTATCTGTCCCTAAGTCAACCGCTACAACATAATTATGTTCAGGTGTAAAGCCCGCATAGTGTGTATGCGGCTTTTCCTGTCTTTCATGCGGACCCTTTCCTGTATGGGCGGCTTCTGAAGCGGGGGACTGCAAACCTCCGTCTTTTTGAACCGGAAAAGCGTGCACCTTCCCGCTGTGATAGTTGGCTGTCAATACGTATTGCTGATGATCATCGACGCTTACATGACATGGCGATGGGCCATCGATTAACTGATGATTCAGAAATGTTAATTCGCCGCTGTTTTTATCGATTTGATAGGCAGCAACACCGCCTATTCCGTCTGCTTTTTCAATTGAATAAAGAATCGTGTTGTCTTTATTCGGCGTCACATATGTGGGGTTTCCCAGCTTTGCAGCAAGCTTTGGCTCGCTGAGTGTTTTTGTGTCAGTATCCAGCTCAAATGAATAAATGCCTTCACTTCCGCCTTTTGTATATGTTCCGACATATCCTATGTACTTTGTCATGCAATTTCCCCCTTAAAAATGATGTCATCTCTATATTAACGTATCTTAGTGAAATACGCTGTTTAAAACATGAAAAAGGGGAATATTCTTCATTCGCCTCGAATGAGCGGCATCGTACAGCATCTGAAGGCACCGCCTGATTTGATAATTTCTGACAAGTCAATTTCGATGATGTGATAGCCTCTTTTGGATAATTCACGATTGACATGACGATTGCCCGGCAGGCTGATGATAGTCTTTCTGCCGATAGACAGGACATTGGTGCCAAGTGTAAATTGTTCGTTTTCCGGTACCTCAATGAGATTGTAACGGTCTGCCAGCATATCGACTTCCTGCTGCGGAAGGGCTTCAGGGTAGATTAACGCTTCGCTTTCAGAAATGATATTAAATACGCAGTCCAAATGCAGAAATTTTTCATGGAGCGGAACTGGGATAATGGTGTATTCAGGAAGCTCTTCTTGCAGCTGGCCGACCGCTGAGATGTCCGTCCGCTGGCTGATTCCGACATAAACGGTATCACCATCTATGACGACGTCACCGCCTTCAATGCTAGTATCGAGCATCCGGGTATAAGGAATCCCTTGATTGTGGAAAAATTCTTTTATCACAGCTTCTTCCCCTTGGCGAATGGGCTCAGTCATGCTGGAAAGAAAGGCTTTTTCCCCGATGACAAAACCGATATCCCGGGTAAATACCTGCTCAGGCAGTCCGTGTTGAACAGGCAAAAGGATGACCTCAATACTGTGTGACCTGAGCTCTTCTACTAAGCGGCTGTGCTGCTCTTTGGCGGTTTTGACCTGAATATTGTCATCTTCAAACTGTTTCTGGGTTTCATTAATCACGTCCTTAATTGTCATATGCTCGGGTTTGCATAAAATAACTTTCTTCAAAGTGCCATATTCTGTTTGGCATACGGTTTTGTGCTGATGTTTTGGTACGGATACATCCATTTGTTTCTCCTCCTGACCGTGTGAAATACGTATATTATTCCCTCATCATCCTGATCATTAAACATTCCAGAAAGAAAATCTCACAGACAAACCATTTTAAATTTTAGACAAATGGATGAGAATATTGTTTAATAGGAGAATATGAGTGCATTTACTAATCGATCAGACATCAAAGGGGAGAAAGGTATGGAAGCACAGGAAACAAAATTTTGTAAAGAGTCAAAGGTTGTAAAAACCAGCAGGGTATTCCCTCTTGATACAAACAATCATAATACGCTGTTTGGCGGAAAACTGATGAGTTATATCGATGATATTGCGTCTATTTCCGCAGCGCGCCATTGCAGACGTGATACGGTAACGGCTTCGATGGACTCTGTCGATTTTCTGAAACCGATCGGGCAAAGGGAGTCTGTCTGCTTGGAATCTTATGTGACGTGGGTGGGCACATCTTCCATGGAGGTGTTTGTGAAAGTCATCAAAGAGCATCTGATGACTGGTGAAAGGGAACTCGCCGCGACATCCTTTTTGACCTTTGTCGCATTAGACTCCAACGGCAAGCCGGTGCCTGTGCCGAGAGTTGTACCGGAGACAGAAGAGGAAATCATGCTGCATAACACAGCGGTTCAGCGTGCAAGTGAACGGAAAAACCGAAAAAAACACAGTCAAGCGCTGGCAAATGCGCTTGGAACAGACAAGCCTTGGTAAACATGAAACCCAAAACAAATTTGTTTTGGGTTTTTTTGTGCCTTCGGATTATTTCGCTGCTGATGCTGATAAACCACAAAAATTAGTCCGTTTTTGCTAGGGAATTCTATACAAAAGCAACAATTGTCACGTTAAATTGATAATTTTGTGGCAACTTTTTTAAAGATTCATTTTAAATATATCTTTTAAGGGCGAGATCATGTATTTTAAAGGTATATTTAAAATACATCTTTTCGGAAGGGTTGTTAAACGATGTTAGATAATAAAACAATCGAAATCATAAAAAGTACTGTGCCAGTATTACAGCAGCACGGTGAATCCATTACAGGACGTTTTTACGACCTCATGTTCCAAAATCATCCTGAGCTTTTAAACATTTTTAATCAAACAAACCAAAAGAAAAAAACACAGCGTACTGCCTTGGCGAATGCTGTTATTGCAGCTGCCGCCAATATTGACCGGCTTGGCAATATCATTCCGGTCATCAAACAAATCGGCCATAAACACCGCAGTATCGGCATTAAGCCTGAACATTATCCGATTGTCGGCAAATATTTGCTGATTGCCATTAAAGATGTTTTGGGAGATGCAGCGGCTCCCGACATAATGCAGGCGTGGGAGAAAGCGTATGGGGTAATAGCTGACGCATTTATCAGAATTGAAAAAGAAATGTATGAGCAGGCAGAACATCAAACCGGCGGATGGAAGGAGTATAAGCCTTTCGTCATAGCGAAAAAAGTGCGTGAAAGCAAAGAAATTACATCCTTCTATTTGAAACCGGAAGACGGCAAGCCGTTATGTGAATTTCAAGCAGGGCAGTATATCAGCATCAAAGTCCGGATTCCTGATTCTGAATATACGCATATCCGTCAATACAGCCTGTCCGATATGCCGGGAAAAGACTATTATCGAATTTCAGTTAAGAAAGACGGTGTGGTGTCTTCTTATCTACACAATAAGCTGCATGAGGGGGATACATTAGAAATCAGCGCACCGGCAGGGGATTTTGTTTTAGATTTCTCATCCCGTAAAGATCTCGTGCTGCTTAGTGCCGGAGTTGGCATTACGCCGCTGATCAGCATGCTGAAAACGTCTGTTTCCAAACAGCCTGAGCGGCAGATTGTGTTTATCCATGCCGCGAAAAATAGTGAATACCACGCGCTACGCGATGAAGCAGAAGAGGCAGCAGAACATTCTTCTGTTAAAACGGCATTTGTGTATCGCGAGCCAACAGAAAAAGACCGAGCAGGTAACATTCAATTTCATGAAGGGCAGATTGATCAGCAGTACCTCAAAGCTCTGATTGCCAATACAGATGCGGATTATTACATTTGCGGTTCACCGTCATTTATCACTCACATGCACAAGCTTGTATCGGAACTCGGATCAGCGCCAGAGTCTATCCATTACGAACTGTTCGGTCCTCAATTAAGTATGGCGAAGTCTATTTCTTAACATATACGCGGCTCTTCTCAAATATTGGGAAGAGCCTTTTTTAGGATAATAGAAGAAGGCGGACGAGCGCCTTCTTCTACATCCGTACAATGACTGATCCGCCTCCGCTGGTGCATACGCGATTTTGCTGCTCTTGAATCGTTCTCAGCAATTCATTGTTCACCTCGATGGCTCTGATCAATTGTTCCATTTTAAGCTCTAAACCGGCCAGCCTGTCAGCTGTATGGTATGGCTGATAGGCTGCGGATTTTTGCTGTATGCTTTCATAGTGCCAATTGGCACTCTTATGCTGATGTTTCATGCTGTCCCTCCAATCAACATGGCTTTCTACTATGTTATGTGCCTGCATTCTGCACGTTCGCCTATTTAGATGCTGGATGAAGAGGTAAAGATATGCATAGCGTTACGGTCCCAGGGAACAATATATTCATTATGGCTAGCGGATGGAGGGCAATGATCAGTGTTATGGATGGTATGGGCATTTTTACTCAAGCCTGTTATCGTGTTTTCGATTGCTTATATTTTGTTTCGGCTTGCCGGTAAAAAAGCCGTGTCACAAATGAACAATTTTGATTTGCTTTTGACCTTCGCAATCGGAACCATTATCAGTGAGCCGATTCTCACATCCAAACTGCCGATGTCTATTTATTACGCGTGCTCCTTTTTATTGCTTTATCTTCTGATGAGCAAGCTTGCTCTTTCTAATAAGTGGAGGTGGCTGCTGGTGGTCAGTCCGACAGTGTTAATCCGAAACGGGGATATCGATGAGCGCGGACTCAAAAAAGAGAGGCTGACCGTCAATGAGCTGCTAGGAAAACTGAGAGAAAAGGGCTATGCTGATCCGGCTGATATTGACCTTGCCATCATTGAAGAAACGGGAGAAGTAAGCGTAATCCCGACAGAAGAAGCGAGAGCAGTGCAGATGCGGGATTTGAATATGGAGGCTGAACGGAACTTTATCCCAATCCCCCTCATATTGGACGGTGAGATCCTTGATCACAATTTGAAGTACCTTCAAAAAAACCGAAGCTGGCTGTATGAAAAGCTTGAGGAAAAAGGCCACAGCCCAAAACAGCTGTCTTTGATCACGCTCGGCACGTTAAATGACCGCGGTGACATCTCACTCGATTTGAATACAGCCAACGATTCGCACCATGACCCGTATTTATACAAGCCTGGAAATAACAATTAATTTGCTGCCGACATTCTTTCGCGCTTTTTTTATAGATTAGATGTGACTTATGCAAAGGAAATGTTCCCCCTTACGTCAAATGTACAGCTTAGGTAAGGAGGGAATGGAACATGAGGGACTTATTCATTAGAAAAGACATGGCGCCGACAGTCAGTCTGCTGTATTCCGCAGTGGAAGAAAACAGACTCCGTTTGGCATCTATTGTTAGCCGCATGACTCACAGAGAGCTATATGATAAGGGGTCTCAAACGAAAAACAGCACGGCCCAGCTGCTGCAGCATATCGCAAATGTTGATATTAGATGGGTGTGGCGCATAAAGGAGAATCGGGTCCCTGACCATATTGATGACATTTACGGCCCAATGACAGATGAAAGCGGACGATTGCCTGAACCAAAGAATCAGCCGGGATTAGAAGAGCTTTTGACAAGGCACCAACATGTCGTAAACGAGCTGAAATCGGTATGTAAGACCTTGACCGAGAACGATTTGCATCAAACGCTTTCTTACGAGGGTGACAAGGCAACAGTAAGATGGGGCATCTGGCATATGGCGGATCATAATCGCTATCATCAAGCCCATATTGAAGCCCTAAAAAAAGAATGGAAGCAGGATATAATCAAAAATGCGCGCTGAAACGAAGCTTGAGACCGAACGAATTCGTTTGCGCTGTATGGAGGACAGGGATCAAGAAGCTTTGCTTGAGCTTTTCAGCGACCCTGAAGTGATGAAGTATTATTCCGGTTTAAAAGATAAACAGGAAACCCGCGAGTGGATCGCTTGGAACAAAAGAAATGAAAAAGGGTACCGGGTCAGTCTCTGGATCGCCGAGGACAAACAGTCGGGGGATTTTTTAGGCCAATGCGGAATCGTACCTCAGCAAACTGAAAATGAAACGGCGATGGAAATCGGCTATATGTTTGCACGCCGGCACTGGGGAAACGGCTATGCGCAAGAAGCGGCCAAAGCCTGCCTGGAATATGGCTTCAATCACCGGCAGTACGGCAAAATTGCGGCTTTGATTGACCCGGATAACAAAGCGTCTATACGGGTGGCGGAGAAAATCGGCATGCTTTACAGCCGGACGATCAGAAAATGGAATAAACCGATCGCTGTGTATGAAAGAAAATCTTACAATTGAAGACAGCATTGAGGTGTAGTATCATAAGACCAGATAAAGTTTTCTAGGGTTCCGCATGTTAATTGACATGGACTGGTCCGAGAGAAAACACATATGCGCATCATAACAGCGCATATGCACACGGAGGGAAAAAAGCCCGGGAGAGTCAAGCTCATTAGAGTCGACTGTCCGGGGTTTTTTTGTTTTCGGACAATGTAGAAAGAAAGGAATGATGTGATATGAAATGGGGATTGGTTGTGCTGGCCGCCGTGTTTGAGGTTGTTTGGGTTGTGGGCTTAAAGCATGCTGACTCACTCTTAACATGGAGCGGCACTGCCGTCGGTATCATATTTAGCTTTTATTTATTAATGAAGGCGACAAGCAGCCTGCCGGTCGGTACTGTATACGCCGTCTTTACAGGTCTTGGCACAGCAGGAACGGTGATGAGTGAAATGTTTCTGTTTCACGAACCGGTCGGATGGCCGAAGCTCGTGTTAATCGGTGTGCTCTTAATCGGTGTGATCGGATTGAAGCTTGTGACACAGGATGAGGCTGATGAAAAAGGAGGCGAGGCATAATGCTTCATTGGATCAGTTTATTAGGCGCGGGCTTTTTGGAAATGGCAGGCGTCGCACTAATGAATCAATTTGCGAAAGAAAAAAGCGCGAAATGGGTGGTGCTGATCATTATCGGTTTTGCCGCCTCTTTTTCCTTATTATCGTTTGCTATGGAAACCATTCCGATGGGCACCGCTTACGCCGTTTGGACAGGCATTGGCACCGCGGGCGGGGCGCTTATCGGCATTCTCTTTTACAATGAGCAGAAAGACGCCAAACGGATCTTCTTTATCGCTTTAATCTTGTGCTCGGCCGTCGGTTTAAAAATTCTGTCATAAATTGATTTTTATCAAATCTTCAGTATAATGGATAATTAGTCTAGACTTACAAAGATAAGAGGGATTATTCATGAAATCATATATGACCCAGCGGTTAAATGAATACCGTGACGGAAATGAAGATAAAGGGCGCCTCTTGGTCAGCTGTCCCGACCAGCCGGGAATTGTTGCTGCGGTTTCTGCGTTTTTATTGGAACATGGCGCCAATATTATTGAATCCAATCAATACACGACAGATCCTGAAGGCGGGCGTTTTTTCCTGAGAATTGACTTCGATTGCAAGGGCATTCAGGAGAAAAAAGAAAAACTCCAGAACGCGTTTTCGTCTATTGCGGATACATTCGACATGACGTGGAGCTTAACGATGGCCAGCGAGCTGAAGCGTGTCGCTATTTTTGTATCAAAGGAGCTTCACTGTCTGCATGAGCTCATTTGGGAATGGCAAACAGGCAATCTCATGGCGGAAATCGCGGTTGTCATCAGCAACCATGAAGATGCGAGAGACCTTGTTGAACCGCTGAATATTCCATTCCACTATTTAAAAGCGAACAAAGATATCAGAGCGGAAGTTGAGAAACAGCAGCTTGAACTGCTGGAGCAATATGATATTGATGTGATCGTTCTTGCTCGCTACATGCAGATCTTAACGCCTGATTTTGTGTCAGCTCACCCGAACCGAATCATTAATATCCACCATTCCTTCCTGCCTGCTTTTATCGGTGCCAATCCGTATAAACGGGCTTATGAGCGGGGGGTCAAATTGATTGGCGCAACTTCTCACTATGTCACAAATGACCTTGATGAAGGGCCGATCATTGAACAGGACATTGAGCGTGTTGACCACCGCGACAATGCCGACGCGCTAAAAAATATCGGCAGAACGATTGAACGCAGCGTTCTTGCCCGCGCTGTGAAATGGCACTTAGAAGACCGTGTCATCGTTCACGAAAATAAAACAATTGTCTTTAACTAGACTGCCAGGCGCCCGCGTAATGCGGGTTTTTTTGATGTGTAAAAAACCTTGACAAGAAGCCTTTTTCTTTGCATAATATAAAAAAATCATTGAGCGTTGAAGAGGATTAGTAAGCAGATCTTTCTGTGACAGAGAGCAAAATGAGTGGCTGAAACATTTTGCCGCATGAAACCTGCCGAACCTGCCTTGGAGTCTTAGGGGGAAAACCTAGGCGCATAACCTGGCGTTACAGGGAAGCGGAACGTGCTGAAGTGCGTTCAAACAAGGTGGTACCACGGAAACCCATTTCGTCCTTATCAATAAGGATGAAATGGGTTTTTTTATTGTGAGTTGGCTGGCGAAAAGCCGCGGAGGAGAATAAATGAAAAAACAAAGAATAGTAGTGAAGATAGGAAGCAGTTCGCTTACAAATAGCAACGGAAGCATTGATGAGGTAAAAATCAGAGAACACGTTCAGGCAATTTCTCTTTTGAAAAAAGCGGGGCATGAACTGATTTTGATTACCTCGGGAGCAGTAGCGGCGGGGTTTTCCAGTCTCGGTTATCCGTCCCGTCCCGTCACCATCAAGGGAAAACAGGCGGCAGCCGCGGTCGGACAAACACTGTTAATGCAGCAATACATGAATCAATTTAAACAATACTCACTTACCCCGGGACAAATCCTTTTGACGAGAAATGATTTTTCAAAAAGAGAGCGGTATCGAAACGCGTATGCAACGATAATGGAGTTACTGGAGCGCGGCGTCATTCCGATTATCAATGAAAATGACTCTACATCTGTTGAAGAATTGACATTCGGGGATAATGACATGCTTTCTGCGTTGGTCAGCGGTTTGATTCATGCGGACCAGCTCATGATTCTCACTGACATTAACGGGCTGTATGATGCCAATCCGAATGAAAATCCTGATGCGAAGCGATTTGATTACCTGCCGGAGATCACCCCTGAATTGCTGGGATACGCGGGTTCAGCTGGATCAAAGGTTGGCACTGGCGGTATGAAATCAAAGCTGCTGGCCGCACAAACAGCACTGTCTCTTGGGGTCAAAGTATTCATCGGAACAGGCAGCGGTGAACAAAAGCTGGCGGATATTCTAGACGGCAGGGGAGATGGGACTTATATCGGCGACAAGGAGCTATCCTCAGTCAACAATACGAGACAATGGATTCAATTCCACTCGCCGATATCAGGAGAAATCGTCATTGACGCGGGTGCCCAAGAGGCGATGGTTTATAACGGAAGCAGTCTTTTACCGGCTGGCGTAGTGGGCGTGAACGGAAGCTTTCCAAAAGGGCTGTCGTGGAAGTCCGTGGACCGGGCGGTGTGATCGGCAAAGGCCAGACCCATTATTCATCTGAGGAAATTATGGAGGCAAAAGGCAAACGAAGCAATGAGCTTGATTTTGACAAAACGTTTGAGGTCATTCACAGGAATGACTGGGTCAACTTAAAAGACTAGGGGGCGGAAAAATGAGTGAAGTTTCTGTAAAAGCGAAGCTGGCGAAAGAAGCAGCAGCTGAAATGATGATGAAAACAACGGCTGAAAAGAATGAGGCGCTCAGTCTCATTGCAAACGGACTCCGTAAAGAATTGGATTTTCTCTTATCGGAAAATGCAAAAGACATAAAGAACGGAAAAGCAAATGGGTTAACACCCGATGTCATTGACCGTCTCACGCTGGATGAGAAACGCATACGCGACATCGCGGACGCGGTAGAGCTATTGATTGATCTGGCTGACCCAGTCGGCGAATCTCTTGAAACAATTGAAAAAGAGAACGGCCTGTTTATTGAAAAAATCCGTGTGCCGCTCGGAGTTGCCGGAATGATTTATGAGGCGAGGCCAAACGTCACAGTTGATGCAGCTACCCTTTGCCTGAAAACAGGGAATGCGGTCGTCCTGCGGGGGAGCTCCTCAGCCATTCACAGCAACAAAGCACTCGTAGGTGTTATTCACAGAGCGCTTGAGAAGTCAGTGCTTCCCATCAACGCTGTGCAGCTGATTGAGGATACGAGCAGAGAGACAGCAAAAGAACTCTTTACGTTAAATGACGGCTTGGATGTATTGATTCCGCGCGGTGGCAAAAAACTGATCGATCTCGTTGTTAGAGAATCAACAGTCCCAGTATTAGAAACCGGAGCCGGCAACTGTCATATTTTCATAGATGAAACGGCAAATCCGGAAATGGCAGAAAGGATCGTTGTAAACGCCAAAACGCAGCGCCCTTCCGTTTGCAACGCAATTGAATCACTGCTGATCCACAAAGCGTGGGCAGAGCAGCACGGAAAAGAATTACTGACGCAGCTGGAAAAAGCGGGAGTCGAAATCCGCGGTGATGAATTCGTATGTGGACTTCATTCTTCAAGCAAACAGGCGTCAGAAGAAGATTGGGGAACGGAATACTTAGGGCCTGTCATCAGTGTAAAGACGGTTGAAAGTGTACAGGAAGCTGTACAGCATATCCAGAAATACGGCACTAATCATTCTGAAGCCATTTTAACTGAAAACGATAAGCATGCAGCTTTCTTTCAAACGGCTGTCGATGCCGCCGCGGTTTATCATAACGCGTCAACCCGTTTTACCGATGGCTTTGAATTTGGCTACGGAGCAGAAATCGGCATCAGTACACAAAAGCTTCATGCAAGAGGACCGATGGGTCTTCCTGCATTAACTTCTACAAAATATATCATTAAAGGAACAGGACAAATTCGCGAATAGCGAGGCAATGTTCGATGAAAAAGCTTATCTCGTAACGGGATAAGCTTTTTTTTGTTCGCTAAAATATTGACACAATAAATTAGATTGTGTACAATTAAATTGTATAAAATATATCTAGGGGGATACAAAAATGAGTCAGCCATTATTTACAGCGTCTGTTTCAGCGGTAGGAGGAAGAGAAGGAAAGGTGATTTCATCAGACCGCGTTCTCGAGCTCGATGTCGCAATGCCGGGAACACCGAGAGCAAAGAAATTAGAAAAAGCGACAAATCCGGAGCAACTGTTTGCGGCAGGTTACGCAGCTTGCTTTGACAGTGCACTTCAGCTTGTAGCAAGAACAGAACGAGTAAAAGTGGAGACAGAGGTTACGGCGCATGTCAGCCTGCTAAAGGATGAAGCAGATCAAGGCTACAAACTGGGTGTGACGCTGCAGGTGAAAGGAAAAGGAGTCAGTGCATCAGAATTACAGGCACTTGTCCAAAAAGCGCACGGTGTCTGCCCTTATTCAAAAGCAACCTCAGGCAATATCGATGTCACATTGGAAGTCGCTGAATAAAAAATGAGGATGCCTCACATAGGGCATCCTCATTTTTTTTGGTGCAGGGTTTCAAGCAATGTATATAGAGCCGATTTTAAGTGTTTTAATTCCTCGCCGGACTGGCCTGAGAGTGCCAGAATCGTTCCCGGAATATCAGCCGCTTTTTCTTTTAATAATGTTCCGTTCTCTGTCAGGCTGATCATCACCAACCGCTCATCCTCTTCAGATCTTTTTCTTGTAATCAAGTCCTGCTGCTCCATCCGTTTCAGCATCGGTGTCAGCGTTCCGGAATCCAAATACAGAAGCTCGCCCATTTTTTTGACGGAAAGTGTTTCGTGTTCCCACAATAAAAGCAAAGCCAAATATTGAGGGTATGTCACATTCAGCTTTTCAAGCAGCGGCTTGTACTGCTTTGTCATTTCCCGCGAACTCGCATAAAGCAAAAAACAAAGCTGATTCTCTAATTTCATATGATCAAATCCATTTTCCATCTGTGTTCACCAACTCTTTCTGACATTACATACTATTGTAGCTGAAAAACACCACTTTTCCTATTCTCGGCAAACAAAACATGTTTAAAAAGATGTGTATGGGAAATATAACAACTAAAGACAAATAAGGAGGCTGAAAACAAATGGCATTATTTACAGCAAAAGCCACTGCTCGCGGTGGACGTTCAGGACATATTCAATCAGATGACGGGGTTCTCGATTTTGACATTGTCATGCCCAATGCAAAAAAAGAAGGACAAACCGGTACAAACCCGGAACAGCTCTTTGCCGCAGGCTATGCAGCATGCTTTGGCGGCGCGCTTGAACACGTGGCCAAAGAACAAAATATTGACATTGATTCAGAAATAGAAGGCCAGGTCAGCCTCATGAAGGATGAGAAAGACGGCGGCTTTAAAATCGGAGTCACACTAGTCGTCAATACAAAGGGATTGGATCGGGATCAGGCTCAAAAGCTTGTCGAGGCTGCTCATGAATTCTGCCCTTATTCTAAAGCAACAAGAGGAAATGTTGATGTGAAATTGGAATTAAAATAATTTGCGGCATCCTGAGAGTTCTCAGGATGTTTTTTTGCGGATAAGTTATGATCTTTTCGAAGTGTGAATACATGTAGTATAGGTGGATTCAGACTAGAGAAAAGGTGAGCAAATGAAAAGACCGAAGCTATCAGTTTGTATGATTGTTAAAAATGAAGAACGTCATATTGTCCGCTGTTTAGAAAGCGTGCAGCATATTGCTGATGAAATCATTGTCGTTGATACCGGATCAAACGACCAAACAGAAGAAATTTGCAGAAGTTTTCATGCTCAAGTCTATCATCATCAATGGACACAGGATTATTCGCAGGCAAGAAACATCAGTTTACAGCATGCCAAGGGTGAGTGGATTTTGATTTTGGATGCAGATGAAGAGTTAGACTTGGATACGGGAAGCTTGTTGCGTTCACTGCTGAATGACTGCAGGCAGTCCCTTGGTTACGTGAAGGTTATAAACTATACGGGAAAGCAATGGGATGAAAACGAAGCATTTGAACAAATGCAAATCAGGCTGATACGGAATCAGCGGAAAATAACTTTTAAGGGAAGAATTTGCGAAAAGCCCGTGGGTGAGGAGGCAAGCGGCGCTTTCTCTCTCCCTTGTGTTATTCACCATTACGGCTATCTGGAGCAGGAGGCAAAGTGTAAGCATAAACACAATGTAAGCATATTGAATACAGAATTATCGTCGTCATATGCCGACCCGCTTCTCATTTATCAAAAAGCAGCTGAGTACGACAGAGGCGGCGAACCGAGTAAAGCCATCCGTCTGGCAATGAATTTCATAAATGAATGTAACAGCAAAAAGCAAATTCCTCCAGCGATTATATATTATATCAAGTTTAAACTCCTCATTGATACTGAACGGTATGAAGAAGCTGAACGGGATATTGATGAAGCGCTGCGGCATTATCCGGATTACAGCACCCTTTACTACTACAAAGGGATAATGATGTATCAGCATAAAAAAGTCAGAGAAGCGATTACAGCATTTGAATCCTGTCTGCAAACGCAAGGTGAAAACCATCAGTACGTACAGGTGAAAGGAGCCGCTGATTTTCGATCCCTTTGCTGGCTGGGCGTCTGTCACGCTGAATTGAATCAACATATGACAGCAGTTTTATATTTGCAAAAAGCGCTGAAAGCAAACCCGAGGTGTACTCAGGCACAGCAACTGCTCAGCGAATTAACAAAGGATCAGGCCGTACATGCCTGATCCTTTAATATTCTTTTTTATGGTCAACATCCCGCCATGCTTGGAACGGAGACAACTGCTGCGCAAGAGTCACGTGATAAAAGGGGATCGTTCTCTCTTCAGCAGGTTTATCAATTTCTTCATAAATAAATGAATCATCAAATCCTGCTTCAGCAGCATCTGTATGCTCAGCAGCAAAGTAAACGGCTTTCGGCCGGGCCCAGTAGATGGCGCCTAAGCACATGGGGCATGGCTCGCAGCTCGTATACAACATGCAGTCATCCAGCTGGTATGTCCCAAGTGCTTTACAGGCGTTTCGAATAGCAGTCACTTCCGCGTGGGCAGTCGGATCATTGCTTGTAGTGACGTTGTTCTGTCCTTCGGCTATAATGATTCCATCCTTCACGATAACGGCTCCGAAAGGCCCGCCGATTCCAGCTTTCACTCCTTCACGTGCAAGCTCGACAGCCCGCTTTAAAAACGCTTCATGATTCATCCCAAACCCTCCCAGTCGATCGAATGATATAAGTATAGCCGAAAAGAAGTGCAAAAAACATTCTCAAAAAAATGAAAAATAAACAAAATATTTGGGGGATTTGCTAAGATGAAAAAAGGGAGGGGAGCATATGCTGCATTTGTATATTGCCAGGCATGGACAGACGCATTGGAACGTAGACAAAAGGATGCAGGGCTGGCTGGATTCTAGTCTAACAGAACTTGGACTGTACAACGCCCGTGCTCTTGGAAAACGGCTGAAGGATATTGAATTCAATCAGGTTTACATCAGCCCGAGCAAGCGGACAGAAGAGACGGCAAAAGCTATATTGGGATCGCGCCACCTGCCGCTGGTGAAAGATCGTATATTCAGAGAGATGTCACTGGGGCCTTGGGAAGGGAAAAAACAAGAGGATATTGAAAGAGACGAACCTGATCTTTTTCATGCTTATTTTCATCATCCTGAAGCATATCACCAGCCGGGATGTGAAAGTTTTTTTGACCTTGAAAGCCGGGTAAGACTGGCTCTCCAATCGATTTTAAACAGCCATTCTTCCGGGAATGTTCTTCTGGTTACCCATTCTGTCTTTATATTGATGCTGTTAAATATCATAAAGGGAAGAGGCATTCATGACATATGGAACTCCTCTTACATACATGATACGTCTTTGAGCCTTGTGGCATTTGGTAAAAACGGAACAGCCGATATTTTAAAAGAAGGGGATGGAGAGCATCGAAAACCGATTTCCGTTTTCTAAAAGAAAAACCATCTGCATCTGCAGATGGTTTTCATCTTAAACAAGCTGTGTCTGCTTGGCTCTTGCCTGTTTTGCCGCTTCAACCATATTTTTTAAGGCTGCGACTGTTTCTTCCTGCTGTCTTGTTTTTAAACCGCAGTCAGGATTTACCCAAAAACGGTCAGTCGGACATACGGCAAGCGCATCAACGATAATGTTGTACATTTCTTCAGTTGACGGGACACGGGGACTGTGAATGTCATAAACACCAAGACCGAGTCCTTTCAAATACGGATGCTCTTTTAAGTAATCCAAAAATCCTCCGTGGCTTCTGCTGTGCTCGATCGTAATAACATCCGCGTCAAGATCATTAATCGTATCGACGATGTCTTCAAAGTTGCTGTAGCACATATGCGTATGAATTTGCGTCTCGTTTTTCACGGAAGAAGTGGTTAATCTGAATGCTTCTGCCGCCCAAGTCAAATATTCATCCCAATCGTGGGTTTTTAACGGAAGGCCTTCGCGCAGGGCTGGCTCATCGACTTGAATGATTTGAATGCCTGCGTCTTCAAGCGCTTTTACTTCTTTGCGAAGGGCGAGCCCGATTTGGAACGCGATTTCTTTTCTCGAGATATCGTTCCGAGGGAAAGACCAATTTAAAATCGTAACAGGCCCTGTCAGCATTCCTTTTACATGCTTGGATGTTAACGATTGAGCGTATACAGTATCTTTTACTGTCATCGGTTCAATAAACTCTACATCTCCATAAATCACGGGCGGGCGGACACAGCGTGAGCCGTATGATTGAACCCAAGCGTATTTTGTGAAGGCAAAGCCGGCCAGCTTTTCACCAAAGTATTCAACCATGTCTGTCCGTTCGAATTCACCGTGAACAAGAACGTCAAGATCCAATTCTTCCTGAATATCAATCCATCTTTTCGTCTCCGCATTGATAAAGTTTTGGTATTGTTCATCAGACCACTCGTTTTTCCGCCATTTTTGGCGTGCGCTCCGCACTTCAGCAGACTGCGGGAAACTTCCGATCGTAGTCGTCGGCAAAAGCGGGAGGCCGAGAGATTCATTTTGCAGGGATAAACGTTCTTCAAACGGAATCGGGCGCTTGAAGTCTTTATCGCTTAACTGCTCCAGCTCTTTCTTTTGTTCAGAATTGGCGCCTGTTGCAAATTGTTTAAGCGCTAAAATATCAGCTTTCGCCTGCTGAATTTGCTCACTGATGGCAGCTTTGCCTGATACTAAGCCTTCTTTTAAAGCTGTCAGCTCTGCCAGCTTTTCTTTTGCGTAGGACAATCCGTTCAGCAGATCCTGTTCCAAATGCTCATCTGGGTGTTTCGCTACCGGAACATGAAGCAGGCTGCTGGAAGGCTGAATCCATAGTTCATCAACCTGTGCGAGGCTGAGGATATGAAGCACGGCATCGAGGCGTTCTTCAAGATCCGCTTTCCAAATGTTGCGGCCGTCTATAACGCCGGCTGCCAGCACTTTATCTTTCGGAAAGCCGTGTGTCTTAAGCTGTTCCAGGTTTCTGCCCTTATCATGAACGAAATCAAGCCCGATGCCCTGTACAGGATAAGAAATGAGCTCCTCATAAGCATCAACAGAATCGAAATACGTTTGCAAGAGCACATTCAAGGAAGAAAGCTCATTTGTGATGCTCTCGAATAACTCTTTTACGCCGCGTACATCCTCTGCTGAAGCGGTGACAAGCGCAGGTTCATCAATTTGCACCCATTTTACGCCTTCTTCTTCAAGCTCTTTTAAAAGCTGAACATATAAAGGAACGAGGCGCTTTTGAATTGCTTTAGCTTCAGATGGCTCGTAGCCTTTTGCAAGCGTGACGAACGTATAAGGGCCGACGATAACAGGTTTTGTTTCAACGCCGAACTCCTGTTTGATTCGGCGGTAATCTTCAAGCTGTTTGTTTCTTGTCAGTCGGAACTCTAGGCTCTCGTCATATTCAGGCACGATGTAATGGTAATTTGTATTAAACCATTTTGTCATTTCACTTGATACGGCGTCTTTTATTCCGCGGGCGATGGCGAAGTATGTATCTGTACGGTCAGTCAGGTGTCTGAAGCGTTGCGGGATCCAGTTGAAGCTGACCGCCGTGTCAAGAACGTGATCATACTGTGTGAAATCAGAAACAGGCACAACATCAATCTGCTGGTCAATTTGCGTTTTCACTGCGGATAAGAATAATTCATCGATTTGCTTCAAAAACGTATCTTTATCGCTGTTTCCTTTCCAATACGCTTCAAGCGATTTTTTCCATTCTCTGTTCAGTCCGATTCTTGGGAATCCTAAATTCGATGTTTTGATTGTTGTCATTGTTTCTCCTCCTTTATATGTAAAACACTCTTGTTGACCCGCGGATACAGGCTATTAAGAGGTTTTCTCACAACTAAAAAGCCTCTTTCCCATGAGAGAAAGAGGTCTTTTTTACAAAACATATAGCCTCTCTCATCTCTCAGAAACAATCTGATGGAATTAGCACCGTGCCTTAAGAGATATAAATCTCGGCGCGAAAATCAGTGCGCCCCATTTCACAATGGAATTACGGTCGGTTGCTGTTGGGGTCAAAAGGCCAATCCCTCGCCCAACTCTCGATAAGAGAAAATGTTATTAATTTTTTGAAAAGTTGAATCATTTGTTGGTAATCTTAACAGCAAGTCAAATTCATTGTCAACAGAGATTTTAAATTTTATTTTACAAATTACGGGATATATTATATGAGAAAAATAATATTATAGGGTCAGTAAATGTGACTGCTCTGCTTTCTCCGACAGCTCATCAGGAGCAGTTAAATACAGGAATCCATTCCCCGCCAATGTTTTTGCGATATCGAGCGGAAGTGTCCTGCGGATCAGCTGCGCATAAAGCTCAGATTCAGAAAGCTCTCTTTGAAAAGATTCTTCTTCAAAGCTTTTAATTAAAGCAAGCGCTCCGCTGACATGAGGGGCAGCCATTGAAGTGCCCGTCAGCTTCCCGTATTTCTTGTTGGGAAGAGTGGATAAAATGTTTTCACCAGGTGCAACAAGATCAATTTCTTTTGTTTTGCGTTTGAAAATTCTGACGATTCTCGCGCTACTGAAACCGATCCAACCGCAATCACATCATTATACGCAGCAGGATAGGAAAGCTCCTCTGTGCGTTCATCGCCGTCACCTTCATTTCCCGCTGCGCAAACGACAAGTACTCCGTTTTTGACGGCGTTTTTGACCGCTTCCTGCAGTTCAGGCACATCGCTCGGTCCGCCAAGGGACATTGAGATGATATCAGCCTTTTGCTCAACAGCATAGTTAATGCCGTTAATAATCCATTCGTACTTTCCGCTGCCGTTTTCACCGCCAAGCACCTTTACAATTAAAAGGCTTGCCTCAGGCGCGACTCCGGCGATGCCGCCGTTTGAATCGTTAGCCGCAATCGTTCCGGCAACGTGAGTGCCGTGTCCGTTGTAGTCGGAAATGGCATCTTCCTTGCCGCCGTCATCATCTGTGAAATTCTTGCCGCCGATGATTTGGTTTTTCAGATCGGGATGGCTTGTATCGCAGCCGGTGTCCAATACAGCAATTTTTACATCTTTGCCTTTAACCCCTTTTGCCCACACTTCTGGCGCCTTAATCACTTTAATGCTCTCAGGAAGCTCGTTCACATCCATGATCTGCTCATTCGTCACATACGGGATCAAGCGGATTTCACCATTCATAAAAAAGCCCTCCTTTTTTATGCCTGCAAGTGGATACAAGGGTGTTATCTCACATTATATGAAAAAAACAGCCGCTCGGACAGAGTCGTTTGAAGCATTTTGAAAAAATAGGATACAATCCAATGGATTAGTCATTTTCAAAATAATGGGTGGGTTTAGCGTGTATGACTGGGATTCAGCTGTCAGTCAAGTTATAATAGAAGCTGGGAAAGGAGCAGTGTGATGAAACTGAATGAAAAAATATTTGCGTTTTTTTCTGAGCATGTAGAACAAATGGCTGAGGAATGGATTGACACAATGGAGGAAAGCGATCCGAATTCAATTTATGCCTTACATAATGCAACTGTAACCGAGGAGCTGAAAGAGCAGGACAGAGAGTTCTACCGGCATCTGAATTACATGTATGTTTTACCGGAAAAACAATTTCTCGATGAATTTCAACAATGGGTTATTGAGCTGACGAATGATCAAAAACATCTCGATACCCCGGTGCAATACGTCATCCGTGAGTTTATGAGAAACCGAAGATTATATACGAAGTATTTTGAGAAATTCGCAAAAGAAAACGAGTCGGCATTTGGACCGGGAGAAAAACAAAAATGGGCTAATTTGATTGTGAAAGTTTTTGATTTTACCATTTATACATTCGTCGATCACGCTGAATCGAATGCAAAACAGCAATTAAATGCCCAGAGAGAAATGATACTGGAATTAAGTTCGCCTGTCATTACTCTGAGCAAAACGACAGCTCTGCTGCCGCTTGTCGGTGATATTGATACTGAACGGGCAAAGTTTATTCTCGAGAACACGCTTAGTGCATGTGCGAAAAGACGCATTGAGCATCTGTTAATCGATCTTTCAGGTGTCGTGGTTGTTGATACAATGGTGGCGCATCAAATCTTTAAATTGATTGAGGCGCTTACTTTAATCGGTGTCAGATCCACATTGTCTGGAATCAGGCCAGAAATCGCGCAAACCGCTGTACAGCTTGGTATTGATTTTACGAACATTAATATTAAAACCAATCTTGCCCAAGCATTGAACTATCATCAATAATGAGAAAGCCGCTATTCAACATAGCGGCTTTTTTATGAGGTAAAACATAAAGACACAAGAAAAGATCCTGCGAATAACAAGAGAACGATGAAAAAGAACAGCCAGTCGCGCAGGCTGACGGTAAGCGACCGGTAATACGTCCGGTTTCGGCTGCCTGTAAATCCTTTTGATTCCATCGCAAGAGCTGTTCGTTCCGCTTTTCTGATCGCACTTGCTAATAGCGGGATTGTATAGCGCTTTAACGCGCTTATTTTTTCTTTTAAGCCATTTTCCGCCGCCCCGCCTCGGATTTTATGTGCCTGCTGGATCAGCTGGACCTCCTCTTTTAACAGAGGGAGAAAACGAAATCCGGCAATGACGCCATATGCGAGCTTCGGGGACAGCTTACACTGCTGCACAAGACTCAGCATAAATAGAATTGGATCGGTTGTTAAAACAAACATCATCGATAAGGCAGAAAAGCACAAAATCCGAAACCCGAGTGAGATGCCGACAGCCACATTTTCACTGTTGATCGAAAAAGGGCCGGCTTGGAACAGAATATTATCTGCAGTCGTCGGAATTTTGCCGAAAACAGCGGCTGTCCATACGCAGCCGAATGCTAAAATCAAAAACGGAATCGTGAACAAAAGCCATTTTTTCAGCGGTATTCTGGCCGCAATCAGGACACCCGCAACAATTATGATATAAAAGCACGCCGGTGTGTAAGGATTGTAAATAAACGACAGCATGACGACACAGCAAAAAACCGCCGCTGCTTTTACTGCCGGGTTAATGAGATGTAACGGCTGCTTCATCACGCACCTCCTGCTGGTATGTCATCCATTCATATCGAAGGGGGAGGGTGAGCTTTGCTTTTTGGACGAGCTCGGCTTCCTTAGAAAATAATTGTTCCGGTGTTCCGTCAAAGGCCAAATGTGTGTCGTGAAGCACAAGCACGCTGTCAGCATATGAAGATACAAGCTCCATATCGTGTGTGATCATAAGAACAGCGGTGCCTTCTGCCTGGATATGCTGAATCATCTCCATACATTCAGCCGCTGTTTTGGCGTCTTGGCCAAAGGTCGGTTCGTCTAAAAGCAAGACCTTTACATCATGCATCAGCATGGTAGCGACACTCAGCCGCCGTTTTTGCCCTTGGCTGATCGCAAACGGATGGTGGTCCGCCAAATGTGCAAGACCGAAGCGTTGCAGCAGATTCTGCGCTCTTTTCTCGGTTTCGGCATTTGCCGTATGGCCGAACAGCAGCTCATCATTTACTGTATCAGTCACAAACTGGTGCTCTGGATTTTGGAAAACAAACCCCAATTGTTTACGAAGCTCTTTTTCTTTGTAAGACTCCAGCGGCTTATCATGCAGAAGAATCTTGCCGCTATTCGCTTTGAGCAAACGGGCGAGAACAGATAACAGGGTAGATTTTCCTGTGCCGTTTGGCCCGACAAGTGCCGTCAAAGAGCCTGCACGCAATGAAAAACTAATGTCTTTGAAAATGGTCTGCTGTCCTCTTGAAAACGATAAGTTCTTGACCTGCACTGCATGTTCAGCAGAAAGAACCACAGCTTCTTCAGTATGCCCAGCAGGGAAGGGTTCCTTGAACAGCGTTTCCTTTGACAATGTAAACGGGATAATCACATTTTCTTGTAAGTCACAAATTTTTGGCACAGCGATTCCCATTGTTCTTAACATGTTTGAGTGATGCTGAAACATATCCGTAGTCGGCCCGTCTAAGGCTTTCTTGCCTGCTTCATCCAGTACAATTGTTCTTTCAACCCAAGGCGCCCACTCATCAAGCTGATGTTCGATGACGAGAAGGCCGAAGCCTTTTTCCTGCTGAAGCTCTTTGATCATTTGAACGAATTCCCGCGCTGAATAAGGATCTAAAAGGGAAGTCGGTTCATCCAGAATAATGAGCTCAGGCTCCATCGCCAAAATACAGGCGAGCGCGACTTTTTGCTTCAGTCCCCCTGACAGAGTTGAAATTGTGCTTTTCTTTAAATGAGAGATGTGTAGTTTATCCAGAACCGCATCAATTTTTTTTCCATTTCTTCTTGAGGAATTTGCAAATTTTCCAATCCGAAGGCGATTTCGTCCTCCACTGTCAGCATACAAAACTGCTGATCAGGGTCCTGAAAGACGACTCCGACATGCTGAGCGATCGTTTCAGAGGTTTCATCATCAGTGATCGGTTTTTGAAATAAGAATACATGCCCGGACAGCACCCCGTCACAAGCTTCGGGGTAAAGTCCGTTTAAACAGAGGGCAAGCGAGCTTTTTCCGCACCCGCTCGGCCCTAACAATAAAGCGCATTCTCCTTTTAGGAGCTCAAACGTTATCTCTTGAAAAATCGGTTTCTCGTTTTCTTCATATGAAAAACGAAGCCGGTCAACCGAAAGTAACGTATTATAGGCTTGCATGATTAGATACCCGTTTCCGTTTCTTTTTCAGTTCCTTTCCCAGCGCCATTCCGTTTAAGACGCCCATATATGCGAGAGAATCGCTGACAGCTTTTCCGAGAAGTCCGGCTAGAACCGCACCTGAAACGAGACGGATCACAAGCATAATGAGCAGGTAGCCTGGTGAATACGCCGCATAACCGGAAACAAAGAGATCATAAATAAAGCTGGCCACCGAAGACCCCATACCCGCCAGAAGCAGCACAGGAAGGGAATATGCTTTCCAGCGTGTCGCAAGAAATACTGCTTCCGCTCCGAGACCTTGAACAACGCCGATCACGATAACCATCGGGCCTGAAGGATTTCCCAGCAAACATTCAACGAGAGCTGCGATGACTTCAGATACAAGGGCAGCCCCCGGTTTGCGAATGATGTACGCAGCAATCACCGACACGATAAACCAAATGCCGTATATCGGTTCATAAGCGATGGGCCCGAACATCCCTGCAAGTACGTTTCCAAAATGAGTGAATACTAAATAAACAATGGCAAAAACAATACTGATTACAGACATGATGACAATTTCTTTTACACTCCAGCTTTTCATTTTATCCCTGCTTTCTGTTTTCTTGATGGACTGTTTGCCGAGAAGTTCACGGTCATTGTGACGTGTGTTGTTTGCTGATTTGCCATGCGGAAAGCGGCTTCCAGCGTTCGGAACACGTCGTGTGCATCTCCGTCTAGCTCACTTGCGTAATGAACACCCTGTACAAAGGTGCCGTCAGCCTTAGCGATTTCAACAGCTTTCATGATGATGTCCATATAATCCGGCTCATTCATCGGATAAAGTGCAAATTGGCATGGAGCCTCTGCTTTCAGGGTATGGACAAATTCTTCGTTGACACGCTTTTCATCTGCTGTCAGAAATGTATCTCCTTGTGTATCGCCGGGGCAGCCGATGGAAAACGTCCCGTTCATAACGATGTGTTTTTCGCTATTTGCTGCATAAAGGTAGATGGCTTTGGCGGCGTCGAATACATGCTCGATCGATCCGCGCAAAACTGTGCTGATATGATCGGTTTTTGTCCAAACCTTTGACGTATCGTTTTTTTTCAGCGCAGACTTGATCACACTGATAAAATCATCCGTCATTGGGTATAAAGAGAACCGAAAACCGGCGATTCTGCTTGTACCGCATAAGTTGTCCATTTCACTGACCTCCTGTTTTTTTGGTAAAATAAAAAACTGCATATCCTTAGGGAATATGCAGTCATAGATCGAGTAAGCGCACGAAAAAATACACCTTTCGGTCAACCTGCACTTCCCCACGCTGGTATTATCCAGATCGGGTCATAAGGGATCAAAGAGCGTTTGTTCGCGCTTTATCTCAGCCATAACAGCACCCCTAGTGCTTTCCGTATACAATTTTTTATTTTGACATCATAATAGATGATAAGAATCATTTTGTAAACAATGAAATCATTTTTTTCATATAGGAACATGAGAGGATGAGCGGATTTGGAAAAAGGGCACATATTAATTGTGGAAGATGAAGAAAAAATCGCCAGGGTCCTTCAGCTTGAATTGGAATATGAAGGATACAGCGTGACCATCAAACATAATGGCACTGAAGGGCTTGACGCGGCCGCCGAAGGTTCGTATTCCCTGCTGTTGCTTGATGTCATGCTGCCTGGGATGAGCGGGCTTGAAGTGCTGCGCCGGCTGAGGAAAACAGATCAAGGAACACCGGTTATTTTATTAACCGCCCGCGACAGCATTCCAGATAAGGTAACAGGGCTGGACATCGGTGCGAATGACTATGTCACCAAGCCGTTTGAAATTGAAGAATTGCTTGCCAGAATCCGAGCGGCACTTCGCCAAACCGGAAGCAAAACAGAGGATATCGGCACATTTTTGACATATGACGATTTGCAAGTAAACGAAAAAACACGTGAAGTCAGACGGGGAGACAAAGAAGTTGAATTAACGCCCCGGGAATTTGATTTGCTCGTCTATATGCTGAAGCATCCGCAACAAGTGCTGACGAGGGAGCAAATTCTCAGCTCTGTATGGGGGTTTGATTACATCGGTGATACAAATGTCGTCGACGTGTACATAAGGTATATCAGAAAAAAATTGGACTATCCTTACGAAAAACAGCTGATTCATACCGTGCGCGGAGTCGGCTATACCATTAAGGGGTAAATGATGAAGCTGAAGACTAAGATTCATCTTTATACATCTATTTGGCTGTTGATTTTATTAATGTTGGTCCATACTGCGGTCTATCTCATTTTTTCATCGGCACTCACCTCAAAGGATGCAGCCCGTCTTGCTGATGAAACAGACAATATCGCCGAAGCTCTTCATACCGCCGAAACACAAGGAGTGGCTTTGCAGGATATGCTGCAGGCGTATCTTCCGGCAAACGGAATGGTACGGATAGTGAATGCGGATCAGAAAGCCGTTATGACCATCACCAAGGAAAAAGCATATAAAGACTTCCCTCTTACTTTTCACAGTGGAGAGACGACAGACGTGACAAAGCATAAAGGCAAACTGTTTGCAGCAGCAGCTGTCCCTGTCATTTGGACAGATGGACAAGTCGTATCTCTTCAGCTCGTGGAAAGGCTGGAGCATACAGAAGAAAGTCTTTTTCTGCTAAAATTTATTTTAATTGCGGCCAGCGCAGCGGTCTGTATCGCTTCCTTCTTTGCCGGCAGCTTACTCGCCCGCCACATCATCAATCCAATCAGACAATTGGTGACAACGATGAAAGACATCCAGAGAGAAAAAGCATTCAAAACAATTTCTCTGGAAGGACAGTCGCACGACGAATTATACCAAATGGGGCTGACTTTTAATGAGATGGCGAGCATGCTGAAAGAGCACTACGACAAACAGCAGCAATTCGTCCAAGACGCTTCACACGAGCTGAAAACCCCGCTCACCATTATTGAAAGCTACAGCAATCTAATGAAACGCTGGGGGGCAAAAAGGCCTGAAGTGCTTGAGGAATCCATTGAAGCCATTCATTCGGAAGCGATCCATATGAAAAAACTGACCAATCAGCTGCTTACCCTGGCCAAGAGCTATAAAGAACTGGAGCTTGATCTGAAAACGGTTGACCTGATCGAAATGTCGCGCGCCGTCATACAAACACTCCAGCCGGTTTATAAACGCGACATTTTTCTTGAGACGGGCAAAGAGCATTTGCTCGTAACGGCAGATGAAGAACGCATAAAGCAGCTGCTGACGATTTTGCTTGATAATGCCATAAAGTATAGTGACAAGGGCATTGTGATTTCCGCAGGAACCAAAAACAGCCGGCCGTTTTTGTCTGTAAGGGATGAAGGAATCGGCATACCTGAGGAGCATCTCCCGCACCTGTTTGAACGTTTTACCGGGCGGATGAGGCGCGTAACCGCAAAACAGGGGGAACGGGTTTAGGTCTATCCATTGCCAAACATATTGCCGATGAGCATGGCATTGACCTGTCTGTAAAAAGCAAACCGGGTCAGGGAACAAATGTCACAATGCAATTTAGAGAACAGAATGGGGGAGCGCTATGACAAAACGAATGAAAACAGGAGCTGCGGCGGCGGCAGCCGTTTTAGCCATTGTCATCTGCGCGGTTCTTATCATTCAGCAGACCCATGAGGACGTGCTGTCAAAGGAGGCAGTCAATAAAAAAAGTAGAAGCCTCCTATGAAGGCGACATCACAAAAGTGACGCGATCCAATGATAAAAAAACGTATGATATGACTCTGGAAAATCCAAAAGGAATTTATTTTCTGAAAGCTGATGCTAAATCGGGTGACATATTGTCAATGAACAGAGTGAAAGAGACGAACACATCTGACATGACAGAAAAAGAAGCTGAGCAGCTTGCTCTGATGCGGGTGCCGGGCACCGTCAAAAAACACACGCGAAAACATGGAGTTGCGTCGTATACCATTCAAAAAAATAATGGGGAAACATACGAAGTGAAGGTAGATATGAAGACAAAAGCGGTGGTGTCCGCTGATAAAATCAGCAGCAAAGACAAACAAAAGACAACAATTTCGGAAAAAGAGGCAAAAGCCATTGCAGAGCGTGAAGCTGGAGGAAAAGCAGATGACGCCGATTTGGAAGAAAGCGAAGGCACTCTCCTGTTTGAAGTAGATGTTGATCTCCCGAATGACAAGGAAGCTACAGTGAAAATAAACGCCTATACCGGCAAAGTTTCTAATATTATCTATGAAGACTAATGGTTTTCTCATCAAATTCTCATCTTTCTCTCGTTTTCCTTTCATGTTGAGTGTGTAAACTGAACTCATAACAAAACAAGGGAGGAATCACATATGCTGAAGAAAAGATGGATGATAGGCATATTAGCAGGTTGTTTAGCGGCCGGAGGATTCAGCTACAACGCGCTTGCGAAAGAAAATAATGAACCTACACAGTCTGTTTCTGGAACTGTCGGACTTACTGAACAAGAAGCGGAGTCCATTGCCAAAACAGTTGTTGACGGAACAGTGGATGACATCGACAGAGACATCTATAACGGCAAAGAAGCCTATGAAGTTGAAATTGAAAAAGACGGCGAAGATTATGATGTTTATGTGGATATTAAGACCAAACAAGCTCTCAATGACCCGTTAAAAGAGAAAAAAGAGCAAGTTGTTTTGACAAAAGAAGAAGCAGAGCAGATTGCTCTAAAGCAAACAGCTGGAACCGTCACAGAAAGCAAGCTGGATGAAGACGATGGTGCGTACATCTACGAAATTGAGGTTCAAACGAAACGAGGGACTGAAGCAGAATTTGACATCTCTGCAAAGGACGGACGTATAATTAAACAGGAATTAGACGACTAACCCCGCACACGCGGGGTTTTTTTCATGATAACGAACGGTTTTTTGGAGAATCTAATGAGTAAAGGAGGCGAAGCGCATGGAAAAGAAAGAAGAACAATACATCAATCAGGCTGAGTATGTTCCACATCCGACGAAGGAAGGGGAGTACGCCTTATTTCTTCATGAAACCTATCATTTGCTTTCTGAAGATGATGAAACGCAAACAACAGAATAAGGGCTTATGGCCCTTATTTTATTTCTTCTGAAGAGGTGTAAACGCATTAATAACTTTTTTAAGTTGACATAGCTTGTTTTTTTCTGTAATCTCAGTGTGTCAATTCAATTACGAACTTCGTTAGGTGAGGCTCCTGTATGGAGATACGCTGCTGCCCAAAAATGTCCAAAGACGCCAATGGGTCAACAGAAATCATCGACATAAGGTGATTTTTAACGCAGCTGGATATTGCTCCTATGCCATACAGTGCTAAAGCTCTACGATTGAAGGCGCCCGCACGCTTTTTTTTGCCGTGCTTCTTTCCCCTTCAATCCAGAAGGCTTTTTTTATGCCTTGAAAACAAATGCTGAACAAAAAGGAGGTGCGGAGTATGGATTCTCCCCATTCGAGTCAATCTGAAGAAGTACCCATATACTATGACAGCGAGACAATTGATCACACGATGAGGAGACGATTTGCCGCACCTTCTGGCGAGGCCGGCACGTCTCCGTAGAGGAGGTACGAGTCCCAATGGTTCAAAACATGACCTATGACGAACTCATTTTACGCATCATTATATTATTGCGAGACGGAAAAATCAGGGATTTCAGAAGTGTTATTGATGAGCTTCAGCCCTATGATATAGCGTTTATTTTTAAAGAAATGCCGGAAAAACACCGTGCCCGCTATTTATCTTATTTAACTGTTGATGATATTACTGATATGATCGGCGAACTGGAACGGGAATTTCAGTTAGCCGTCTTAAATAAAGTCGGAAAAACAAAAGCAACACTCGCGATGAACAAAATGGACAACGATGACCTCGCTCAATTGCTTGAAGAAATGGATGAAGAACTGAAGGAACAGCTTTTATCCAGCATGGAGGCCTCAGAGTCAAAAGCCGTTCAGCTCCTTATGAATTACCCGGCTGATTCAGCGGGGCGCATGATGACCAACCGTTATGTGTGGATTCCTCAGCATTACACGGTAAAAGACGCGGTCGTCAAACTAAAAAGTTTCGCGGAAATCGCAGAGTCTATCAACTACTTATATGTCATAAATGACAGTAAGCAGCTTGTCGGCGTTCTGTCATATCGCGATTTGATTCTCGGGGAACCGGAAGAAAAGGTGCAAGACTTGATGTTTACCCGTGTCATCGCAGCAGACGCGCTTCAAGATCAGGAAGAAGTGGCGCGGCTGATTGAACGTTACGATTTCTTAGCGATTCCGATCGTGGAAGAAAACAATGTGCTTGTCGGGATCGTGACGGTCGATGATATCATCGATGTCGTTATTCGGGAAGCCGATGAGGATTACGAAAAATTCGCCGCTTCAGGTAAAGCCATTACCTTCGATACAAAAGCATATGTTGCAGCATACCGCCGCCTTCCATGGCTGATCCTGCTCTTGTTCATTGGGCTGATTTCAGGCAGCATCATGAGCTATTTTGAAGATACGCTGAAGCAGGTCGTGGCGCTGGCATTCTTTATGCCGATGGTGTCAGGGATGACAGGGAATACAGGAACACAGTCTCTCGCGGTTGTCATCAGAGGTTTATCTAAAGAAGAAATGAATAAAAAAACGATTATGAAACTGATTTTTCGGGAACTCAGAACGAGTATTTATATCGGTGCGGTCTGCTCTGTCTTAATTACGGTGATCGCCATCATATGGCAGGGGAATGTACTTTTAGGATTTGTTGTCGGCTCTTCACTGCTGCTGACCTTGATTATCGGCACGATGTCCGGAACAATCATCCCTATTATTCTGCACAGACTGAATGTAGACCCGGCCATTGCGTCAGGCCCGCTCATTACGACGCTAAATGATATCTTGTCTTTATTAATTTATTTTGGTATTGCAACTGCATTCATTCACTCATTATAAACGATAAAAGTCCGTCTCAGATTGCGAGGCGGACTTTTATCGTTTATCGGTTTTTGTACCTAAAGTGAGCATTAAGCTGCCCCTCCAGCATTTTTTTCCGCACTTGCGGATCGTTTTTTACCATTTGTTCTTTTTTGCGCATATCTTTTAAAATTTCAGCCGTCTGCACGCCGTCTTCGCGTTTGTTGGCGATATCCATCAGCCGCTCGACATCTGCAAAAGAATATTTTCTCGTTCCCCTTGAAGAACGCTGCGGATAAATCAGCTTCCGCTCCTCATAATACCTGATCTGTCTTACGGACAATCCTGTCAATTCACTGACAATCCCAATTGAAATCACTTTTTTGTCTTTATAAGAATGATCTTCTGTGGTCATTTTTCCACCCCTGGATGTCTTTTGATAATAGTATATAAAAAACATAGAGAAAAAACCTGACGCTTGTTATATTTTCTAACATGAAATAACAGATTTTTGAAAAAATACGGCAGAAAAATTAACAAGAATGATGCGTAACCGATAAGCGCGCTTTATCCTATATGTAAAGATTAATGAGGAGGAAGGATAATCATGGAGGAAGAAAAAGCGGTCTCATTGGCAAAGGAAATAATCGAGTTGGATATGAAACGGGATGAAATGCTTGAAACGTTTATGCAGCTTGCCGGAGAACATGCTTTTCAGCTTTTAAGATCAGTTCAAAACGGACTTTACCGAAAATCTTCGTAAACATAAATTCTTTACACTAGATTCATACCACGTTCATTTAAAAAGAGTATCTTATGAAAAGGATACCTCAAAATGAAGGAGGACGCTATGAGTAATTTATTGAAATCAGCATTAGAAAAAGAACGAAGCCATTATTCAGAAAAACTCTTTCAAATCGGAGTTTATAATAAAGAAGTAATGAACAAAATGACACTTTCTGAATTGCGAAAGGAATACGCATATTTCTTTCGCAGCATTCCATATCACCAAAAAAATCCTTATACAAAATAACGTATAAGGATTTTTTTGTTTCCTGAAAAGGAATTTCTCGAATTATAGCGAATAAAAATAATAAGGGCATTAAACTCTTATTATATGTAAGGGTTTTCATTATTTTTTTATAAAAATTCTATATACGGGGTAGATATGATGAGATTATCGTTTAACGAAGAAGAAGTTGAGCGTGCGATGAATTTGTACAGAGTTTTTGCAAGGGCTTTCAAAAGTGTGTCTGAACACAGCATCCGTGACAGCAAAGAGCACGGCTTCAATCCCACAGAATTTGCCGTACTGGAACTTTTGTATACGAGAGGCCCGCAAAAATTACAGCAAATTGGGTCGAGACTTCTGCTTGTAAGCGGAAACGTCACATATGTCATTGACAAGCTAGAAAGAAACGGGTTTTTAGTCAGGGAGCAGGACCCGAAAGATAAACGCTCTGTTTACGCGCATCTCACCGATAAAGGGAATGAGTATTTGGATAAGATCTATCCAATTCATGCGCTCCGTATAGCGAGAGCGTTTTCAGGCCTTTCGTCTGATGAGCAGGACCAGCTGATCCTCCTGCTGAAGAAAGCTGGCATCCACAGCCAGCATTTACTGTTTCGTTAGCCATTTCACACTCTCTTTCAGGAGAGTGTTTTTTTATATTCACATTCATCTAATATTCTGTTTAAAACCTCCTCAATCTTCAGGTCGCACATTTGGCCAAGATACCTGCTGATACGCTTTTCTGCTGCTGCCCGTTCATTCGATTGGAAAAATGCGGAAATGCGCTCTTCTGCCCGCTTCATATCCCAGTTTCTTATATCTGTAACAAGCTGCTGTTCTTTTAACAGGTTCACATTCATTTCCTCCTGGCCCGGCAACGCATGATAGATAAATACCGGAAGCCTTTTCTTTAAGCATTCACTAATGGTTACGCCTCCTGGCTTTGTCATGACGCCTGAGGCCTCTGCGTACAGCCGGTTCATTTCTGCTTTGCTGTGAAGGTAAGGGATCGCCTCAATAAAAGGATGCTGTAAACTTTTAACATATCGGTAGAGCTTTTCGTTTCTGCCGCATAATATTTTGTATAAGATATTTCCGCCTGGCGACAGCTCCTGAACCAGCTTAAAAATACCTCCGACTCCCATACTGCCGCCTGTGATCATGACAGTATAAGGCGGACGATGCTGACAGGTGTCTGCGGTTCCTGTTTCAAAAGCCCGGTGAACGGGAATGCCGGTCATAAATATTTTTTCCTGGTTGATTCCTTCGGACATGAGCTGCTTCTTAATATCCATAATCGGGACAAAGTGGTAGTCAATGTTCTCCCGCCCCCATACTTGATTCACAAAAAAATCCGTGTATACATTTACGATGGCCATGTTTGGATATTCCGGTTTTAGCCGGTTCAGCAGGTAAGAAGGCAGGGCATGCGTGCAGAAGACGATATCAGGCTGTTTTTCTTTGAGAATCTGTCTCATGCTTTGCATAAACAGCCATTCATACATGGCGTAGCGTCTGACCTTCTTACAATCTCCGCAAGCGAGAAGCTTGTATATTCCGCTGTACGTTTTCGGAACATATTGAATCCATTTTAAATAAGCTGAGGAGGACAGTTTTTCTAAGCGTTTATACGTATGAGAGAAGATATCGATTTTTTCTGAATGCAGCCCTTTAGATTCCAGATCAGTCTTCAAGGTATCAGCGACATGATGATGCCCGGTGGAAATGCTTAAAAAAGGAAAAATGAGAATGTTTGTCATGTCTGTCCCCCTTAAAAATATGCCAACTATATTTTGGGGAGAATCATCACAAAATATAAGGGTGTTTTTTTGCTGATAAGGAAGGTGAAGAGATGAAAACCTGTTTCCTTTCCATTTGGAGAGTGATTGACCCAATTTATTTCTTTTTTTCGAGGCTGACCTTGATTGATGATGAGCAAAAATGCGTCTTTCGAGTCAGACTGACAAAATACAAAGGACATCATGTCGTGCTGAGTGACGGAACCCATATAAGAAAAAACGATGTGCTCGTTAAAATCCATCTGCATAACATCAAGCTGGTCAGAGAGCTGCAAAGCATTGAAAGCGCGGTCAGAAAAGGAATCATCATTTATCAAAAAGTATATCAATCAATGCCGATGCTGCTGGAATATATCAACAATCATAAAAAAAGCGAAAAAATCAAAGGAATCATTGGCATTACAATGCTTGATAAAGGGGTAGAAAGGCTCGGCTTTGACGTGGTAACCCCGGTCAATCCTTTTTACAGATCCTTTAAAAAGATCACCCATATGCCGATTTTCTATTTAACGTCAAAGCCAGTGAGCTTCCGAAATCTACCGAATTCATCCTATTTGTTTATCTCGAAAGAAAAGCTTCAGCACACCTATCAAACAAAAGACTGATGCCATGGTCAGCACAGTCTTTTTAAATTTGATGGAAAGTCACTTCCGGGCGGCTTCCTACACGGATATTAACGCCAGTTTGTCCTAAACCTTCACTGATATAAAACGGTTTATCGTGGTGATAATGAAGGCCTTTAATCATATTCATGCGTACAAGCTTGCCCATTTTCACCAAATGATACGGCTTTGGCCAGTGGATTTGCCCTCCATGAAAATGGCCTGATAACAGGTAGTCGAAATGAATATCTTCCATCTCTAATATAATGTTCGGATCATGTGTCAGTACAAGGTGATAGCCATTCTCCAGACCTTTATAAGAGTTTGTGATTTTACTGCGATTCGTACTGTAATCGTCAATTCCGATAATATTAACAGGTCCTGCATCAGTATTGATGTGAACATGTTCATTTTGAAGCGTCATGCATCCATTTTCCTCGAGCACTCGCTTTAATCTTAGAAAGTCCTTTTCTTTTAATACATAATCATGGTTGCCAAACACCGCGTACATGCCATAGGCAGGCTTCAGTTTTTGCAATGCCTGCAAGTAGCCGGCCAGCTTTGGAATATTTCGTTTCCGGTCCAGAAAATCTCCGGTAAGAGCAATGATGTCTACAGGTTGATTATTTGTTAAACGATACAGTTCATCAGGCGATACAGAAATATTTTCTAAATGAAGATCCGATAAATGAAGGATATTCAGTTTTTTTCTTGCTGGAAGGCCGTCTTGCTGATCAATTGAAATCGTGTTGACCTTCACATCTTTTGTGTTGCGGTTTGCTTTATATATAAATGGCATAACAGCCAGTATGACCAATGAAAGTAAGATGGACACATGTATCCCCTCCCTTCTACCAGTATAGTAAGTGGTCCAGCCCTATGGATAGCGGGAATTAATGGGTTGAAGACCAGTTTGAAAAATGCAGAAAGGATTGACATTTGATGAATGTTTTAGAAGGGAAAAGGGATAATAAATTTTGACACGTGAGGCAGATCATGCCCGATAGAAGTCAGAATAACAGATGGATGTGTTAGGGATGTTACGATTAAGACGACACAAAAAAGAAACCTATTATCTTTTGATGGCTTTATTTCTCCTTTTGCTGTATGTGTCCCCGCTTTTTATTTTGAAGGAAGACGCCCATATTCGCGTACACGATAATTTGGATTCTAATATCGCGTGGTATAAGGTGCTGGCCGACAGCGGAGAAATCATCGGCAAAGTGGATGCGGCCATTCCGCAAATCATTAACGGACTGCCCCGGGATGCGTTCGGCACCGAGTGGAGCGGAATTGTTTGGCTGCACGCGTTGTTTTCTTCTATGACCGCCTATGCGGTAAGCCAGACCATTACGAGAGTTGTCGCTTTTTTCGGAATGTATGTGCTGCTGAAGAAACATGTGATTCCGGAGCAGAAAGCGGCATTGATCCGAATTGGCGTATCGCTCGCATTTGCCTTAACGCCTTTTTGGCCTTCTGGAATGCTGAGCACGCTTGGATACCCTTTGGCGCTGTGGGCTTTTTTGAATATCCGAAAAGGGGATATCTCATGGAGAGAATGGCTGACGCTCGGTTTGCTGCCGCTGTATTCAAGCTTTGTATTAGGCTTCTTCTTTTTCTTGGCTGGGATGGCATGCTTCTGGCTGTATGATGTCATCACAAAAAGAAAATGGAATTTCATTTTTTTAGGCAGCATCGCTTTTATGACAAGTATTTATCTTTTTGTCGAGTACCGGCTTGTCTATTCAATGGTGATCTCACACGCGCCGATGCACCGGATTGAATTTATTTCATCAAGGCATGATGTATGGCACTCTCTGCGTTTATCCGTCAAAAACTTTGTCTACGGCCATAACCATGTCATGACAGTTCATACCGTTGTGATTCTTCCAATCTTATTACTCGTATTTTTTGCTGTGCTGTTCAAACGAAATCGGACAAGGGAAGAAAACGTTTATCTTTTTCTCTGCGTGCTGAATTATGCGCTTTCACTATGGTATGCGTTTTGGTTCAACAAAATATGGGCTGTTCCAAAGCAGAAATTTGCATTTTTAGCCGAATTCAATTTTGCCCGTTTTCATTTTTTGCGACCGCTGGTAATCTACATGAGTTTTGCGCTCGCTTTGTACCTCATTTGGCGAATGGGGAAGAAGTGGCAATGGCTCGTATATGCGGCAGTTACTGCGCAGCTGATTGTGCTGGCGCCTTTTAATGAGGAGTATACGTATGGCGTTCACTACAACGCGCCGACATTTCGCGAATTTTACGCGTCTGACCAATTCAAAGAGATTAAGGAGTATATCGGGCGCCCGCAAGATTCGTACAGGGTGGCGAGTATCGGTCTGCATCCGTCTATTGCTCAATACAACGGCTTTTACACCTTAGATACATATAACAACCTGTACCCGCTCTCATATAAATATGAATTTAGAAAAATCATTGAAAAAGAGCTCGAAAAAAACGCCCAATTGAAACGGTACTTTGATGAATGGGGGAGCCGCTGCTATCTGTTCGTCGATGAGCTTGGCAAACGATATGACTTTAAAAAGAATTCAAAGAAAACAATCAATCATCTTGAATTAAATACAGATGTGTTTAAACAAATGGGCGGACGATATATTTTTTCTTCGGTTCCCATCATGAACGCTGATCAAAACCACCTGGCGCTCGTGAAAACATTTGACCATAAAGACTCCGCCTGGCGCATTTATTTATACGAAACAAAATAAGGAGGATATCGATTGAAACAGCCACAGCCAGTGTTAACCATCGTCGTTCCGTGTTTCAATGAAGAGGAAGTATTTAAAGAGACAAGCCGTCAGCTGACGGAGGTTGTAAACAGCTTAATGGAAGAAAAAATGATATCAGAAGACAGTAAAATTTTATTTGTTGATGACGGCAGCAAAGACCGCACCTGGTCTTTGATTGCCATGGAAAGCGTGAAAAACAAGAAGGTAACCGGATTGAAATTAGCCTGCAATGTCGGACATCAAAAAGCGCTTTTAGCAGGTCTGCATAAAGCAAAGCAAAAATCAGACTGCGTGATTTCGATTGATGCCGATTTGCAGGATGATATCTCTGTTATCAGGGAATTTATGCTGAAATATCACGATGGTTTTGAAATTGTTTACGGCGTGCGCCGATGCCGGAAAACCGATACCTTTTTCAAGCGCACGACGGCTACAGGGTTTTACCGACTCATGAATAAGCTTGGGATTAAGTTAATTTACAATCATGCCGATTTTCGTTTAATGAATAAAAGGGCGCTTGAAGAACTTGCGCGCTATCCGGAAGCCAATTTGTTTTTAAGGGGCATCGTTCCTATGATCGGCTTCAGATCAGCCGAAGTGTTGTATGACCGCAAAGAACGTTTTGCCGGTAAAACGAAATATCCGCTGAAAAAGATGCTGTCATTCGCTTTTAACGGAATCACATCCTTCAGCGTGGCCCCGATTCGCTTTTTTACGCTTTTGGGTTTTCTATTATTTTTGGTAAGCGCCATGGCGGGGATTGGCGCAGTCATTCAAAAAATGCTCGGACACACAAATGCAGGCTGGGCGTCTCTCATCATCTCCATTTGGTTTCTGGGCGGGTTGCAGCTCATGGGAATCGGCATTATCGGCGAATATATCGGAACCATTTTTTCTGAGGTGAAAAGACGGCCGAAATATGCGGTTGATATCGATCTGTATAATGAGCCCTTAACCCCGCTGCAGCGGCAGGAAAGTGAACGTTTGGAGAAAAAATACAGTTAAAATAACACAAAGAGCTGACCGAATAAGTCAGCTCTTTTTCTTCAGCTGATTCAAAATAGCGGCAAGAGGTTCATCCTGAGGATTGCGGTAAAATTCATAAAACGGGCATCCGTGTTTCTTGACCCGGTCAACGACGGTATCGATTGTATACATCGCCGGTGTCAAAGATGGCTGCACCTCGTGCCAATAGAGCGGCGCCGCTACGGTGCCAAGCTCGTTTCCCCTGGTGGAATAGGGACAGATAATCGTTTTTCCTTCAGCATGCTGCAAATAATCGAGATACAATTTTCCATGCCTGTTTTTGATCAAGCGTTCTGTTGTAAATAGCTCCGGAAATGCATTGGTACAATATTCGGCAATCAGCTGTGTAAATTGGCGTGTGTCCTCGTACGTAAATGCTTCTGGTGACAAGGGAATGTAAAGCTGAATCCCCTTGTTGCCGGAAAGCTTAGGATACGATGTGATGCCGAAGGAGTCGAAGAGCTGTTTAAGTTCATTTGCTGCCTGAACAGCCATTAGAAAGTCATCTCGGGACGGGGGATCTAAATCAATGACAATCTCTGCCGGCCTTCTGCTTGCAATCGTTTGAAAAGGAACATGTAACTCCAAAGCGAGCTGATTGGCAAGCCACAATAAGGTAGACAGGTCCTTACAGACCACATGTTCATGGCTCCCGTCAAAAAAGGATTGGACAAAGTCCGGCGTATAATCAGGCTTATTTTTTTGGAAAAAGGATTCGCCCCTTGATCCGTGCGGATAGCGAATAACCGTGACAGCACGATCTTTGAGAAACGGGAACAGATAGTCGCTGATTTCAATCATATACTGGATGAAATCTTCTTTTGTTTTTTTATGCTTTTCAAATATGATTTTATCCAGGCTTGTAAACTGCAGTTTTGGATGAACCGGCTTTGAGCGGCGCACGAGCTGTGCAAAAGTGCAGTCGGTCCAGTCCATATGAAATTGAAATTTGACAAACGAAACCTCTCTTAGCGTGCCTTGTAAAATCGTTAAATACTGAACAGTAGCGCAGATCGATGGTTCGAGTGTGTATTCACCTGATGATGTTTTTTGTCCGTGCTCTTCCATAATTGCGCGTATGGCATTTTTTTCTTCCTCGCTCATTCCGTGTGATACAGAGGCGACAGGCGTCATTACACCGTTTTTTAACACAGAAACCGTCAGAAATCCATTGTGAGGATTAAATCCTGTGATACAAACATCGGCATGTTTAAAGTTTTTGTATTTCAGCCAATCAGATGACCGTTTTTTTTCGATCCATTTGCTGTTGATTTTTTTCGCTACAATGCCCTCTCCGTCATACTTTATTATCTTCTCCCAAATTGGATCGAAGTGCTGGTGGGAGGGGATATACTGAATGGTTTCCTTTGCGTAAGGATTTGGCTCAGCCGGGAGCTTTGCAGCAGACATCAGCTCATGCAGCGATGTTTTTCGGTCAATATAGGAATGAGTGGATACATCTTGTCCGCTTCGTTCCAAAAGGTCAAATGCGAGAAAGCAGCAAGGCCGAGAGTTTGCGGATTCCTGTATCTTATCCGGCCTTTTCAAACGTCCCCGCACTTGAATATGCTCAAAATCTGAACGGAATGGATTCGCCAAAAAAACGATTTCTCCATCAAGTGTTAACGGAAGTTCCTTTTTTATATGCTGAAAAGCAGTTTCGGCGAATGTAGAAATTTCAGGGAAGGTACTGTTAAGCTCTAAACCATTTCTGCTCGTTAATGTCACACCTGACGGATTAATGCGGAGAATACAGCGAAACCCGTCATATTTTACTTCGTAACGCCATTCCGCTCCTTTTGGAGGTGAAGAAGTAAGGACGGGCTGCATGGTAAACGCCATTGGCTATGATGTGCCGGAGACTTTTTTTCTAGTGGTTTTCTGCTTTTTTTCTCCGGCTCCTTTCGGTTCTCCGCCTTCGGCTGGTGATGCCGCTGGTTTTTCCCGATTCGGCCTTTTGGTTCGATCGATGCTGGCTTGAAGTGCGCTGACCAGGTCGATCACATCCTCACGAGGAGGCGCTTTGTCAGGAGTAACGGCTGTTTCTTTATTCTCCAGCTTATCATTGACTCTTTGCAGCAAGGCTTTTCGATACGTGTCCTCATATTGTTCTGGCTGAAATTCAGTTGTCAGCTCATCTATCAACGTAATGGCGGTCTGCAGCTCTTTATCATTTACATTTGATTGATCAGGCACTCCGGGTACGTGGGCAGCGCTTCTTACCTCATCGGGATAATGAATGGATTCCATTACGATGCAATTTTCATATACGCGGAGAATGGCAAGCTGCTGTTTCGACCTGATCGTCATATTGGCGATCCCGATTTTTCCGGTGGATCGAAGCGCCTCGCGAAGAAGAGTATAGGCTTTTGTGCCGTTATCACCGGGCCCGACATAGTAGGAACGGTTAAAATATATCGGGTCTATTTCCTGCAGTTGAACAAAATCGACAATTTCAACCGCTTTCTCTTCATGCTCCTGCTTTAAGCTTTTTAAATCTTCATCAGTCAGCACGACATATTTTCCTTTTACGTATTCATATCCCTTCACAATTTCATCAGGGCTGAGCGTTTTTTCACAGTTCGTGCATATTTTTTCATATTTAATTGGCGCATGATCTTCTTTATGAAGACTTCGCAGCTTAATGTCTTTATCTTCTGTGGCGGCATAAAGCTTGATGGGGATATTCACCAAACCGAAGCTGATGGATCCCTTCCACATTGTGTGCATATCGATGAACCACCTTTTTTTCATTATTGTGGAGATATGAGGGGGGATTCATGTGTAGTAACTTATGGGTATAAAAAACAGCCGGCGCTGTTAACGCGGCGGCTGGTTTATTATCAAGTGTTCAAGCTGTTCCGGCGGTATCGGTCTGCTGAAAAAGAAGCCCTGTAAATGGTCACAGCCTTTTTCGTCAAGCAGCTGTTTTTGGCCGGAGTTTTCTACGCCTTCGGCAATGACTTGTAAAGACAGCTGATGGCCCATGGCAATAATGGCGCCGGTAATTTGTTCTGATTTCGGATGAGTCTGAATATCATCGATGAATGATTTATCGATTTTCAGTCTGTGAATCGGAAAATCCTTTAAATAGCTTAGAGAACTGTGCCCCGTGCCAAAATCGTCAATGCTGATCCTGATGCCTAATTTGGTTAAAGAAGATAGAACCTTTTTGGAGTGGTCTAGATTATCCATGGTCATGCTTTCTGTTACTTCAACTTCAAGAAGGCGAGGGGGAAGCCTGTATTTAAAAAGGGTATTCTTGATGAGCGGAATCAGTTCCTCTGATTGAAACTGTCTGGCGGAAATATTAATGGCGACAGAAAGATCAAATCCTTTGTCGTGCCACACTTTTGCCTGCCGGCACGCCTCATCAATAATCCACTTTCCGATATCAATAATAAGGCCGGTTTCTTCGGCAACACCGATGAATTCTCCAGGCGGACGCAGATTGCCGTCTGGAGTGACAAGGCGTATGAGCGCTTCAGCACCTGTCATCTTCTGATCCTTTGAACTGAATTGCGGCTGATAATGCAAGACAAATCTTTTGTTATCAATCGCTTCCCTCAGCTCCATTTCTTGATTAAGCTTGACGGTTTCTTTATTGCCGATTGAGAAAGAGTAGTATCTGTATTTGCTTTTGTTTCGCTCTTTGGCCGCATACATTGCCATATCTGCCTTTTTCATCAATTCAGGGCCGTCTGTTCCGTCTTTAGGAGAAATCGCAATACCGATGCTGACGGATGTAATCAGTGTGTGGTCCTGAATTTTAAATGGCTTTTTGAATTGCTGAATGATTTTTTTAGCCAAAATGTCTGCTTCACCCGTTCCGGTATTGGCGTCAGTCAAAATAATAATGAATTCATCACCCCCAAGCCGCGCGATAAACCCATTATCTGGGATAACAGATGAAAGCCGTTTAGCCGCGAGCTGGAGCAGCTGATCGCCGACATTGTGGCCTAATGCATCATTTATCACTTTAAATCGATTCAAATCTAAGAAAAATACCACGGTGTTATAATCCAGGGCATGCTCGCGGTTCAAGACCTTAGTTAGGTGGGAGATCGCATGTCTTCTATTGGGTAAATCTGTAAGTGAGTCATAATGAGCCATTCTATGGATTTTTTTTTCGGCTCTGTATTGTTTTGTCACATCCTTACAGATGACATATATGCTGTCCAGTTCTTGATTAACCTCAACAGGTATAAACGTAATATTCAAATGAAACTGGCCTTTGTCCGTCATAAGAGTGGCGTCGCTGTTAATGGCTTGTTTTTCGCTTTTGACCTGCTTAAAAAGCGCATTGATTTTTGTCGGCATATAGTGATTCCAATTTTGATGGTTTAGGCCGAAGTTATTCATCATATCCTCACCTGCATGGTTAGAAGAAATAATATCTCCTTTTAATGACAGGATAAAGATCGCATCAATATTGTGAATAATTAAAGATTGAAACCGCTGTTCGTTATCCTTCATGCGTTCATTTTGTTTCATGAATTTTCGATCGGCATGGGAACTGAATAATAATAACGTTTGAATACAGAAGATGATTAAGGCAATCAGAATAGACCAATCGAATGTATGGACCTCCATATGATGGTCGGGAGGTGCACTATCTTTATAAAATGTAGCGGCCATCATTCCTGTATAATGCATTCCCGAAATGCCAATTCCCATTATTAAGGCACTGATTATTTTATAAATCAGCAAATGATCTGCAGGTTTTTTCATGGACAAGTCAAAAAAAATCTTTAGTGAGATGAATGATGCTGCAATGGCAATGACAATGGATAATGTAAAAAGCAGCGGTTCATATATCATCATTACCCGGGAAATGGAAGACATTCCGATATAATGCATAGATGAAATCGATGCACCCAGCACCACCGATCCTGTAAGCAGCCTGTAAAAGGTAAGCATATACCGGCTGACAATATATAAAGAAACAAATGATCCAGAAACAGCAGCTGCAATCGAGGCAACTAAAGGCACCAGTTCATAATGCATCGGTACCCCCGTATGAACAGCCATCATTCCGATAAAATGCATAGACCAAATCCCAAAGCCCATGATGAAAGAGCCTGCAATCAGCCACACCTTGCTTTTTAATCCTGTATGAATGGTGACTTTTCTTGATAGTTCAAGGGAGGTGAAAGATGCTGCACAAGCAATAAGAATAGATAAACATATGAGTGCTGTATTATATGTTACGTGTAATTCCATATGGAGATTCCCCCGTGTGTTCCAGTCTGGTTGACTCTCCTTATTATCGGCTGCCAGCTAAAGAATTTCAGTCTATAAGCCTAGAGAAATTGTCAGAAAAACGTTTGGAATGAAGATTCTCTGTTTTTAGTTCTGCTGACCGTCAAAAATATGTTAAAATCATTTTGATGTTTTGAGTTAAAAACAAAAATGTGTATACATAGATCAGGGAAAAGGGAAGTGAAGATGATCGAAGAATTGGTTATGTCCTGGATAGAAGCATTTAAAAGCTTATCTTATTTCGGAATTTTTCTGGCGCTCTGTATTGAATTTATACCGGCTGAAATTGTCCTTCCGCTTGCGGGTTATTGGGTATCGAGAGGTGACATGACGCTTGCCGGCGCTGTTCTGGCAGGATCATTAGGAGGAGTCGCCGGTCCGCTCACCCTGTATTGGATCGGGCGTTATGGAGGCAGGCCGTTTCTTGAACGTTTCGGAAAGTATCTCTTTATCAAGCCTGAGGCTCTTGACAAATCGGATGAATTTTTTAAAAAACATGGCGGTTTTGTCGCTTTCAGCGGCCGCTTCCTGCCGGGGGTCCGCACCCTGATTTCCATACCGTGCGGCATCGCAAAAATGAATGTCTGGGTGTTTTCTCTTTACACATTTATCGCTATGCTGCCGATCACATTTGTTTATGTATATCTCGGTGTGAAGCTCGGAGAAAATTGGAAAGACGTTGGCTCTATTCTAGACCAATATATGCTTCCGATCGGAATTGCCATTTTGATCTTGTTTGTTCTCTATTTAGTGATAAAGAAGAGGAAAAAACGAATGCAGTCTGAACATTTTTCAGTTTTTTTAAAAAATAAGCGTTGACAAATAAGCTCGCTCCGCATATCATTGACTTATAATATGATATTTCTTGAAATCCCAAAGGGGAGTAGCGTCCGGAATGTTTCCGGAAACAAAGTCGTCATTTCATGGATAGTGATATCCATCGGCTTTGTTGGCATGCCTGAATTCATGTCTAGCAAGACCTTTGCCTTATGTCGGCAAAGGTCTTTTTTGCATGTCCGGCCGGCATAAGATCGGATGAAGAGAAAGAAAACAACTTTTTTGGGAGGGTATCATTTATGGATGCAGCATTATTATTGGAGTATGGTTGGGTTCTTCTCGTCTTGATCGGGCTGGAAGGTATTTTAGCCGCCGATAACGCTTTAGTGATGGCGGTTATGGTAAAACATCTGCCGGAGGAGCAAAGAAAGAAGGCATTGTTTTACGGGCTGGCAGGCGCCTTTGTTTTGAGATTTGGTTCTTTATTCGCTATTTCTTTTTTGGTCAATGTATGGCAGGTTCAAGCCATTGGCGCGCTCTACTTGCTGTATATTGCAGCAAGCCACTTGCTCAAAAGATATGTATTTAAGAAAGAAGACAATCATAAGGTGACGAAGCAAAGCGGATTTTGGCCGACTGTATTAAAGGTTGAGCTGGCAGATATTGCTTTTGCTGTAGACTCCATCTTAGCAGCAGTCGCTCTGGCGGTTACGCTGCCTGGAACTTCACTTCCGAAGATCGGCGGACTTGATGGAGGACAATTCCTCGTTATTTTGGCCGGAGGCATTATCGGGCTGGTGATTATGCGTTTTGCGGCTTCGATGTTTGTGAAGCTTTTAAAGGAACGTCCAAGCCTAGAAACAGCAGCTTTTGTAATTGTCGGATGGGTCGGGGTAAAGCTTGCTTTATATACACTCGCACATGATGACATAGCCATTGTTTCCTCGCACTTTATTCATTCAGGGACATGGAAGCTGATTTTCTGGGTTGTCTTAGCGGCGATCGCAGTTAGCGGCTGGTTTATGTCAGGCTCAAAAAAACAGACGGAAGACGCACAAAACGAACAAAATAACAGAAGCCAAGAAAGGGCTTAATCATAAAGACTCTGCTGAAAAGCAGAGTCTTTTCATGTTTGAAGCGTTTTCACTGACGAAATAAAATAACATTTTTATAACAGCTTTGTTACAAAAACCTCTAATAAAACCCCCAAAATTCTCTTTAAGGGCACGAAATCCTGTATAGTACGTGAGAATGTATTGTCACAATTGAGACATTGGAAATCAATATTTCTTTTTCTCCTTTGCGATTCCCTATCAAATTAGCTATCATTAATGAGTAGTTATAGGGAGGAACTGAGGTGAAACCAGTGCTTAGCCTTTTGTTTAAATTGGGAAAAAAGAAGCAAACGCTTGAAAAAGCTGTTGAAAGTATACAAAAAGGCAATAAAGATCTGCAAAACGAGTTGATACAGCAGTATAAGCCATTTATCGCAAAGACGGTTTCATCCGTTTGTAAACGATATATAGATGAAAAAGACGATGAGTTTAGCATCGGACTGATTGCATTTAACGAAGCTATTGAAAAATACTCACCTGAAAAAGGAAATTCGCTGCTCGCATTCGCAGAGCTTATTATAAAAAGAAAAGTTATTGATTACATTAGAAAAGAAGCAAGAACCGCTCAAAATATTAATATGGATTTACAGGAGGGTGACGATCAGGAATCCTCACAAAGCTTGATTGAAGCCGAGCTTTCTATTGATGAATACCGCCGCCAAATAGAACAGGAACAGAGGCGTGAGGAAATCCTGTATTTTCAAAAGCAGCTTAAAGACTACGGTCTTTCATTTCAAGAGCTGCTTGAACATTCTCCAAAGCATGCAGACGCAAGGCAAAACGCTATAAAGGTGGCGCTCACCCTTGTAGAGCATGAAGAACTAGCTGCGATTCTTTATACGAAGAAACAGCTTCCTGTTAAACAGCTCGAACAGCTCGTTTCAGTAAGCAGAAAAACGATTGAGCGAAACAGAAAATATATCATTGCCATGTGCATTATCATTACCGGTGATTATATTTATTTAAAAGATTATCTTAAAGGGGTGCTGCACTCATGAGAAGAGGGATCATAGTCGAGAAAAATAAAAAATTCGTCACGTTGCTGACCCCTGACGGACAATTTTTAAAAGCCAAAAATGATCGCCAAACATATGAAATCGGAGAAGAAATCATGCTTCCGACTGAGACACGTATGGGCAGAAGGGCCAGCTTTTTTGATTTTTTAAGACTGCGCCCTTTCAAAATGGGGATTTTTACGATGACTGCTATTATGCTTTTTATTTTTATTATTCTCCCGTTTTCTCTAATGACAAGGCCTATGCGTATATGACAATTGATATCAATCCAAGCTTCGAAATGGCGTTAAACAGCGATTACGAAGTGATTGAACTGACGCCCCTCAATGATGACGGCAAGAAGGTTATCAGTGACATCGATGATTGGGAGGAGACTGATTTTAAAAAGGTGATAGACGATATTATTACGGATTGCAGCGAGCATGGATATGTAAAGGAATCGAAAGAAATATTGATTTCCACTGTTTATGAAAATACGGATGACAATACATATAAATCAGGAGTAAAAAAGCAGCTGAATGATGTAACGGAAAAATATAAAACGACATACCGCATGGAATCCCTCGAAACCGATATGAAAACGAGAGAAAAAGCAAAAAAGGAAGGCGTATCAACAGGAAGTTACATAAAATCAAATGAAAAGAATAATGTGAAAGATCCAAACGAAGATTCTCAAAAATCCGGGGAAGAGGATCAAAAAAATACCGGCAGCGAGGAAGAAAACACGGATCTAACAGATGATCAAGACAGCAAACAAGGAGAAAATGAACAGCTGGATGATATGGACTCAGAGAAAGAAGATACAACAGACACGCAGAATGACGATAGTGAACTGAATAAAGACGTAAAGGAATCAGATGAAAACACGAAAACTGAAAAAGATGGGGATACTGAGCAAACCCCTACACAAGATCCTCAAGATAACGGAAATGAAGAAGAAGACAATGGTGAACAGAATAGCAAGAATCAAAAAAAATTGGAATAACGGTGAAAAAGGAAAGGGTCATTCCTCATCTAATCGGGATAATGCTTCTTACCACCGTAACCCAAATAGCTACAGCAGCAATAATAAATCAGCTCAAACTGAAGATTCGCCGAGTGCCCCCGGCGAATAGAGTCCTGAGTTTATTTATTTGTGCCATTTAGCTGTGATTGTGCTTGCTGAACCAGACGCTTTGTCATTTCCCCGCCTACAGAGCCGTTTGCACGTGAAACTGTATCAGAACCAAGGTTCACACCGAATTCTTGAGCCACTTCAAGTTTAAATTGGTCTAGTGCCTGCTCCACCCCTGGAACAACGAGTTTATTTCTGCTCGCCATCTTTTTTCATCTCCTTTTTCTCGTAAGAAATTCTTAACGCGTATTTAGTTTGAAATGTACGGGGTTTATTTATGCTGGCAATTGTTGTGGGGGAATAAAAAACCCCCCGGCAATCTGCCGGGGTACATCCTGATTATAGGATGTCTGCGGTCATTTTGTTCGCGGTCGCCTGAATATGGAACGTCAAAATGGAGAGAACTGTAATGGCAATAATCTGCCTGATTTTGACCCATTGAGCGTCACTCAGCTCTTCAAAATGGTGACGGATAAGGTCCGTTTCCTGTTCGACGATCTGCTGGAGATTTGAATCCTTCATGGAAGGAGTGTCTTGGTGATGAATGGCATGCAGCACATGCGCGCAGCTTTCGTAGTATGCTAACGGGCTGATGACATCATCAGATCTGTCTGAGATGGTGTTAAAAGCAACTTTTAAGATAGCTCGTATGTGTTCAAAGTCATAAATGGATTTTAGGTCACGTACAATTAAAAGAATCACTGCCTGTTCAACTGAATACTTTTTACCCAGCTCAGGATGGCCAATGAGATCTTTGATATCGCGTTTCACCCAATTTTGAATCGCGGTTGACTTTAGCGACGTCAGCTCGCATAAATTGCCAAGCTCAACGATTTCGTTGGTAGACAGTCCGTATTCTTTTTTCTGTTTTTTTCGTTCATATCTTGTAAGAAATTCCGGAATCTGAAGATGGCTTGCAGCTTCTTCCGCTGGCATATTCGCTGATTTGACTAGTATGTCGAGCGGGCTAATGTCTCCCAGGCCTTTAAGGGAATAGAGCAGCCGTACCATCTCAATTCGAGTGAGTTTAAAAATATTCATTGTTCACCTCTTCAAGACAATTTGACGCGGATATAATCTTTATGTATAAATGCACTATTAAAGCGTCAGCAATACATTAACATCATACGTCTAAATCCTTGCATTTTCAAACAGATGTTTTATAATTTAAATATACAAGTTCTTTTGATCTTAAAAATAACGGAGGTTATTATGGCGAAAAGAATTTTTCTGTTTATTTTAACGAATATTTTGGTGCTTACAACAATCGGAATTGTTTTATCTGTCATAAGCTCTGTTACTGGAGTTGGGACGTACATTACAGCTGATGGCGGTATAAATCTTATTGCGCTTCTTGTATTCAGTTTAGTCGTCGGTTTTGTCGGTTCCTTTATGTCTCTTGCGATGTCCAGATGGATGGCAAAAACAATGATGGGTGTCAGAGTGCTGAATCCGGAAAAACATACACTTAGCTATGAAGAGCAGCAATTGGTTGACCGTGTTTATAAATTAAGCCGCTCTGCCGGCTTAACGAAGATGCCGGAGGTCGGAATTTACCGCTCATCTGAAGTGAACGCGTTTGCGACTGGCCCTTCAAAACGCCGCTCTCTTGTCGCTGTGTCGTCAGGTCTGCTTGACCAAATGGATGACGCTGCGGTTGAAGGCGTGCTTGCCCATGAGGTTGCGCATATTGCAAATGGTGATATGGTGACAATGACACTTTTACAAGGAATTGTGAATACCTTTGTCGTCTTTTTATCACGTATCGCTGCATGGATCGCGAGCCGCTTTGTTAAGGAAGATCTTGCGCCGATTGTTCATTTTATCGCAATGATTGTGTTTCAGATTGTCTTTTCCATTCTCGGAAGCCTCGTTGTTTTTGCGTATTCACGCCACCGTGAATTCCATGCTGACCGGGGAGGAGCTGATCTTGCCGGCAAGGATAAGATGATTCATGCTCTTCGAACGCTTAAGAGCTATTCTTCCCGCATCATGGAAGAAGATCAGACAGCTGTCCAAACGCTAAAGATTAATGGCAAGAAGCGTTCATCGCTTTTCTCTACTCACCCTGATTTAGATGAAAGAATCAGACGGTTAGAAGCTAAATAAAACCAAAACATCCTTCCTCTGAGAACCCTCAGAGGTTTTTTTTCTGTTTCACTTTGACTAAAATAATAAAAAATATGCAAGTTAAGAAAATGTTTCGCAAAAGCCTTTAAAAATGGAACTAATATCTTTAGAATAATTACCGTACTTTAAATGGAGAGGCAGAAGGATTTCACATGAGATTAAAGCTTGGAAAATTGATACAGGCATTATCTCCGGCCCAGCTGATTGCATTATATTATTTTCTCGCAGTAACTGTGGCCCTGATATTGCTGAGTCTGCCTGCTGCCCATAAGCAGGGAGCGGATTGGACCTTTATTGACGCACTTTTTACGGCTGTCAGTTCAGTCAGCGTCACGGGGCTGACGGTTGTTGATACAGCTGATACATTCAGCACTACAGGCATTTTTATTTTGGCATTTGTTCTGCAATTTGGCGGAATCGGTATTATGACGCTCGGCACATTTATTTGGCTGATCATGGGAAAAAGAATAGGCCTTAAAGAACGGAAATTGATTATGGTAGACCAAAATCAATCCCAGTTTTCAGGAATTGTCAATTTAATGAAACAGGTTCTTTTCCTTATATTGTGGATTGAATTTTTTGGAGGAATCATACTTGGCACTTATTTTCTAACCTACTATGATTCCTTTCAGGAAGCTTATTTACACGGGTTTTTTGCAAGTGTCAGTGCAACCACAAATGGCGGGTTTGATATAACAGGAAATTCTATGGTTCCGTTCCGCCATGATTATTTTGTGCAGTTTATTACGATGCTTTTGATCATATTCGGAGCGATTGGCTTTCCGGTGCTTGTCGAAGTAAAGGACTTCTTGTTTTCAAAGCATCGGAGATATCCGTTTACGCTTTTTACAAAAATCACGACGATTATGTTTGGCTCACTCGTAGTGTTTGGCGCCATCGGCATCTATGCGCTGGAAGCAAGCCACTCGTTTGCGGGAAAGGCTTGGCACGATATTTTGTTTCTCTCTTTGTTTCAATCAACAGCTACCCGAAGCGGAGGGCTTGCAACAATTGATATCAGCCAGCTGTCGGATCCCACGCTGTTTTTTATGTGTGCGCTGATGTTTATCGGTGCCTCACCAAGCTCAGTCGGAGGAGGCATAAGGACAACAACGTTTGCTTTGAACCTGCTTGCGCTGTTTCATTTTGCCCGCGGCAATAAAGCGGTAAAAGTATTCAAACGGGAGCTGCACCCAGCAGATTTGATGAAGTCTCTTGTTGTCACAATGATGGCGATTTTGCTCGTTTTTGGAGCGACACTGATCCTTACGATAACAGAGAAGCATTCTCTGCTGGAGCTCTTGTTTGAGGTATGTTCGGCCTTTGGAACGACCGGTCTGTCCCTCGGCATTACAGCTGATTTGAGCAACGTAGGAAAATGTGTCATTATGATCGTCATGTTTATCGGACGGATCGGAATATTGACCTTCCTTTATCTGATCGGAAGAAAAGAAATTGAAGCAAATTATCATTATCCGAAGGAAAGGGTCATTATTGGATAATTAAACACCGCATCTGGCGGTGTTTTTTATTGCCAAAAAAAAGATGTGTGACCCGGCACCAGTTGGAGATCCTAACATAAACAGCTGCAGTTGATTAGCTGGTCTTGCATTTTCAAGCAGAAATAAAAATTTGAAAAACTGGCGAGGAGGATTTCTGTGAAACGTAAAGCTGAGGTCAATGAAGCCATAAAAAACAACAATACACCGACTGAGAGTATGGACAGAAATGCATATAAGACTCAATATCACGACGACCCGAATTTCCGTGGGGCCAATCGCAATTCCAAACAAGGTCAGCAAGGAGGCGCGTGATCATGAAAAAGAACCAGCATAGCAAAGATATGCAAAATCATAAAAAGCCGATGAATAAGAAGGTGCTTGAGGAAGAATTCTCAAGTGAGCTCGGGGATTACAACGCTGGGAAAATAATTGAAACTCTTGAAATAACAAAGCCGAAAAAGAAAAAAGAGAAAAAACAAAAATAAAAAACACCTCTTAGGCGGAATGCCGCTTAAGAGGTGTTTGTCTATTTTAAATAGGCATTTTTGCTGTTTCCTCTGACTAGCTGCAGCAAGCCTGTCATTCTCAGTTCAATGAACGGCTGAGCAACCGTTTTGACGAAATTGCTTGAGAGAATGGAGGTAAGGGCAGCAGTTAAGAGCAGCAGGATGACTAAGTTTTGATAGTCGGTGAGTCCATCCTCAAGCCCGACCTGCCGGAGTGTTTTAATGATAAACCCGTGGAGCAGGTATACGTAAAATGTCCTTGTTCCCCACTTTGTAAAGAAATAGCGTTTTTGCGGAACAAGCGCTAAAAAGCTGAAGGTTGCCGCAAAGGCAAGTACATACCAGCTGATCCGGGAAAGACCGCTTGCCAAGGTGACATCGCCAAATGATGAGTACGGCTTAGAGCCGAACAGCCATGAATAGTCAAAGTCGACCCCCCAACAGATGACAAATACAGCAGCGAGCACACCGAGCGCAATCTGTTTGCCTCGTTTTGATCTTAGTAAATCAAAGTGATGTTTATTCAAATAAAACCCTACAAGGAACATCGGCAAGAATACAAATGTCCGGGAGAGGCTCAGTGTGCTGCTGACAAAGTCGAGATAGCCGATCAACACCGCGATTCCGCAGCTGACAAACAGCGCCCACTGCTTAGAAAGCTTTGAAAAAGGATAGAGCAGGATATTCCAGAAAAATAAGCTTACCAGAAACCATAATGACCATTGCGGATCAATCGGATTCATATTTGTCATGCTTTCGTCTTGAATAATGTAATAAAAGACGGAATAGATGCTTTGGAAAATCAAATATGGAATAATCAGCTTAACCGCCAGCTTTTTCACATATCCGGCACGTTTAAAACCTTTGGCGAAATAACCGGATACAAGAATAAAGGCAGGCATGTGGAACGTGTAAATGAACTTATAGAGGTAGAGCATAAAATTGTTATCATGAATAAAAGATCGAAGAATATGACCGAATACAACAAGGAATATCAATAAAAATTTTGCATTGTCAAAATAACTGTCTCGCGATTTATTCATAGCATCACCTTCTCTTTAAATCAGTCACTAAAAGATTATTCCCTGTTGGTATTTATTTTAAAATAAAAGATCAAAAAGGATTTGAAAAAATGGCTGATTGTTAGGACGATGTAAAGTGACGGTAAGGATCGTTGAAAATGTCTTCTTTATGTAATGACGCTGAAATTTTCTGAAATGTATAGGGCGAATGAAGGAAGTTCATGCAATTTGTAGAAATATTGAGGGATAGGTTTTGAAGAAGGAGTGTTTACGCATGGAAACTCTCGATGTCGAGACAAATTCAGGTCTGAAAGAGGAACTGAAGCGCCTCAAAGAAGAAAATGATCGGCTGAAAAAGGAATTGCATCAGCATCAAGTGATTGTGAACAATACGCTCGATGCTATTTTTATATGTGATAATGAAATGAAAATCGTGCAGGCAAATGAAGCAACAGCAAGGATGCTTCAAGTGGATGCGGAAGGTTTGAAAGAGCGTTCCGTTATTGATTTTTTGTTTTCTATTCCAAAGGATGAGCTGGACCTTTCCGTAAAGAAGTTTTTTAAGAAAGGTTTTCTGTGGAAGGAGGTTCCAATCCGGCTGGACAGCGGAGCGACAAAATATATTGAGTTTCTTGCCAAAAGAGGGATTGGTGAAGATTTCTTTTTTGTCGTTATGAGAGATATTTCTTCAAAGAAAATTCTGGAGCGGGAATTTTCCATGAATGAACAGCTTTTTAAGGACTTGTTTGACAGAGCTGTCGACGGAATCGTTCTATTTGATAAAGACGGCGGCTTTATTGATGCCAATCTGTCCTTTTGCAAAAGCTTTGAAATCGATCAGAATGAGTTGTCACATTTGTCGCTGTATCAATTTATAGACAGCGGCTCACGAAAAGATTTCGATAACATTTGGCACACGCTCTATCGAAAGGGAAAAGCAAAGGGCGAGCTGCCTGTCAGGCTTCGTTCAGGAGATCAGAAGCTGTTTGAATTTACGATTACGTCTAACATCATCAGCGGTTTTTATATGTCGATTATGCGGGATATCACAGAGAAGAGATCCATGGAGCTCCAGCTATTTAAAAGTGAGGAGCGCTTCAGAGAAATTTTTGAAAACGCCATGGATGCCATTATCATCTGGTCGAATGACGGAAGAATCGTTAAGGCCAATCAGTCAGCCTGTAAAATTTTTGAGCTGCCGATGAATTTGCTGTTAAAACGAAAGCTGTGTGATTTTCTCGTGGACTCGAAGAAATACAGCATGACGAAGAGAAAATATGCAAAATACGGTGAGATCAGAGAAGAGATGCTGTTTCAAATGGGAAACGGGCAGTTCAAAGAGCTTGAATTTACTTCAAAGCGGACAATACTTGAAAACCAGCACTTAACAATTCTAAGAAATGTCAGTGACCGAAAGCGGATGGAAAAGGAGCTTCGGGAAAGCGAGCTCAAATTCAGAAAAGTGTTCAATGGTTCAATGGACGGCAACGTATTATTCGACAATCAGTACCGAATCATCGACGCCAACCCGTTAGCGAGCGATATTTTGGGCCTGCCGCATGAAGAACTAAAAAGACACAGCCTGCTTGATATTATATCTTCCTATGATATAGAAAATTTGGCATCGCCGGCAAGGCAGATTAATTTCGATGAAATGGATAATGAAATTCCATTTTTGCTTAGCAGCAATGATAATAGAAAACTAGAATTTTCATTTAAACGAAATATTATTCAAAATATGAACCTGGCTATCTTTAAAGATGTCACAGAGCGAAAAGAACTGGAAGAGCGCCTTCGCAAATCTGATACCCTCCATGTGGTTGGAGAACTCGCTGCCGGCATCGCTCACGAAATCAGAAATCCAATGACAGCCCTTAAAGGCTTCATTCAGCTCCTGAAAGGAAGTGTGGAGGGAGACTATTCTCTTTACTTCAACGTCATCACCTCAGAATTAAAGCGCATCGAATCCATCATCACAGAGTTTTTAATTTTAGCCAAGCCCCAGGCTATCATGTATGAGGAGAAACATGTGACACAAATTATGAAAGACACATTAGACCTTCTTAACGCGCAAGCCAATCTCAGCAACGTACAAATGCATCTGGATTTAGTCGGCGACATTCCGCCGATATACTGTGAACCGAATCAGCTGAAACAGGTTTTTATCAATATATTAAAGAATGCCATCGAAGTCATGCCTGACGGCGGCAATATTTATGTGACAATCAAAAAAGCTGATCAACATCATATTTTAATATCTTTAAAAGACGAAGGAGTCGGAATCACAGAGGATAAATTAAAGCGTCTCGGAGAACCGTTTTATACAACAAAGGAACGGGGAACTGGACTCGGGCTTATGGTAAGCTATAAAATTATTGAAGAACATCAAGGCAAAATAATGGTGGAAAGTGAAGAAGGAAAGGGAACTGTTTTCCATCTTACACTGCCCGTCCGGCAGAATTTTGAAGAAAGAAGGCTAGACGAATGAATTACTATACGACAGCGGAAACGCCGCTCGGGGAACTCGCGATTGTCGAGGAAGAAGGCCGCATCACCCGTCTCTTTCTCAGTAAGGAAGATTTGATCGAGTGGAAAGAATCTGTTGAGGGTGCGGAGCAGTTAGAGACTGCTTTTCTGGCAGAAGCGAAAAAGCAGCTTCACGAATATTTTGCAGGGGAAAGAAGGACATTCTCACTGCCATTGAGCCAAAAGGGCACGCCTTTTCAGCAAAAAGTATGGGAGGCGCTTGCCATGATTCCATATGGAGAATCACGAAGCTATGCTGATATCGCCGTTGCGGTAGGCAGTCCGAAAGCGGTACGTGCTGTCGGACAGGCAAATAAACGAAATGACCTGCCGATATTTGTCCCATGCCACAGAGTGATTGGCAAAAACAGCACGTTAACAGGGTATGCCGGAAGCAAAACTGACATCAAAGCTTATTTGCTGAGCATCGAGCAAATCTCCTACAAAGAAAAATAAAACATATGGCACGTTCCCTTTTTTCGCTGCCGACATATGATTTTACTAAGTTAAAAAAGTTGGTCTGATGAAAGAGGAGGACAAAGCAATTGAAGCCGAGCCGCTCTGAGAAAATTGCCGTTTTTGCCGAACTGCTTGTGAAACTGCATATCTTATCCAGCGCTCAAAAAGATGAAATGATCAATATGAATATGAGTAAACAAAAAAACCGCTGACTCGCCCCTTTATGAGCAAAGTCTTCAGCGGTTTTTTAATGAACCTTTTCGCCTGTGAACAGCTTTTCAATTTCTTCTTCATAGGAACCAGTCATAATCCCTTTTTCAGTAATGATCCCAGAAATAAGATGGTGAGGTGTAATATCAAAAGCAGGATTAAAGACAGGCACTTCAGCCGGAGCGGTCCGGACGCCGGAAATGTTCCTGACTTCCTCAGGATCCCGTTCCTCTATCGGGATATCAGCCCCGCTTTTTACTTTAGTGTCAAAAGTAGATAAAGGTGCTGCTACAAAAAACGGAATATCGAAGGCGTTTGCTAAAATAGCAAGCCCGTAAGTGCCAATTTTATTTGCAGTATCTCCGTTCCTTGCAATTCGGTCAGCGCCGACGATGACGGCAGAAATTTGTTTTTCTTTCATCGTATGGGCTGCCATACTGTCCGTAATCAGAGTGACGTCAATACCGCCCTGCATCAGCTCCCAAGCAGTAAGCCGTGAACCTTGAAGAACCGGTCTGGTTTCACAAGCATAAATATGAAGCCCCAAATCCTTTTGTTTGGCCAAATAAAACGGGGCAAGTGCGGTTCCATAGCGGCTTGTCGCGATAGAACCGGCATTGCAGATTGTCATAATCCGGTCGCCTCTTTTGAAAAGCTGAAGCGCGTTTTGGCCGATCATCCGGCACGTTTCTTCATCCTCGACTTGAATCTGAATCGCTTCATGGACAAGGTTGGTTTTTGCTTCATTTACAGAAATGGCGTTTTGAATTGATTGGCTCAGTCTTTCGAGCGCCCATGATAAATTGATCGCGGTCGGCCTTGAACTGTTCAAATCATTTTTGATATTATCCAATTCGCGGCGGAAATCCGCCACATTATCAGTTTCAATGTCTTTTGCCGCCAGCGCGAGCCCAAATGCTGCCGTAATGCCGATCGCCGGGGCTCCTCTCACTTTTAGTGAGACAATCGCGTCAAATACTTCTTCTTTCGTTGTCAGCTCCAAATATTCCGTGACATCAGGAAGCTTTTGCTGATTTAAAATCTTAATGGCTGTTTCTTTCCATTCAACAGAACGCGGAACAGCAAATGAATTGGTCATGGTTGAATCATTCCTTTACAAGTAACTTAAAACATTTAATAACATCTCTAATGGTTTTTAATTGTGAACGTTTTTCAATAAAGGCAGCACCGGTTTCCAACGCCAGCCGTTTTCTTTCGATTCGTTTATCAAACGGTACAATCGTATCCAGATCTGCGACATGGGCAAGGCCGATGGTGCGGCGTATCAGTTCGCAGCCGGCAAACCCAATTGCCTCTTCAAAAATATGGCTGAGTGTATCAGCGAGATAACCTTCGATTTTGGCATACACATCGAGGCTGTGTTTCTCCCAGGCTTCACTGAATGTTGTTTGAAACGTGTTCCAAACTTGTTTTACATGTTCATATAACGGATCTCGATCAGCACCGTCACGGCTGAGTGCATTTAACAATAAGTTGGCGATAAATTGGCCTACATCAAAACCGATTGGTCCGTAAAAAGCGAATTCAGGATCAATCACCTTTGTCTCAAGCTCGCTGGCAAAAATGCTTCCTGTATGCAGATCGCCATGAATCAGGGTTTCGGCAGATGTTAAAAATGACTTTTTCAGCTTAGCGGCTTCAACTTTGACCTTGTCATTTTTCCAAAGCTTTTCAACATATGGACGAAGCTCTTCCTCAAATTCATTTGTATCATGATCAAAGAAAGGATCTGTAAATACAAGTCTTTCGGTAATATCGCAGAGCTCAGGATTTGTAAACTGTTTAACAAGCTGTTTTTTCACCTTAGGCTCAAGTGCGTAATCAGAGGAGTAAAAAAGCGTTTTTCCTAAAAATTCTCCAACGTCGCGTGACAGGTTTGGATAATTTTCGCCTTCGAGAAGTCCTTTTCTAGCGATCTTCAGATGTGAAAGGTCCTCCATGACCGTGACCGCCAATGCGGTATCTGAATAGTAAACTCTCGGTACGAGGTGAGGGACGTGCTCACCCTGACGAATCAGTGCGCTGCTTTCAATTCTTGCCCGATCGATTGTCAGAGGCCAGCTTTCCCCGACAACTTTTGCATAAGGAACCGCCTGTTTAATGATCAAAGCCCTGTCATTTTCTTGGTCATAAATATGAAAGACGTAGTTTAAATTTCCATCGCCGATCTCCTGGCATGTCAGCGTGCTTTTGCTTTGAAACAAGCCGAGTTTCACCGCCAGGGCGACAGCTGAGCTTTCATTTAATGTTTCGTATAAAGGTGTTTTTGTGACTGCCATCGTCATTCCCTCCAATTATGTAACATCTTGATATGTGTGCCGCAGAATGGCCGTAAAAAAGCCTCCTTCTCAGAGAGAAGGAGGCTTAACAATTATGTCCCGCCTCTCTTATCTCTCAGATCAGATCTGATGGAATTAGCACCGTGCCTTACGAGACCTCAGTCTCGGCGCCATGAAGATGCGCCCCATTTCACAATGGAATTACGGTCGGTTGCTGTTGGGGTCAAAAGGCCAATCCCTCGCCCAACTCTCGATAAGAGAATATATTCACTTGTTAAACAATTCTAATTTATCAGTTGATGAACATAGTAACAGGTGAGTGTTTTAATTGTCAATATATTTTTAATATAAATCTTTTCTGATATCATCGAAAACAGGGATTTTCCCCCGTACCTCAACGCTTTCTTGGAGGTCAATTTCCGCTCTGACAATGCCTTCTTCTCGGCCGCCCTCTGCCAATATACGTCCCCAAGGGTCAATAATCAGGCTGTGCCCGGCGAATTCATTATCGGGATTAGCTCCTGTGCAATTGCAGGCAGCGACAAAGCATTGATTTTCAATGGCCCGCGCAATAAGCAGGCTTTTCCAATGATCAAGGCGGGGCAGAGGCCATTCCGCAGAAATGAACAGCACGTTAGCGCCTTTTGTCGTATGTTTTCTGATCCATTCCGGAAAACGGATATCATAACAGATCAATCCGGAACTTTTGACGCCGTCAAGCTCGAAGTATCCATCCTCGGAACCGGCTGATAAATATACATGCTCATCCATCAGCTGAAAAAGATGGGCTTTGCTGTACTCTTTAATGATTCGTCCTTCCTTATCTGCGATGAACATTGTATTATAAACATCAGAACCCTTTCTGACAGCAACAGATCCTGCGATAATATGAACCCCGTGTTTTTTTGCGGTTCTTTGCAGCCAGCTTTGAGCAGTGTGCCCGTCTTCATCAGCAAGCTGATCAAGATTGGCAAGGTCGTAACCGGTCGTCCATAATTCAGGGAGAACAAGAACATCAGCATGTTTACTCTCTTTTTCGATTAAATATTCAGCCTTTTTTATATTTTCAGAAGGTTTTCCGTATGAAATATCAAATTGAAGACAAGATATGGTCCATTTCATTTTTTAACACCTCATATTTTTCTTTTACTTTTTTTCATTTAACCATATATGATACTGGACTATCATTTCAAGATTTTTTTTAGAAGGTGAAAACAGATGAAATTTGAACATTCTCAAGTGCTGCAGAAACTGCCTAAACAATTCTTTGCTTCTCTAGTGCAGAAAGTGAATCGAAAGTTGAAAGAAGGACATGATGTCATTAATCTGGGGCAGGGGAATCCCGATCAGCCGACGCCCGAGCATATCGTGGAGGAAATGAAGCGAGCCGTTGCTCAGCCCGAAAATCATAAATACTCGTCATTCCGAGGCTCGCACAGTCTAAAATCAGCAGCGGCGGCATTTTATAACAGAGAATACGGCGTTCAGCTTGATCCGGAAACTGAAGTAGCCGTATTATTCGGCGGGAAAGCCGGTCTTGTCGAGCTGCCGCAATGCCTGCTAAATCCTGGGGATACGATTTTGGTTCCTGATCCCGGTTATCCGGATTATTGGTCCGGTGTCACGCTTGCGAAAGCGAAAATGGAAATGATGCCGCTCACTAAGGAGAAATCGTTTCTTCCTGAATACGCAAGCATTCCCGCTGACATAAGAGAACAAGCGAAATTGATGTACTTGAATTATCCGAATAATCCGACTGGAGCCGTCGCTACCGCCGATTTTTTTGAAGAAACGGTGAGTTTTGCGAAAGAAAACGAAATCTGTGTGATCCATGATTTTGCTTACGGGGCAGTGGGCTTTGACGGACACAAGCCTTTAAGTTTTTTGCAGACTGAAGGCGCTAAGGATATCGGAATTGAAATTTACACACTGTCTAAAACATATAATATGGCGGGCTGGCGGGTCGGTTTTGCAGTTGGAAACGCCTCGGTCATAGAAGCGATCAATCTTTATCAAGACCATATGTTTGTCAGTCTTTTCAGAGCAACCCAGCAGGCTGCTGAGACGGCACTCCTATCAGAGCAGACTTGCGTAGCGGAGCAAAATGCCCGATATGAAAGCAGGCGCAACACTTGGGTAGCAGCATGCCGGGAAATCGGCTGGGATGTAACAGCACCGTCGGGTTCATTTTTTGCGTGGCTGCCGGTGCCTGAAGGCTATAGCTCTGAGCAATTCTCAGATCTCTTGCTTAGAAAAAGCGAATGTGGCGGTGGCAGCTGGAAACGGCTTTGGTGAATATGGAGAAGGGTATGTCAGAGTGGGGCTCTTAACGAGTGAAGCTAGGCTCAAAGAAGCAGCTTACCGAATTGGCAAACTGAACCTGTTTACCCAAAAAAGCATTGACAAGATTCTTTAACGGTGGGATAATTCAAAATAATTTATAAAATCTATATTTTCTTATCAAGAGCAGGCAGAGGGACGAGCCCGATGAAGCCCGGCAACCGACTTGTAAAGCACGGTGCTAATTCTTGCAGCTGGCGGCTGAGAGATAAGATTCGGACGAGAAACGAAACCTCTTTAGACGCATTGCTGTTTGAAGAGGTTTTTTATATGGGTTAAAAAATGAAAGGAGCTCTGGCATGAGTGAATTATTAGCAACATATCTCCTGACCGATCCGGGAGCCGACACGGTGAAAAAAGCAGAACAAATCGCAACAGGGTTGACGGTGGGCTCTTGGACTGATCTGCCTCTGGTGAAGCAGGAGCAGATGCAAAAGCATAAGGGACGGGTTGTGAAGGTCGAGGAGAGAGAGGGACATCTTGCATCAGGAAAACAAGCGGTCATCACAATTGCTTATCCCGAGGTGAATTTTTCACAGGATATTCCGGCATTGCTGACAACTGTGTTTGGCAAGCTGTCGCTGGACGGAAAAATCAAATTAATAGATCTCGAATTTTCCGAAGCGTTTAAGCGTACACTTCCGGGACCGAAGTTTGGCGTATACGGCATCCGGAAGATGCTTGGAGAGTTTGAAAGACCGTTGTTAATGAGCATTTTTAAAGGGGTCATTGGAAGGGACCTGAGTGATATTAAAGAACAGCTCAGGCAGCAGGCACTGGGCGGGGTTGACTTAATCAAAGACGATGAAATTTTCTTTGAGACGGGTTTAGCACCTTTTGAAACAAGAATTACAGAGGGAAAACAAATTTTGAAAGAAACATACGAGCAGACCGGCCATAAAACGCTGTATACAGTGAATTTGACTGGAAGAACGGCTGAGCTTAAAGATAAAGCAAGACGCGCCGCTGAATTGGGAGCGGATACGCTTTTATTTAATGTCTTCGCTTACGGTTTGGACGTCATGCAAAGCCTTGCGGAAGATCCGGACGTATCAATCCCCATTATGGCGCACCCTGCTGTCAGCGGGGCATTTACGTCCTCACCGTTTTATGGGTTTTCCCATGCCCTTTTGCTCGGAAAATTAAACCGATATTGCGGCGCTGACTTCAGTCTGTTTCCTTCTCCATACGGTTCAGTTGCGCTTCCGAGAGAAGACGCGCTGGCGATTCATGAAGAATGCGTAAGAGAAGATGCCTTTAATCAGACATTTGCCGTTCCGTCTGCTGGCATTCACCCTGGTATGGTTCCGCTTTTAATGCGTGATTTTGGCATTGATCATATTATTAACGCCGGAGGAGGCATACACGGACATCCAAACGCGCCCAAGGCGGGGGCAAAGCGTTCAGAGCTATGATTGATGCGGTTTTGGAGGCGCAGCCGATTGAAGAAAAAGCCGGTCAATGCGAAGATTTGAAGCTTGCGCTTGATAAATGGGGAAAGGCTGAAGCCGTATGACGTCTCAAAAACCGTTGATTATATGTGATTTTGATGGAACCATCACGATGAACGACAACATTATAAACATTATGAAAACATTCGCTCCGCCGGAGTGGACTGCGTTAAAAGACGGCGTGCTCTCCAAAACAATGTCAATCCAAGAAGGCGTCGGACGAATGTTCGGCCTTCTGCCGAGCAGCTTAAAAGAGGAGATTACGAGATTTGTAATAGAAGACGCAAAAATCCGGGACGGCTTTCAGGAATTTGTCGCATTTGTTAATGAGCATGAACTCCCGTTTTATGTTGTAAGCGGGGGGATGGACTTTTTTGTTTATCCGCTGCTTGAAGGAATTGTTGAGAAAGATCATATTTATTGCAACCGTGCGTCATTTGAGAACGAATTCATTCATATTGATTGGCCTCATTCTTGCAAAGGCACATGCACAAATCAATGCGGGTGCTGCAAGCCAACTGTTATTAACGAGCTTTGTGAGCCGGATCAATACATCATCATGATCGGTGACTCCGTTACCGACGTGGAGGCGGCAAAGCTGTCTGATCTTTGCTTTGCAAGGGATTATTTATTAAATGAATGCAAGGAGCATCATCTGAATCATATGCCATACCATGATTTTCATGAAATAAAGAAAGCAATTGAAGACGTAACGGAGGTAAAGAAATGGCTGCAAAACAAGAGCGCTGGGGAGAGCTTGCCGAAGTAAAACGGGAATTGGCAGAAAGAGATTGGTTTCCGGCGACCAGCGGCAACCTGTCCATCAAGGTTTCCGATGAGCCATTGCAATTTCTCGTAACGGCGAGCGGAAAAGATAAACGAAAAGAAACGGATGAAGACTTCCTGTTGGTGGATCAGAACGGAGAGCCTGCCGAAAGCGGACATCATCTAAAACCGTCAGCGGAAACGCTTTTGCATACGCATCTGTACAATAAAACAAATGCCGGATGCTGTCTTCATATTCATACGGTAAACAATAATGTCATCTCAGAGCTGTATGGAGATCAAAAACAAATCACTTTTAAAGGACAAGAAATTATAAAAGCGCTTGGCCTGTGGGAAGAGAATGCAGAAGTGTCCATTCCAATTATAGAAAATCCGGCTCATATTCCGACTCTCGCAACGCTTTTCGCGGATCAGGTTACTGGAGATTCAGGAGCTGTCCTGATCCGGAACCATGGCATTACGGCTTGGGGAAGAACAGCATTTGAAGCGAAAAGAGTGCTTGAAGCATATGAATTTTTATTCAGCTATCATTTGAAACTGAAAACACTCCAGCATCAGCTGGTTAAATAAAAGGGGGAACCGCAAATGGCAACAATTCGAATTCATGATGAGGCGAATACAACAATTGAAAATCAAGAAGAAGTGGCAAGCTTTCTGGACAGTCAAGAGGTAATCTATGAGCAATGGAATATCGCTAAGCTCCCTGAACAGCTTTCAGAAAAATATGACCTGTCTGAAAAAGAAAAACAACAAATTCTTGACACCTTCGACGCCGAAATTAAAGATATTTCAGCCCGCCGCGGCTACAAAGCCCAAGATGTCATCTCTTTGTCTGACGCTAATCCGAAACTGGATGAACTGCTTGAAAACTTTAAAAGAGAACATCACCATACAGACGATGAAGTCCGTTTTATCGTAAGCGGCCACGGAATTTTCGTCATTCAAGGCAAGGACGGCACATTTTTTGATGTCCGTTTAAACCCTGGAGATTTAATCTCAGTACCTGAAAATATCCGCCATTACTTCACGCTTCAAGAAGATCGCAAAGTTGTGGCGGTGCGGATTTTTGTTACATCTGAAGGCTGGGTTCCGATTTATGAAAAAGACAGCGTAAACCAATAAGAACAAAAAGCCCCGTTTATAAAAGCGGGGCTTTTTGATTTATCGTAAACGCCATTCCTCGTATTGGGACATTTCTTTTTTGATCAGCGTCCAGATCAAACCGAGAATGGCAGCATCGTCAAGAATTCCTAAACCGAGCACGAAGTCCGGAATCATATCAATTGGCATGATGATGTAAAAGACAGCACCTGTCAGAAGCAAAAGTGTTTTCATCTGTGAACGGGGATAGTCACCGTTTCGCCAATCACGGAGCATTTGGCAAAAGATTGTAATATGATTGATTAATTTTTTGCGGGTTTTTCTTTTCAGAATAGCTTTTCCGCCTGCTGCACCGAGCATTATCGCTTTTTTTTTCTTCATTTAGCATACCTCCTGCCTGCCGGTGTGTTTAAGATGGTCTTCGTCTGGGTATTGTTCTTCTAATCCTATCAATATATCTATTATAAATGAAAAATTAAGTTATTTAATAAAAATATGTTTACAAATAAAGTATAATCTGTAATAATGCACAATAACCCAATCAAACTTGTTTCCTATTTCTTAGCGGCGAGGGGTGAATTGAATGGGCTGTTCTTCTGAACAAGAAAGATTGCTGGTGTCTATTGATGAAAAAAGAAAGTTAATGATAGACGCCGCTAGTAAGCAGGGATTTACAGGGCATGACACAATCAGACACAGTCAGGAGCTGGATTCTTTAATGAACGAATACCACCAGCTCATGCAAGAAAGCGAACATTCCCAAGGAATTCAAGGCCTTGTGAAGAAATTAGGCTTGTGGCCCCGAAGAGACGTCATGCCTGCATATGATGCACATAAATAGCGGCGCTATCTGATGCATATATAAAGAGAGAGCTTTTCAGAAGCGCTCTTTTTTTCTGGGGAAATTTCATACGAAAGAGGGAACTGATGAAAGAACTGGCGGTAGTCATTACTGAAATGATAAACCAATTTCATGATGCTTTTATTTCGATATGCGGGGTGCTTGGCATTCAATTAACCGACAAAGAAATGCATTTTTGGGTAATTGGGATATTTGGCATCTTCTTTTTCGCTGTCACTCACGCTGTATTTACATGGCTTTCTAAATGGAGCTCGACGGCTTTGTCCTTTATCTATACCGTAACGATCATCATTGTGATCGTATTTGCAATTGAGATTCAGCAAAAAGTGACTGGACGGGGAAATATGGAGTTTTTAGATGCAACAGAAGGGTTAAAAGGCTTTTTGGTGTTCTTTGTCATCTTTTTGCTTTTAAAAATGCTTCTGCGTTTGATCCGATACTTCTTTTCAGGAGGAGCTGTAAGCAAGGGGAATGGAAATACCCGTTCCCGAAAATAAAATAAGCCCTCCTGAGACTGTCAGGGGGCTAGGAAGAGGAGACGGGGAGGGTAATGGTAACCTCGGTTCCTCTTCGTACTTCACTTTCTATATGAATGGAACCTCCGTACATCAGAACGATCCGTTTACATACGACAAGCCCGAGGCCGGTTCCTTTTTCTTTAGAAGTGACAAATGGAAGAAAGATATGTTCCAGCATTTCCTGTGATATCCCTTCGCCGTTATCCATCACTTTTATAATGGCCTTTTTATCAATTGCTCCTAAGGAAATTGTGAGTTTGCCGCCTTCCGGCATAGATTCAAGGCCATTTTTCGCAACATTCAAAATGACTTGTTTAATATGGTCTTTTGTACATTTTACTTTTAGAGGTTTATCAGTTAAAAATGTTAACTCTACCTCCACATTATATAAATTTCCTTCAGAATAAATGATCGGCATAATTTCTTCGATAATATCCTGAAGCGAGTTAAGCTCCCATTTCTCAGCTGTCGGTTTTCCGAGAACTAAAAACTCACTCACAATTTGGTTGATACGTTTAATCTCTTGGTCGATAATTGAAAAGTAAAGCTGATCCTCTTCACCTTTATATTTCTTTTGCAGCAGCTGAATAAAACCGCTTATGCCGGTGAGCGGATTGCGGATTTCGTGAGCCGTGCTGGCAGCAAGCGTTCCGATCAGCTCTAATTTTTGCTGCTCATTTTCCGAGCGCTCCAGTTGGGTCCGCCGCTTCAGCAAATAATAAAGCACAAGAATAAAAAGAATATTCAGCAAAACGATAATACAGGAAAGAGGAAGCACAAGGCTTTTACTCAGCTCCTCTATTGAGACAGGATTCGGGTATACTTTCATATTCCAGCTGATATCATCGAGATAACCGCTGACAGGTTTTTGATCCTTTGCGTGAGAAGCATGTCCGCTTGAGAAAATCATTTTGTCATTTTCGTTCACAACTTCAATATAGACATCAGGGCTCAGCAAGTTAATCAGGTTTTGCAGATAGTCAATTTGTATAGCTGCCACAAGATAATCTGTGACATTTTTCTTTTCGTCCAGCGCGGGAACACAAATTGTAAAAATCGGCTGGCCTGTAATTCTGCTTGAATAGCTGTCTGTAATGATAGTCTTTTTTGTTTGTTTTGCTTTTGTAAAAAAGGATCTGTCGGCCAGATTGACTTTAGTTTTTAATTCTGTTGCGCTGGCAGTGACATCTCCTTTGGCATTGAGCAAATAAAGACCGGAAAACCTTGGTTCGGAATCAAACGTTTTTTCTAAAACAGTTTTCATTTTTTTAATATCTATCGGTCTGTCGATAGCAATAGACAAGGAAGTCATTCTCGCTTTCGTTTCGCCGATTAAATAATTTATTTTGTTGCGGTGAAGATTCAGCATAACACTGGCTTCTTGCTTATGTTCGGCAGCTATTGTTTCTTTTTCCTTTTCATAGACGAAAAAGCTTATGACGAGTGCCGGAATCACTACTAGTGCAATATAAAGCTTAATTCTCCCGCAGGCGCCTTTTAGTATTTTCAATTTGCATCGCTCCAACATACACCTGATTAGAGGTATTATATCATTGTTTCTTCTTGTTTAATAAGAAAAAATAACCAAAATAATTAAGAAAAACAAGTTGTTCACATGAATAATAAAAAAGAAGAGAAATATTGGAAAGATTTTTATTGACATTTCGGTATTTGTTTATTAATGTTTCTCTGTAACGGTTTCTAAAAGGATGATTGAGACATGACAGAAAAATCACTGAAGTTATTTATCGTGCTGTCGCGCGCGTATCGGTCTATTAATGATCATATGAATAAGCATATTCATAAGCATGGACTGAATCCTACTGAATTTGCTGTGCTGGAGCTGTTATATCATAAAGGTGATCAGCCGCTGCAGCAGATAGGGGATAAAATTCTCTTGGCCAGCGGGAGCATCACCTACGTCGTAGATAAGCTTGAGCAAAAAGAGCTCCTTATTCGGAAAGCATCACCTACAGACAGACGAGTAACATTTGCACAAATTACCGAAAAAGGCATCAGTCTTTTGGATGATATTTTCCCTGATCATGCAGCTGAGATTGATGAAATGATCAGCGTATTAAGCGAAGAAGAAGTTGAACTGTGCACTGAAATGTTAAAAAGGGTAGGATTAAACGCAAAACAGTTTCATAATAAGTAAAAAAAGGAAGCCTTGTGATAGATAAGGCTTCCTTTTTTACTATTTTTCATTTGTTTCCGCTGCGCCTCTTGGCAAGATGAGAACTTCAACCCGTCTGTTTTTGCTTCGGCCTTCCGCAGTTTTGTTGGAGGCCACTGGTTTATACTCCCCATAGCCTTTGGCACTGAAAACTTTGGCATCAAGCTTAGGGTTCTCAATCAGAAGCCCCATGAAGTTTACGGCTCTCATTACACTTAAATGCCAGTTCGACTGAAATTCTGAATTTCTAATCGGCATATTGTCTGTATGTCCGCTGATAATAATGTTTCTCGGCGGATTAATCACGAGAAGGTTTGAAATCTCTTTTGCAAGCGGAATGTCTTCCTTGCGGATGGTCGCTTTTCCTGAATCAAAGAAGATACTGTCTTTAATCGTGATCAGAAGACCTTCCTTAGTCATCTTTGTTTCCAGCTGATGCTCCATCTTTTTATCTTTAATGAACTTTTCCACCTGGCTCTGCACATTTTTAAGTTCTTCTTGATCAGCTGCTTTTTCCTTTAGTTTCTTGTTTTCCTTTTTCTCTTCTTTTTCCTTTTCCACTTCATCGATTCCGTCTGACTCATTTTTAGGAGGGGTGACGCTGGAATAATCCAATACGCCGGTTCCGCCTGTAAAGACTTCATTAAATGATTTAGAAAGCATTTGAAACTTAGCTGCGTCAATCGAGCTGCTCGCGTACAGCACAATAAACAGTGCTAGGAGAAGGGTAAGGATATCGGCGTAAGGAACGAGCCATGATTCATCAACGTGCTCGTCCTCATGCTTCTTCTTCTTTTTCTCGCCATTTTGCGCCTCTCCTTCTCGTTCTGCAAATTTCAAACGGTCCTTCGCAGGAAGGTACATTAAAAGTTTTTGCTCGATCACTTTCGGTGCCTGTCCTTCTAAAACGGACAGTACGCCTTCAATCATAATTTCACGGAGCTTGACTTCCTGTTTTGACTTGCGTTTTAATTTGTTTGCAAAAGGATGCCATAATACATATCCCGTAAAGATACCGAGAAGGGTGGCTACAAATGCTGCACTGATGGCGTGACCAAGTTCATCTGTATTGTCCATATGAGAAAGCGCGGCAATCAGTCCGATAACAGCACCGAGCACCCCAAGTGTCGGCGCGTAAGTTCCCGCCTGTGTAAAAATGGCGGCTCCGGCCTGGTGTCTGTCCTCCATCGCTTCAACTTCTTCAGTCATGATATCTCTGATAAATTCTGCGCTTTGCCCGTCAACAGCCATGCTGAGGCCGTTTTTCAGAAACGCGTCATCTACATTTTCAATACTTGCTTCCAAAGCCAGCAGACCTTCACGGCGTGCAAGCTGAGCCCATTCAGAGAACATAGGAATGAGTTCTTCTATTGTCAGCTGTTTGTTTTCTTTAAATAGCACACGGAACAGCACAGGCACTTTTTTAATTTCTTTCGTTGGGAACGCAATGACTACCGCTGATATCGTTCCGGCGATGATAATTAAAATGGCAGCGGGATTTGCAAGAGCAGCGAAACTGACGCCCTTCAGAACCATTCCCACACTCAATGCAACAAAAGCAAGAATAATACCGATAATCGAAGTTTTATCCATAATTTTCACCAAATCCTTTTTTACTAGCTTGTCTATGGTTAATATCGGTATCAGTGTCTGGAACTTTAGAGACATTGTGAAATTGTTCATGAAATATTCAAGGAAGATACATAGAAGGGAGAAATAAACAAACGCGGGCTTTTCAGCATGGAAAAGCCCGCGGGTTTTAACGGTACCGCGATAGATTGGTGGGTATCTGATTCTCTAAACGGCTTTGTCAATAGAAATAGATAAACATGTTCCATCCTTCCTTAAGAAAGGGAAGGAATGACATGTTCTCGTACAAGAGAAGGATTTTACATAAATAGCGGCTTCCCCGAAAAGGAAGCCGCTGATTTTTATTTTGCATGAACTTTGATGTTATCATCTTCTACTGTGACGTGAAAACTTGCAATCTCGTTATTGTCAAGCAGCAGATCAGTCATTTCATCCTCAATCCATTCCTGGATCGTTCTTCTGAGCGGGCGCGCACCAAATGAAGGATGGTAACCCAGTTCAGCTATTTTTTCTTTTGCTTCATCTGAAACACTCAAGCTGATACCGCGTTCTGCCAATGTTTCTTCCAATTCTCCAAGAAGAAGGCTGACAATTTTGACCAGATGCTCTTTTTCAAGGGAACGGAATTCGATGATGCTGTCAAAGCGGTTGAGAAACTCAGGTTTAAAGAACATGCTGAGCGAATCAATTAATGTTTGTTCTTCAATCACGCTGTCCTCTGATTGGAAACCGACTTTCGTTTGTTTTTCACCGGTACCTGCATTGCTTGTCATAATGATGACGGTGTCTTTAAAGCTTACGGTTCTGCCTTGGCTGTCCGTTAAGCGGCCGTCTTCCATAATTTGCAGGAACATATGCTGAACATCTGGGTGCGCTTTTTCAATCTCGTCAAGCAGCACGATGCTGTATGGATTGCGGCGCACTTTTTCCGTTAATTGTCCAGCTTCCTCATGGCCGACGTATCCAGGTGGTGAACCAATGATTTTAGACACGGCGTGTTTCTCCATGTATTCACTCATATCGAGACGGATAATGGCATCTTTCGTGCCGAATAATTCATCCGCCAGTGTTTTAGAAAGCTCTGTTTTCCCTACGCCGGTTGGTCCGACAAAGAGGAAGGAGCCGACTGGTCTGTTTTTTGTATTTTAAGCCGGCGCGGCTGCGTCTGACCGCTTTTGCCACTTTTTGAACAGCCGCTTCTTGTCCAATAACGCGTTCATGTAGCTTTGCCTCAAGCTCTTTCATTTTTGTTTGCTCGTCTGCCTGCAGTTTTCCCACAGGAATGCCGGTTTTTTGTTCGACGATATCCTGAATGTGCTCAGCTTCCACTGTGACGGCGGAATGTGCGGAAGAGCTGTTCAGTTTTTTCTCCAGTGCGATTTCTTCATCACGGAGTTTTGCTGCCAATTCGTAATTCTCTTCTTCCAGCGCTTTTGTTTTTTCTGCTTCAATTGCAGTCAGCCGTTCAGCTGCATCTTCATCATTTAAATCATCAATTAACAGATTGGCTTTAGATCCAGCTTCGTCTAATAAATCAATCGCTTTGTCCGGCAGATGTCTGTCCTGAATGTAGCGTGCTGATAAAGTGACACATGCTTTCAATGCTTCATCGCTGAATGTCACGCCATGGTATGCTTCGTATTTGTCTTTAATTCCTTGCAGAATGCTGATCGCTTGTTCAATTGTAGGCTCCTGTACCATGACAGGCTGAAAACGTCTTTCCAGCGCCGCTTCTTTTTCAATTTGACGGTATTCTTTCAGTGTTGTCGCTCCGATGACTTGCAGCTCACCTCTGGCAAGAGCGGGTTTGAGAATGTTTCCTGCATCCATTGAGCCTTCTGCAGAGCCTGCGCCAACGAGAAGGTGAATTTCATCAATGAAAAGAATGACATTTTTGCGCTCTTTCAACTCAGTGATCAGCTGTTTCATTCTTTCTTCAAATTGGCCTCTGATGCCAGTGTTTGCAACAAGGGATGCGACATCTAGCAAGTAAAGCTCTTTGTTTTTTAATTTATGTGGTACATCGCCTTCAGCGATTTTTAAAGCGAGTCCTTCTGCAATAGCTGTTTCCCTACACCTGGCTCTCCAATCAGCACCGGATTGTTTTTGTTGCGGCGGTTTAGAATCTCGATCACACGCGCAACTTCTTCATCACGGCCGATGACAGGGTCAATCAGACCGGCTTTAGCGCCGTTTGTAATATTTTGCGCCAGCTCATCAAGCAAACCTTTTTTCTCGCTTGCTTTAGCTGCGCTTTGTTCTTTCGGCTGGAATGCTTGTTCAAAGGGAAAACCGAAAGATTGAGGACCCATGCTCATTGAAGGTTTACGAGTCAGTTCGTGATAGCAAGTTTCACATAAAACCATTTGTTTATGAACAGAATTTATTTGCATGTTAAGGCGAATCGTCGCCTCGTTTTGATGACAGTGTTGACAACGCATTTGCCAAAACCCCCTTATAAAATTTGATCATCTTTGACCAATTAACTTGGAAAAAAAGGTCGATTTAATTGACCTTCTTTGACTAATAGTATACGCCAGATTCACTGGCTTTCAAAACCATTTGCTCAAAGCAGTCTTTCTTGACCAACTTTGACCAATAGAATAATAAAAAAGACGGCTGGTTTGACCTTCTTTGATTAATAGTATACTCTGACCTTTTTTGACTTTCAAGCCTTTTGCTCAAAAATATTTTTGAGTTGTTTCCACAGTAAAACTTGTTTTGTTCGTCTTTTCAAGGAACTTGTCTCATAGGCTATAAAAAGGATAAAAGGACAATACTGCTGTTGGTTCGGAGGGGAGAAATGGAACAATCAAAAGGGTCTGCACATCAGCTCGCTTTTGTGTATGTAGGCACAGTCGTCGGAGCGGGATTTGCAACTGGCAGGGAAATTGTTGAGTTTTTTCTGAAGTTCGGCTGGTTCGGATTGCTTGGTATTATTATAAGCGGAGGGATGTTTACGTTTTTAGGCGCAAAGCTGATGATCATTTCAAAGCGAATCAATGCCAAGTCATATCAGGAAATGAATATATACTTGTTCGGGGAGGCTGCCGGAAGGATTATCAATGTCTTTATGCTGTTTGTTCTCCTCGGTGTCACATCTGTCATGCTGTCTGGCGCAGGGGCGCTTTTTGAGGAACAGCTTGGCATGTCAGCTCAAGTTGGAATGCTGATCACAATTGGATTAAGTTTGATTGTGATGACAAGAGGAGTAAAAGGCATTTTCGGTGTAAATGTGTTTGTTGTACCGCTTTTGATTATCTTTTCTATGGTTGTGGTGGCCGATTCTTTTATTTTCAGTGAGACGCGGAATACAACTCAGTGGGTGTGGCCGCATCGATGGGACTGGCTATTATCAGCGGTCTCGTACGGCGCTTTGAATTTATCGCTTGCCCAGGCTGTTTTGGTGCCGCTGGCGAATGAAATGTCTTCAGAACAGGTGATAAGAAAAGGCGCTTTCATCGGAGGTACAATGCTGACAATTGTGCTTTCTGCGAGTTTTTTGTCTTTGTCGATGCTGCCGGATGTATTTTTGTATGATATTCCAATGGCTCAAGTGGTTTACCTCTTTGCGCGATCTGTACATTTGATTTACTTGTTGATTATATTCGGCGAAGTGTTCACGTCGGTGATCGGAAATCTTTATGGGCTGGAAAAACAAGTGAAGAGCTTTCTTCCTATAAAAAGTAAATATATTTTTGCGGCAATTATGATTACGGCTTATATCACGAGTCAAATTGGTTACGGCAAGCTCATTTCAACCATTTATCCATTGTTTGGCTATGTGAGCTTGGCCTTTATAGGCGCTTTGGTCTGTAAAAAGGTTCCCCGGCACAGTTTGTAGTCAAAATGTTTATACGTATATAATAATGAAGCAAACGTTTATGCTGAACTCTGCGCTAGCCAGGAATTGATGTGTTTTTGCTGTGTAGAAGAATCAAGCCAAAGAAATGAGACAGGCTTTTGGCTATCTTTTTATTGTCAAGAAAAACAACATTATGGTAAGATAGCAGAAGTGAAAAAATTGAAGAAAATCCGTGGATATGCGGGAGAGGTTCTAGCTACACCCTCTATAAAAAACTAAGGACGTGCTGTATCCTTGGATACGGCCTTTTTTATGTTTTTCTAGAGCACCTTTCCGGAAAGGTGTTTTTTTATATTTTAACAGTTGTAGCGATGTCTCTCGCCGAGGTTTTTTATAGCGGAGAAGGAGAGGAATCATGAAAAAGGAAAAAGCAATTGTCGTATTTAGCGGCGGCCAAGACAGTACTACATGTTTACTGTGGGCGTTAAAGGAATTTGAAGAAGTTGAAACTGTAACTTTTCATTATAATCAGCGTCACTCGCAGGAAGTTGAAGTGGCGAAGGGGATTGCGGATAAGCTTGGCGTGAAAAATCATTTGCTCGATATGTCACTTTTGAATCAGCTTGCGCCTAATGCTCTGACGAGAAATGATATAGAAATTGAAGCAAAAGACGGCGAGCTGCCGTCAACATTTGTTCCAGGCCGTAACTTAGTATTCTTATCTTTTGCGTCTATCCTGGCGTATCAAATTGGCGCCCGTCATATTATCACGGGCGTTTGCGAAACGGATTTCAGCGGCTATCCTGACTGCCGTGATGAATTCGTTAAATCTTGCAATGTGACGGTGAACCTGGCCATGGAGAAGCCATTTGTGATTCATACACCGCTCATGTGGCTGAATAAGGCGGAAACGTGGAAACTTGCTGACGAACTGGGCGCGCTTGATTTTGTGAAGAACAACACGCTCACATGCTATAACGGCGTGATCGCAGACGGATGCGGCGAATGTCCGGCATGTCACCTTCGCTCCAGAGGCTATGATGAATATATGGCGATGAAAGGAGAGAGGGCATAAATTGTTATCTCAAATCTATCCACAGGTCCAGCATCCATATTCATTTGAATTGAATAAGGACATGCAAATTTCTGCCGCTCATTTTATTCCGCGTGAAAGTGCGGGAGCGTGCAGCAGGGTGCACGGGCATACGTATACCGTAAATATTACCGTTGCCGGTGATGAGCTTGACGATTCCGGCTTTCTCGTGAATTTCAGTGTGCTCAAAAAACTGGTTCACGGCTCCTATGATCATACGCTTTTAAATGATCATGAAGAATTTTCTAGGGACGACCGGTATTCGCTGCCGACAACTGAAGTCGTGGCAAAAACGATCTATGACAAAGTGCAGGCTTATTTAAACACACTGGAGAATAAACCAAGCTGTGTGCAGGTGTTTGTCCGTGAAACACCAACCAGTTATTGTGTTTACCGTCCGAAAAAGGGTGGTTTGAATGGCTAAAGGAATTCCTGTATTAGAAATTTTCGGCCCGACGATTCAAGGGGAGGGCATGGTGATCGGACAGAAGACAATGTTTGTCCGTACAGCTGGCTGTGATTATTCCTGCAGCTGGTGTGACTCCGCCTTCACTTGGGACGGGTCTGCTAAAAAAGATATTCGCTGGATGACAGCCGAGGAGATTTTTTCAGAGCTTAAGGAGATTGGGGGAGACGCGTTTTCTCACGTAACCATCTCCGGCGGAAACCCGGCGCTGTTAAAACAGCTAGATGCTTTGATAGAGCTGCTGAAGGAAAACAATATCCGTGCAGCTCTCGAAACACAGGGGACAGTCTATCAGGATTGGTTTACACTGATCGATGATCTGACGATTTCACCTAAACCGCCAAGTTCGAAAATGGTGACGAACTTTAATAAGCTGGATCACATTTTGACATCACTGAAAGAGAATAACAGACAGCATGCTGTCAGCTTGAAGGTTGTCATTTTTAATGATGAAGATCTCGAGTTTGCCAAAACTGTACACAAACGCTACCCGGGAATACCGTTTTATCTGCAAGTCGGGAACGATGATGTGCATACGGCAGATGACAAATCACTCATTGCACATTTACTTGGAAAATATGAAGCGCTTGTTGATCAGGTCGCTGCCGATGCGGAGCTGAATCTCGTCAGAGTACTTCCGCAGCTGCATACCCTGTTATGGGGCAACAAAAGAGGAGTTTAATAGGAAGGAAGATAAATATGACGACAAGAAAAGAATCCGAATTAGAAGGTGTAACACTGCTTGGCAACCAAGGAACAAATTATTTGTTTGAATATGCGCCAGACGTGCTGGAATCCTTTCCAAATAAACATGTAAACCGTGATTATTTTGTAAAATTCAACTGCCCTGAATTCACATCCTTATGCCCGAAAACAGGACAGCCTGACTTTGCAACAATTTACATCAGCTATATTCCTGATGAAAAAATGGTGGAGAGCAAATCACTAAAGCTGTACCTGTTCAGCTTCAGAAACCATGGAGACTTCCATGAAGATTGCATGAACATCATCATGAATGACTTGATTGAATTAATGGACCCGCGCTACATTGAAGTATGGGGCAAATTCACGCCAAGAGGCGGAATTTCCATTGATCCGTACACAAACTACGGAAAGCCTGGCACGAAGTATGAGAAAATGGCCGAGTACCGCATGATGAATCATGACTTGTATCCGGAGACGATTGATAATCGTTAATTTTTCCGTTGTGTGATGCGCAGTGTTCAACGAAGTGAGGTCACAGTAAAATACGAACATTTAGCGTCAGTTTTAGGCGGAAATGTGACCATACCGTGACCGAAAATATATAAATGTGTGACTACGATCCTCGCTTTTTGGCGGGGATTTTTTATTTGATTCGATTTAGTTTTCAACATAATTATATGAGGTGATTTTTAATTATTGTGTAGGTCAGAATCGATATTTACCGAACAATTTGATTCGATAGCGCCTCGGTAGCGTCTTCGTGCGTTAGTTCGTCGTGTTGTTAGTGAATAATTTCGTTCACTGTTTTATGTTCGTTTTTTAGATATAAAAAGAAATTTTTATTTAGTTATATCAATGAAATTTTCGTAACTTTGTTAAAAGTGATGTTTGACTGCTTATCCTTTCTCATGAAAGGAGGCTTTTAAAGTGAAAAAAGTATGAATTGAAGAATATTAATCCACATGCTTTGCGAACCAAATCATTACTTGCTAAAGGCGCTAGATTAACAGATATATCAAAAGCACTAGGTCATAGCGATTTTTCCGTAACAAACACAGTATTTGTCTAGATAATCGCGGAAAATCTTCGGGAATTTTTGTGAAAAAGACGCCAATTTATTCAGCGTCCTCTTCCGTTTCTTTTACTTCGAATAATTCTTCGTATTTGGCTCCGGTTGCTTTCATTATCGATGCGACATGCCAGTCGTAGTGTCTTTCGGAATTATCGAACCGAGATATAGACGCCTGTGGGACACCGGATCTTCGTGATAATTCGGATTGAGACCAGTCTAGCTGCGAAAGAACCGCGCCAAGACGAGGCTTTACCGTAAGTTTCATTTCGATCACCTCCGTTAATTATAACGGAAAAACTATGTGGAATGTCAGCCTTCGCCTCTTCACGCGCGACCATCCAAACGCTATACAAAAATTTACGTAAAGCAACGTAAAAGTAACGTAAGCCTAAGGGAATCGCGCCTTTGTACCTGCGGATGTAAAGTCGGATTTTATGCAATATTTTAGCGTGATAAAGCGTGGTGAATTGTCATAAACCGCGGTATATCAACGATGTATAAAATTGTACATAATCAAGAAAATATGGGGGTTTACAAACGTATTAATATAACCTGGTAATTATGTAAACTAATTTCGAATATATCATACAGCGATATACAAATGAGCAGAATCGTTAGATGGAGCTAAACCGGTATAAATATAGCCGTAAGAAAAATGAAAAGGGGTGGGGGAGGTCAGAGCCAGAATCGGCGTTCCTGGCGGATTTTCAACACGCACATCAAAAAATCACTTTAACTTATGAAAAAAGACGCCAATCTATTCAGCGTCTTCCTTTATTTCGAATAGTTCCTCGACTTTCACGCCGAGCGCCTTCGCAATTGAAAAAACGTGCCAATCTTCGTGGCGATTGTTCTTATCGAATCGCGAAATAGATCCTTGTGGAACGCCCGATGCTTCCGATAGTCTTACCTGCGTCCACCCTTTCGCCTTCATAACGGCATGTAGGCGTGGTGTTGCGTTTAGTTTCATTTCCATCACCTCTACGAGTGAATTTGTGTATAATCAACTGCTGGTTATCATTTTTATAGAATTAGATTGATAATTAAAGTGGCTTTTTATCTCGTTTTAAAGCTATTAACGAATGTTTCTCCGTCGTTCTCCACGTTAACAATAAGCTGGGCACTTTCACTGATACGCTGAGCAAGTGCCTTTTGCGCTCTTCCCTCGAAGCTGTATAAAAGGGCTGAATAAACATCGTTTAATTCTTCCTGCAGCGAATTCATTTCGAACTTTGGTTTAAGGTTTTTTCGAACCGTCTCTAGCTTAGTATTTGCAATTTGCGTCATACCTGCTTTTAGCATTTGGCGCTGCAGTTGTTTTCGCATTGGATCATCTTTATGTTCTAAAAGGTTATCTAACGTTGGCATTGCTTTGTCACTCCTATAATCTTAGCCAATTGGCAAGCATTTGATCTTTTTCCTCAAAGTCATCGGCGATTTTATTTAAGAAGCGGCCTATTTCCTCAAGGTCTGTAATCGCTGCCTGTAGTGAATCTATGAATGTTTGTTCAGCCTGTGTGTCGTAAAATATCGGTCCTTTATCGTAAGATTGGGCTATATCCTCTAACGTATTTGTTACATCCTGCGAATTAAGCTGATCATAAAAGCCATGCCCAACTTGACCGTAAAATTCGGTTTTTAATTCAGAAATTTTTTCGTCGTGCTCTTGATAGGCATTCTGTGCTTCTTTTTTCATCGTTCTTAAATCTTCGACCATCGCGTCAACTTTTTCGGCAAGTTTTCTCGCACTTTTGGGAGTTACTTTAATGGCATCCCCGCCACCGATCGCACCAGCTGGCAGCATAGCGTTCAAATTTTTATCGTACACAAGCTCATCGCCGTTTACATTCGTGATATTGCCGTTTTCATCAAACGTAAAGTTGGCTTCATTTAGACCGTGTGTATCAGGATTTCGAAGAATAACAGTATCTATAAAGTAGACGAGGTTCTTTTCAATTTGGTCACCCCATCTTCCACTCAGTCTTTGTTTGCGATTGATCTGCGAAAGTGCAGGGTTTTTTGTGTAAATTGTGGTCCCGTTGTGGCGGTCATATTCGTTCCAATAACCAGCTCCGACCATATCATCCGGGTTAATAATAGATTTCACGTAAGGGTCGTACAAGCCATCGTTTATTTCTTCTTGCTTATTATCAGTATGTAGTTTGACGACAGAAGGGCTGTTAAACGCAACCCCATAAATATCATTGTTTACTGCACTGTATTCGGCCTCTGCACCTCCGAGTGAATGACCTGTTGTTGAAACAATCGTCGATGTTCCGTTATACTTTCTTTTAACTTCCTTAACGAGCTGATCTGCTTGATCGATTTGAGACGTTTTCGTAATGAGTTTATATTCCCCTGTTGTTAGCAATGCGTCTTGAGAAGGTGTGCCGTTATATTTTCCAAGTGTTTTAGACGTGTCTTCTGCGTCCTTTTTAACGATATAATGAGCTTCTTTTTTTGGGTCGCTTCCGAAAACAATGTTGCCTCCGTCAGCTTTTGCACCATCATTCACCGGGTCTTTGCCGAGATCCGTTCCTGCAAAAGATACGACAACATTTTCTGGGTTTTTTGATTTAATCCATTTGCCGCTTTTCTTTTCTGCTTGTACTAATACAACCGCATCGAATCCTGTGTCATCGTCTGATTTTATTTGGTCAACATACCAGTAAGTAGGTTTGGAGATAGAAGAATTAATACGTATATAATCGTTGTTCTTTAATTTCTTTTTGAGATAATCGTAGTTATAAGCACGCTGACTCATCCTATAGTATGTTTCATCCGTGAGGCTTGAAGTCCTAATTTTCTTGCTCAAGATATACAGCACCTTTCATGTCATGTAAAATAATGAAGGGAAAGGATGATCTTTTTTGAAAAAATACCTTATTATTCTACTATTGTTAATTATAACTGTTGGAGGACTGATTATGAAGCATCAATATGATGTGAAAAAGGAAGAAAATGCTCTTTTTGAAAAAGCTAAAAGTAAAATGACTGAATACCTTCATAGTGAATACAAGGGTATAGAGAAAATTTCTTATCACGATGATTATTTTATTGATCCAACTGGAGGAATTACGGTTGAGGGGTATCTTAATGGCGATAAAACTAAAGAGTTTGATGGCCTATATGATCCTGTTAGTGACAAAATAGGAAGCTCCTCTGTAGATGCGGAAGAAAAATCTTAAGACGCCTAGATGGCGTCTTATCTTGTATGACTTCGTATATTTCCACGGATATCGTGGACCATTTTTCAAGTCCGCGAGCTACATGTTTACCTTAGCCTGTTATTGTTACGTATGCCTCGTATGTATTATTGGAGTAGAATACTCTAACAGATAAATCCCTTTCTCTAAAGAGCAGCCAATCCTGCTTTTCTCCTTCTCCTTTGATTAAACATATTAAATTGATTTATTCATTACATAAAATGCAATTTAGTAATTAATAAAAGAACCCGACCCGTATGAAATTGACAAATGTATATTAAGTTCGTACAAATATCTGTAGGTGTACGCTATAAAGTTGAACTTATAGTTTTTACGCGAAAAGATATGACGGTACAGAGGGCGGCATTATCGGCTTATGAATCACAGCTTCCACCAATCAACATTGCAAATCCTCCGTGTTCTAGAATTGAATAATACAAAAAAAGACGAGTGAATCCGGGGGAATGCCACTCGTCACCTTCTAATGAAAGACGGGATGCTGGATGGCAGCTCGTCTGTTTTATTATAAAATACCGAACGTATGTTTGTAAAGTCGTCTTTTTTAAAGAAATGGTAAAAATAATGCTCAGAACAGATTCATTGTAAACGTTAGCTGCGTTATGTTAAGATGCATGAACTGATAAGGAGTGATACAAAGTGAAAACATTGCGTTTAAACGATGTCACGTTAAAAATGTCAACATATCAAGAAGAGAGCGAGCCGAAGCGGAAAATTGCCTTTACCTTACACGTTACCAGTGAGGCTTATCATGATATCGCTGTGCTGTTATATGAAAAGACATTTAACGTCGAAGTTCCGGAAAGAGATCTTGCCTTCCGCGGTGAAATCACAAATTATTCAACGTCATTGACCAACCTGTACGAAGCGGGAGCCGTGAGTGAATTTTATATTGAAATAACGGAAACAGACGCGAACGCCGATTTATAATTGGTGTTTTTTTGATGAAAAAAGCTGCCGGCCGGCAGCTTTTGAGAAAGCTAATTTGATATGTAAGGTGTTTAATTGTTTGTCTAGCAGTTTTTGCAAATGCGTGTGGATGAAGGAGGATTTAATAGGAGTCTCTGATGATCTTGTAATTTTTATGATTTACAACGGTCAGTGAATCTAGCTCAAGATCCCGATAGTTATCCATAATGGTAACATCTACGATTACAGAATTCTCATTAACTTTTTCAACAACACCGGTTAACCCGTTTTTAAATTCAATGACGTTTCCGACCTTAGCGATTTTCACAAGCTTCCTCTCCTTTAAACATAATAATTCCTTTTGAAAGTATTAAACAGTATTTTCATTAAGAAGTAAAGCGATAAGGAGTTTTATCGTCCTAAGGAATTGTCCTGGCGCAGGAAAAATGATATATTGATTTTCGTTCAAAGATTGAAAAGGGGGAGTTTTGATTGCGTCCCGAAGATATAACAGAACAGATTGAGCAGTTGCGTACCGGTGAAATAAAAGAACTGAGAGTCCAAAAAGAACACTTTCTTGATTTCAGAGCCGTTTTATCGAAACAGGACGATTTTAAGCATTTCCGAGGCATTGCCCAGCAAGGCGGAGATGTGGTGTTTCAATATTTAGAACAGCCAAGAAGCTAAAAGGTTTCTCATTAGTGAGAAGCCTTTTTATCATATATGACAGAATAGTAGTTATTTATTACAAACATTGCAATATACGTAATGTAAATGTAAAACGGCAAAAGTGGAAAAATATGCTTTGAATTGACAAGATTTATAGAAAATGAGGCTGTTTTTTTGCCATTAATCAGTGCGTCACCCGGTATATTCCATCCTGATACCTGTTTGGGAGAGTTGGAAAATCTTTTTCCGTGAAATTGATTTGATCTCTTGTTAAGGTTATGAAGTGTTTTTTGAGCACTTTAAGGAGGAAACTGTATGACGACAAAATTGACTGCTCTAGCTGTTTTTCTTCTTTGTTTCATGCCTGCTTCGAAAATTGAACATACACAAGCTTCACTACTGAACACAAAGAAGACAAACCATGAAGAAGCTAAGCTGCTTACCCATATAAATCATGACACAGACATATCTTTCTCTTCACTGTCTGCTGATGAGGACAAGAAAAAAATAAAGCCGATCAAGCTTTCAGCGAACACTGAAAAGAAAGAAGAAGAACAATCAGAGAAAACGAATGAGAAGAAAGAAACTTACTCTCAGTCTGAAAAAGAATTGCTTTCCCGACTCGTTCACGCAGAAGCGAAGGGCGAATCCTATGAAGGCAAGGTCGCTGTTGCAAGCGTCGTGCTAAATAGGACGGATAAGAAGGGCTTTCCCGATACAATCAGAGGGGTTATTTATCAGAAAAATGCCTTTGAACCTGTCGCAAACGGAAGCATTAATCAAGAGCCTGACAAAGAATCAATTGAGGCTGTTGAAGAAGCGATGTCATCTAAGGACAGAGAAACAGAAGCCCTTTTCTTCTATAACCCGAAAACGGCGTCAGATGACTGGATTCGCTCAAGGAAAATCATTGAAAAAATCGGCAGGCATGTCTTTGCCATATAAGCATAGAAGAGACATTCGTCTCAGCTGTGCTTTTTTTTATAGAAAGATAAAAATAAAATAATTTTTGAACTTGTCTCATATGATGTTGATAGTACAAGAGACAAGGAGAGACATCATGAATCGATTTGTAAAAGGGATTATTCTTTTATCCATTGCCGCCTTTTTCGCCGAATGCCTTGAATTTGTCGTGAATATGATTTTGGCGCGCGAGCTTGGCGAGCACGGGATGGGGCTTTACATGAGTATTTTGCCTACCATCTTTTTAATTATTGTCATTGCAAGCCTGGAGCTGCCTATATCAATTTCTAAATTTATTGCTGAATCAAATCCAAAGCTCCATGAAAGCATGCTGAGGCACGCCTTTCGAATGACAGCTGTTTTCACAGCCTTTTCCACTGCCGCCGCCAGTATTGCGCTTCCTTTTATTCCGGTGTTTGATACATATCACCCGTTTATCAAAGGAATCGTCATCGGCTTGATTCCTATTGTCGCCTTTACGTCAATTGCCAGAGGCTACTTCATGGGTGTGCAAAAAATGGGGAAGATCGCAATCGCTAATGTACTCAAAAAAATCATTCAGCTGTTGTGCTTGTTCATCTTTTTTCAATGGTACTCGTTTGAGCTGGACATGGCTGTGCTGATTTCGCTGTTTGTCCTTGTCGTGAGCGATGTGATCGTGCTTGTGTACCTGTATTCGCAGTTTATTCTGGCGAGACGTGCGGTATCGGGCCAGCAGCATATCCATTTACGCGGGAAAGATGTTAGAAAAAGACTGCTAGCCGTATCGATTCCGACAACCGGGCTGCGCATTTTTCACGCTGTGGTCAATGCCATTGAACCTTTTTTAGTAAAAGGAGCGCTTTTGGCCGCGGGCGTTGCCGGGACAACTGCAATCGATCAATACGGCATGCTTGCCGGAGTGGCTGTGACGATAGGGGCGTTTCCTGCTTTTATCGCCCACTCGTTAATGGTCGTCATGATTCCGAGTATTTCTGAGGCTTATTCTCTCTCTCAATATGACATCGTATTAAAAAGGCTGAAGCAGTCGATCTTTATCACGTTTGGATACGGTATACCAGCTGTCTGGATCATGTTCCAGTTTGCGGAGCCCTTGACCCATCTGTTTTTTCACTCTCCAGAAGCACAATATTATTTGCAGCTTTTGTGGCCGTACTTTCTCTTTCATTTATTTGTGATGCCCCTTCAGGCATGTTTAATCGGGATGGGCTTTGTCAAAGAAGCTTTTTATCATAACGTGTGGAGCCATCTCGTTGCGTTGAGTATGATGTATGTGCTGGGTTCAATGGAAAACCTTCAAATGCTCGGTATTATCCTTGGGATGAATACAGGTATGATTTTGCTGACGAGCCTACATTATACAACGATCTGCAAAGCGCTGCGTGTATCTGTTTTTCTGACGGGAGGAAACCGAACGCCGCGGATTGAAGGATGATAAATCTCTAGTAGGGCAAGCTATTTGAAAAGCATGAAAGGAAGATTCCATGTTGACGAAACGCTTGACCCGCACTATTTGCCTAATCTTATTTGCTATGATTTCATGGCTGCCTCTTTCGGCACAGGCTGCCAATAAACAGCCTGCTGTTCCAGCGGTTTTTCTCATGAAAACGATAGAAGGGGAGGATATCTCCATCCCCAATAAAGGGCAGAAAACGATCCTTCATTTTTGGACTTCATGGTGTCCGCCCTGCAAAAAGGAACTTCCTCAGTTCCAATCATTTTATGAGGCTCATCGATCTGACAGTGTCAAGCTGGTAACGGTCAATTTAGTCAATTCAGAACAAAATCAGCAAGTCGTTGAAGACTTTATCAAATCAAACCACCTGACCTTTCCGATTGTTCTCGACACAAAAGGGGATTTGATGAAGGAATATCATATTATAACAATTCCTACTTCGTTTTTGCTGAATGAAAAGGGTGAAATTGAGGAAACAAAAGTGGGGCCGATGACGGCAGAACAATTGAAAGAATGGACGAAAGAATAAGCTGAGAGCGTAGCCTTTCAGCTTTTTTGTCATATAATGAAAGGTAAACAGTTGTTAATGATAATTATTATCAAAAAGAAATTAAAATAATTATAATTGAAATTCTCTTTCTGCATGCTATAATTAAGAAGACATCATGAAATAACCAAACGATGAAGCTGCCTTTTGGGCGGCGATTTTTGTTTTTATAAGAGAAATGAAGATGATTTACGTTCTCAATTAGGGAGGAGAATTCGATATGGATGAACAAGTGATGCTCCAACATGATCAGCATCAGCCTACAAAGAAAGAACAGCCAAGAAAAAAGCTGGACTCAGCATGCGGAACTTATCGCAGCCCTTGTGTCAGGTGCTCTTATTTTAGCAGGCTGGCTCCTTTCCGTACATCAAGTGTTATCGGTAACGCTATATTTGCTGGCCTTTGTCATCGGCGGATTTGCTAAAGCGAAAGAAGGAATTGAAGAAACGCTTGAATCCAAAACGCTGAATGTTGAGCTTTTAATGATTTTCGCAGCCGTGGGTTCCGCATTGATTGGGTACTGGGCAGAGGGGGCCGTTTTAATCTTTATTTTTTCCTTAAGCGGAGCTTTAGAAACATACACTATGAATAAAAGCAGCAGGGATTTAACTTCTTTAATGAAGCTTGAACCTGAAGAAGCAACGCTGATTGTAAATGGCGAAACCAAAAGGGTACCGGTTGCAGATATAAAGGCCGGTGATAAAATCATTATCAAACCTGGGGAACGTGTGGCAGCTGACGGGGTTATTGAATCTGGTTCTACAAGCCTTGACGAGTCAGCGTTAACGGGCGAATCGATGCCTGTAGAAAAAAACGCCGGCGACGCTGTATATACGGGAACTGTTAACCGCAACGGCTCCCTGACCGTCCGCGTTACAAAAGCAAACGAAGATTCTTTATTCCGAAAGATTATCAAATTGGTGGAATCTGCGCAAAACAGTGTGTCACCTGCGCAAGCCTTTATCGAACGGTTTGAAAATGCATATGTAAAAGGCGTTCTAATCGTGGTGGGGCTGCTGTTATTTGTCCCACATTTTGCACTTGGCTGGAGCTGGAGTGAAACCTTTTATCGCGCGATGGTATTTATGGTGGTTGCGTCACCTTGCGCACTTGTCGCGTCTATCATGCCGGCAGCGCTGTCCTTGATATCAAATGGCGCCCGCAACGGCATGCTAGTGAAAGGAAGTGTATTTCTTGAACAGCTGGGATCCGTGCAAATGATCGCTTTTGACAAAACGGGGACTGTAACAAAAGGCCAGCCTGCGGTTGAGACAGTCAGACTGGCGAAAGGGTACGAAGAAACGGAAGTGCTTGAAGCTGTCTATGCGATTGAGAAGCAGTCCAGCCATCCGCTCGCGCAAGCCATTGCCGGCTACGCTGAAAGCCGCGGCATCAACAAGTCCGGCTACATATCAATCGAAGAAACATCAGGCTTTGGTGTAATGGCTGAAGTGGCGGGTGCCAAATGGAAAGTCGGAAAAGCAGGCTTTATTGGGGAAGAATTGGCAGCTCAATTTTTGAACCAAAATGCATCAGATATCATTCAAAATGGCCAACACACCATTGTGTTTGTGAAAAAGGACGACCACATTGCCGGCTGTATCGCTCTGAAAGACCAAATCAGACCTGAAGCAAAAGAAGTCATGGATGAACTGAGCCGTCTGGGGATTAAAACGGCCATGCTGACGGGAGATCAAGAAGACACGGCTCAAGCGATAGCGAAGGAAGCGGGAATGACAACTGTTGCAGCAGAATGTCTGCCTGACCAAAAAGTAAATGAAGTGAGACGATTAAAAGAAGAGTTCGGGACGATTGCAATGGTCGGAGACGGAATCAACGATGCGCCGGCACTAAAAGCGGCGGATGTCGGTATTGCAATGGGCGGCGGAACAGATGTGGCGCTTGAAACTGCTGATATGGTGCTCATGCAAAACGATTTGGAAAAACTCGTAAAAATGTGCCGTTTATCACGGAAAATGAACAGGATTGTAAAGCAGAATATCGTATTTTCTCTCGCAGTCATTTGCCTGCTTATTTGTGCAAACTTTTTACAGGTGATGGAATTGCCGTTTGGCGTTATAGGCCACGAAGGAAGTACAATCTTGGTGATTTTAAACGGCTTAAGGCTTCTAAAATAAAAAACAGCGGTCCAAATGGACAGCTGTTTTTTTATGGATCAAGTTTTACTTTCCTTTGCTTTTTCTCTTGATCTGGCCTTTTCATCACGATGATGAGAGCAAGGATGCAGCAAAGGAAGCCGGCTGCACAGCCTATGATAGAGCTGTAATAATAAAAATCCACCAGCTTCATACCGACAAAAGGAGCGGATATTCCCACAACTGTTAACAGCACAACTGCCTTACGTCTGAAAAAATTCATCAGCAAACGGAACAACTCCCTGCGTTTCACTCTCCTCTCAGTATACAAGATGACCGGCAGGAAATAAAATGATGGATAAAGGAAAGTCGCCGTGAAAGGCAAACACCCGTAAAACCTGTTACAATATATAAAGAACAATGCATGGCAAAAGGCAGGGAGGAACAAGAAATGAACAGAATACAACGCATATCTTCATGGCTGAAGGAAGCGGGGCATACTGCCGCATTTATTCATACGAAAGAAAATGTATTTTACTTAACCGGTTTTTATACAGAGCCGCATGAACGTGTAATGGGTTTGTTTATCTTTCAAGAGGAGGAGCCATTTTTCGTTTGTCCGGGAATGGAGGCAGACCAGGCCCGAAATGCCGGATGGAATCACGAAATCATTGGCTATGCCGATCACGAAAATCCATGGGAGCTCATTGAAAAAGCACTCAAAAAACGAAATGTCAGCATACATACGCTTGCCGTGGAAAAGGATTCAATCTCGCTTTCGCGTGCCGAACAACTGAAGCATTCAGCTGGAGGGGCTCAATTTGTATCAGCAGAAGAAACCCTTAACCAGTTTCGTCTGATTAAAGACGAGCATGAAATTAAATTGCTGAAAGAGGCGGCAAAGCTTGCCGATTTTGGTGTTGAAGTCGGGACAGCTGCTTTGCGTGAAGGCATCAGTGAGGTGGAAGTTCTCGCTCAGATTGAGTATGAGTTGAAGAAAAAAGGAATTCAGGGCATGTCTTTCTCGACAATGGTGCTATTCGGCAAAAAATCAGGTCAGCCTCACGGAAATCCGGGAACAGCCACATTAAAGAAAGGCGATTTTGTCTTGTTTGACCTGGGTGTTATTATGGATGGCTACTGCTCTGATATTACGCGAACCTTTGCTTACAAAACAATCAATCCGAAGCAGGAAGAAATTTACGAGACGGTGCTTCAAGCGGAAAAAGCCGCGATAGAAGCTAGCAACCCAGGCGTGAGAATCGGAGATCTCGATTTAACTGCCCGAGGAATCATTGAAAAAGCCGGATATGGAGAATATTTCCCTCACCGGCTGGGCCATGGTCTCGGCATTTCAGTGCATGAGTACCCGTCGATGAGCAAAGCCAATGACACGCTGCTGCAAGAAGGAATGGTTTACACAATCGAACCGGGCATTTATGTGCCGGATGTTGGCGGCGTACGTATTGAAGATGACGTTCACGTAACAAAAGAGGGGGCAGTTACGCTGACTCAATATCCGAAGGAATTAACGATATTGCCGTAACAAGGCAGAGATAAAAAAGGACTTTGTTCTCGACATCGTCCTTTTTTATCTGCTTTAAATAAAAAAATCATCAAACGTCCGAAATGGTTTCACTTCATGTTTTTGATTGAGCGGTCTTACAGCCAGGCAGCTTCCGCCCAGAACGGCCAGACATAATCCAATTAAAATGAAGAAACCCATGTATATCTTCTCCTTTCAGCAAAAAACCATCTAATCTGTCGGTACGTTCTTATCGTATTGTATGAAACGCATTCCAGATCAAGGGAAATCAGAAAGAAGGGAATTTATGGCTAATATTAAAGACATTGCAGAAAAAGCCGGTGTCTCCGTTACGACGGTTTCCAGAGTCATAAACAATCATCCTTATGTCAGTGAAGAGAAAAGAAAAAGAGTGCTTGAAGCAATGGAAGTTTTGGAGTACACAAGAAATGTCCACGCTGTGCATCTGTCGAAGGGGTTTTCAAACATGATCGGTGTAGTGATGCCGACGATCAGCCTTCCTTATTTTGCGGAGATGATGGCGGGAATCGCAGACGCTGCCGCAGAGTCGGGCATTCACCTCTCTTTGTTCCAGACAAATTATGACGTGAAGAAAGAAATCTTTGCACTGTCCCAATTAAAACAGCGCCAGGTTGACGGATTGATTTTCTGTTCGAAGGCGCTGTCTGATGACAAGCTTAAGGAGTGGGAAGGCCCGATACTGCTTTGTCAGAATTCAAACAAGGGGGGATTTTCCACAATCAGCATTCCCCATCAAGCCGCATTCCGGGACGGACTCAACTACTTAATCGCCAAAGGGCACAAAAAAATAGCGATTTGCTTAGCGAGAAAAAAAGGAAATGAACAGTCATATTCGCATCAAAGCATATAAAGATGCATTGGAAGAGATCGGAGAAACATTCAAGGAAGAATGGGTGATTGAGAAAGCGATTACAATGAACGACGGAAAAGCGCTTTTTCATAAATGGAACAGCTGGAGGGAAAGGCCGACCGCTATTTTTGTCGCCAATGACCAGGTATCGGCAGGGCTTATATTGGAAGCGAGAGCTCAGCAAGTGTCTGTTCCGGATGAACTTGCGATCTTAAGCTTTGATAACCATGAAATCAGCCAATTGCTTGGGATATCGACCATTGATATTCAAGCGAAGGAAATGGGCAAGCAGGCGTTTGCCATGCTGGAAAAAAGGATTCAGGGCCAGCCGATTGAAAGCAGGGTTCTTGATTACCGTCTCATTGAAAGATTAACTGTTTAGTGAAAGCATGAAAAAAGGTTTGACGCGCATTCCGTTCGTTATGTACGATATGAGGTATTGAATGACAAAGGAGCTGAGGATCGTGAATGGGTCCTTTACAGTGAAAAAGGTACTGAATAATAACGTATTAATTGCTTCTCATCATAAATACAGTGAAGTAGTTTTGATCGGAAAAGGAATTGGTTTCGGAAAAAAACAAGATGATGTGATTGAAGATAAAGGGTACGATAAAATGTTCATTTTAAAGGATGAAAAGGAACAGAAGCAGTTTAAAAAGCTCCTCGACTATGTTGATGAAAAGCTCGTTGATATTTCAAACGACGTCATATATCACATCAGCAATCGGACAAACCGCTCACTAAATGAACATATTCATATTGCACTGACTGACCATATTGCATTTGCAATCAAGAGGCAGCAGCAGGGCTTTGACATGAAAAATCCTTTCTTAATGGAGACGCAGTCTCTTTATCCGGATGAATATCAGATAGCCCAAGAAGTCATTGACATTATCAATGAAAAAGCGGGAATCTGCCTTCCGGAAGGGGAGATCGGTTTTATCGCCCTGCACATTCATTCAGCTCTGACGAATCGCCCGCTGTCAGAAGTCAACAAGCACTCACAGCTGATGGCGCAGCTTGTAGAGGTGATTGAAGACTCGTTTCAAATGAAAGTAAATAAAGAAAGCGTCAACTATTTACGGCTTATCCGGCACATCAGATTTACGATAGAAAGAATTAAAAAAGAGGAACCGACTAAAGAACCAGAAAAATTAATGTTGTTATTGAAAAATGAATATCCGCTATGCTACAATACAGCTTGGAAATTGATTAAAATCTTGCAGCAAACATTGAAGAAACCAGTTCATGAGGCGGAAGCGGTTTATCTCACGCTTCATCTGTACCGATTAACCAATAAAATTTCATAAATTCAGTTTATCCTTTAAAAACGTGTTACTGATCCGATCAGGCATGAGTGATTGAGGGGAAAAAACGGGAAGTCCATTCTCGTTCTTTTGCGCACCTTATTTTGCTCATGCCTTTTTTGTTGTGTAAAAGGGCAAATGTAAACGGTTAAACTGGAAGACTTACGCCTGTGAATTCGTTGTCATGATTTTTAGCTGTAAGGTCAGACTAGTAAAAAGAGGAGGTCAATTCTTATGTTTAAAGCATTATTCGGCGTTCTTCAAAAAATTGGGCGTGCGCTTATGCTTCCAGTTGCGATCCTTCCGGCTGCGGGTATTTTGCTTGCGATCGGGAATGCAATGCAAAACAAGGACATGATCCAAGTCCTGCATTTCCTGAGCAATGACAATGTTCAGCTCGTAGCGGGTGTGATGGAAAGCGCTGGACAGATTGTTTTCGATAACCTTCCGCTTCTTTTCGCAGTAGGTGTAGCCATCGGGCTTGCCAACGGAGATGGAGTTGCCGGGATAGCAGCAATTATCGGTTATCTGGTGATGAACGTATCCATGAGTGCGGTTCTTCTTGCAAACGGAACCATTCCTTCCGATTCAATCGAAAGAGCCAAGTTCTTCACGGAAAACCACCCGGCATATGTAAACATGCTCGGCATACCTACCTTGGCGACAGGGGTATTCGGCGGTATTATCGTCGGTGTGCTGGCGGCATTGCTGTTTAACAAATTTTATACAATTGAATTGCCGCAATATCTTGGTTTCTTTGCGGGTAAACGTTTCGTACCGATTATTACGTCAATTTCCGCACTGATTCTGGGTCTTATTATGTTAGTGATCTGGCCTCCGATCCAGCATGGATTGAATGCCTTTTCAACTGGATTAGTGGAAGCGAATCCAACCCTTGCTGCATTTATTTTCGGGGTCATTGAACGTTCACTTATTCCATTTGGTCTGCATCACATTTTCTACTCGCCGTTCTGGTATGAATTCTTCAGCTACAAAA
>NZ_JH600287.1 GCF_000245335.1 Bacillus mojavensis RO-H-1 = KCTC 3706
CAGCCGGAGAGATCATCCGCGGGGATCAGCGCATCTTTATGGCGCAGATTAAAGATGGCGTACAGTTAACAGCAGGTACGTTCATGACAGGTAAATATCCATTTATGATGTTTGGTCTTCCTGCTGCGGCACTTGCGATTTATCATGAAGCAAAACCGCAAAACAAAAAACTTAGTTGCAGGTATTATGGGTTCAGCAGCACTGACATCCTTCCTGACAGGGATCACAGAGCCATTGGAATTCTCATTCCTATTCGTTGCCCCTGTCCTGTTTGCGATCCACTGTGTGTTTGCAGGGCTTTCATTCATGGTCATGCAGCTGTTGAATGTTAAGATTGGTATGACATTCTCCGGCGGTTTAATTGACTACTTCCTTTTCGGTATTTTACCGAACCGGACAGCATGGTGGCTTGTCATCCCTGTTGGTTTAGGGATTGCGGTTATTTACTACTTCGGATTCCGATTTGCGATCCGCAAATTTAATCTGAAAACACCAGGCCGTGAAGATGCTTCAGCTGAAACAGCAGCATCTGGGAAGACAGGAGAAGCAGGCGACCTTCCTTACGAGATCCTGCAGGCAATGGGTGACCAAGAAAACATCAAACACCTTGATGCTTGTATCACTCGTCTGCGCGTAACTGTAAACGATCAGAAAAAGGTTGATAAAGACCGTCTGAAACAGCTTGGCGCTTCCGGGGTGCTGGAAGTGGGCAACAACATTCAGGCGATTTTCGGACCGCGTTCCGACGGTTTAAAAACACAAATGCAGGACATCATCGCGGGACGCAAACCAAGACCTGAACCGAAAACATCCGCTGAGGAAGAAGTAGGGCAGCAGGTTGAGGAAGTCATTGCAGAACCGCTGCAAAATGAAATTGGCGAGGAAGTCTTTGTTTCTCCGATTGCTGGTGAAATTCACCCGATTACTGATGTTCCTGACCAAGTCTTCTCAGGAAAAATGATGGGTGACGGCTTTGCGATCCTTCCTTCTGAAGGCATCGTCGTTTCTCCGGTACGAGGAAAAATACTAAATGTTTTCCCGACAAAACATGCAATTGGCCTGCAATCCGACGGAGGAAAAGAAATTTTGATCCACTTCGGCATTGATACGGTCAGCCTCAAGGGCGAAGGGTTTACGTCTTTCGTATCAGAAGGGGACCGCGTTGAGCCTGGACAAAAGCTTCTTGAAGTTGATTTGGACGCAGTAAAACCGAATGTACCGTCTCTGATGACACCGATCGTATTTACGAACCTTGCTGAAGGAGAAACAGTCAGCATTAAGGCAAGCGGATCAGTTAACAGAGAGCAAGAAGACATTGTGAAGATTGAAAAATAAGGGTATATAGTACGCTGTGCTTGTCAGATGACAAGTACGGCTGTATGATATAATATTGTGAAGTAATAAAGCTTTAAGTTAAAAGGAGAATGATAAAAATGGCACAAAAAACATTCAAAGTAACTGCAGATTCTGGAATTCACGCTCGTCCTGCGACAGTTCTTGTACAAACTGCAAGCAAATACGACGCTGACGTTAATTTGGAATATAACGGCAAAACTGTAAACCTTAAATCAATCATGGGTGTTATGTCTCTTGGAATCGCTAAAGGCGCTGAAATCACAATTTCTGCAGCTGGCGCTGACGAAAACGATGCTCTTAACGCTTTAGAAGAAACAATGAAAAGCGAAGGACTCGGCGAGTAATGCAAGAATTAAAAGGGATTGGTGCTTCAGCCGGCATCGCGATTGCAAAAGCGTACCGGCTTGAAGAGCCAGATTTAACGGTTGAAAAGAAAAACATCTCTGATTCTGAAGCGGAAGTAAGCCGTTTTGAAGAAGCGATTGCACGTTCTAAAGAAGAGCTCGAAAAAATCAAAGAGCATGCTTTGAAAGAACTGGGTCAGGATAAAGCTGATATTTTTTCTGCTCACCTTTTAGTCCTCAGTGACCCTGAGCTTCTGAATCCTGTGAAAGAAAAAATCAGCTCTGATTCTGTGAACGCTGAATTCGCTTTAAAGGAAACGTCTTCTATGTTCGTTACCATGTTTGAATCAATGGACAACGAATATATGAAAGAGCGTGCGGCAGATATCCGCGACGTAACAAAACGCGTAACCGGCCACCTGCTTGGCGTTGAAATTCCAAACCCAAGCATGATTTCAGAAGAGGTTATTATTGTAGCTGAAGACTTAACACCGTCTGACACAGCTCAATTAAACCGTGAGTTCGTTAAAGGATTCACAACTGATATCGGCGGACGCACATCTCACTCTGCCATCATGGCGCGTTCTCTTGAGATTCCAGCAGTTGTTGGAACGAAAGCGGCTACAGGCACGATCCAAAACGGCGTGACTGTTATCGTTGACGGTATTAATGGCGATGTCATTATCGATCCTTCTGCGGAAACTGTAAAAGAGTATGAAGAAAAACATAACGCTTATTTAGCTCAAAAAGCAGAGTGGGCGAAGCTTGTCAATGAACCGACTGTATCAAAAGACGGTCATCATGTAGAGCTTGCAGCGAATATCGGTACTCCAGATGATGTAAAGGGTGTTCTTGAAACGGCGGAGAAGCAGTTGGTCTTTACCGTACAGAATTCCTTTACATGGGAAGAGATCAGCTGCCTACAGAAGATGAACAGTTTGATGCTTATAAAACGGTTCTTGAGCGTATGGAAGGAAAATCAGTTGTCGTGCGGACACTTGATATCGGCGGAGACAAAGAGCTTCCTTACCTGCAGCTTCCTAAAGAAATGAACCCGTTCTTGGGATACAGAGCAATTCGTCTTTGCCTTGAAGAGCAAGAAATCTTCAGAACACAGCTTCGCGCGCTGCTTCGTGCAAGTACATACGGAAACTTGAAAATCATGTTCCCTATGATTGCGACAGTTAACGAATTCAAAGAAGCGAAAGCGATCCTTCTTGAAGAGAAAGAAAAGCTTGTCAAAGCGGGACAACCTGTATCTGACGATATTGAAGTCGGTATGATGGTTGAGATTCCGTCGACTGCAGTCATCGCTGATCAGTTTGCTAAAGAAGTTGACTTCTTCAGTATCGGAACAAATGATTTGATCCAATACACAATGGCAGCTGACCGTATGAATGAACGTGTAGCTTACCTGTATCAGCCATACAACCCTGCAATCCTTCGCTTAATTACACTTGTAATTGAAGCGGCACATAAAGAAGGAAAATGGGTCGGCATGTGCGGAGAAATGGCAGGAGACGAAATTGCGATTCCGATTCTTCTTGGCTTAGGCTTAGATGAGTTCTCAATGAGCGCAACTTCTATTCTTCCGGCAAGAACTCAAATCAGCAAATTGTCTAAACAAGAAGCTGAGTCATTCAAAGAGAAAATCTTATCTATGAGCACGACAGAAGAAGTTGTCGCGTTCGTAAAAGAAACATTCAAGTAATGCGCAAAAACCAGACGGCCTCGGGCCTGTCTGGTTTTTTTCATAATCAGGGTTGCAGCGGGGCACAATAACATGGCTAGGAGGGATAGAATGTCAAACGAATTTAACGCAGGAGATACAGTCTACGTGATCTACAGAAATCCGCACGCCGCCAATGTTGCTCATATAAAGGAAGCTGAAATTGTGCATCATCCATACCATGAGGGTGAGCTTTCCCTGTTTATATTTGAAACCTACCATCCGTTTGCTGAGGATGATGCTGTTTTTGCAAGCTATGAAGAAGCTAAATCGCTTTACAAAGAACTCTTTGATATTGATCCGTATGAGTAACAAGGAAATCATTACAACTCATATCCTTTCCGCCTAGTGAGAAAAGTAACGTTAGTAAAGGAAAAGGATGTGGCATCATGCAGAACCCATTTGTTCCGCAGCTCGTTTATATTGAACCGAGAGCAATGGAATATCCATTGGCACAAAAATTACATGATAAATTTGAAAAAATGGGCATCGAAATCAGAGAAACGACGTCCCATAACCAAGTGCGCAATATTCCTGGTAAAAACCATCTTCAGCAATACCGTAATGCAAAATCAACGTTAGTAGTTGGTGTCAGAAAAACATTGAAGTTTGATTCTTCAAAACCGTCAGCTGAATATGCGATTCCGTTTGCGACAGGCTGTATGGGGCATTGCCATTACTGCTATTTACAAACCACAATGGGAACAAAACCCTATATCAGAACCTATGTAAACGTCGAAGAAATATTGGATCAGGCGGATCAGTATATGAAAGAACGTGCACCGGAGTTTACAAGGTTTGAGGCTTCATGTACCTCTGATATTGTGGGCATCGACCATTTGACACACACGCTCAAGCACGCCATTGAACATTTCGGACAGAGTGAGCTTGGCAAGCTCAGGTTTGTCACAAAGTTTCACCATGTTGACCACCTTTTGGATGCTAAACATAACGGAAAAACAAGATTCAGATTCAGCATAAATGCTGACTATGTGATTAAGAATTTTGAGCCGGGAACCTCTCCTCTCGATAAACGGATTGAAGCGGCTGTAAAAGTAGCGAAAGCAGGCTACCCGCTAGGCTTTATTGTTGCGCCGATATACATTCACGAAGGCTGGGAGGAAGGATACAGACATCTGTTTGAAAAGCTGGATGCTGCTTTGCCGCAGGACGTCAGACATGATGTTACCTTTGAATTAATTCAGCATCGTTTTACAAAACCGGCCAAACGAGTGATAGAGAAGAATTATCCGAAGACGAAGCTAGAATTAGATGAAGAAAAACGTCGTTATAAATGGGGACGTTACGGAATCGGAAAATATATTTATCAGAAAGATGAAGAACATGTGCTTCGGGAAACACTCGAATCTTATATCGATACGTATTTTCCTAATGCGAAAATTGAATATTTCACGTAAACGGGCTGTCAGTTTTACAGCTCGTTTTTTCATAAAAGGGATTTTTCCACTCCATCAAAACCCCATAATTCAGCGATTCTTCATCGTCTAAATAATTGCTGACGATACAGAGCGGTGAACGGCCGCAATGCAGGAGAAATGACAGTACAGGATCTTTCTTTTTTCCTTCAATTACATCCTCTACATATTGTGAAGCGCTGATCTCGTGGGCGTACTTATGATAAAAAGGAATACGTCCGCCGCCGAGTAACCGTTCCATTCGCTTTTCAACGGCTAATTCATACATCGTATTCATCAGCCATTTTCCTATTCCAAGCTTCCGGTAATGCGGTGAAACCGAAATATCAACTACATATAATGTATTTGCCTGCGGATCATGACATGTAATATAGCCGTTATCTGTTGTCTCCGCCCATGTATGCTCGGGAGCATCGGGATCAAAATGCACGATAAGGGCAGTCATCGAACCGACGATTTCACCATTAACCAGCGCGCATAAAGCCCCTTCCGGAAAGGTGTTGATATGGCTGTCAAGCTGTTCTTCTGACCACAGCAATTCCTGCGGAAATGGAGGGGGAAAACACTCTTTCTGAAGAGAAAGCAATCCCTCAATGTCTGTTCTTGAATAATTTCTGATCGTCAGCCGTTCAAATTTAAAGCCATTATGGACATACATCTGTTTAAAAATGACAATCACTCCCCCCATGCTGTTTATTATATCGTAATCAAACTGCTGAAACACAATGAATTGGAATATTCAATGAATATTCTGTGTTTTCAATATCATTTATTTTATGATTATTCATTTTTGGGTGAAAAGGCCGATATAGAAATTAGGAGGGGATTGGTTTGTTTAAAAAACTTCACATGAAAATTGCTGTTTTTGTTTCTATCATGTTAATCGTTACAGTTGTTCTTTTAATGCTTTCTTCTTACCTGACGTTAAAACCGATGATTACAGAGGATGGGAAAAACACGACACAAAACGTAACAAACTCGCTTGAACAAAATATTGAACTGCAATTAAAGAGTTATGACATTTCGCTGTTAAGATTGGCAAATGGAGAGTTAACCCGTGCGTTTGTGACAAACTCAAGTAAAGATGCTGCCAGGCTGTTTAATGATGACATCAAACAAATTAAAGAAAACGATGATTATGTAGCGATGGCCTATATTGGCACCGCAAAAAAAGAAATGTTTACATATCCGAAAGCCGAATTCGCAGAAGATTATGACCCGGCTTCTAGAACATGGTATAAGCGCGCGGCTGAAACACCGGATAAAGTCGTCTGGACTGAACCCTATAAAGATGTCGTGACGGGAGAAATGGTCGTCACAGCCTCAAAAGCAATTCTTGACGGGCAGAAGGTGATAGGGGTTGCCAGTTATGATCTGAAACTTTCTTCCATTCAAGCTATGGTAAATAAGCAAAAGGTGCCATACAATGGCTTTGCTTTTTTAGCTGATGCAAGCGGCAATCTTTTAGCACATCCGTCAAACCAAGGAAAAAATATCTCCAAGGACCAAACATTAAAAACCATTGCATCTGACAAAAACGGGATACAAGATGCAAAGGGAAAAATGATTGTGTATCAAACGGTTGGAGAAACGGGATGGAAAGTCGGAACACAATTTGACACAAATCAATTAATGTGGATTTCAGATAAAATGAATCGGGCGAACCTTTTCATCTCACTCATCGCGCTGGCGGTGACGATTATTCTCAGCTACTTCCTCGCCAAAACAATAACCGGGCCGATCCAGCAGCTGATTGCGAAAACAAAGGCTGTCTCTGCAGGCGATTTGACAGTCCACGCAGAGTCAAAGACTAAGGATGAAGTCGGCATGTTAACAAGAGACTTTAATCAGATGGTTGAAAACATGAAGGAAATGGTGGAACAAGTCAGATATTCCTCAGGAAAAGTGTCTGACACCTCTGAACAACTAACAGCTGTCTCCGCTGAAACCAATGAAACGAGCGGACAAATTGCGAAAGCGATCGAAGAAGTGGCAGCAGGGGCAACAGAACAGGCTTCAGAGGTTGAAACCATTAACGAAAAATCGGAAAACCTATATGATAAAATCAGAGGAATTGCGGATCAGGCAGGCGGCATGAAAGCACGTTCAAAATCCTCAGAGGATGCAAGCTATAAAGGGCTTGACGCTCTCGGCCAGCTGCTGATGAAATCAAACGAAGCCAATACGGAAACAAAGAAAGTCGAAACGATGCTGCTGGATTTAGAAAATCAAACCAAGAATATTGAAGAAGTGGTTACTGCGATTTCAAATATCTCGGATCAAACCAATTTACTTGCCTTAAACGCCAGTATTGAGGCAGCCAGAGCCGGTGAAAGCGGACGCGGATTTGCAGTCGTGGCTGAAGAGGTGCGGAAGCTTGCCGAGCAATCAGCGCTTTCCACCAAGCATATCAGTGAGACAGTGAAGTTGATACAGCTTGAAACAAAAGAGGCTTCCCATGCAATGGTTGAAGCAAGTAAAATGAATGATGAACAAAACAGCGCAATCCATGAGACTGGCGAAGTATTAAACACAATCACGTCGGAAATGCAGTCACTTGTACAAGGGATTGATCAAATTTACGAAGACATACAAAGAATGAGTGAAGAACAGCTTGCCATATCTGAAGCGATTCAAAGCATCTCAGCTATATCACAGGAATCGGCTGCTGCAGCGGAGGAAGTCAACGCCTCAACCGATGAACAGCTGATCACGCTTGAGAAAGTCAAACACTCAACTGATACATTAAAACATGCTAGCCAAGAGCTTATGAACGCTATTGAGAAATTCACATTATAAATATTGGATACCCAGAACTTTTTCAAGTTTTGGGTTTTTTCATTTTCTAGGCTCTACTATATGATTACTAGATATGGTAGTCTAGAAAATGATAAATTTTAACTAAATGAAAACAATACGTCTGGGAGGAATCGCCTTGAAAAAAACAGTCGGTTTTATCGGTCTTGGAGTAATGGGAAACAGTATGGCTTCACATATCCTTAATGATGGACATCCTGTATTGGTGTACACCCGCACAAAAGAAAAAGCGGACAGCATACTGGAAAAAGGTGCGGTATGGAAAGGCACCGTAAAAGATCTTTCAAAAGAAGCTGATGTCATTATTACAATGGTAGGCTATCCCAGTGATGTAGAAGAAGTGTATTTCGGCAGCAACGGAATTATTGAAAATGCTAAAAAAGGCGCGTATCTCATTGATATGACGACTTCTAAACCATCGTTAGCCAAAAAAATTGCGGAGGCAGCCAAAGAAAAATCATTATTTGCCTTAGACGCACCTGTTTCAGGAGGTGACATCGGCGCGCAAAAAGGAACACTGGCGATTATGGTCGGAGGAGAAAAAGAAGCGTTTGAAGCTTGCCTGCCCACCTTCTCTTTAATGGGAGAGAATATTCAATATCAAGGGCCGGCAGGAAGCGGGCAGCACACAAAAATGTGTAATCAAATCGCGATCGCAGCAGGTATGATCGGTGTAGCCGAAGCGATGGCTTATGCCCAAAAATCAGGTCTTCAGCCGGAAAACGTCCTGAAGAGCATTACAACTGGAGCGGCAGGAAGCTGGTCATTGTCAAACCTCGCCCCGCGTATGCTGAAAGGTGATTTCGAACCAGGTTTTTACGTAAAGCATTTTATTAAAGATATGGGAATTGCTTTAGAGGAAGCGGAATTAATGGGGGAAGAAATGCCAGGCTTGTCGCTAGCGAAATCATTATATGACCAACTTGCCGCACAAGGAGAAGAAAACAGCGGAACTCAAAGTATATATAAACTTTGGGTGAAATAAAAAGAGATTGCCTGTCAAAACAGGCAATCTCTTCTTTATTATTTTCCGATGAATTGCTGTGTCCAGTAGCTGCCTGATTCAACATAACCCACACCGATGTGTGTAAAGTTAGGGTTAAGAATGTTTTTTCTGTGGCCCTCACTGTTCATCCAAGCTTTTACTACTTCTTCAGGTGTTTTTTGTCCTTTAGCAATGTTTTCACCAGCTGTTTTGTAGCTGATTCCGAAAGATTTCATCATATCAAACGGTGAGCCGTAAGTTGGGCTTTGGTGATCAAAATAGTTTTTGTCTTTCATATCCTGTGATTTTGCACGTGCAGATTTGCTTAATGTTTCATCAATTTGAAGCGGTTTTAAACCTTGTTTTTGTCTTTCTGCATTTGTCAGCTCAACAACTTTTTTCTCATATGCACTTACAGATGAAGGTGCAGCTGTTGTTGTATTATTGCTGGTTTTTTCAGCAGTAGCCGGTGCTTTAGCAGCAGTGCTTTGATCAGCGGCTTTTTCTAGGAGCCTTTTGAGCTGGCTTTACAGCTTCCGGTTTTTGAACATCCTGAATCTTCATGTTGGATTGTTTCGCATGCTTTTGAAGAAGCTGCTCAAGCTCTTTTTCATTCGCCGCGTTTAGTGTTTTTATATTTGTTTTAATATGTAGCTTTTTCACTACATCCTTAAGTGTAAGGTTTTGCACTGTGTTCCCCGTTTTGACCGTTACCACAGGCTGGCAGGAGAGTTCTTTCGCTGATGCTTGCTGTACGCCTCCGAATGTGAATAATCCAACCGCAGCGGCAGCAGATAAAATAAATGCTTTTTTCATTAGTTCGTAACCTCCTAGAGTTGTTTGTTTTCTACAAAAAAATCATAACATAGCTTTTTTGTCATAAAGAATCCATCACTTTCCTTTGACAAATGATGATTGTCATTTTTGTAATCAAAACGCGCTGAACCGCTGATGACAAGCGAGTCATGTGTATGTAGTGACTTTATCTCACAGTTACATAGCTTCCTATTTTTTGAATCGTTAGTTATATTTTAATGTATTTCATTATTGACAACTTTTTTTATCCCTTTTCGCTGTAACAACTATTACAAAGGTGTTACAATTAAAAACAGTATATGTAAATATATTGAATGATTTGAGAGGGGTAACCAGAAGTGACTGAAATAGGACGTGAACCAAAGAAAAAGCGAAAAGGAAGCAGAGCAATCAGAATGAATCTGTATTTCTTAGCGGTCTTTGTTCTATTTACTGCATTAATCTTTAAGCTTGGCGTTGTTCAAATTGTCGAAGGCGAACAGCATGAAGAAAACGCTGAGAAAGCTAATGCGAAAACAGCTTATTATCCAGCGCCTCGGGGAAAGATGTATGACAGAAACGAGAAAGTGGCTGTTGATAACCAGAGCGTTCCGGAAATTGTGTATGTCTCAACATCAAGCACAAAAACAAAGGACAAAATCAAAACAGCTAAACGGCTTGCCGCTTTGATCGATATTGATACCGAATTTTTAAAGGATAGAGATTTACGTGATTACTGGCTCGCTTCTCATCCGAAAAAAGCCGCCCGCCTGTTAAAGGAATCTGAAAGCAATCTGAAGGGGACACAGGCTTACAAGCTTCAAGTGGAACGCGTCCCGGCTAAAGAATTGAAGGCCATCCAGCGGGATGACGAAGCTATGCAAACCGCGGCCATATACACAAGATTTTCAAGCGGGAATGCGTATGAACCTCAGATTGTAAAAGCGATGGACCCGAATAACAGCAATGGTAACGGCAAAAACGGATCATTGCTTGATGAAAAGAAAAACTCCTCGCAAAGACCGAAAAATGATTTAACATATGATGAAATTTCTATTGTGTCTGAGCATTTAGAAGAGCTGCCGGGGATAGATGTCGTAAACGATTGGACACGAAAATACCCTTATGACAAAACACTTTATTCCGTTTTTGGAGGTGTCACAACACCTGATCAAGGGCTGCTCAGCGACCGGAAAGACTTTTATGTTACGAGAGGTTATGCGAGTAATGACAGAGTCGGCAAAAGTTATTTGGAGTATCAATATGAGGACTATTTAAATTCTCATAAAGAAAAAGTGGAATACGTGGAAGACAATAAAGGAAATGTCGTCAGCCAGAAAACAATCGACAAAGGCAGCCGGGGCTATGATCTTCGTCTTTCATTTGACATGGAGCTGCAGGCAAAGGTAGAAAAGATTGTGGAAGAAGAAGTGAGAAATAGCCGCGCACGCGGAAACTATATGCTTGACCGGGCCTTTGTTGTGATGATGGATCCGAATAACGGCGATATTTTGTCGATGGCAGGAAAAAAGATAGATTTAAAAACGAATAAGATTCAAGATTATGCGATCGGTGCTTTTACAACCCAATATGAAATGGGATCAGCAGTAAAGGGCGCAACCGTTCTCGCGGGCTATCAGGATGGGATTCCGCATTATAAATATTTCCATGATGCGCCGATGTATTTAGGAACGAACCTCATAAAAAAATCTTACACAAATATGGGAACCATCAATGAATTAACGGCTTTGCAAAAAAGCTCAAACGTTTATATGTTTAATGTTGCTATGCATATTGCTGGGGTAACGTATAAGCCGCATGGACCGCTTCCTGCTGATCAGAAGGATCTGCTCAAAATGAGAAATTACTACAGCCAATTTGGCCTTGGAGTCAAGACTGGTGTTGACCTGCCGCAGGAATCTGCAGGAATGCAAACGACACCTGATGTTGTAGGGGGCTTAATTTTAGACTTGGCAATTGGTCAATATGATACATATACACCGCTTCAGATGGCGCAGTACATTTCGGCAATCGCAAATGGCGGATACCGCATACAGCCTAGAATCGTCACAAGTATCCATAAACCCAGCAGTGAAGAGGAGCTTGGAAAAACAATTGAGCAAAGAAAGCCAAACATTCTCAACAAAATTAACAACTCAGAAAGTGACATTCAGCAGGTGAAGACTGGAATGAAGCTAGTTACCACTTCGGGAACAGCTAGAAATACGTTTGCAGAGGATGTTTCCGGAAAAACAGGAACTGCTCAAACATTTTATTACGGAACAAATCATAATTGGTGGGGAAAAAGCACGTACAATCTAACATTTGTCGGCTATTATCGTCAAAAATCCAAAAGTGGCATTCAGTGTTGTTGTTCCTTCTGTAGCGAACGACCACGACCCGATCAACAAACTCATTGCCAAAAGAGCTATCCACGCCTACGCAGAGCTCGAAAAAAAACACAGTAAAAAATAAAAAACAGGGTGCACAACTAAAAGATTGTGTGCCCTTTCTTTTCCTCAAAAATTAGAGATCACTATAAGAATAGAAGGAGAATACTCATTTTCTAGCGAATCATACTAGGTAAAAGTCAATCTGTATATGTCGAAACACGATGATCATGCAAAGGAGGGATTCTGTGGAACAGGATACGCAGCATGTTAAACCACTTCAAACAAAAACCGATATTCATGCAGTCTTGGCTTCTAATGGACGCATCATTTATATATCAGCCAACTCCAAACTGTATCTGGGTTATCTCCAGGGAGAAATGATCGGATCATTCCTCAAGACATTTCTGCATGAGGAAGACCAATTTTTAGTTGAAAGCTATTTTTATAATGAACATCATCTGATGCCGTGCACCTTTCGTTTCATTAAAAAAGATCATACGATTGTATGGGTGGAGGCTGCAGTAGAAATTGTGACGACGAGAGCTGAGCGGACGGAACGGGAAATCATTTTGAAAATGAAGATTCTCGAAGAAGAGTCCGGGCATCAGCCTCTTACCTGCGAAAAACATGAAATTGAGCCTGCGAACCCGGAATCAACTACATATATAACGGATGATTATGAGCGGCTAGTTGAAAATCTTCCAAGCCCGCTATGCATCAGTGTCAGCGGCAAAATCGTCTATGTGAACAGCGCGATGCTTTCTATGCTGGGCGCAAAGAGCAAGGATGCTGTTATTGGCAAATGGTCCTATGAATTTATTGAGGAAGAGTATCATGATATCGTGAAAAACAGAATTATACGAATGCAAAAAGGAATGGAAGTCGGAATGATTGAACAGACGTGGAAAAGACTTGATGGCACACCTGTTCATTTAGAAGTGAAAGCGTCCCCGACCGTCTACAAAAACCAGCAGGCTGAACTGCTTCTGCTAATCGATATCTCTTCAAAGGAAAAAATTCCAAACCATCCTGCAAAAAAGCCGTGAACGATATCAGCTGCTGATTCAAAATTCAATCGATACTATTGCTGTGATTCATAATGGGAAATGGGTGTTTATGAATGAGTCGGGAATTTCGCTGTTTGAAGCGGCGACCTATGAGGATTTAATCGGCAAAAATATATACGATCAGCTTCACCCTTGCGATCATGAGGACGTGAAAGAGAGAATCCAAAACATTGCCGAGCAAAAAACAGAATCGGAAATCGTTAAGCAATCATGGTTTACCTTTCAGAACAGGGTCATCTACACGGAGATGGTCTGCATTCCGACGACCTTTTTCGGTGAAGCAGCTGTCCAAGTCATTCTGCGTGATATTTCTGAGAGAAAACAAACAGAGGAACTCATGCTTAAATCAGAAAAGTTATCTATCGCAGGACAGCTCGCAGCGGGAATCGCGCATGAGATCCGCAATCCGCTGACAGCGATCAAAGGATTTTTACAGCTGATGAAACCGACGATGGAAGGAAATGAACATTATTTTGACATTGTATTCTCTGAGCTCAGCCGAATTGAATTAATACTCAGTGAACTGCTGATGCTGGCGAAGCCCCAGCAGAATGCGGTTAAAAAGCATTTGAACTTGAAAAAACTAATTGGTGAAGTCTCGGCGCTGCTGGAAACTCAGGCGAATTTGAACGGGATTTTCATCAGAACCCGTTATGAGAAAGACAGCATTTATATAAACGGGGACCAAAATCAGCTAAAGCAGGTATTCATTAATTTAATAAAAAATGCCGTAGAATCCATGCCTGACGGAGGCACTGTAGACATTATCGTAACAGAGGATGAGCATTCTGTTCATGTTACCGTCAAGGACGAAGGGGAGGGCATACCTGAAAAGGTGCTCAACCGTATTGGAGAACCATTTTTAACGACAAAAGAAAAGGGAACGGGACTCGGGCTGATGGTAACATTCAATATCATTGAGAATCATCAAGGCGTTATCCATGTAGACAGTCAGCCGGATAAAGGCACAGCGTTTAAGATCTCATTTCCAAAAAAATAAAACAACGGCTTAAACGCCGTTGTTTATATCGTCTGCATCGATTCCCTTTTCTTTAGTACAAATAATTCTAAACGATCTAATCCTTCTCTTAATGTGTCCAGCGAGTATGCAAAAGACAGCCGTACATATCCTTCACCAAACGCTGAGAACGAGCTGCCGGGCACAAGCGCCACACCAGCATCCTCCAAAAGAGCCATACTAAAATCAAACGAAGACATTCCAAAGGATTTAATAGAAGGAAAAATATAAAATGCGCCAGACGGTTTTACGACATCAAGCCCCATAGACACGAGGCGGTCATACACATAATCGAGCCGTTTTTTGTACTGCTCTCTCATGATCAGGGCGTCGTCAAATCCGTTAGTCACAGCTTCAAGCGCTGCCTTTTGAGAAATAGAGGACGCACATGACACATTGTATTGATGAACCTTTAAAATGTGTTTTGCTATTTCTTTAGGAGCGAATAAAAATCCGATTCTCCATCCCGTCATGCTGTGGGATTTTGACAAGCCGTTAATAACAATCGTTTGATCCCGCAAATGTGTTGCGATCGAATGGTGCGGTCTGTCATATGTTAATTCGCTGTATATTTCGTCTGACAATACGAAGACATTTCTGCCTTTTAATAGAGCCGCAATGCTTTTCAGCTCTTCTTCAGATAACGTGACACCGGTAGGGTTTGACGGATAAGGAAGCACGACACACTTGGTATTCGGAGTCAGAGCTTCTTCAATCAGCCGGGCTGTGAGCTTAAAACCGTGGGACGTCGTGTCAACAATGACAGGTTTAGCACCGCACAAATTGATAATAGGTTCATAACCCGGGTATATCGGACCGGGCATAATGACTTCATCGCCGGGAGACAAAATGGTGCGGAATGCTGCATCAATGGCTTGGCTTGCTCCTGTTGTGATCATTATTTCACTTTCAGCTTCATAGTTGAAATCCGCTTTTTTCTTCATATAAAGTTGAACAGCTTGTCTCAATTCCAGGTAACCGGCATTTGGAGTGTATGATGTAACGTTGTCATCAATGGCTTTTTTTGCGGCAGCTTTTACGTGATGCGGCGTGAAAAAATCAGGCTGGCCGATCGTAAGTGAAATGACATTTTCGTGTTGAGATACAAGATTTGCGAATTTGCGTATTCCTGAAATTTCAATCTCTCTGGCTTTCGGATTCAGCAAATGTTCCATAATTCATCACCTTAATATATATAATGAGTTTATCCTATTTTACCACTAGCTGGCCATTTGTCACCTTTTTAACCGATATATTTCGATTGTATGCGCCTATTTTCTAAACATACCTTCCTTCTCAGAAAAAAAGAAGACAACCAGCGATTTGATTGTCTTTATTGTATCATGTTCTATTATTGTTTATATGTGCCAATTTCATCAATAACCATAGTCAAAATGAAGGTCTTCGTGCCAAATCATGTACGGGGGATGCTCTTCTTGAAGATCAACAGATTCTTTCTTCATATGAAGATAAGTCTCTTCACTGATGTCCTCTAAAACAGTCATTTCATCTTCTTTAAATATTACTAAAGTACCCATTATTTACACCCTTCTTTGGAAAAATCCTTGACTATTTTATCACTGTCAGTCGGAATGTCAATGGACATTAGGAAAAAAGTTTTCTTTTTTTGAGATTGTCAGGATAACTGTGGCCGGAATAGGATTTTGAAGAGCCTCACCATTCATTTTTTTGTAATTTGCGCCGATATATACAGTACAATACTGAATGCGAATAGCGAGGGATTGAATTGTCGTTACAACAATACGAAATTTTATTGGATTCTGGTACAAATGAATTAGAAATTGTGAAGTTTGGCGTTGGTGGCAATGCTTTCGGCATTAACGTCATGAAAGTGAGAGAGATTATTCAGCCTGTCGAGGTCACATCAGTGCCTCACTCCCACCAGCATGTAGAAGGAATGATTAAACTAAGGGGAGAAATTCTCCCAGTCATCAGCCTGTTTTCCTTTTTTGGGGTTGAGCCTGAGGGATCAAAAGACGAGAAGTATATCGTAACTGAATTTAACCAGCGAAAAATTGTTTTCCATGTCGGATCTGTTTCTCAAATTCACAGGGTTTCCTGGGAAGCGATTGAAAAGCCGACTTCCTTAAATCAAGGAATGGAGCGACACCTCACAGGGATTATCAAACTGGAAGACATGATGATCTTTTTGCCTGATTATGAAAAAATCATCTATGATATCGAATCAGACTCAGGTGTTGATACGTATAATATGCATACCGAGGGCTTCGATGAAAGAAGAGCTGATAAAAAACTTATCATTGTGGAGGATTCACCGCTTCTGATGCGCCTCTTAAAGGATGAATTAACAGAAGCCGGATACAACAATATTACAGCGTTTGAGAATGGAAAAGACGCATATGACTATATCATGAACCTTGCTGAAAGCAGCAATGATTTAACAGAACAGATCGATATGATCATCAGTGACATTGAAATGCCGAAAATGGACGGGCACAGGCTGACAAAGCTGCTTAAAGACAATCCGAAGAGTTCTGATGTACCGATTATGATTTTCTCATCATTAATTACAGATGATTTGCGTCACCGGGGAGAAGTGGTCGGTGCCGATGAGCAAATCAGCAAGCCGGAAATCGGCGATCTGATTAAAAAAGTAGATACGTATGTGATCGATTAATAAAAAGACGGATGCCATAAGTAGGACTGACTCCATAAGATGAGACAAATAAAAAACACCTTCAAGTTTGAAAACGGATCGTTGTTGTCCGAAATAAGACTGGAGGTGTTTTTTGTATGGGAACAAGCCGTATTCAAACGAAACTAAACAGCCAATCACCGATAAGCTATCGGCAATTGGCTGGATAAAAGGTGTTTTGATCCCTGTCTCAAAAATGGGGGTCAGTCCCCCAGTGGCAGCGGCTTTTTTTATTAAAAATAACTCTCGCCGAGTTTCTTAAAGACAGGCTTATGATATGCAGGCTGCTGGCGATTCGTCACAAGCGGCTTTTCTTTCATGCCGACGTATTGTTGCAATAGGTGTTTTGCTTTTGTTAAAGACATTTGAGCTTTAGGATTTCGGTACGACTGATTAAGTGTACCTAAATGCGGAAGATGTTCGAAGTCTTCTTTAGTTGGAGGCATGTGAAAATAGTAGTCTCCGATTGAGATAAGCACGTCCGATTGCTGCTGGCTGAACCTTGGATTTTTTGAAAAATGAAGCCCTATTTTCTTTCCTTTACCTTCTTTGACAAGCTTTTGCAAAGCCCGTTTTTTCAGCAGATATAGGTATTTAGGGTTGGGGGCGGTTTTTGCATGGCGGTTCACAGTGTAAACTGCTTTTGAAAGATTATCTACGGTTGGCTGCAGATCTTTCGAGTATGCATGGTCGTCCATTATTTCTCTCCTTTGCTCTAATCAAATACTTTATGATTAGATTATACTTTTTTAAAGTTGAAATGCAAATATTGAATGCAAAAATGCGCTTTTTCTGAGGAAAAAAGCGCATTTTTAACTGATATTATACAGATTTTGCTTTCTTTTTCGGCTGAGCTTGAAATGTTTCCTGTACATTCACTTCCACAGCCTGCGCACTGTATTTTGGCAGTGCCACAAAATAGAAAATGAAAACAGCCAGGATGAAAACGCCCATGCCGTAATACAGATAATCGATGTTTGATACGAACTTAGGGAATAACAGCGCCACTAAGCCGAGTGTCAAAGACTGCGCAAACATCATAAAAGGATCTTGCCAGCCGCTTACACGTCCCATCAGCTTCGGATGGACAATCTTAGGCATCCATCCCCCGATGGCGATGTTTACCGGACCGATGCACATCCCCAGTACAAAAGTAGTCGCGTAGTACACCCATAAAACTTTGGTGTAGCCAAGGACAAAAATCAGCAAGCCTGCAATTAAAATCGGCACCGACATTAAAAAGTGAGGCTTCACTTTTCTAGAGATTAACGTGCCGATCACACTTCCTGCCAAAAGCCCAAACCCGATCGCGATCGTAAATACGGATGTATGCCACTCATAACGGTCGGGGGCCAGTCCATACTTCATTGTAAACATCGGCAATACAGCAAATCCTCCGTTCACAAAACCAAAAACAAAGAAACCGAAAATCAGAGAGGCCAGCAGCTTGTTTTTTAAAATGTAGACAATGCCTTCCTTAAAATCGTTTATCGAATCCTTTAAGGAAGCTTGTCTCCAGTTAAATGTACCGTTCGGCTGTCTGGCTTCTTTCGGAATCCGGCAGGTACGGATCAGCAGGCCGGAGATAATAAAGCTGATAAAATCAAGAATAATCGCTCCATGAATTCCGATTGTGTTATACATAAAAGCACCGATTCCAACCCCAAATACCATAAAGATACTAAAAAGCATCTGATTAAGCCCGGCCGCTTTCGCATAATGCTCCTTCGGCAGGATGGCTTGTACTAAACTGTTTTCTGCAGGAAAGAAAAACTTGGTTACAGCGCTTCTGACAAACAAAATACAGAAAACAAGAGGAATATTACCGGTAAATAAAGTGAAAAAAAGAACGACAGTCAGGGCGGCTCTGATCCAATCACAGTTTTCCGCGACTTTTTTTCTGTCAAACCGGTCCGCCACAACTCCCACAAGTAAAAACACAAATACTGTAGGAAGGGAATACATCAGTTCAGCCAAGGTTGTGTACGAAGGCTGGCTGCTGAAGCGGTCCAGCAAGAAAAAAGCAAATGCCATGTTGCCTACTGTCGTGCCCATTTGAGAAGCGAGTGCTGCGAAAAAAAGACGAACAAAATTACGATTTTTAAATATATCCATAAAAACGCTCCTTACCCTAAAGGTCCCACTTTATCATATTATAAACCGCCTGTTTTTGAAACAAATAAGAAAACATTACCGGTTAATCATGACTCTTGTTCCGTTTGGCACAATGGAAGCGAGTTCTAGAACATCTTTGTTATGCATGCGGATACAGCCTTTAGACACAGCCTTGCCAATCGAAGCGGGATTATTCGTGCCGTGTATTCCATAGTGTTGCCTTGAAAGGCTCAGCCAATAAGCGCCAAATGGGCCGCCGGGATTGCGTTGGCGGTTAATAATATAGAACTCGCCAGTCGGTGTTTGTGTCAGTATTTTACCGACGGCGATTGGATATGTTTTTATTACCCGATTATTTTGGTGCAAAGTAAGGGTTTTAGCCCCAATTGAGACTGCAATATGATAGGGGATCGTATTCGGGTCCGGGAGACCGGGGATGACAATGCGCTGTCCGGCGATAACTCCTGATTGCAGCGAAGGGTTGGCCTGAGTTAAAGCAGCGGTGCTGATTCTGAAATCGGCCGCGATGCTGGTGAGTGTATCGCCTTGTTTAATCTGGTACGTGAGCAGTTTCCTCATCCTCCCTTTTTTATTTAAAGTATTGATGAGGAACCCATTCTGCTACATTAATTTGTGCTTTTTAATGTAAAGACTGTGATCTCAGGTTTAGCCAGAAATCGCAAAGGCAGTCTCGTCATCCCAAGGCCCCGGTTCACATAAATATGAGTGCCATCTGTTTGATACATTCCTTCGGTATAGACTTTTCCGTACGGAGGCGTAATAAGCGGTCCGTAGAAGGGCAGCTGAATTTGCCCGCCGTGTGTGTGTCCGGATAGCTGCAGATTGACAGGATATGTTTTTGTATTCAAGGCGGCATCAGGCTCATGGACGAGCAGAATGGAAAAAAGCTTCTCGCTTAGTTTTGATAGGGTGCCTTCATAATCGGGTTTCCCGAGCATTAACTCATCGAGCGCAGCAATCTCAATTTCGCTGCCGTCTGTGAGCGTCAATTTTTGATAGGCGTTGCGGAACACCGTAAAACCTCCTGAAGTCATCAGGCTTTTATAAGCATCGGTTCCATAGCCGCCGTGATCATGATTACCGTAAACACAAATCTTTCCGAAGGGTGCCTGCAGCTTTCTCAAGAAAGGAATCACTGCCTGATAATTGTGATACGTATCAGGGTTATCGATAATATCACCGGTAAAAACAATTAAATCAGGCTTAGATTCATTGATTGTCAGAATGACAGTTCTAAAGTCATCAAGCGTAAAATAATCGCTTAAATGTGTATCACTGAACTGCACAATTTTAAAACCATCAAATCCATGGGGAATGAGAGAGCTTTTAATCGTGTGTTTAGTAGTCTCAATCATATGCGGTTCCAGATAGCGGGCATAGCCATATCCGCCGCCAGCCGTTAAAACCCCGGCCGCAAAAACGCCGAACGTTCCTTTTAAAAATTGTCTTCTGGACATCTTTTTCATTTCAAACCAACCTTTAATAGAGTTTTTCTATTATATCACCTGTACCTTTAAAAAATCTCATCTCAGCATGTGCTGACAGAAGATGGTGTATGATGATAGAATAATATTGAATGAATGATCATTCATAATAGGAGGGACCATACAATGGAAAAAAAGGTTGTTATTATTACCGGCGGGTCAAGCGGCATGGGAAAAGTAATGGCAAAGAAACAGGCCGAATTGGGCTGGAACGTCATGATAACAGGGCGGAACCAGGAAGCGCTTGAAGAAACAAAAAAAGAAATTGAAACCTTTGAGAGCCAAGTTGCCTGCTTTCAAATGGATGTCCGTTCTGATTCTTCTGCAGCACAAATGGTTGCAGAAGCGCTAAATGGGTTTGGGCGTCTTGATGCACTTATTAATAATGCAGCCGGCAATTTTATTTGTCCGGCGGAAAAGCTCACGCCCAATGGATGGAAAGCGGTAATTGAAATTGTATTAAATGGTACATTTTTTTGCAGTCAGGCCGCAGCCAGGCACTGGATTGAGCATCAGCAGAAGGGTGTTATTTTAAATATGGCCGCCACTTATGCGTGGGGAGCGGGTGCGGGGGTTGCTCATTCCGCTGCGGCAAAAGCTGGCGTATTATCGCTCACTAGAACTCTTGCCGTAGAGTGGGGCAGTCAATACGGAATCCGTTCCAATGCGATTGCACCCGGTCCAATTGAACGAACAGGCGGTGCAGAGAAGCTTTTTGAATCAGAAAAAGCGATGTCCCGAACGATAAACAGTGTGCCGCTCGGCCGGCTTGGCACACCCGAGGAAATTGCCGCTTTGGCAGCGTTTATGCTTTCTGATGAAGCTTCCTATATGAATGGAGAATGTATCACTCTGGATGGGGGGCAATGGCTGAATCCCTATCCGTTTTAATTTTACAATAATATTTATCAGTAAATATTGGAAATTATTAAGTGGAATTTTTATGTTTAAAAGTTTAACCTCCAAAATTAACCTTCTTCCTATCCCATTAAACCTATTAAGATAACACATAAAACTCTAAGTGTTTAAGAGGATTTGGTGTCATACGTAAGCCACCTAATATATGAAAGTTATATTTCAAAAGGGGAGGCGAAGTATGAAGAACTTAGATTAAAACATTCATATAATTACTTCGTTAACTAAAAAGAGGAATTATAGGAATGAATTGATTAGGTTTATATTATTATGGAAAGAAGGTTAAATAATGGACGAAATGGTATTGTTAACTCAGGAATGGCTCAATGAAACGTACAAGGGGAAAAGTGGCTATAATCCCATTGAGGAAAATGGGAAAACTGGCTGGGAAACAATGTATGCATTAACTAGAGCGTTACAACTAGAATTGGGAATTATACAGACTTCCGACAGTTTTGGTCCTACAACTTTGAGAAAGCTTGAAGAATTAGGCCCAATTTCTATGTCATCTAATTCAAAAAAAAATATTGTGAAAATTATTCAAGGTGCCCTTTATTGTAAAGGTTATGGTCCAGGTGGATTAACGGGTACATTTGGACAGGGAACGAAAGGCGCGATAGCAGAAATGCAAATGAATATGGGTCTTTCTAAAGCAGATGGTGTAGTAACGCCTAAAGTGTTTAAGGCTTTATTGAACATGGACTCTTATATCCTTTTAAGTGGAGCATCAGAGAAAGTTCGTTCAATACAGCAATGGCTAAATAATAAATTTAACCATAGAGAGAATTTCTATTTAATGCCCTGTGATGGTCAGTATTCAAGGGATACTCAAAAGTCTCTTGTATATGCAATACAGTACGAGGAAGGATTAGATGATAGTATAGCTAATGGGAATTTTGGACCAACTACACAAAGATTGATTCCTGTATTGGGAATTGGATCCACGGATGAAAGAAATAGTTTTGTTCATTTATTTCAAGCTGCTCTAATTTTTAATGGGTACAATGTTCCTTTTGATGGAGTATACTCTGAATCCGTAAAATCAAAAGTAATGGATTTTCAATCTTTTGTAAAATTGCAACAGAGTGGTATCGCTGACTTTCAAACATGGTCTTCGCTTCTAGTAAGTACTGGGGACCCCAATCGAAAAGGAGTTGCTTGTGACTCAATTACTCAAATTACATCGGACAGAGCGGAGTCCCTTAAGAGAGCAGGTTATAAGATTGTAGGGCGATATCTCACAAATGCGCCGGGGAGTACTCTAAATAAAAAAATACAACCAGGTGAATTAGAAACAATCTTAAAATCAGGTTTAAATGTTTTTCCGATTTATCAAACCTATGGGGGAGAAGCAATTTATTTTAATAAAGAACAAGGAAAAAAAGATGCGCTTGCAGCTTATAAGGCAGCAAAAGAATATGGGTTTAAAAATAACACTGTAATATATTTTGCAGTAGATTATGATGCTTATGGTAACGATTTAAACAACAATATTATTCCACACTTCGAAGGTATTAATGAAATAATGAATGGTTTTTTAGGTTCGACTTACAAAATTGGCATTTATGCACCTAGAAATGTATGTACTTCAGTTTCTAAAAAAGGTTTAGCATTTGCAAGTTTTGTAAGTGGTATGTCTACCGGTTTTAGTGGAAACTTAGGATATCCCCTGCCTTACAATTGGGCGTTTGACCAAATTTCAACAATTACTGTTGGAAGTGGTTCTGGAATGATACAAATTGATAATGATATTTGTTCAGGTTTGGATATTGGAGTTAATACTATAAATGAAGTCTCTTCAGAGAATAAAAAGTTTTTTGACCAAATTGATGTTTTATACGAAACAGCTGAAAAATATGCCCAAATGCAAAGTGATTTAAATAACGGAGTAGAAAAAACACAATTAGCTAATGAGTTGGTTGCCCAGTATTTAAGAAAGGATAACTATAAAGGGTGGAAGTGGGTGCCTACTGCAGGCCAGATTGATCCTATTTATCGCGAATGGGCTGATAAAGCGCTAGGGGAAGATTTAGTAAATGGAATTGTTGATCCTAAATCGAAAACTGTCATAGGAACACAGCATCTTATGGCAACTTATAATGCCATTATTTATAGTGGTGGTTACTCTCAAACTTTACGAGATTTTGCTGGTTGGACTGGAGATCTATTAACAACAATACAGGACATGAAATTACATGCTCAAGAATTTAATTCGCCTTATGATGCGGCTACAAAGATAATAGGTAATATGTATCAATTTAGCTTAGATGATTTATTTAGTGATGTAGATGCAATTAATCTGGCGAATAAGACATCAGTTGGTGCTAATGCTCAACCTCTGAATATCGTAATCAGAGATTACTATAGTAATAATGAGTTTATGAATAGGTTCACTCAATTTATAAATAATAGATTTGATGGTTCATTAGACAAAATTTTCTCTGAGGCAGAGTATTATTTAAATACAAATCTTGATCCAGTTGTTGTTCCGATTAGGTTAGCCTTTAAAAAAGCTTTTGATGTTGAGGATTATAGTGAAGAGATTGGAAAAATAACAGCACAAGCATTTAGAGATGTTATTAAGAAAAAAATGAGATCTGAATAAACTGCAAAACAAGCGAACGTTAATGCTGGTCGTTCGCTTGTTTTATTTTCTATTCAAATTTATGATATAATTTTTAAAGATTAAGGGGTGGTCGATTGAAGAAATTGTTAAAAATGTCAGCTGTATTATTTTTAAGCAGTTTAGTTATCATCTTTAATATTTGGTACTTTATTATATGTGCTTTTACTCCAGAGTATTATCAAAATACAAATCTTACATCTGATGAAAAAATAAGATTTGAAAAACTTTACCATATAGATTTTCCTGATGAAACGAAATTTATTAAAGCTAGAGAGTATTTGGCTGGGCCCGGAGGCGATACGTCTGCTGTATTATATGTGTCTCTGCCAACCAAACGGGTAGAAAAAATTTTATCTGATTACACGTATATGAAAATAAACTATACTGACAATGTCGGTTCAATGTATGGAGTTGATGTTTCAAAGAGTGTTGGTGGTTCAACAACTCTTACATTTGGCACATACGATAAAAAAGGAACTTTCTTTAATTTGAAACATGATAATGATTGGATGTTTAAAGGCACTGATTGGAATCATTACTTTTGGACAGCTGCTAGTATTAATGCTCTTATTTATGTATTTGTCTTGGTTATTGGGAAACAAATGAATAAAATCCTTAATTAAGTCTGTAGATTTATAATCCCAAAAATATTTTATCCTCTTCTTTTAAGACACTTCCATACAACCCACTTTTCCGCTATGTTTTTTTAAAAATTTGTGGTGTAGATATAATTGTGTGTATAATCAGACAAAGATAGAGAAGCAGGTGATAACATGTTGGATCCACTTGATATTTTAACGAACATTGATGATGTCCACCCATATTACCAGGCGATTTTCAGTGCCGAGGAGCAGAAAATCGTCGGGTATGAGGTGCTGGGACGTATATTGGCAGATTCAGAAATTCAAAGTCTCGGACCCTTTTTTTTAGATGCGGGGATACCCGAAGAATATAAATTAGAGGTTGATAACAGAATTATCCGCCAGGCTCTTGACCGCTTTTTAGAAGCGGATTCTGATCTGCTGATTTTTATGAATCAGGATGCCAATCTTTTAATGCTTGATCACGGCGAAAGCTTTCTTGAGCTTCTGAAAGAGTATGAAGCGAGAGGGATCGAACTTCATCGTTTCGTGCTTGAAATTACGGAGCACAATTTTGAAGGGGATATTGAGCAGCTTTACCATATGCTTGCCTACTATCGTACATACGGAATTAAAATTGCAGTTGATAATATCGGAAAAGAAAGCAGCAATCTGGACCGAATTGCGCTGCTTTCACCAGATTTGTTAAAAATTGATCTGCAGGCGCTGAAAATATCGCAGCCATCTCCGTCTTATGAGCATGTGCTGTACAGCATTTCATTATTAGCAAGAAAAATCGGTGCGGCGCTGCTTTACGAAGATATTGAGGCGAATTTTCAGCTTCAATATGCATGGAGAAACGGAGGCCGCTATTTTCAGGGCTTTTATTTGGTGTCCCCGTCAGAATCGTTTTTAGAGAGAGATGTATTGAAGCGAAGACTTAAGACTGAATTTCACCAATTTATCACACATGAGAAAAAGAAACTAGAAACCGTCTATGAGCACTCTGAACAGTTTTACAAACGGGTGCATCAGGCTGTTACATCATTGCGAAAATATAACCAGTCTCCGGATGATGACGACTTTATTAAAAAGCTGGCGGAAGAGCTGACGGATTGCAGTTTTAGAATTTATATTTGTGATGAAGAAGGCGATCAGCTGACTGGAAATGTTTTTAAACAAGACGGAGAATGGATTTACCAGCCGGAGTATACGGAGAAGAACTGGAGCTGGCGTCCTTATTTTTTAGAGAATATTATGAGAATGAGAAACCTCAGAAAAGGATTTTTCAGTGATTTGTACAGCGATTTGGAAACAGGTGAAATGATTAGAACGTTTTCGTATCCGATGGATGATCATATGTATTTATTTATAGACCTGCCGTATTCTTATTTATATGAGCAGGATGGTTTGATTTAAACGGCTGAAGAGCCGTTTTTTTTATGAATTGAAAAAAAAAATCAAAAAAACGATTGACATTGATACTGAGAATCATTATCATTTAATTATAGAGAGAAGCTACTCTCTGTTCCCCAACCCCTCTATCAGATCAAGATCCGAAAAGCTTGGCGCTACCCCCGCCAAGTTTTTTATTTGTCAACGAATAAGACAAACCATAAAACAATAAACCTTATTAGTGGTAAACAACGCCACTAGGAGGATAAAACTTGTTCAAAAGGAGCAACAGCCTGCGCATTGACCTTCCAACCCCAGAACATCCTGACCCAAATGCTCTAGCCGCGGTTCAAAAGCTGTTAGGCGGCAAATTTGGTTGTCCACTCTCAATCATTACATGTTCCAATCCTGTAACTTTCGCTGCAAGAAAAAATTAAAACCGTTTTACGACGATCTCGTATCAAGCATTACGGCTGAAGGATTATGTCTTTAATGCTGACAGGTTCGTCATTTAAAGGTGATCCCGATGTTTTACATCGATGAGAGATGCAAAAAATAGACGCAATTCCCAGCATCTTATTGAAACGGCTCAAACGTATCCGTTTGATTCGATGGGGAAGTCTGGACTGGTGAAAATGGGTTTAACAGCGGAAACCTGATGCTGCTGGATTTGCTCATGTGCGGCGGCGTTCACATCGGGGCTTATGCCAAAGCGCTTGAGGTTGCGACTGGCGGAAGTATCGGCAAAATGCATCCAATCCCGAATCCCGTTATTCAAAAGAAGATTTTGACAAAATTGCAAAAAGGCTGTTGGATTCTGCCGGAATATCAAAAAAACTATAATTGTGTGTATGACATTCCAAAAAAAGCCTCAAACTACGTAAAAATAGTTTTTTCACTTTTTTTCTTTTCTTAAATTCAGCAGGGAAAATGCCATCCTGTCCGACTTTATGGTATGATGCTCAATAGAACTTGTATTATAATAAATACTTGTTGATTTGAAGTTGTTTTTTGAAAGGAGTCTTTTTTTAGAATGTCACAATTAATGGGTATCATCACACGGCTGCAAAGTCTGCAAGAAACGGCGGAAGCGGCTAGCGAGCCAATGCAACGCTACTTCGAAGTAAATGGTGAAAAAATATGCAGTGTTAAATATTTCGAAAAAAATCAAACGTTCGAACTGACAGTTTTCCAAAAAGGTGAAAAGCCGAACACATATCCGTTTGATAATATCGACATGGTTTCAATCGAAATCTTTGAACTTTTGCAGTAAGACTCTTGATATAGGGGAAACAAGCTTTCGCTTTGCAGCATGTAATCGAAATAAACGGTAAGGAACATACTTGTTTCATGGTTGTAAATCCTTGAAAAGGAGTGTCGTCATGGCCGATTCTTTTCTGTTTTATAATCTTTCAGAAGCACAGATGACCTTTCAAGATGTGATGGAGCGGCTTAAAGCCTTTATCCGAAAGGACCCCCGTTCTTCATATGTGTTATCGATCGGAACCGATTCTCAGGTTTATCGTGATTACACAAAGTTTATTACTGCATTACATTTGCATCGTACAGGCAAGGGAGCTTGGGGCTGCTTGAAAAACCACGCAGTCGACAGACCCATACATAGCCTTCGTGAAAAGATTTCGTTAGAAACGGCGTACAGTCAAGAAACAGCCGCCTATATTCTGGATGGACACTTGATGGATATTACCGATCTGCTCCTGCCTTTTACAGGTGAAGGGGCGGATCTTACATTTGAGGTTCACTTGGATATTGGGAAAAAAGGGCTTACAAAAGAACTGATTCAAGAAATGACAGGGCGTATTACTTCAATGGGGATTGAGGCTAAAATCAAACCGGATTCATACACAGCCTTCAGCTATGCAAATCGTTTCACAAAATAATTCCGGCTCGCAAGCCGAGGGAAATGTCGAATTATGCGGTTGACGATTGTTTTCTGATTACTTATTCTAGCGGTAGAGCTGAAAGTAAGTTTTCTTGCTTTCAGAGGTATTCAGTATAAAACAGGGGGCCTGATTACGAATGAGTCTTATCGGTGAACGATTTACAGAAGAAGAACAAAAACTTCTGCTGAATATCCTGATCAATCATGAGTATGCTATCGAGCTTTTAAGCAGTGAGATCAACGATATAGAGACAGGAACCAAAAACGTTGACGGAACCACCTACAAAAAACTTGTAACGCTATACGACCGATTTCGATTTGAAAATTAATGGAACACTTTATAATTGATACTCCTCCAAAGAGTATCTTTTTTATTGAGGAAACTTTTCGACAAATACTGATAAAGTTTATATTATTGTAGTATAGGGAATGTATGTGTTGATGAAAATGAAAAGGGGTCGAAAACATGATAAGCTTGCAATCAGATCAGCTTCTTGAGGCAACAGTCGGACAATTTATGATTGAGGCGGACAAAGTAGCGCACGTTCAAGTTGGGAACAACCTGGAGCACGCTTTATTAGTGCTGACAAAAACAGGATACACGGCCATCCCGGTGCTGGATGCGTCTTATCGTTTACACGGCTTAATCGGGACAAATATGATCATGAACAGCATTTTTGGTCTTGAAAGAATTGAATTCGAAAAGCTTGACCAGATTACCGTAGAGGAAGTCATGCTGAGTGATATTCCGCGTCTTCATATAAATGATCCGATTATCAAAGGATTCAGCATGGTCATTGATAACGGGTTTGTTTGCGTTGAAAATGATGATCAGGTCTTTGAGGGGATCTTCACGAGAAGAGTGGTTTTGAAGGAATTGAATAAACATATTCGCTCATTGAACAAGTAGGCTGCTCGGCCTATTTTTTATTATATTTGCAGAGCAATAAAGAAAGCGCATACATAAATTGGGGTGAAAAGGACTTGAATCATAAACTAAGTTTTTATTAGAATGGGAGATAAGAAAAACTTATTGATAATAAAAAGGAGGACGACATGCAGCTTCAAGAGCTTCATATGCTCGTAGTTTTAGCTGAGGAGTTAAATATGAGAAAGGCGGCTGAACGGCTTTTTGTATCCCAGCCGGCTTTATCTCAGCGTTTACAAACCATTGAAAAGGCGTGGGGGACAAAGATATTTTTAAGATCCCAAAAAGGATTGACGGTAACGCCGGCCGGAGAGAAAATCATTCAGTTTGCGAATGACGTTACGTCAGAGCAGGACAGAATCAGAGAAAATATCGATGAGCTCGAAGGAGAAATTCACGGCACACTGAAGCTCGCCGTCGCCTCTATCATCGGCCAGCATTGGCTTCCTAAAGTTCTGAAAACGTATGTGGAAAAGTATCCGAATGCAAAGGTTTCGCTTATTACCGGCTGGAGCAGCGAAATGCTGAAAAGCCTTTATGAGGATCAGGTTCATATTGGCATTATTAGAGGAAACCCCGAGTGGAAAGGCCGCAAAGACTATTTAATGACAGACCATCTGTATTTAGTCGATACTGAAATTTCCTGTATAGAAGATATTGCTCATACAGAACGGCCGTTTATCCAATTTAAAAGCGACAGCACTTATTTTCAGGAGATTCAGCATTGGTGGCATCAAAAATTTAAAACGTCGCCAAAACAAACTATATTGGTTGATCAGATTGAAACGTGCAAACAGATGGCGCTGCACGGGATCGGATATGCGATTTTGCCGTCTGTTACCCTTCAGAACGAAGACAAAGTCAATAAAATGCCTCTGTTAGACGGTAAAGGAAACCCTATCGGGCGGGATACGTGGTTATTAGGCTATGAGCCTGCTTTTGAACTGAAGCAAGTTCAAGCTTTTGTTTCAGTTGTAAAGGAGATGCTTGATCAAGAGCACCCATTTTAAGAGAAAAGACAGCACAAGGCTGTCTTTTTTTATTTACATATTGACAATGAAAATCATTATCATTTAAAGTGGTACATATGATATTGAAAATCATTATCAATTATGAGGTGATAACATGGCAAAAGCCTTGATTACATATGCCAGCATGTCAGGAAATACCGAAGACATTGCTGGAATTATAAAAGATACGCTGCAGGAATATGGTTTAGACATTGATTGCATCGATATGGATGACGCAGAAACATCGGCTCTGACTTCTTATGATTATGTGCTCATTGGCACCTATACATGGGGGGATGGCGATTTGCCTTACGAAGCAGAGGACTTTTTCGAAGAGGTTCAGCAGCTCGAGCTGAACGGATTGAAAACAGCTTGCTTTGGCTCGGGGGATTATTCTTACCCAAAATTTTGTGAAGCTGTCAATCTGTTCAGTGACATGCTGCAAGAGGCGGGAGCTGCTGTCTATCAAGAAACACTTAAAATTGAGCTTGCCCCTGAAACGGATGATGACGTGGAAAGCTGCAGAGAATTTGCAAGAGGTTTTCTTGCATGGGCAGATTTTGTGAACAAGGGAAAAAGCCATGTTTCATAAAGGTGCGACAGCTGTTGCGGCATCATCGTTTTCTGGCTATTTTGTGGCAGTAAAAAGAGAGGGCATTTTTCATTATTCTTTGGAACAAGGCTGGAAGAAGCTTTTTCGTTTAAAAGCGAAAATACACTGCATCAGTTACATCGGTCCTTATTTATTCGGTGTCGGTGAAAAGGGAACGATCATTCGTTCATCTGACGAGGGGAAAACATGGTCGATATCGAGCTTCCCGACAAATGCGACAGTGTGGGCGATTACGGGCAGGAATGATGGATTTGTTTGCGCCCATGGCAAGCATTGCGTTTATGTATCAGAAGACTTCGGTATTTCGTGGCGGGTTGCCAAACCCTTTGCGGAATTTGAACATCCGCCTGTTATCCGTTCACTGTGTCTGCACGGCGGTAATCTTTATATTGGTACACAAATACACGAATGCTTCGGAGGGATTTGGGTTTACGATTTCACACAAGACGCTGTCCGAATGGTGAAAAAAGAAGACAACCGTATGACGGCATCCATGCTAGTGTTCAATGAAAAATGGCTGGTTGCTGCAATGGGCTCTGTAAAAGGGAAACGCGGAGCCGTCATTGCACAGCATATTTTAACGGCTGAAGAAGTCACGATACATTCTAGCATGATGAAAAAGGAAGAATCGTTTCTTGATATTTCAGAGGATGATGGCATTATTTATGTCACAACGGCTCAAGATGAAAATGGCTATTCGAGGATTTATCAGGCTGATCTTGAGGCCCGAGAGCTAAGATGGTTTGATACCATTAAAGGTCATGGCTGGAGAGTGGCCAATCAAAGAGAAAATTTCTTTTGTGCAGGTTTGTATGAATGTAAATTTGTCCAGCCGTACGAAGTTTCAGCAATGATTCATTAGAGGAGGAATACGGAATTGGGGAAGATTTTGCTGGTTTACGCAACGATGTCAGGCAACACAGAAGCCATGGCTGATTTGATTGAAAAGGGACTTCAGGAAGCGGAAGCGGAAGTAGACCGTTTTGAAGCGATGGACATTGATGATGCTGAGCTGTTTAATGATTATGAACATATCATCTTAGGAACCTATACATGGGGAGACGGAGATTTGCCTGACGAATTTCTCGACCTTGCCGAAGAAATGGATGCACTTGACTTTACCGGTAAAACATGCGCTGTTTTCGGTTCCGGTGATACAGGATATGAATTTTTCTGCGGTGCTGTAGATACACTTGAAGAGAAAATAAAAGATCGAGGCGGCGAAATCGTGCTTCCTTCCGTAAAAGTTGAAATGAATCCTGAAGGGGAAGAAGAGGAAGCATTAAAGGAATTCGGCAGACAATTTGCTAGAAAAAGCGGCTGTGCTGTCTGATAGATGCAAGAAGAAATGCCGAGCGCCTGTTTCCTTTTTTTCTTGTCTTTGTATCTTTCCTTTGATACAGTAATGAGGTAGAAAATCAGGAGGAGGACTATACATATGAAAATGATGGATGCAAATGAAATTATTTCATTTATTCAAAATAGTACAAAATCTACACCTGTAAAGGTTTATGTAAAAGGTGAGCTGGAAGGAATCAATTTCGGTGAATCTGCGAAAGCTTTTCTAAACGGAAACACTGGTGTTGTCTTCGGTGAATGGAACGAAATCAAAACAGCAATTGAAGAAAACCAAAGCAAAATCGAGGATTACGTGGTTGAAAATGACCGCCGCAACTCTGCGATTCCTATGCTTGATCTTAAAGATGTAAAAGCGCGCATCGAGCCGGGTGCGATCATCCGCGACCAAGTTGAAATCGGCGATAACGCAGTCATCATGATGGGGGCTTCTATCAATATCGGATCAGTTATCGGAGAAGGTACAATGATCGATATGAACGTTGTCCTTGGCGGACGAGCTACTGTCGGTAAAAACTGTCACATCGGTGCAGGTTCTGTGCTTGCGGGCGTTATTGAGCCGCCATCCGCTAAACCGGTTGTCATTGAAGACGACGTTGTGATCGGCGCAAATGCTGTCGTGCTTGAAGGTGTAACAGTTGGTAAAGGAGCTGTTGTAGCTGCGGGTGCGATCGTAGTAAACGATGTTGAGCCATACACAGTTGTTGCAGGAACACCTGCTAAGAAAATTAAAGATATCGATGAGAAAACAAAAGGCAAAACTGAAATCAAGCAGGAATTACGCCAGCTGTAAGGAATGATTTGATCAAAAAGGCGTGGATGATATATCCACGCCTTATTCGTATAGGCAGGAGGACATGAAAATGAAGAAAGAGGAGCTCATTGCAATCCGCAGAGATCTGCACCGTATTCCCGAGCTTGGATTTCAGGAATTTAAAACACAGCAATATTTAATAAACGTCTTGGAGCAATATCCGAAAGACAGAATTGAAATTGAGAAATGGAGAACAGGGCTTTTTGTGAAAGTGAACGGAACAGCGCCGGAAAAAATGCTCGGATACCGAGCGGACATTGATGCGCTATCAATCGAAGAGCAGACAGGGCTGCCATTCGCATCAGAGCATCACGGCAAAATGCACGCTTGCGGACACGATTTGCATATGACGATTGCGCTGGGCATCATCGACCACTTTGTTCATCAACCTGTTAAGCAGGATCTGCTCTTTTTATTCCAGCCGGCAGAGGAAGGTCCAGGCGGAGCGGAACCGATGCTAGAGAGCGACGTTTTGAAAAAGTGGCAGCCTGATCTCATCACTGCGCTTCATATTGCTCCAGAGCTGCCGGTCGGAACCATCGCGACAAAAAGCGGTTTGCTTTTTGCGAATACATCAGAGCTTGTCATTGACCTGGAAGGCAAAGGGGGGCATGCAGCTTATCCGCACTTAGCTGAGGATATGGTTGTAGCGGCAAGCACACTCGTTACTCAACTGCAAACAATCATCTCCAGAAATACGGACCCGCTGGACAGCGCTGTGATTACTATCGGTACGATTACGGGCGGCTCCGCGCAAAATATCATTGCGCAAACAGCTCATCTGGAAGGCACAATCCGCACGCTTTCTGAAGAATCCATGAAGCAGGTAAAGGAACGGATCGAAGATTTAGTGAAAGGAATCGAAATCGGTTTTCGCTGTAAAGGAAAAGTGACGTATCCGTCTGTGTATCACCAAGTTTACAATACAAGCGGGCTCACAGAGGAATTTATGTCTTTTGTTGCTGGGCACAAATTGGCACAAGTAATTGAAGCAAAAGAAGCGATGACCGGAGAGGATTTTGGCTACATGCTGAAAAAATATCCGGGTTTCATGTTCTGGCTCGGCGCTGATTCCGCGCACGGACTCCATCACGCAAAGCTGAATCCTGATGAAAATGCAATCGAAACAGCGGTTAACGTGATGACAGGTTATTTTTCTGTTTATGCCAATTAAGTACAATGGAAAGAATAAAATGCCATATGATGAGCACCCTATTTAACGGAGGTGTTCTTTATGACAAAAAAAATTGGAATTGAACAGTCGTTATCAGATGTAGAAGCTGCATTAAGGGAAAAAGGATATGACGTTGTCATGATGAAAAGTCCTGCAGATGCAAAAGGCTGTGACTGCTGTGTCGTAACAGGGCTAGACAACAATGTGCAAGGTATTGCCGATACAGTAACACAAGCACCAGTCATTACAGCTTCCGGGATGACTGCTGAAGAAATTTGCAGCGAAGTTGAAAGCAGAATTCAGTAAAGTAAAAACCGAAGCAAAAGCTTCGGTTCTTTTATTATTCTGTTTCTTTAGGAAAAGCGCGGTCGAGTGCGGTTTTTATTTCTTTTCTCAGCACGCGTTCGACCCGCCACTGTTCCATATTTTCTGTTTTGGCAATGACTCTGATCACAATTTCAGAGGTTCCCAGCTCTTGAATGCCGATAACATTAGGGCCCTCTTTAATTTGCGGAAGAGCAGCTGCCGTTTCGTCACATACATGTTGTAAGATGTGAATGGTTTCATCGAGGTTTCTTTCAGCAGGGACTTTAATATCAACCAGCGCCTGCATCGTTCCGCGGGAATGGTTGCTTACATTTGTGATGTTCCGATTCGGGATATAATGCAGTGTGCCGTCAAAGCTGCGGATTTGGGTCGTTCTTAAACCGACCTGCTCCACAATTCCATTAAAGGTTGCAACGGTTATATAATCTCCGACATCCAATTGTTTTTCAAGCAGAATAAAAAAACCTGTCACGATGTCGCTGACAAGGCCTTGGGCGCCAAAACCGACCGCCAGACCTACAATTCCCGCACCTGCTAAAAGAGCGCTCGGATCGTAATGAAACAAATCCAGAACCATAACGAAAAAAATAAAAATCAATATGTAAGCAAATACATTAAGTGTCAGGCTTCGGAGCGTGTGAGCCCGTCCAATAGTCAGGTTGTTTTGCGCTTCAAATTTTGCAAATAGATGTTTAATAATTCTCATGCCTACAGATCGAACGATAAAATAGAGGCAAATCATAATGACGAGCTTAATGAGTAAAACACCCGCATTGGTGACAAGACCTGCCCAATCATAGTGTGTAATAAAATCCATGTTGGAGCTTCCTTTCTGAATGTGTTGCAGCATGTTAAAATTTGTTTCCCTATACATGAACATGTTAAACTTTTTAACGTAAAATGTCGAAGGCAAAGACATGTATTCTTTGTTAAAAATTGACTGTGAAAATGCGCTTCGATATAATGGTCATTGTGATGTTATTAACGAAATAAGGGATATTTTCCTTTATTTTCTTATCTGTCTGGCTTTTAAAGCCAAACTATCAATTGGAGGGATACATATGGCAGAACGTATGGTAGGTAAACAAGCTCCTCGTTTTGAAATGGAAGCAGTCCTTGCAAATAAGGAATTTGGCAAAGTTAGTCTTGAAGAAAACATGAAAAACGACAAATGGACGGTTCTTTTCTTCTATCCAATGGACTTTACTTTTGTCTGTCCGACAGAAATTACAGCGATGTCTGACCGTTATGACGAATTCGAAGATCTTGATGCTGAAGTGATCGGCGTTTCAACTGATACAATCCATACCCACTTGGCGTGGATCAACACAGACCGCAAAGAAAATGGTCTAGGTCAGCTGAAATATCCGCTTGCTGCTGATACTAACCATGAAGTATCCCGTGAATATGGCGTTTTAATTGAAGAAGAAGGCGTTGCACTTCGCGGATTGTTTATTATCAATCCTGAAGGCGAGCTACAATATCAAACGGTTTTCCATAACAACATCGGCCGTGACGTTGATGAAACGCTTCGAGTGCTGCAAGCACTTCAAACAGGCGGACTATGCCCGGCTAACTGGAAACCAGGTCAAAAAACACTTTAATTCTTTTTGAGAACGAAAGAAAAAGGTCTAACAATTCGTTAGGCCTTTTTGACTCTTACTGCTCACTAGGAGGAAAAAGCGATGAAATTACGTCAGCCAATGCCTGAATTGACAGGAGAAAAAGCTTGGTTCAACGGTGAAGTAACAAAAGAACAACTGATTGGAGAAAAGCCGACACTGATTCATTTCTGGTCTATCAGCTGTCACCTGTGCAAAGAAGCAATGCCGCAGGTGAATGAATTCCGTGACAAATATCAAGACAAGCTGAACGTTGTAGCTGTTCATATGCCTCGTTCCGAAGACGACCTGGATCTCGACAAAATCAAGGAAGTAGCTGCTGAACATGACATGACTCAGCCTATTTTTGTTGATAGCGACCACGCTTTAACCGACGCATTTGAAAACGAGTATGTGCCTGCGTACTATGTGTTTGATAAAACCGGCCAGCTTCGTCATTTTCAAGCGGGCGGCAGCGGCATGAAAATGCTTGAAAAACGTGTGAACCGCGTTCTGGCTGAAACAGAACAAGCAGCTGAATAATATTGCGCAAATAAAAAAACCTGAGGGTATCAGGTTTTTTTATTTGCGCAAAAAAGGAAAAGAGTAAGAAGCTTATTTTTCCATATTTGGGTATAAGAAAAACCTTTTTTAATGACTTATCTTCTAAAAAAGAGACCTAATTTCTTATGTTTTTCTGCAAATTTAGATATTTTTCATATCTCAGAACGCGAAAATTGTAGATATTACACTAAATTTCATTAAAGAAGTAATTAAAAGATAGAATTTCAACATTATTCCAAATGATTGGCATAAGCTTTAAACCCTTGTGGATAAAGAGGTCTGTTGAAAAATAAAACATTTTCAGAAAATAAGGAATTTTTCATAGAGTAAATATAATAGTAAAATGCTAAAATAATAGTTGATAAAATTACTTTTGTAATCTAATATCTTAATTAAAGATGTTAATTCTGATAGGGGGTACATTGAGGAATGTTTAATGAAAGAGAAGCTTTGCGCTTGCGATTAGAACAATTAAATGAAGCTGAAGTGAAAGTCATTCGTGAATATCAAATTGAACGCGATAAAATATACGCAAAATTAAGAGAGCTGGACAGAAATGGAAGCCCTTCCGAAACGAAAAAAGAGTTCCGTTCTGAAAGAAAAACTGACTCTCTGCCAGTTCTCGCCGAGCTTGCAGCTCAGGAAATCAGAAGCTATCAGCCGCCATCACAGCAGCAGTCCGCCCAGCCTCAGCTTCAAACTATTTCCTCTCTTCCTGCCGGTATACCAGATGGAGCGACAAGAAGAAGAAGAGGAACGGCAAGACCGGGGTCAAAAGCAGCTAAACTGCGTGAAGCGGCTATTAAAACATTAAAACGCCACAACGCGGCAATTAAAAGTTCCGAACTTCAAAAAGAGATTGAAAAGGAAAGCGGTCTGGAAATTCCTAATATGACAACGTTTATGCAAAGCTTAATTAAAATGTATCCTGAAGTGAAAAAACCGTATCGCGGCCAGTACATTTTAGAGGGCGAAATTGAATCCGTTGAATCAACTGAATCAGCAACAGAATAAGCACACAGAAAAACTGCTTGGCGAGCTCAAGCAGTTTTTTTATTATTGGGTTTTTTTCGAGGAAGGTTTATTTTCTTTTTCAAGATTAAGCTTATACACCCATTTTTGATAAGGTTTTTCTTCGGCGGCGCGGCTCTTCAGCTCTTCAATTTTATGATTGATAAGCTGGTCAGATGATTGGGCTCTGGTCAGCTGTTTTTGAAGCTCATTTACTTGTTTTGTGACATCTTCAAGGATGGTCTCTACATGACTTGACGGTGCGTAAACGGTTTGAGCTTCTTCTGCCGTTTTTTCTTTCTGTTTCGCGCCGCCATCAATATCGGCAAAATGAGAAGCAATCCAGGCATCACTTTCATCAAGCTGCCGTTTGTACGAAATAATAGTTTCTTGAAATAGTTTTTCTTTCGTTTTTTCTATTTCAAGCAGCCTTTCTTTCGTTTCTATGATTCGATCTTTCATATGATCTATTTCTATTTTGATATGTTTTAGCTGGTATTCTTTTTCTATCATTTGCTCTTTTAAGCGTCCGTTTTCGGCTTTTATCGTTTCGGCTTGCTGCTTTGCTTGAAACAATTCGTGCTGTTCTCGCTGGATAGAGGTATTAAGATGAATGATTTGTTTATGCAAATTTTTATTTTCTTCCTCAATTTTGATTTTTTCGATATGAAGCTTATGTTTTTCTTCAATTTCAGTTTTGCGTTTGTAGGTTTCCGCGGAAAGGAGCTCCTGCAAGGTGACGATTTTATCGAGCAGTTCGGCTCTCATTTGATGCAGTGTATGGCTCGTATGGGAGGCGTGTTTTTCTTTCATTGACATTTGCTTTAACTCAGCAGACAGCTGCTGAAGTTTTTCTTTCATATTGGTATTTTCTTTGAGCAATTTGTTATTTTTCTGATGGAAGTAGCTTGCCTCAAGCTCGGAAATAAGTTTATGGCACCTTGACAGCTCTGATTTTAAATAAAGGTTCTCCTGTGACACGTCATGGAAAAAAGGACCTGATCTTTTCAAGCGAACCATCTCCCTCATGATGTTAACATTACAATATGCAAATACTGAACAGCTATTCCTCTTTAATAAACAGACAAGCATTGGCGTTGGAGCCTTGCTTTTGCTATGCTTTTGGTAACTAGAGGTGAGAGCATGAAGCATATAAATGTACTTTTAGCAGGAGGAGCCTCACGCCGATTTGGGGAGCCAAAGGCTTTTGTAAAATGGAAAGGCCACATGTTTTACGAGTGGGCTAAAAAGGCGCTTGGTGAGCAAGCGGTCATCATCAGCCGTCCCGAGTTTATCGATAGATTTCAAGAGAATGGCGAAACCGAAGTATATCAAGACGCGGAGCTGTTCGAGGGAATGGGCCCATTGGCTGGTATCTATACTGCTTTTGAAAAGACAGACGGTGACCTTTATACGATTCTATCCTGTGACACACCGTTAATATGTAGAAGGACGATGGCGGAGCTCAGGCGCATGGTGACTGCCGATACGGACGCAGTCATCCCGATATCAGGCGGACGAGAGCAGCCATTGATAGCACTGTATCATAAAAGGATCATGCCTATTCTATATGAACAGCTATCCGAGAAAAAATTAAGAATATCAGATTTGTTAGACCGTATTTCAGTTCGTTACGTACAGGCAGAGGAAATCGCGGCAGTGCCGGAAGAGTTTATGAATATTAATACACGCGATGACTATAGGCGTTTGGAAGAATTCAAGACATTCTCCTGCTGGGACTGACGGGAGAAAAACATGGTATGATTGACATAAAAGATAAGGAGATCAGGTTTGATGGAGGAGCGTTATTCACGGCAAATCAGATTTAAGCAAATTGGAGAAGAGGGCCAGCAAAGACTGGCAGACAGCCGCGTGCTGATCGTAGGAGCAGGAGCGCTCGGAACAGCCGGAGCTGAAGGGCTTTCGAGAGCGGGAGTGGGAACCATCACCATCATTGACCGTGATTATGTAGAATGGAGCAATCTGCAAAGGCAGCAGCTCTATACAGAAAGCGATGCAGAACTCCGCATGCCGAAAGCTATGGCTGCCAAAGAACATTTATCCGCTATAAACAGCGGCATATATATTGAGGCATATGTTACAGAGGGGACGGCTGAAACACTTGAACCGCTGATTGAAAAAGCGGATATTGTTATCGATGCGACAGATAATTTTGAAACACGTATGCTTATCAACGATCTAGCTCAGAAAACAAAGACACCGTGGATTTATGGCGCATGTGTAAGCAGTCAAGGGATGTTCATGACGATCATACCGGGGGAGACACCTTGTTTGTCTTGTTTGTTTGAACAAATTCCTGTCGGCGGAGCGACGTGCGATACAGCGGGGATTATTCCCCCTGCGGTCCATATGGTTTCAGCCTATCAGCAGGCAGAAGCACTGAAACTGTTAACGGGAAACATAGAAGCGATACAGCGCGGCTTTGTCACGTTTGATGTCTGGAACAATTCACATATGAAAATAAACGTTAGCGATGTACGAGTCGAAGATTGTCCGTCATGCGGCGCACACGCAGTTTATCCTTATCTTCAAGACTGGAACACGCCAAAAGCCGCTGTACTGTGCGGCCGTGATACGGTTCAAGTCAGATCAGAGTCATTAAAAAGAATACCGAAGCAGGAGCTCGTCAGTCGGCTGAAAACAATCGGCAAGGTAGAGGCCAATGCATTTTTGCTTCATATCTATTATGAACATTTTAGAATCGTTATTTTTAATGACGGACGGGCTCTGATTCACGGAACAAGTGATGTGAAAGAAGCCAATTCTGTGTTGGCAAGAGTAATCGGATTGTAACAACAGGAGGGTTCAGAATGCTGGAGAAAAGAACACCGATACCGGTAGATGAAGCTGTTCGGCGTGTTGGCCGATTTCAAAAACGAGGGGAAACAGAATGGGTGGCGCTTGAAAACAGCCTTCACCGATTTTTAGCTGAAGATGTAACGGCAGATCACCATGTGCCTGCATTTGACCGTTCGCCATATGACGGTTTTGCTGTCAGAGCATGCGATACGGCTGAAGCTTCACGCGAGCACCCTGTCCGCTTTGAGGTCATTGACCATATCGGAGCAGGGGCTGTATCTGAGAAAGAACTTGCTGCGTTTCAGGCAGTGCGAATCATGACAGGTGCGCAAATTCCAAAAGGAGCGGATGCCGTGGTCATGATTGAGCTGACTCAAACCTTTGAAGAGAATGGTCAGCCGTTTATGTCTTTAAAACGCCGCTTCCACCCAGGGGACAATATTTCAAAAACAGGTGAAGATGCTAGAAAAGGGAGCGTTTTAGTCAGAAAGGGCACTCGAATTACCCCGGGAGTAACAGCTCTTCTGGCAACCTTTGGATACGCTTCTGTGCCTGTCGTGAGAAAGCCTGTTGTTGGGATCATCGCAACCGGCACAGAATTGCTGAATGTCAGTGACCCGCTGGAGCCGGGGAAAATACGTAACAGCAACGCAAGTATGGTATATGCACAAGTCATTGAAGCGGGCGCTTCACCTCTTTACTTAGGGAAAATTTCCGATGATCTTGATCAAAGCTTTGCTGCGGTCAAAGAAGCAATGGAAAAGGTTGATTTTCTAATCACAACAGGCGGCGTGTCAGTTGGTGACTTTGACTTTTTGCCTGCAATCTATGAAAGACTCGGGGCGGAGGTGCTCTTTAATAAAGTTGCTATGCGTCCAGGAAGTGTAACGACTGTGGCTCATGCAAATGATATGCTGCTGTTTGGGCTGTCAGGTAATCCATCGGCATGCTATGTCGGTTTTGAACTGTTTGTAAAACCGATGATCCGGACATGGCTGCTTCATGATAAACCGCACCCCATTTGCGCAGAAGCTGTTTTGACTAAGGACTTTCCTAAGCCAAATCCTTTTACCCGATTTGTACGTGCTTATGTACACCATCAGGAAGGAAAGCTGTTAGCGGCTCCCGTTGGATTGGATAAGTCAAGCTCTGTCACTTCACTGGCAGAGGCGAATGCGTTTATCATCCTGCCGGGCGGTACGAGAGGTTACGAATCGGGCAGAGCGGTTCACGTGCTGCTGATCAGAGAAGAGAATGGAAGTGAGTGGCCTTGGTCCGTCCTTTCCCAATCGTCCAAATTGTAGGGTTCCAAAACAGCGGAAAAACAACGTTGATAGAGCGTATACTTAAAAAAGCCGCACAACAGGGGCTGCATGCAGGCTGTTTGAAGCATCATGGTCATGGAGGCGAACCGGAAGCATTCACTGAAGGAAAAGACACTGACCGTTACCAAGCCGCGGGAGCTGATATAACAGCAGTAGAAGGAGCGGGTGTTTTACAGCTTACGGCCCGCCGTAAATGGGATCTCCCGCAGCTGATCGAGTTATATCGCTTTCTCGATATGGATTGCCTGCTCATAGAAGGCTTTAAAAAAGCTCCTTACCCTAAAGTCGTTATAGTACGAGATAAGGATGATCTGGCCGAACTGCAGGCAGTAAATATAATCGCAATCATGTACAGAGAAAAAGAACAAATGGCTTCACACCAAGGATTACCCGTTTTTCACGCGGATGATCCAGCAGGAGTTGATTATGTGCTTTCACAGCTGAAGGGGGAATCTGTGTAATGGGTCGATTTGAGATCACGAAAACACCCATCGTTACTGAAGATATCATAAAAAAGGTAGAGAAACGGGAAGCCGGAGCTATTTCCACGTTTATCGGGACGGTTCGGGAGTGGACAAACGGAAAAAAAACAATCAGGCTGGAATATGAGGCTTATGAACCGATGGCTGTGCAGATGCTGGCCCAAATCGGGGCTGAAATAGAAGAGAAATGGAAAGGTGCCTCAGCTGCTATCACACACCGGATCGGTGTACTGGATATCGGCGAAGCGGCAGTTGTCATCGCTGTGTCTTCCCCCCATCGAAAAGCTGCTTATGAAGCCAATGAGTATGCAATCGAACGCATTAAACAAATAGTGCCTATTTGGAAAAAAGAAATTTGGGAAGACGGAGAGCAATGGATTGGTGATCAGCTTGAGACAACAGCTTATCCGAATGGAAAACCAGATCTAAGTGAGGGAGAGCAGCATGATTAAAATTCTTTTGTTTGCGGGACTTGCTGAAAAGGCCGGCACATCAACGCTTGAAATTGATATGGAACAAGCAACAACCGATGATGTAAAAGCAGTATTAAAGGAACAATACGGACTTGAATCAATTGATACGGCTATGATTGCCGTAAATGAAAGCTACGTCAAAGAAAATACTTCAGTATCTTCCGGTGACACGGTGGCTGTTATTCCGCCTGTCAGCGGAGGATGAAAACCGGACGGCGATAAAGCCGTCCGGTTTTTGCGTTAGAAGCCATATCTCTCGTTTTTTGCATATCCTGCTCCTCATCCTGCATACAATGATTTTCTGTAAGCATTTATTTTACATAGTCCCACCATATAAAGTAAGAGACCATCTCAATCATTAGATTGAATTTTGGAAAATTAATAGAAATTTATTTCGGGAATCGATATAGTAAGGGTGAAAAAACTGGAAGGGTGCTGGATATGGAGACATTTAAAAGATTAAAATCGTTTTATTGGCCGTACAGAAAGGTGTTTATGTGGTCGCTTCTGGCGATGTTTTTGATGACAGCGATAACGGTCGTTTATCCGATCATTCTTCAAATTACGATTGATGAGATCGTACTGGGGAGGCAGTATCAGCTTGCAGTATGGGTCAGTCTGGGATTTATTGCGGTAATGGCTGTAAAAGGAACCGCCACTTTTTTTCATCAGTATTTAGGTGATATGTTTGGCATCAAATCTGTTTATCGGCTGAGAAATGGCCTGTATGGAAAACTGCAGAGGCTTTCTTTTTCTTACTATGACAATGCCAAAACAGGTGATTTGATGTCCAGGCTGACAGCCGATGTTGAGGGGCTTAGGTTTTTTTTATCCTATGGGCTTGCTGAGTTTATTCGATTCGGCTTGCTGGTTGCGATCAGCTTATCAGTCATGTTTTACTATTCGGTCCCTCTTACGCTGGTAACAATCGCTGCTTTGCCTTTTCTGGCGATCGCAGTATATCAATTTGACAAAAGAGTACACCCTGCCTTCCGAGGTATCAGAAAATCGTTTGCGAAGCTCAATACAAAGGTGCAGGAAAATATCAGCGGCATCAACACAGTTAAGTCACTATCAAGAGAAGATTTTCAAATTAGCGCCTTTAATAAGGCAAATGCGGCCTACAGAACAAAATATTTACAAACGTCATTCATCTGGTCTGCGTATTTTCCGCTGATGGAATTTATCGGCAATATTTGTATTGTGGCTCTTCTTTCATACGGCGGCTATTTGGTCATGCAAAATCAGCTGAATCCGGGTGAGCTTGTCGCTTTCTTCAGTCTTGTCAGTTATATGATGTGGCCGATCATGAACTTAGGTTTTGTGATTAATATGTTTTCTCAGGCAAAAGCCTCAGGAGAGCGTCTGTTAGACATTCTTGATGAAGAGGAAGACATTAAAGACCATGCTCATGCTTTACACCAGCCAAAATTAACCGGAGATGTCTCATTCAAAGATGTGACTCTCGCATACAAAAATGAGCAAACGAACGCGCTTTCCAATGTAAGCTTTGAAGCAAACAGCGGAAAGATGATCGGACTTTTGGGCCCTACGGGATCTGGAAAAAGCTCAGTCACACAGCTCCTCACTAGATTTTACAGTCCGGCAGGCGGAATCATCACGATTGATCATAAACCTATCACAGATTATTCATTAAAAACCCTTCGCTCAAATATTGGAGTCGTACCTCAAGAATCATTCCTATTTTCATCTACTATTCGATCAAATATTTCATACGGGAAGCCGGATGCTTCGATGGAGGACGTTATAGCTGCGGCAAAAAGGGCTCAGGCTCACGAGTTTATTATGGAACTGCCTGACGGATATGACACCATGCTTGGAGAAAGGGGGATGGGGCTTTCAGGCGGCCAGAAGCAGCGTATTGCTATTGCCAGAGCCATCTGTTTAAACCCAAGCATTTTAATATTAGATGACGCTACAAGTGCAGTAGATATGCAAACGGAGCACAGCATACAGCTTGCGTTAAAAGATGTCATGAAAAACCGCACAACGTTTATCATCGCTCACCGCATTTCATCACTGAAACACGCAGATGAAATTCTCTTCTTCGATAAAGGCAGCATTCGTGAAAGAGGCACTCATCACGAGCTTCTTGCCAAAAACGGCTATTACAAAAAGATATACGATTTGCAATACCGGGATGCCAATATGATAAATGAGCCGCATCAGGTCGGGTAGGGAGGAACATATGAAACAAGCAAAAAAACAGGCGATTTTGGAGCGTTTCTATTATTCTTCAGATGAAATCATTGAAAAACCGTTTAACTGGGATCAAATGTGGCGGCTGTTAAGCTATGTCAAACCGTATCGAAAAACAATTCTGCCGCTTTCTTTTCTCACCGTTTTGATTGGGACTGCTGTGAAGCTTGTCATTCCCATTCTGATCGGTGTTTATGTTCTCGATCAAGCCATTACAGCAAAGAATTCGGAATTGCTGATGCAGCTGATGATTTTGATCAGTGTTTTATACGCAGTTAATTATGCAGCCAATATGCTAAGGATCAGATGGATGAACCAGCTTGGCCAGCATGTCATTTACGATTTGCGCCAGCATTTATTTACCCATGTGCAGCGCTTGTCCCATCGATTTTTCGATCAGAGATCGGCAGGATCTATTCTCGTCAGAATTATGAATGACATTAACTCCCTTCAGGAGCTTTTCACAAGCGGCGTAATTAACTTATTAACAGATTTATTGCTTTTGGCGGGAGTCGTCATCATTTTATTCACGCTAAGTCCTGAACTGACCATAGCCATCATGGTGACTCTGCCGATTATGTTTTTTATTTCAACAAGTCTCAGAAAAAAAATCCGCCGTTCATGGCAAACGGTGCGCCTGAAGCAATCAAAGCTGAACTCCCATTTAAACGAAAGCATCCAAGGTATCCGCGTAACGCAGGCTTTCACGCAGGAACAAGAAAACATGACGTATTTTGACGGAGTCAATCAAGAAAACTATCAATCATGGCGGGAAGCAACAAGAAAAAATGCTGTGTTCCGTCCGCTGGTAGAAATGACAAATGCGATAGGAACAGCCGTATTAATATGGTATGGCGCCACACTCATCATGAACGAAACCATTACGATAGGTGTCTTCGTATCTTTTGCCTTCTATTTAGGCATGTTTTGGGAGCCTATTTCAAGATTAGGCCAGGTTTATAACCAATTGTTAATGGGGATGGCCTCGTCAGAGAGGATTTTTGAATTTTTAGATGAACAGCCGAACGTCAAGGAAAAACCGGAAGCCATTCATAAGAAAAATATAAAAGGCCATATCAGCTTTGAAGAGGTTGAATTTTCTTATGATGAAAAACGAAAGGCTCTTCATTCTGTCTCCTTTTCCATTCCTGCAGGCTCTACACTTGCACTTGTCGGACACACAGGGAGCGGGAAAACAACGATTGCCAATTTAATCAGCCGTTTTTATGATGCAACAGGAGGAACCATTAAAATAGACGGCATTCCGATAACAGACCTATCCCTTGCCAGTTTGCGCTCTCAAATCAGCATTGTGCTTCAAGACACGTTTATTTTCTCCGGAACGATTATGGAAAATATTCGCTTCGGAAGGCCGGATGCCTCAGACGAAGAAGTAATAAAAGCTGCTCAAGCAGTCGGAGCGGATGAGTTTATTTCTGGTTTAGCAGAAGGATACGAAACAGAGGTGGAAGAAAGGGGAAGCGTATTATCCGCCGGTCAGCGCCAGCTCATTTCCTTCGCAAGAGCGCTGCTCGCAGATCCTGCTATTATCATTCTTGACGAAGCCACGGCAAGCATTGATACAGAGACAGAGGTCAAAATCCAGCAGGCTTTAAAAACATTGCTGAAAGATCGTACAGCCGTCATGATTGCCCATAGACTGTCCACGATCCGCGACGCCGACCATATCATCGTTCTAGATCACGGCAGGAAAATAGAAGAGGGGAATCACGAACAGCTGCTTGGGAAAAGAGGTATTTACGCAGGACTGGTGAAATCGCAGTACAGCATCGCTGCAGAATAAAAGCCTTCAGTTTTAACATCAGGAAGGTCTTTTGAATGATTTGGATATTTTTTAAAAAATATGAAACTTTTTTTAGGTCCTTACGTATTATCAGCTAGATATGTTAAAGGAGGATTTATATGGAAGCAAATGTAGAAAAAAACGGTGGAGTAACAACTGAAAAGCCATCCCTTTTTGGCGTGATCACAAGTCCTGGAATTCAATTTGAGAGAATAAGAGAAAGGCCGGTTGTATGGGGCCCGCTCTTAATTGTTGCGGCAATCATCATAGTTGGTGCTGTATTGCAGGGGCTCGGAACGGATTATAGCGAGCTTCTTAAAGCGACCGATACTGAAGGCTTATTGCCTGAGCAAATTTCAACTGTCGCAACCATTACCAAATTTGGAGCAATGGTAGGTTCGATTCTTGGCGGAATTGCAGCTTTATTTATTGCGCCTCTTATTTATTGGCTCTGCGTGAAAATATCAGGAGGCGTAACGACATATAAGAAAATGCTTTCTCTCGGTCTGTTTGTCTCCTTAATCAGCAGCTTAGGCTTATTGGTTAATGGAATTGTAGCTTTTACCACTGATGCAAGTTCACTTTACAGCATGACGTCACTTGCTGGAATTATTCATTCAGACATGCCTTTAGCAAACGTATTAAATACATTTGAAATCTTCAGCATTTGGAGCTATGTATTATTAGCGATCGGTCTTCATAAAACGGGAGGCATCTCAAAAAAAGCAGGGTGGATATCCGTTATTATTCTTTTCGTCCTTTTGGTCGCATTTTCGTTTATTTCAGGATCAATAAGCTCTGTGGCAGGTGCATAATTAGATGAAAAAAGTCTGGATCGGAATTGGGATTGCAGCATTAGTCGCTCTTTTTATTGGAATTAATATTTACCGGTCTGCCGCTCCTGCAAGCGGCAGCGCCGGCCAGAAGGTGGAGACGGGAAGCCTCGAAGAAAAAAAGATATCGTCAACGGTTATGGTTCCAGGCACACTTAAATTTTCAGATGAACAATATGTGTTTTATGAAGCGGATAAAGGAACTCTGCACGACATTAAAGTGAAGGAAGGCGACAAAGTCAAAAAGGGTACGCCGTTAGTCACTTATTCGAATGAGCAGCTCAGTCTGGAAAAAGAACAAAATGAATTAACCGCTCAATCGAACCGGCTGCAAATCGATCAGATTCTAGAAAAGTTACAAGCGTTGGACAATAAAGAAAAAGAACTGACAAAACAGCTCGGAAAGAAAGAAGCAGAAAAACAAATTGAATCTGAGCGCACAGAGCTTGAAATGCAGGAAAAAACGGCTCAAATTGAATTAAAGCAAACTGAGCTTCAGCGGCAGTCGCTTGCTAATAAAATGTCAGATCTTCAAGTGAAAAGCGAGATCGATGGCACTGTAATTTCAGTCAACAAAGAAGCGGCATCAAAAAAATCAGATATTCAAGAACCTGTCATACATATTGGTAATCCTAAAAACCTTGTTGTTTCAGGAAAATTGTCTGAATACGATACACTTAAAGTCAAAAAAGGCCAAAAGGTCACACTCACTTCAGATGTCATTCAGGATAAAACATGGAAAGGGACAGTTTCCGCTGTCGGGCTGGTGCCGGATCAGCAGGAAAACGCCGCGGCAGCAGCTGGCACAGATCAGGCGGTTCAATACCCGCTTCAAGTTAAAATAAAAGGCGATCTTCCAGAAGGAAAGCCGGGTTTTAAATTCATTATGAACATTGAGACGGATAAGCGGAAAACCAATACGCTTCCTTCTAAGGCAGTTAAAAAAGAAGATGATCAATATTACGTGTATACAGTAAAGGATGGTAAAGCCAAGCGAGTCGATGTCAAAATCGGTGAAGTAACAGACGACGTAACGGAAATCAAAGAAGGAATTTCTAAGGATGACCAAGTCATTTTAAATCCTGCTGATGATTTGGCTGACGGAACGGATGTGAAAGCATAAATGATTCAGCTTTCTAAAGTGCGAAAAAGCTACCAGATCGGCAGAGAAACGTTTGATGTTCTTCATTCGATTGATTTGAACATCAATCAAGGGGAATACGTTTCGATCATGGGGCCGTCAGGATCGGGAAAATCAACGATTATGAATATTATCGGCTGTCTGGATCGTCCGACTTCCGGTATATATAAGCTGGACGGCGAAGACATCTCTTCTTATAAAGACAAAGAACTGGCCGCGGTCCGCAACAAATCCATCGGTTTTGTCTTTCAGCAATTCCAGCTTCTCCCGCGGCTAAACGCTAAAAAAAATGTCGAGCTGCCAATGATTTATTCCGGCATTGGAAAAAAAGAACGCCAAGAGAGAGCTGAAAGAGCCTTAGAAAAGGTCGGATTAGCCGATCGAATGCTTCATATGCCGAATGAGTTATCCGGCGGCCAGAAGCAGCGTGTGGCCATTGCAAGGGCAATCGTCAATGAACCAAAATTAATTTTGGCGGATGAACCGACGGGCGCGTTGGATACAAAAACAAGTGCATCGATTATGGACCAATTTACAGCGTTAAACGACGAGGGAACAACAATTGTACTTGTCACCCACGAGCCTGAAGTTGCAGATTGCACGAACCGGGTCATCATGGTGCGAGACGGAGAAATTGTTCCTCCGGGCTCTGGACAAAGGAGCGTGTGAGAATGAGTCTGTTAGAAAACGTCAGAATGGCTTTGAGCTCTGTTCTTGCACATAAAATGCGTTCCATTTTAACGATGCTCGGAATCATCATTGGTGTTGGCTCTGTTATTGTTGTCGTTGCTGTAGGGCAGGGCGGCGAGCAGATGCTTAAGCAGTCCATCAGCGGTCCGGGGAATACGGTTGAACTATACTACATGCCGAGTGACGAAGAGCTTGCAAGCAATCCGAACGCCGTAACGGAGTCAACTTTCACAGAAAACGATATTAGCGGATTAAAAGAGATAGATGGGATAAGACAAGTAGTTGCATCCACTTCTGAAAGCATGAAGGCGCGTTATCATGAGGAAGAAACCGATGTAACCATTAACGGAATCAACGACGGATATATGAATGTGAATTCCTTAGAAATAGAAAGCGGGAGAACCTTTACTGATAATGACTTTCTTGCGGGAAAAAGGGCGGGCATCATATCACAAAAAATGGCCGAAGAGCTGTTTGATAAATCCTCTCCTCTCGGTGAAGTTGTCTGGGTAAACGGACAGCCTGTTGAAATTATCGGTGTACTGAAGAAGGAAACAGGTTTGCTGTCTTTCGGACTAAGTGAAATGTATGTGCCGTTTAATATGATGAAATCGTCTTTTGGTACAAGTGACTTCAGTAATGTGTCATTGCAGGTCGAATCGGCTGATGATATAAAATCTATCGGAAAAGAAGCGGCACAGCTGATGAATGACAATCACGGCACTAAGGATTCATATCAAGTAATGAACATGGAAGAGATTGCAGCAGGAATTGGAAAGATCACAACAATTATGACCACAATTATCGGCTCAATTGCAGGCATATCGCTTGTAGTCGGCGGAATCGGTGTCATGAATATTATGCTTGTATCAGTGACAGAACGAACGCGGGAAATCGGAATTCGTAAGTCTCTCGGAGCGACTAGAGGACAAATTTTGACCCAGTTTTTAATTGAATCTGTGGTATTAACGCTCATCGGCGGACTAATTGGGATCGGGATCGGATATGGAGGGGCCGCGCTGGTTTCTGCCATCGCCGGCTGGCCGTCATTAGTATCCTGGCAGGTCGTATGCGTAGGCGTGCTGTTCAGTATGCTTATTGGCGTAGTGTTTGGAATGCTTCCTGCAAATAAAGCTGCTAAGCTCGATCCGATTGAAGCGCTGCGTTACGAGTAACCTCATGCATATGCATGAGGTTTTTTAATGCTTGGTGTTTTTTACTATGAATATAAAAGACTTTTTACATTAAGATAAGGAGAAAAAGTCATACAATTGTCCTTGTTTTTGTCGAATTTACAGTTTACAAACCCTATATACATACGTTAATATGGAGAAACGTGAAAGATTTTGATAGTTATTGAATGAATTTGAATGATTTCAGTTGCCTATTGTAAAAAAAGCGTTTACAATGAAATTGTATTCAAAATGAATACGTTTTCATTAGGAGGTGAAGCATGCTAACTCCTGAAAGATATCAATTGATTATTGATCAAATAGAAAAGCATGATGTGGTAAAGATTCAAGAGCTCATAAATCTAACAAATGCTTCTGAATCAACAATCAGAAGAGATTTATCGACGCTTGAAGAACGCGGTTTTTTAAAGCGTGTTCACGGGGGAGCTGCCAAGCTTTCCGATATCAGACTTGAACCCGATATGCTTGAAAAATCATCCAAAAACCTTCACGATAAGTTGAAGATTGCTGAAAAAGCCGCTTCACTTTTAGAGGATGGGGATTGCATTTATCTCGATGCGGGCACGACGACTTTGCACATGATTGATTTTATGGATAAAAGCAAAGATATCGTTGTGGTCACGAATGGGGTTATGCACATCGACGCATTGATAAGGAAAGAAATATCTTTTTATCTGCTTGGAGGATATGTAAAGCACAGAACAGGCGCGGTTATCGGGGGCACTTCACTGATTGCCATGGATCAGTACAGATTCGATAAGAGTTTTCTGGGGGCAAACGGTGTGCATACAGAGGCTGGCTTCACAACGCCTGACCCTGATGAAGCCCTTTTGAAAACGAAGGCTGTCAAACAGGCAAAACACGCTTACGTCTTAGCGGACCCTTCGAAATTTGGAGAAATTTCATTTTCGGCATTTGCCGGCATAGGCGACGCAACAATCATTACGACTGACGCTGAAGAGCTTACATTCGATAATTACCAAGAAAAAACTGTCGTAAAGGTAGTGAAACCATGATTTATACTGTAACACTTAATCCATCTGTCGATTATATTGTTCACGTTGAAGATTTTACTGTAGGAGGCCTGAACCGTTCCGCATATGATACAAAGTATCCAGGGGGAAAAGGCATCAACGTATCGAGACTGCTGAAAAGACATCATGTTCAGTCAAAAGCGCTCGGATTTGTCGGCGGATTTACAGGAGAATATATCAAAACATTTTTGCGGGAGGAAAATCTGGAAACAGCTTTTTCTGAAGTAAAAGAAGATACCCGCATCAATGTAAAACTGAAAACTGGTGATGAAACGGAAATTAACGGTCAGGGACCAACGATTTCAGACGAAGATTTCAATGCCTTTTTAGAACAGTTTACATCTTTGCAAGAGGGGGATATTGTCGTTCTTGCTGGCAGCATTCCTTCTTCACTGCCTCAAGATACCTACGAAAAAATCGCAGAGGCTTGCAAACGGCAGAACGCACGTGTTGTATTAGATATTTCAGGCGAAGCGCTTATGAAAGCAACAGAAATGAAACCATTTTTGATGAAGCCGAACCATCACGAGCTTGGTGAAATGTTCGGAACGACGATTTCATCTGTTGAAGAAGCTGTTCCTTATGGGAAAAAGCTTGTAGAACAAGGCGCTGAGCATGTAATCGTATCCATGGCCGGTGACGGAGCGCTTCTGTTTACAAAGGATGCCGTCTACTTTGCAAACGTACCAAAGGGGAAATTGGTAAACTCTGTCGGAGCAGGAGATTCTGTTGTTGCAGGTTTTCTTGCCGGTGTTTCCAAGCAGCTGCCGCTTGAAGAGGCATTCCGCTTAGGAGTTACATCAGGCAGCGCTACCGCGTTTTCTGAGGAACTTGGTACAGAAGAATTTGTCCAGCAGCTTCTTCCTGAAGTTAAGGTCACACGTCTATAGAGGAGGAAACAAAAGTGAAAATAACTGAGCTTTTAACGAAGCATACGATAAAGCTTAATATTGAAAGCAAAGAAAAAGAAAACGTTATTGACGAGATGGTCACAGTTCTTGATAAGGCTGGTAAATTAAATGACAGACAAGCCTACAAAGAAGCCATTTTAAATCGTGAAAGCCAAAGTTCAACGGGTATCGGTGAAGGAATCGCTATTCCGCATGCGAAAACGGCAAGCGTTATCAACCCGGCGATTGCCTTTGGGCGTTCAAAAGACGGTGTCGATTATGAATCACTAGACGGCCAGCCGGCTCACTTGGTCTTCATGATTGCAGCGACTGAAGGCGCAAACAACACCCACCTTGAAGCGCTGTCAAGACTGTCTACTCTGTTAATGCGTGAAGAAATTCGCAAACAGCTGCTTGAAGCTGAATCAGAAGACGCAATTATTGACATTATCAATCAGCATGATAAAGATGATGATGAAGAGGAAGAAGAAGAAGAAATGGCACCAGCACCAGCCGGAAAAGGCAAAATTCTAGCGGTCACAGCTTGTCCGACAGGTATCGCCCATACTTTCATGGCAGCGGATGCCCTTAAAGAAAAAGCAAAAGAGCTTGGTGTTGAGATTAAGGTTGAAACAAATGGATCAAGCGGTATTAAGCACAAGCTAACTGCCCAAGAAATTGAAGATGCACCTGCAATCATTGTCGCAGCGGACAAGCAGGTTGAAATGGAGCGCTTCAAAGGCAAACGCGTGCTTCAAGTTCCGGTAACGGCAGGCATCAGACGCCCGCAAGAGCTTATCGAAAAAGCGGTGAACCAAGACGCACCGATTTATCAAGGCAGCGGCGGCGGTTCTTCTGCTCAGAGTGATGAAAATGAAGCAAAAGGCAGCTCCGGCGGTATTGGAAACGCGTTTTATAAGCACCTTATGAGCGGTGTCAGCAACATGCTTCCATTCGTAGTGGGCGGCGGTATACTCGTTGCAATTTCATTCTTCTGGGGGATCCATTCTTCAGATCCGAATGATCCTAGCTACAATACGTTTGCTGCAGCATTGAACTTTATCGGCGGCGACAACGCATTAAAACTGATTGTTGCAGTACTGGCCGGTTTTATCGCGATGAGTATTGCAGATCGTCCGGGATTTGCTCCTGGTATGGTCGGCGGGTTTATGGCCACTCAAGCGAATGCGGGATTCTTAGGCGGCCTGATTGCCGGATTCCTTGCTGGTTATGTCGTAATTTTATTGAAAAAAGTATTTGTGTTTATCCCTCAGTCACTTGATGGATTAAAGCCTGTATTGATTTATCCGCTGTTTGGTATTTTTATCACTGGCGTATTAATGCAATTTGTAATCAATACACCTGTGGCAGCATTTATGAATTTCTTAACAGACTGGCTTCAAAGCCTTGGTACAGGAAACCTGGTGTTAATGGGTATTATTTTAGGTGGTATGATGGCGATCGACATGGGCGGTCCGCTTAATAAAGCAGCCTTCACGTTCGGTATCGCGATGATTGATGCAGGCAACTATGCGCCTCATGCAGCGATCATGGCCGGCGGTATGGTTCCTCCATTAGGTATCGCACTTGCAACAACAATTTTCAGAAACAAGTTCTCTCAGCGTGACCGTGAAGCAGGTATTACGTGCTACTTCATGGGTGCGGCTTTCGTAACGGAAGGCGCAATCCCGTTTGCTGCGGCTGATCCGCTTCGCGTCATTCCAGCTGCTGTGGTCGGTGCAGCGGTTGCCGGCGGATTAACTGAATTCTTCCGTGTAACCCTTCCTGCACCTCACGGAGGCATATTCGTAGCCTTTATTACAAACCATCCGCTCCTTTACTTATTAAGTATTGTAATTGGTGCTGTGGTTATGGCGATTATCCTAGGTATCGTGAAAAAACCTGTAACCGAAAAATAAGGAAAAAAGCGTCCTGTTACTAAAGGACGCTTTTTCTCTATCTTCTTGCAGCAGCGCGGTTAAGTTATGTATTTTATAATAAATTATGATAAAGTAAAAGAAGGGAAACAACTGATATAGCAATCGTCTAGGAGGAAACACTTTGACCGAAGAAAATCAAATAAAAACTGAAAAAGCGGGGAAGAAAAAACCAATACGTATTGGGAATGGGGAAAAGCGATTGTCATTGCTGTCCTGCTGGCACTCATTATCCGCCACTTCCTATTTGAACCGTATTTAGTTGAAGGTTCATCTATGTATCCCACTTTACATGACGGCGAAAGGCTGTTTGTCAATAAAACGGTACACTATATCGGTGAGCTGAAGCGGGGAGATATCGTCATTATCAATGGTGAGACTTCAAAAATCCATTACGTCAAACGATTGATCGGTAAGCCTGGAGAAACCGTGGAAATGAAGGATGACACGCTTTATATAAACGGAAAAAAAGTTGACGAGCCTTATTTGTCTAAAAACAAAAAAGAGGCAGAAAAGCTCGGTGTCAGTCTTACAGGTGACTTTGGCCCGGTGAAAGTACCGAAAGGCAAATATTTCGTCATGGGGGATAACCGGCTAAACTCCATGGACAGCAGAAATGGCCTCGGACTGATTGCGGAAGATCGGATTGTGGGTACGTCGAAGTTTGTATTTTTCCCGTTTAATGAAATGCGCCAAACCAAATAAAAACGCCTTGCTGGCCTTTGGACAGCAGGCGTTTTTTAATTGGAAAAAGAAGCTACCAATGCAATGCATAATACAGTGACAAATACTGAACCGATAATGGCCAGCACACTGAAGAAAAGGTGCACTTGTTTGTTCTCTTTGCCGCGTTTTTCTAATAACCGTTTAGAGAAGATATGTGAGAAGATATAAATCAGGGCGATCCCGATATATAAGCCGATATCTTTGGCGGTAAAGCCAGTTACGGCAAGATAAAAGCCTGTAAAAAAGATCAATAAGCAATATTCAGTCAGTGTTAAAAGCCTCAATGTGTTCCTCCGAGTAAGAATGTATGATTTTCCATCTGGATGCATCCTCTTTGCCTTCAATTGTACCACAGCTTCTCCCTTTTAGTGTAGAAGTGTTTCTGCCTGCTTTTATCAGGGAAGCATTTCTCTTGTCTTCCATTCATGGTATACTTTTAATGATGATAGACATGATGGAGGATATTAAATGATTGCTGTAAATAATGTGAGCTTGCGGTTTGCTGATCGCAAGTTATTTGAAGATGTAAATATTAAATTTACCCCAGGCAACTGCTACGGGTTAATTGGTGCCAATGGTGCTGGTAAATCAACGTTTCTGAAAGTGTTATCAGGAGAAATTGAGCCTCAGACAGGCGATGTTCATATGAGCCCTGGCGAGCGTCTTGCCATTCTGAAACAGAACCACTTTGAGTATGAAGAGTATGAAGTGCTAAAAGTTGTGATTATGGGACATAAGCGTTTATACGAGGTCATGCAGGAGAAGGACGCAATTTACATGAAGCCTGATTTCTCGGATGAAGACGGAATTCGTGCGGCAGAGCTCGAAGGTGAATTTGCAGAGCTGAACGGATGGGAAGCAGAAAGTGAAGCTGCGATCCTCTTAAAAGGTCTCGGCATCTCAGAAGATCTTCACATGAAAAAGATGGAAGATATTGGAGGTTCCGAAAAAGTAAAGGTTCTCCTGGCCCAGGCATTATTCGGCAAACCCGATGTCCTGCTTCTTGATGAGCCGACGAACCACTTGGACCTTCAGGCAATTCAGTGGCTGGAAGAGTTTCTGATTAACTTTGACAATACTGTGATTGTTGTATCCCATGACCGTCACTTTTTAAACAAAGTGTGTACACATATTGCTGACCTTGATTTTAACAAAATCCAAATCTACGTTGGAAACTATGATTTCTGGTATGAATCAAGCCAGCTTGCATTGAAGCTTTCACAAGAAGCGAACAAGAAAAAAGAAGAGCAAATTAAACAGCTGCAAGAGTTTGTGGCCAGATTCAGCGCGAATGCGTCTAAATCAAAACAGGCGACTTCAAGAAAGAAACTTCTTGATAAAATTTCTCTTGATGACATTAAACCGTCTTCACGCCGTTATCCTTACGTCAACTTCACACCGGAACGAGAAATCGGTAATGACGTTCTCCGGGTAGAAGGATTAACGAAAACAATTGATGGTGTAAAAGTTCTCGACAATGTCAGCTTTATTATGAATAGAGAAGATAAAATTGCATTTACAGGGCGTAACGAATTGGCTGTTACTACTTTGTTCAAAATCATTTCCGGGGAAATGGAAGCTGACAGCGGAACGTATAAATGGGGCGTGACGACATCTCAAGCGTACTTCCCTAAAGACAACAGCGAATATTTTGAAGGCAGTGATTTAAATCTTGTAGACTGGCTTCGCCAATATTCTCCTCATGATCAAAGTGAAAGCTTTTTACGTGGCTTCTTAGGTCGCATGCTGTTTTCCGGTGAAGAAGTACACAAAAAAGCAAATGTATTATCTGGGGGAGAAAAGGTTCGCTGCATGCTTTCGAAAGCAATGCTTTCTGGCGCCAATATTTTAATTTTGGATGAACCGACCAACCATTTAGACCTAGAATCCATTACAGCGCTCAATAACGGCTTAATCAGCTTTAAAGGCGCTATGTTGTTTACATCACATGACCACCAGTTTGTACAGACGATTGCCAACAGAATCATAGAAATTACGCCTAATGGCATCGTTGACAAGCAAATGAGCTATGACGAGTTCCTTGAAAATGCTGATGTGCAGAAAAAACTGGCTGAACTATACGCGTAATAAAAAAAGCAGAGAATTCTCTGCTTTTTTTTGTACATAGAAAAGAAAGGGGACATTCACTTGAAATTTTTAATTGTCGGAGCAGGTGGAGTAGGCGGTTATATTGGCGGACGGCTTGCAGAGAAAGGGAATGCGGTGACGTTTCTTGTCCGCCAAAAAAGAGCTGAACAGCTAAAACAAACGGGACTCGTTATTCATAGTGAAAAGGGTGACGTGTCCTTGGACCCAGCAGTAATCACTGCAGGAGAAAGAGGACAGTTTGATGTGATCATCATCGCTTCTAAAGCATATTCACTCGGTCAGGTGATTGACGATGTCAAACCTTATGTCCACAGCGCATCAGTCATTATTCCTTTCTTGAACGGTTATCGCCACTATGAGCAGCTGTTTACGGCATTTTCGAAAGATCAGGTGCTGGGCGGGCTGTGTTTCATAGAAAGTGCTTTAAACAAGCAGGGAGAAATCAACCATACAAGTGCGTCGCATCGTTTTGTGTTTGGTGAATGGAACGGTGAGCGTACGAAACGGATAAAAGAACTTGAGAAAGCATTCGCAGGAGTGAAGGCGGAGGTCATCATTAGCGAGCATATCGAGAAAGACATCTGGAAAAAATATCTGTTTATTGCAGCGCAAGCAGGAATGACAACCTTATTTCAAAGACCGCTTGGACCAATCCTTGAAACAGAGAGCGGCCGGCACACTGCGCAAACACTCATTGGGGAAATCGGCATGATCTTGCGCAAGGAAGGAGTTCCGGCTGATCCAGAACTTGAAGAAGACAGCTTCCGCACAATGACAAGCATGTCTTATCATATGAAATCCTCCATGCTCCGTGATATGGAAAATGGTCAAACGACTGAAGGTGATCATCTGCATGGCTTTTTGCTTGATAAAGCAAAGCGTTTATCTCTTTCAACACCAATATTAGAAACAGTCTATGCCAATCTGCAAATGTATGAAGCAGAAAAATAAGAAGGAGGCGAAAGCCTCCTTCTTATTTTAAAAAGCCCAATTTCCATTTCTAAAGATCGGTTCTCTTTTTCCGTCTTCAGTAATTCCATCAATGTTCATATCCTTAGAACCAACCATAAAATCTACGTGGGTAATGCTTTCGTTTAAGCCTTCCTTGACAAGCTCTTCACGAGACATCTGTTTTCCGCCCTCAATGTTAAAAGCATAGGCACTGCCGATTGCCAGGTGATTTGATGCATTTTCATCAAATAAAGTGTTATAAAAAAGAATATTTGATTGTGAGATAGCTGAATCGTAAGGGACAAGAGCTACCTCACCAAGATAGTGAGAGCCTTCATCTGTTTCGACCAATTCTTTTAATATGTCTTCTCCTTTTTCAGCTTTGATATCAACAATACGGCCGTTTTTGAATGTGAGCGTGAAGTTTTCGATAATATTCCCGCCGTAGCTGAGCGGTTTTGTGCTCGATACAAACCCGTCAACCCCGTCTTTTTGCGGCAGCGTGAATACTTCTTCTGTCGGCATATTAGCCATAAATTCATGTCCGCTTTCATTTACGCTTCCGGCTCCAGCCCAAACGTGTTTTTTCGGAAGCTTGATTGTTAAATCAGTTCCTTCTGCTTGATAATGTAAAGCGGCGTAATGTTTTTGGTTCAAATGATCAACTTTTTCATGAAGGTTTTGATCATGATTGATCCACGCTTGGACCGGATTTTCTTCGTTTACGCGTGTTGCTTTAAAAATTTCTTCCCACAGAAGCTGTGTCGCTTCCTCTTCTGATTTATCAGGGAACACTTTCTGAGCCCAACCTGCTGATGCAGCACCGACGACAGTCCAGCTCACTTTATCTGATTGAATGTATTGTCTGTATGTATGTAACGCTTTTCCTGCTGCTTTTTGGAAGGCGGCAATCCGTTTGGAATCTACACCTTGCAGTAAGTCTGGGTTTGAGGATACGACTGAAATAAAAGCAGCTCCTTTTTTGGCGAGCTCTTCTCTGCCTTTTGCTTCCCATTCAGGATACTCTTCAAAGGCTTCAAATGGCGCCAGTTCATATTTTAATCTGGCTACTTCATCATCCTGCCAATTCACTGTTACATTTTTTGCGCCTTTTTCATATGCATGTTTCACAATCAGACGGACGAAATCACGTACCTCCGTCGAAGCATTTACAACCACATACTGGCCTTTTTGGACATTAACGCCGACCTCAACCGCCAGCTGGGCATATGTATTTAATTTCTCTGAAAATGTATCCATCAATCTTTCCTCCTCGTGCTTTTTTCTCATCATATCAAATAATCTCCAATAAAGAAAAGAAAGGAGTGCAAAGAGAAAAACCCAACACAAAATTGTCTTGGGCTTTTCAATACTTATGGATGATTCATTTTTACAGGGCCTTCAGGCGCATGAGGCATGTTTGCCAGTGAAATGCTCATGCCTCCAAGAATGATTCCGCTCAAAATGGCTGCAATCGCTACCCGTCTTCCTAAATCTCTAAGCATCTGTTTCCTCCTTATCGTTTCTCCATTTCCCACAATATGAAGAGAGAGAGGAAAAAAGAAGCAGGAATTTCAATTACTTTCTGAGATTTTGCGAGAAAAGGATTATTTAACCGTTTTTTGGAGCTTATCAATCACCTCTAAGGAACGTCCGGTGCCGATTGCCACGGATTCAAGCGGGTTTTGCGCAACGTGTACGGGTACAACGATTTCTTCTGACAGCCATTCTTTTATTCCTTTAAGAAGCGCCCCGCCGCCTGTTAAAATGACACCGCGATCGACAATGTCTCCGCTTAATTCAGGAGGACAGTCCTCAAGTGTGGCTCTAATCGCTTCAAGAATATGAAGGAGAGATTCACGCATCGCATTTTGAATTTCATTTGATTGAAGCAGAATGGTTTTTGGTAGCCCTGTTACAAGGTCACGTCCGCGAATTTCCATTGCATCCGGCACATGCTCAATCAATGCATGGCCAATTTCCATTTTAACCTGCTCAGCTGTGCGTTCACCGATCAGCAAATTGTACTTTTTCCGCACAAATGCAACGATATCCTCATCAAGCTGGTCTCCGCCGATTCTGATTGAATGGCAGGAGACAATGCCTCCAAAGGAAATAATCGCGACTTCCGTCGTCCCGCCGCCGATATCTACCACCACGTTAGCAACCGGCTCGTCAACCGGCAAATCCGCTCCGATCGCAGCTGCCACCGGTTCTTCGATTAAATGGACGTTTTTCGCTCCGCAATTTTTCACCGCGTCACTGATGGCGCGGCGTTCCACTGCAGTTGAGCCTGATGGTGTGCACACAACGACATTCGGCTTTCTAAACGACATGCCGATGCTCTTTCCGGCTTTTTTCATGATGTGCCTTAACAAATCAGTTGTCATGTCGTAGTCAGCGATAACGCCGTCTTTCATCGGTCTGACAGCGACAATTTTTCCTGGTGTTTTACCGATCATATTTTTCGCGTCAGTCCCGATCGCAAGCACTGCTTTTGTCGTTGTATCTACTGCGACAACAGAAGGTTCATTTAAGATGATTCCTTTATTTTTGCTGTAAACAAGTATATTAGCTGTTCCTAAGTCAATTCCAATTTCAGTTGATTGAAACATGTTTTCACCCAATCTTTATCCTGATTTAATATGATTCTACATTTAAAGTTTCTAAGAAAAGAAGTGATTTGTGGGGGTGTGCGTCGGGAAAGAAATGTTTTTGTAAAAAAATGCGGAAGGGTGTAACAGAAGTAATACATTTATCGGTTTTATGGAAAAAATTTCGAGCAATTCTTCAAGAAAGCGGGAAACTTTTTCTAAGTTTCGTACGTCTACGATATATTGAGGGACAACCTTTAATATTACATGAAAAAAGAAACGTTTAAGGAAGAAGGGTTTTTATGAAATCAATAGGTGTTGTAAGAAAAGTAGATGAATTAGGCCGTATTGTTATGCCGATCGAGTTAAGACGGGCACTGGACATTGCTATTAAAGACAGCATTGAGTTTTTTGTCGACGGTGATAAAATTATTTTGAAAAAGTACAAACCTCATGGCGTTTGTTTAATGACTGGGGAAATCACTTCAGAAAATAAAGAATACGGCAACGGTAAAATTACGTTAAGCCCTGAAGGTGCACAGCTGCTTCTCGAGGAAATCCAAGCCGCTTTAAAAGAATAATATATGTTAAAAGGCGGAATGTGTAATCTCCGCCTTTTTTTGCGTGCCAATTTCTGATTACCGCCGCCTAAGATATGACATCATGAACAAAAGGTAATGAATGATTTGGGATACTTTACATATTTTACTCAATTATTTGTCGAAGAATGGTACAATAAACAGAGAAACACAAGCGGCAGGTGGTCATATGAGAAAATATCAAGCACGTATCATTTCCATTATTTTGGCAATGATTTTTATTATGTTTTGGGATTATTTATTTTATTTTATAGGCAAAAACCCGATTAATTGGCCTGTTGACATTGTGTATACAGCAGTCACGATTTTCAGTGTCTGGATGCTGGCGTATTATGTCGATGAGAAAAAACAGCTGGTCAAGAAAATGAAAGATAATGAATGGAAGTATAAACAGCTTTCTGATGAGAAGAACCGCATCATGGATAATTTACAGGAGATCGTTTTCCAAACAAATGCAAAAGGCGAAATTACATACTTAAATCAAGCGTGGGCAGCGATCACAGGTTTTTCGATCAGTGAATGTATGGGGACAATGTATAATGATTACTTCATAAAAGAAAAGCATGTAGCTGATCACATTAATACTCAAATCAAAAACAAAGCGTCCTCGGGAATGTTTACGGCAAAATATGTGACAAAGACCGGGACGATCTTTTGGGGTGAGGTCCACTATAAACTTTACTATGACCGAGATGAGCAATTTACCGGAAGCTTAGGTACAATGTCAGACATCACTGAGCGAAAAGAGGCTGAAGATGAGCTTCTGGAGATTAATGAACGGCTTGCGAGAGAGTCGCAGAAACTGTCGATCACGAGTGAACTGGCTGCCGGCATTGCCCATGAGGTCAGAAATCCCTTAACGTCCGTCAGCGGATTCCTTCAAATTATGAAAACATCATATCCGGATAGAAAAGATTATTTTGATATCATCTTTTCAGAGATTAAAAGAATTGATCTGGTGCTCGGCGAGCTTTTGCTGCTGGCGAAGCCACAGGAAATTACATTTAAAACGCACCCAATTAATGAAATTTTGAAACAAGTCACAACATTGCTTGATACAAATGCCATATTGTCCAATATTGCTATAGAAAAGAATTTTGATGAGACGGAAACCTGTATGATTAAAGGGGACGAAAACCAGCTGAAGCAGGTTTTTATCAATATAATCAAAAATGGAATTGAAGCAATGCCAAAAGGCGGTGTCGTTACGATTTCCACTGCTAAAACAGCTTCACACGTCGTAATAAGCGTAAAAGATGAAGGGAACGGCATGTCACAGGAAAAGCTTGAACAAATCGGAAAACCTTTTTATTCAACAAAGGAGAAAGGCACAGGACTGGGGCTCGCGATTTGTTTGAGAATATTAAAGGAGCATAACGGGGAATTGAAGATTGAAAGTGAAGCTGGAAAAGGCAGCATCTTTCAAGTTGTTCTGCCTTTAAAATCTGATAGCTGAGAGGGGAAAAACAAGATGAACTCGCTTCTGTTTGTATATGGGACCTTAAGGAAGCATGAAAAAAATCATCATCTGTTATCACAGTCGGCTTGTATCAGTGAGCAGGCACGGACAAAGGGATGTCTTTTTGATACGGCAGGCGAGGAACCTGCGGCCGTCTTAGAGGCTGATGGCTATATTTGCGGTGAGATTTATGAAGCAGATGAATCATGTATACATAAGCTGGATCTTTTTTATCAAGGCTATTACAAGAAATCTGTACATGTAGAAACTGATGCTGGAATTAAGAAAGCACTTGTGTATGATATGAAAAAAGATGATTGTGCTGACTTTGTGAAATAGGCAGCGGTGACTGGAAAGAACATCAGATGATCAGCAAATCTAAAGGTCCCGTGTACTATTTTGCCTACGGATCTTGTATGGACAATGCCCGTTTTCAAAAAGCAGGGGTTGATCATTATTTTCAAGATCCAATGGGAGGAGCTGTTTTAAAAGGGTATACAACCCGCTTTACGTTAAAAAGACAAGACGGCTCAAGAGCGGATATCACTGAAGACGGAGGCACGACAGAAGGGGTTTTGTATCGTCTTCCTTTTTCAGCTGTCGCCTATTTGTATAAAAGAGAAGGGGTTGAATCTCTTACCTATCGGCCGGCATTTGTAGACGTTGAAGCAGGGGGAAAGCTCTATACCGATTGTTTAACCTTTCTCGTCCTCCGAAAAGAAGCAGAAACAGCACCTCCTCAGCATTATCAAACCGAGATTGAACGGGGAGCCGAGCTTTATTTGACCCCGGGCTTTACTGAACGGCTTAAGCAGCATATGAATTCGCTGCCAAAGGGTTGATGAAATTAACACTGCTTCAAAAGAATATGATAAAATTTGATCAATATGATGTTAGGTAAAGGAGCACCACTATGAAAAAAGAATTTGCGGTAATTGGACTCGGCCGTTTTGGTGGAAGTATTTGCAAAGCATTGAGCGAAGAGGGCGTCGAGGTCATGGCGATGGATATTGATGAAGATAAAGTCAACGAGTATGCCAAAATTGCATCACATGCCGTCATCGGAGATTCGACCGACGAATCTGTTCTGAAAAATTTAGGTTTGAGGAATTTTGACCACGTCATTGTTGCGATCGGTGAAAATATTCAGGCGAGTATATTAACAACTCTGATCCTCAAAGAACTGGGTGTCAATACGATTACAGTTAAGGCTCAGAACGATTATCATGAAAAAGTGCTGTCTAAAATCGGAGCGGATCACATTGTCCACCCGGAACGAGATATGGCAAAAAGAATTGCGCATAATATCGTTTCCAACAATGTACTTGATTATTTGGAGCTGTCAGAAGAGCATAGTCTTGTCGAGATCGTAGCCAACAGCCGTCTTGCCGGAAACACTCTTCTCGATTTAGATATACGGGCGAAATACGGTATTAATATTGTAGCGATTAAAAGGGGCAAGGAAGTCATCGTGTCACCGCTTGCGACTGAAGTGATACACCAAGAAGATATTCTCATCGTCATTGGATCGGTTACGGATATTTCACGTTTTGAGAAAAGAGTTCTTCATACGAAATAGAAGAAATATAAGCCGTCCTTAGGGGCGGTTTTTTCATATTATCAGAATATAACAACTTTAATGAACTGAGTGCCAATTTATTAAAATTTTATTGACTACGGATAAGCGTTCCGATAGCATATTGTACCATATAAATAAAAAAGAGGAGGGGGCCATTTGAATAAAGAAGCGCTGGTCAAAAGGCTGAATGCTTCAGCCCGCAGACAAAAAGCTGACATCGTTATTAAGAACGGGAAAATTATGGACGTATATAATCATGAGTGGATTTATGAAGATATTGCGATAACAGACGGAGTCATTGTAGGCCTCGGCCAGTATGAAGGTGAAGAAACCATTGATGCAGAGGGGCAAATCGTTGTGCCGGGATTTATCGATGGTCATGTACATATTGAGTCATCAATGGTGACACCGATCGAGTTTGCCAAAGCCGTATTGCCGAATGGCGTGACGACCATTATTACCGATCCGCATGAAATAGCGAATGTGTCCGGTCATGAAGGAATCAAATTTATGATTGAACAGGCCCGCCAAACACCGCTGAATATCCATTTTATGCTTCCCTCCAGTGTGCCTGCCGCCAGCTTTGAGCGATCCGGTGCAGTACTCCGAGCGGCCGATTTGAAGCCATTTTACGAAGAAAAAGAGGTATTGGGTCTGGCTGAAGTGATGGATTATGTATCGGTTGAACAGGGTGAAGCAGACATGGTTAATAAGCTATTTGATGCCCGGAGTGCCGGGAAACGGATTGATGGGCATTTAGCAGGCTTGTCAACTGATCTCATCAATATATACAGGACCGCTCTTGTCTTGACCGATCATGAGGTAACAACGAAGGAAGAAGCGCTTGATCGTATCAGAAGAGGGATGTATGTCATGATGCGAGAAGGGTCAGTGGCAAAAAACACATTGAAAGTGCTGCCGGCTGTTAATGAAAAGAATGCGCGCCGTTTCTTCTTCTGTACTGATGATAAACATGTAGATGATTTATTGTCAGAGGGAAGTGTGAATCATCAGGTGAAAATGGCCATTCAAGCAGGCCTCGATCCGTTTTTGGCATACCAATTGGGAAGCTTGAATACAGCGGAATGTTACGGACTAGATACAAAGGGAGCAATTGCTCCAGGATTTGACGCCGACCTGCTTTTTATTTCAGATGTGGAAAATGTCACTGTCACAAAGACGATGGTAAAAGGACAAACTGTTGCTGAAGATAATAAAGCAGTCGGTCAGGCACAAGTTCATACGCTAACACCAGACCCGGCACTGCTTGATTCCGTTAACCTTGCTGCTCCTCTTTCCGAACAGGATTTTCATATGCCAATTAATCCCCAGCAGCAGATGAATGTCATTCAAATCATACCAAATCAGCTTGAAACACGCCTTGTGAGTGTTCCGGCTCCAGAAGCACACATTTTTCAGCCTGACATTGAACTTGACTTGTTAAAGATTGCAGTCGTTGAACGGCATAAGGGATCAAAAGAAACGGGACTCGGTATTGTGAAAGGATTTGGTTTGAAAAGCGGAGCGATTGCAACAACCATTTCACACGATTCGCACAATATCATTGCTGTCGGGACAAATGACGCCGATATCGCAGCCGCAGTTAATAAGCTGCAGGAAATTGGCGGCGGATTAACAGTTATAAAAGATGGGGAAGAACTACACTCTGTTCCTCTGCCGATTGCGGGATTATTATCCGACCAATCTGCAGAATTGGTGAATCAAAGTTTAATGACGCTTCATGAAAAGCTCTCATTTATTGGTTTCAAAGACTGCTTTAACCCATTTTTGACGCTTTCATTCTTGGCTTTGCCTGTCATTCCTGACATCAAAATGACGACAACAGGGTTGTTTGATGTAAAGTCATTTCAGCATATAGCACTGCAATAAAAAAGATGCACTCCTAAGTGAGTGCATCTTTTTTTAAACCTCCATAATGATCGGAAGGATCATTGGGCGGCGTTTCGTTTTTTCATATAAGAACGGAGCAAGCGTATCCGTAATCTCATTTTTGATTTCTGACCATTGAGTGGTTTTTCGTTCCATGACTTTTTGTAAGTGGTTTGAAATGAGCTCTTGGGCGTCATTGATCAAATCGCCCGATTCTCTCATGTAAACAAACCCTCTGGAAATCAAGTCAGGGCCCGCTGAAATCTTAAAGTCATCCATATCTATGCTGACAACGACGATCACAAGACCTTCTTCAGAAAGAATTCTGCGGTCGCGAAGCACGATATTTCCAATATCACCGATACCGCTACCGTCGATGTATACTGAACCGGATGGAATTTTACCGGCAACTGAAGCTTCATCGCCTTTAAGCGCCAATACTTCACCATTATCCATGATAAAGCAGTTTTCTTCAGGGATGCCGCAATCTGTTGCAAGCTTGACATGCATCTTTTGCATTCTGTACTCACCGTGAATCGGCATGAAGAATTTTGGCTTGATTAAACGCAGCATCAGCTTTTGTTCTTCCTGTCCGCCGTGGCCTGATGTATGGATATCATTAAGAGGTCCGTGAATAACCTCTGCCCCCGCACGATACAATTGGTTAATTGTGCGGCTCACGCTGATTGTGTTGCCTGGGATAGGGGATGAAGAAAATACGACTGTATCTCCAGGATTGATTGAAATCTGCCGGTGTGTGCCGTTTGCAATTCTGGATAAAGCCGCCATCGGTTCCCCTTGGCTTCCTGTACACAGGATCGTTACTTTATTGGCAGGGATGCGATTGATTTCATTATGTTCAATAAACGTATTTTTAGGACAGTTAATATAGCCGAGAGTTTGTCCGATTTCGATAGCCGATTCCATACTGCGTCCAAATACGGCAACTTTTCTTCCATTTAATACAGCAGCCTCAATTACCTGCTGCAAGCGGTGAATATTCGACGCAAATGTAGCGAAGATAACTCGGCCGTCCACCTTGCGGAAAATGTCATGAATGCTTTCTCCGACACGGCGTTCAGACATAGTGAACTCAGGGTTTTCACTGTTTGTGCTGTCTGAAAGGAGACACAGAACGCCTTCTTTGCCGATTTCGGCCATTTTCGTTAAGTTTGCCGGTTCGCCGACTGGAGTAAAGTCGAATTTGAAATCTCCAGTATGTACGATGTTTCCGGGCGGCGTTTTTACAACAATACCGTAGGAATCCGGAATACTGTGTGTTGTTCTAAAGAATGACACAGCCGTTTTGCGAAATTTTACGATATCATCCTCACCGATGATGTTAAGCTTGGTCTGTCTTAATAATCCATGCTCTTCAAGTTTATTCCGAAGTAAGCCGATCGCGAGTTTACCGCCGTAAACGGGAATATTGACTTGTCTAAGCAGGTACGGGATGCCGCCGATGTGGTCTTCGTGCCCGTGCGTAATAAAAAGCCCTTTAATTTTATCTTCGTTTTTGACTAAATACGTGTAATCGGGAATGACGTAATCAATACCGAGCAGTTCGTCCTCGGGAAACTTAATCCCCGCATCAATCAGCACAATTTCATCCTGAAACTGCACCGCATACGTATTTTTACCGATTTCGCCCAGTCCTCCGAGGGCGAAAACAGCAGTCTGATCATTTTTTACAAATTTCATACCGCTCATAACTCCAATACTTTAAAATTTTCACTCTGTTGTTCATATTCTAAAAAAGCACCGTCAACAGGTGTGATAAATTCAATATTAAATTTCTTGTCTTTCAGTTTTGTTCTGACGTCACGCTCTGATACGCCTTCAATATAAAGTGAATCTGTTTTTTCCCGAACAGGTACTTCCTCAGCTTTTTTTTGATAAAATACCTTATAAATCATCCAAATCTCTCCTTAAATGCCGTATGTTAGACTCGCCTTACTCTATTATATTCGAAAACGGAATATAAGGAAAGTCTTGAGCAAAATAAGGACCTTTGAAAAAGTGACAGATCCCTTATCAGGCAATGACTTTCCTGCGGAGCATTCCGTTCCATTGTCTTCTGAGCTTCTTTTTTAATTTCCTAAGCATAACGCAGGTCCCTCCTTCAATTGTTACTTGTCCAAGGTTGTTGTATACAAATAGTATACGGAGTTTAGCACGGACTTTTCGTGGATATTAATGGAATTTTATTTAGTTTTTGAGGGAAATGGTTTGCTGAACCGGAATCTTTTTGTATGATGAGTGTGGGAATTGCAGATTAAGACATAAAGGGGAATAACGATGGACTCAAAATTAATCTTTTTCGATATTGACGGCACGATATATGATCATGACAAAAAAATACCGGAAAGTACAAGAAAAGCGGTAGCAGAGCTTCAGCGGCAGGGACACCATGTGTTTATCGCCAGCGGGCGGTCCCCGTTTCTGGTGAAACCGATTTTAGAGGAGTTAGGCATTCACTCATTTATCTCCTACAATGGTCAGTATGTCGTCTTTGAAAAAGAAGTGATTTATAAGAATCCGCTGCCTGAAGAGGCTATCAGAAGATTGTTAAAGCAGGCGGGAGAAGGAAGCCACCCGGTTGTGTTTATGGCTGAAGATACAATGAAAGCAACTGTTGCAGACCATCCTCATGTCTTGGAGGGAATCGGCAGCCTGAAGACCGACTATCCTGAAACCGATGACCTCTTCTATGAAGGAAAAGAAATTTTTCAGCTTCTGTTGTTTTGCCAGGATGAAGAAGAAAAAGTTTATGCGGCTTTTCCTGAATTCGATCTTGTGCGCTGGCATGAGCTTTCAACTGATGTTCTGCCGCGCGGCGGATCAAAGGCAGAGGGGATTAAAAAAGTAATCGAGCGTCTTCCGTTTGATATCAGCGATACATATGCCTTCGGCGACGGATTAAATGATCTGCAAATGATTCAGTTTGTCGGAACAGGCGTTGCCATGGGGAATGCCGTTCCTGAATTAAAAGAAGTTGCGGATTTTGTAACAAAGCCTGTAGACGAGGATGGAATTGCTCATGCTGTCAAAGAATTAGGCCTGCTAAAATAAAAAAGCGGCTGGCACTTAGAGTGTCAGCCGCATATTTTCTTTTAGCGGTCAATCGCAATCGCATTTTCAGGTTCATTAAAAGGATTTTCTTTATTGATATGATCATAAAACATAACGCCATTTAAATGGTCGATTTCATGCTGAAATACAATCGCCGGAAATCCTTTTAAACGAATATCAATTTGTTCACCCTCCAGTGTTGTTCCTTTCACTCTGATACGAGCATAGCGCGGAACAAAGCCGGGAATTGCCTCATCAACTGACAGGCAGCCTTCACCGCTTGTTAAGTAGCTTCTTTCAACGGAATGGCTGACGATCTTTGGATTAAACAATGCATAGCTGTATAACTTCCCGGAAGCATCTTCTGTATGGACTGCGATCATCCGTTTATTAATATTAATTTGAGGAGCCGCGAGTCCCACGCCGGGACGCAGCTTATATGTTTCAGCTAATTCCGGATTTTGGCTGTTTTTTACGAATTCAATCATATCTGCCAGCTGCTGTTTTTCTTCTTCTGTGGCAGGCAGCCCGACAGGCTCTGCTGTCACTCTTAGGGCAGGGTGGCCGTCGCGCACGATGTTTTCCATAGTAATCAAGAAACTTCACTCCTAAAGCTTAATATGTAAATTATATCGGATTTCTTCGTAAAGGTGCAACGAAACAAATGACCAGCCGTAAATGGCTGGTCAGTGTTTTACTGTGTAATGATTAACAGCCTCCGCCTAAATAAGCAGCTCCGACAATGATTAACAGAATGAATAAAACAACAATTAACGCAAATGTGCGGCCATATCCTGCTCCGCCATATCCGTAACCATAACTGCAGCAGCCTCCGCCGTAACCATATCCATAACCGTACATGAACATAACCTCCTCTTTTAATTACGCCAGAGCCTTGTAGTAGGCATAGCGTCTACAATAACCTATGTAAAAACAAAAAAGTTGTATGGTCATCTGTCCTGATTTTTCACGATTTAGATTTGATTTTTTGTTCAACAAACCATGAGATAACCATCTGGCTATTGTCAAATATCTTTATGGATTCTATAGTAGAAAATGTCAAGATTGGGGGATTTAACGTGAAAGACAGAATAAAACGGCGACACGGTGTGAAAATCGGAGCCTTTTGCGCTTTGAGTTTACTTTTAACCGGGTGTGTGGGACAGGATCCGCTGGACTCACTTCATGACTCATTAGAAAAAGTCGCTGATCTAGAAAAGCCGTTTCAAGAAGAACAGAAAACGCTCGAGGAATTAGAGAAAAAAGAACATGCTCTCTACAATGATGTCATCAAGCTTAATATGGATGATTATAAAAAAATCGTTTCTTTATCAAATGAAGCGCTAGAGAATGTAAATAAACGTGAAGAACATCTGAAGCTTGAAAATGAGAGCATCGAGAAATCCGAATCAGAATTTGAGGAAGCAAAAAAATCCGCTGAAACTATTAAGGATAGACACATAAAGAAAAAGGCTGAGACTGCGGCAGATCATATGGAAAAAAGATATGCAGCATACAGCTCTATGTCTGAAGAATATGAAAAAGCCATTAAACTTGATAAAGAACTGTATAAGCTTCTGAAAGACAAAGACTTGACGCTGGATAAGCTTGAACAGCAGATCGAAAAAGCAAATGCTTCTTATAAAAAAGTCCTTAAACAAAGCGGAGAATTTGATGTGCAAACGGAGAAATATAATAAAGCCCGCGAAGATTTATATGACGCCGCAGGCTATCACATAAAAAAGAGCTGACAATGATCAGCTCTTTTTTTAAATTCTATTCAAAATTTAAATTTCTATTGTAGTACAGTGTGATAGGTTATACTAGTACAGTTTGAGGTGCAGGTTGCATCTGTTTTTTTATAGAAAATGTAAAGCGAATACATTTATTGAAAATCAGCGATGAAAACGATTGACGGTTCTTCTTTATATGGTGTAAACTAATTCATGTTAAGCGGTGTTGTATTAGTTTTTTACAACTTCGAAATAATACAGTTCAAAGCAGAGTGTAACTATCCTACATAAATGGTTTCGGCAAACTGGGGATCGGCTAAAATATATACGACTTACTGCTGATACTTTAGGGTACCCTAAGTTTGTATGTATAAAAGGAATGCACGTCTAATGACTGTTTAAAAGAAAGGAAGAGGTGACTTAGTATGGCTGCAAAAACGAAAAAAGTAATCGTTGATAGTAAGAAGCAATTTGATGCCATTAAAAAGCAGTTCGAAACGTTCCAAATTTTAAATGAAAAGGGAGAAGTCGTGAATGAAGAGGCGATGCCTGATTTAACTGATGATCAATTGAAAGAGCTTATGCGCCGCATGGTATTTACGCGTGTGCTTGATCAGCGCTCTATCTCATTAAACCGTCAAGGACGTCTCGGATTCTACGCTCCTACTGCGGGCCAAGAAGCTTCTCAGATTGCTACGCATTTCGCGCTTGAAAAAGAAGACTTCGTTCTTCCGGGATACCGTGATGTGCCTCAGTTAATCTGGCACGGCCTTCCATTATATCAAGCGTTCCTGTTCTCTCGCGGACATTTCCGGGGTAACCAAATGCCTGATGATGTGAATGCCCTTTCTCCACAAATCATTATCGGTGCTCAATACATTCAAACGGCCGGTGTTGCGCTAGGTCTTAAAAAACGCGGTAAGAAAGCTGTCGCAATCACTTACACTGGTGACGGCGGAGCTTCACAAGGGGACTTCTACGAAGGAATTAACTTTGCCGGCGCTTATAAAGCACCTGCGATCTTCGTGGTGCAAAACAACCGTTACGCGATTTCAACTCCAGTTGAAAAACAATCTGCAGCAGGCACAATTGCACAAAAAGCAGTAGCTGCCGGTATTGTGGGTGTACAAGTAGACGGAATGGATCCGCTTGCTGTATACGCTGCAACTGCTGAAGCACGCGAACGGGCGATTAACGGCGAAGGCCCGACACTGATTGAAACACTGACATTCCGTTATGGCCCGCACACAATGGCTGGTGACGATCCGACTAAATATCGCACAAAAGAAATCGAAAACGAGTGGGAGCAAAAAGATCCGCTTGTACGCTTCCGTGCGTTCCTTGAAAACAAAGGCCTATGGTCTGAAGAAGAAGAAACAAAAGTAATCGAGGATGCAAAAGAAGAAATTAAGCAGGCGATCAAAAAAGCGGATGCTGAGCCTAAGCAAAAAGTAACTGATTTAATGAAAATCATGTTCGAAAAAATGCCTCATAACCTTGAGGAGCAATTTGAAATTTATACACAGAAGGAGTCGAAGTAAGCCATGGCGCAAATGACAATGATTCAAGCAATCACGGATGCGTTACGCACAGAACTGAAAAATGACGAAAATGTCTTAGTTTCGGAGAAGACGTTGGTGTTAACGGCGGCGTATTCCGTGCGACAGAAGGATTGCAAAAAGAATTCGGTGAAGACCGTGTGTTTGACACGCCTCTTGCTGAATCTGGTATCGGCGGTCTTGCCCTTGGTTTAGGCTTAAACGGCTTCCGTCCGGTAATGGAAATCCAATTCTTTGGATTTGTTTACGAAGTAATGGATTCAGTTTCTGGCCAAATGGCTCGTATGCGTTACCGTTCTGGCGGACGCTGGACTTCACCTGTAACCATTCGTTCTCCGTTCGGCGGCGGTGTTCATACTCCTGAGCTTCACGCTGACAGCTTAGAAGGTCTTGTTGCACAACAGCCTGGTATCAAAGTTGTTATTCCATCAACTCCTTACGATGCCAAAGGACTTTTGATTTCTGCGATCAGAGACAACGATCCTGTTGTTTTCTTAGAGCACATGAAGCTTTACCGTTCTTTCCGTCAGGAAGTTCCTGAAGAAGAATACACAATTGAGCTTGGCAAAGCTGACGTAAAACGTGAAGGTACTGACCTTTCAATCATCACTTACGGCGCAATGGTTCATGAATCATTAAAAGCAGCTGAAGAGCTTGAAAAAGACGGCATTTCTGCTGAAGTTGTTGACCTTCGCACAGTCAGCCCGCTTGATATCGACACAATCATTGCATCTGTGGAAAAAACAGGCCGCGCGATTGTTGTTCAAGAGGCTCAAAAACAAGCCGGCGTTGCTGCGAACGTAGTAGCTGAAATCAATGACCGTGCGATTTTGAGCTTGGAAGCGCCTGTACTTCGCGTTGCTGCGCCTGATACAGTATTTCCTTTCTCTCAAGCGGAGAGCGTATGGCTTCCAAACCATAAAGACGTTCTTGAAACAGCTAGAAAAGTACTTGAATTTTAATCAAATTGCATAATCGGGAGGGAGCTGAAACGCTTTCCCTCCATTATATATGTGTTTTCAATGCTTACGATGTAAACTTTAAAATTGCTTAATCAAACTAGGAGGTCGAGAACTGTGGCATTTGAATTTAAACTTCCAGATATCGGGGAAGGTATCCACGAAGGCGAAATCGTAAAATGGTTTGTCAAGCCTAACGATGAGGTAGACGAAGATGATGTACTGGCTGAAGTCCAAAATGATAAAGCAGTAGTAGAAATTCCTTCACCTGTTAAAGGAAAAGTATTAGAATTAAAAGTTGAAGAGGGAACAGTTGCAACTGTTGGACAAACGATCATTACGTTTGATGCACCTGGTTACGAAGACCTTCAATTTAAAGGCAGCGATGAGTCTGGCGACGCAAAAAACTGAAGCGCAAGTTCAGTCTACTGGTGAAGCTGGACAAGATGTTGCGAAAGAAGAGCGTGCTGAAGAGCCTGCTAAAGAAACTGGCGCAGGACAGCAGGATCAAGCTGAAGTTGACCCGAACAAACGCGTGATCGCTATGCCTTCTGTACGTAAATACGCTCGGGAAAAAGGCGTAGATATTCGCAAGGTAACTGGTTCAGGCAACAACGGACGTGTTGTGAAAGAAGATATCGATAGCTTTGTAAACGGAGGAGCACAAGAAGCTGCGCCGCAAGAAACGGCTGCACCTCAAGAAACAGCTGCTAAACCAGCTGCTGCACCAGCTCCAGAAGGCGAATTCCCAGAAACTCGCGAAAAAATGAGCGGTATCCGTAAAGCAATTGCAAAAGCGATGGTTAACTCTAAACACACTGCTCCTCACGTAACACTAATGGACGAAGTGGACGTAACAAACCTTGTTGCACATCGTAAACAGTTCAAACAGGTTGCTGCTGATCAAGGCATCAAGCTGACATACTTGCCTTACGTTGTAAAAGCTCTTACATCTGCACTGAAAAAATTCCCTGTTTTAAACACGTCAATTGACGATAAAACAGATGAAGTAATCCAAAAACATTATTTCAACATCGGTATCGCTGCTGACACTGAAAAAGGCTTGCTTGTGCCGGTTGTAAAAAATGCAGATCGTAAAGCGATCTTTGAAATTTCTGATGAGATCAACAGCCTTGCAACAAAAGCTCGTGAAGGCAAGCTTGCTCCAGCTGAAATGAAAGGCGCATCTTGCACAATTACAAACATCGGTTCTGCCGGCGGACAATGGTTCACTCCGGTTATCAACCATCCAGAAGTTGCGATTCTTGGTATCGGACGCATTGCAGAAAAAGCGATTGTTCGTGATGGCGAAATCGTAGCAGCTCCAGTCTTAGCTCTTTCTCTCAGCTTCGACCACCGTATGATCGACGGAGCGACTGCGCAAAATGCACTCAATCACATCAAGCGTTTACTGAACGATCCACAATTAATTTTAATGGAGGCGTAATGTTATGGTAGTAGGAGATTTCCCTATTGAAACAGATACTCTTGTAATTGGTGCGGGACCTGGCGGCTATGTAGCTGCCATCCGCGCTGCACAGCTTGGACAAAAAGTAACAGTCGTTGAAAAAGGAACTCTTGGAGGCGTTTGTCTGAACGTTGGATGTATCCCTTCAAAAGCGCTGATCAATGCTGGCCACCGTTATGAGAATGCTAAGCATTCTGATGACATGGGAATCACTGCTGAGAACGTAACAGTTGATTTCACAAAAGTTCAAGAGTGGAAAACTTCTGTTGTTAACAAGCTTACTGGCGGTGTAGCAGGTCTTCTTAAAGGCAACAAAGTAGATGTAGTAAAAGGCGAAGCTTACTTCGTAGACAGCAATTCAGTTCGTGTAATGGATGAGAATTCTGCTCAAACATACACGTTTAAAAACGCAATCATTGCGACTGGTTCTCGTCCTATCGAATTGCCAAACTTCAAATATACTGAGCGTGTTTTAAATTCAACAGGCGCTTTGGCTCTTAAAGAAATTCCTAAAAAACTCGTTGTCATCGGCGGCGGATACATCGGAACTGAGCTTGGAACTGCGTATGCAAACTTCGGAACTGAGCTTGTCATTCTTGAAGGCGGAGATGAAATTCTACCAGGCTTCGAAAAACAAATGAGTTCCCTTGTTACTCGCAGACTGAAGAAAAAAGGCAACGTTGAAATCCATACAAACGCGATGGCTAAAGGCGTTGAAGAAAAGGCTGACGGCGTAACAGTCACTTTTGAAGTAAAAGGTGAAGAAAAAACCGTTGATGCTGATTACGTACTGATTACTGTCGGACGCCGTCCAAATACTGATGAACTTGGTCTTGAGCAAGTCGGTATTGAGATGACTGACCGCGGTATTATCAAAACTGACAAACAGTGCCGTACAAACGTACCTAACATCTATGCAATCGGTGATATCATTGAAGGACCGCCGCTTGCTCACAAAGCATCTTACGAAGGTAAGATTGCTGCAGAAGCGATCGCTGGAGAGCCTGCAGAAATCGATTACCTTGGTATTCCTGCGGTTGTCTTCTCTGAGCCTGAGCTTGCATCAGTCGGTTACACTGAAGCACAGGCGAAAGAAGAAGGCCTTGACATTGTTGCTGCTAAATTCCCATTTGCAGCAAACGGCCGTGCGCTTTCTCTTAACGAAACAGACGGCTTCATGAAGCTGATCACTCGTAAAGAGGACGGCCTTGTGATCGGTGCGCAAATCGCCGGCGCAAGCGCTTCTGACATGATTTCTGAATTAAGCTTAGCTATCGAAGGCGGCATGACTGCTGAAGATATCGCTATGACAATTCATGCGCATCCAACATTGGGTGAAATCACAATGGAAGCTGCTGAAGTGGCAATCGGAAGCCCGATTCACATCGTAAAATAATAGAGATAACATAAAAAACAGCCCCGCTTTAAGCGAGGGCTGTTTTCCTTTATTTAGACAGTACATGCTGTAATGGTTTAATAATGTCTTCTTTCTTTTTCACACATCCCTCTATTTTCACAACGACATGCCGCTGATCAACTACCATGAGAGTAGGGACGGTTTCGATTTCATCTTCCCAGCCTTTCCTATTATCGTATACCTTCATTTTATCTATTTGATCAGGATAATCCTTTTCTAAATCAAGCAGAGCATCATAATATGACGCCTCTTGATCAATTTGATTTTCATCAGAAAAAAATAGGATTTGAGTATGATGAATGCTGTCAATTCGGCTTTTTTGTATTGGGTTGATTGTGGAAAGGGTGCAGCCCGATAAAGCAAATACTATCATCAGTATGGGAAATACCGCGCGATATCGCATCTATCTTCTCCTCTGTATAAACCATAGTAAACTAGTTTTAGTTTATCACGAGTAACCGCGTCATCTGCTTCTTGTTACCTAATTGTTATATAATTGAAACCGTTTTTAAAGAGAGATAACATTCCTTTAAACCCAATACTCTGAACGCACATTTTATTCATCGCGAATCATTTGCAATTTCGTTACACGATTCAAAAAAAGTTCAAGAAAACATGAAATCACCATGTCTTTTCAGCATAAGTATCGAATGAAAGCGTTTGTTATGAAGATGATGATTCATATAACCGAAAAGAAAAAACATGTTACATTAAAAGTTTTCAAAATAAATGTGTTATACAGTTTGTTGTTGACATTTTAAATGTGACATATTAATATAATACCAATAAAAGAAATTAAGCGTTTTCAAAATTAAAAGAAATGGGGAATGAGAGATGGGTACGATTGTTTGCCAAGATTGTAACGAAGCCATTCATTACTTCGAGGATGAGAAGGTTACAACGTTATACGGAACATGCTGCGGACAATGTCAGTGTCCTCTTGATGAAGAGTAAGAAAAAGCATGCGGCTTAGCCGCATGCTTTTTGTATTTATTGAATAGCTTTTTGCTCTTTTATAACTCGAATCATGCTTAGAGTAGAGTCCTCCGGTCCTTGAACTGGAAGTCCGGCATCAATGTTTTTGAAGATGTAGCTGATGTTTTCTTCTGTAATAATCTCGCCGGGGATAAAGATAGGAATTCCAGGCGGATACACCATTACAAATTCAGCGATAATCCGTCCTGCTGCTTCTTTTAATGGAACAACTTCTGTATTCGCATAGAAAGCGTCACGCGGCGTCATCGCCAGTAACGGGATTTCTGGAAGCAGTACCTTTGTCTGTTGATGCGTAACATCATTTGCTGACATTTGACGCGCAATCTCTTTTAAAGCTTCAACAAGGCGATCCGCATCGTTTTGGCTGTCACCAGGCGTGAAGATACACAAGATGTTATAAAGATCTGAAAGCTCTACTTCAATATTAAAGGATTCCCGCAGCCACTTCTCAACATCATGTCCTGTGAGCCCAAGATTTTTAACTGAAATAATTAATTTTGTCGGATCATAATTGTAAGCTGCTTTAGAACCGAGAATTTCAGAACCGACACAGTAAATGCCCTCAATTTGGTTCAGACGTTCTCTCGTCTGGTTGGCAAGCTTCAACGTTTTTTCAGCAAGCTGATAGCCCTCTGTCGCAAGACGTTTTCTGGCGACGTCCAAAGAGGCTAGAAGCAAATAAGAAGTAGACGTGGTTGTCAGCATGCTGAGTATCGATTGCACTCTGTCTTTAGATACAAGGCCTTCTTTCATGTTTAGGATAGAACTTTGTGTCAGTGATCCGCCTAGCTTATGCACACTTGTCGCGGCCATGTCTGCACCTGCCTGCATCGCTGAAAGCGGAAATTGGTCATGAAAATGAATATGAACGCCGTGTGCTTCATCGACCAGAACCGGCACATTAAAGGAATGGGCTAATTCTACGATGCTTTTTAAATCAGCAGCTACTCCGAAATATGTCGGGTTGATCACTAGAAGCCCCTTGGCATCAGGATGTTCACTCAGCGCCCGTTTAGCGGATTCTAGTGTAATGCCGTGAGAGATGCCCAGTTCATTGTCAATTTCAGGATGAATAAAGATTGGGACAGCTCCGGAAAATACAATAGCTGACATAATGGATTTGTGCACATTTCTTGGAATGATGATTTTATCTCCAGGTCCGCAGACAGCCATCACCATTGTCATGATTGCGCCGCTTGTGCCCTGAACAGAAAAAAAGGTGTGGTCCGCGCCGAAGGCTTCGGCCGCCAAATCCTGCGCTTCTTTAATGATGCCTTTAGGCGCATGCAGGTCATCTAATGGTTCAATATTAATCAAATCTATACTTAACGCGTTTTCACCGATAAATTGTCTAAACTCTGGATCCATTCCTGCCCCTTTTTTATGGCCGGGAATGTGGAATTGAACAGGCTGTCTGCTTGCGTGCTTTTTCAGGCCTGTGTATAAGGGTGTTTCATGTTGCGACAATTGTTTTCCCACCTTTGTAGTAATACCTATGCATATTAGTGTGTATTAAAATCAGTTTCTCAACCGTTTTTTAGACGTAAAACAAATGAATTATATTATGAACTTGAAAGAATGTAAAGAACAATTTATGATCAAATGAAGATGCTTTTTGTAAAAGGAAAGCGAATTTATAAGGAGTGAAGAAAATGGAATACCAATATCCCATGAATGAAGATTGGACAACCGAAGAAGCAGTGGATGTGATTGCATTTTTCCAGCAGGTTGAGCTGGCTTATGAAAAGGGAGCCGATCGTGAAGAACTGCTTAAGGCGTACCGGCGTTTCAAAGAAATTGTGCCGGGAAAAGCTGAAGAAAAAAAGCTATGCGGCGAGTTTGAGGAACAAAGTACATACTCTCCTTATCGTACGGTCAAGCAGGCGAAGGAATCTGACCAGGCAAAGATTAAGATGTAAAAGGAAAAGAGCCGGATGAAAGATCCCGGCTCTTTTTTATGCTTGTGATACTTTTTGGGTTAAGCGATACAGAAATGTAAGCTGCTGGAAGGCATCGGCGATTCGCTGCAGAAATTCTTCGTTATTCATACTCAGCACCTCATCTTTTGAAAGCTGTATACCGCATAACAGTTCGGCTTTCTTTATGGTCTGCAAACGTTCAAACAAAGTCTTGAGTTGTTCCTTGTCCATTTCTGACTGCTTATGGACCCCTGGCTTTGTGTGATCCGCAGACCAAACGAAGCTGTCTGGAATGTGATTTGTTACGCTGTCTTGATTCGCTTCAAGCAATTTGCCGTATTCTTCTTTTATAGGGGACTCATAAATGATCGCGAACCATACAAAAACATGGCTCTCCCACAAGCCGATTTGAAAATGCGGCAGTTTTTTATAGCCTCTTTTGCTATTGGCAAAAGCCACCCAGCTGTCTGCGGGAGGGTTGACTGATCTTCTTGCATGCTTGGCCACATGGGGGAACATTTCATCTCCGGTTAAAGCAGATAATGTCGGGGCAAAGTGCTCGCCTAGAGCAGTCAGCTTCGGACGAACCCGCTCTTTTAACACCTCCATGCGCGCGTCTAAGCCGTCTATTGTAAATGTGTGAAAGTCTTCTTCAGTAAAACGCATTTGTGTCATGATTTTCCTCCTTCATTCTAAGTATACATATTTTATCACAGTTAGAACGCGCAGCAAAAAGATGAGCACGCGTTTGAAGAGAGGGGGAATGTGGTAATAAACGAATAGGTAAACACACAATTTTCAGAATCATGTTACAGGTAAATAGAAGAATCATAGGATATAAGAAGTATCATTGTTGAATGGCAAAATGGGATGCTTTTTTAAAACAAATGATCTCTGGAAGGGGCGAAAGACAATGAGGCAAGTTGTGAAAGAGGGATTTAGGGAAGAGAAAAACAACCGTGTAGCTGTCTGGAGACTAGAGGTTGATTATGAATTGGCAACCCTTTATGAGGCAATGCAAAAGGAAAATGACGAACAAATTGAGCTAAGCAAAAACAAACTTGAACGTCTCAGAAAAGAATGGATTCGCCTCAACGGGTAAAAAGCTATAGTGAAAACGAACCGCGTGAATGGTTCGTTTTTACGTGAGAAGGCATATTTTTCATTTTCCTTGCTTTTTCACTGCCGTTATCAGTATTCTATAAAATAAAGGTCTACATAGAAAAGAGGTACGCATGAATGACAAATTGGACGGAAATTGATGAGACTGCAAAGAAATGGATAAAAGAAGCAGGCGCAAGAATTAAACAGTCGATGCACGAAAGCCTGACAATTGAAACAAAATCAAATCCGAATGATTTAGTCACCAATATTGACAAGGAAACGGAAAAGTTTTTTATTGACCGCATTCAAGAAACCTTTCCGGGGCATCGCATACTTGGAGAAGAAGGACAAGGAGATAAAATCCACTCATTGGAGGGTGTCGTCTGGATTATCGATCCGATTGACGGCACGATGAATTTTGTGCACCAGCAAAGAAATTTTGCAATCTCAATTGGTATTTTTGAAAATGGAAAAGGCAAAATCGGTTTAATTTACGATGTGGTGCATGATGAACTGTATCACGCGTTTAGTGGTAAAGGTGCTTATATGAATGAAACGGAGCTGTCTCCTTTAAAGGAAACCATTATTGAAGAAGCGATTCTTGCCATTAATGCAACATGGGTGACGGAAAACAGAAGAATTGACCCGGGTGTGCTGGCGCCGCTTGTGAAAAGGGTGAGAGGAACACGCTCCTATGGCTCTGCCGCTTTAGAACTGGCAAACGTCGCTGCGGGAAGAATTGACGCTTACATTACGATGCGGCTTGCTCCTTGGGATTACGCAGCCGGGTGTGTGCTGTTAAACGAAGTAGGGGGCATCTATACAACGACTGAAGGTGAACCGTTCACCTTTTTAGAAAATCACTGTGTGCTGGCCGGAAACCCATCTATACATAAAACAATATTGGAAGAGTATCTTCATGCTGAAAAATAGACCATTTGAACAGGATGACCTCAGTTGGTTTGAGGAAATTGCGGAGGCTCATCCTGTTTGGAGAAAGGAAGAGTTTGGGGAAAAAGATGCGGAAAGCTATATGATCTCCTACTCGATGTATAACGGATCATGGCTTGTATGGGAAAAAGACGGCCTACCTGTTGCCGTCAGCTATCATCTCGAATGGGCTCCTTCCAACGGAAAGCCATGGCTGGGAACAGTGCTGGTTGATCCTGCTGAAGAAAGAAAGGGGCATGCCAGAGAGATCATTGAACAGATCGGCCAATCGCTGAAGGAAAAACACAGAGCGCTATTTACAGCGGTTCCGATTGACCGGAATGAATGGATCCGGTTTTTGAGCCAGTGCGGCTTTGAACAGCTCAAGACGGAGAAAGATGAGGCAGACAAGTCATACATGATCATGGTAAAGCCTTTAGTTTAAGCTGCCGTATACATGACGGCAGCTTATTTTCATGCACAAAAAACCTCCCAATCTTTAACCATCGATTGAGAGGCGAGCTTGGTGATGAACCAAGGGGTTTATTTTTTTACGGCGTGTATATAATGAATGGTTTCAAACGCTGACAAATAATCCGTTCGTTTCTTAAAGAAAAGGTCATTGATTTCAGCTGGTGTGACATGTTCATAGATGAGTAAACCAGCTGAATCTAATGCTTTTTCGATTTCATGATAAGTAAAACACGATTTCATCGGTTCACCGGCTGCTGAAGCCAACTTCACCATATGTTCAACTCTATTAGACATTCCTTTTGTTTCAAAGAGCGTTTCGTCTGCATAATCAAAAACGATAGAGCTTCCCGAGGGAACATGGGCAAATAAATGGTTAAGCAGGCTTTTATTTTCTTCTTTCGTCAAGTAATAAGAAACTCCTAAAAGGCTGAAGAACGTTTTTTGTTATCAAAGCCTTCATCTAAGAGAGGCTGATATGAAAACGTTTTGGTAAAGTCCATAGGAACCAAATGAAGATTCGTTGGGATAGTCAGCTGTGCATGATCCAATCTTTTCTTTTTCAATTGTTGTGTAGCGGGGTAATCAATTTCAAATATATCTAAGCTGTTTTCCAGCTCTGGATGCCGAAAACAGAAAGTATCTAACCCGGCGCCAAGAATGACATATTGTTTTGCCCCCAGCACCACTTCGTTGCGCAATACTTTCTCACAATATGCTGCTCGAGCTAAGGGCGTAGGGGAAAGCTGGACTTGTGTAATCCACTTCAGCATTTCCTCTGGGTCATCTTGAAACTTCAAGGCAATATCCTTATTGAAAAACTGTATGCCTTGTATCATATTTTGACTAATGTCGGAAAACTCTTTTTCAGAAATAAGGTCTTTTGCAATATAATCGTCAAAAATTTTAGGTGTGTCATATTGACTGTGATAGGCTCGGCTAAAAGCAGATAGTAAAGCTGTTAAACTGGACTCATTTTCCTTCATATCATGTCCTCCTGATAAACAAAAATAAGATTCCCCCGGCCAGGAGAATCTTATTATACACACAAAAATATTAATAGTAAATTATAGCACAAATAAAAAATTTTGTCAATATATTTGGGTTGGAAGAGTAAGATTTTTCTCTTTTATTTGTTAGCTATTACTTGTAATACATAACTGCAACATGACCTGCTTTTGTGAGAGTCTTATATTAATCCGCTTTGCTCATACGGAACAACGTCATCATGATCGCCGTGCATCATGAGCATCGGTGGCTCCTCGCGATGAACATAAGCGGCTTGAGCCTAGCTTTAGAATCTCATGTAAATTTGCTCTGACGCAGCAGTCGGGATTAGGATTTTCATGGTGTGGAAAAGGTCGCCTTCTACCCAATCGCCTTATAAATGTCGTAGAAATGACTTCTGCATCTTTTAATGGTAAGCCCCGCCGGAACCTCTTTTGACATCATTAAACCCGCTTTTTTAAACAATTGGCCGGCGGATAATGACCGGGTTAGTATGTGCGCAGTCTGCGATTTGTTCAGAGGTAAGGTAGGCAGTCCGCACATATGAACATTAACATATGTCCGGCTATCGTGAAACAGCTGCTGATTTTCAAAAAAACTTGAAAATCAAGAAAAAGCCTGAGATATCTCAGGCTTTTCATTTAGAAATTACAAACCGACGGCATTCCAGGCTGCTTCAACTTTTGCGGCATCAGTTGAGCCATAAAGGTCACGGGCAGACTGAATGAGGGCGGCCTTCGCATCTTTGAAAGTGGAATAAGGCGTAAGATACGTTGTTAACGCACGGTAATAAATCTGCTGTGATTTAGATATGCCTAGTTTTGTAATAGTATTGTAAGCGGCTTTGTTTGGAATTCCGCTGTTTATGTGTACACCGCCGTAATCGCCTTCATCTGTATTCGGAAGGTTTTGATAGTCGGCGTAATTGTCAGGCTGGTCATATTTTGTCGGATTGGACAAGCTGCGGAGAGCCGGCTGGCTGACCGTAATGTCTTCACCGATATCCCAGTCTTCTGTATCAGTAAAGTAACCGAACACATCAGAGAACGACTCGTTTAATGCCCCAGGCTGATTTTCATAGACAAGGTTGGCTGTTTCTTGAGTGACACCGTGTGTCATTTCATGCGCTGTCACATCCAAGGAGCCGGAAAGCGGGGAGAAGAAGGAGCCGTCTCCGTCACCGTAAATCATTTGATCCCCTGTCCAAGCGGCGTTATTATACTGGCTGCCGTAGTGAACAGAAGAAACGATTTTACTGCCTTTGTTGTCATAGCTGTTCCGTTTAAACGTCGAGTAAAAATAATCGTACACTTTACCCAGGTTATAGTGGGCGTCTACAGCTGCGCGCTGTGATGAAGTTGTGAATTTATTTGTTGTGCTTGAGACTAGCGTTCCCGGAAGGCGGCTTTGTCTGTTTTGTAAATCATACGTGATAATTTGAGTGCCGGTTGGTTTTGACAGATCTCTTAAAACATATTTGCCGCTCTCATAAGAAATATTCAGAGGAACTGTTGCACCTTTTAGTGTGGTCCCTGATCCTGTTGCGGCTGCATGTTCTACTTTATTTTGCTGTTTTAAAATGCTGCCTGTTTCGGCATCCACTAAGACTTCCCAGTTCGCAGGTTCAGGTTCAATATAGCGAATCGTGACATCGTAAGCCAGACGATAGCTGCCGTCCTCTGTTTCTACCGCTTTTAACTCCGCTTTATCGCTGTTTTTTGCGCTTCCGTTAGAAACGGCGTCAGGTGATTTGCCAATGGCTTTAAAAGCGAGTGCCAATGCTTTGTCAGAGGATACCTTTTTGCTGTTATTTGTTTTTGAAGCAGACTGATTGTGCAATTCTCCATTGATCGCATAGACTTTGTCAGATTTATCGACGTGAACGATCACTTGCGAATCTTTAATAGGCACTCCGTTAATGACAGGCACGTATCGAAAGTGCTTGTACCCAAGAACGTCAGTTGTGCTTTCCACAAGTTTCAGTCTTTTGGCGGGATCGCCTTTAAACACTTTGCTGTTCTTTTTCAAAAACTGTTTGACAGCTTTGTCATTTGGAGCAGAGAGCTCTGTTTGTGCAATGGCGCTTTTGGGAAGAAAGTTTGTTTGATTCTCCTTAAGCTGGTAATTCTCAGCAGCCTGAACACCCGGAAGGCCGATTGATAAACTCATAAACGAAGCAGCGACAACGACGGACAATTTTTTACCTAAACCCACAATAAATCCCCCTTTTTGAAAATACTGAAAAATCTTTATATCGTTATATTAAACGAGCAATCTAGCATTCTCAACAAAAACTAACATAACTAGACAAAATTGATAGAATTGTCCTGTGTTTATTTTTGTTGAATAATATCAAGATGAGTCAAGTGTCATGTGCTGGATGATTGCAAGAGTTATGCCGTCTTTTCATCAAAGGGGAGATGAGAAATTTTTGGTTTTTATTGAAACTTTTTAACAAGTGGATTGTCTAACCGGATGAGGCCTTAATAAGAAGTAAAGGATTGTTGTACGTGTTGGAATTATTCAGTCATTATGTATTACATTTTGAACAGATACACTGCAAGAGCTGCTGCAGCTAAGTAATCAGCACCAACCCGTTTTGATTTTAAGAGAATTTCAAGAGCTTTCTTATGAAGAAATTTCCCAAATCTTAGGCTGGAGCCTTTCAAAAGTGAAAACCACACTTCACCGGGCAAGATTGGAGCTCAAGAAAAACATGACGAAAAGAAGAGAGGAGGAGCGGATATGACCTGCTTTCTAGTAAGAGACCTTCTCCCTCTGTATATTGAAGGTGATTGCAAAAAAGAAACGGAAAACTTCATTGAAGAGCATATGAACACCTGCGGCAGCTGCAGAGACATGTATAAACAGATGTCTGAGCCTTTTGAGTTTAAAGATGAACAAGCACCTCAAGATGCTTTTCTGCCTGAAGAAGAAATCCGTTTTAAACAAAGGTACTATGGTATGCTGATTATTAAAGCAGCCTTATGGTTTGGAGCAGTGTTTGCTGTGATGCTAATCATCAAACTGCTGATCTAAAGGAAAAGCGCTTGCCGATTGATGGACAAGCGCTTTTATTACATTAAGCCTGCGGATGAAGCATTTGGTAGATGGCTGCAAGCTGTTCTTGAGACAGAGCGCCAAAGAGCTTTTCGTAAAAAATTGCCTGCTCCGTTGTCGCACCAGCTTCTAAAGCTGCATTTTTATCAAAGCTGTACGCTCCATCTTCTGAAACAATGGATGCCTGCAGAATATGAATTTTAAGGGAAACAGCGGCGAAAAATTGGTCAAGTGCGAGTGCTTCTTTTTCTGTGAAGCCGAGCTCAACAGCTTTTTCTGTATCAAATTTGTAGCTGCCGTCTTCAACATACACACATTGTGAAACAACATCAAAAAATTCAGAGGTCGATTCCCACAATTTCGCAATGATTTGAGCCTCTTCTTGTGTCATTCCTAACTCGACAGCTTTTTCACTGTCAAAATAATAAACCCCGTCTTCTTCATATATACATTGATTTAATAAATCTAAAAATGCATTCAGGTCTTTATGTGTGATTGTCTCCTGCAAAGCAGGTGTGCTGTGACTAACTGTTTTTGCGCTTGCGGCATCAGGTCCGAAAGTTAGCAGGGTGGCTGAGGTCAGTGCGGCGGTTGTAAGTATGGCTTTTTTTACAAATGTTTTTTTCTATGTTTCGTCTCTCCCTTTTGTGAATTGTGGTGCAATTCCCATTATAGGGAGAGGCTGGTGTCAGGAAAATAGGCTTTATGGTAGTTTATGTATATCAATGTCGAACCACTTTTGTTTGGTTAAAGATGTCATATTTAGAACGAATGTCCATGAATGGATATCGTTTTGCTTCTTCCCGCCTAGGAAACAGGGGAGATAAGCCTTACGCCAACGAAAAAACACCGCATTCATTTGCGGTGTTTTTGATTACAATGTCTTTAGCGAGGATAAGCTTTTAATCGAGCAATCCTTGCTCACGCATTTTCTTTTTTAACGTAAATCCGCTTCCCATCACAGCGCAAACGAGCACAATGCTGGCGATAATGCCCCACGCGCTTTTTTCGGCGATAAAGACGCCGATCAGCATTATGCTGAAAACCGCTGCAAATGCAAATAATAATAAAAGCCAATTCATTTTTTTCATATTTCCATCCCCTTTTACGTCTTATGATAAGTTTACAGAAAAACGTGACGCTTTTAAAGAGGATGTGTGGTATAATATGAAAGTTATCTAATTTTTTTAGGAGATGAAAAAGTGAAACTTCGAAATGATCTTCGCAACATCGCGATTATTGCCCACGTTGACCATGGGAAAACGACTCTAGTCGATCAGCTTTTACACCAGGCTGGTACATTCCGTGCCAACGAACAAGTTGCTGAACGCGCAATGGACTCAAACGATCTTGAACGCGAACGCGGCATTACAATTTTGGCGAAAAATACTGCGATTAACTATAAAGATACACGTATCAATATTTTGGATACCCCTGGACACGCAGACTTTGGGGGAGAGGTAGAACGGATTATGAAAATGGTTGACGGCGTACTGCTTGTCGTTGACGCATATGAAGGCTGTATGCCTCAAACTCGTTTCGTTCTGAAGAAAGCTCTTGAGCAAAACTTGAACCCGGTTGTTGTTGTGAACAAAATCGACCGTGATTTCGCACGCCCTGAAGAAGTGATCGATGAGGTTCTTGACCTGTTCATCGAGCTTGATGCAAATGAAGAACAGCTCGAATTCCCGGTGGTATATGCTTCCGCGATTAATGGAACAGCGAGCCTTGATCCGAAGCAGCAAGATGAAAACATGGAAGCTTTATATGAAACGATTATTAAGCATGTTCCGGCGCCTGTTGAGAATGCAGATGAGCCGCTTCAATTCCAAGTTGCACTTCTTGATTATAACGACTATGTAGGCCGTATCGGAATCGGACGCGTTTTCCGCGGTACGATGAAAGTCGGTCAGCAGGTTTCTCTTATGAAGCTTGACGGTACAGCTAAATCATTCCGTGTGACAAAGATCTTTGGTTTCCAAGGCTTAAAACGGGTGGAAATTGAAGAAGCAAAAGCGGGAGACCTCGTTGCGGTTTCCGGTATGGAAGATATCAACGTTGGTGAAACAGTCTGTCCTGTAGAGCATCAAGAACCGCTTCCGGTGCTTCGCATTGATGAACCGACACTTCAAATGACATTTGTCGTAAATAACAGCCCGTTTGCCGGCCGTGAAGGAAAATATGTGACTGCCCGCAAAATTGAAGAACGCCTTCAGTCACAGCTGCAGACTGATGTCAGCTTGCGTGTCGAGCCTACAGCTTCTCCGGATGCTTGGGTGGTTTCTGGCCGCGGTGAGCTTCACCTGTCTATTCTAATTGAAAACATGCGCCGTGAAGGCTATGAGCTTCAAGTGTCAAAACCTGAAGTTATCATCAAAGAAATTGACGGTGTACGCTGTGAGCCTGTAGAGCGCGTGCAAATTGATGTTCCGGAAGAGCATACAGGCTCTGTAATGGAATCAATGGGAGCGCGTAAAGGTGAAATGATCGATATGATTAACAACGGTAACGGCCAAGTCCGTTTAATCTTTACAGTGCCTTCCCGCGGATTGATCGGTTACTCAACAGAGTTCCTGTCATTAACACGCGGCTTCGGTATCCTGAACCATACGTTTGACAGCTACCAGCCGATGCAGGCGGGCCAAGTCGGCGGACGCCGTCAAGGTGTGCTCGTGTCAATGGAAAACGGAAAAGCGACATCTTACGGAATTCAAGGGATTGAAGACCGCGGTGTGATTTTTGTTGAGCCTGGTACTGAAGTTTATGAAGGAATGATTGTTGGAGAGCATAACCGTGACAACGACCTTGTTGTCAATGTCAGCAAAATGAAACAGCAGACAAACGTCCGCTCTGCAACAAAAGATCAAACAACAACAATTAAAAAAGCGCGCATCATGTCTCTTGAAGAATCTTTAGAGTACTTAAACGAAGATGAATACTGCGAAGTAACGCCTGAATCCATCCGTTTAAGAAAGAAAATCCTCAACAAAAACGAACGTGAAAAAGCGGCTAAAAAGAAAAAAACAGCAGGATTGTCTTAATCCCTTGCAGAATTTGAAAAGATAGAACCCGTACGCTACAGGGGAGGGAATCTTTTTGAATGACGTAAGCGAACGCCTGTCGTTCTTCGCCGCTCTATATCAAGTGGACCGGCAGCCCGCAGCAGGCATGTGGCTGCTATACGGCACCATTTTTGTTTTAGCTGTTATTGTGTTTAAACTTGGATTTGCCAAACGGCTTCCGGTATTAAAATCAGCAGTGGTGTACTTATTTCTGGCTTTAGGCTGCACTGTTTTGACTTTTCTCGGTGTATTTTTGCCTGTGGCAGAGGGATTGGTCGTCGCTGCATTGATTTTAATCATTTACAAAATTCGGCTGTATCAGTCGAAAAAGGAACAGTCGGCAAAATTATGAAAAAAGACTCAGCATCTCGCTGAGTCTTTTTTTATTCTGTATGAATAGCTGCCGCTTTATTTTTTAACTTTTTCTTTCTTCTGCTGTCCCGGGTGAAACGTGAACTTTCCGGTTTTCAGCCGTTCTTCTGTTTTTTTGGCAATTCGGTCATGGCATTCCTGGCACATATATGTATGGATCGGACGGTTTCTCAGCCGTTTCGCGATCAGGGTTTCATCATCAATTGTTTCAATTTTATCACAAATAGAACATTGGACCCTCATCATATCACCTCTTTCACTCTACTATGTATTATATCATGGATCAGATGCTGTCCAAAATAAGAAAAAGCTAAAGCCGCAAGGGCTATAGCTTAATCATTATTGTTCTTTTTCATATGATGATCAGATTGATCGTTTTGTTCCGTTTCCATTTCCTTCTCTTGCTTTTCGTTTAATTGATCGTTTTGCTGCTTGGTTTGCGGTTCATCTTCATCGTCAATCACATCGTTAGGCACTTCCGGAAGCACCCGTCCGACAATTGCGGCCAGTTCATCTAAAATCCCCGTAACAGGGCGGCCTTCACTGATCTCTCTTCCCATTTCATTGAGGCGGCTGACGGTATCAGGATCAGCAACCACTACTGCATTGGCTCCGTGCCGATCATTTTTTAAAGCCTGTGCCACAGAGTATTTAATGGTTTCGACTTTACTTCTATCCAGATTATCGTCAACGTCAATTCCTACTACAGCATATCCCCCGAGCACAACAGCTGTTGCATCCTTGACATCTGGCACTTTTTCAGCAACGCCGACAAGATGCTTGGCAATATCGGTTCTAGTTCCATTGTCTTTTGTTTCCTGAGATGTGTCCTTTACGTGAATCGGTTTTGTTTCCTGCTGTCTCGTTGATTCTTTTTCAATATTTTGCTCCTGTCTTCCCTGTTGAACAGCGCAGGCGGACAAAATGAGTGTGAGCTGTATGATAATGAAAAGAATTCGCACTTGCGGTTTCCCTCCTTGAAATGCATTCATTAATTTTATTGTTGAATTAACCTTCTATCTTTATTCACAAAAACATATATTTTAGCAGGCGTTCACCTTTTTCATCGTAAAAGAAGCAGGAAGAACTTTGACCCTTATATCAGGAGGCTGAGACTTGAGTAAAATTTATGTGTTAGATACGAATGTGTTATTACAGGATCCTAACGCTATTTTTTCTTTTGAAGAAAATGAAGTTGTCATCCCTGCTGTCGTTTTAGAAGAGGTTGATTCAAAGAAACGATATATGGACGAAGTTGGGAGGAATGCGAGGCACGTATCTAAGCTGATAGACGCGCTAAGACTGAAGGGGAGACTGCATGAGAAGGTTCCGCTTGATACGGGAGGAACGCTCAGAATTGAATTAAACCACCGTTCCTTTCACCAGCTTCAAGAAATTTTTATCGAAAAAACGAATGATAATCGTATATTAGCCGTTGCTAAAAACTTAAGCCTCGAAGAAGAGACGAAGGAAAACGGCAGGCCTGTGATCCTTGTCAGCAAGGATGTATTAGTCAGAGTCAAAGCGGATGCCATCGGCCTTCTTGCTGAAGATTTCTTAAATGACCGGGTTGTGGACAATGATGAGATGTACAGCGGTTATAAGGATTTATATATTAACCAGCAGTTATTTAGCTCTTTTTACGGAAAAAATCAAATTTCAGTTCAGGATATAAAGCAGCATACATTTTACCCAAACCAGTTCGCGTTAATGAAGGATGAATTAGGAGGATCGTCCTCAGCTGTCGGTATTGCGGATAAAACGGGTAAGGTCTTAAAAAGGCTTGTGTTTGATGATGAACACGTTTGGGGAATCAGACCGAGGAATGTTCAGCAGACCATGGCGTTAGAGCTTTTGCTGCGAGAAGATATTCCGCTGGTGACGCTGATCGGAAAAGCCGGAACCGGGAAAACATTGCTTGCTTTGGCAGCGGGGCTATTACAGACAGAAGATTTAGGGATATATAAAAAGCTGGTCGTGGCAAGGCCGATTGTACCTGTGGGCAAGGATATCGGATACTTGCCGGGTGAAAAAGAGGAGAAGCTAAAGCCTTGGATGCAGCCGATTTTTGATAACTTGGAGTTTCTGTTTAATGCCAAGAAACCGGGAGAGCTCGAGGCGATTTTGGCAGGGATCGGTTCAATCCAAGTAGAGGCGCTGACTTATATCAGAGGGAGAAGCATTCCCGATCAATTTATTATTATTGATGAGGCGCAAAATTTGACCAGGCATGAAGTGAAAACACTTCTTACAAGAGTGGGCGAAGGCAGTAAAATTGTCTTAATGGGCGATCCTGAACAAATTGATCACCCATATTTAGACAGTCTGAATAATGGTCTGGCATATGTCGTTGAGCGATTTAAAGGACAACCCATCTCAGGCAGCGTGAAGCTTTTAAAAGGTGAGAGATCCGGGCTTGCCCAGCTTGCCGCTGACTTGCTGTGATGATTTAAATGATTTCAATCTCTTTTATATTGGTGATTGGCTGGACGTGATCAACTGGATCTTCAAAATAAATATGAACCGGGCCGCCTTCCTGAATCGGCTTGCCTGCCTGGCTGAAATGGACAATACTGTTCAGCGCGGTATCAAGAGGAACGGCGGCTTTACCGGAACTTGTAATAAATACGCATTGTGATGCAGAGCTGAGCGGCTCAGCATTTTTCAGCACACTTCCCAATTTCATTGCGAAGCTGCCGTTCATCAATTTTTGTTTCTCAAATTGTTTTTCTGTCTTTAATGTAGGCGGCGCAATCTGTCCTTCTCTAATAACACGTTCAGTATCCAGGCCAGATTCATTCTCAGCCGAATGTAAATTGATTTCTTGGCCGTCCCCTTTACGGTCAAATGAAAATTTACGATCATCAAAAATCCATACGCTCGGATCAATCGTAATTGGATATGTAACATTGCCTTTTACTTGTATAACGCTCATGGTATAACCCCCTTCTCTCAAAATTATAAAAGTTTTCGCATGAATTGTCACTTTGTGTAACAAATTATGTGTATTGAGATGCTCAGGGAGCGAGGGTGGTCGCATGGTATGCCGGCATAATGACGAACTGGAAGCGTTAGTGAAAGAAGCAAAAAAGGTGACAGACAAGGGAGAGGTGGCCAGCTACATTCCCGCTTTAGCAAAAGCTGATCAGCACGATCTCTCAGTAGCGATTTATTATTCCAATAATACTTGTCTGTCAGCGGGTGACGTAGAAAAAACATTTACCCTTCAAAGTATATCGAAAGTGCTCTCACTTGCCCTTGTGTTAATGGAATACGGCAAGGACAGAGTCTTCAGTTATGTCGGCCAGGAGCCGACCGGTGATCCGTTTAATTCAATTATTAAGCTTGAAACCATGAATCCGAGCAAGCCGCTAAATCCTATGATAAATGCCGGAGCACTGGTTGTAACCAGCTTGATTAAAGGACAAACGTCTAAAGAGAGACTCGATTATCTGCTTTCTTTTATCAGGAAACTGACAAACAACCAAGACATCACCTACTGTCAGGACGTAGCTGAGTCTGAATACAGCACATCAATGATTAATCGGGCAATGTGTTATTATATGAAGCAGTACGGGATTTTTGAGGATGATGTTGAAGCAGTAATGGATTTATATACGAAGCAATGTGCGATTGAGATGAACAGTCTTGATTTAGCGAAAATTGGGGCTGTGTTTGCGCTTAACGGCAGGCATCCAGAAACAGGAGAACAAGTCATTTCAAAAGATGTCGCAAGAATTTGCAAGACGTTTATGGTCACCTGCGGAATGTATAATGCAAGCGGAGAATTCGCGATTAAGGTCGGAATTCCTGCGAAAAGCGGCGTATCAGGAGGGATTATGGGCATTTCACCCTATGATTTTGGGATCGGCATTTTCGGCCCGGCTTTGGATGAAAAAGGGAACAGCATTGCTGGTGTAAAGCTTTTGAAAATAATGTCTGAAACCTATAGGCTGAGTATTTTTTAATTTATGTCATCTGTTTAAATCCTCTTGCATTTTCTGCTGATACCCTTTATGATAAATAGAAGAATTAGGTACTCGCCTGGGGAACGGAGGGATACTTTTGGCTTCAGAGATGATAGTTGACCATCGGCAAAAAGCTTTTGAGCTACTGAAAGTTGATGCTGAGAAGATTTTGAAGCTGATCCGAGTACAAATGGATAACTTAACGATGCCTCAATGTCCTCTATATGAAGAGGTATTAGATACTCAAATGTTCGGACTTTCGAGGGAAATCGATTTTGCTGTCCGCCTGGGATTGGTTGACGAAAAAGATGGAAAAGACCTTTTATACACATTAGAACGCGAATTGTCTGCTTTGCACGACGCGTTTACAGGTAAATAAATGATAAAACTCAAACTAATTAACAGTTTGGGTTTTTTTATAACCGCTTGCTTTTTCACCGTATAATGACGGTCTCTTTTTGTGCATTTCATCCGAATCGTATAGAGAATCTTCGTGTCATTTGATAAATTGTAGTAAAATAAAAAATATAAATACATAAAAACCATAGGTAATGGAAGTTGGAAGCAGGGAAGAGGATGTTATGTTAAAAAAAATGCTAAAATCTTATGACTACTCACTGATATTCGCAATTGTTTTACTATGCGGATTCGGTTTAGTGATGGTGTACAGCTCAAGTATGATTACGGCTGTTTCTCGGTATGGGGTAAGCAGTAATTATTTCTTCATACGTCAGCTGTTTGCTTTAATCGCAGGAGGCATCCTTTTTATTGTTATGGCCGTGTTTCCTTACAAAGCACTGGCTCATCAAAAATTTCAAAAGGTGATGCTGCTTGTTTCAGTGTTTGCGCTTATCTCACTGTTTGTATTCGGGCATGTTGCCGGAAATGCGCAAAGCTGGTTTAAAATCGGCGGAATGAGTATTCAGCCGGGTGAATTTGTCAAGCTGGTAGTGATTTTATATCTAGCAGCTGTCTATGCAAAAAAACAAAGCTATATTGATCACCTGTTAACAGGAGTTGCGCCTCCTGTGGTGATGACGGTTATTATCTGCGGTTTAATTGCCATGCAGCCTGACTTTGGTACGGCGATGATTATCGCCATCATCGCTACGTGTATGATCTTGTGCTCGGGTTTCAGCGGAAAGACGCTGGTAAGGCTTGTTTTGCTGGGTGGAATAGTCTTAATTCTGGTCAGTCCAATTATTTATTTTAATATGGATAACATTTTAACAGAAAAGCGTTTAGCTCGTTTTGAGAGTCTGGAAGATCCGTTTAAATATGCGAATACATCAGGTTTGCAAGTGATCAATTCTTATTATGCGATTGGGTCGGGAGGTATTTTCGGTCTCGGACTCGGAGAAAGTATCCAGAAATACGGGTATCTTCCTGAGTCACATACTGACTTTATCATGGCCGTGATTGCTGAAGAACTTGGCATTTTTGGGGTATTGTTTGTTGTTTTCCTGTTGGGCTTTATCGTATTAAAAGGTTTCTATATTGCGAGAAAATGCGAGGACCCGTTTGGAAGTCTTTTGGCAATCGGCATTTCAAGCATGATTGCCGTACAATCGTTTATTAACCTTGGCGGTGTCAGCGGGCTCATCCCGATTACGGGTGTTACACTGCCATTCATCAGCTACGGAGGCTCTTCTTTACTGCTTTTATTGGGAAGTATGGGGATATTAATCAATATCAGCATGTTTGTGAAATATTCAGAGAATAAGAAGAAGAGAGAGTCCTTGGCGCCAAAGGGAATGAAAAAGAAACAGCTTGAAAAAACTGTTTATCTGTAAAAAAACAAGTGTGTACACGTAAAGGGTATTCCGATATGATAGATTATATTCCATTCGGGTAAGGGGGAAAAAAGTTTGTCACAGCAATCGATACAAAAAGTGTTAGTAGCAAACAGGGGAGAAATTGCAATCCGTATATTCCGTGCTTGTACAGAATTGAATATTCGTACAGTTGCGGTTTATTCAAAAGAAGATTCCGGTTCCTATCATCGTTACAAAGCAGATGAAGCGTACCTGGTGGGCGAAGGGAAAAAACCAATTGACGCCTACCTGGATATTGAAGGTATTATTGATATTGCGAAAAGAAACAAGGTGGATGCGATCCATCCGGGATATGGTTTCTTATCTGAAAATATACATTTTGCAAGGCGCTGTGAAGAAGAAGGCATCGTGTTCATCGGTCCGACTTCTGAACATTTAGATATGTTTGGTGATAAGGTAAAAGCGCGTGAACAGGCGGAAAAAGCAGGAATTCCTGTTATTCCAGGAAGCGACGGCCCTGCAGAAACGCTTGAAGCAGTCGAACAATTCGGACAAATTCACGGTTATCCGATTATTATTAAAGCTTCGCTTGGCGGCGGCGGACGCGGCATGAGAATTGTCAGAAGTGAAAGTGAAGTCAAAGAAGCATATGAACGTGCAAAATCAGAGGCAAAAGCAGCCTTTGGCAATGATGAAGTATATGTAGAGAAACTGATTGAAAACCCTAAGCATATTGAGGTTCAGGTGATTGGAGACAATCAGGGCAACGTGATTCATCTTTTTGAACGGGACTGTTCTGTTCAAAGACGCCACCAAAAGGTGATTGAAGTAGCGCCGAGCGTTTCGCTGTCAACTGAATTGAGAGATCAAATTTGTGAAGCGGCGGTTGCGCTTGCTAAAAACGTGAACTATATAAATGCTGGTACGGTTGAATTCCTTGTCGCGAACAACGAGTTTTATTTTATAGAAGTAAATCCGCGTGTTCAAGTTGAGCATACAATTACGGAAATGATTACCGGTGTTGATATTGTGCAGACACAGATCCTTGTTGCCCAAGGCCACAGCCTTCACAGCAAAAAAGTCAACATTCCGGAGCAGAAGGACATTTTTACAATCGGCTATGCGATTCAGTCAAGGGTAACGACTGAGGATCCGCAAAATGATTTTATGCCTGACACAGGGAAAATCATGGCTTACCGCTCGGGTGGAGGATTTGGTGTTCGTCTTGATACAGGAAACAGCTTCCAAGGCGCCGTTATTACGCCATATTACGATTCACTGCTCGTTAAGCTATCAACTTGGGCTTTAACGTTTGAACAGGCGGCGGCCAAAATGGTTCGAAACCTTCAGGAGTTTAGAATCAGAGGAATTAAAACAAATATTCCGTTCCTTGAAAATGTCGCAAAGCATGAAAAGTTTCTGACAGGGCGATATGATACGTCTTTCATTGATACAACGCCTGAGTTGTTTAATTTCCCTAAACAGAAAGACCGCGGAACAAAAATGCTTACTTACATTGGAAATGTAACAGTGAATGGTTTCCCTGGAATCGGCAAAAAAGAGAAACCGGCGTTTGACAAACCGTTAGCTATCAAAGTAGACGTCGACCAGCAGCCTGCAAGAGGAACAAAACAAATTCTAGATGAAAAAGGCGCTGAAGGGCTTGTAAATTGGGTTAAGGAACAGAAATCAGTTCTATTAACTGATACAACATTCCGAGATGCCCATCAGTCTTTACTGGCGACTAGATTCAGATCGCATGATTTGAAAAAAATCGCTAATCCGACGGCTGCGTTATGGCCGGAGTTGTTCAGCATGGAAATGTGGGGAGGCGCGACCTTCGATGTAGCTTACCGTTTCCTGAAGGAAGATCCATGGAAGCGTTTGGAGGACCTCCGCAAGGAAGTGCCGAACACGCTGTTCCAGATGCTGCTTCGTTCCTCAAACGCTGTCGGCTATACGAATTATCCAGATAATGTAATTAAAGAATTTGTAAAGCAATCCGCTCAATCCGGTATTGATGTTTTCCGTATTTTCGACAGCTTAAACTGGGTAAAAGGGATGACGTTAGCAATTGATGCCGTTCGGGATTCAGGTAAAGTGGCTGAAGCGGCAATTTGTTACACAGGTGATATTCTCGATAAAACCCGTACAAAATATGATCTTGCTTATTATACATCTATGGCGAAGGAGCTTGAGGCTGCAGGGGCCCATATTCTCGGAATCAAAGATATGGCAGGTCTGTTAAAACCGCAAGCCGCATATGAGCTGGTGTCTGCGTTGAAAGAAACGATCAATATTCCGGTTCACTTACATACGCATGATACGAGCGGTAACGGAATTTATATGTATGCAAAAGCAGTAGAAGCAGGCGTTGATATCGTAGACGTGGCAGTCAGCTCAATGGCTGGCTTAACATCACAGCCTAGTGCGAGCGGATTTTACCATGCGATGGAAGGAAACTCCCGCCGTCCGGAAATGAACGTGCAAGGCGTGGAATTACTATCCCAGTATTGGGAATCAGTTCGTAAATATTATAGTGAATTTGAAAGCGGGATGAAGTCTCCGCATACTGAAATTTATGAGCATGAAATGCCTGGTGGCCAATACAGCAACCTGCAGCAGCAGGCGAAAGGCGTAGGCCTGGGCGATCGCTGGAACGAAGTCAAAGAGATGTACAGACGCGTAAATGATATGTTCGGTGATATTGTGAAGGTTACGCCTTCCTCTAAAGTAGTCGGGGATATGGCGCTGTACATGGTGCAAAATAACCTGACTGAAAAGGACATTTACGAAAAAGGCGAATCATTAGATTTCCCTGATTCTGTTATTGAGCTTTTCAAAGGAAATATTGGACAGCCTCATGGCGGATTCCCGGAAAAGCTTCAAAAGCTCATTTTAAAAGGGCAGGAGCCGATCACAGTCAGACCGGGAGAACTGCTTGAGCCGGTATCCTTTGAAGCGATCAAACAGGAGTTTAAAGAGCAGTATAACCTAGAGATTTCAGACCAGGATGCTGTGGCGTACGCCCTTTATCCTAAAGTCTTCTCTGATTATGTGAAAACTGCTGAAAGCTATGGAAATATTTCAGTATTAGATACTCCGACCTTCTTCTATGGCATGACATTAGGAGAAGAAATAGAAGTGGAAATTGAACGCGGGAAAACGCTGATCGTCAAACTGATTTCAATCGGTGAACCTCGGCCGGATGCAACTCGCGTGATCTATTTCGAACTGAACGGCCAGCCGCGTGAAGTGGTCATAAAGGACGAAAGCATTAAGTCTTCCGTTCAGGAGAGATTAAAAGCAGACCGTACAAATCCAAATCATATTGCGGCTTCTATGCCTGGAACTGTCATCAAGGTACTGACAGAAGCGGGTGCCAAAGTCAATAAAGGTGATCATTTGATGATCAACGAAGCCATGAAAATGGAAACAACGGTTCAGGCGCCATTCTCCGGAACAATCAAACAGATTCATGTGAAAAATGGAGAGCCGATCCAAACGGGAGATCTGCTTCTCGAAATTGAAAAAGCATAATCAAAAAGAGTGTATATCAGCTGATATACACTCTTTTTTAGTGAAGAACGAGATATGAAGACATGAAAGTGCAGCAAATCGGGGGCTGATTCAAACGTGTGTAAAGGACGCATTGGTTGTCTGCTCACAGGTGCAGGAATGAGACAAGCTGAACAAGGAGGGATGCTTAATAAGCTTCGTATGGTGATGGCTTCTTTTCTGATAAGAATGTTTGGTGAAAAGTTATTTAATTAAGATCCTGTCCTAAACATCGACTGAACAGCGCGTTTAGCATTCATCATCGGTCGAGATGTTCCAAACCTTATATTAATCATCAAGTTGGAAGGATAAAAAAGACCAAAGCGTATAAGAGCTTTGGTCCTGTGTCTTATGCCCGTTTTGATTCGTAACGAAAGCGTGCAATCAATAATAAGAAGTAGCATAAAACCCCAAACAGGCATGCAATAAAAAATGAGTGCGCAAGCGCAAAGCCTAGCGCCAGTTCAGAATATACGATCATAATGCCGGACAGTGCCTGTAACGTGATAAAAATAAGACACGAAATCCAGCCCCAAAAGATTTGCTTTTGTTCTTTATAGGAAGTAATCGCATGAACAGCGGCAACGATGATCCATACAAACAGGAGCAAGGCTGCAGCTCTGTGCCCCATTTGCACCCATTCGTGAAATTGGGTCGGAAGTCCATTGTTCAGCCGGCTGCACAGCGGCACATCAGGACACGCCAGACTGGATTCTGTATGTCTTACGTATGCGCCAGTATACACAACGATATAGGAATATATCAAAATACCTATCATGTGAAATTGCATTTTCTTGCCGATTTGAAGCGGTTTGACAAGTTTTCTGGCTGATTTATCAGCTTCAAATATAAGCAATGTTAATATTAGAACAGACGCAAAGGAAATCAGTGAAATCCCAAAATGAAGCGCCATAATAAGCGCGTTTGAACCGAATACAACAGCTAACGCGCCAAGCAGTGCCTGGAGAAACAAAAAGATAATGGACATGATGGCAAGAAACGTTGTCTCACGGAAAACAGGTGTGATTTTTCTCCATGACCAAAAGGCAAGGCTTAATACAAGAATAATTGAGATGCCGCTTGCGAATCTGTGGCTCCATTCAATAATAGAAGCGGGATTCAGTTCAGGGAAGAAGCGCCCGTGGCACAGCGGCCACTGTCTGCCGCATCCTTGGCCGGAACCTGTTTTTGTAACGAGGGCTCCCCCGATTAAAACAATAAGCATCACAAATGTAGTCAAAACACCGAGAGCTTTTAATGCTTTATTCATACAATATCCACCTTCTTAACAAACTGCTGCAATTTTTTATACGTACCAAGTGTAAGCGAATATGTGTTTTGTGGCAATTCTTAGAGCCCTTTGTTCACAAAAATATAATAGAATTACGACTTCTGGAAATGTATACTTGATTATTCATGCCGGGTCTGATAGAAATAAGGTAAACGCATTGGCGAATTGGCGATTGCCTTTTTCTCTGGTAAAATTCATAAAAAGTTCACAAATAAATTCCTGTTTCTCGTTTAATATTTAATAGGATGTTTTTTTACAAGTTGTTATCTTGTATGATAGAGTTGCAGGTTATTATGAACCTGCGTTAGGTTTGTAAGGGAGGTTTACGTTATGGCTAACTCCAGAATCTTAAATGATACAGCTATAGACGGACAAATTGAAGAAACAACGGCATGGAAAGATTTTCTGTCCCTCATTAAAATAGGGATCGTAAATTCTAATCTCATCACAACTTTTACTGGAATGTGGCTTGCTTTTCATATTTCCGGTTTAAGCTTTTTAGGCAATATAAACACCGTTCTTCTTACTTTATTTGGATCATCATTGATTATTGCGGGCTCCTGTGCGATCAATAACTGGTATGACCGGGACATTGATCATATCATGGAGCGTACAAAAGTAAGACCGACGGTTACGGGTAAAATTCAGCCGAATCAGGCTTTATGGTCTGGAATTTTGCTTGTTGCTTTAGGATTGATCATGCTGCTGATGACCACTGTGATGGCTGCTGTTATTGGTTTTATCGGAGTATTTACTTATGTTGTCCTGTACACAATGTGGACGAAACGCCGCTATACGATTAACACAGTAGTAGGGAGTGTTTCCGGAGCAGTGCCGCCTCTGATTGGATGGACGGCAGTAGAAGGAAATATCGGCGTCGTGGCATGGGTATTATTTATGATTTTATTCATTTGGCAGATTCCTCACTTCTTATCGCTTGCCATTAAGAAAACTGAGGACTACAGAGCCGCGAATATTCCAATGCTTCCAGTCGTATATGGATTTGAAGTGACGAAAAGACAAATTATTGTATGGGTTGCGTGCCTGATGCCGCTTCCATTCTTTTTAGGAAGCCTAGGTCTACCGATTGTAATTCTCGGATTGCTGTTAAATATCGGCTGGCTGATTCTTGGATTGATGGGTTTCCGTTCAAAAAATATCATGAAGTGGGCGACAATGATGTTCGTTTACTCACTGAATTACATGACAATCTATTTCGTTGCAATGGTTGTCTTTACGCTTTTCTAAAAAATAGATACATTGCTTGTTTTATCGCTTCAAAATAACCGATGACAACTAGTGAATGCCGCCTTGACCTTTTGTTTAATCAGGCGGCTTTACTTTTATACATAGATGGCATTTTGAGTAAAAAAACTCATAATTTAAGAGAAGAGGAAATGTAAGTGCTTTATTGGGAGGCGGCCGGATTGCGATGGAATTAATCTATTTTCCGCCGCTGTATTGACCAGAAAAGGGGTTGGGTGAAATGGTAAAGCATTGGCGTCTTATCTTATTATTAGCCTTGGTGCCGCTTCTGTTAAGCGGATGTGGAAAACCTTTTTTATCCACGCTCAAGCCTGCTGGCGAGGTGGCTGATAAACAGTATGACCTGACAGTGCTCAGTACATTGATTATGGTTGTTGTCGTAGCAGTCGTATCTGTTATCTTCTTTTACGTGATTGTAAGATTCAGAAGGTCACGGGTTGGGGAAAACACGATACCAAAACAAGTGGAAGGAAATAAATTTTTAGAAATCACATGGACAGTAATCCCTATTTTGCTGCTCATCATTCTTGTTATCCCTGTCGTATTATATACGCTTGAACTCGCAGATACATCACCTATGGATAAGAAAAACCGCAAAGCCGAGGATGCTCTCGTTGTCAATGTCAGAGCGAATTTATATTGGTGGGAGTTTGAATATCCTGATTACGGCATTATCACAAGCCAGGAGCTAATCGTACCGACAGACCAGCGGGTTTATTTCAGTTTAAAAGCTTCTGATGTAAAACATTCTTTCTGGATTCCTTCAGCTGGAGGAAAAATTGATACCAATACTGATAACGAAAATACGTTCTTCTTAACGTTCGATTCAAAACGCAGCAAAGAGGCGGGAGATACGTTCTTTGGAAAGTGTGCTGAGCTTTGCGGGCCTTCACACGCACTCATGGATTTTAAAGTAAAGGCCCTTTCTGCGAAAGAGTTTCAGGCATGGACAAAAGATATGAAAAACTATAAGACGACAGCAGAAAATGATTTGGCTAAGCAGGGGGAAGAGCTGTTTAAAGAGAAAAACTGCCTGAGCTGTCATGCAGTGGAGCCGAATGATAAGCGTGCGGAGGCAGCAAGAACGGCACCAAATCTGGCGACTTTCGGTGAAAGGACAAAAGTGGCTGGGGTAAAGGATGCCAATGAAGAAAATGTGAAAGCCTGGCTGAAAGACCCTGAGAGCATAAAGCCGGGGAACAAAATGACAGGAACATATCCGAAGCTTTCAGACAGTGAAATGGACGCGCTTTATGAATACTTAAAAGGCTTGAAAGCAGAAAGCAAGTAGGGAAGAAAGGGAGATATTGGGGGAGGTCACATATGTTGAATGCGCTTACAGAAAAGCGGACGCGCGGATCTATGCTTTGGGATTATTTGACGACGGTGGACCACAAAAAAATTGCAATACTTTACTTAATCGCAGGAGGATTCTTCTTTCTTGTCGGTGGAATTGAAGCGATGTTTATCAGAATCCAGCTTGCAAAGCCGGAAAATGCTTTTCTCAGTGCTCAAGCGTACAATGAAGTGATGACGATGCACGGGACAACAATGATCTTTTTGGCTGCGATGCCGCTTTTATTTGCTTTAATGAATGCGGTTGTTCCATTGCAGATCGGAGCGCGGGATGTTTCGTTTCCATTTTTAAACTCGCTTGGTTTTTGGCTCTTCTTCTTCGGGGGCATTTTCTTAAACTTAAGCTGGTTTTTGGGAGGAGCGCCAGATGCGGGCTGGACGTCATATGCCTCGCTTTCGCTTCATTCCAAAGGGCACGGCATAGACTTTTTCGTCCTTGGACTGCAAATATCAGGACTGGGGACGCTGATAGCCGGGATTAACTTTTTGGCCACGATTATTAACATGAGGGCTCCCGGCATGACGTACATGAGGCTGCCTTTGTTTACATGGACGACATTTGTGGCGTCGGCATTGATTTTGTTTGCGTTTCCGCCGCTAACGGTTGGCTTGGCTCTTATGATGCTGGATCGGCTGTTTGGCACAAATTTCTTTAATCCTGAGCTTGGCGGTAACACGATTATTTGGGAGCATTTATTTTGGATATTCGGACATCCGGAGGTTTATATTCTGATTTTGCCTGCTTTCGGCATTTTCTCAGAGGTCATCCCGGTGTTTTCCAGAAAGCGTTTGTTTGGATATTCTTCAATGGTTTTTGCGATCGTGCTTATCGGTTTTCTTGGCTTTATGGTTTGGGTGCACCACATGTTTACGACAGGCCTCGGACCGATTGCGAACGCAATCTTTGCAGTTGCTACAATGGCGATCGCTATTCCGACCGGGATTAAAATTTTCAACTGGCTGCTGACGATTTGGGGAGGAAATGTGAAATATACCACAGCCATGCTGTATGCCGTCTCATTTATCCCGTCCTTTGTGCTTGGCGGTGTGACAGGTGTCATGCTGGCGGCAGCAGCTGCTGATTACCAGTTCCATGATACGTATTTTGTTGTGGCGCACTTTCACTATGTCATTATAGGCGGAGTGGTATTCGGGCTATTAGCCGGTGTTCATTTCTGGTGGCCGAAAATGTTCGGTAAAATTCTGCATGAAACAATGGGGAAAATATCATTTGTCTTGTTTTTTATCGGCTTCCATCTTACTTTTTTCATCCAGCACTTTGTCGGTTTAATGGGCATGCCGCGCCGAGTGTATACCTTCTTGCCAGGCCAGGGGCTTGAAACCGGCAACTTGATCAGTACAATCGGGGCGTTTTTTATGGCAGCAGCCGTTATCCTCCTGCTTGTCAATGTCATCTGGACCTCGGTGAAGGGCGAATATGTCGGAGATGATCCATGGCATGACGGGCGTACGCTTGAATGGGCTGTTTCGTCACCGCCGCCAGAATATAATTTTAAACAGCTTCCATTTGTCAGAGGGCTTGACCCGCTGTGGATCGAGAAGCAGGCGGGACACAAATCAATGACACCGGCTGAACCGGTTGAAGATATCCATATGCCAAACGGTTCAATTCTGCCGCTGATCATTTCCTTCGGCCTCTTTGTCGCTGCCTTTGGTCTCTTGTATAGAACCGAGCACGCTTGGGGTCTGCCGGTGATCTTTATCGGACTAGGCATCACATTTTTTACAATGCTGCTCCGTTCATTGATTGATGATCACGGTTATCATATTCATAAAGAGGAACTGCCGAACGATGATAAAGGGGTGAAGGCGTAATGCAAATTGAAGAAAAATTCACCGCAGAGACCTTTCCAGCTTCTCCCGAAAAAGCAACACTGGAAGGGAAAAATAAATTTTTAGGTTTTTGGCTTTTTCTTGGGGGAGAGACTGTTTTGTTCGCGTCTCTCTTCGCCACTTTTCTTGCACTCCGGAATTCAAACGCCGGTGACCCGCCTACGACAGAAATGTTTGATGTCACACTCGTTTTTATCGCCACAATGCTCTTATTAACGAGCAGTTTAACGAGTGTATATGCGATGTATCATATGAAAAACTTTTCCTTCGGGAAAATGCAGCTTTGGCTGGGGATTACCTTGTTATTGGGTGCGGGATTTTTAGGCTTGGAAATTTATGAATTTAAGCATTACACACATGAGTTTGGCTTTACCATCACAAGCTCGGCGCTTGGCTCATCGTTTTATACGCTTGTCGGCACACATGGTGCACACGTGGCGTTTGGCCTTTTGTGGATCAGCACGCTGATGATTCGCAATGCAAAGAGGGGCTTGAGCTTATATACAGCGCCTAAGTTTTACGTGGCCAGTCTTTACTGGCATTTTATTGATGTCGTGTGGGTCTTTATCTTTACCGTTGTATATTTAATGGGGATGGTGGGATAAACATGGTCGATAAAAAAAGCAGAGGACATATCAGCGGCGACCTTGAATATAAGAAAAAGAAGCATGCTCAGGAGATGAAATATCAAGTCATGTCTTTTGGCCTGATGATCGGCCTTACGCTCGTTGCGTTTCTGACTGTGGCAACAGACGGCATCGGCAGCTGGTTTACGATTCCTTTCATAATACTGCTTGCGGCTATTCAAGTGATATTTCAGCTGTATTACTTCATGCATATGAATCAGAAAGGGCATGAAGCGCCGGCATTGTTTCTGTATTCAGGTATGTTTGTCGCGTTCATTACGGTGCTTGCGTTTGTAACAATTATATGGTGGTAATTTGAGCAGCCGCCGGAGGTGAAGACATGAATCAGTTAGACGTGTTTGGGTTTCGCGCTATGTGGAGCCCTTATCTTTTTTGTATCCTTTTAGGCATCACGGTGCTTTACATCTTTTTTTACAGACGGATGTCTTCAAAGCCTGACCGTCTTACGGGTAAAGAAATGGCCTGTTTTCTGTCGGCAATGCTGTTTTTATATGCAGCCGAAGGAAGCCCGATTGATCTGCTCGGACATATTATGTTCAGCGCCCATATGGTGCAGATGGCTGTTTTGTATTTAGTGGTTCCGCCTTTATTAATCGCAGGAATTCCTGCATGGGCCTGGGAAAAAATGATTTTTCGGCCTGCTATTAAGCCTTTTTTTACTTTTTTCTCAACACCCTTAATTGCATTGCTTTTATTTAACGGCATTTTTTCTCTTTATCATGTGCCGCTAATATTTGATACTGTCAAAACGGATACGCTTTACCATACGGTAATGACTTGGCTCATTTTCGTGTTAGCATTTTTTATGTGGTGGCCGCTCGTCCATAAGGTGGCTCGGCTTCCGCAGCTCAGCGGCTTGATGAAGCTGGGCTATATTATGGCGGACGGTATACTGCTGACGCCTGCTTGCGCCCTGATCATGTTTAGCGGAACGCCGTTATATGCCACCTATACAGATCCGTCTGCCTGGGCGGAAGCCATGAAGCTTTGTGTTCCTGCGGATATGCTGGGACAGGTTCCGTTAACAGGACCGGAAATGTTTAATTCACTTCCTTTGTTAGAGGATCAGCAGCTCGGGGCAGTTATGATGAAAATCATTCAGGAAATTGTATACGGCGCTTTTTTGGCGATTGTCTTTTTTCAATGGGTGAAGAAGGAAAGGGAAAAGGATGGACAGGAGGAGCCGCCTTATATTCAGCAGACGATATCATAAAAGGTACAGCGGCAATTGGCTGTACCTTTTTTATTACATCTGAACGGTTTTCAGCATGTCGGAGATGTCCTGGATGAGTGCCTTGCTTTTGGTCACAACCTGCACTGGGAACTCTTCTGTTTCTCCGTATTCCACTCCGTGCGGGTAATAGTGTTTTCCTAATAGAGGGGGCATTAATTGAATAACGGCGCGGCCGCTTCCGACATCGCCCTCTGTTGCATTGCCTTGAATCCGCAGGTAAAACGTTCCCTCAATCGTCGAAAACTTTCTGTCATAGGTCACTCTTTCATAATCCCATTGACCGGCTCTGATGAGTCCCTTGCTTTCCATCAAATCGTCCAAGAGGCTGAGCTCAGCCTTTACCCCTTCAAGTCCGCTATCAGTAAACTTCAACACTGACCCCTCCTTATAAAAATTACCTTTCCTGACAATCATAGTATGAAAGCGTTAAACTTTCAATGAATCTTCTTCTTTTGAAAGTATGCAAAAATGAAAATTTGACGAAAATATCACTAGATAAAAGGAGGTTTTACGGATGACAAAAATAAAAGATCTGATGACAGCTGACTTGCAATATTGCACGGTATTAGATAATGTATATGAAGCTGCGGTAAAGATGAAAGACGCGGATGTAGGAGCCATTCCGGTAGTTGATGAGGATGGAGAAACACTGGTCGGCATCGTAACTGATCGTGATCTAGTGTTAAGAGGCATCGCCTCAAAAAGGCCCAACTCCCAAAAAATCACTGACGCTATGACCGAAAAACCTGTCAGTGTGGAAGAGGACGCGCCAGTTGATGAGGTACTTCATTTAATGGCATCCCATCAGCTCAGACGGATACCTGTAACCAAAAACAACAAGCTGACTGGTATTGTCACGCTTGGCGATCTTTCCTTATCTGAACAAACAAATGAACGTGCCGGCAGCGCTTTATCAGATATTTCAGAGGACGAAAACAGAGAGCAAGGCTTTTTGCATTAACACATAAATCTTTGACATGTTAAATAGGCTGTATTGTAATGAGAAATAAGGCAAGACATGCAATTCACATCACGGGGGTGATAGATTGAAAAATATATTAAGAGCCATGGTTATCCTCTTGATCATTTGCGGAACTTATGTTCTGTTTATTCAATATGGGGCTGTTCCTGAAAAAAAATCAAATGACAGCGAGCCTCAAGTCTCTAACGAGGAAGCGGCAAGCGGCAAACGAATACATATGCCGACTTCAGGATTATTGTCCTTTATGGGCAAATCCGACGACGATGTAAAGAAAAAACTTGGGGAACCGGAACGTATTGACCCCTCGGCTTATGATTACGAATGGTGGGTTTACAATCAGGGAAAAGACCAATATGTGCAAATCGGGATGCTGAACAATAAAGTGGTCACATTATTTGCGGCGGGAAATGATATTAACGCAAAGCCCTTCAAAATCGGTGAGTCAACGGGAGAAGTATTTAAGACAACCCAGGTGGCTCCGTTTGTAAATGTAGAATATAAAGGAAATTCCTATCGGTTTGAGTTTTCTGAAGAGGACATTAACACCAGACCGACTGTAAAAGTAGGGAAGATGTACGTCCAGCTGTATATGGACAAATTTGAAGGGAAGCTATCCAGCATTAGGGCGTTTGATGCGCAAACCTTTGTTAAGCAAAGACCTTATGAGGTAGTGTACCGCGGTGAGTTAGTAGAACCGAAAACCGTTACGGAAGATAAGTGGAATGAGATCCAATCAACGAGTGAAAAGCAAATACTCGATTTGACCAATGTCATTCGTGTCAAACATGGGTTAGCTAAGCTTGAGTGGGATCAGCCAACGGCCGAAGTGGCTTTTGGCCACAGTGAGGATATGAAAGAAAACAACTATTTCTCCCATGTATCGAAGAAATACGGCACGCTGAAGGACCGCTTGGAAAAAGGGGATGTCGATTTTGAGCAAGCGGGAGAAAATATCGCGTACAATTATGTGGACGGTCCGGCTGCTGTAGAAGGCTGGCTGAATAGTGAAGGCCATCGAAAAGCGCTTCTAAATTCAGATTACACGCATCTTGGCGTCGGTGTAGACCGGAAGTATTACACTCAAAACTTTATTAAACGCTGATAGATCAGCCGCGGGCCACAGGTACCGCGGCTGTTTATTGTTTCTGCAAAGACTCAGATGAACCTTTCTCGATGGATATTGTGAGTGACGTCGGGACCAAAAAAAGAGCTGCAACGGGCTGTCCAGCTCTTTTTTGATGAGGAGACTGACAGACGCCGGAGCTAATTGAGGATCTTGTTCTGACGGGTTTCGGTACATGCCGTATCCAAACATTTACAAATGCCTGGGATCTTTTCGAAACGATTAAGGTCTCGGCTAGGGATAGGGCTTCTGTTGTTCGACCTGAAAGCGCATTGAGTTTGTTCTGCGCTTCTTGTTTTAAGGGGAAATGCCTAAAAAATTTTCTGTAAATATTAGGCGAACACTATGGCTCATAAACCGATACATTGTAGTAGGTACATTTTTCGGAGGGGGTGAGGATTGTGGCGAATCAACATGCCAATCATTCAATTAATGACTTTAAACAATTCGTTAAAAAAACATCCCAAGCTAATCAAAGAAGTGCGCAAAGAACAAAGAAGCTGGCAGGACGTATATGAAAATTGGGTTCTCTTCGGAGAAAAAGACCCGATTTGGGATCCGTACAGAGAACCGGGGGCAGCCGCAGAAGCGGTAACCGACACATCAGAAAGAAATGATTTTGTTTCTAAAATGGTGACAGCTGTGAAAAAGATGGATGTCAATCAAATGAATGAACAGATCAATAAAATGAGCCAGTCGATCTCATCGTTGCAAAGCCTTCTCAACACATTTTCCGGAAGCGGACATAAGCAATCTCAGCCAGGACCCGGACAGCATCCTTTTTCTTTTCGGAAGGATTAATAAAGGAGAGCTTATATGCGCAAAGACGTTCAGGAATTTATTTTAGCAGATGAAGAACGAAAACGATTCTTAAGAGAACAGCCGATTTGGTACCGGAGGCTGGCGAGAAAGCCGGATGACCTGGCTTCATTTCAGCTTGAGATGATGAATTTTTATGAAAAAACCATTCCGCATCGGGTTAATCAGTTTACGAACGGGATTCAAATGGCACAAATGATGATGCAAATGTTCCAAGCGATGCGGACAAAAGATTAAAAGACCCGAAAATGGGTCTTTTTCATTGTGTAAACCAGTGTGGGCTTTTACAACTCCATTTTTAAGGGCGGTTAAGCATTTTCCAATTGGCAGGTTTCATGGTAAACTAACAACTGGAGGTGCGTGCTATGTATGCGACGATGGAATCCGTGCGGCTTCAAAGTGAAGCTCAGCAGCTTGCCGAGATGATTCTGCAGTCGGAGACGGCTGAGAACTACCGCAATTGTTACAAGCGTCTCCAGGAAGATGAAGAGGCAGGGCGGATTATTCGTTCTTTTATCAAAATAAAAGAGCAATATGAGGATGTGCAGCGTTTTGGCAAATATCATCCTGACTATAGAGAAATATCCCGGAAAATGAGGGAGATCAAGCGGGAGCTCGACCTGAACGATAAGGTGGCCGACTTCAAAAAAGCAGAGACCGAACTGCAGTCTATTCTTGATGAAATCAGCGTTGAAATTGGGACAGCTGTATCAGAGCATATAAAAGTTCCGACTGGGAATCCTTATTTTGACGGTTTGTCTTCATGCGGAGGCGGCTGCGGATCAGGCGGCGGCTGCGGATGCAAAGTGTCATGACGAGACTGGCCGTCTCGTCTTTTACATATAAGAGAAATCAGGCAGGTGAACGTATTGGAGAATAGACGCCAGGGCATGATTGTGTATCTTCATTCTTTAAAGCAAAGCAAAATGCTGAGAAAGTTTGGAAATGTGCATTATGTGTCAAAACGCTTAAAATATGTCGTGCTGTATTGTGATATGGATCAAATTGAAAAAACAATGGACAAGATCTCGTCATATTCTTTTGTTAAGAAAGTTGTGCCTTCTTATAAACCGTTTTTAAAATTGGAATTTGAGTCAAAGCTCGATAAAGCGAAAGAATATGATTATAAAATCGGAATATAGCTGTATAAAAAAATCCCCGCAGGTTTCTGCGGGGTCCTTCTATTCCTTAACTTGTTAAGGAGAAGGCAAAGGGAGAGGAGAAACCGGAGGAAGAACTTATGGGGAAACGTAAGTCTTCTCCGCGGTTGGCAACAACATCCTCTGGATGCTGTTGCTTATAGTATGGACAATGATCCTTCCGCTTATACACTTGTAAATGAAGTTTAGCGCTCATTGTTTGAAAGAATGCTTTATGATAAGATAGGATTGGTTTTTTTCTTATACATAACGGCGTCCGGCCGAACAAGGAAACAAAATAGCTTTTAGAAAAAGTGGTGTGGAATATGAGAGTAATTTCTGGATCAAAAAAAGGCCGTTCACTAAAGGCAGTGCCGGGAACATCAACGAGACCGACAACCGATAAAGTGAAGGAATCTATTTTCAATATGATTGGCCCTTATTTTGACGGGGGCAGGGGACTTGATTTATTCGCTGGAAGCGGAGGTCTTGGTATTGAAGCGCTTTCACGAGGGTTTGACCATTGTATATTCGTTGACCGTGATTATAAAGCGATTCAAACGGTAAAATCGAACTTAAAAACATTAGAGCTTACAGCGTATGCAGATGTGTATCGAAATGATGCGGAACGTGCTTTGCATGCAGCTGCGAAAAGAGAAACGGGTTTTCACGGGATTTTTCTTGATCCTCCGTATAAGGAACAAAAACTAAAAAGCGCTCTTAAGTGTGATAGACGAACAACAAATGCTGGAAGATGACGGTTTTATCGTCGCAGAGCATGACAAAGACGTCGAGCTTCCCGAAGCAGTAGGTGATTTAGTGATAACAAGAAAAGAAACCTACGGATTGACAGGGGTGGCGATCTATAAAAAGAGGGGGTTGTGATGTGACGAGTATAGCTGTCTGTCCCGGCAGTTTTGATCCGGTGACCTACGGGCATCTGGATATCATTAAACGGGGGGCTAATATATTTGATCAAGTGTATGTGTGTGTGCTGAACAATTCTTCAAAAAAGCCGTTATTCAGTGTAGAAGAACGCTGTGAGCTTTTGAGAGAAGTGACAAAAGACATTCCGAACATAACAGTTGAGACGTCACAAGGGCTGTTAATTGATTATGCCAAAAGAAAAAATGCAAAAGCCATTTTAAGAGGCTTGAGAGCGGTGTCTGATTTTGAGTACGAGATGCAGGGAACATCTGTAAACCGTGTGCTTGATGAATCAATTGAAACCTTTTTTATTGATGACAAATAACCAATATTCTTTCTTAAGTTCAAGCATAGTAAAAGAAGTGGCAAAGTATAAAGGCGCGGTATCAGAATTTGTACCGCCGGAAGTCGAGAAGGCGCTTCAGGAAAAATTCAGACAAGGATGAGTGTTTTGAGCTCATTCCTTTTTTTGTTTTGTTTTGTCAGTCTGTATAAAAAAATGAAAATGTACGTAAACAGTGCACATAACGTGACAGCAGGGCCAATCTGCACAAGCAGATTCCATCCGCTGATAAGAGCTGTCGGCAGCTCACCTGTTTCAAGAGATTTAAAAACGTACTGATCATGGTCATTCCACGCGGTGTAAAGAGGTTTCCATAACAGAATGACAAAAACGGCGGCATAAATGCCTTGCAGCACACGCGCGATGAAGAATGGTTTAAATCTGATGTCCGTCTCTGATAAAATGCCTGCCACTTGAGCCTGAACGGAAAAGCCGCTGAACCCGAGGATAAAGCTGACGACAACGGCTTTTTGCAAAAGGGAGACATCTGTCTCGCTGACAAGCTTGCTTCCCATTGTAATTTCAAACATCCCTGATAATAAAGGAATGTCCAGCTGAGAGGGGAGCTGAAACAAGGTCAGTGCGCCTTCTGTGAGAATAGAGAGAATATCGGTCAGTTGTACGACAGATAACAAACGATTAAAGACAGAAAACAAAATAATAAAGCCGCCCACCATTAGAAGGGTTTGCACAGATGACGTTACAGCGTCGCCTAAAATTTTTCCTAAAGGTCTTTTTTCCGCAAGTCTTGCAGTGTGAAGAGCATGTAAAGCATCTTTGATTGAAGGCAAAGAGATGGTTTTGTTTCTCATGAGCTGCCGCTCTTCTTTACGCCCGTAGGAGCGCATCGTTAAACCGACAGCCAAATTTCCTAAATAGTGTGCAGATGCTAATAAAATACCTAATGACGCATTCTGAAAAAAGCCGACGGCGACAGCTCCAAAAATAAAGAGCGGGTTGGATGAATTGGTGAAGGAGGCAAGCCGTTCTGCTTCTACTCTTGAAATCTGTTTTTCCTGCCGCAGCCTTGCCGTCAGTTTTGCGCCGGCGGGGTTCCCTGATGCCATACCCATGGCCAGAACGAAGCCGCCGACACCCGGCACGCGGAAAATAGGGCGCATAAAAGGCTCGAGCAGAACACCGACAAACCTTACAATACCAAAGCCAATTAATAGCTCAGACAGTATGAAAAACGGCAGCAAAGACGGAAATACGACCTCCCACCACATGGACAGCCCGGTTTTAGAGGCTTCGAATGAGGCCTGCGGATGTGAGATAACAGTCGCTGTTAAAAAAATAAAAAACGCAGCAATCAAAAGTGTATGAATCTTCGACAAGTTCATTCTTACCTCCCCGACGCTAAAAATGCACAATGACATGTATATCATGATAAAATATGGTATGACTCGAAACGGCCAAGCAGTACCTGTCCTCTTGACCCTTTGTACTAATATACGAGCATAGGGGTTCAGTTTAGACCATAGAATTCGGTATACAGGGAATTCAGGCAGGAGGTTAACACGTTGGCCAAACCTAAAATCGGGTTAGCGTTAGGATCGGGAGGCGCCAGAGGACTTGCTCATCTCGGCGTGCTTTCCAGTTTACATAAGCACCAAATTGAAGTGGATATGATTGCGGGGAGCAGTATGGGCGCTTTGGTCGGCAGTTTCTACGCCGCGGGGCATGACGTGGAAACGATGAAAAAAGTCGCCAAGGCTTTCAAACGGCGGCTCTATGCTGATTATACGGTACCGAGACTCGGTTTTTTGAGAGGTGACCGTGTCAGACAGCTCGTGCATGCTTATACATTCGGCAAACCGATTGAGGAACTAAAAATCCCTCTTGGAATTGTCGCGTGTGATCTGCAGACAGGAGAAAAGATTGTTTTCCGAAAAGGATCAGTATCAGATGCGGTGCGGGCAAGCATCAGCATACCAGGCATTTTTATTCCGCAGAAGCTGGACGGACGGCTTCTTGTAGACGGCGCGGTCGTCGACCGTATCCCAGTGTCTGTTGTAAAAGACATGGGGGCTGACATTATCATCGCCTCAGATGTTTCCAGGGTTCGAAAAACCGAAAAGGCGGCGCATATTTTTGATGTAATCATGCAAAGTATGGATATACTCCAAAATGAATTGGTGCGACATCAGACGATCGCCGCTGATATCATGATTCGCCCTTCTCTTGAAACATACAGCTCCAGCTCGTTTGCCAATATAGAAGAGATGATAACAGCAGGCGAGCAGGCAACAAACCGAATGATCAGCCAGATAAAAAAAGAAATAGAGAATTGGGAGGGCTAATAACTTGCTACGCAAAAAACATTTTAGCTGGATGCTTGTCATCCTCATTCTGATTGCCGTTTTATCATTTATAAAACTGCCATACTATATTACAAAACCGGGAGAAGCGACAGAGCTTGGTTCACTAATAAAAGTGGAGGGAGGCTACTCGGAAACAGGGAGTCTCTCCTTAATGACTGTCAAAGTGGGACCGGCTAATCCATTTACATATGCATGGGCTAAGATGCATCCCTATTATGAAATCGTTCCTGATGAAAGCATCAAGGAAGAAGGCGAATCAGATGAGGAATATATGAAACGGCAGCTTCAAATGATGAAAAGCTCACAGGAAAATGCCGTCATCGCCGCATATCAAAAGGCAGGAAAAAAAGTAAGCTATTCCTTTAACGGCATCTACGCAAGCTCAGTGGTAGAAAACATGCCGGCGAAAGGCAAAATAGAAGTCGGCGATAAAATCATCAGTGCAGACGGGAAAACCTATCAGTCTGCTGAAAAGCTGATCGACTATATCAGCAGCAAAACAGCCGGGGATAAAGTAACGTTAAAAATTGAAAGAGAAGGAAAAGAAAAGACGGCCACCCTTGCTTTAAAACAATTTCCTGATGACCCTGGCCGTGCTGGAATAGGAGTTTCGCTGTATACGGACAGGAACGTCAAGGTAAAGCCTGATATTGATTTCGAAATCGAAAATATCGGCGGCCCATCAGCGGGATTAATGATGTCGCTTGAAATTTATAATCAGCTGACAAAAACAGATGAAACCAAAGGCTATGACATTGCAGGCACCGGAACGATTGATGTCGACGGAAAAGTAGGACCGATCGGCGGCATTGATCAAAAAGTCGTCGCCGCAGACAAAGCTGGTAAAGACATCTTCTTCGCTCCGAATCAAAACGGCGCCAGCAATTCTGATTATCAAAACGCAGTAAAAACAGCGAAAGATATTGATTCAGACATGAAGATTGTGCCTGTTGATACGATGCAGGATGCGATTGATTATTTGAATAAGCTGAAAGCGAAGAGCACCTGAAATTCAGGTGCTCTTTTTATATGCTCAAAAAACGGTGTTCATCCTCGTCATATCGTATCGGGGCATGTCCGTATTCTTGTATATCAAATTCGGTTCTAAGGGGCTCTTCTATCGCAAGGCTGTAGATTCTGCTTGCTTTAATGTCCAGATCGAGAGCAGGGTGGGAAAAGGAAGACAGCTTACTGACAAGCGGAACGGACAGCGCTTTTTTCTTTTTTGATAAAAAGGCCTGTCCTTTTTTCGTCATCCCAAGAAGTCTGATATAAGGAACCTCCTCGTCATTGATCAGCCGGTGAATCTCCTGTTTTTTCGTTCTCGTTAAAATGTGTGTGTTCATCCGCTGAAGCCTCGTCCACGTATATCGCTTTGTTTTGAGAAGCTCCATAAATTCCTGATAGGAGCTGGCTTTTCTGATCGAACGGAGGATTCTGTTCTCCAGTCCTTCCTCAACTTCATATATTTGCTGTAATTCTAAGGCTGTGAGAGTCGAAAGGCTGTATTTCAAATAAGAAAAATAGCTTTCTGGTGTATGCCAGAGTCCGAAAGTCTTGCGGTAATCGGCTAATTCCCGTGCAGCTGCTTTGGGAAGAAACGGAACGCAGTCATCAAAAGGCTTTTCAATCAGGGCTTTTCTGATGCTGGTCGCGCTGGCAATATGACTATCTTCATCAGGAAGGTCAGCATCATGATAATCCGAGGAGATTCTCGCTGTCGTATAGGGCTTCATTTCATATCCGCCGGAAAGAATCGATGTTACATAATGGTACCCCAGAATGTTGTTCGGCTTCGACATATCAAGTCCGTTTTCTGTATGTAAAATGGATTTGAAGGCGATAGCAGCTGCTGATGGATAACTGGCACCCTTTTTAAGCTCTTCTTTTATACATTGATCAAACGAATCTTTATGCTCATCCATTACCTTTGCGGATTCTAAAAACGGCTCAATCTGTCCGTTCTCACTTCCGAAAAACAGTGCCTCGCATCCCAGTTTATTCAAAGTGGAGACGCTGCCGCGTGCGAAAATCTCCGCTTTTTGCACCGCGTAAAGATAAGGCAGTTCGACTACGAGGTCGACTCCGCTCTGAAGCGCCATTTTTGTGCGGGCCCATTTGGATACAACAGCAGGCTCCCCGCGCTGCAGAAAATGTCCGCTCATCACCGCAACAGCCGTGTCGCATCCGGTTTGCCGTTTGGCTATTTGGGCATGATAAAGATGTCCGTTATGAAAGGGATTATACTCAACCACCAATCCGACAGCTTTCATATTTTTTCCGCCTTTCTTGCTATGTTTAAAAACGTATGGTACATTTGCAATTGAAAACTCTTACGTCTTTTTTGATTTAAGTGTATGCATAGGATATTCAGCTGTCAACGATGCTTGGCTGGCAGCATTATGCTGTAAAGAAAAAATATTGACAAAAACATTCTTAAAAGCTATAATCATGTTTGTTGCTTTCCTGAGGTGATACAAATGAAATGGACGATTTATCAGTTGCATCAAATGAAAAACCCGAGTTTTGAGTTTGATGAGACAGTTGAGTTACATGAGCTGACAAAGCTGAATTCTGACATTCGCCGCATTTCTCCTGTAAGGGTGAAAGGCAGAGCGGATATCAAATCTAAGCAGGTTTCGTTTGATTTTACGATCTCAGGCGAAATGATTTTGCCATGCTCAAGAACACTCGTTGATGTTCCGTATCCATTTACAATTTCAACAAAAGAACTGTTTATATTTCATCAGACGGATGATATAGAAGATGATGACGTTCACATTGTTGAGGACGATACTATCGACTTAACTCCGATCGTAAAAGAAGAAATTCTTTTAGAAATCCCTATGCAAATCTTTTGTGAATCTGAACAAGAAAAAGGAGCTGCTCCTCAAGAAGGAAAGGACTGGCAAGTCATTTCAGAGGAAGACAAGAAGAATCAAGTCGATCCGAGACTTGCTGCCCTTGAAAAGCTCTTAAAACAAGATGATGAATCTTAACTCTTTAAGGAGGTGGGAATAATGGCTGTACCTTTTAGAAGAACTTCTAAAATGAAAAAAAGATTGCGCCGTACACATTTCAAACTTAATGTACCTGGTATGACAGAATGTCCGTCATGCGGAGAGATGAAATTGTCTCACCGTGTATGCAAAGCATGCGGATCATACAACGGCAAAGACATAAATGTAAAAAGTAACTAATTAGAAAAGCGCAGGGTGAAAACCCTGCGCTTTTTCTTTTTTTCTTCCTGTCAGCTTGTAGAAAATTTGTGAGTGCAAATAGTCTATCTAATCTATTACCGGCATATGTATGAGATAAATAAGCTGACATGGAGGGAGATTGATTTGACCATTACAAGACAAGATGCTTGGACACAGGATGAGGATTTGCTGCTGGCAGAAGTAGTGCTTCGTCATATTCGCGAGGGCGGAACACAGCTTTCTGCCTTTGAGGAGGTCGGAAGGGCGCTGACCAGAACAGCCGCTGCCTGCGGATTCAGGTGGAACTCTTATGTGAGAAAGCAATACCAATCAGGCATAGAACTGGCAAAAAAACAGCGGAAAGAACTAAGAAAACAAATTGGGGTTCATTCCGTCAATATGCTGAATTCCGTCAGGCAGACTGCCCCGGCAGCTTCAGAGGGAAAAAGAGATTTGTCCATTCAGGATGTGATTGAGTTTCTCGAACAGTTTAAAGAGGCACCGTCCGCGCAAGAATTCCACGTTGAAAAGGAAAAAATGAAGGAGCAAATTCAGTCGCTGCAAAAAGAACTCGAGGATTTGCGGAGTGAAAACCAAACATTGAGAAACCAGCTGGAGATGACAGAAGAGGACTACAAGGCACTGATCGATATTATGGACCGAGCCAGAAAAATGGTTGTTTCAAAGGAAGATGGGAGACTGAAAAAAACAGCTCAAGAAACGTAATGAACCCTCAAAATGAACCGGCCCTAGAGTCATCAAAGGCCGGTTGTTTCATTTTTATGCTGATTCACCCGGTGTCATTTCGCCAGCTATATCCGGATGCCAGATGAGCGGGTTTTCCCCTTTGTCCCGCGCCATGTCATATTTGACTGGTTCAAAGTTCATTTTATTAAAAAACTCTGCTGATTTGATCCGAGGGTTTGTTCGAATCGGCATTCTGAATGATTTGGCGAATTCAACTAAGGCTGTACCGTAGCCTCTGTTTTGATAACCTGGAAGGACTTCAAGCTTCCAAAGCTCTAAGTAATCCTGGTGTTGGTCGAAGTAAGGATTTGATTTGCCATTGACTTGATACAGACTCATACGCGCTACCAGTTTATCCCCAAAATAAATCCCATAAAAAGGCGAAGTGCTGTCATTTTCAATGATATTAGCTTGAAGATCTTCAAGCATCGAGAGCTCTTGTATACCATATTCTTTGAATTTCTTGAATTCTTCAAGCGTTTTATAGTTGACAAGCAGACGTTCTACCTTAATCAAACCAATCTCCCCCTTTGTTGTTCTCTACATATATTGTAATCGCTTTATTTAAAAAATCCAAATATTTAAACTTTAATTTAAGTGTTTTGAAATCTCTGCGAAGTATTTTTTTCATACTTCTGCTATGATAATACGTAAATGTTAAATTGGGTGTGACATTATGAAAATTGGAATTATCGGCGGGGGCTCCGTCGGTCTTTTATGTGCCTATTATTTATCTTTGGATCATGAGGTGACTGTTTTGACGAGGCGGGATGAACAGGCCTCAACGATTCAATCTGAAGGTGTTCGGCTTTATAAAGCCGGGAAAGCGTTCAATGCTCATTGCAGTGCGGGTACAGCTATTGATTCATGTTTTGACCTTCTTGTCGTGACAGTGAAACAGCATCAGCTTCGAACTGTTTTTCCAATGCTTGAACGAATCAAAAAAACAAATATTTTATTCTTGCAAAACGGTATGGGTCATATACACGACCTTAAAGACTGGGGGGCTGACCATTCCGTTTATGTTGGGGTTGTTGAGCACGGAGCTGTAAGGAAATCGGATACAGCCGTTGAACATACAGGCATTGGTGCGATAAAATGGAGCACATTCAAGCATGCTGAAGCAGATCGGCTGAACGCGATGCTCCAGCATAACCATTCCGAATTTCCAATTCGCTATGAGATGGATTGGTATCGCCTGCTGACGGGCAAGCTGATCGTAAACGCCTGCATTAATCCGTTAACCGCGCTGCTGCGTGTGAAAAATGGAGAGCTGTTGACAGTGCCTGCTTATTTTTCTTATATGAAGCTCGTTTTTCAAGAGGCATGCAGCATTTTGCGGCTGGAAGATGAAGAGGCAGCCTGGGAGCGTGTACGTGCAGTTTGTGAGCAAACGAAAGACAATCGCTCTTCCATGCTGGTCGATGTGACCGCCGGACGGCAGACGGAGGCTGACGCCATCCTCGGATATTTGCTGAAAGAAGCACAGCTTCAAGGTCGTGACGCTGTTCACCTTGCGTTTTTACATGGCAGCATCAAAGCTTTGGAGCGAAACCGAAACAAAGTCTTTTGAGCTTTTCTGGTAACATGCTATACTCATTTCGGATAACTAACTATTTATTGGAGAAAGGAAGTTCTAGAAGATGCAGCTAACTGAACTTTCCATCAAAAATCAGAATGTGTTTGTACAGCACTATATAGATGGTAAAGAAGAAATGTCTTCTTTTTTTGATTACAGCATTCATCATAAGGATATGTGGCAAGAAAGACTGAAAGATTTATCCTCGCGGGTTTTCGCAAGAGAGGAATTGACAGCCTATTTATCCTCTTATCACAACAAGTTCGGCTCAAGCGCTATGCAGCATTCTATTGAGAAGCTGAAGGATCCTTCGAGTGTTGCTGTTGTCGGCGGACAGCAGGCAGGGCTTTTAACAGGACCGCTCTACACCATACATAAAATCATCTCAATTATTGTTTTAGCAAAGGAAAAGGAAGAACAGCTAAAGGTGCCTGTTGTACCGATTTTTTGGGTTGCCGGAGAAGACCATGATTTGGATGAAATTAATTTTGTCCATACGTCAGAAGAAAGCGGTCCGGTGAAAAAAAAGCTTCCACAGTCTTACTGGAAAAAGTCATCTGCCGCCAATACACCGCTTGACCAAGAAAAATGCGCCGCATGGATAGACGATGTGTTTGCGGCTTTTGAAGAAACAGACCATACGAACACACTTCTGGAACATGTAAAACGATGTTTAAGAGAATCTGTTACGTTTACCGATTTCTTTGAACAGCTGATTGCGGATCTGTTTCAAGAGGAAGGCTTAGTATTGTTGAATTCCGGAGACCCGGGAATTAAAAAGCTGGAAACCGCCATGTTCCAAAAGATCCTCCATGACAATGATGATCTTGCACAAGCTGTTTCTAAACAGCAGGACTTCATGCGCGAAGCGGGTTACAAGCCGATTATCGAGTCTGGAAAAGAGCAGGCAAATCTGTTTTATGAATATGAAGAGGAACGCTTTTTAATTGAGAAAGACAACGGCCGTTTTGTGATTAAGGAACTTGATCTGGCATGGTCGATGGATGAACTTTATACACATATGGAAGAACATCCTGAGCGCTTCAGCAATAATGTCGTAACGAGACCGTTAATGCAGGAATTTTTGATTCCTACCTTGGCATTTATCGCGGGACCCGGTGAAATCAATTATTGGGGTGAGCTCAAACAGGCTTTTGCAGTGATGGGCTTTAAAATGCCTCCTGTTATGCCGAGGCTGAACATCACGATAGTTGAACGCCATATTGAGAAAAAACTGATTGAACGAAAGATATCATTACAAGAGGCAATAGAAGGCGGAACGGAAAACCAAAAAGAGAAATACTTTGAACACCAGATTCCGGAAGAGTTTACCGCGGTAATTGAGCAAGCGAAAAACCAGATTGATGCCATTCATAAAACCGTCCGGCAGGAGGCGCTTAAGGTTGATCAGAGCATGGAGCCTTTGCTCCTGAAGAACGCGGCGTTTATTCAGGATCAGCTTCAGTTTTTAGAGCGTACAGTGACAAAACGAATTGAGGAAAAAGAAGGCTATGTCTTAAGGGATTATGAGAGAATTCAAAATAGCATTAAGCCGCTGCTCGCACCGCAAGAGCGAATTTGGAATATCATGTATTATCTAAACAGGTACGGCCCAAAATTCTTCATATCATTCAAGAATCTGCCATTTTCTTTTCAAAATCAACATCAAGTTGTCAAACTTTGAAATAAAGTTTTAAAGAACCCTGAATAGTTCAGGGTTTTTTTTATGTGTAAACAGTGTAAAATGAAGTTGTGGAGAGAAGTGGTGGATAGTGGTGAGTTAAGGAGAGAAAGTGGGGCAAAAGATCATGTTTATGGGTGAATACCAGCATACAATTGATGCGAAAGGCCGCATGATCGTACCCGCTAAATTCAGAGAAGGCCTCGGTGAGCAGTTTGTGCTGACAAGAGGACTTGATCAGTGTCTCTTCGGCTACCCTATGCACGAGTGGAAACAGATTGAAGAAAAACTAAAAGCTCTTCCTCTCACAAAAAAAGATGCCCGCGCATTTACACGTTTCTTCTTTTCAGGTGCGACAGAGTGCGAACTGGACAAGCAGGGCAGGGTAAATATCGCATCATCTCTATTGAATTACGCTAAACTGGAAAAAGAATGTGTTGTTATCGGGGTTTCGAATCGAATTGAATTGTGGAGTAAGGTAATTTGGGAACAATACACAGAAGAGCAAGAAGATTCATTCGCTGAAATTGCTGAAAACATGATTGGATTTGATATATAATGAATCTTCGTGTATAACACTCTAAAAACAATTTCAATTCATCCTGATAAAAGGTGGGACCAACACAAAATGTTTCAACACAAGACAGTACTTCTTCGTGAAACCGTTGACGGTCTAAATATTAAACCGGACGGTACATATGTAGACTGCACACTCGGTGGAGCTGGGCACAGTACATATTTATTACAGCAGTTATCCGAGAAAGGGCGTTTAATCGCTTTTGACCAAGATGACACGGCATTACAGCATGCAGAAGAAGCATTGTCCGATTATCAAGGACAGCTTATTCTGATTAAAAGCAACTTTAGGTACTTAAAAGAATGTTTACATGAACACGGCATTACTGAAGTAGACGGTATTTTATTTGATTTAGGGGTGTCTTCCCCGCAGCTGGATACACCGGAAAGAGGATTCAGTTACCATCATGACGCACCTTTGGACATGAGGATGGACCAGTCGGCCACGCTTACGGCGAAAGAGGTCGTAAATGAGTGGCGCTATGAGGATCTTGTCCGTATTTTCTTTAAATACGGTGAAGAGAAGTTCAGCAAACAGATCGCCAGAAAAATTGAGGAGGCCAGAAGCAAATCTCCTATTCAAACTACGGGCCAACTGGTCGATCTAATAAAAGACGCGATTCCCGCTCCGGCCAGAAGGAGCGGAGGACATCCCGCAAAACGCGTGTTTCAGGCAATCAGAATTGCTGTGAACGATGAACTGAAGGTTTTTGAAGAGGCTTTGGAGCAAGCAATTTATGTGTTAAAGCCGGGGGGCAGGGTATCAGTGATTACCTTCCACTCACTTGAGGACAGAATTTGCAAATCAACGTTTAAAGAGAAGTCGTCACTTCCGGATCTTCCTCCGGGTCTTCCTGTTATACCGGAAGAGTTTGAACCGGAGCTCAAGCTTATCACAAGAAAACCAATCACGGCATCTGAAGAAGAATTGGCAGAAAACAATCGTGCCCGTTCTGCGAAGCTTCGAATTGCTGAAAAAAGAAAATAACAAAACGCGAACGCAAACCTAAAAAGGAGGTCATCAGCCTATGAACAATTTAGCTTATCAACCAGAGAAACAGCAACGGCATGCGATCAGTCCTGAGAAAAAAGTGATTGTCAAGAAAAGGGCTTCCATTACACTCGGAGAAAAGGTGCTTCTCGTCCTCTTCGCCGCTGCAGTGCTGAGCGTATCGCTTTTGATCGTGTCGAAGGCTTATGCGGCTTACCAAACAAATATAGAGGTGCAAAAGCTTGAGGAGCAAATTTCTTCCGAAAACAAGCAGATTGGTGACCTCGAAAAAAGCGTTGCTGATTTAAGCAAGCCGCAGCGCATTATGGATATTGCGAAAAAGAACGGCTTGAATTTAAAAGATAAAAAAGTGAAAAACATACAGGAATGATTCAAATGCCAAAAAAGAATAAATTTATGAACAGAGGAGCAGCGATTCTAAGTATTTGTTTCGCTCTCTTTTTCTTTGTCATCCTCGGGAGAATGGCATATATTCAAATAACCGGAAAAGCCAACGGTGAAGTGCTTGCGACAAAAGCGACAGAGCAGCATGAAAAGAAACGGTCAATCGAAGCGAGCAGGGGCTCCATCTTAGACCGAAATGGAAAAGTAATTGCTGAGGATACAGCTACGTATAAGCTGATCGCTGTTCTTGATGAAAAAATGACTACTGACAAAAAGCATCCGCAGCATGTCCAGAACAAGGAAAAAACAGCTGAAGAATTGTCTAAAATGATAAACATGGACAAGGCTGATATCCTTGATATCTTAAATAAGAAGAAGGCAAAACAAGTCGAGTTCGGTTCAGCGGGACGGGATATTACGTATTCACAAAAGCAAAAAATCGAAAAGCTGAATCTCCCGGGAATTTCATTTTTGCGTGATACAAAACGCTACTACCCGAACGGCATATTTGCGTCCAACTTGATTGGCTATGCCGAGGTTGACCAAAAAACAAATGAAATCACCGGCGCTATGGGATTAGAAAAAGTGCTGGATCAGTATTTGAGGGAGCGGGACGGATACGTAACATATGAAAGTGACAAATCCGGCTGGGAGCTCCCGAACAGCAAAAATAAAATTACAGCTCCAAAAAATGGTGACAATGTATATTTAACCATTGATCAGAAAATTCAAACTTTTTTGGAAGACAGCATGACAAAAGTGGCGAAAAAGTATAATCCGAAAAAAATCATGGCAGCAGTCGTCGATCCGAAAACACGCAAAGTGCTAGCAATGGGTCAGCGTCCCAGCTTTGACCCGAATATGCGCGATGTGACGAACTACTATAATGATTTAATTTCATATGCGTATGAGCCTGGATCAACGATGAAAATTTTTACACTTGCTGCTGCCATACAGGAGAATGTGTATAACGGCAATGAAAAGTACAAGTCCGGAACATATAAAGTAGGCGGAGAACCTGTAAAGGACCATAATGATGGTGTAGGCTGGGGGCCAACAACATACCATGACGGTGTAGTGAGATCTTCTAATGTTGCTTTTGCCAAACTGGCTAATGAAAAATTGGGCTATTCCCGGTTTAATGAGTATCTTCATAAGTTCAATTTCTATCAAAAAACAGGCATTGATTTGCCGGGTGAAGCATCAAGTAAAATCAATTTTAAATATGAATTTGACAAAGCATCGACTGCATATGGCCAAGCCTCTGCTGTTACACCAATTCAACAGCTGCAGGCTGCAACTGCAATAGCAAATGACGGTAAAATGATGAAACCCTATGTCATAGACCATATTGTTGATCCTGACAAGAAAAAAACCATTTATCAAAATAAACCTCAGTCCGCCGGTACCCCAATTTCTGCGGATACCGCTAAAAAGGTTCGTAATATTTTAGGTGATGTCGTTACATCTGATATCGGTACTGGACAGCCATATAAAATTGAAGGTTTTGATGTGGCTGTTAAAACCGGAACAGCGCAAATTGCCGGACAAAACGGTTATCTATCTGGACGCGATAATTACGTATTTTCCGTAATGGGAATGGCGCCTAAAGATGATCCTGAGCTGCTGATCTATGTTGCAGTGCAGCAGCCGCAATTAGAAAATGATGAAACAGGCTCTAATCCAGTATCTGAAATTTTCAATCCGACAATGAAAAACAGTTTGCATTATCTGAACATTGAACCGACTGAAACGTCAGATTCAGATGAGGAAGAAACGAAAGCGCAGGCGATGCCTGATTTAACAGATCAAACTGTAACAGGTGCTCAAAAGAAAGCGAAAGACGAAAACCTCACACCGATTGTGATCGGCAGTGATATTGCAGTAAAACAGCAATATCCAAAAGCGGGTGAGGAGGTTTTGACCAATCAGAAGGTCTTCCTGAAAACGGGGGGCAAAATCAAGATGCCTGATATGACAGGCTGGTCGAGAAGAGAGGTTCTTCAATACGGCGATTTGGCAGGAATTCATATAGAAGTGAGCGGACAAGGTTACGCTGTGAGCCAAAGCGTTAAGAAGGACAAAGAAATAAAAGACGGAACCGTGATCAAGGTGAAGTTTAAGAATCCTGATTAAATAGAAAGAAAGCTTACCCTGTTGGGTGAGCTTTCTTTTTTTATCTCCAAAGAGGAGCGCCGTTCTACCTGTCCACACGCAGGCATAAAATGAAACAAGCCTAAATAAGGAGTGAACGGTGCCTTGCGCGTCTCGAATGTAACGGTTAGAAAACGTTTATTATTTGTTTTGCTTTTTGGAGTGATCGTATTTCTGATCATTGATACAAGGCTGGGGTATGTTCAGTTTGTCATGGGGGAGAAACTGACTTCTCTGGCGAAGGATTCCTGGAGCCGGAACCTGCCGTTTGAGCCGGAACGGGGAGAGATCCTTGATCGGAACGGCGTTAAGCTTGCTACAAATAAGAGTGCTCCGACCGTATTTGTCGTGCCGCGCCAAGTCCAGGATCCACTGAAAACGAGCAAACAGCTGGCTGCGGTGTTAAATATGTCTGAAGAAAAAGTATATAAGCACGTCACAAAAAAAGCGTCGATAGAAAAGATTACGCCGGAAGGGAGAAAAATTTCAAATGAGAAGGCAAAAGAAATCAAAGCGCTCGATTTAAAAGGGGTGTATGTAGCGGAGGATAGTATCCGCCATTATCCGTTCGGCAGCTTTTTATCCCATGTTCTTGGGTTTGCCGGGATTGATAACCAAGGACTCCTCGGGCTTGAAGCCTATTATGATGATGATTTAAAAGGAGAAAAAGGCTCTGTTAAGTTTTATACAGATGCCAAAGGGAAGAAAATGCCCGATGAAGCCGATGACTACACGCCTCCTAAGGATGGACTCGATATGAAGCTAACTGTAGATTCGAAGGTGCAAACCATAATGGAACGAGAGCTTGATAACGCTGAAGCTAAATATCATCCAGACGGTATGATTGCAGTTGCAATGAATCCGAAAAACGGAGAGATACTTGGGATGGCAAGCAGACCTGACTTTGATCCGGCTGATTACCAATCTGTTGACCCGTCCGTTTACAATAGGAATCTCCCTGTGTGGAGCACGTACGAGCCGGGTTCGACCTTTAAGATTATTACACTTGCGGCGGCTCTGGAGGAGCAAAAAGTCAACTTAAAACGCGACCAATTTTATGATAAAGGACATGCAGAAGTAGACGGAGCAAGACTGCGCTGCTGGAAAAGAGGCGGCCACGGACTGCAAACGTACCTTGAAGTTGTGCAAAACTCCTGTAACCCCGGCTTCGTTGAATTGGGAGAGAGATTGGGCAAAGAAAAGCTATTCAAGTATATAAAAGGCTTTGGATTTGGCCAAAAAAACCGGGATTGACCTGCAAGGTGAAGGAACAGGGATTTTATTTCCGCTTGACAGAGTAGGTCCGGTTGAGCAAGCGACAACCGCCTTTGGACAGGGGGTATCCGTCACGCCGATTCAGCAGGTTGCAGCCGTTTCTGCCGCTGTTAACGGCGGCACGCTCTACACACCTTATATAGCAAAAGAGTGGATTGATCCGGTAACCAAAAAAACAGTCAAAAAACAATCGCCAATCGCCAAGAAACAAGTCATTTCTAAGGGAACATCAAAACAAATCCGCTATGCTTTAGAAAGCGTCGTTGCAGAAGGCACCGGACGCAATGCGTTTGTTGAAGGCTATCGTGTCGGCGGGAAAACAGGTACAGCGCAAAAGGTGAAAGATGGCAAATACCTCGAAAACAACCATATTGTATCATTTATCGGTTTCGCGCCGGCTGACGACCCGAGTCTTGTCGTCTATGTCGCGGTCGATAACCCTAAAGGCACAATTCAGTTTGGCGGAACCGTTGCAGCGCCTATTGTGGGAAGTATTATGAGAGACAGCCTACCGGAGCTTGGTGTGAAGCCTAGGAAAAATCAAATCGAAAAAAAATACCAATGGAACGACACAAAAACAGTAGAAGTTCCGAATGTTGTAGGGATGTCTGTCTCAGATCTTGAGTCACTTTTGGTGAATCTGAATATAGATGCTTCCGGAAAAGGGAGCAAAATCGTCAAACAATCACCAGCTGCAGGAACGAAAGTAAAAGAGGGCTCTAAGGTACGTGTTTATTTGACTGAAGAAGATGAAAAAAAGGAGGCAGCCGATTAATTCGGGCTGCCTATTATTTTATTGCAGAAAAATGCTGATATCTTTCAAGATTAGCTGGATGTATCCTTTTTTTTACGCTAAAATATGAACTGTATGCTTAAAAGTCATTATCACATCATTTGATGTGACTTCAATGATAAAAAGAACGAATAGAATGTTGAGAGGTTTGATACGATGAAACTTACAAAGCTGCTTACATACTTAACAACCGAACCTTCTGTAAATGATTCACAAGACCCTGAAATAACTTCAATTGAGATGGACTCCAGGGAAGTAAAGAAAGGGAGTCTTTTTGTATGTGTAAAAGGGTATACGGTAGATGGCCATGATTTTGCGCAAAAAGCAGTTGAAAACGGCGCAGCGGCTATTGTGGCTGAAAAGGAGCTCGATGTGGATGTGCCTGTCATCATTGTCCGGCAGTCACTGCGGGCGCTCAGCGTTTTGTCTGATGCGTTTTACGGACAGCCGACAAAAAAACTGCAGCTGATCGGAATAACGGGCACAAACGGAAAACATCAACGACCCATATGGTTGATGAGATTCTCAAAAAAGCGGGGAAGCGAACAGGCTTAATCGGCACGATGTACATTAAAATCGATGACGAAACACTTCCCGTTAAAAACACGACACCGGAAAGCGTCACGTTACAGCAAACATTTAAAAAAAATGAATGACAAGCATGTCGACACGGCCATCATGGAGGTTTCTTCTCACGCTTTATCACTGGGACGGGTTCACGGCTGTGATTATGACATCGCCGTGTTTACGAACTTAACACAGGATCATCTTGACTATCACAAAACGATGGATGAATACCGACAGGCAAAAAGCCTGCTGTTTTCTCAACTTGGCGGGGCATTCAACCATGAAAATCCAAAACGGGCTGTTTTAAACGCGGATGATGAGGCAAGCGCTTATTTTGAAAAGGTCACTGCGGCACATATTTCTACATATGGAATTAAAAACAATGCTGATGTAATGGCGAAAGATATCAAAACTACTGCACAGGGCACAAGTTTTGAACTGGTGACGAACAAAGGCACGAAGCACATCACGATGTCGCTCGTCGGACAGTTTAACGTGTATAACGTGCTCGCTGCTGTTGCGACTTGTATTGCGGCAGGCATTCCGTTTGAAACCATTACAGAAGCCGTGGAAGAATTGCATGGCGTAAGAGGCCGTTTTGAACTGGTTAATCAGCAGCAGGAGTTTCCGGTTATTGTTGATTACGCGCATACGCCGGACAGCCTTGAAAACGTACTGAAGACATGCAGAGACATGGCGGAAGGAAAGCTTTTTGTTGTTGTCGGCTGCGGCGGAGACAGAGATAAGACAAAGCGCCCGAAAATGGCGAAAATCGCTGTTGAGCTGGCTGACGAACCGATTTTCACTTCAGATAATCCGAGAAGCGAAGATCCGCGTGCCATTTTAAGAGATATGGAAGCAGGGGTAGAGAACGAATACTACCACAGCATTGCCAACCGCGAGCAGGCGATCTTCTTTGCCATTGCCAACGCCAAAAAAGGCGATGTTGTCCTCATTGCTGGGAAAGGACATGAAACCTATCAGCAGATTGGAAACGAAACCTTTGACTTTGACGATGCCGAAGTGGCGGCAAGAGCCATTGTCGAACTGAATAAAAATAAGACGAATTCATAGGAAAGAGATGTTATTGCATGATGGAGCTTGAAAAGATTTTTCATATGGAAAAAAAACATGAATATGATAACTACGTATGTCGTTTGAAAGAAACAGGAGGAGAAAAGGACAATGCTTGAGCAAGTCATTCTGTTTACAATTTTAATGGGTTTTTTAATCAGTGTTCTGCTCTCTCCGATTCTTATTCCGTTTTTAAGAAGATTAAAATTCGGCCAGAGTATTAGAGAAGAAGGACCGAAATCACACCAGAAAAAATCAGGGACACCGACAATGGGCGGGGTCATGATCATACTGTCTATCATTGTGACAACAATAGTGATGACGCAGAAGTTTTCAGAAATAAGTCCGGAAATGTTCCTGCTGCTGTTTGTCACGATTGGTTACGGTTTACTCGGCTTTTTGGATGATTACATCAAAGTCGTAATGAAACGAAATCTCGGTCTGACGTCAAAACAAAAACTGATCGGACAAATTATCATCGCAATTGTGTTTTATGCGGTGTATCATTACTACAATTTTGCGACGGATATCCGCATTCCCGGGACTGATCTGTCATTTGATCTTGG
>NZ_JH600288.1 GCF_000245335.1 Bacillus mojavensis RO-H-1 = KCTC 3706
TCCTTTGTGCTATTTATGCTTGTCGGCGGATCAAACGCCGTCAACCTGACTGACGGTCTTGACGGTCTATTATCAGGTACGGCAGCCATCGCTTTTGGCGCCTTTGCCATTCTGGCATGGAACCAATCCCAATATGATGTTGCTATTTTCTCAGTCGCGGTTGTCGGAGCGGTGCTGGGCTTCCTAGTCTTCAATGCGCATCCAGCCAAAGTGTTTATGGGAGATACAGGATCACTTGCATTGGGAGGAGCAATCGTCACCATTGCCATTTTAACGAAATTAGAAATCCTGCTGGTGATCATCGGCGGTGTATTCGTCATTGAGACATTATCCGTTATTCTGCAGGTCATCAGCTTTAAAACGACAGGTAAACGAATCTTTAAAATGAGTCCGCTTCACCACCATTATGAGCTTGTCGGGTGGTCTGAATGGAGAGTTGTTGTAACATTTTGGGCTGCGGGACTTTTGCTTGCCGTATTAGGAATTTACATCGAGGTGTGGTTATAAGTGGAAAACGATCTATTTTTGCAAAATCAGCATTTTTTAGTCCTTGGACTCGCCAAAAGCGGGTTTGCGGCGGCTTCTATTCTTCATGAAAAAGGTGTCTATGTTACAGTCAACGACCAAAAGCCTTTTGATGAGAACGAACCAGCCCAGAAACTTTCTGAAAAAGGGGTCGAAGTTGTCTGCGGAGAGCACCCTGTTTCTCTGTTCGATCAGCATCAGATTACTGTACTGATCAAAAACCCGGGTATTCCATATGAAAATATTATGGTTCAGGAAGCAGAAAAAAGAGGCATCCCGATATGGACGGAAATTGAGCTTGCCTACCATCTGACGAATGCCAAATTTATTGGGATCACTGGGTCGAATGGAAAACGACAACAACAACGCTGATTTATGAAATGCTGAAGGCAGACTCTCAAAAGGCGCTGATCGCCGGAAACATCGGTACAGTCGCAAGTGAGGTTGCCTATCACGCTGATGGAGATGAATGGATCGTAACGGAACTTTCGTCATTTCAGCTGATGGGAACGCACGACTTCAGGCCTGAAATCAGCCTGATTTTAAACGTGTTTGATGCCCATCTGGATTATCATCATACGAGAGAAAACTATGAAAAAGCGAAACAAAAAGTGTATCTGCATCAGAAAGCTTCAGATAAAGCAATTGTCAACCAGGATGATGAAACAGTCGTGCGCCTGGCTGAGGCCGGAGAAGCTGGAATTGTTCCTTTTTCAGTAAGCAAACAGCTTGAACACGGCGCTTATGTAAAAGAGGGCATGATTATGTACAACGGCGAAGCTATTCTTCCTCTGGAAGAGGTTGTGCTGCCAGGTGCGCATAATCTGGAGAACATTTTAGCCGCGATTGCGGCAGTGAAAACGGCTGGAGCGTCCAACGAGGCCATCAAAACAGTGCTGACAAGCTTTACCGGCGTAAAGCACCGTCTCCAGTATGTCACAACAGTGAAGAACCGTAAGTTTTATAATGACAGCAAAGCAACAAACGTTTTGGCGACAAGCAAGGCGCTTTCGGCTTTTGAAAAACCTGTCATCCTGCTTGCAGGCGGACTGGATCGCGGAAACGGCTTTGACGACTTAAAACCCTACATGAAGCATGTCAAAGCGGTGCTTACATTCGGACAGACAGCGCCGAAACTCGAAAAGCTCGGAAATGATCTGGGAATACAACATGTCAAACGTGTCGATAATGTTGAACAAGCAGTATCTGCGGCGTTTGCGCTCTCAAATGAAGGAGATGTCATTCTGCTTTCACCTGCGTGTGCGAGCTGGGATCAATTCAAAACATTTGAAGAACGCGGTGACATGTTTATAGACGCCGTGCATATGCTTAAGTAAGGGCTTGTCTTGGAAATCGGCAGCCCTAATGACTTTAAGCTTGGGGTGTCGATTGCTTTGACTACTAAAAAAACATCGCCTGATTTGTTATTGGTCATCATTACGTTATTATTATTAACAATTGGATTAATTATGGTGTACAGTGCGAGTGCGGTATGGGCGGATTATAAATTTGACGACTCATTCTTTTTCGCGAAACGGCAGCTACTGTTTGCGGGCATCGGCGTTATTGCCATGTTCTTTATTATGAATGTTGATTATTGGACATGGCGGACATGGTCCAAGTTGCTGATGGTTATCTGTTTTTTCTTGCTGGTGCTTGTTTTAATACCAGGCGTAGGCATGGTGCGGAACGGCTCTAGAAGCTGGATCGGTGTCGGCGCATTCAGCATACAGCCTTCAGAGTTTATGAAGCTTGCGATGATAGCATTCCTTGCTAAATTTCTCTCTGAAAAGCAAAAAAACATTACATCGTTCAGACGTGGATTCGTCCCGGCGCTCGGCATTGTGTTTTCAGCATTTTTGATTATTATGTGCCAGCCTGACCTCGGTACGGGAACGGTAATGGTCGGTACTTGTATTGTCATGATTTTTGTAGCCGGTGCGCGAATTGCCCATTTCGTCTTTCTCGGGCTGATCGGCCTGAGCGGATTTGTTGGGCTCGTACTGTCGGCTCCATATCGAATTAAACGGATTACCTCTTACTTGAATCCGTGGGAAGATCCGCTCGGCAGCGGCTTTCAAATTATTCAATCGCTTTATGCGGTAGGGCCTGGCGGATTGTTCGGAATGGGGCTCGGCCAAAGCAGACAGAAATTCTTTTATCTGCCTGAGCCACAAACGGACTTTATTTTTGCCATCTTGTCAGAGGAGCTTGGGTTTATCGGCGGATCTCTTATTTTGCTTCTGTTCAGTGTGCTGCTGTGGAGAGGAATCAGGATCGCGCTCGGTGCACCAGATCTATATGGCAGCTTTGTCGCTGTAGGGATTATTTCAATGATCGCGATCCAAGTCATGATCAATATCGGTGTTGTGACGGGCCTTATTCCGGTAACTGGCATCACGCTGCCGTTTCTAAGCTACGGAGGTTCATCATTGACGCTGATGCTGATGGCTGTCGGTGTGCTGCTGAACGTGAGCCGGTACTCGAGGTATTAATGAAATTTTATTCGTGAAGCGATCCTATGAAACAGGAAGCTGGGAAACAATTGATGCGATAACCCTGTCCATAAAAACAGGGTTATCGTTATGTTATAGAGACTGAGACTGGGGGAAGAGATATGCGAATTGCAATAAGCGGAGGCGGCACAGGGGGACACATCTATCCAGCACTTGCCTTTATCAAAGAGGTGCAGCGCCGCCATCCTGATGTAGAATTTTTATATATCGGTACAGAAAACGGATTAGAGAAAAAAATTGTAGAACGGGAAAATATACCGTTTCGTTCCATTGAAATTACAGGTTTTAAAAGAAAGCTTTCATTTGAAAACGTAAAAACGGTCATGCGTTTCCTAAAAGGCGTTAAAAAAAGCAAATCGTATTTAGCGGAATTTAAGCCGGATGCCGTGATTGGAACGGGCGGTTATGTGTGCGGGCCAGTTGTATACGCGGCTGCAAAAATGGGGATTCCGACTATCGTTCATGAACAAAACAGCCTGCCGGGCATCACCAATAAGTTTCTTTCAAAATATGTTGATAAAGTAGCAATATGTTTTGAGGAGGCAAAATCACATTTTCCAAGTGAGAAAGTTGTATTTACGGGAAACCCGAGAGCCTCTGAGGTCGTCTCAATAAAGACGGGCCGCTCGATGACAGAATTCGGGCTCTCTGAAGAGAAAAAAACCGTATTAATCTTCGGCGGAAGCAGAGGCGCCGCTCCAATTAACCGTGCGGTCATTGATATGCAGGATGCGCTGAAATCAAGAGCGTATCAAGTATTGTATATTACGGGCGAGGTTCACTATGAGAAAGTAATGACTGAGCTGAAAAACAAGGGTGCAGCTGACAATATGGTCACAAAACCGTTTCTTCATCAGATGCCAGAGTATTTAAAGGCGATTGATGTGATTGTAGCAAGAGCGGGTGCGACGACCATTGCGGAAATTACGGCACTCGGAATTCCAAGTGTGCTGATTCCAAGTCCTTACGTAACGGCGAATCACCAGGAGGTTAATGCGAGATCTCTCGGTCAGCATGATGCGGCGATTGTTTTGAAAGAAACAGAACTCAGCGGGGAAAAGCTGATTAAAGCGCTTGACCGGATTGTGCTCGATGAACAAACATTAAAGGATATGAGCGAACGGACAAAGTCACTAGGTGTTCCTGATGCGGCTGCCCGTTTATACAGCGTACTCGAAGATTTGAAAAAATAATAGAAAAGCAAATGGAATGCGGAGGTTTACGATGGAGAAAGTGATACAAGAATTAAAAGAACGCGAAGTCGGCAAGGTGCTTGCAAATGAACCGCTCGCAAATCATACAACAATGAAAATCGGCGGTCCTGCGGATGTATTGGTCATTCCAAGCAGTGTAGATGCTGTCAAGGACATCATGGATGTTGTGAAAAAATATGAAGTAAAGTGGACAGTCATTGGCCGCGGATCAAACCTTCTTGTATTAGATGAAGGGATCAGAGGTGTGGTGATCAAGCTGGGCGCGGGTCTTGACCACCTGGAGCTTGACGGGGAACAAGTCACTGTCGGTGGCGGTTATTCAGTTGTGCGTCTTGCTACATCGATGAGCAAAAAAGGCTTGTCGGGATTAGAATTCGCTGCCGGAATTCCGGGATCCGTCGGAGGGGCTGTCTATATGAATGCAGGCGCTCACGGGTCTGATATGAGTAAGATCCTTGTCAAAGCGCATATTTTATTTGAAGACGGCACAATCGAGTGGCTGACAAATGAGGAGATGAAATTCACCTACAGAACGTCCGTATTGCAAAAGAAACGCCCTGGTGTTTGTCTTGAAGCCGTTCTCCAGCTTGAACAGAAGGATAAAGAATCAATCGTTCAGCAAATGCAAAGCAATAAAGACTACAGAAAGAATACTCAGCCGTATTCAAGCCCTTGTGCAGGAAGTATATTCAGAAACCCGCTTCCGAACCATGCCGGCAATCTAGTGGAAAAAGCGGGCTTAAAAGGATATCAAATCGGCGGTGCAAAGATATCGGAGATGCACGGAAACTTCATCGTCAATGCGGGCGGAGCATCCGCAAAAGATGTGCTTGATCTCATTGATCATGTGAAAAAGACAATCCGTGAAAAATACGAGATTGATATGCACACAGAGGTTGAAATCATCGGTGAAAATCGCTGATTCAAGTTCTGAACTGAAGCTGTTCATATGATATACTGTAAGCAAACGACAAACGGCATCATAGTATGCCGTTTGTTTTGGAATAGGCAGACTTTTAAGGCTGTTTCAGTTGAATGAGGTGAACAGGCAATGAATCCGGGTCATGACCGAGAAAAAATCGTAAATATTGAAGAGCGGATCCCTAAAATTAAAGAGCAGAGAAAACAGAAGGCAAACCGCAGGCTTATTTCATTTATTATGCTCTTTTTTATGATGGTGCTGATCATCGTGTATTTGCAGACACCGATTAGTAAAATTTCATCAATTTCTGTTACCGGTAATGAGAATGTTTCCAAAAAGGAGATAATTATTCTTTCCGATATCAAAAGCGGAGATACTGAATTTTGGAGTCTGGATAAGAAAAAAACAGCAAAAAAGATTCAGGAAAATAAATTAGTGAAAAAAGCAGAAATCAGCAAATCCCTTCCTAATAAAATTAACATTGCGATCGAAGAATATAAAGCGATTGCCTATTTAGAAAAAGACAATGTGTATTACGAAATCCTTGAAAACGGTTCAGTTTTGCCAAACGAAGTAACGCCGGATGATGCGGGACCCATTTTGGTGAATTGGACAGACGCTAAAAAACGTGTTCAAATGGCCAAGCAGCTCGATGCTTTGTCAAATTCTTTAAAACAGTCGATTTCAGAAGTGTATTATACTCCTGTCAAAATGGATCAAAACCGTATTAAATTATATATGAACGACGGGTATGTCGTTACTGCTTCCATCAAAACCTTTGCAGACCGAATGAAAACGTATCCTTCTATTATCTCACAGCTCAACGGCAGTAAAAAAGGGATTATTCATTTAGAAGTTGCTACCTATTTTGAAGAGTTTGGAAAAAGCGATTCGTCTGCCAAAAAGGAAGATGAAAATTGAGGGGCAAATCAGCCGTCCTTCTATCTTTGATTATGCTAATCGCAGGTTTTTTAATTTCTTTTTCCTTTCAGACGACAAGAGAAAACCACAAAAGCATGACAGAGACGGAAGATTGGAAAAAAGAATATGCCCTGCGGGATGAACTGCTGAAGCAAGAGAAAGAAAACAAGGACCTTGAAAAAGAACTGTATCAAAAGCAGAACAAAGTCCGTCAGACTGAAAATAAGCTGAAAAACGAAAAAACAGAATACTATAACGTTCTGGAAGATGTAGAAAAGTACAGAATGTATATTGGGGAAGTCGGTGTACAAGGAGAGGGCGTTCAAGTGACTTTGGAAGATGCTTCTTACATACCGGAAGGAGAGAACGTGAACAGCTACATCGTTCACGAAAGCCATCTCTTTCAAGTCATAAATGAACTGTATATATCTGGTGCGGCAGCCGTCTCCATCAACGGCCAGCGGCTGACCCATAATTCCTACATCAAGTGCAACGGGCCGGTCGTAACGGTTGACGGGGTGCAGCACCCCGCCCCATTTGTCGTTTCTGCCATTGGAGATCCCGATGTTCTGCTTCCTTCGTTAAATATAGCAGGAGGCCTGATCGATCAGCTTTCTATGGATCATATTTCTGTTACCGCAGAAAAAAAGAAAAATGTACAAATGGAGCCCATTCTGAAAACGAAGGAATGACTGGAAAAGCGGGTGAAGTGATTGAAAATAAAGCGTTCCTTCATTAGCATTAGCGTGCTTATGGTCATATTCGGCCTTATGATATCTGTTCAATTTAATTCTTTAAAGCATCCTCAAGTCCGAGATACAAGAGATATGTGGGATATTAGAGAAGAGCTTACATCAGAGCAGAAGAAGCAGGAAGAGCTGCTGGCTGAAATTAATAAGTATGATAAATTGCTGAATACCTATACGCAAAACAAAGAATTGACAAAAGAAACAGCGCTCAATAATACATTACAAACCTTAAAAAAAACAGCCGGCATGACCGATATTACAGGTAGCGGAATTGTCATCACCCTTTCTCCGCTTTTTTCTGAAAGCGTAACTGGAGAGGCGATCAAAAATCCACCGCCGGATTTACTAAAGAAGCTGATTAATGAACTCAACTCTTATGGTGCTGAGCATATCTCAATAAATGAGCGAAGAGTTGTGAATTCTTCAGTGATACGGGACATAAACGGCACAACAAAAATAGACGGATACAGCCTAGATGATTATCCTTTAACAGTAAAAGTGCTTGCTGAAGATCCGGACAAGCTGTACAGCAGGGTAAAGGGGTCCGATCTAGAGGATATCTTTGCTTCTGAAAATGTAGCGTTAAAAGCAGGTAAATCTGACAGCAGCCTCACATTAAAAGCTTATGACAGAGCAGTGGACGTACAACAGCTAAAACCGCTTAAAGACTAAAAGGGAGGAGAATTGTCATGTGGCTGCCCGTGCTTGGACTCGTGCTCGGAATAACGATCGGACTGATGACAAACTTAACAATACCGAGTGAATACTCAAATTATTTATCACTTGCTGTGCTTGCTGCACTTGATACTCTAATCGGCGGAATCAGGGCGCATTTACAAGGTACATATGATGAAATGGTATTTGTTTCCGGTTTCTTTTTTAATATTATATTGGCAATAAGTTTAGCTTTTCTGGGAGTTCATCTTGGTGTAGACTTGTATTTAGCAGGTATATTCGCATTTGGAGTCAGATTATTTCAGAATATAGCCGTTATAAGAAGAAATCTACTAACAAAGTGGACTCTTTCTAAAAAAAATAAAAAAAATGTGATATAAAAGAGGATATACATAGGATATAACGAATATTTTCAATAAACATAAAATGTGAAAAGCACATAAGAATATTCCGTTGTTATTTTTTGTTACACACTTGTAAAGCCACATTCATTGTATTGTTGTTCCGCAAATAATAGAATAGAAATGATCGAAATGTGAGGAGGTGCCATAGAATGAACAACAATGAACTTTACGTCAGTCTTGACATCGGTACGTCCAATACAAAAGTGATCGTCGGAGAAATGACAGATGATTCCCTTAATATTATCGGTGTGGGAAATGTACCGTCTGAAGGGTTGAAAAAAGGCTCAATCGTTGATATAGATGAGACCGTTCATTCTATAAGAAAAGCGTTTGACCAAGCTGAAAGAATGGTAGGTTTTCCGCTTAGAAAAGCTATTGTCGGCGTTAATGGAAATTATATCAATATTCAAGATACAAACGGTGTTGTAGCAGTTTCTAGTGAAAATAAAGAAATTCAAGTAGAAGATGTCCGCCGCGTCATGGAAGCGGCCCAGGTTGTTTCAATACCGCATGAACAGCTGATAGTCGACGTCATTCCTAAACAATTTATCGTTGATGGAAGAGATGAAATTACCGACCCGAAAAAAATGCTTGGTGTGCGTTTAGAAGTAGAGGGCACACTGATCACCGGTTCAAAAACAATATTACATAACTTGCTTCGCTGCGTTGAAAGAGCCGGTGTTGAAATAACTGATATTTGTCTACAGCCGCTGGCAGCCGGTTCTGCTGCTTTGTCAAAGGATGAGAAAAATCTCGGTGTGGCTCTCATTGATATAGGCGGAGGGTCAACCACCATTGCCGTATTCCAGAACGGACACCTGACTTCTACCCGTGTCATTCCTCTCGGAGGCGAAAATATCACCAAAGATATCTCCATCGGATTGAGAACGTCCACAGAAGAAGCGGAACGTGTGAAAAAACAATTTGGACATGCCTACTATAACGAGGCTTCAGAAGATGAAGTATTTGAAGTAACCGTTATAGGCACCAATCAAAAACAAACATTTACACAGCAGGAAGCAGCGAATATCATTGAAGCAAGAGTCGAAGAAATCCTTGAGATTGCTTCAGAAGAACTTCGCAATATGGGAATTAGCGATCTGCCGGGAGGCTTCGTGCTGACAGGGGGACAAGCAGCGATGCCTGGTGTCATGTCACTGGCGCAGGATGTGCTGCAAAACAATGTCAGAGTGGCGAGCCCGAATTATATCGGTGTAAGAGATCCTCAGTATATGACGGGAGTTGGCATGATTCAATTCGCCTGCCGGAATGCTAGAATTCAAGGCAGAAAAATTGGCTTCAAGATGCCTGAAGAAGCGATACAGGAAATCGCAGTCTCATCAGCAGAGGAAGAAGAGCATCATCACCAAAATGAGATGCAGCAACGGCCAAAAGGAAAACAAAAAACACAAGCCGAACATAACAAACAGAGCAAAATGAAAAAACTATTAAGCATGTTTTGGGAATAGATAGATAGTCATTCGGCAGATTAGGAGGATTTAGCATGTTGGAGTTCGAAACAAACATAGACGGCTTAGCATCAATTAAAGTAATCGGAGTAGGAGGCGGCGGTAACAACGCGGTCAACCGAATGATTGAGAATGAAGTGCAAGGAGTAGAGTACATCGCGGTAAATACGGACGCTCAAGCTCTTAACCTGTCAAAAGCGGAAGTGAAAATGCAAATCGGCGCAAAGCTGACTAGAGGATTGGGAGCAGGTGCGAATCCGGAAGTCGGAAAAAAAGCCGCAGAGGAAAGCAAGGAGCAGATTGAAGAAGCGCTAAAAGGCGCTGACATGGTATTCGTAACAGCTGGTATGGGAGGCGGAACAGGAACAGGTGCCGCACCGGTTATTGCGCAAATCGCAAAAGATTTAGGAGCATTAACAGTCGGAGTCGTTACAAGACCGTTTACGTTCGAAGGCCGTAAGAGACAGCTGCAGGCGGCGGGCGGAATTTCTGCAATGAAAGAAGCGGTGGACACACTGATTGTGATTCCGAACGACCGTATTTTGGAAATTGTTGATAAAAATACGCCGATGCTTGAAGCATTCCGTGAAGCTGATAACGTACTCCGTCAAGGGGTTCAAGGTATTTCTGACCTGATCGCTACTCCTGGTCTCATTAACTTAGACTTTGCTGATGTGAAAACGATCATGTCTAACAAAGGATCTGCTTTGATGGGTATTGGTATTGCGACTGGAGAAAACCGTGCTGCAGAAGCTGCGAAAAAAGCCATTTCCAGTCCGCTTCTTGAAGCAGCAATTGACGGCGCGCAAGGCGTCTTAATGAACATTACTGGCGGAACAAATCTGAGCCTATATGAAGTTCAGGAAGCAGCAGATATTGTCGCTTCTGCATCTGACCAGGATGTAAACATGATTTTCGGTTCTGTTATTAACGAAAATCTTAAAGACGAGATTGTGGTTACTGTGATTGCCACTGGTTTTATTGAACAGGAGAAAGATGTTACGAAACCCCAGCGTCCATCATTAAACCAGAATATCAAATCACATAATCAGAGTGTTCCAAAACGTGAGCCGAAACGAGAGGAACCGCAGCATCAAAACACAGTCAGCCGCCAAACCTCACAGCCGGCTGACGATACGCTTGATATCCCGACATTTTTAAGAAACCGCAATAAACGCGGCTAATTGAAAGGACAAAATCGTTTTCGATTTTGTTCCTTTTTTTATTTTTTCCTCAATCATTTCCATCCATCTATCATGTCTTTTGAACTATGTCTTCCTACACAGATCAACAAATCAACCTATTATACCTACCGATATTTCATGACCATCTAATCATTTTCATTTATATGGAAATGAAATGACAGGAAACGACAATATCTGTAATTGAGATTGTCTACAGTTAACATACAGCAAAGTTTTGACAAACAAATTGAACTTTAAAGGAGGGACGACATTTTTTACAAAGTGGTTTAAAAAAGGGGGATAAAAAATGAGGAAAAAGACGAAAAACAGACTGATCAGTTCTGTTTTGAGTACAGTTGTCGTCAGTTCACTGCTGTTTCCGGGTGCAGCCGTGGCAAGCAGCAAAGGAGCCGCTTCTTCTGTAAAACAGGAGCTTCAATCTTCAGAGACGATTCAAAATAAGATATCCAGCTCATTAAAGAAAAGCTTTAAAAAAGAAGAAAAAACTACCTTTCTGATCAAATTTAAAGATCAAGCTGACACTCAAAAAGCGGCAAAATTAGCTGTCAAAAGAGCGAAATCTAAAAAGCTGACCGCTGCTAAAACGGAATATCAAAAGCGTTCCGCCGTTGTATCTTCGTTAAAAGTGACAGCTGATGAAGCTCAGAAGGACGTCTTGAAATATTTAAACAGCCAGAAAAATAAAGGGAATGCCGATGATATTCATTCCTATTATGTGGTAAATGGAATTGCAGTACATGCTTCAAAAGAGGTCATGGAGAAAGTGGCCCAGTTTCCTGAAGTAGAAAAGGTGCTTCCAAATGAAAAACGGCAGCTTTTTAAGTCATCCGCCTCCCCATTCAATATGAAAAAAGCGCAAAAAGCGATAAAAGCGACTGACGGCGTAGAATGGAATATAAACCAAATAGATGCACCTAAGGCTTGGGAGCTTGGATATGACGGAACGGGTACGGTTGTCGCCTCCATTGATACAGGGGTTGAATGGGAACACCCTGCATTAAAAGAAAAATATCGCGGGTTTAATCCGGAAAGCCCGAATGAGCCTGATAATAACATGAACTGGTTTGATGCTGTAGCGGGCGAGTCAAGTCCTTATGATGATCTTGCTCATGGCACTCACGTAACAGGTACAATGGTTGGTTCTGAGCCTGATGGCACGAATCAAATTGGTGTCGCACCTGGCGCAAAATGGATTGCCGTTAAGGCGTTTTCAGAAGATGGCGGGACAGACGCTGACATTTTGGAGGCCGGTGAATGGATTTTAGCTCCAAAAGACGCAGAGGGCAATCCTCACCCGGAAATGGCTCCGGATGTCGTCAATAATTCTTGGGGCGGGGGCTCCGGCCTTGATGAATGGTACAGGGATATGGTCAATGCCTGGCGGGCGGCCGACATTTTCCCGGAATTCTCTGCGGGAAATGCTGATCTCTTTAACCCGGGAGGACCTGGTTCTATCGCTAATCCTGCCAATTATCCGGAAGCATTTGCGACCGGAGCGACTGATATTAACAAAAAGCTTGGCGATTTTTCACTCCAGGGACCGTCGCCATACGATGAAACAAAGCCGGAAATTTCTGCTCCAGGCGTAAACATCCGGTCTTCAGTTCCTGGCCAGACATATGAAGACGGATGGGATGGCACTTCGATGGCAGGACCGCATGTTTCTGCTGTTGCCGCGTTGTTGAAGCAGGCAGACGCCTCACTTTCTGTCGATGAGATGGAGGATATATTGACAAGCACGGCTGAGCCATTAACAGACTCTACATTCCCTGACTCTCCGAATAACGGATACGGTCATGGTTTGGTTAATGCTTTAGACGCTGTATCAGCCGTTACAGACGGTTTAGGAAAAGCAGAAGGGCAAGTTTCTGTCGATGGGGAAGATGAAGAGATGCCTGTCTATCAACATGAGAAAGTAAATGAAGCTTATGAAGGTGCCAGCCTTCCGCTTGCCTTGACAGCTGAAGACAATGTGAGTGTGACTGCCGTTAAATTGGCCTATAAGCTGGATCAAGGCGAATGGAACGAGGTCAATGCGAAACGAATCAGCGGAGATCATTTGAAGGGGACGTACCAGGCGGAAATCCCAAGTATAAAGGGGACCGCATTAAGCTATAAGTGGATCATTCAGGATTTTGGCGGCCATGTTGTTGAGTCTGACATATATGATGTAACCGTAAAACCTAGCATCACTACTGGATACAAGCAGGATTTTGAAACAGAACCAGGCGGCTGGCTTTTGAGCGGAACAAACAATAACTGGGAGTGGGGAGTTCCGGAATCAGGACCTCATGCAGCTGCATCAGGAGAAAAAGTATATGGGACAAACCTGACTGGAAATTATGCCAATGGAGCGAATATGAATCTCACTATGCCTCCAATTGATGTGCCGGATTCAGGGAACCTGTTTCTTCAATTCAAGAGCTGGCACAACCTGGAAAGTGATTTTGATTACGGCTACGTTTTTGTTTTACCGGAAGGCGAAACGAATTGGGAGCAGGCTGGGGTCTATAATGGAAAGACTTCAAACTGGATCAACGAAGAAATTAATTTATCCGCATACAAAGGCCAAAACATTCGAGTGATGTTCAACCTTCAGTCTGATGAAAGCATTGCGAAAGAGGGCTGGTACATTGATGATGTTCAGCTTTCAGACAAATCTGCCGGAAAAACAGCTAAAAAGAATAAGCTGGGCGTACAAAAAACGGCAGAAAAGCAAAAGAAAAAAGCGGTTAACCCAAAAAAGGCTAAGCCTTCAACACATACAGTCAAAACAGAACATAGCGCTGATATGCAGCCGCAAGCATTGCCGCTAAGAGCACAGGTCAGTGTGATTGAAACAGGAAAATCAACCTATTCAGATCAATCAACCGGACAGTACAAGCTGACGCATAAAGCAGGAGACTATACGCTTATGGCAGAAGCTTATGGCTATCAATCGAAAACGCAAAAAGTGTCTTTGCAGGCAGATCAGACAACCCAAGCTAATTTTACGTTAGAAGAACTAAAGAAAGGCACATTAAAAGGCACTGTCATCAATAAAACAACAGGAAAGCCTGTAAAAGGGGCTTCCGTCTATGTTATTGAGGATGCCGCGGTTGAACCGGCAACTACAAACGACAAAGGAGAATATACACTTGAGGCCTATGAGGGCTCTTACACCGTTAAAGTAGCTGCGCCGGGCTATTACAGCGATGAATTTTCCGTTGAATTAAAAGGTGATATCACAAAAGAAACTGTGCTAAAGCCTTTCGTCGGTTATCCAGGCGAGATCGGATACGATGACGGAACAGCGGAGAATGCAAATTCCTATTTTGCAGCCGGAAACGGATGGGCGGTGAAAATGTCACTGGCTGACGGCAAGGAAAAAGGCATGCTGACAGGAGGGCTATTCAGATTCTGGGATACGGAGTTCCCTGATCCTGGCGGCACAGAGTTTAAGGTCGAGATTTACGATGCGACAGGGAAAGATGGAGCACCCGGAAAAAAAATTGCGGGACCATATCAAGCTGAAGCTCTTCGTAATGGCGAATGGACGAAAGTAGATCTCAGCTCGAAGGGGATTATGGTCGATAAAGACTTTTATCTTGTCTATATCCAGTCAAAACCTGATCCATATTCACCAGGCTTGGCAATGGATGAAACCGGGCAGTACTCAGACCGCAACTGGCAGTATGTTGACGGAACATGGCAAAAAGGGGATAAAGAAGACGGCAACTATATGATTCGTGCATTAGTCGATTATGAAGCTGCCGTACCTGACATTACTTCTCCTGCAGACCAATCATACACCAATAAGGAGAGCGTCACTGTAAAAGGAAAGGCATCTCCCGGGACGACTATAACCCTTTATAATGGTGATCAAGAAGCAGGAGAAACGAAAACTGCCGCAGATGGCACGTTCGAGGCAGGGGTTTCACTCAGCAAAGGGGAAAACAAGCTGACAGCGGCTGCATCAACAGACTCCGGAACGACAGATGCTTCAAGTCCTGTTACGGTCACACTTGATCAAGACAAGCCTGAACTGACGCTCGACAATCCAAAGGATGGCGAGAAAATCAATAAAGAAGCGCTGACTGTTAAAGGCACTGTTTCAGATGACAACTTGAAAGAAGTAAAGGTTAATGGCAAAAAAGCAACAGTCACAGACGGTTCCTACTCCGCCCGTATCCTATTGGAAAACGGAAGCAACGAAGTAAAGGTGACAGCCTCTGACTTAGCAGGCAACAAGACGACGAAAAAAGCTGTCGTCGATGTGAATTTTGACAAGCCAGTTATTAACGGACTAATTCCTGGCGAGGACAAAATCTTAAAAGCCGGTGAATCGGTCAAAATCGCTTTTTCAAGCACGAAAGGGGCAGATGCAACGTTTGTCATTCGTCTTCCACTCACAAATGCAAGAGCGAATGTACAAAACGCTACCGAGCTGCCGTTAAGGGAAATATCTCCGGGACGATATGAAGGCTATTGGACAGCACCATCTTCTATTAAAGCAAATGGAGCGAAAGTAGAGGTTATCGTTCGAGACAATTACGGCAATGAAACTAGAAAAACAGCGAATGGAAAACTATATATCAATACTGAAAAGTAAGTGTAAAAAAAGCTGCCGCCCTTGGCAGCTTTTTTTCTATATACTCGCATTCATTCCCTCGACAAATTAAGCAGTTATCCCTGAAAAATTGTATGGGCCTCTCAACATTAATTGACAGACTTTCCCACAGAGCTTGCTTTATACTTATGAAACAAGAAGGGGAACAGCGTGATGCAAGAAAGAAAGGGGTCAGGTGTGAAAATCTATTTAGATGTCATTTGGCTGTTAAACTTTTGTTTTGACGCACTGTTGCTTTTACTGACGGCATTTATTTTAAAACGCCATGTGAAAAAAAGAAGATTGATAGGCGGCGCGTTTATCGGTTCAAGTATTGTCCTTTTGATGTTTACTCCTTTCTCGCCGATCGTTGAGAACCCGGCCGGAAAGCTCGCTTTTTCGGTTGTCATTGTACTCGTAACATTCGGTTTTAAGAGGTTTCGTTATTTCTTTCAAAATTTGTTTTCCTTTTATTTTGCTACTTTTCTAATGGGAGGAGGAATAATCGGAGCACACTCATTGCTGCAGTCAAACTCTATTTTCAGAAACGGTGTCATGATCACCAATCAAACCGGATTTGGGGACCCGATCAGCTGGATATTTATCGTGGCTGGCTTTCCCGCATTATGGTTTTTTTCCAAGAGAAGAATCGAAGATATTGAAACAAAAAACATTCAATATGAGGAACGAGTCAGGGTACAGGCGGACCTGGGCGGCCAAACACTGCACGCAAGAGGCCTGGTGGATTCAGGCAACCAGCTGTACGACCCGCTCACAAAAACGCCGGTCATGATTATTCACATTGATAAGCTTGAACCGATTTTCGGAGAGGCTGATACGATGATTATTCGAAATGCAGACCCGATGGAAGCGATTGAACAGCTTGATGATTCGTTTCGTTTTTTAGATAAAATGAGGCTGATCCCATACCGGGGAGTAGGCCAGCAGCATCAATTCTTATTATGTATCAAACCGGATCATGTAACGATTATGACAAAAGATGAAATGATTTCCGCGGATAAATGCTTAATTGGCATCAGTACGTCAAAGCTGTCGGCAGATGGAGATTTTGACGCGATTATTCATCCGAAAATGCTGTCAGGAAAAGCCATTAAACACGTGTCCTAATGTTCGCAAATGTCCGTTACTTATCATACTCAGAAGACGTGACATTTAGAAGGGAGAGGAAGATGAAAAAACTTAAATTGCGGTTGACGCACCTCTGGTATAAGCTGCTGATGAAACTGGGCTTGAAAAGCGATGAAGTGTATTACATAGGCGGAAGTGAAGCTTTGCCGCCGCCATTATCAAAAGACGAGGAGCAGGTTCTATTAATGAAGCTCCCAAGCGGTGACCAGGCGGCCCGCGCTATTTTGATCGAACGCAACCTGCGGCTGGTCGTCTATATTGCCCGGAAATTTGAAAACAACGGGAATTAATATTGAAGATTTAATCAGCATCGGCACCATTGGATTAATCAAGGCTGTGAATACCTTCAATCCGGAAAAGAAAATCAAGCTGGCTACATATGCCTCTCGCTGTATCGAGAATGAAATCCTGATGTATTTAAGGAGAAACAACAAAATCCGTTCAGAAGTATCTTTCGATGAACCGCTTAATATTGATTGGGACGGCAATGAGCTTCTGCTTTCTGATGTGCTGGGCACGGATGATGATATCATCACAAAGGACATTGAAGCAAACGTGGATAAAAAGCTTCTAAAAAAAGCGCTTGAACAGTTAAATGAGAGGGAGAAACAAATCATGGAACTTCGTTTCGGGCTTGTCGGCGAAGAGGAAAAAACCCAAAAGGATGTTGCGGATATGATGGGGATTTCTCAATCCTATATTTCCCGTCTGGAAAAACGAATCATTAAAAGATTGCGAAAAGAATTCAACAAAATGGTGTAAAAAATTTTTGCGGGTTAATCCCTTGATTCTACAAGGATTTCCCAATTATGACTATTTTTCGGTCTGAGTACAGTGCATATTTTTCCCACCCGAGGAGATACTTAACGTTGTACAGCAGCTCCTGTAGGGAGGGAAAAAAGTGTCGAGAAATAAAGTCGAAATCTGCGGGGTGGATACGTCCAAATTACCCGTACTCAAGAATGAAGAGATGAGAAAGCTGTTTAGGCAATTGCAGGACGAAGGTGATGATTCAGCCAGAGAAAAGCTTGTAAACGGGAACTTGCGTCTTGTCTTAAGTGTCATTCAAAGATTTAATAACAGAGGGGAGTATGTTGATGACTTATTTCAAGTCGGCTGCATCGGACTAATGAAATCCATTGATAATTTTGATCTAAGCCACAATGTTAAGTTTTCAACATACGCTGTACCTATGATTATCGGAGAGATCCGCAGGTATTTGCGCGATAATAACCCGATACGTGTCTCGAGATCACTCAGGGATATCGCATATAAGGCACTCCAGGTAAGAGAACGGTTAATCAGTGAGACAAGCAAGGAGCCGACGGCAGAGGATATCGCCAAAGTTCTTGAAGTACCGCACGAAGAAATCGTGTTTGCACTCGACGCCATTCAAGATCCGGTATCTCTTTTTGAACCGATCTACAATGACGGCGGAGATCCGATTTATGTCATGGATCAAATCAGTGATGAACGCAACAAAGATACACAATGGATTGAAGAGCTGGCTTTGAAAGAGGGCATGAGAAGGCTGAACGAGAGGGAAAAAATGATTTTAAGAAAACGTTTCTTCCAAGGAAAAACGCAAATGGAAGTAGCCGAAGAAATCGGGATTTCCCAGGCACAGGTGTCCAGACTGGAAAAGGCAGCAATCAAACAAATGAATAAGAATATTCATCAATAGCATGGACGCGGAAAGCCTTTAAAACAGAAATTGTTTTAAAGGCTTTTCTATTTAGAACGAGCGGTTTACGTTTTCGAAAAAGTAAGGTATCCTAGTCCGTACACAGTTTTGTGAAAATTAAAACAATTATTTGATTTGGAAAGAGGAGGACCACAATGATTTTGCAGCTTGACAATGTCTCACTAAAACGGAATGGAAAATGGATACTAAAGGATATTCATTGGAAAGTAGAAGAAAAGGAGAACTGGGTGCTTTACGGATTAAACGGAGCAGGGAAGACCGCGCTGTTAAATATGCTATGCTCTTACTATTTTCCGACAACAGGCGAGATGCAGGTGCTTGGTCATGTATTCGGAAAAACGGAGCTGGGAGATAAACTCAGGCGAAAAATCGGCCTTGTCTCAGCGGGTCTTCAGCAAAAATTGTATCCGGCAGATTCAGCTTTTGAAATTGCACTGAGCGGGGCATATGCTTCAATTGGCTTGTATGAAACTCCAAGTGCGGATATCAGAGAAAAAGCAATTGCCCTGCTCGAGGACTTAGGAGCCATCGATTATGCTGACCGCCGCTATGAAACTCTTTCTCAAGGAGAGAAACAAAGAGCTTTAATCGCAAGAGCGCTAATGGCTGATCCGGAGCTGCTTATACTGGACGAACCAGTTACAGGACTTGATTTTATTGCCCGGGAAAAACTGTTAGATACGATTACACATATTGCAAGCAGGGAAAATGCGCCGTCTATTCTTTATGTTACGCATCATGCGGAAGAAATTTTGCCGATTTTTGATAAAGCCCTCTTGTTAAAAAAGGGAGAAGTCTTTAGATCAGGACAAATGAAAGACATGCTGACAGATGAATCACTTTCTTCTTTTTTTGATACGCCGATCCGTGTATTATGGAATCAGGATCGTCCGTTTTTAACAAGAGCTGAGACGGTAACAAATGCATAACGACATACGATTCATCCTAGGGGTGCTATAGAAGCTGAGAGAGACGCTTGTCTCAACCCTTATTGACCTGATCTGGATCATACCAGCGGAGGGAAGCGGTGAAAAAAGCGGAGAATGCAGCAGCATGCACTCTGCTTTCTTTATTAAGCCGTTTCATGAATATGAAACGGCTTTTTTCTATTAAAAATAGGAGCGGATAACATGATTGATCAAGTAGAATCTTTACTAAAAAAAGCGGAAGAACAAAAGGACGAGCTCATTGGGCTTGCGAAAACGCTGATTTCTTTTAAAACACCGGCGCCGCCTGCGAGAAACACAGACAGCATCCAAACATGGATTGCGCAGTTTTTGCGTGAACGGGGATTTTTCATCGACAAATGGGACGTTTATCCAGGAGATCCCAATGTTGTGGGTGTTTTAAAGGGAACAAATTCAGCAGCCTATCAAAGTTTAATCATCAATGGGCATGTCGATGTGGCAGAGGTAAGAGAGGACGAGGAATGGGTGCATGACCCGTTTTGTCCTATTGAGAAAAACGGTTTCTTATTCGGCCGGGGCGCCTCAGATATGAAAGGCGGAATGGCCTGTGTGCTGTTTGCTGTAAAGCTGATTCGTGAAGCAGGCATTGAGCTCCCGG
>NZ_JH600289.1 GCF_000245335.1 Bacillus mojavensis RO-H-1 = KCTC 3706
GCAAAAAGGGCTATCACGCAGACTTTGCAGTTGTGGCGGATACGAGCGATATGCATATTCAAGGTCAAGGCGGAGTGATTACAGGCTGGATCGAAATCAAAAGCAGTCAAACGTTTCACGATGGAACAAGACGCAATATGATCCACTCTGGCGGAGGAACATTCGGGGCGAGCGCGATCGAAAAAATGGCAAAAATCATTTCTGGACTCGGTGAGCTTGAGCGCCATTGGGCCATTATGAAACGTTATCCCGGCTTTGCACCCGGTACAAACACAATTAATCCCGCTGTTATAGAAGGAGGCAGACATGCGGCCTTTATAGCGGATGAGTGCCGGCTGTGGATCACAGTCCATTTTTACCCGAATGAAACGCATGAACAAGTGGCAGCGGAAATAGAAGATTACATCAACCGGCTGAGTGACAGTGATATTTGGCTGAGGGAAAACCGTCCTGTCTTTAAATGGGGAGGCTCTTCAATGATTGAGGAAAGAGGAGAAATTTTTCCGGCCTTGGAAATTGATCCGGCTCATCCTGGCGTTTTAGCCCTAACAGCGTCACACGAGGAAATCAAAAGCGAACGCCCGGTCGTTGACGTCTCTCAGACCGTAACCGATGGCGGATGGCTTTATAATGCCGGTATCCCAAGCGTGATCTACGGACCTGGCAATTTATATAATGCTCATTCCGTTAATGAGGAGGTATCGATTGAGCAGCTCGTAGATTATACGAAAATCATGCTCACATTCATCCTTAGATGGTGCAGCCGTAAAAAAGAACAATGATCATGAAAATTTCTCCTTGCTGACAAGGTTCAGCCCGCCCGTTCATATACTAGAAAAAAGGACCGAAAAAAGGACGTGATGGGATGATCAGCATTTCAGAATTTCAGGTGAAAGACGTCGTCAATGTCTCTAACGGAAAAAAATTGGGGAGCATCGGCGATATTGATATTAATGTCACTACAGGAAAAATTCAGGCGATTATACTAGGGGGAAATGGAAAAGTTCTCGGTTTTTTTGGAAAGGAAGAGGAAATGGTCATTCCTTGGCGAAATATAGTTAAAATCGGTGAAGATGTCATTTTAGTCCGATTAAGTGAATCCCATGCTTAGCTTTTTTGCCGCTGATTGTCAAATGCCGGAAGTCTGAACTCTTCCGGCACATTTCATTTATGAAATATGCAAATCGGCGCTAAACGAATGCAGAAAGATGTGGTAAAATAAGTGGGAAATTACGCGTTATAAATGTTTGTCGAAAGGTTGGATCATCATGAATACATATCATCCATTCAGTCTCACCACCCCCTCGACACTCATGATACAAGACTGGAAACAAACGAATCAAAATCATGCAGAAATCATTGCCGGATTTACTACGAAAAACGGCGGTGTCAGTCAAAAACCTTTTGAGTCGTTAAATACAGGATTGCACGTTCATGACAAAGATGCAGATGTGGTTAAAAATCGTGAATATATAGCCGATATGTTTAATGTTGATTTGCAGTCTTGGGTATTTGCTGACCAGACACACGACAATCGCGTTCAAAAAGTGACGCAGAGGGACAGGGGCAAAGGCGCCCGTGAGTATCAATCAGCTTTTAAAGCAACAGACGGGCTCTATACAAATGATAAAAATGTATTCCTGGCATTATGCTTTGCTGATTGTGTGCCTCTTTTCTTTTTCGATCCGGTGAGATCGCTTGTCGGGGTCGCTCATGCCGGATGGAAAGGCACGGTCAAACAGATTGGCAGAGAAATGGTGAAACAATGGACCGAACAGGAGGGCTCGAAGCTTTCTGATATATACGCTGTTGTCGGACCGTCTATCTGCGGTGCGTGCTATACCGTGGATGATCGTGTGGTGAATGCTGTCCGCGCATTGCCGTTTTCAGCAGAGCGTGCCGTAAATCAGACGGGGCAGGGGCAGTATCAGCTTGATCTGAAAGAGCTGAATCGACTCATACTGATCGACAGCGGTTTGGCAAATGAGCAGATTTCTGTCAGCGGTTTATGTACGGAAAGTGAGCCGTCACTTTTCTTTTCCCACCGGCGCGATCTGGGGAAAACAGGACGGATGATGTCCTTTATCGGAATGAAGGAGGCATAAAAGATCTTGCGTGTTGTTGATCATTTACGACATATAAACGAACAAATAAACGAAGCATGTAACAGATCGGGCCGCAGCTCCGATGAAGTTACGGTTATTGCAGTCACAAAATATGTCTCGCCAGAAAGAGCACAGGAGGCGGTCGATGCGGGCATTACGTGCCTCGGAGAGAACCGGGACGCCGAGCTGCTTCGCAAACAGGAAATCATAAAAGGAAATGTGGAATGGCATTTTATCGGCAGCCTTCAATCTAGAAAAGTAAAAGCTGTCGTCAATTCTGTTTCCTATATTCACTCTCTGGACCGGCTTTCATTAGCGAAAGAAATTGAAAAACGGGCTGAAGGTGCTGTCCAATGCTTTGTGCAGGTCAATACCTCGCTTGAGCCCTCTAAACACGGCATGAAAAAAGAAGAAGTGATACCCTTCATACAAGAGCTTTCCGGCTTTGAAAACATCGTTGTGGCCGGACTGATGACTATGGCTCCTCTGACTGATGACCAAGATCAGATCAGAAGCTGTTTCCGAGCGCTGAGAGAACTTCGTGATCAGGTTCAAGAGCTGAAACAGCCGAACGCTCCATGTACAGAACTGTCGATGGGCATGTCAAATGATTTTGAAATCGCGATTGAAGAAGGGGCTACTTATATTAGAATCGGCTCATCGTTAGTCGGAAATGAAACAGGGGGTGTACAGCAATGAGTATGAAAAATAAACTGAAAAACTTTTTCTCGATGGATGAAGAAGAATACGAATACGAATATATTGAAACTGAGCGGGATTCTCATGAGGAACAGGAACAAAAAGATAAACCTGCTTATAATGCCGGTAAACCAGCAGCCAAACAGAACGTGGTAAGCTTGCAAAGTGTTCAGAAATCCTCTAAAGTGGTGTTGAGTGAGCCGCGCGTTTATGCGGAGGCGCAGGAAATAGCCGATCATCTGAAGAACAGGCGGGCAGTTGTCGTCAATCTTCAGCGGATACAGCATGACCAGGCGAAACGGATTGTTGACTTCTTAAGCGGAACCGTTTACGCCATTGGCGGCGATATCCAAAGAATCGGTTCAGATATTTTCCTATGCACGCCTGATAACGTAGATGTATCAGGCACAATTTCTGAGCTCATATCTGAAGACGATCAGAGGTGGTAAAGCGAGATGATCCTTTATCAAGTTTTTTCGGTTTTAAGCTTATTAATTACAATATACTCATTTGCCCTGATCATATATATTTTTATGTCATGGGTGCCGAGTACGAGGGAAACAGGAGTCGGACGTTTTTTAGCTTCGATCTGTGAACCATATCTCGAGCCATTCAGAAAAATTATCCCCCCAATTGCAATGCTGGATATTTCACCAATCGTAGCCATTCTCGTGCTGCGGTTTGCGACAACCGGCTTGTGGGGGCTTTATCGCATGATTGCCTTTTAAGGTGACAGTTTGATAGGGGCTTGGCTGCTGCCAAGCCTCTTTACATAGAAGGGAAAGACGATGAGCGATATTTATCAGCACTTCAGAAAAGACGAGCGTGCCTTTATCGATCAGGCGCTCGAATGGAAAAGAATTGTCCAGGAGCAGTACCGGATGAAGCTGACCGACTTTTTAGATCCCCGGGAACAGGTCATTCTCGCTGCTGTCACGGGACAGGCAGATGTAGGACTGGCTTTTTGCGGCGGCTATGGCAGAGCGGAGCGAAAACGGGCTATTTTATATCCTGAGTATATCACGCCGGAAGAATCGGATTTTGAGCTTCAGGCGTTTGACGTCCGCTATGCTGAAAAATTTGTGACGGTCGATCACCGGTCTCTTCTTGGTTCATTAATGGGAATCGGCCTGAAGCGGCAAAAGTTTGGAGATTTAGTGTTTTCAGAGACGGCAGTGCAAATCATTGTCTCAGCTGAAACAGCCGATTTTGTTGCAGCTCAGCTTACCCAAGCCGGAAAAGCCGCGGTCAAGCTTGAGAAAATTGACTTGTCAGACCTTAAAATTCCCGCACTAGATGTCGAAATAAGAGATGATACCGTTTCTTCTTTAAGGCTTGACGCAGTCTGCGCCTCTATGAGCAGGCAATCACGCCAGAAATCACAAACGCTGGTGAAAAACGGTCTTGTAAAAGTGAACTGGAAGGTTGTTGAAGATCCTTCATACCAGGTTGCTGAAGGGGACATGCTCTCTATCAGGGGCTTTGGCCGCTGCAGTCTGACAAAAATCGAAGGGAAAACCAAAAAAGACAAGTGGAGAGTCACGTTTGAACGACAAAAATAAGTCGGTTTTTCAGTTTTTTTTCTTCCATCTGTGTGGAATTTGCTTTATAATGTGAACTAGATAACCGTACTGAAATGTAAAAAATGGAGGTGGCATCATGCCATTAACGCCGAATGATATTCACAATAAGACGTTTACAAAAAGTTTTCGCGGATATGATGAAGACGAGGTAAATGAATTTCTGAGCCAAGTCAGAAAAGATTACGAAATTGTTCTCCGTAAAAAAACAGAGCTTGAAGCGAAAGTGAATGAGCTCGATGAAAGAATCGGGCACTTTGCCAACATTGAAGAAACGCTGAATAAATCGATTCTGGTTGCCCAAGAAGCAGCTGAGGACGTAAAGCGCAATTCTCAAAAGGAAGCAAAGCTGATTGTTCGGGAAGCGGAGAAAAACGCTGACCGCATCATCAATGAGTCTTTATCGAAATCAAGAAAAATTGCAATGGAAATCGAAGAACTGAAAAAACAGTCTAAAGTGTTCAGAACACGTTTCCAAATGCTGATCGAAGCGCAGCTTGATCTTCTGAAAAATGATGATTGGGATCATCTGCTCGAATATGAAGTCGACGCTGTGTTTGAGGAAAAGGAATAAATTCTCTGATTACCTTGACATTTTCTTAGCTTGTCGAATATAATACGTTCATAAATTCAGATGAAAAGACGGTTGAAAGGGACAGTCATGTTTCCATCATGCCTTTATAGCGACCCGGAGATGGTGAAAGTCCGGGATGGCCGGAATCATGTAGATCAGCCCTTAAGTTTCCTTTCTGAACTCACAGTAGGTTAGGACGTTCATCACGTTACGATGCTCGAGAGGAAAAAGCGTAAGCCTGGCTTTTTCTAAAAGGGTGGTACCGCGAGATAAGCTTTCTCGTCCCTTATGGGATGAGAGGGCTTTTTTTATTTTCTGAAAAAATTGGTGGAGGAATGAAAATGGATTACAAAGACACGCTCTTAATGCCGAAAACAGATTTTCCGATGCGAGGCAATTTGCCAAACCGTGAGCCTGACATGCAAAAGAAATGGGAGGAGCAGGATATCTACAGTCTAGTACAGGAACGGACGAAGGACCGCCCGAAATTTGTTTTACATGACGGACCTCCGTACGCAAACGGCGATATCCACATGGGCCACGCGCTTAACAAAATTTTAAAGGACTTCATCGTCCGCTACAAATCAATGAGCGGTTACAACGCACCATATGTACCGGGCTGGGATACACATGGATTGCCGATTGAAACAGCTCTTACAAAAAACAAAAAAGTGAACCGCAAAGAAATGTCAGTTGCTGAATTCCGCAAGCTATGCGAAGAATATGCATGGAAGCAAATAGAGGGTCAGCGTGAGCAGTTTAAGCGTCTCGGAGTCCGCGGTGACTGGGAAAATCCATATGTGACACTGAAACCGGAATATGAAGCACAGCAAATCCGCGTTTTCGGTGAGATGGCAAAACGAGGCTACATTTATAAAGGCCTTAAACCGGTTAACTGGTCACCTTCAAGTGAGTCTGCTTTAGCTGAAGCGGAAATCGAATATCAAGACAAACGCTCAGCATCTATTTACGTCGCTTTTGGCGTGAAAGACGGAAAAGGAGTGCTTGAAAACGGTGAGCGCATCATCATTTGGACAACAACGCCTTGGACGATCCCTGCAAACCTCGGCATTTCGGTGCATCCTGATCTAGAATACAGCGTGATTGCAGTCGGTGATGATCGCTTTGTTGTAGCAAGTGCACTGGTTGAAGCTGTAGCTTCTGCATGCGGCTTTGAGCAGTATGAAGTGACAAGAACGATCAAAGGGAAAGATCTCGAAAATATTATCGCTGAACATCCGCTATACGGCAGAGATTCACTCGTTATGCTTGGCGATCACGTGACAACTGACGCCGGAACAGGCTGTGTTCATACAGCACCGGGACATGGGGAAGATGACTTTATCATCGGCCAAAAATACGGCTTAGACGTACTTTGTCCGGTTGATGAAAAAGGTGTGATGACAAGCGAAGCTCCTGGCTTTGAAGGTATGTTCTATGATGATGCAAACAAAGCGATCACTCAGCAGCTCGAAGAAAAGGGCGCGCTCGTAAAGCTTGAATTCATTACACACTCCTATCCGCACGACTGGAGAACAAAGAAACCAACCATTTTCAGAGCAACTGCGCAATGGTTTGCGTCTATTAAAGATTTCAGATCAGACCTGCTGGATGCCATTAAAGAAACTAAATGGGTTCCTGAATGGGGCGAGCAGCGCTTGCACAATATGGTGCGCGACCGCGGCGACTGGTGTATTTCCAGACAGCGTGCATGGGGTGTGCCGATTCCGGTATTTTATGCTGAAAACGGTGAGCCAATCATCACAGATGAAACGATTGAGCACGTTTCAGAATTGTTTAGAAAACATGGCTCTAACATTTGGTTTGAAAAAGAAGCGAAGGATCTTCTTCCGGAAGGCTTTACGCATCCTGGTAGCCCGAACGGCACATTTACAAAAGAACAGGACATCATGGATGTTTGGTTTGATTCTGGTTCTTCCCACCAAGCGGTGCTTGAAGAGCGCGAGGATCTCGTTCGGCCGGCTGATTTATACCTTGAAGGCTCTGACCAATACCGGGGCTGGTTTAACTCATCTCTATCAACAGCAGTAGCCGTAACAGGAAAAGCGCCATATAAAGGTGTGCTCAGCCATGGATTTGCACTAGATGGAGAAGGACGCAAAATGAGTAAATCCATCGGTAACGTTGTGGTTCCAGCAAAAGTTATGAAACAGCTTGGCGCCGACATTTTGAGATTATGGGTGTCTTCTGTTGACTACCAGGCGGATGTTCGCGTGTCTGATGCGATTCTGAAGCAGGTTGCTGAAGTATACCGTAAAATCCGCAACACGTTCCGTTTCCTTCACGGCAACCTATTCGATTTTGATCCAAAAACAAATGCGGTGGCTGTGGAAGATCTTCGTGAAGTCGATCAGTATATGCTGATTAAGCTAAACAAACTGATTGATAAAGTGAAAAAGCGTATGACGAGTACGAATTTGCGGTTGTGTATCACAGCATCCACAATTTCTGTACAATTGAATTAAGCTCATTCTATCTGGATTTCGCTAAGGATATTGTATACATTGAGCATGCGGATCATCCGGATAGACGCAGCATGCAGACTGTATTCTATGAAACGCTGCTGGCATTAGTGAAGCTTACAGCACCGATTCTGCCTCATACTGCTGACGAATTGTGGTCTCACTTAACATTTGTTGACGAGCAAAGCGTTCAGCTGACAGATATGCCGGAAACGATTGCGGTTCCAAACAGCGAAGCCACAGAAGATAAGTTTGACCGTTTTATGTCTCTTCGTGATGATGTGCTAAAAGCGTTAGAAACAGCGCGAAATGAAAAAATCATCGGTAAATCATTGGAAGCAAGCCTGAAGTTGTATCCGAATAAAGAGAACAAAGAGCTATTAGCTTCTATTAAAGAAAATCTTTCTCAGCTGTTTATTGTTTCTGAATTAACCATCAGTGAAGAAAATGAAGCGCCAAACGATGCGCAAAGCTTTGAGACAGGGAAAATCACTGTCGAGAAAGCTGAAGGCGAAATGTGTGAGAGATCCCGTGTGATTTCTAAAGATGTAGGTGCAAACCCGAAATATCCTACACTGTCACTGCGCAACGCTGAAATTGTTGAAAAGTATTATCAGAATTAATGAAAGAGCCCGGCGCACAAGCCGGGCTTTTTTGTGCCAAGAGTGACATCGTTTAGAATGGCAGGAAAAATCTTATGGGCTTTAGATCATCATTCACAGGTAACAATATAGGTATTACGTTAAGAGCAGGAGTTGTGATGAATGAATGATCAACTGACCGCAATTTATACGGAACTTCTTCTGATGAAAGAAGAATTACAGTCGAGATTATTTGAGTATTCTTGCTTTCAGGTTTCAACAAGCCCGCAGGCAGCAATCAATCATAAACAAAAAGCAACTCTGATCTATCATATTAAAGAAGAGCTTCAGGACGTTCTTCTCGCATTGTCAAAAATTGAGGACGGCACATTCGGATACTGTGAAGAAACTGGGTCTCCCATTCCTCTTTCAAAGCTGGCGGTGCTGCCGACAGCGCGAACAGCAAACGATTTTCTGTATTCAGTCCAATTTGAAAAAAAAACGCTTCCTCTGTGGAAATCAACTGATATTGAATATGATCAGGCGCTGTATGAATAACAGCGCCTTCCCAATTAAGTCTGTACAGAGGCTGATTATTCTTTACTCCTGTGCTTTTTATTGATAAAATGCATAATGGATTAAAGTAACCGTACAATGGAGGAACGTTTGTGCTGTATTACGTTATCGCACTACTTATTATCGCAGCTGATCAACTGACAAAATGGCTTGTCGTCAAGAATATGGAACTTGGACAAAGCATACCGATCATTGATCAGGTATTCTATATTACCTCCCATCGCAATACGGGGGCGGCGTGGGGGATATTAGCCGGTCAGATGTGGTTTTTTTACCTCATCACAACTGCAGTTATTATTGGTATTGTTTATTACATACAGCGATATACGAAAGGGCAAAAGCTTCTTGGTGTTTCCCTTGGACTCATGCTTGGCGGCGCCATCGGCAATTTTATCGACCGGGCTGTCAGACAGGAAGTGGTGGATTTTATCCATGTCATTATCGTCAATTACAATTACCCGATCTTTAATATCGCGGACTCTTCATTATGTGTCGGCGTAATGCTTTTATTTATACAAATGCTGTTGGACAGCGGGAAAAAGAAGAAGGAGCAATAGAATGAATCAATTTGACATAACCGCTTCAGAAGAACAAAAAAGTGAGCGGATTGATAAATTTCTGGCATCGACTGAAAATGGTTGGTCGAGAACCCAGGTTCAGCAATGGGTGAAGGACGGACAAGTTGTCGTAAACGGAAGCCCGGTGAAAGCGAATTATAAAATTCAGCCGGGTGATCAGGTGACCGTCACTGTACCTGAGCCGGAAGCACTCGACGTGCTGGCAGAACCGATGGATCTGGATATATACTATGAAGATCAAGATGTGCTGGTTGTCAATAAACCTCGTGGAATGGTGGTGCACCCAGCACCCGGGCATCTTACGGGCACACTTGTAAACGGCCTTATGGCTCATTGCACGGATCTTTCCGGAATAAATGGCGTGATGCGTCCGGGGATCGTTCACAGGATCGATAAGGATACGTCCGGATTATTAATGGTGGCGAAAAATGATATGGCACATGAGTCTCTCGTGAACCAATTGGTCAACAAAACGGTCACGCGGGTATATACGGCGGTTGTCCACGGAATTATTTCTCATGATGACGGTACAATTGATGCGCCGATCGGGCGGGATAAGAAAGACCGGCAAAGCATGACCGTAACACGTGATGGCAAAAACGCCGTCACTCATTTTCATGTTCTTGACCGCTTCCAGGAGTTTACGCTTGTAGAATGCCAGCTTGAAACAGGAAGAACGCATCAAATCCGTGTTCATATGAAGTATATCGGCTTCCCGTTAGCGGGAGATCCGAAATACGGGCCGAGAAAAACGATCGATTTTAACGGACAGGCGCTTCATGCCGGAATTTTAGGTTTTCAGCATCCTCGCACTGACGAATATATCGAATTTGAGGCACCGCTTCCTGAGGATATGTCTGCTTTAATCGAAAATCTGAGAAAAACCCGTTGACAGGACGTCTCTTTTCTGAAATAATAAACGAAGCTGAATAGATTCTTTAAAACAGTCCAGAGAGGCTGAGAAGGATAACGGATTGACGGGATACGTGTATATGCACGCACCTTGTCCTAAACCCCTCTCTGCCAATGGCAAGAGGGGTTTTTCTTCTAAATGAAATGTGAGGTGTCACATAATGAATCAAAAAGCTGTCATTCTCGACGAACAGGCAATCAGACGTGCGCTGACCAGAATTGCTCACGAAATGATAGAACGCAATAAAGGGATGAACAACTGCATCCTTGTCGGCATCAAGACAAGAGGCATTTATTTAGCAAAACGCCTCGCCGAACGGATAGAACAGATTGAAGGAAATCCTGTAACGGTTGGAGAAATTGATATTACCCTTTACAGAGATGATCTATACCAAAAAAACGAGCAATGAAGAACCGCTTGTGAAAGGTGCAGATATACCGGTAGACATCACAGATCAAAAAGTAATTGTCGTAGATGATGTTCTTTACACAGGAAGAACGGTCAGAGCCGCTATGGACGCCCTTGTCGATGTAGGCAGGCCTTCCTCAATTCAACTGGCTGTGCTTGTTGACAGAGGGCACAGAGAACTGCCGATCCGAGCAGATTACATCGGGAAAAACATTCCGACTTCAAAAGCTGAAAAGGTTATGGTGCAGCTTGATGAGGTTGACAAAAACGATCTCGTCGCCATTTATGAAAATGAATAAAGTATCACCTTTTTAAACGCAATCCAGAGAGGTTGCAAAGAGGTGCACAGCGAAGCCCCGAAAGTATGCGGCCGGTCTTTGTATGCCTCTTTGCGTAAAAATAGCAAAGAGGTTTTTTTATACAGTTATGAAGTCATCCTAATATGAAAAGTCATCAATCAGGGGGAAAATCATCATGAGTAAGAAAAAAGTTAATTTAGGAGTCAGGGAAATCCCGAAACCTTTCTCTTGGGTTTCGTTCAGCCTGCAGCATTTATTTGCGATGTTTGGCTCAACGATTTTGGTTCCGAAGCTGGTCGGAATGAGTCCTGCAGTTGCATTGGTGACGAGCGGTATCGGAACACTTGCTTACCTTCTGATCACGAAAGGACAAATACCAGCGTACCTCGGTTCATCCTTTGCCTTTATTTCTCCGATCATCTTGGTAAAAGCGACCGGCGGACCGGGAGCAGCAATGGTTGGTGCGTTTCTGGCAGGGCTTGTGTACGGGCTGATTGCCTTGCTGATCAGACAGCTCGGAACAGGCTGGCTGATGAAGCTTCTCCCGCCTGTCGTCGTAGGTCCGGTTATTATCGTCATTGGATTGGGTCTGGCAGGTACAGCGGTAAATATGGCCATGTATGCTGATCCGAATGCAAGTGAGCTGGTTTACAGCTTAAAACATTTCAGTGTTGCAGGTGTCACTTTAGCGATCACGATCATTTGCGCGATTTTCTTGCGAGGATTCTTAAGCTTAATCCCGATCTTGATCGGGATCATCGGCGGATACTTGTTTGCCCTGATACAAGGAATTGTCAACTTCCAGCCGGTGCTTGACGCGAAATGGTTTGCAATCCCTGAATTCATCATCCCGTTCAAAGATTATACGCCGTCAGTGACACTTGGCATTGCCGCAGCAATGGTCCCTGTCGCATTTGTTACAATGTCAGAGCATATTGGCCACCAGATGGTGCTGAGCAAAGTTGTCGGACAAGACTTCATTAAAAAACCGGGTCTCCATCGCTCAATAATGGGCGACAGCGCGGCCACAATCCTTGCTTCCTTGATTGGCGGCCCGCCTACAACCACTTATGGAGAAAACATTGGCGTACTGGCCATTACGAGAGTGTTCAGCGTCTTTGTTATCGGAGGCGCGGCAGTGATTGCCCTTTGTTTCGGCTTCATCGGCAAAATATCTGCGCTTATCAGTTCAGTCCCGTCAGCGGTTATGGGAGGCGTTTCCTTCCTGCTGTTCGGCATCATCGCTTCCAGCGGTTTGAGAATGCTGATTGACAACAAAATTGATTATGAAAATAACAGAAACCTCATCATCACATCAGTCATCCTTGTGATCGGCGTAGGCGGCGCATTTATCCAGGTGTCTGAAGGAGGATTCCAAGTGTCTGGCATGGCGCTTGCGGCAATTGTAGGTGTCATCTTAAACCTGATTCTTCCGCAAGTGAAGGAAGAGCAGGCAGACACATCCGAACAACATCATATCTAAACCTTTTAATGAAAGTCCAGAGAGGCTTGGAAGGGTTATAAAGAGAAGAAAGCTTCACGCTGCTCCTCTATTTAACCGTACCCCGAGTCTATCCAAGACCGGGGTTTTTTCAGCCTTAAAAGTTGAAATGAGAGGGGAAAGAAAATGAAGCATTTAACGACGATGAGTGAACTCAGCACTGGGGAAATCAAAGATTTGCTTCAAACTGCGCAAGACCTCAAAAACGGAAAAACAGACCATCAGCTGACAGGGAAATTTGCAGCGAATCTGTTTTTTGAACCAAGCACCAGAACACGATTCAGCTTTGAGGTAGCTGAAAAGAAACTGGGCATGAATGTCCTGAATCTCGACGGAACAAGCACAAGTGTACAAAAAGGTGAAACCTTATATGACACAATCCGAACGCTCGAATCAATCGGTGTTGACGCGTGTGTTATCAGGCACAGTGAGGATGAGTACTACAAAGAACTTGTCGGACATGTAAATATCCCGATTCTGAATGCAGGCGATGGGTGCGGCCAGCATCCGACACAATCATTGCTTGATTTAATGACAATCAATGAAGAATTCAACACGTTCAAAGGCCTTACCGTCTCCATTCACGGCGACATTAAGCACAGCAGGGTCGCAAGATCTAATGCTGAAGTATTGACAAGACTCGGTGCCCGCGTTCTGTTTTCCGGTCCGCCGGAATGGCAGGATGAAGAAAATACGTTTGGCGCGTATGTCTCAATGGAAGAAGCAGTAGAGACTTCGGATGTTGTCATGCTGCTCCGTATTCAAAATGAAAGACATCAGTCAGCTGTCAGCCAGGAAGGCTATTTAAATGAATTCGGCTTGACTGTAGAACGGGCTGAACGTATGAAGCAGGATGCGATTATTATGCACCCCGCCCCTGTGAATAGAGGAGTGGAGATTGATCACAGCTTAGTAGAAAGCGAAAAATCAAGAATCTTCAAACAAATGCAAAATGGTGTATTCATCAGAATGGCAGTGTTACAGCGAGCCTTACAAACCAATGCGAAAAGAGGAGAAGCAGCGTATGTCATATCTCATTAAAAACGGCTGGATACTTAACAAAAATGGTGAAAAAACAGAACAGGATATTCGAGTGACAGGAGAGGTCATCTCCGAAATCGGCAAGCTTGATGCAGCAGATGGAGAAACGGTTATTGATGCGAAAGGATTGCTCGTTTCACCGGGGTTTGTTGACCTCCATGTACACTTTAGAGAACCTGGCGGAGAGAAAAAAGAAACCATTGAAACTGGTGCAAAAGCAGCGGCGCGCGGCGGTTATACAACAGTAGCGGCCATGCCGAATACACGGCCGGTTCCTGATACGAAGGAGCAGATGGAATGGGTGCAAAAGCGCATTAAAGACACATCATGTGTCAGAGTCCTTCCTTATGCATCTATTACGATCAGACAAATTGGTGATGAGATGACAAACTTTGAAGCATTAAAGGAAGCTGGGGCATTTGCATTTACAGATGACGGCGTCGGTATACAGACAGCAGGAATGATGTATGAAGCAATGAAACGCGCAGCCGCGATAGACAAAGCGATTGTTGCACATTGCGAGGACAACTCCTTAATTTATGGAGGAAGCGTACATGAGGGGACATTCTCCAAAGCAAACGGGCTCAACGGCATTCCTTCTGTGTGTGAATCGGTTCATATTGCACGCGACGTGCTGCTGGCTGAGGCGGCAAACTGCCATTATCATGTATGCCATATCAGCACGAAAGAGTCTGTCAGGGTCGTACGCGATGCGAAAAAAGCGGGAATCAGAGTGACAGCAGAAGTATCACCGCATCATTTGCTGCTTTGTGATGAGGACATTCCGGGGCTGGACACAAACTATAAAATGAACCCGCCGCTGCGCGGTGCGGAAGATAGAGAAGCACTGATTGAAGGGCTTTTGGACGGAACGATCGATTTTATAGCAACCGACCATGCGCCGCATACAGAAGAAGAGAAAAACACAGAAATGAAGCTGGCGCCGTTCGGTATTGTTGGTTTGGAAACAGCGTTCCCGCTTCTTTACACACATTTTGTCAAAAACGGCAGCTGGACGCTGAAACAGCTGATTGATTATATGACAATCAAGCCGTGCCAAGCGTTTAATCTCCCATATGGAACACTGAAAACGGGACAAGCAGCAGATATCACATTAATCGATTTGGAAAGAGAAGCAGTGATAGACAAAGAAACATTCTTATCTAAAGGTAAAAACACACCATTTAACGGCCTCAGCTGCAGCGGCTGGCCAGTCGCTACAATTGCAGCAGGAACGCTTGCTTATGAAGAAGGGAGACTTGTGAAATGAAAAGACGATTAGTACTGGAAAACGGAGCGGTATTTGAGGGCAAAGCCTTCGGGAGCTTGGAGCACAGCATGGGGGAAGTCGTTTTCAATACCGGTATGACTGGTTATCAGGAAATTTTGTCAGACCCTTCTTATTGCGGGCAGATTGTTACGTTAACATATCCGCTTATCGGAAATTACGGCATTAACCGTGATGACTTTGAATCCATTATGCCTTTTGTTAAAGGATTGATTGTAAAAGAATTATGTGAACTGCCTTCCAACTGGCGTTCAGCGTACACATTGGATGAGTATTTAAAAATGAAAAACATTCCGGGACTGCAAGGAATTGATACAAGAAAGCTGACGAGAATGATCCGCACGGCCGGCGCGCTAAAAGGAACGTTTGCCTCACCTGATGAAGATATCAAATCGGTACTGAAAAGACTGAACGAAACTGAACTGCCGAGAAATCAAGTATCCCAAGTGTCAGCTAAAACAGCATACCCTAGTCCGGGAAGAGGTAAACGCATTGTCCTGGTGGACTTTGGCATGAAGCACGGCATTTTAAGAGAGCTGAACAAACGGAAATGCGATGTCATCGTTGTGCCTTACAACGTAACAGCAGAAGAAGTCCTTCAGCTGAAGCCAGACGGCATCATGCTTTCTAACGGACCTGGAGACCCGAAAGATGTGCCTGAAGCAATTGAAATGATAAAAGGTGTTCTTGGAAAAGTGCCATTATTCGGAATTTGTCTCGGCCACCAGTTATTTGCGCTGGCGTGCGGAGCCAATACTGAAAAAATGAAATTCGGTCACAGGGGCTCCAACCATCCGGTAAAAGAGCTTGCAACCGGAAAAGTTGCCTTAACATCACAAAACCATGGCTATACAGTTTCATCTATCAATGAAACAGAGCTTGAAGTCACACACATCGCGATAAACGACGATACGATTGAAGGGCTGCAACACAAAACACTGCCGGCATTTACGGTTCAATATCATCCAGAAGCATCACCTGGTCCTGAGGACGCTAATCATCTATTTGACAGATTTATCGAAATGATTGAAACAACGGAGAAAGAAGGGGAAGCGGTATGCCAAAACGCGTAGACATTAACAAAATTTTAGTAATCGGGTCAGGACCTATCATCATCGGCCAAGCAGCTGAATTTGATTATGCGGGAACGCAAGCCTGCCTTGCATTAAAAGAAGAAGGCTATGAGGTCATTCTTGTCAACTCAAACCCTGCAACGATCATGACCGATACAGAAATGGCTGACCGGGTTTACATCGAACCGCTGACACCTGAATTTCTGACGCGGATCATCAGAAAAGAGCGTCCTGACGCCATTCTTCCTACACTCGGCGGTCAAACCGGCTTGAATCTTGCGGTTGAGCTTTCTGAGCGAGGTGTGCTGGAGGAGTGCGGCGTTGAGGTGCTCGGCACAAAGCTGTCTGCAATCCAGCAGGCTGAAGACCGCGACTTGTTCAGAACATTAATGAATGAACTAAATGAACCGGTGCCTGAAAGTGAGATCATCCACTCCCTGGAAGAAGCAGAAAACTTCGTCAGCCAAATTGGATTCCCTGTCATTGTCCGCCCGGCATATACATTAGGCGGAACAGGCGGCGGCATCTGCTCGAATGAAACCGAACTGAAAGAAATTGTTGAGAACGGATTAAAATTAAGCCCGGTGCACCAATGTTTGCTTGAAAAAAGCATTGCCGGCTATAAAGAAATCGAATACGAAGTTATGAGAGACAGCCGAGATCATGCGATTGTCGTTTGTAACATGGAGAACATTGATCCGGTAGGAATCCATACCGGAGACAGCATTGTCGTCGCACCGAGCCAAACGCTCAGCGACCGTGAATATCAGCTCCTCCGGAATGTATCTTTAAAACTGATCCGTGCGCTTGGAATTGAAGGGGGATGTAACGTACAGCTCGCTTTAGATCCAGACAGCTTCCAATACTACATCATTGAAGTGAACCCGCGTGTCAGCCGTTCATCTGCCCTTGCATCAAAAGCGACAGGCTATCCGATTGCAAAGCTCGCAGCTAAAATCGCCGTCGGCCTTTCACTAGACGAAATGATGAATCCGGTCACAGGGAAGACATACGCTGCATTTGAACCAGCGCTGGACTATGTTGTATCTAAAATACCTCGCTGGCCGTTTGATAAGTTTGAATCAGCAAACAGAAGGCTCGGCACCCAGATGAAAGCGACGGGAGAGGTGATGGCGATTGGCCGCACGCTTGAAGAATCGCTGCTGAAAGCTGTGCGTTCACTGGAAGCTGATGTGTATCATCTTGAATTAAAAGATGCCGCCGATATACCCGATGAGCTTCTCGAGAAGCGGATTAAAAAAGCCGGAGACGAGCGTTTATTCTACCTGGCTGAAGCGTACAGAAGGGGCTACACAGTTGAGCAGCTTCATGAATTCTCTGCCATCGACCTCTTTTTCCTGCATAAGCTGTTCGGAATCGTTCAGTTTGAAAAAGAGCTGAAAGCAAATGTGGGCGATACGGATGTGCTGAGACAGGCAAAAGAACTCGGATTTTCTGATAAGTACATCAGCCGCGAGTGGAAAATGAAAGAATCTGAGCTTTACAGCTTGAGAAAACAAGCGGGAATTGCACCGGTATTTAAAATGGTAGATACGTGCGCGGCGGAATTCGAATCAGAAACACCATACTTCTACAGCACATATGAAGAAGAAAACGAATCTGTTGTTACAGATAAGAAAAGCGTGATCGTACTTGGCTCCGGCCCGATTCGAATCGGACAGGGGGTTGAATTTGACTACGCCACAGTTCACTCCGTGTGGGCAATTAAACAAGCAGGCTATGAGGCAATTATCGTCAATAATAACCCTGAAACCGTGTCAACTGATTTTAGTATCTCAGACAAGCTGTACTTTGAACCGCTTACGATCGAAGATGTCATGCATATCATTGATCTCGAACAGCCGATGGGCGTTGTCGTGCAATTTGGCGGACAAACTGCAATCAACCTTGCTGACGAACTTTCTGCACGCGGAGTCAAAATCCTTGGAACGTCATTAGAAGATTTAGACCGTGCGGAAGACCGGGATAAGTTTGAACAGGCGCTGGTAGAACTTCAAGTGCCGCAGCCGCTTGGCAAAACTGCGACATCAGTTGATCAGGCTGTAAACATCGCGAGCAACATCGGCTATCCGGTACTGGTGCGCCCTTCATATGTGCTTGGCGGCCGGGCGATGGAGATTGTGTATCATGAAGAAGAACTGCTTCATTACATGAAAAACGCAGTCAAAATCAATCCGCAGCATCCAGTATTAATTGACAGATATTTGACTGGAAAAGAAATCGAAGTGGATGCGGTGTCTGACGGCCAAACCGTTGTCATTCCGGGAATCATGGAGCACATAGAGCGTGCGGGCGTGCACTCTGGAGACTCTATCGCGGTCTATCCGCCGCAGTCTCTGACGGAAGACATAAAAGAAAAAATTGAACAATATACGATCGCACTCGCGAAAGGGCTGAATATTGTCGGCTTGCTCAACATCCAATTCGTCCTGTCCCAAGGTGAAGTATACGTGCTTGAAGTCAATCCGAGATCAAGCAGAACGGTGCCGTTCTTAAGCAAGATCACGGGCATTCCGATGGCGAACCTCGCGACAAAAGTCATTCTCGGGCAAAAGCTGGCTGAGTTTGGCTACAAAGAAGGCCTGCAGCCTGAACAGCAGGGTGTATTTGTAAAAGCACCGGTCTTCTCCTTCGCGAAGCTGAGAAGAGTGGACATTACGTTAGGGCCTGAAATGAAATCAACAGGTGAGGTCATGGGGAAAGATTCCACCCTTGAAAAGGCGCTCTATAAAGCCCTGATAGCTTCAGGCATTCAAATCCCTAACTACGGTTCCGTGCTTTTAACAGTGGCGGATAAGGACAAAGAAGAAGGGCTTGCCATCGCTAAACGATTCCATGCGATCGGGTATAACATTTTAGCGACCGAAGGAACGGCGGGGTATCTCAAGGAAGCATCAATTCCAGCGAAGGTCGTCGGAAAAATCGGCCAGGACGGCCCGAACTTGCTTGATGTGATCAGAAATGGAGAAGCCCAGTTTGTCATCAATACGCTGACAAAAGGAAAGCAGCCGGCAAGAGACGGATTTAGAATCAGACGTGAATCAGTAGAAAACGGTGTTGCCTGCTTAACATCTTTAGATACGGCAGAAGCGATTTTGCGGGTGCTGGAAAGCATGACGTTCCGTGCCGATCAAATGCCGGCAGTCAACTCAAATCAGGAGGCGGCAATCACTATATGAAAAAAGCGTATTTGACGGTGTGTGCTAACCAGCAAATTGCAGACCGGGTGTATCAAATGGTTCTAAAAGGGGAGCTTGTCCAAGGGTTTACTGTCCCGGGACAGTTCCTTCATCTGAAAGTGAGCGAAGCGGTTACGCCTCTTTTGCGAAGACCAATCAGCATTGCTGATGTTAACTTTGAAAAAAATGAAGTCACCATGATTTATCGAGTAGACGGGGAAGGAACAAGACTCTTGTCGCTGAAGCAGAAGGGAGATCTCGTAGATGTTCTCGGGCCTTTGGGCAATGGCTTTCCAGTAGATGAAGTCCAACCCGGAAAGACGGCTTTGCTGGTAGGGGGCGGTGTAGGAGTGCCGCCTCTCCAAGAACTGTCGAAACGTTTAAAGGAAAAAGGCGTAAAGGTCATACACGTTTTAGGATTCCAATCGGCAAAGGATGTTTTTTACGAAAAAGAATGCCGACAGTATGGCGATACGTATGTGGCAACATCTGACGGAAGCTACGGGGAAACCGGGTTTGTCACAGATGTCATCAAACAGAAAAGTCTTGAATTTGACATCCTCCTCAGCTGCGGGCCGACACCGATGTTAAAGGCGCTCAAACAAGAATACGCCCACAAAGAGGTTTACATTTCCATGGAAGAACGAATGGGCTGCGGTATCGGTGCATGCTTCGCTTGCGTGTGCCATACAAACGAAAGTGAGACAGCTTATGTAAAGGTATGTCTTGACGGGCCTGTATTTAAAGCTCAGGAGGTGGCGCTGTAATGCTAGAGGTGAAATTGCCGGGGCTGAATTTGAAAAATCCGATCATTCCCGCATCAGGCTGCTTCGGTTTTGGAAAAGAATTTGCGCGTTTTTATGATTTGTCTTGTCTCGGAGCAATCATGATCAAAGCTACGACAAAGGAGCCCCGCTTCGGGAATCCGACGCCTAGGGTAGCTGAGACTGGCGCTGGAATGCTCAATGCGATCGGTTTGCAAAATCCAGGGCTGGAAAGCGTCTTAGAAAATGAGCTGCCATGGCTTGAACAATTTGATACGCCTATTATTGCCAATGTCGCCGGCTCACAGGTCGAGGATTATGTTGAAGTGGCAGAGCATATCAGTAAAGCGCCTAATGTACACGCCCTTGAACTGAATATTTCCTGTCCGAACGTCAAAACAGGCGGAATTGCTTTTGGCACAAATCCTGCCATGGCTGCTGATTTAACGAAAGCGGTTAAAGAAGTGTCAGATGTGCCTGTATATGTGAAGCTATCTCCGAATGTGGCAAACATCACAGAAATTGCAGTAGCGATCGAAGAGGCTGGTGCGGATGGTCTAACGATGATCAACACATTAATCGGCATGAGGCTCGATTTAAAATCAGGTAAGCCGATATTAGCCAATAAAACAGGAGGGCTTTCGGGTCCTGCTGTAAAGCCTGTTGCCATCCGCATGGTGTATGAGGTCAGCCAGGCTGTCAGCATTCCGATTATTGGGATGGGAGGCATTCAGACAGCCGAAGACGCATTGGAATTTCTTCTGGCTGGAGCAAGTGCGGTCGCTGTCGGAACAGCAAATTTCGTGAATCCTTTCGCATGCCCTGACATCATTGAACAGCTCCCTGCTGTTTTACGCCAATACGGCTATGAATCTGTTGAAGAATGCATCGGAAGGAGCTGGAATCATGAAAAACAACCTGCCCATCATCGCGCTTGATTTTGCATCAGCTGAAGAAACACTGTCGTTTTTAGCGCCTTTTCACAAAGAACCATTATTTGTGAAGGTCGGGATGGAGCTTTTTTATCAAGAAGGCCCGGCCATCATTGCACAATTAAAAGAAAGAAACTGTGAGATCTTTTTAGATTTGAAGCTCCATGACATACCGACCACAGTAAATAAAGCAATGAAGCGTCTTGCCTGCCTCGGAGTCGATCTTGTCAATGTTCACGCAGCCGGAGGCAAAAAAATGATGGAAGCAGCCCTGGAAGGCTTAGAGGAAGGCACGCCGGCAGGAAAAAAACGTCCGTCACTTATTGCGGTAACCCAGCTGACAAGCACTTCTGAACAAATGGTGAAGGAGGAGCTGCTCATCAGAAAGCCTCTCATTGACACGGTAGTGCACTACAGCAAACTGGCGGAGAATAGCGGACTTGATGGAGTGGTGTGCTCCGTCCATGAAGCAAAAGCCATTTACGAAGCAGTGTCGCCATCGTTTCTGACGGTGACCCCGGGTATCCGTATGTCAGCAGACACTGCGAATGATCAAGTGCGTGTCGCAACACCTTCTATAGCAAGAGAAAAAGGGTCATCAGCCATTGTTGTAGGACGCTCTATTACAAAAGCTGCAAATCCGCTGAAAGCCTATGAAGCTGTCAAACTCGAATGGGAGGGAATCAAACAATGAAACAAATCATCGCAAAACATCTATTAGACATTCAAGCTGTATTTTTACGCCCAAACGATCCGTTTACATGGGCGAGCGGCATTTTATCGCCAATTTACTGTGACAATCGCCTTACCCTTTCTTTCCCAGAGGTAAGAAATGATGTTGCTGCAGGCATCAGCAAGCTTATCCAGGAGCATTTCCCGGAAGCTGAGATGATCGCAGGAACAGCGACAGCAGGTATCCCTCATGCGGCATTGGCGGCTGACCGTTTGAACCTGCCGATGTGTTATGTGAGAAGCAAACCAAAAGCACACGGAAAAGGCAATCAAATTGAGGGTGCTTTTCAAAAAGGCCAAAAAACAGTTGTCATTGAAGATTTAATTTCCACAGGGGGCAGCGTACTCGAAGCTGCAGCAGCTCTAAAAGCCGCTGGCTGTGAAGTGCTTGGTGTGGTATCAATCTTTATGTACGGACTTCCTAAAGCGCAGGAAGCGTTTGCTGAGGCTGATCTTCCATACTACTCGTTAACTGATTATGACACACTGACAGAGGTTGCACTTGAAAATGGAAATATTCATACAGACGACCTGAAGAAGCTGCAAACATGGAAAATGAATCCCGAGTCAAAAGATTGGTTTAAAAATTAAAAAATAAATTGAAGAGCTTTAATGCCTTGCCACGATTGAAAACAGGCCTTTGGGTCTGTTTTTTTATTAATCCTATAAAAAAACTCGGGTTGACTTATGTTAGAATTGTGCTAAAATTTACTACAAATCTGAAAAACTTATCAAGAGCGGCTGAGGGACTGGTCCTATGAAGCCCGGCAACCTGCACAATGTGTAAGGTGCTACTTCCAGCAAAATGTATTCCATTTTGAAAGATAAGGGCTACATGCAGTTCCTGTCTTTCTTTCCGCCGGATTGAAAGTTTTTTATTTTAAGAGGGGCTGTTTACGGAGAAAACAGCAGCCGCATCACATTACAATGGGAAAAGACAACCGGCAGAAAGCTACTGTTTGTTTGTCTCCGAAAGGAGGAAAGAAGAAATGTTAACGTACGATAATTGGGAAGAGCCAACGATTACATTTCCAGAGGACGATCCTTATAAAGGGGCGCTGTCAGTTTTAAAATGGGCTTACGGCCATTACGGCAATCAGCTTGTTTATGCCTGCAGTTTCGGAATTGAAGGAATCGTTCTGATTGACTTAATCTATAAAGTGAAAAAAGACGCAGAGATTGTATTCCTCGATACAGGGCTTCATTTTAAAGAAACCTATGAAACGATAGAACGCGTCAAGGAGCGCTATCCCGGCCTTCATATCATCCTGAAGAAACCGAACCTTACTCTTGAGGAACAGGCGGAAGAACACGGTGATAAACTGTGGGAAAGAGAGCCGAATCAATGCTGCTATCTCAGAAAGATCGTTCCTTTAAGAGAGGCGCTTTCCGGCCACCCGGCATGGCTTTCCGGCCTGCGCCGCGATCAAGGGCCAAGCCGTGCCAATACGAATTTCTTAAACAAAGATGAGAAATTCAAATCAGTAAAAGTTTGCCCGCTTATCCATTGGACTTGGAAAGACATCTGGAGATACACTTCTCGAAATGAGCTGGACTACAATCCGCTCCACGACCAAGGGTATCCAAGTATTGGCTGCGCGCCTTGTACGTCACCTGCATTTACTGCAGAGGACTTGCGCTCAGGAAGATGGAACGGTATGGCGAAAACAGAATGCGGACTGCATGAATAAGGAGCTGCAAAATGGAATTAGCCGCTATTTTATTTAGCTTGTTTTTTGCAGTGAATATTGGCGCAAGCGGCGCTGCAGCTTCAATGGGAGTTGCTTACGGATCTGGGGCCATCAAAAAGAAAACCTACGCTTTGATCATATGCGCCGTTGGTGTGCTGGCCGGGGCTGTCATTGGCGGGGGCGAAGTTGTGAAAACCATCAGCTCTGGGATTATCCCCGAACAGACGATTACACTGACGATTGTTTGCATCATTATCGGGGCTGCTGCGCTGTCGCTATTTACAGCTAATCTGCTCGGCATTCCTTTATCGACAAGTGAAGTGACGGTCGGGGCAGTTGTCGGCGTGGGCGTGGCGTACAAAGTGTTGTTTGTAAACAATCTTCTGATTATTGTTTCATTTTGGATTTTCGTTCCGCTGTTCGCTTTCGGCTTCACATTTTTTGTAGCAAAGCTGTTTCGTTACTTTAAGATTGAAATTACGTCTCCCCGAAAACAAAACGTCCTTGGCATCCTTTTGCTGTGCGCTGGTTTTTTTGAAGCGTTCTCTGCGGGCATGAATAATGTGGCGAATGCCGTTGGCCCGTTAGTGGCTGCCGGCGTACTGGATGTAGAGAAAGGAACCCTGTATGGGGGAGCTTTTGTAGCTCTGGGCGCACTGATATTAGGCCGCAGGGTATTAGAAACAAACGGGAAGAAAATTACAAGGTTTTCAAAAGGAGAAGGCATTCTCCTATCTGGAACAGGAGCAGGACTGGTGATCATCAGCTCTATATTTGGAATGCCAGTACCCTTGGCGCAAGTAACGTCATCGTCTATTATCGGAATAGGCATGGCGAAAAACGGCCCAAACGTATTTCATAAACAGGTCGTTCAAACGATGCTGAAAGTATGGATCGTGTCGCCGTTTTTATCTTTATCCATCTCTTATTTGCTTGTCTCTATGTTTTTAAAGGCGGATTATTATTCAATCTTTATCATGGTAAGTGTGCTTTTAGCTGCAGGCGGTGCCGTCAGCCTGACAAAAGCCATTCGTAAAGAGAGACGCTCTGTCCACGATCAAGGTGGGGGAATTTAACTATTAATCTGAGTTATTTTATCTGTTAACTAGGAGGAAATGAATATTATGAGTTTAGCACCACATGGAGGAAAACTGGTAAACCGAGTAAATGAGTCATATGATATAAGCGGCATTCAGAAAGAAATTGAACTGGATTTGATTTCTTTTGCTGACCTGGAATTGATCGGAATCGGCGGATACAGCCCGATCGAAGGCTTCTTTAATGAGAAGGATTACGTATCTGTTGTTGAAAACATGCGTCTTGCTTCCGGTGTTGTATGGTCTCTTCCAATCACGCTGCCGGTAGATGCACAAAAAGCAGCCGAACTGTCAGTCGGCGAAACAGTAAAATTAACGTATGACGGAGAAACATACGGCGTTATCCAAATCGAAGACTTATACGTGCCTGACAAACAAAAAGAAGCTGTTAACGTGTATAAAACAGATGATCAGGCTCATCCGGGTGTGAAAAAGCTGTTCAGCCGCGGCGATACATATATCGGCGGTCCGATCACATTGATTAAAAAAGCTTCTAAACAATTCCCTGAGTTTACATTTGAACCGGCGGAAACAAGACGCCAGTTTGCAGAAAAAGGCTGGGAAACAATTGTCGGTTTCCAAACAAGAAATCCTGTACACAGAGCGCATGAATATATTCAAAAAACGGCTCTTGAGACAGTGGACGGTTTGTTTTTAAATCCGCTTGTCGGCGAAACAAAATCTGATGACATACCGGCTGATGTCCGGATGGAAAGCTATCAAGTGCTTCTTGACAACTATTACCCGAAAGACCGTGTCTTCCTTGGTGTTTTCTTGGCTGCAATGCGTTATGCCGGTCCGAGAGAAGCGATTTTCCATGCGCTTGTCAGAAAAAACTACGGCTGCACACATTTCATTGTCGGCCGCGATCACGCCGGTGTCGGTGACTATTACGGCACGTACGAAGCCCAGGAGCTGTTTGACACATTTAAACCAGAAGAACTCGGCATTACACCGCTGAAATTCGAGCACAGCTTCTTCTGCGAAAAATGTGGAAATATGGGAACGGCAAAAACGTGCCCGCATGGCAGAGAGCATCACGTGATTTTATCAGGCACCAAGGTGAGAGGGATGCTGAGAGACGGTGTGTTGCCGCCTGCAGAATTCAGCCGCGCAGAAGTTGTAGAAGTGTTAATTAAAGGCATGAAGAAAAAAGAAGAAGCAGGCGTTTCTTAAGGAGGACTGGCAGTGACAAATCGCGATATTGTATGGCATGAAGCCTCTATTACAAAAGAAGAGTATCAGCAAAAAAACAAACATAAAAGCTCCATTCTCTGGCTGACGGGTTTAAGCGGTTCAGGCAAATCAACCATTGCCAATGCTGCTGCGAGAGAACTTTTTGAACAAGGCTACCAAGTTATTGTGCTGGATGGTGACAACATTCGCCACGGTTTAAATAAAGATCTCGGTTTTTCTGACGAAGACCGAAAAGAAAACATCCGCCGAATCGGAGAGGTGGCAAAACTTTTTGTGCAGCAGGGCACCATTGTCATTACCGCTTTTATCTCTCCTTTCCGTGAGGACAGAGACCAGGTTCGCCAGCTTGTGGAAGCAGGTGAATTTAACGAAGTTTACATTAAATGCGACCTCGATATTTGTGAACAAAGAGATCCAAAAGGGCTCTACAAAAAAGCAAGAAACGGGGAAATTCCGTTCTTCACGGGCATTGATTCTCCTTATGAAGAGCCGGAAGCTCCTGAGCTCGTCCTTGACTCAGGACAATATGATCGTGAAGAGTGCAAAAATCAGCTGATCGAGTTTGTAAAGCAGCAATTGAGCTAAACGCCGCTCAGCTGTGTTCTTCTCAGATGCCGAAAATGCAAACTAGAACAACATCGCAGCGAACGTTCTGGAAGAACTCGAATAGATCGGGGGAAAGACGATGGGGAAAGTATATATTGTAGGAGCAGGTCCTGGAGATCCTGATCTGCTGACAATTAAAGCGCTGAAAGCCATTGAAAAAGCTGACGTAATCCTATATGACAGATTAGTAAATAAAGAGATTTTGCAATATGCCAAGGAGCAGGCGGACCTGATCTACTGCGGGAAGCTTCCAGATTTTCATACAATGAAGCAGGAAACCATCAATCGGTTTCTTGTGAAGTATGCGCAAAAAGGGAAAACCGTTGTCAGATTGAAAGGCGGAGACCCATTTGTGTTCGGCAGAGGGGGAGAAGAAGCGGAATGCCTTTCTGAAAATGGCATTCCGTTTGAAATTGTCCCCGGTATTACCTCGGGAATCGCGGCAGCTGCTTATGCCGGGATTCCTGTCACTCATCGGGACGCGGGCTCTAACGTGGCTTTTGTAACGGGGCATTATAAAAATGAAGCGGATTTTGAGGAAAAGTGGAAAGCGCTGGCCACAGGGATTGATACACTTGTCATCTATATGGGCATTAAAAATGTGCAGCAGATCGAAAAAAAACTCCTGGAAAACGGCCGGGACGGTGCTACTCCGGCAGCGTTTATTCATTGGGGAACAACGGACAAGCAAAAATCTGTTTTTTGTACAGTTGACACTCTTTCAGAAACGGTGAAAAAAGAAGACATTAAAAATCCGAGTTTAATTGTCGTAGGAAATGTTGTAAATTATCACTATAAGCTGGAATGGTTTGAATCTGAGCTGAAAAAACAAGATTTAAGCGAGGCGTTGTAAATGAAACAAGCGATTTTATATGTCGGCCACGGCAGCCGGGTAAAAAAGGCGCAGCAAGAGGCCGCTGCATTTTTGGAAGGATGCAAAGCGCACATCTCTGCGCCTGTTCAGGAAATCAGTTTTTTAGAGCTGCAGGAGCCGGCAATTGAGACAGGGTTTGAAGCATGTGTGAAGCAAGGCGCCACTCATATCGCAGTGGTGCCTCTGCTTCTTTTAACGGCTGCACATGCCAAACATGATATTCCGGAAGAAATTGCGCGTGCCGCGTCCCGTTATCCTTTAGTCCGTATTTCATACGGAAGTCCGATCGGGATTAACGAAGAAGTGGTCAAAGCGGTCTATCATCGTGTTAAAGACATAGGTGTTCCGTACGAAAACGCCAGGGTTGTGCTCATCGGCAGGGGAAGCTCAGACCCAGATGTAAAAAGAGACGTAACCGGAATTGCCGGATTGCTTCAAAACATCATGCCCGTCAGCGAAGTGATTCCATGTTTTATGACAGCATGCGGTCCCAATTACAAAGAGATTTTTTCTGAACTGAAAAAAGATGACGGCGTGACGACCTTTATTGTTCCGTATTTGCTGTTTACCGGGATGCTGATGAATGAGATTGAACGTGAGGTCCAGAAATTGAAGGCAGAAAATCCAAATGTCTATCTCTCTTCCTATATCGGTTTCCATCCGCATGTGAAAAAGGCGTTTTTACATCGTGTGAAAGAAACGGCCGACAACCATGAGGGGCAATTTGATTTTGACGGAGGTTTATATGCTCCCGCTTCACATTAGTTTGCAGAAGAAAAAGGTTGTGATTGCAGGGGGCGGCAACATTGCGCTCAGAAGACTGAAATCGGTGCTATCAGAGGGAGCGGATATTACGATTGTCAGTCCGGTTGCGGAACCCGAAATCAGGCAGATGGCAGACAATCGCCAGATCAAGTGGCTGAGCCGAAAGATTGAGAAAGAGGATTATCTCGATGCTTTTTTGATTATTGCCGCAACGGATGATGCCGCTGTGAATAAAGAGATTGCTCAAAACGCATCGTCTTCCCAGCTTGTCAACTGTGCCAGTAATGCTGAGTTGGGTAATGTGTATATGCCGAAAATCGTAAAAAGAGGGCATGTAACGGTGTCTGTCTCTACAAGCGGAGCCAGTCCAAAGCACACAAAAGAGCTTGCTGAAAAAGTGGATAAACTGATTGAAGGCGATTTTGTCGCTGAAGTTGACAGGCTTTATCAGGGAAGAAGAAAGAAATAAGCCAGAGCATACAATGCTCTGGCTTTTCTTTGTGCTGCTCAGCTTTTTTTCAGCTTGATGACAATATCCGCATCAGGTGTGACAAAGACGGTATGCTGGCTGTCATAAGTCACGAAGCCTGGCTTTGCGCCGTTCGGCTTTTTGACATGCCTGATTTTTGTATAATCAACAGGCACAGAACTTGAATCTTTTGCTTTTGAAAAATAAGCTGCGATTGTGGCGGCTTCAATAATTGTTTGTTCATCAGGTTCGCTGCTTCTGATGACGACATGGGAGCCCGGAATATCCTTCGTGTGAAGCCATATGTCGTCTCTGGCTGCTGCTTTGGTCGTTAAATACTCGTTTTGGCGGTTGTTTTTGCCGACTAAAATAGTGATACCGGAAGAAGATTCGTATGTTTCTAAAACAGGGTTGTTCTGTTTTTGTTTTTTCTGTCCTTTTTGCTGCTTAGGACGTAAATATTTCCCCTCCACAAGCTCTTCTCTGATTTCACTGATATCACGCGGAGAAGCGGACGACAGCTGCTGAATCAGCTGGTCGAAGTATTCAATTTCTTGCTGTGCCAGCCTGATCTGTTCCTCGACAACGGCAACTGAGTTTTTCGCCTTCTGATACTTAGTGAAATAGGCCTGCGCATTCTCTGAAGGCGTTTTGTTCGGATTCAGCGGGATGGTAATTGTCGGATTTTCCTCATCATAGTAGTTGATGACTTCAGCCTGTTTGTCGCCTTTTTTCATCATATATAAATTTGCAGTCAGCAGCTCCCCATAAAGCTGAAATTCCTTAGCATTTTCCGAATACTCCAGTGTTTTTTCCAGTTTTTTGATTTTGTTGGCATTCTTTTTCCGTTCATTCACAACAAACCGCTCAAGATCCTGGGCCTGCTGTTTAACCCGGTCCCGCTCAGCTTTTCCGAAATAAAAACGGTCCAGCAGCTCACTTAATGAATCGAAGCGGCGTGCTTCTCCTTTAAGGTGAGTCAGCTCCAGCAGATAAAAATAATCCTTCCCGTTAACAGTCGTAATGTTAGGGATAAAGCGGTGCTCCCTTACCTCTGCAAAAAGCTCCAGCAGCGCTGTTGGAAGTGTTACTTTGTTGGCAAGGCCCGCTCTGTGGACAGCTTCTTTTGCGAACAGCGGAGAAACACCGGAAAAATGGTCAACAATTTGTTTATCTAGCCGCCCTTCTTGAAAACTGAGATGACGCAAAATGTCGTCTTCAGTTGCTTCAAGCGGCGGGATCTTATCCTGGGCCGGCGGAAGCTTATAATCGTAGCCCGGCAGTACGATACGGTAGCTGTTCATTGATGGGGATAAATGTTTCAGCCCGTCGATGATCGCATTTTCCTCTCCGTCCGTCAGAATGATATTGCTGTGGCGGCCCATAATTTCGACATAAAGCTTTCGATGCGTTTCATCACCGATTTCATTGCGGCTTTTAATATGAAAAATCATAATGCGGTCAAGCCCCGCCTGTTCAATTTTTTCAATAAATCCGCCTTCAATATGCTTTCTCAGCAGCATGCAAAACATCGGTGGTTCACTCGGGTTTTCATACGTTTGGGCCGTGATATGCACCCGTGAATAGCTTGGGTGTGCCGATAATAAAAGTTTTTGGTTTTTTCCATCGGCACGGATGTGAAAAATCACATCGTGCTTATAAGGCTGATGGACTTTCGTGATCCGTCCGCCCGTTATTCGCTCGTTCAGTTCGTGTGTCATTCCGTATGTAAACATGCCATCAAACGACATATATAATACACCCTCTCATTCTTCCTGCATTCGATAATTATAGCATGAAATGGGACGAGTCAGAATAAGCATGCTTATAGAGTGATATCTCTATAAGAGAGCAGGGGAGTGGACGAGCGGAATGAAGTTTCATGAAATGGGACAAACAGATTTATTAGAGGCAACAAATACGTCCATGAAACAAGGATTAACTGAAAAAGAGGTGAAAAAACGCCTCGACAAGCATGGGCCAAACGAGCTTCAAGAAGGGAAAAAAACATCAGCGCTTATTTTGTTTTTAGCCCAGTTTAAAGATTTTATGGTGCTTGTGCTGCTTGCGGCAACACTCATTTCAGGGTTTCTTGGTGAATATGTGGATGCGGTTGCGATTATTGCGATTGTGTTTGTGAATGGCATACTTGGGTTTTTTCAAGAACGGCGTGCAGAGCAATCTCTTCAGGCATTAAAAGAGCTGTCAACTCCTCATGTGATGGCGCTCAGGGAAGGAAGCTGGACAAAGATTCCTTCTAAAGAACTGGTGCCGGGCGACATTGTGAAGTTTACAAGTGGCGACCGGATTGGAGCAGATGTCCGGATTGTCGAAGCGAAAAGCCTGGAAATTGAAGAATCAGCGTTAACCGGAGAGTCAATCCCAGTTGTGAAACATGCGGATAAATTGAAAAAACCCGATGTGTCGCTGGGGGATATTACGAATATGGCCTTTATGGGAACCATCGTCACCCGCGGCAGCGGTGTGGGTGTTGTCGTCGGTACAGGAATGAACACGGCTATGGGGAAAATCGCTGACATGCTTGAATCGGCGGGAACTCTGTCGACCCCGCTGCAAAGAAGGCTCGAGCAGCTCGGAAAAATTTTAAATTGTTGTCGCTTTGCTGCTCACCGTACTCGTTGTCGCTGTCGGCGTGATCCAGGGACACGATCTGTACAGTATGTTTTTAGCCGGTGTCTCACTAGCGGTAGCCGCCATTCCAGAAGGGCTTCCAGCCATTGTGACAGTAGCGCTGTCATTGGGTGTACAGCGTATGATCAAGCAAAAATCAATCGTGAGAAAGCTTCCAGCGGTTGAGACGCTTGGGTGTGCCTCTATTATTTGTTCAGACAAAACAGGAACGATGACGCAAAACAAAATGACGGTCACACATGTATGGTCCGGAGGAAAAACATGGAGAGTGTCGGGCACGGGTTACGATCCGAAAGGAGGCTTCACACTGAACGATAAAGAGGTCAGTGTGAATAAGCATAAGCCGCTTGAGCAAATGCTGTTATTCGGCGCGCTTTGTAACAACTCGAATATTGAGAAAAGAAACGGTGACTATGTGCTTGACGGAGATCCGACAGAGGGGGCGCTGCTCACTGCGGCAAGAAAAGGCGGCTTTTCAAAGGAGTTTGTGGAATCTCATTACCGGGTGGTTGAGGAGTTTCCGTTTGATTCAGCACGAAAAATGATGACCGTCATTGTAGAGGATCAGGACAAAAAGCGCTATATCATTACGAAAGGCGCGCCGGATGTCCTGATGCAGCGGTCCAACCGTATTTATTATGACGGCTCTGCCGCCCCTTTCTCAAATGAGAGAAAAGCAGAAACAGAGGCAGTATTACGGCAGCTGGCTTCCCAGGCGCTCCGGACGATTGCTGTTGCCTATAGACCGGTAAAAGCAGGGGAAACACCGTCAATGGAGCAGGCGGAAAAAGATCTGACAATGCTTGGCCTTTCAGGCATCATTGATCCGCCGCGGCCTGAAGTCAGACAGGCGATTAAAGAATGCCGTGAAGCGGGAATTAAGACCGTCATGATTACAGGGGATCATGTTGAGACAGCAAAAGCTATAGCGAAAGATTTGCGTCTCCTCCCGAAAAACGGAAAAATCATGGACGGCCAGATGCTGAATGAGCTTTCACAAGAAGAGCTTTCTGACGTAGTGGAGGATGTGTATGTGTTTGCCCGCGTTTCTCCTGAGCATAAATTGAAAATTGTTAAAGCGTATCAGGAAAACGGACATATCGTTGCGATGACAGGAGACGGCGTCAATGACGCTCCCGCTATCAAGCAGGCTGACATTGGCGTTGCCATGGGGATTACAGGAACGGATGTGGCGAAGGAAGCATCATCCCTCATTCTCGTAGATGATAATTTTGCAACCATCAAATCGGCGATTAAAGAAGGCAGAAATATTTATGAAAATATTAGAAAATTTATCCGATACCTGCTGGCTTCTAACGTAGGAGAAATTCTGGTCATGCTTTTCGCCATGCTGCTTGCCCTTCCGTTGCCGCTCGTGCCGATTCAGATTTTGTGGGTAAACTTGGTGACAGATGGATTGCCGGCGATGGCGCTCGGCATGGATCAGCCGGAAGGTGACGTTATGAAGCGGAAGCCGCGTCACCCGAAAGAAGGGGTGTTTGCCCGCAAGCTTGGATGGAAGGTGGTCTCCAGAGGATTTTTAATTGGTGCTGCTACAATTTTGGCTTTTATCATCGTGTATCACCGCAATCCTGAGAATTTGTCTTATGCTCAGACAATTGCGTTTGCGACGTTGGTGCTGGCTCAGCTTATTCACGTATTTGACTGCCGGAGTGAAACTTCTGTTTTTTCCAGAAATCCGTTTGAAAACTTGTATCTGATCGGCGCTGTATTGTCATCGATTTTACTGATGCTGGTGGTTATTTATTACCCGCCGCTCCAGCCGATTTTCCATACGGTTGCCATCACGCCGGGAGACTGGATGCTTGTCATCGGCATGTCGGCCATCCCTACTTTTTTGCTGGCGGGGTCACTTTTGACAAGAAAAAAATAAATTCATATGATATAATCTTAGGGGTAATAGCATGTCTATTGCCCTTTTATTTTGAGAACAGGGAAGAAATTAGGTGTTTTATTTATGATACGGAGTATGACAGGCTTCGGCAGTGCAAGCAAAACACAAGATGATCTCTCTGTAAGCGTTGAACTTAAATCTGTGAATTACAGGTTTAAAGAAGTGAACGCTCGTTTGCCAAGGCCTTTGCTATATTTAGAAGATAAGCTGAAACAGACGATTCTGCAGTACATACAGCGCGGAAGAATTGAGCTTTTCGTCTCCGTTGACAGTGATATGCTCGTAGAGAGAAGGCTTGACATTGATTGGCCGCTGCTCGATGAGTTTGTCGCAGCTGCAGAGGATATGAAAAAGCGATATCAATTGTCCGCAGAGCCTGATGTCATGGACTTCTTCAAGCTTGAACATGTCGTCCAGATTCATGAGGAGCAGACACAAAGCGAAAAGCTTGAGGAGTTACTAACAGCTGCTGCAGAGGAAGCTGTAAAAGGACTCTGTGAGATGCGCGAAAAAGAGGGGCTGCTTCTAGCCAAAGACTGTCTGATGCATATTGACCAGCTTGAAGAGCTGGCCGAAAAGACCGAATCTTTGGCATCCGATGCGGTATCTCGTTACAGGGAACGGCTTTACGCCAGAATAAAGGAATGGACCGAAGACGTGTTGGATGAGAGCCGGCTGGTTACAGAATGCGCTATTTTTGCAGATCGCTCTGATATTACAGAAGAGATTACAAGGCTGAAGAGCCACTTCGCTCAGTTTCGTGATATATTAGCTGAAGGCGGAGCTGTCGGGCGCAAACTCGACTTTCTTGTCCAAGAGCTGAATCGGGAAGCAAATACAATCGGCTCAAAAGCAAATGATCACCAGATCACAAAGCTTGTCGTCGAAATGAAAAGTTCTATTGAAAAAATAAAAGAACAAGTGCAAAATATAGAATAGTAACTGTGCGTATTGTTTACAGACGGACTTGCTAGGTTAAACTAGAGACGTCTATTTTACAGGGGGAACGTAGAAGATGACGATTAAACTGATTAATATCGGATTTGGCAATATTATCTCCGCCAATCGGATGATTTCGATTGTCAGCCCGGAGTCTGCGCCAATCAAACGGATGATCCAGGATGCAAGAGACCGCGGAATGCTAATTGACGCTACATACGGACGAAGAACCCGTGCAGTTGTCGTCATGGATAGTGATCACATTATCTTATCTGCCGTCCAGCCTGAGACAGTTGCACACAGACTTTCTGTTAAAGAAGAAATTATGGATGAAGGGCAGGGGTAATTGCCGCATGAAAGAAAGAGGGTTATTAATCGTTCTCTCAGGTCCCTCAGGAGTTGGTAAAGGAACGGTTCGGCAAGCGATTTTTTCGCAGGAAGACACAAAATTCGAGTATTCGATTTCAGTAACAACGAGAAACCCGCGAGAGGGCGAAGTGAACGGAGTCGATTATTTTTTCAAAACGAGAGAAGAATTTGAGCAAATGATTGCAGACAATAAGCTGCTTGAATGGGCAGAATATGTAGGCAATTATTACGGCACTCCGGTCGATTATGTTGAAAAGACGCTCCAAGAAGGAAAAGACGTCTTTTTTAGAAATCGAAGTTCAAGGCGCTCTTCAAGTGAGAAATGCTTTCCCGGAAGGCTTGTTTATTTTCCTTTGCGCCTCCAAGTCTTTCTGAACTGAAGAACAGAATTGTGACAAGAGGAACGGAAACAGATGCTCTGATTGAAAATCGCATGAAAGCCGCAAAAGCTGAGATCGAAATGATGGACGCATATGATTACGTTGTGGAAAATGATAATATCGAAACGGCTTGCGACAAAATCAAAGCAATCGTTCTCGCTGAACATTTGAAGCGTGAGCGCGTTGCACCAAGATATAAGAAAATGCTGGAGGTTGAATAACTGATGTTAGATCCATCAATTGACTCATTAATGAATAAATTGGATTCAAAATACACGCTCGTAACCGTTTCTGCTAGACGCGCGCGTGAAATGCAAATCAAAAAAGACCAGATGATTGAACATACGATTTCACACAAATATGTAGGCAAAGCTTTAGAAGAAATTGATGCAGGCCTGCTTTCGTTTGAAAAGGAAGACCGCGAATAGTAGCACAAGTAGCAACCTATATCATGTAGGTTGTTATTTTTTTCCGTGCTGTTTTTATATTGCAGAGGGGGAGAAGTCATTGCTGAACAATCGAAATGTGTTACTTTGCGTGAGCGGAGGCATCGCTGTTTATAAAGCCTGTGCGCTGACAAGCAAACTGGTGCAGGCGGGGGCAAATGTTAAAGTCATTATGACTGAATCTGCGTGCCAGTTCGTATCACCGCTGACATTTCAGGCATTGAGCCGCCATGAAGTATATACAGATACATTTAAAGAACAAAATCCAAGCGTCATCTCTCATATAGACGCAGCTGACTGGGCCGACCTGATTATCGTAGCGCCAGCTACGGCCAATGTGATTGGAAAACTGGCCAACGGCATTGCAGATGATATGCTGACAACAACCTTGTTAGCGGCAACAGCTCCGGTATGGATTGCGCCCGCCATGAATGTTCATATGTATGATCATCCGGCAGTCAAACGCAATATTTCTGTCCTATATCAGGATGGTTTTCGTTTTATTGAGCCGAGCGAGGGCTATTTAGCATGCGGTTACGTCGGAAAAGGAAGATTGGAAGAACCCGAAAACATCGTGAAGCTTGCGGAAAAGCATTTTGCAGAGGAAAAAAACGCGCCTTTAGAAGGGAAACATGTTGTGATTACAGCAGGCCCGACACGGGAGGCAGTTGATCCTGTACGTTTTTTCACGAATAAATCGACGGGTAAAATGGGATACGCATTAGCTGAGGCTGCGGTGCGACTCGGTGCAAACGTGACCTTGATCTCAGGGCCGGTTTCGCTTGATGTCCCTAAAGGGCTTTCTCAGTTTATCCCGGTCCAATCGGCTGCGGACATGCGCGATGCAGTGCTTTCTGTGTATGATGGAAGCGACGTCGTCATTAAAACAGCTGCTGTTGCCGATTTTACGCCAAAAACAGTATTTGACCAAAAAATGAAAAAGCAAGACGGCGGAATGACCCTTGAATTAAAAAGAACAGTCGATATCTTAAAAGAATTGGGCGAGAAAAAACAGCATCAGCTGTTAGTCGGTTTTGCTGCTGAGACACAAGATGTGGAACATTACGCCCGCAAAAAGCTTTCTGCCAAAAATCTTGACATGATTGTGGCGAATGATGTGAAAGCGGCAGGGGCCGGTTTTGGTGCTGATACGAATATTGTGACGCTCTTTTTCAAAGATGGGCGCAAACGCGAGCTTCCGAAAATGTCTAAGCTCGATGTTTCTTTTGACATTTTTGAAGAAATCGCAGCGCTCTTAAAACAAACCGGAGAGTCCTCATGAATTTTGCCGAAGTCATCGTAGATGTCAGCACCAAAAATATAGACAGGCCGTTTGATTACAAAATCCCAGACCATCTTAAAGGTATGATCAAGACGGGAATGAGGGTTATTGTTCCGTTTGGCCCCCGTAAAATTCAAGGGTTTGTGACAGCTGTCAAAGAAACGTCTGATCTTTCAGGTAAATCTGTTAAAGAAGTGGAGGATTTATTAGATCTTACGCCTGTTTTGACAGAAGAGCTGATGAATTTGTCGTCATGGCTGTCAGACAAAACGCTGTCTTTTAAAATAACGGCGCTTCAAGCGATGCTGCCTGCCGCACTTAAAGCGAAATACGAAAAAGAGCTGAAAATCGCGGAGGGTGCGGATATCCCGCCGCAGGTAGAACGGCTGTTTTCTGAAACAAAGAGCTTGCTGTATTCCGATATACCTGATCACGATACGCTGAAAATCATCCAGAAGCAGATTCAAAAAGGCCATATCGATGTAACTTATAAAGTGGCGCAAAAAGCGAACAAAAAAATGGTCAGGTATATTCAGGCCAATGCCGGTAAAGAAGAGCTCTCCAAGCAGGCAGAGGGTTTATCCCGACAAGCGGCCAAACAGCAGGCGATCCTGCACTTTTTCATGACGGAACCGGAAGGCACGAAAATACCTGCTGCGGACCTGTGCAAAAAAACAGACGCAAGCTCGGCCACCATCAAGACCCTGATGCAAAAGGGGGTTCTGAAAGAAACCTATGAAGAGGTTTACAGAGACCCCTATCAGGACAAAATGTTCAAAAAAACAGAACCGCTGCCGCTGACAGACGAGCAGAGCGCGGCCTTTCAGCAGATACGCCGGACGTTAGACAACAATGAACATCAAGTGTTTCTCCTGCACGGAGTGACGGGAAGCGGCAAAACGGAAATTTATCTCCAATCGATTGAAAAAGTGCTTGCGAAAGGAAAAGAAGCCATCGTACTTGTACCGGAAATATCGTTAACGCCGCAAATGGTTCATCGCTTTAAAGGGCGTTTTGGCTCTCAGGTAGCCGTGATGCACAGCGGGTTATCCACTGGTAGAAAAGTATGACGAGTGGCGACAAAAATCCACCGCAAGGAAGTGCGGCTTGTCGTGGGCGCGAGGTCCGCTATTTTTACCCCGTTTGAAAATCTCGGGATGATTATCATCGATGAGGAGCATGAATCGTCCTATAAACAAGAGGAAATGCCGCGATACCATGCAAAAGAAGTAGCGATCAAGCGGGCGGAGCACCACCGCTGTCCGGTTGTGTTAGGTAGTGCTACACCGACGCTAGAGTCATATGCACGGGCGCAAAAAGGAGTGTACGAGCTGCTTTCGCTGAAACACCGCGTCAATCACCAAGTGATGCCTGAGGTTTCGCTTGTGGATATGAGAGAGGAGCTCAGAAACGGCAATCGCTCTATGTTTTCAATAGAATTGATGGAAAAGCTTGAAGAAACCATTGCCAAGGGTGAACAGGCTGTGCTGTTTTTAAATAAAAGGGGCTATTCCTCCTTTGTGATGTGCAGGGACTGCGGTTATGTTCCGCAATGCCCTCACTGCGACATTTCCATGACGTATCACCGTTCCGGCCAGAGGATGAAATGCCATTATTGCGGACATGAAGAACCTGTTCCGCATACTTGTCCCGAATGCGGAAGCGATCATATCCGTTTTTTTGGAACGGGAACACAAAGAGTGGAAGAAGAATTAACAAAGGTGCTGCCACATGCAAGAGTCATACGGATGGATGTTGATACGACCTCTCGGAAAGGTGCCCATGAAAAATTATTGTCTGCTTTCGGAGAAGGCAAAGCAGATATACTTCTTGGAACGCAAATGATTGCGAAAGGGCTTGATTTTCCGAATGTGACACTTGTCGGAGTCTTAAGCGCTGACACAACACTGCACATTCCTGATTTCAGATCTGCCGAAAAAACGTTTCAGCTGCTAACGCAAGTCAGCGGCCGCGCGGGAAGACATGAAAAACCCGGCAATGTCATTATTCAAACGTACACACCGTCCCATTACAGCATCCAGCTGACGAAGACGCATGATTATGAAACGTTTTATCAGCAAGAAATGGCACACAGGAGGGAGCAATCCTACCCGCCGTATTACTACTTGGCTCTTGTGACGGTTTCCCACGAGGAAGTGGCGAAAGCGGCTGTAACGGCTGAGAAAATCGCACACTTTCTGAAAGCAAACTGCGGGGCAGATACGAAAATACTCGGTCCAAGCGCATCGCCGATCGCCAGGATCAAAGATAGATATCGCTATCAATGCGTGATAAAATACAAACAGGAAACCCAGATATCAGCTTTATTGAAGAAGATACTGGAACATTATAAACGCGAAATTGAACAAAAGCATGTAATGATTTCAATTGATATGAATCCTTATATGATGATGTAAGATCTCACGTCTTGGAGGGTAATGAATTGGCAGTGAAAAAGGTCGTCGCACATCCCGCGGAGGTTTTGGAAACGCCTGCGGAAACCGTGACTGTTTTTGATAAAAAGCTAAAAAAACTGCTTGATGATATGTACGATACCATGCTTGAAATGGATGGAGTCGGACTGGCAGCGCCGCAAATCGGTATTTTAAAAAGAGCGGCTGTTGTTGATATCGGAGAGGAAAGCGGCAGAATTGATCTTGTGAATCCGGAAATTCTTGAACAAAGCGGCGAGCAAACCGGAGTTGAAGGATGCTTAAGTTTTCCCGGCGTCTATGGAGAGGTCACGCGTGCCGATTATGTGAAAGTGCGGGCGTATAACCGTCAAGGAAAACCGTTCATTCTTGAAGCGAGAGGCTTTTTCGCGAGAGCCGTGCAGCATGAAATGGACCACCTGGACGGCGTGCTGTTCACATCAAAAATAAGCAAATATTATACAGAAGATGAACTAGCGGATATGGAAGGATGATTTGATGACGAGAATCGTGTTTATGGGAACACCCGATTTTTCAGTTCCTGTTTTAAGAACCCTGATAGATGACGGATATGAAGTAGTGGGGGTCGTCACGCAGCCTGACCGTCCGAAGGGCAGAAAAAAAGTGCTCACGCCTCCGCCTGTAAAGGAAGAAGCTTTACGTCACGGCATCCCGGTTCTTCAGCCTGAAAAAGTCAGACTGACAGAAGAAATAGAAAAGGTGCTGGCGTTACAACCGGATCTTATTGTGACGGCAGCGTTTGGGCAAATTCTGCCTAAAGAGCTACTCGACAGCCCTAAGTACGGATGCATTAATGTTCATGCGTCTCTTTTGCCTGAACTGAGAGGCGGGGCCCCTATCCATTATTCCATTCTCCAAGGTAAGAAAAAACCGGAGTTACCATTATGTACATGGTGGAAAAATTAGATGCGGGCGATATGATTTCAAAAGTGGAAGTAGACATTGAAGAAACCGATAATGTCGGAACCCTGCACGATAAATTAAGCGTTGCTGGCGCGAAGCTTTTGTCTGAAACAGTTCCTCAAGTCATAGCTGGCGACATATCACCTGAAAAGCAGGATGACGAGAAAGCGACGTATGCGCCAAACATTAAAAGAGAACAAGAGCTGATTGACTGGTCCAGAGCGGGAGAAGAGCTTTATAACCAAGTTCGAGGTTTAAACCCATGGCCTGTTGCCTATACGACTTTAAATGGTCAAAATCTGAAAGTGTGGGCAGCGAAGAAAACAGCTGCGCCGGCAAAAGCTGAACCCGGCACAGTCATTGCTATTGAAAAAGAAGGAATCATCGTCGCCACAGGAAACGATACGGCACTGTTATTAACGGAGCTGCAGCCTGCCAGCAAAAAACGCATGCGAGGCGAAGACTTTGTCCGTGGCGCTCATGTTGAGACAGGTGATATGTTAGGAGTGCACAATGAAAACAAATAGCGTTCGCGATATTGCGCTGGAGGCGCTGGTCAAATTAGAACAAAATCAGTCATACAGTAACCTGCTCCTGAAATCGGTTATTAAATCTAATAAACTGAGCGATCAAGACCGCGGGCTTTTGACTGAACTAGTGTACGGTACATTGCAAAACAAAATCGCGCTGGATTATATGCTCAAGCCGTTTATCAACAAGCCGCAAAAGGTGAAGCCGTGGGTTATCCAGCTTCTCCGCCTGTCCTTATATCAAATGGAATATTTAGAGAAAATTCCCGACCGGGCAGTCATCCATGAAGCGGTAGAGATTGCTAAAAACCGCGGACATAAAGGCATTGCCTCATTTGTCAACGGCGTGCTTCGCTCTATTCAGCGCGAAGGAGTCCCTTCCTTTGACGCCATCGAAGATCCTGTTCTCAGGCTTGCGACAGAAACAAGCCATCCCGAATGGCTCGTGAAAGAGTGGATAGCCGCATACGGATTTGATGCGGCTGAAAAGATTTGCCGCATCCATCTCATTCCGCCTAAGCAAACGCTGCGTGTCAACCAAATGAAAACGGACAGAGCGGAGATACTTGATCAAATGGCAGCTGAAGGAATCGAAGCGGAAAAAGGTGATCTCGCCGAGGACGCTGTGAAGCTTGTAAAGGGAACTATTGCCGGAACTCACTTCTTCCAGACAGGCGAAGTGTCCATCCAGGATGAAAGCTCCATGCTGGTTGCCCGGGCCCTTGACCCTAAGCCAGGTGAAACGGTGCTTGATGCGTGCGCAGCGCCGGGCGGAAAGTCAGCCCATATCGCTGAATTAATGGAGAACAAGGGAAGTGTGACATCGCTTGATCTTCACAAACATAAGGTGAAGCTGATCAAAGAAGCGTCAGAACGGCTTGGACTTTCCATTATTGATGCGAAAACAATGGACGCGAGAAAAGCGGGAGAAACATTTGAAAGTGAACAGTTTGACCGTATTTTGGTTGACGCTCCATGCTCAGGCTTTGGCGTGATCAGAAGAAAGCCGGATATGAAATACACCAAAACCCCGAATGACAGCTCCCGACTTGCTGAAATCCAGCTGTCTATCTTAAGGGAAATTGCGCCATTAGTAAAAAAAGGTGGCACTCTTGTCTACAGTACGTGTACAATGGATCGGACAGAAAATGAAGAAGTTATCCATGCGTTTATACAAGAACATCCTGATTTTGAACCCGATTTGTCTCTTGAAAAGCGGCTGCCCGAAAAGGCGAGACCCTTTGTTCGGGATGGAAGGCTTCAAATCCTTCCGCATTATTTCGGAACAGATGGTTTCTTTATTTGCAGCATGAGAAAGAAGGGATAAGCAATGACAGAACTAAAAAAAACAAAGATCAGAAAAGAATTGCGGACAGAACGTCCTTCGATTTATTCTTTTGAATTAGACGAAATCAAACAATGGCTGACAGACAACGGGGAGAAACCGTTCCGCGCGGCACAGATTTTTGAATGGCTATACGAAAAACGAGTAACTTCTTTTGATGAAATGACAAACCTCTCAAAGGAACTGCGTGAGAAATTAAACACTCATTTTGTATTAACAACGCTGAAAACGGCTGTTAAACAAACTTCCCAAGACGGTACGATGAAGTTTTTATTCGAGCTTCACGATGGTTATACAATCGAAACTGTTTTAATGAGACACGAGTATGGTAATTCTGTATGTGTAACCACACAAGTCGGCTGCCGCATTGGATGCACATTCTGTGCGTCAACGCTCGGCGGTTTAAAAACGAAATCTTGAAGCAGGCGAAATTGTCGCTCAAGTGGTGAAAGTTCAAAAAGCGCTAGATGAAACGGATGAACGCGTCAGCTCTGTCGTTATCATGGGAATCGGCGAACCATTTGATAACTTTAACGAAATGCTTGCCTTTTTAAAAATCAGGTAACCATGATAAGGGACTGAATATCGGCGCTCGCCATATTACTGTTTCTACAAGCGGAATCATCCCGAAAATTTACGAATTCGCTGATCAGCAAATGCAGATTAACTTTGCGATTTCTCTGCACGCGCCAAATACAGAAATCAGAAGCCGTTTGATGCCGATTAACAGAGCGTACAAGCTCCCTGATTTAATGGAAGCCGTTAAATATTACATTAATAAAACGGGACGCCGGATCAGCTTTGAATACGGTCTGTTCGGTGGCGTAAATGACCAGGTTGAGCATGCTGAAGAGCTTGCAGACTTGCTGGAAGGCGTAAAATGCCACGTGAACTTGATTCCGGTAAACTATGTGCCTGAACGGGATTACGTCCGCACACCGCGTGAGCAGATTTTTGCTTTTGAGAAAACGCTGAAATCCCGCGGAGTAAATGTCACGATTCGAAGAGAGCAAGGCCATGACATTGACGCAGCCTGCGGTCAGCTTCGCGCGAAGGAGCGTCAAGACGAGACGAGGTGATGAGGGTTGTTAACAGCCTTAAAAACAGATACAGGGAAAATCCGCCAGCATAATGAAGATGATGCGGGTATTTTTAAGGGGAAAGACGATTTTGTATTAGCGGTTGTCGCTGATGGCATGGGCGGCCATCTTGCTGGAGATGTTGCAAGCAAGATGGCTGTGAAAGCCATGGGAGAGAAATGGAATGAGTCAGATACGATTCCTGCGGCGCCGTCAGAATGTGAAAAGTGGCTCATTGAACAGATTCTCGCGGTAAACAGCAAGATTTACGATCATGCCCAAGCGCACGAAGAATGCCAAGGCATGGGAACAACCATTGTATGCGCTCTTTTTACAGGTAAAACGGTTTCCGTTGCCCATATAGGCGACAGCAGATGCTATTTGCTCCAGGACGATCTCTTCGTTCAGGTGACAGAGGATCATTCTCTGGTGAATGAACTGGTTCGCACCGGCGAAATCTCAAGAGAAGATGCTGAGCATCATCCACGCAAAAATGTGCTGACGAAGGCGCTCGGAACAGATCAATCCGTCAGTATTGACGCACGTTCTTTTGAAATTGAACCCGGAGACAAACTCCTTTTATGTTCTGATGGACTGACGAATAAAGTGGAAGTCACTGAATTAAAAGACATCCTGCAAAGCGATTCAGCTCCTCAGGAAAAAGTAAACCTGCTTGTGGACAAAGCCAATGAGAATGGCGGGGAAGACAATATTACAGCAGTGTTGCTTGAGCTTGCTTTACATGTTGAAGAGGGTGAAGATCAGTGCTAATCGGCAAGCGAATCAGCGGGCGTTACCAGATTCTCCGTGTCATAGGCGGCGGGGGAATGGCCAACGTTTATTTAGCTGAGGACATTATTCTTGATCGTGAAGTCGCAATCAAAATCCTGCGGTTTGACTATGTGAATGACAATGAGTTTATTAGGCGTTTTCGTAGAGAAGCCCATTCGGCCTCAAGCCTTGATCACCCGAATATTGTCAGCATTTATGATTTGGGCGAGGAAGATGATATTTACTATATTGTCATGGAATACGTAGAGGGCATGACGCTAAAAGAATACATAACAGCAAACGGGCCGCTTCACCCCAAAGAAGCGCTCAGCATCATGGAGCAAATTGTTTCAGCCATTGCCCATGCCCACCAAAATCATATTGTCCACAGGGATATTAAACCGCATAACATTTTGATTGATCATATGGGCAATATCAAAGTAACGGATTTTGGAATTGCGACTGCACTGACTTCGACAACAATCACCCACACCAATTCTGTGCTGGGCTCAGTCCATTATTTATCCCCCGAACAGGCGCGGGGCGGCCTGGCCACAAAAAAATCAGATATTTATGCGCTTGGGATTGTCTTATTTGAGCTGTTAACCGGCCGAATCCCATTTGATGGAGAATCGGCTGTCAGTATCGCCTTAAAGCATCTTCACGCTGAAACCCCTTCAGCGAAAAGGTGGAATCCCTCAGTACCCCAAAGCGTTGAAAACATCATATTAAAGGCAACCGCCAAAGATCCTTTTCACCGCTATGAAACTGCTGAAGATATGGAAGAAGATATTCGAACAGCTTTTGACGCTGACAGGCTCAACGAGAAGAAATTTACGATTCAAGATGATGAAGAAATGACGAAAGCGATTCCGATTATTAAGGATGAAGAGCTTGCAAAAGCTTCTCATGATAAAGAAGCTGACATGACATTTCCTCAAGAAACCCAAACAAAGAAAAAAGCAAAGAGAAAAAAATGGCCGTGGATACTGCTCACCATATGCCTGGTTTTTATCACGGCAGGAGTTCTAGCCGTCACTGTTTTTCCTTCTCTTTTTATGCCTAAGGATGTCAAAATACCTGATGTAGCAGGGAAGGAATATGAAAAAGCGGCAGATCTTCTAGAAAAAGAAGGTTTGCAGGTAGATTCAGACGTATTGGAAATCTCAGATGAGAAGATCGAAGAAGGCCTGATGGTCAAAACCGATCCTAAAGCCGAGTCCACTGTTAAAGAAGGAGCAACGGTTACGCTTTATAAGAGCACAGGTAAAGCAAAAAAGCAGATCGGTGATGTGACGGGGCAATCAGTCGACAAGGCAAAAAAAGTGTTAAAGGAACAGGGCTTTAAAAATGTAACGGTGGATGAAGTAAATGATGAGAAAGACGCCGGCACTGTCATAGATCAGAATCCGTCAGCAGGGACCGAGCTTGTGCCGGACGAAGATCAAATTAAGCTCACAGTCAGCATCGGGCCGGAAGATATTACGCTCAGAGACTTAAAAACATACAGTAAAGAAGCGGCCTCAGGATATCTGGAAGATAACGGGCTCAAACTGGTGGAAAAAGAAGCGTACTCAGATGACGTTCCGGAAGGACAGGTTGTCAAACAAAAACCGGCAGCGGGAACGGCGCTAAAGCCGGGAAATGAGGTCGAAGTGACATTCTCTCTCGGACCTGAGAAGAAACCGGCGAAAACAGTGAAAGAAAAAGTCAAGATTCCATATGAGCCGGAAAACGAAGGGGACGAGCTTGAGGTGCAAATCGCGATTGACGACGCGGACCACAGCATTTCTGACACTTACGAACATTTTAAGATTAAAGAGCCCGTAGAACGGACGATCGAATTGAAGATTGAACCTGGCCAAAAAGGGTACTATCAAGTGATGGTAAATAATAAAGTCGTCAGCTACAAAACAATTGAGTATCCGAAAGATGAATAACAAGGAGGGAAAATATGCCTGAGGGCAAAATTATTAAAGCGCTAAGCGGCTTTTATTACGTACTGGATGAATCAGAGGATTCAAATAATGAAAAAGTTATACAATGCAGAGGAAGAGGTATTTTCAGAAAAAATAAAATCACCCCTTTGGTCGGTGATTATGTTGTTTATCAAGCTGAAAATAATAAAGAAGGATACCTTCTAGAGATTAAAGAAAGAACCAATGAACTTATCAGGCCGCCGATCTGCAACGTTGATCAAGCGGTGCTTGTTTTCTCGGCGGTGCAGCCATCTTTCAGCACAGCATTGCTCGACCGTTTCTTGGTTCTCGTAGAAGCGAATGACATCCAGCCGATTATTTGTATTACAAAAATGGATTTAATTGAAGATCAACATACACAAAAACGCATTCAAGCGTATGCTGAAGACTACCGGAACATTGGCTATGACGTATATCTTACCTCTTCTATGGACCAAGACAGCTTAACGGAGATCGTCCCGCATTTCCGCGACAAAACAACAGTCTTTGCCGGCCAGTCGGGGGTTGGGGAAATCCTCGCTTCTCAACGCGATCAGCCCGGAGCTGGGTTTGAGAACAAACGAAATTTCCGAGCATTTAGGCCGCGGGAAGCACACAACCCGCCATGTGGAACTTATACACACGTCCGGAGGTCTGGTTGCGGATACGCCGGGTTTCAGCTCTCTTGAGTTTACAGACATTGAAGAAGGAGAGCTGGGCTTCACATTCCCTGACATCAGAGAAAAAAGCGCATCGTGCAAATTTAGAGGGTGTCTGCATTTGAAAGAGCCGAAATGTGCAGTCAAACAAGCCGTTGAAGAAGGGGAATTAAAGCAGTACCGCTACGACCATTATGTTGAATTTATCACAGAGATCAAAGACAGAAAGCCGAGGTATTAGATCATGGTAAAGATTGCACCTTCTATTCTTTCCGCTGATTTTGCCGCTTTAGGCAAAGAGATTCAAGATGTAGAAAAAGGCGGAGCCGATTACATTCATGTTGATGTCATGGACGGCCATTTTGTCCCGAATATCACGATTGGACCGCTGATTGTAGAAGCCATTCGTCCGGTGACGAAACTGCCGCTGGATGTACATTTAATGATTGAAGAGCCGGATCGTTATATCCCGGCTTTCGCAAAAGCTGGTGCCGATATCCTGTCTGTACATGCTGAAGCCTGTCCGCACCTTCACCGGACAATCCAGCTTATAAAAGAGCAGGGTGTAAAAGCCGGAGTTGTCCTGAATCCGCATACACCTGTTCAGATAATTGAGCATATTTTTGAAGAACTTGATCTTGTTCTCTTAATGACGGTGAACCCTGGTTTCGGCGGACAGAAATTTATTCATTCTGTTCTTCCGAAAATAAAAGAAGTGAAACGTATGGCAGAGGAAAAAGGGAAATATGATCTGCTAATTGAAGTGGACGGCGGCGTCAACAAAGAAACAGCCCCGCTAGTCATCGAAGCGGGCGCAAACTTACTTGTTGCCGGTTCTGCTGTTTATGGCCAAACTGACCGCGAAAAAGCTATTTCTGAAATAAGGGGAAGCAAATAAGCAGCACGAAAAAGAGCCGGGCGCATCTAGCCTGAGCTCTTTTTCCTGTATCCAGAAGCAGAAAGGAAAAAGAGATGAGAAAAATCAATATCGTTGCAGGAGGCCCAAAAGATTTAATCCCTGACCTGACTGGTTATATGGCTGATGACACGATCTGGGTCGGGGTTGACAAAGGAACGGTCACGCTTTTGAATGCCGGTATCATTCCTGATGAAGCCTTCGGAGATTTCGACAGCATTACAGAGCATGAACGCCGGCAAATCGAAAAAGCCGCGCCCGCTCTCCATGTGTATCAGGCAGAAAAAGATCAAACTGACTTAGACCTTGCTCTTGATTGGGCCCTGGACAAGCAGCCGGATATGATTCAGATCTTCGGTATTACAGGCGGCAGAGCAGATCACTTTTTAGGAAATATTCAGCTGCTGTACAGAGGAGTAAAAACAACTTCGAAAATGAAGCTTATAGACAAACAGAATGATATTCAGATGTTCTCTCCAGGCGAATATTCTCTTCTTATCGATCAAAACAAACGATATATCTCCTTCATTCCATTTACAGAAGAAGTGGATGAGCTGACTCTCATCGGTTTTAAATATCCGCTAAATAAGTGTCATATTACGCTTGGTTCAACACTATGTATTAGTAACGAACTCATTCATTCACGAGGTACTTTTTCGTTTGCGAAAGGCATATTAATAATGGTAAGAAGCACGGATTAGCTTGTGCTTTCACTCATTTGTTGAAATTAATGAACCTTAAAGTGATGAACAGGCGGTTACGGGACTTATAGGAGGGGACAAAAATGAAATTTTACACCATTAAATTGCCGAAGTTTTTAGGAGGAATTGTCCGGGCGATGCTGGGCTCATTTAGAAAAGATTAAAGCCCAGGGGTTCACAGCCCTCTTTCACCACATAAAAACGCCTGCCACATATCAGGGCAGGCGTTCATTTTGTTATACACGCTCAACTTTACCGGATTTCAAAGCTCGAGCAGATACATATACTTTTTTAGGTTTTCCGTTCACAAGGATACGAACCTTTTGAAGATTCGCGCCCCAAGTGCGCTTAGAAGCGTTCATTGCGTGAGAACGGTTATTCCCAGCTGTTGTTTTTTTACCTGTGATAACGCATTTACGTGCCATTTGTTTCCCTCCTCACTTGCACAAAACATCTACTTTTTCACTTTCATATGTTCTTAGATGCTTTCGATATGGATACTTTAAATAATTTACCACAGCTAAAAAACGTTTGCAACTATTGTTTCATCATCTTTCAAGAAAATTCACTTGACATCTTGCACAAACAGCGGCGCTATAGTATATGTAAAGAGATGTGCAGCGATTGCCGCGTCTTTTCTTTTCATAATGGAGTTCATATAGTAGAATAGCTGTAACTCTATGCATTCGAAGGAGGAACTAGTGTGTCCATTGAATTAAGAACGAAATACGGGCAGATTGATATATCGAATGATGTCATTGCAATGGTTGCCGGAGGAGCTGCGATTGACTGTTACGGCATTGTTGGAATGGCCTCTAAAAACCAAATTAAAGACGGACTGACTGAAATCCTTCGGAAAGAGAATTTCAGCAGAGGTGTTCAAGTTCGCCAAGAAGCAGAACAGATACATATTGACATGTATATCATTGTCAGCTACGGCACAAAAATTTCTGAAGTGGCACATAACGTCCAAACAAAAGTAAAGTACACAGTAAATCAAACAGTCGGACTTGCAGTGGATTCTGTCAATATTTATGTCCAAGGGGTACGAGTGACGAACCCGTAGTTAGGAGGAGTAGGATTGTCTATCAGAACATTAGACGGCAAAACCTTTGCCGAGATGATTCTTGCAGGAGCACAGAATCTGTCTCAAAACGCGAGTGCGGTTGACGCGCTCAACGTGTTTCCGGTGCCGGACGGTGATACGGGAACAAACATGAACCTGTCGATGACTTCCGGGGCAAGAGAAGTGGAGCATTTGGAGACAAGAGATATCGGTAAAGTGGGCTCCGCGTTATCTAAAGGATTGCTCATGGGGGCAAGAGGGAATTCAGGAGTCATCCTGTCCCAATTGTTCCGAGGATTCAGTAAAAGCATCGAAACAAAAAAAGAAATTAATGCAAAAGAGTTTGCCGCCGCGCTGCAAGCCGGTGTCGATATGGCTTACAAAGCTGTCATGAAACCTGTGGAGGGCACCATTTTAACTGTTGCAAAAGATGCTGCGAAACAAGCGGTGGCCTTGGCGGAAAAAGAAACCGATATCATTGCGCTGATGACTTCTGTGACAAAGGAAGCCGAGGCATCCTTAAACCGTACACCAGAATTGCTGCCTGTCTTGAAGGAAGTTGGTGTCGTTGACAGCGGGGGCAAAGGCCTGCTTTGTGTGTATGAAGGTTTCCTCGCTTCATTAAAAGGAGAGACCGTTTCTGAGAAAACCGTTCTCCCGTCACTTGATGACATGGTTAGCGCGGAGCATCATAAGAGCGCGCAGAGTATGATGAATACGGAAGATATTGAATTCGGTTTCTGTACAGAAGTGATGGTAAGGCTCGATCAGAATAAAAGTGAATTTGATGAAGGCACATTCAGAAATGACCTCAGCCAATTTGGGGATTCTCTTTTGGTTATTGCAGACGAGTCTCTGGCGAAGGTTCATATTCATGCGGAAGAGCCGGGAAACGTGTTAAACTATGCCCAAAACTACGGTGAATTAATTAAAATCAAAATTGAAAACATGAGAGAGCAGCACACTTCCATCATCAGCCAGGACAGCGAGCCTGCTCACAGTGAGAAAGCGGCAAAGCAGCCGTACGGCATTGTGACTGTTGCAATGGGAGAAGGCATTTCTGATCTATTCAAAAGCATTGGCGCTTCCGTTGTGATTGAAGGCGGCCAGACGATGAATCCGAGCACTGAGGATATTGTCGAAGCTGTAAGGTCTGTAAATGCTGAAGCTGTGTTTATCTTACCGAATAACTCCAACATTATCATGGCTGCCAATCAAGCTGCAAGTGTGATGGGTGATAGGGTTTTTGTCATTCCTGCCAAAACGGTTCCGCAAGGGATGTCAGCACTGCTGGCATTTAATCCGGATCAAGAACCTGAAGCAAATGAAGCCAATATGCTAAGTGCGATTCAGCAAGTAAAAAGCGGACAGGTGACATACTCAGTCAGAGATACTCATATTGACGGCAAAGACATTAAAAAAGGCGACTTTATGGGAATTCTGAATGGAACGATTATCGGCACTGCTGAAGATCAGCTGTCAGCCGCGAAAATGCTGCTGTCAGAAATGATCGGAGAAGAGGACGAAATTGTCACTATCCTATATGGTGAGGATGCATCCCAGGAAGAAGCTGAGGAGCTTGAAGCGTATCTCAGTGAAAAGTACGAGGAGATTGAGGTTGAAATCCACAACGGAAAACAGCCGCTGTATTCGTATATCGTTTCTGCAGAATAGAAGGGCAAATTGCCCTTCTATTCTTATGTCTGCTTTTAAGTGCGGCAGCGCTGTAACGCGCCCGCTTGCCATTTTATATCCGATCAATTAGTCTAGAAGCAAAGCCGCTTATAAGCTCTGTTTCATAAGGAGGAATAGCATGAAATACAGAAGCGTTTTTGATATTATCGGCCCGGTTATGATCGGTCCGTCCAGTTCGCATACAGCAGGAGCGGCGAGAATCGGGAGAGTGGCCAGAAGTTTATTTGGCAGAGAGCCTGAGCGCATCGTTGTGTCCTTTTACGGCTCTTTTGCTGAAACATATAAGGGTCACGGCACAGATGTGGCGATCATCGGCGGTCTGCTTGATTTTGATACATTTGACGAACGGATTAAAACCGCTATACAAATTGCAGAAGATAAAGGAATTGATATAGAGTTTCGAGTCGAAGACGCTGTTCCGGTTCATCCGAACACAGCTCGAATCAGTATTTCTGATGGTAAGGGAGAACTTGAACTGACAGGAATTTCAATAGGCGGAGGAAAAATTGAAATCACAGAATTAAACGGCTTTGAGCTCCGTCTGTCTGGAAACCACCCTGCCATTCTAGTTGTTCATAATGACAAGTTTGGCACCATTGCAGGTGTTGCCAATGTCCTTGCGAAATTCTCAATCAACGTTGGCCATATGGAAGTTGCCCGCAAGGATATTGGGCAGCTTGCGCTGATGACAATAGAGGTCGATCAGAATATTGACGACCACGTTCTCGACGAGCTGTCGAAGCTGCCGAACATTATTCAAGTGACAAAGATTGCTGACTAGCGAAGGGTCAGGAGGAGCCAGTTATGTTTCGTAATGTAAAGGAATTAATTGAAATTACCAAAGAAAAGCAGATATTGATCTCTGATGTAATGATCGCTCAAGAGATGGAAGTAACAGAAAAAACAAAAGAAGAAATTTTTCAGCAGATGGATCACAATCTGACTGTTATGGAAGCGGCGGTTCAAAAAGGGCTTGAAGGGGTTACGAGTCAAACAGGCCTGACCGGCGGCGATGCAGTTAAAATGCAAGCCTATATTCGATCTGGAAAAAGCTTATCGGGACCGCTGATTTTAGATGCAGTATCGAAAGCTGTCGCAACAAATGAAGTAAATGCAGCCATGGGAACAATCTGTGCGACACCGACTGCCGGATCTGCGGGTGTAGTGCCGGGTACGTTATTTGCCGTGAAAGAGAAGCTGAACCCGACAAGAGAACAAATGATCCGCTTTTTATTTACGCTGGAGCTTTCGGATTTGTCGTAGCAAATAATGCAAGTATTTCCCGTGCTGCCGGCGGGTGTCAGGCAGAGGTAGGATCTGCCTCGGGCATGGCAGCTGCGGCAATTGTTGAAATGGCAGGCGGTACACCTGAGCAAAGTGCGGAGGCCATGGCTATTACATTAAAAAATATGCTCGGCCTTGTGTGCGATCCTGTTGCGGGTTCTTGTTGAAGTGCCTTGTGTGAAGCGGAATGCAATGGGCGCTTCCAACGCGATGATTGCTGCTGATATGGCATTGGCAGGCATTACAAGCCGGATTCCATGTGACGAGGTCATCGATGCAATGTATAAAATCGGCCAAACGATGCCCACTGCACTTAGAGAAACAGGCCAGGGCGGTTTAGCGGCAACCCCGACGGGAAGAGAATTAGAGAAAAAAATATTCGGAGGAGCGCTGGGTTCAAGTGAAACAACATCAGCAAACTAGTATAGCCAACATTAAGGGCATTGGGCCGGAAACAGAAAAAACATTAAATGAACTCGGTATTTATGACATTTCTGATCTTCTGAATTATTTCCCTTATCGCTATGATGACTACGAGCTGAGGGATTTAGAAGAAGTAAAGCATGATGAAAGAGTCACAGTTGAAGGGAAGGTTCATTCAGAGCCTTCTCTTACCTATTACGGAAAAAAACGAAACAGGCTGACATTTCGCCTTCTTGTCGGCCATTATTTAATCACCGCCGTTTGTTTTAATCGTCCTTATTTAAAGAAAAAGATTTCGCTGGGATCTGTCGTGACGATTTCCGGTAAATGGGACAAGCACCGTCAGACCATTTCTGTTCAGGAATTGAAAAATGGGCCGCATCAAGAGGATAAGAGCATTGAACCAGTCTATTCCGTGAAAGAAAATGTCACCGTCAAAATGATGAGACGTTTTATTCAGCACGGGCTGACCCAATATGCGGACTCAATACCTGATCCTCTTCCAGAAAATCTTAAAATCCGCTATAAGCTGCCGGACTATCATCAGGCGTTAAAAGCGATGCACCAGCCAGAAACAAGAGAGGCATTAAAGCTGGCCAGACGGCGGTTCGTTTACGAAGAATTTTTATTATTTCAGTTGAAAATGCAAGCGTTCCGAAAGGCGGAAAGAGAGCAGTCACAAGGGATACGGCAGCGTTTTTCAAACGAAGAACTCATGAAATTTGTCAAAAGCCTCCCGTTTCCCCTCACCAACGCCCAGTCCCGCGTGCTTCGCGAAATAACAGCAGACATGTCTTCTCCATACAGAATGAACCGCCTTCTTCAAGGGGACGTCGGATCAGGAAAAACGGCAATCGCTGCCATCGCGCTTTATGCCGCAATCTTATCCGGCTATCAGGGAGCGCTTATGGTTCCGACAGAAATTCTGGCTGAACAGCATGCTGATTCGCTTGTTTCACTGTTTGAAAAGTGGGATATCAATGTCGCCCTTCTGACAAGCTCTGTAAAAGGAAAGCGCCGAAGAGAATTGCTTGAGCGGCTTGCTGAGGGAGAGATTGATATCCTTGTAGGAACCCACGCTTTAATTCAGGATGAGGTCGAGTTTAAAGCGCTAAGTCTTGTCATCACGGATGAGCAGCATCGATTTGGAGTTGAACAGCGGAAGAAGCTTCGGAACAAAGGGCAGGATCCCGATGTGCTCTTTATGACAGCCACTCCGATTCCGAGAACCCTAGCGATCACTGTTTTTGGTGAAATGGATGTCTCCGTCATTGATGAAATGCCGGCGGGGCGCAAAAAAATCGAAACCTATTGGGTGAAGCATGACATGCTGGACCGCATTCTGGCATTCGTCGAAAAAGAATTAAAGCAGGGCAGACAGGCGTATATTATCTGTCCGCTGATCGAAGAATCAGACAAGCTTGATGTGCAAAACGCCATAGACGTATACAATATGCTTTCTGAGGTGTTTCGAGGAACATGGAACGTCGGCCTTATGCACGGAAAACTGCATCCCGATGAAAAAGATCAGGTGATGAGGGAATTCAGCGCGAATACGTGTCAAATTCTCGTATCAACCACTGTTGTTGAAGTCGGGGTGAATGTCCCGAATGCAACGATTATGGTCATTTACGACGCCGATCGCTTTGGCTTATCCCAGCTTCACCAGCTGCGCGGCCGTGTCGGCCGCGGCGAACATCAATCCTACTGCATTCTTATGGCTGATCCGAAATCAGAAACAGGAAAAGAACGTATGAGAATCATGTCGGAAACCAATGACGGCTTTGAACTGTCTGAAAAGGATTTGGAACTGAGAGGCCCGGGGGATTTCTTTGGGAAAAAACAAAGCGGAATGCCTGAGTTTAAGGTGGCGGACATGGTTCATGATTACAGAGCGCTTGAAACGGCAAGGCAGGACGCTGCAAATCTTGTGGCTTCGGAAGTGTTCTGGAAGGACCCTGAATATGGGGCGCTAAGAGAGCATTTGCTGAAAAGCGGAGTCATGGATGGGGAAAAATTGAGCTGAGGTATGAAGTTTTTGGTGTTCAGCCAGAAACAATCATTGCATTCCAATCTATGAAATTATATACTACTATTAGTACCTAGTCTTAATTGTCCGGACGGTGTTTAGATATGAGAAGAAATAAGAAAGAACGCCAGGAATTACTTCAGCAGACGATCAAAGCAACCCCATTTATTACAGATGAAGAATTAGCGGGTAAATTCGGAGTAAGCATTCAGACGATTCGTTTGGACCGCTTGGAGCTTTCCATACCGGAGCTGAGAGAAAGAATTAAGAACGTGGCAGAGAAAACGCTTGAAGATGAAGTGAAGTCCCTGTCATTAGACGAAGTCATCGGAGAAATTATTGACCTTGAGCTGGATGATCAGGCGATTTCTATTTTAGAGATAAAACAGGAGCATGTATTCAGCCGGAATCAAATAGCGAGAGGACACCATTTATTTGCTCAGGCGAATTCCTTGGCCGTTGCTATTATAGATGACGAATTGGCGCTTACTGCAAGCGCAGACATCCGCTTTACCAGGCAGTAAAGCAGGGTGAACGTGTCGTTGCGAAAGCGAAAGTAACGGCGGTTGATAAAGAAAAAGGAAGAACGGTTGTCGAAGTGAACAGCTATGTTGCAGAGGAAATTGTTTTTTCTGGACATTTTGACATGTACCGTTCAAAACATTCATAAAGGTGGAGCATGCATGAGAATAGCTGTAGATGCAATGGGAGGAGACCACGCTCCCAAAGCTGTTATTGACGGAGTTATGAAGGGGATAGAGTCATTTGATGATCTTCATATTACACTTGTCGGTGACAAAGCTACAATAGAATCATATTTAACAACATCATCAGATCGCATCACGGTGCTGCACGCAGATGAAGTGATTGAGCCTACGGACGAACCGGTCCGCGCCGTGCGGAGAAAAAAGAACTCTTCTATGGTCCTGATGGCGCAGGAAGTTGCGGAAGGCAGAGCTGACGCCTGCATTTCAGCAGGAAATACCGGCGCGCTAATGACAGCCGGCCTGTTTATTGTGGGAAGAATTAAAGGAATTGACCGCCCTGCGCTTGCACCGACACTGCCGACTGTTTCAGGCGGCGGATTTCTGCTCCTTGATGTCGGCGCCAATGTAGATGCCAAACCTGAGCATCTCGTTCAATATGCCATTATGGGTTCTGTTTATTCCCAGCAAGTCCGGGGTGTAACTTCACCGAGAGTCGGACTTTTGAATGTCGGAACAGAAGATAAAAAAGGAAACGAACTGACGAAGCAGGCGTTCCAATTATTAAAAAAAGGCAAACATCAACTTTATCGGAAACGTGGAAGCGCGTGACCTTTTAGACGATGTAGCAGATGTCGTAGTAACGGACGGATTTACCGGGAATGTTACACTCAAAACGCTTGAAGGCTCTGCGATGTCCATTTTTAAAATGATGAGAGAAGCGCTCACGTCAAACTTTACATCTAAGCTTGCGGCAGCTGTGCTGAAGCCGAAGATGAAAGAAATGAAAATGAAAATGGATTATTCCGAATACGGCGGAGCAAGCCTTTTCGGTTTGAAAGCGCCGGTAATCAAGGCACACGGCTCGTCTGATGCCCGTGCGGTTTACCATGCGATCCGCCAAGCCAGAGAGATGGTCAGCCAAAATGTGGCTGCGCTCATCCAAGAAGAAGTAAAAGAAGAAGAAAAAACAGATGAATAGTCTGGAGGTTTTAACATCATGAGTAAGATTGCATTTTTATTCCCTGGTCAGGGATCACAATTTATCGGCATGGGAAAAGAGCTTTATGAGCAGGTGCCTGCTGCAAAACGTCTGTTTGATGAAGCTGACGAAACATTGGAAACAAAGCTCAGCTCATTGATTTTTGAAGGTGATGCCAAAGAATTAACGCTTACATACAATGCGCAGCCTGCTTTGCTGACGACTAGCATTGCTGTGCTTGAGAAATTTAAAGAATCAGGCATTACACCTGATTTCACAGCTGGACACAGCCTTGGAGAATATTCTGCACTGGTGGCGGCTGGCGCAATGAGCTTTAAAGACGCTGTTTATACTGTCAGAAAACGCGGTGAGTTCATGAACGAAGCGGTGCCGGCCGGAGAAGGAGCGATGGCTGCTATTCTCGGCATGGATGCCGACGCGTTGAAACAAGTAACCGATAAAGTCACTGAGGACGGCCACCTTGTGCAGCTTGCCAACCTCAACTGCCCCGGACAGATTGTTATTTCCGGAACGGCAAAAGGAGTAGAGCTTGCATCTGAACAGGCTAAAGAGAACGGCGCTAAACGAGCGATTCCGCTTGACGTAAGCGGTCCGTTCCATTCTGAACTGATGAAGCCTGCCGCTAAAAAGCTGAAAGAAGTTTTGGACTCCTGTGAACTGAAAAACGCAGATGTGCCGGTGATCTCAAATGTTTCTGCAGATGTGATGACAGATAAGGAAGAGATTAAAGAAAAACTCATTGAGCAGCTGTACTCCCCGGTTCGTTTTGAGGAAACTGTTAACAAGCTGATTGCAGAGGGTGTTACGACGTTTATTGAAATCGGTCCCGGCAAAGTGCTTTCAGGCCTTGTGAAAAAAGTAAACAGACGCTTAAAAACCATTGCCGTATCAGACCCGGAAACGATTGAACTGGCAATTCAAACGCTTAAGGAGGAGAATGAGAATGCTTAATGAAAAAACAGCTGTTGTCACTGGCGCATCCCGCGGAATCGGCCGTTCAATCGCCCTTGACCTGGCCAAAAACGGTGCAAATGTTGTCGTTAACTACTCAGGCAGCGAAGCGAAAGCAAATGAAGTTGTAGATGAAATCAAATCAATGGGCAGAAAAGCGATTGCTGTCAAAGCCGATGTATCAAATCCTGAAGATGTACAAAACATGATAAAAGAAGCGATTTCTGTTTTCTCTACGGTCGACATTCTAGTGAACAACGCCGGAATCACAAAAGACAATCTCATCATGAGAATGAAAGAAGATGAGTGGGATGATGTCATTAACATTAACCTGAAGGGTGTTTTCAACTGTACGAAAGCTGTCACAAGACAAATGATGAAGCAGCGTTCAGGCCGGATTATTAACGTATCATCTATTGTCGGCGTCAGCGGAAATCCTGGACAAGCCAACTACGTGGCTGCAAAAGCAGGTGTGATCGGCTTAACGAAATCTTCAGCTAAAGAGCTCGCAAGCCGAAATATCACCGTTAATGCAATTGCACCTGGATTTATCTCAACTGATATGACAGATAAGCTTGCAAAAGATGTTCAAGATGAAATGCTGAAACAAATTCCGCTCGCTCGCTTTGGCGATCCCAGCGATGTCAGCAGCGTCGTGACGTTTCTAGCTTCAGAGGGAGCGCGTTATATGACAGGCCAGACCCTTCATATTGACGGCGGAATGGTAATGTAAGTTTTTTTCTTGAAAATTTCATCATAGTTACTCTAGTTTTTTAAAAACGAATCCACTATAATACTTGAGGGGAGGTGAATTGCTATGGCAGATACATTAGAGCGTGTAACGAAAATCATCGTAGATCGCCTTGGCGTTGATGAAGCAGACGTCAAACTTGAAGCTTCTTTCAAGGAAGACTTAGGTGCTGATTCCCTAGATGTAGTTGAGCTTGTTATGGAACTTGAAGACGAGTTTGATATGGAAATTTCTGACGAAGATGCTGAAAAGATTGCAACAGTCGGCGACGCTGTGAACTACATACAAAACCAGCAATAAGCTGATGCTGAAAGTCCCGCCGAAACGCGGGGCTTTAGCCCTTTATTCGTGCAGTTATTACAGCATGCCGCTTTTACGCGCGCTGTATCCGGTTTAGTCAGAGAAGCGCGGTGAACCTGATGTGCCTATGGAGGTTACTATGTCAAAACACTCACATTACAAAGATAAGAAAAAGTTCTATAAAAAAATAGAACAATTTAAAGAGTTTCAAGAACGGATCTCGGTTCACTTTCAAAATGAAAAGCTTTTGTATCAAGCATTTACACATTCATCTTATGTGAATGAGCATCGGAAAAAGCCGTATGAAGATAATGAAAGGCTTGAATTTTTAGGTGACGCTGTTTTGGAACTGACGATCTCCAGATTCTTATTTGCCAAGTATCCGGCTATGAGTGAAGGAGATTTGACGAAATTGAGAGCCGCGATTGTATGCGAACCGTCTCTCGTTTCATTGGCTCACGAACTGTCATTCGGCGATCTTGTCCTATTGGGGAAAGGCGAGGAAATGACAGGCGGCAGAAAACGTCCTGCGCTTTTGGCGGATGTCTTCGAAGCATTTATCGGAGCCTTGTATCTTGACCAGGGATTAGAGCCGGTCGAAAGTTTCTTAAAAGTCTATGTGTTCCCTAAAATAAACGATGGTGCTTTTTCTCATGTGATGGATTTTAAAAGTCAGCTGCAGGAATACGTGCAGCGTGACGGCAAAGGCTCGCTGGAGTATAAAATATCCAACGAAAAAGGACCTGCCCATAACCGTGAATTCGAAGCCATCGTATCTCTAAAAGGTGAACCACTCGGAGTCGGAAACGGCCGTTCAAAGAAAGAAGCCGAACAGCACGCTGCTCAGGAAGCTCTAGCTAAATTGCAAAAACACCATACGAAACAATAAAATCCCCCTAAGCTATAAGGGGGATTTCAGTATGTTTGCCGTCTTATTTCATCCATGTTTATGATAAAATTGAAATACTTATTACATAAGGAGGATCGCTATGTTCCTCAAACGTTTAGACGTTATAGGATTTAAATCATTTGCAGAACGGATTTCCGTTGATTTTGTAAAAGGCGTCACTGCGGTTGTCGGCCCGAACGGAAGCGGAAAAAGCAATATCACAGACGCTATTCGCTGGGTTCTTGGAGAACAATCAGCACGTTCCCTTCGCGGCGGAAAAATGGAAGATATTATTTTTGCCGGCAGTGATTCGAGAAAACGGTTAAATCTTGCCGAAGTTACGCTTACGCTTGATAATGACGATCATTTTTTGCCGATTGACTTCCACGAGGTCAGTGTCACAAGGCGTGTGTACAGATCTGGCGAGAGTGAATTCTTAATTAACAATCAGCCGTGCCGCTTAAAAGATATTATTGATTTATTTATGGACTCAGGACTTGGAAAAGAAGCATTTTCGATTATCAGCCAAGGGAAAGTGGAAGAAATCCTGAGCAGCAAAGCGGAGGACCGCCGCAGTATCTTTGAAGAAGCAGCCGGGGTGCTCAAATACAAAACGAGAAAGAAAAAAGCAGAAAACAAGCTGTTTGAAACCCAGGATAATTTAAATCGGGTAGAAGATATTTTACATGAGCTGGAAGGTCAGGTTGAACCTCTTAAAATACAGGCCTCAATCGCGAAAGACTACCTGGAGAAAAAGAAAGAGCTTGAGCACGTTGAAATTGCGCTGACCGCTTATGATATTGAAGAACTGCACGCCAAATGGTCAAGCCTTCAGGAGAAAGTGCAAGCCGCAAAGGAAGAAGAGCTTGCTGAATCGTCTGCTATATCAGCAAAAGAAGCGAAAATTGAAGATGCGCGCGACAAAATTCAAGCGCTCGATGAATCAGTGAACGAGCTCCAGCAAGTCTTGCTTGTGACAAGTGAGGAGCTTGAAAAGCTGGAGGGGCGCAAAGAAGTACTGAAAGAACGCAAAAAAAACGCTGTGCAAAACCGCGAACAGCTTGAAGAAGCCATCGTACAGTTTCAGCAAAAAGAAGCTGTGCTGAAAGAAGATCTTGCGAAGCAGGAAGCTGTCTTTGAAGCGCTTCAGACAGAAGTCAAAGATTTAAAAGCACAGGTGAAGGAAAAGCAGCAGGCTCTCAGTCTTCACAATGAAAATGTCGAAGAGAAAATTGAGCAGCTGAAAAGCGATTACTTTGAGCTGTTAAACAGCCAGGCGTCTATTCGTAATGAGCTCCAGCTGCTCGATGACCAGATGTCCCAATCAGCAGTTATCCAACAGAGGCTAGCTGATAATAATGAAAAGCATCTGCAGGAACGGCGCGATATTACCGCCCAAAAAGCTGCATGTGAAACCGAGTTTGCCCGCATAGAGCAGGAGATTCACAGCCAAGTCGGCACGTATCGAGAAATGCAGGTTAAATACGAACAGAAAAAGCGTCAGTATGAGAAAAATGAATCTGCTCTTTACCAAGCATACCAATACGTCCAGCAGGCGAGGTCGAAAAAAGACATGCTTGAGACAATGCAGGGAGATTTCTCCGGCTTTTATCAGGGTGTTAAAGAGGTGCTGAAAGCGAAAGAGCGGCTTGGCGGAATTCGCGGGGCTGTCCTTGAGCTGATGTCAACAGAACAAAAGTATGAAACGGCTATTGAAATAGCACTCGGAGCTTCAGCACAGCATGTTGTGACCGATGATGAACAGTCCGCCCGTAAAGCAATTCAATATTTGAAACAGAATTCGTTCGGCCGGGCGACATTTCTGCCGCTTTCTGTCATCAAAGACCGTCAGCTTCAAAGCAGGGACGTGGCAACTGCGAAGCAGCATCCTTCATTTCTCGGGGTTGCCAGTGATCTTGTCACATTTGATCCCGCGTATCGCCGTATCATTCAAAACCTGCTCGGCACCGTTTTGATTACAGAGCATTTAAAAGGCGCAAACGAGCTTGCGAAGCTGCTTGGGCACCGGTACCGCATCGTAACTCTCGAGGGCGATGTCGTGAATCCTGGAGGTTCAATGACGGGGGGCGCTGTTAAAAAGAAAAACAACTCCCTGTTAGGAAGAAGCCGGGAACTTGAGGATGTCACCCAGCGGCTGGCTGAGATGGAAGAAAAAACAGCGCAGCTTGAACAAGAGGTCAAAACCCTTAAGCAATCCATTCAGGAGATGGAGAAAAAACTGGCTGATTTAAGAGAGGCCGGGGAAGGCTTAAGAGTGAAGCAGCAGGATGTGAAAGGCCAGCTGTATGAGCTTCAAGTTGCTGAGAAGAATATCAATACTCACTTAGAGCTCTATGATCAAGAAAAATCAGCTCTGTCAGATAGCGATCGAGAGAAGAAAGCGCGCAAACGCGAGCTGGAAGAAAAGCTTTCTTCCGTATCTGAAAAGATGAAACAGCTTGAAGAGGATATTGAAAGACTGACAAAACAAAAACAGACACAGTCCTCTACAAAAGAGTCTCTCTCCAATGAGCTGACTGAGCTGAAGATCGCAGCAGCGAAAAAAGAGCAAGCATGTCAGAGCGAAGAGGACAACCTCGCTAGATTAAAGAAAGAGCTCCAAGAAACAGAGCTTGCTTTAAAAGAGGCGAAAGAGGACCTAAGCTTCTTAACGTCAGAAATGTCATCAAGCACAAGCGGCGAAGAAAAACTGGAAGAGGCCGCAAAACATAAATTAAATGACAAAACAAAAACAATTGAATTGATTGCGTTAAGGCGCGACCAGAGGATCAAACTTCAGCAGGGGCTTGATACGTATGAGCGCGAGCTGAAAGAAATGAAACGCCTGTATAAACAAAAAACAACGCTCTTAAAAGACGAGGAAGTAAAACTAGGCCGAATGGAAGTCGAGCTTGATAATTTGCTGCAATACTTGCGGGAAGAATACAGCTTGTCCTTTGAGGGAGCCAAAGAGAAATACCAGCTTGAAACAGATCCTGAGGAAGCACGAAAGCGCGTGAAGCTGATTAAACTCGCAATAGAAGAGCTTGGAACGGTAAACCTCGGAAGCATAGATGAGTTTGAGAGGGTTAACGAACGCTATCAATTCTTGTCAGAGCAAAAAGAAGATTTAACAGAAGCAAAAAATACCCTGTTTCAAGTGATTGAGGAAATGGACGAAGAGATGACGAAACGCTTTAACGACACATTCGTCCAAATCCGCTCACACTTTGATCAAGTCTTCCGCTCCTTATTCGGAGGAGGGCGAGCGGAATTAAGGCTTACCGATCCGAATGATCTGCTGCATTCCGGAGTAGAAATTATCGCGCAGCCGCCGGGAAAAAAACTGCAAAACTTAAACCTTTTGTCTGGCGGAGAGCGTGCGCTTACTGCTATTGCGCTCTTATTCTCAATTTTAAAGGTGCGCCCTGTGCCGTTTTGTGTTCTTGACGAGGTAGAAGCAGCGCTTGACGAAGCAAATGTGTTCCGGTTTGCGCAGTATTTGAAAAAATACAGCGCCGATACCCAGTTTATTGTGATTACCCACAGAAAAGGCACTATGGAGGAAGCCGATGTGCTTTACGGCGTGACAATGCCGGAATCAGGTGTTTCTAAGGTCATCTCAGTGAAGCTGGAAGAGACAAAAGAATTCGTTCAGTAACGAGGAAAGAGGTTATAAGATGAGTTTTTTTAAAAAATTAAAAGAGAAAATCACAAAGCAGACAGATTCCGTATCTGAAAAGTTTAAGGACGGCCTTGAAAAAACGAGAAACTCCTTTCAACATAAAGTGAATGATCTCGTGTCCCGTTACCGTAAAATTGATGAGGACTTCTTCGAAGAGCTTGAAGAAGTTCTGATCAGTGCTGATGTCGGTTTTACAACGGTTATGGAGCTGATAGACGAGCTCAAAAAAGAAGTGAAGCGCAGAAATATTCAAGATCCGCAGGAAGTGCAGTCTGTTATTTCTGAAAAGCTGGTGGAGATTTATAACAGCGGAGACGAACAAATATCTGAGCTGAACATTCAGGAAGGGCGTTTAAATGTCATTCTCCTAGTCGGCGTTAATGGAGTCGGCAAAACGACAACGATCGGAAAGCTTGCTCATAAACTAAAGCAAGAAGGAAAGTCTGTTGTACTCGCTGCCGGAGACACTTTCAGAGCAGGAGCGATTGAACAGCTTGAAGTATGGGGAGAACGTACTGGTGTGCCTGTCATTAAACAGGCGGCCGGCAGCGATCCTGCGGCTGTCATCTATGATGCTGTTCACGCTGCCAAAGCGAGAGAAGCTGATGTGTTAATTTGTGATACGGCAGGGCGTCTTCAAAACAAGGTAAACCTGATGAAGGAGCTCGAAAAGGTGAAGCGTGTTATCGAAAGAGAAGTGCCGGAAGCGCCTCATGAGGTGCTGCTCGCCCTTGATGCCACGACTGGCCAAAACGCAATGGCGCAGGCGAAGGAGTTCTCGAAAGCAACAAACGTAACAGGAATTGCATTAACAAAACTTGACGGCACTGCAAAAGGCGGTATTGTCCTTGCGATTCGCAACGAGCTTCATATCCCGGTTAAATTAGTCGGATTAGGAGAAAAAGTTGATGATCTTCAGGAGTTTGACGCTGAATCTTACGTATACGGCCTCTTTTCAGATTTAGTGGAAAAAGCGGAGGATTAATATTTTTGGGTTCACCGATTATAGACAGACAGCCCCCAAAACCCTGGGGGCTGTTATTGTTATCGTCTCACTTGATAGGCGAAATGATAAAGGCTGTTATCAGTGGATAGCAATCTCGCATCACCGGAATAAACCCTGAGTGGGATGATGTCGTAGTAATGAACGGAAACAGATGTGTAATACGTATAGTAGCCAGCAGCAGGTCCTAAATACATTGGAACGTCAAACTTTCCGTTTTCATCGGTTGTTCCTGCAGCTGTCTTTGTTGTATTCCCGACTTTCGTATCTGCTTCGAAGCTGACTGGTGTGTTTGGCACTGGCACTCCATTTTCGTCGAGCAATGTACCGCTTATCGTAATATTGTACTTAACTCGCCAAAATTGACCCTGTCCGTAATTGATTTTGCCGTACACGCCTCCGTCCGTGCTAATATTTGAGATGGAGGCCTTATAAGGGACTCCGGCCGCAGCTGCTTGCTGGGCGGGAAAAATAAATGGTAACACGGCAGCCAAGCATAACATAAACAATAAACCGATTTTTTTCATGTGAAATCCTCCTTTTAAATATGGTTCATATAAAATATCGGAATAAATTGGATGTTGTTTAGTTAATATTGGAAAAAGTTATCATTCCTTTGACAAGATAAAAACTTGACACTCACATTAAAACCATGTAAACTAAGTTATCGTAAAGGGATTTGACTTAACAAAGGGGAGAGCTCATATGTCGCTCGAAAAGACAACGAGAATGAATTATCTGTTTGATTTTTATCAGTCGTTGTTGACGTCTAAACAGAAGAGCTATATGTCTCTTTATTATTTGGACGATTTCTCCCTTGGCGAAATAGCCGAAGAATATGAGGTTTCAAGACAAGCTGTTTATGATAACATCAAACGAACAGAAGCGATGCTTGAACAATATGAAGAAAAGCTGCTCCTTTTGAAAAAGTTTCAGGAGCGTAAAGAGATGTTTAATAAGCTGAAGGAGCTTGCTTCCGGTTCTAAAGAAGAGGAAGAAATTACAGCTCTGATTGAAGCGCTTGAGAAATTAGATTAGGAGGCGGCAAACTATGGCATTTGAAGGATTAGCCGACCGACTGCAGCAGACGATTTCTAAAATCCGCGGAAAAGGGAAAGTCAGCGAACAAGATGTAAAAGAAATGATGCGTGAGGTTCGTCTTGCGCTGCTTGAGGCTGACGTTAACTTTAAAGTAGTAAAGGATTTTGTGAAAAAAGTAAGTGAACGGGCTGTAGGCCAAGACGTCATGAAAAGCCTGACGCCCGGCCAACAGGTCATTAAAGTCGTTAAAGAGGAACTGACAGAGCTGATGGGCGGCGAAGAAAGCAAAATTGCCGTCGCGAAGCGGCCGCCAACTGTTATTATGATGGTTGGTCTCCAGGGTGCCGGTAAAACGACAACAAGCGGTAAACTTGCAAATCTTCTGCGCAAAAAGCACAATCGCAAACCGATGCTGGTTGCTGCCGATATTTACCGTCCTGCTGCAATCAAGCAGCTGGAAACGCTCGGCAAGCAGCTCGACATGCCTGTTTTTTCCCTTGGTGATCAGGTCAGCCCTGTAGAAATAGCCAAGCAGGCTATTGAAAAAGCCAAGGAAGAACACTATGATTATGTCATTTTGGACACAGCAGGCCGTTTGCATATCGACCATGAGCTTATGGATGAACTGACCCAAGTGAAAGAAATCGCGAATCCGGAAGAAATCTTTCTGGTTGTCGATTCAATGACCGGGCAGGATGCCGTGAATGTAGCCAAAAGCTTTAATGAACAGCTCGGTTTAACCGGTGTTGTGTTAACAAAGCTTGATGGAGACACGCGCGGCGGTGCTGCACTTTCCATTCGTGCGGTGACAAACACGCCGATTAAATTCGCCGGTTTAGGCGAAAAGCTTGATGCATTAGAGGCTTTCCATCCTGAACGCATGGCATCAAGGATTCTCGGCATGGGTGACGTGTTAACATTGATTGAAAAAGCTCAGGCAACCGTCGATGAAGACAAGGCCAAAGAGCTGGAACAAAAAATGAGAACAATGAGCTTCACATTGGACGATTTTCTCGAGCAGCTCGGGCAGGTCAGAAACATGGGACCTCTGGATGAGCTTCTGCAAATGATGGCCGGGTGCAGGTAAGATAGAAAGGCTTGAAAAATATTCAAGTTGATGAAAAGCAGCTGAATCATGTGGAAGCGATCATTAAATCGATGACTGTTCTTGAAAAAGAACAGCCGGATATCATTAATGCCAGCCGGCGCAAGCGGATTGCAAAAGGAAGCGGGACGTCCGTACAGGAAGTCAACCGTCTGCTTAAGCAGTTTGACGAAATAGAAAAAAATGATGAAGCAAATGACAAACATGTACAAAAGGAAAGAAAAAAGGATTTAAGTTACCTTTTATGTAATCGGTTATACATGATAAAACCGTTGTTAAGAAAAAACACTTTACAAACACTTTTATCATTGTTAATATACTATCTTGTTGAAATATTTTCGGAGGTGCTAGTAAAATGGCAGTAAAAATTCGTTTAAAA
>NZ_JH600290.1 GCF_000245335.1 Bacillus mojavensis RO-H-1 = KCTC 3706
AAAAAATCTCCTTTCTATCGTATTGTTGTAGCAGATTCTCGTTCACCGCGTGACGGCCGTTTCATCGAAACAGTCGGCACTTACAACCCGGTTGCAAAACCAGCGGAAGTAAAAATCGATGAAGAGCTTGCTCTTAAATGGCTTCAAACTGGAGCGAAACCATCTGATACAGTTCGCAACTTGTTCTCTAGCCAAGGAATCATGGAAAAATTCCACAACGCTAAACAAGGCAAGTAATGACTGATCAACACTTGGAAGATTTGATTGTCACGATTGTGACACCGCTTGTTGATCATCCAGATGACATTCGGGTCATAAGAGAAGAAACCGATCAAAAGATTGCGCTGCGCTTATCTGTTCACAAGTCAGATACCGGTAAAGTTATCGGGAAGCAAGGCCGGACTGCAAAAGCGATTCGAACAGCTGTATTTGCAGCTGGCGCACAGTCTTCTAAGAAAGTTCAATTTGAAATATTTGACTAAAAGGGAGAGGGCCGGCACCTCCCCTTTTTTTACACGCAAAAAACGGGTAAACTGATAGAAGATAAGACAAGATAGAAACGTCTGGTCTTGAAAAAGTTTTAAAAGCAGGGAGCTTGGTGCGATGCAAATTATTCACCGTGTAGCCGTTATGCAAGTCTTAACCGAGCACAGCAAAGAAAAGCTGTTATCTACTTTCACAGAAAAGAAGCAAATGCTTGAACGAGAATGCAGCCAGCTCTATTTTCAGCTTAGAAAACATGAAAAAGAACAGCAGAACCCAGATGTAATTGAGCAATTTAAAAAGGCAATAGAAAAACGAAAAGATAATATGAAAATGATCGATTTTCAAATTACCCAAGTACATACATTACCGCTTGGCAGTGAAATGAAAGAAAAGGAAATCGATGCGCTGCTGACCATTAAAGTCGGGGATGAATGGCATGAGAAAACAGCAGCAAACACCATCGTCATAAAAGACGGAACAGTAATTGAAATTCGCCAGAGGTGATCATATGACAAAGCGATGGTTTAATGTCGGTAAAATTGTAAATACCCACGGAATTAAAGGCGAGGTGCGGGTCATTTCAAAGACGGATTTTGCCGAAGAACGGTACAAGCCGGGCAACACGCTGTATTTGTTTATGGACGGCCGCCAAGAACCGATAGAGGTAACGGTAAACACGTACAGGCTGCATAAGCAATTTCATCTGCTGCAGTTTAAAGAAAGACAAAGCCTGAATGAAGTAGAGGAACTGAAAAACGCCATCATCAAAGTTCCGGAAGAGGATTTGGGTGAGTTGAATGAGGGAGAATTTTATTTCCACGAAATTATCGGCTGTGAAGTTTTTACTGAAGAAGGCGAACTGATCGGAAAGGTGAAAGAAATTTTAACACCGGGAGCCAATGATGTATGGGTAATCGAGCGTAAAGGTAAAAAAGACGCGCTGATCCCTTACATTGAATCAGTCGTCAAACAGATTGATGTCAGCGAAAAGAAAATTGAGATTCAACTCATGGAAGGATTAATAGACGAATGAAAATCGATTTTTTGACACTGTTTCCTGACATGTTTGAAGGGGTGCTCGGTTCATCCATTCTTCAAAAAGCCCAAGAAAAAGAAGCAGTGCAGTTCCAGATCGTCAATTTCCGGGAGTATTCTGATAACAAGCATAATACAGTGGATGATTATCCTTACGGAGGCGGAGCAGGTATGGTGCTGAAGCCTCAGCCTGTTTTTGACGCGGTTGAGGACCTGACCTCAAAAGCAGACAGTCCGCCGCGCGTTATCCTCGTCTGCCCGCAAGGTGAGCGTTTCACTCAAAAAAAAGCCGAGGAATTGGCAAAGGAAGAGCATTTGCTGTTTATCTGCGGCCATTATGAAGGCTATGATGAGCGAATCCGTGAGCATTTGGTGACCGATGAAATATCAATTGGCGACTTCGTTCTGACAGGCGGTGAGCTGCCTGCGATGATGATTGCTGACAGTGTTGTCAGGCTGCTTCCGGGAGTGCTTGGCAAAGAGGCTTCCCACATAGAGGATTCGTTCAGTACGGGGCTCTTGGAGCATCCGCATTATACAAGACCGGCAGATTATAAAGGTTTAAAAGTGCCTGAAACACTTCTATCAGGAAACCATGCTAAAATCAAAGAATGGCGGAATAAAGAATCGATCAGAAGAACCTATTTAAGACGCCCGGATCTCCTGAAAGACTATCCGCTTACAGAGCAAGAAAGAAAATGGATTTCTGAATGGGAAAAAGAATAGATTTTATTGCATAGGCTATGAAATTGTGATAAGATACTACTTGTGGCTTGAGCGGGCTTATCCGTTGAAAGCTTGAAAACGATGTTCCGCTGTGCCGGGTTTTGTGGCCAAGAGCATCTGTTGGAAGGAGTTGAAAACGATGCAAAAACTAATTGAAGATATCACAAAAGAACAGCTTCGTACTGATCTTCCTACGTTCCGTCCTGGTGACACTTTACGTGTACACGTAAAAGTTGTTGAGGGTAACCGTGAGCGTATCCAGATTTTTGAAGGTGTTGTGATTAAGCGTCGTGGTGGTGGAATCAGCGAAACGTTCACAGTTCGTAAGATTTCTTACGGTGTTGGCGTTGAACGTACTTTCCCTGTACACACACCAAAAATCGCGAAAATCGAAGTTGTACGTTACGGTAAAGTACGCCGTGCTAAGCTTTACTACCTACGTGAACTTCGCGGAAAAGCGGCTCGTATTAAAGAAATCAGACGATAATGATAACGAACGAAAAGAGCTTGTTACCAGTAACAAGCTCTTTTTTTATATAGAATTTGAAAATGCCGGTCAGGCATCGTAAAATACATAAAGAACAACTAAGAATCTTGCACACTCAGAAGATAAAGGCGGTGTTCGTGTCACATGACAATCCAGTGGTTCCCTGGCCATATGGCAAAGGCAAGACGGGAAGTAACCGAAAAATTAAAATTAATCGATATCGTATATGAATTGGTAGATGCCAGAATTCCGATGTCCTCAAGAAACCCAATGATTGAAGACATCTTAAAAAATAAGCCGAGGATTATGCTGTTAAATAAAGCTGACAAAGCAGATGCGGCAGTTACACAGCAGTGGAAAGAGCACTTTGAGAACCAAGGGATCCGCTCTCTGTCCATTAATTCTGTAAACGGCCAAGGATTAAATCAAATCGTTCCGGCTTCAAAAGATATCCTGCAGGAGAAATTTGACCGGATGAGGGCAAAAGGTGTGAAGCCAAGGGCGATCCGGGCGCTGATCATCGGCATTCCGAACGTCGGGAAATCAACGCTTATCAACCGGCTGGCAAAGAAAAATATTGCGAAAACCGGAGACAGACCGGGTATCACAACATCTCAGCAATGGGTCAAAGTCGGAAAAGAATTAGAGCTTTTAGACACTCCGGGGATTCTATGGCCTAAATTTGAGGACGAGCTTGTCGGGTTGAGGCTGGCAGTCACAGGGGCTATTAAAGACTCGATTATCAATCTACAGGATGTAGCCGTGTTTGGCCTCCGTTTTCTCGAAGAACATTATCCTGAACGGCTTAAAGAGCGCTACGGCCTCGATGAGATACCCGAAGACATCGCGGAGCTGTTTGATGCGATAGGTGAAAAACGCGGCTGCCTCATGAGCGGGGGGCTTATTAACTACGATAAAACGACTGAAGTGATTATTCGTGATATCCGCACAGAAAAGTTCGGGAGGCTGTCATTCGAACAGCCGACGATGTAAAGACCCGCAGAAATGCGGGTCTTTATTTTTTCCTGACCCGACCGATACATACAGTAAGGGAGAAGAGAAAGTGAATACATTAACCGTAAAAGACATTAGAGACCGTCTGCAAGGGGTAAAAGATGACCAAGACCCATTTCTTGTCCAGTGTGAAAATGATCCGAGAAAAAGCGTACAAGCGCTTGTAGAGCAATGGCTGAAAAAGCATGCGAAGGAAAAAGCGCTAAAAGAACAGTGGATGAATATGACCTCCTATGAACGGCTTGCGAGAAACAAGGGGTTTCGTTTTATTGCAGGAGTAGACGAAGTAGGCCGGGGCCCATTGGCAGGACCGGTTGTCGCCAGCGCAGTCATCCTTCCTGAGGAATGCGAAATACTTGGACTCACAGACTCAAAAAAGCTTACAGAAAAGAAGCGTGAGGAATATTACGATCTCATTATGAAAGAAGCTGTGGCAGTCGGTATAGGAATTGTAGAAGCAGCTGTTATTGATGAGATCAATATTTATGAAGCCTCAAAATTGGCAATGGTCGAAGCAATCCGCGATTTGTCCGATACACCCGATTATTTGCTCGTTGACGCGATGACACTGCCGCTCGATACGTCTCAGTCTTCAATTATAAAAGGCGATGCCAAAAGCGTATCTATCGCTGCAGGTGCGTGTATTGCGAAAGTGACGAGGGACCGGATGATGAGCTCATATGCAGAAAAGTATCCGCAGTACGGCTTTGAAAAAAATAAAGGCTATGGAACAAAAGAGCATCTTGAAGCGCTCGCAGCCTACGGACCGACCGATTTGCACCGGAAAACTTTCGCTCCTGTTCAATCTTACAGATAATCTAATGAACAAGGAGGCACCTTTTTGAAATGAACATACGAAATGATGTACAGCAGGCGCTCAAAAACCTTTTTGGTAACACTGCAGCTCCGCAGGAAACATCACATACAACCGACGAATCAAATGCCGTAAAGCGTCTCCTTTTAGGAAAAGTACTTCGTTTATTAGGGGACCAGCATGCACTGATCCAAGTAGGGAATCAAACGATTCAAGGCAAACTTGAAACTCAGCTTCGTCCTCAGGCGTATTACTGGTTTTCCTACGAAAAAAAACCAGCGGAACAGACAGGCCGTCTCCAGGTCGTTCAAAGCTTTGACCAAAATCCCAAAACAATTCAGGATGCAGCGGGCAAGCTTCTGAACGCTATTTCAGTGAAGCCGTCAAACGCCTCCCTTATGATGGCAGGCGCAATGCTGAAAAGCAAAACACCCATCACAGAAAATGATATCAAGACAGCTGTCCGCTGGATGAACACGCTGCCTGCGTCAGACACAAAAAAAGCCATTGAAACAGTTTTATTTGCCTTAAAGCGGGATCTCCCCGTTCATCCCGATGTTTTGAGCGGAGTTCATGCTGTCAAATCGCCTGTACCGCTCCATCAGCACTTATCTCAGCTGATTCAGGCTATTTATGAAAATCCTCAGCCGAGCCAGGCGCTGACAAAGCTAAGAGAAGCCCTTACAGCACTATTTAATAGCGAAACAGATGTCCATGCAGAACGTCTTATCGAGAAGCTTTTCTCGTTAACGGATCATACCAGATCTGCCTCTTCAGTCAGTACTGCCGGAAACCGGGAGCTTAGCGCAGCAGACGGCTCCGCAGGAAAGGCAAACCGGGCACCTGTAAACCCGCAGGAGCAGCAGCGAAACATACGAGACGGTGCTGCTAAAACTGTCTCAGACATTCCAATGAAAGAAGCAGGAAGGCTGCTGGCCAAACTGACGGAAGCTGCGGATAAAAACGGCAATTCAATCGTAAAAGAAGCAGCGAATTGGATAAAGGCTGTTGTTTCCTCTAGTCAAAATAAGCCCGAGGCAGCAGCATCTGTTTTGCAGGCCGCACAAGTCACGGATCAAGAAGCCGATGTATTTTTAAAGGCTGTTCAGCAGACAGCTCCTAATTTAACGGATAAGACAGATGTTCTTTCCTTTTTATCCAAAGTAAAAATGGCAATAGGCGCGCGAGATGAGCTTGCAATTATTAAAGCGTTTGAACAAGGCACCGCAGTGCTGCCTGATGATATTCAATCAGTCAAGATGGCTCTGCATGCCGCCAGAGCGTCACATGAGTTAGCGGAACCTGTCAAACAGGAAGCGGATCAGCTCTTTCATAAATTGAACGGTCAGCTTCTCATGCAGCAGGATCATCCTTCATACAGCCAAATTGTGATGTCATTTCCGATGTTTTCAAAATCGGGGGTTCAGGACATGACTGTTCTTTTTAAAGGAAAAAAAGAAGCGGATGGAAAGCTCGATCCTTCCCATTGCCGGCTCCTGTTTTTACTGCAATTGGATACGTTAAAAGAAACGGTTGTTGACTGCCTGATACAGCAGCAAGTCATGACGATTACAATTGAGACGGATTTTGAACTTCAGCCTGCCATCGATCCAATGGTGCCCACCCTCAAGCAATCGCTCAAAGAAATGGGCTACAGTCTTTCAGGAGTTAACGCTAAAAAGCGCCTTCGATCTGATGAAATGGCTACAATTGATCAATACATAACAAGCATCAGTAATCAGGAAGTGGATGTGAAAATATGAACGAGCAAACGCCTTTAAGGAAAGCCGTAGCTCTCCATTATGATGAAAAAAAAGATAAGGCGCCAAGAGTAATTGCAACCGGAAAGGGCTATGTTGCTGACAACATTATCAAAGAAGCTAAAAAGGCGGGGGTCCCGATCCAAGAAGATCGGACCCTTGTCGAATTAATGCGCCATTTGACTGTGGATGACCAGATCCCGGAAGCTCTTTATGAAACGGTAGCTGAGATTTTTTCTTTCATTTACAGATTGGACGAAAGTGTAAAAAATAAAAAATAGCCGAAATATTCCCCATTCTCCGCTTGAAATTTATGTTTTTAATAAAATAAAAGTTTGAATGTTTAGAAGGATTTTAAGATTTTGCATCGAACTCTAGACAATTCTTCCAGTATTATATAGAATGAAAGCGCAGTCTATTTTTAGTTTTGTTACATAAGTTAGGAGGATGGGAAATGAATATCCATGAGTACCAGGGAAAAGAAGTCCTCAGAAAATATGGGGTATCTGTTCCTGAAGGTAAAGTGGCTTTTACAGCAGAAGAAGCAGTTGAAAAAGCAAAGAGCTTATCCAGCTCGGTTTATGTCGTAAAGGCTCAGATTCATGCTGGCGGTCGAGGCAAAGCTGGTGGGGTAAAAATAGCAAAATCATTAGAAGAAGTAAGAGCGTATGCCGAAGAACTTTTAGGTAAGACCCTCGTTACGCATCAGACGGGTCCGGACGGACAAGTAATAAAACGCTTACTTATTGAAGAAGGCTGCGATATTAAAAAGGAATACTATGTGGGATTAGTGCTTGACCGTGCCACTTCAAGAATTGTTCTGATGGCCTCTGAAGAAGGCGGAACAGAAATTGAAGAAGTAGCAGAGAAAACACCGGAAAAAATCAAAAAGGCTGTCATTGATCCGGCTGTTGGCCTCCAAGGCTATCAAGCCAGAGAAATTGCATTCGCTATTAATATTCCAAAAGAGCTTGTTGGGAAAGCTGCTAAATTTATGCTTGGACTATACAAAGCGTTTGTGGAGAAAGACTGCTCAATTGCCGAAATCAACCCTCTCGTTGTAACAGGAGACGGGAATGTGATGGCACTTGATGCGAAATTAAATTTTGACAGCAATGCATTATACAGACAAAAAGATATTATGGAATATAGAGATTTGGACGAAGAAGATCCAAAAGAAATTGAAGCGTCTAAATACGATCTGAGCTACATTTCCCTTGATGGAAATATCGGATGCATGGTAAACGGCGCAGGGCTTGCGATGTCCACGATGGATATCATTAAACATTATGGAGGAGAGCCGGCCAACTTCCTTGATGTGGGGGGCGGCGCAACCGCAGAAAAAGTCACGGAAGCATTTAAAATCATTCTTTCTGACCAAAATGTTAAAGGGATTTTCGTCAACATTTTCGGCGGCATTATGAAATGTGATGTTATCGCAGAAGGGGTTGTTGAAGCGACAAGACAAGTCGGTTTAACATTGCCGCTTGTCGTCCGTCTTGAAGGAACAAACGTGGATCTAGGGAAGAAAATCCTTAGTGAATCAGGATTAAATATTACATCTGCGGAATCCATGGCTGACGGCGCGCAGAAAATCGTATCTTTAGTATAGGAAAGAATGAAAGGCAGGGGACCAAATAATGAGTGTTTTTATCAATAAAGATACAAGAGTTATTGTACAAGGGATTACAGGTTCTACCGCTTTATTCCATACGAAGCAGATGCTTGAATACGGCACAAATATCGTGGGCGGTGTGACACCTGGAAAAGGCGGAACAGAAGTGGAAGGGGTACCTGTATTTAATACAGTGGCTGATGCAGTTCATACGACTGGCGCAAATGCGTCTGTTATCTACGTTCCGGCACCTTTTGCGGCTGATGCTATTATGGAAGCGGTAGATGCGGAGCTTGATCTGGTCATTTGCATCACAGAGCATATCCCGGTTCTAGACATGGTAAAAGTGAAACGCTTCATGGAAGGCAAGAAAACGAGATTAATAGGACCGAACTGCCCTGGCGTCATCACGCCTGAAGAATGTAAAATCGGCATTATGCCCGGATATATCCATAAAAAGGGTCATGTAGGCGTTGTATCGCGTTCAGGAACATTAACATACGAAGCAGTGCATCAGCTGTCAGAAGCGGGTGTAGGACAGTCTACAGCCGTTGGGATTGGCGGCGATCCTGTAAATGGAACCAACTTCATTGACGTTTTAAAAGCGTTTAACGAAGATCCTGATACACACGCTGTCATCATGATCGGCGAAATCGGCGGTACAGCTGAAGAGGAAGCTGCTGAGTGGGTAAAAGCCAACATGACAAAACCGGTAGTCGGATTCATTGGAGGCAAAACAGCACCTCCAGGGAAGCGCATGGGACATGCAGGTGCCATCATTTCCGGCGGAAAAGGCACTGCTGATGAAAAAATCAAAACACTTAACGAATGCGGAATCGAAGTTGCAGAGACACCTTCTGTCATGGGAGAAACATTAATTAAAGTGTTGAAAGAGAAGAATTTATTTGAAACGTGCAAAACACATTAATAGAGAAGGAACAGCCATCTTGGCTGTTCCTGCTTTTGCTGTCAAAAGGAGGTCCTCATATTGGATCAGGCCGCTGCCTGTTTAATCACTTGCAGAATCAATCAATTATTATCCCCTTCTCTTCTATTAAAATGGTGGAAAGCTGATCCATCAATGTCACTGTCAAATCCTTCATGCGCATTAGAAACTGCTTCACACGGCAAAGTAAAGACTGCGGCATTAAAAAATAAAATAGAAGAACAATATCCCAAACTTCAGCATTTACTCTCTGTATACCATCAGCAAGGCATTGAAGTCATCCCAATATCCTCAGATCAATATCCATTCTGGCTGAAAACCATTTATGATCCGCCTCCCGTGCTGTTTGCAAAAGGTGATATATCCCTTCTTTCTCAAGGGCGTAAAATAGGAATTGTAGGTACGCGGCATCCGACAGCCTATGGAATCCAGGTTGTCAATCATCTTACAATAGAGCTTTGCCATAAAAAATGGGTGATTGTCAGCGGGCTGGCGTCTGGGATTGACGGATTGTCCCATGCGGCAAGTATTAAGGCGAAGGGGCGGACAATCGGAGTCATCGCAGGCGGCTTTCAGAACATTTATCCTCGAGAAAATCTTCAATTAGCAGAACACATGGCTAAACACCATCTTCTTCTGTCAGAGCATCCACCTGAAACCAAACCCCAAAAATGGCATTTCCCTATGAGAAACCGTATTATCAGCGGGGTAAGTGAGGGCATTATTGTTGTGCAGGGTAAAGAGAAAAGCGGTTCTTTGATTACCGCATACCAAGCGCTGGAACAAGGGAGAGAAGTATTTGCCGTACCTGGTTCTGTATTTGATCCTTACGCCGGAGGTCCTATAAAATTGATCCAAGAGGGGGCTAAAGCCATATGGTCAGCAGAGGATATTTATGCAGAGCTTCCTGAGAGAAACGTTCAATATACGGAACCCTTTTGAATTATCGTTTGACAAACAGCATTGTAATATTTAATAATAGTGAGGATTTAAAGTTGCATATTGTTTTCTATTTAAATAATGACGTTCATCATAAAGAATGAAATGTTGAAAGCCAAATAAAGACAGCTGCAAATATAAAATAAAATTTGAAATACTTGAAGAGAGAGAACACCTCTTGAGGGGGATGAAAATGTCTGATTATCTAGTCATCGTGGAATCGCCCGCTAAGGCGAAAACGATTGAACGTTACTTAGGTAAAAAATATAAAGTGAAAGCATCAATGGGACATGTCCGGGATCTTCCAAAAAGTCAAATGGGAGTTGACATAGAACAAAATTTCGAACCAAAATATATAACCATTCGAGGTAAAGGTCCGGTATTAAAAGAGCTGAAAACGGCTGCCAAAAAAGCGAAAAAAGTTTATCTCGCAGCCGACCCCGACAGAGAAGGGGAAGCAATTGCATGGCACTTGGCTCACAGCCTTGACCTGGATCTTAATTCAGACTGCCGTGTTGTGTTTAACGAAATTACGAAAGACGCAATTAAAGAATCATTTAAGCATCCCCGCATGATCAATATGGATTTGGTGGATGCACAGCAGGCGAGACGTATATTAGACAGGCTCGTCGGATATAAAATCAGCCCAATTCTTTGGAAAAAAGTTAAAAAAGGGCTCAGCGCTGGCCGTGTTCAATCTGTTGCCCTCCGTTTAATTATTGATCGTGAAAAGGAAATTAACGACTTTAAGCCAGAGGAATATTGGACAATAGACGGCACGTTCTTAAAAGGACAGGAGACGTTTGAAGCGAGCTTTTTCGGTAAAAACGGAAAAAAACTTCCTTTAAAGAGCGAAGCGGATGTAAAAGACATACTTTCTCAGCTCAAAGGCAATAAGTATACAGTTGAAAAAGTAACTAAAAAGGAACGGAAACGTAATCCGGCCTTGCCTTTTACAACTTCAACCCTTCAGCAGGAAGCAGCGCGCAAGCTCAATTTCAGAGCGAAGAAAACGATGATGATTGCGCAGCAATTATATGAAGGAATTGATCTAGGAAAAGAAGGAACTGTCGGTTTGATCACGTATATGAGAACGGATTCAACCCGTATTTCCAATACAGCAGTTGATGAAGCGGCAGCGTTTATTGATCAAACGTACGGAAAAGAGTACTTAGGCGGCAAAAGAAAGCCCGCTAAAAAGAATGAAAATGCTCAGGATGCCCACGAAGCGATCCGTCCGACGTCGGTTCTCAGAAAACCAAGCGAATTAAAAGCAGTCCTTGGCAGAGATCAGCTGAGACTGTATAAATTAATTTGGGAGCGTTTTGTTGCCAGCCAAATGGCATCTGCTGTGTTAGATACAATGAGTGTTGATTTGACAAACAACGGTTTGACTTTTCGTGCAAACGGAAGTAAAGTCAAGTTTTCTTGGGTTTATGAAGTGTATGTTGAAGGCAAAGACGATCAATTGGAAGAAAAAGACCGGATGCTGCCTGACCTGCAAGAGGGAGACACTGTTTTATCTAAGGATATAGAACCGGAACAGCATTTTACCCAGCCGCCTCCGCGCTATACTGAGGCCCGATTGGTTAAAACGCTTGAAGAACTAGGTATCGGCCGTCCTTCCACTTATGCTCCGACGCTTGATACGATTCAGCGGCGCGGGTACGTTGGTCTGGATAATAAACGGTTTGTTCCCACAGAATTAGGGCAGATCGTGCTTGAGTTGATCATGGAATTTTTCCCTGAAATCATTAACGTTGAGTTTACGGCAAAAATGGAAAAAGACCTTGATAATGTTGAGGAAGGCAATATAGAATGGGTACAGATTATTGATAACTTCTATACCGATTTTGAAAAGCGCGTGAAAAAAGCCGAATCAGAAATGAAGGAAGTTGAAATTGAGCCTGAATATGCCGGAGAAGATTGTGAATTGTGCAGTTCTCCTATGGTGTATAAAATGGGCCGATACGGTAAATTCCTAGCTTGCTCCAATTTCCCCGATTGCCGGAATACAAAGCCGATTGTCAAACAAATTGGTGTGAAGTGCCCGAGCTGCGGAGAAGGAAATATTGTTGAGCGAAAATCGAAAAAGAAACGGATTTTTTACGGCTGTGACCGTTATCCGGACTGTGAATTCGTTTCCTGGGACAAACCAATTGAACGAAAATGTCCGAAATGCGGAAAAATGCTTGTTGAGAAAAAACTCAAAAAAGGCATACAAGTCCAATGCGTGGAATGCGATTATAAGGAAGAACCACAGAAGTAGCGGTGAGCAGGGTCTTGCTCACCTTCTTTGTGTGTTAAAAGAAGACAATGAATAATAAACTAGGAGATGTGAAAGATGAACCAACAAACAGTGAATGTAATCGGAGCCGGACTTGCAGGCAGTGAAGCGGCATGGCAGCTTGCCAAACGGGGGATTCAAGTCAGATTATATGAAATGCGCCCAGTCAAACAGACGCCTGCCCATCATACTGATAAATTTGCAGAACTGGTATGCAGCAACTCTTTACGCTCCAATACACTTGCTAACGCTGTAGGTGTATTAAAAGAAGAAATGCGTGCGCTTGATTCAGCAATTATCGCTGCGGCTGACGAATGCTCAGTGCCTGCCGGCGGCGCACTCGCGGTAGACCGGCACGAATTTGCGGCAAGTGTGACAAACCGGGTGAAAAACCATCCCAACGTTACTGTTATTAATGAAGAAGTAACAGAAATACCGGAAGGACCAACAATTATCGCAACTGGTCCGTTAACTTCAGAATCATTGTCTGCACAGTTAAAAGAGCTTACTGGAGAAGACTATTTATACTTCTATGATGCAGCGGCGCCTATCGTAGAGAAAGACAGCCTTGATATGGATAAAGTGTATTTGAAGTCCCGTTATGACAAAGGAGAAGCGGCTTATCTAAACTGCCCGATGACAGAAGAAGAGTTTGACCGATTTCATGAAGCTTTGACTTCGGCGGAAACTGTGCCGTTAAAAGAATTTGAAAAAGAGATTTTCTTTGAAGGCTGCATGCCGATTGAAGTAATGGCAAAACGAGGAAAGAAAACAATGCTTTTCGGACCGATGAAGCCAGTGGGATTAGAGCATCCTGTTACCGGAAAACGTCCATATGCAGTCGTTCAGCTTAGACAGGATGATGCGGCGGGAACTCTCTATAATATTGTAGGATTCCAAACTCATTTAAAATGGGGAGACCAAAAGGAAGTCCTCAAATTGATTCCCGGACTTGAAAATGTGGAAATCGTCAGATACGGCGTTATGCACAGAAATACATTCATAAATTCTCCAAGCTTGTTAAAGCCGACTTACCAATTTAAAAAACGGAACGATTTGTTCTTCGCAGGACAAATGACGGGAGTAGAAGGATATGTGGAATCTGCTGCTTCTGGACTTGTAGCAGGTATTAATGCGGCTAAACTTGTTTTAGGAGAAGAGCTTGTCACTTTTCCTCAGGAAACAGCAATAGGCAGTATGGCTCACTATATTACAACAACAAATCAGAAGAACTTCCAGCCGATGAACGCAAACTTTGGGCTTTTAAAAGAATTGCCTGTTAAAATTAAAAATAAAAAAGAGCGTAATGAACAGTACGCAAATCGGGCGATCGAGACAATTCAAACAATTTCGAAAACAATTTAGGTATTGATTGCAACTTGAACGCGATTTGTGATACCATTTAAAAGCCCTTCCTGGGGAGGTATTTGGCATGGAGAATGTTAAGAATTTCGTAAACTTATTCGTTGAATATTTACAAATTGAAAAAAATTATTCACAATATACTATTGTGAATTATGTGGATTCAATTGAAGAATTCGAGACTTTCCTGCGTGTTCAAGGTATAAATGGATTTGAAGAAGCTGCATATCAAGATACTAGAATTTTTTTGACGGAAGCCTATGAAAAGGGTTTATCAAGAAGAACAATCAGTAAAAAAATTTCTGCATTGAGAAGTTTTTACAAATTTCTGATGCGGGAAAAGCTTGTTGATGATAATCCGTTCCAGCTTGTTCATCTGCCGAAACAAGAGAAACGGATACCGAAGTTTCTATATCAAAAAGAGCTTGAGGAACTGTTTGAAGTTTCAGATATAAGCCAGCCGACCGGCATGAGGGATCAAGCGCTATTAGAGCTTCTCTATGCCACCGGAATGAGGGTCAGTGAATGCTCTTCCATAACGGTTCATGATCTTGATTTATTTATGGACACTGTGCTTGTTCACGGGAAAGGCAAGAAGCAGCGTTATATCCCTTTTGGGTCTTACGCCCGCGAAGCGTTGAAGTTATATATGAATAGCGGAAGACAGTGCTTGCTGAAAAAAGCAAAAGAACCTCATGATCTATTATTCGTGAATCAAAGAGGCGGACCGCTTACAGCCCGAGGCATTAGGCACATTTTAAGCGGGCTTGTCAAAAAAGCGTCCGGCACTTTACATATCCATCCGCATATGCTTCGACATACGTTCGCCACTCATCTGTTAAACGAAGGAGCAGATTTGAGGAGCGTTCAAGAACTGCTCGGGCATTCCAATCTGTCTTCAACACAGATATACACGCACGTTTCGAAGGAAATGCTGAGAAACACATATATGTCTCACCATCCAAGAGCTTTTAAGAAAAATTAAAGGAGGCCCTTTATGTCATCTTTTCATGCGACCACAATCTTTGCAGTACAGCATCAGGGACGAAGCGCAATGTCCGGAGACGGTCAAGTTACATTTGGTCAGGCTGTTGTAATGAAACATACTGCGAGAAAAGTAAGAAAACTGTTTAACGGCAAGGTTCTCGCAGGATTTGCGGGATCTGTTGCAGACGCTTTCACTCTATTCGAAAAGTTCGAAGCGAAACTTGAAGAATATAACGGCAACTTAAAACGGGCTGCTGTTGAGCTTGCAAAGGAATGGCGAAGCGACAAAGTGCTTAGAAAGCTTGAGGCCATGCTGATCGTTATGAATCAAGATACCTTGCTTCTCGTATCGGGAACTGGTGAGGTTATCGAACCGGATGACGGCATTCTGGCAATTGGATCAGGCGGCAACTACGCTTTGGCAGCCGGAAGAGCGCTGAAAAAGCATGCCGGTGACAGCATGACTGCAAGTGAGATTGCTAGAGCTGCGCTGGAAACAGCGGGCGAAATTTGTGTATACACGAACGATCAAATCATACTGGAAGAGCTTGAATAGAAAGGACTTGAGGCGCATGGAAAAAACACCGTTAACACCAAGACAGATTGTAGATCGGTTAGACCAATACATCGTCGGTCAGCAAGACGCGAAAAAAGCTGTCGCCGTGGCATTAAGAAACCGCTATAGAAGAAGTCTTCTGGATGAAAAGCTGAAAGACGAGGTCGTTCCGAAAAACATTTTAATGATGGGGCCTACCGGGGTAGGGAAAACTGAAATTGCCAGACGAATCGCTAAGCTTTCAGGTGCGCCATTTATCAAAATTGAAGCAACAAAATTTACAGAAGTCGGCTATGTAGGCAGAGACGTTGAATCAATGGTCAGAGACCTTGTGGAAACTTCTGTACGTCTTATAAAAGAAGAAAAAATCAACGAAGTGAAGGAGCAGGCTGAAGAAAATGCAAACAAACGCATTGTGCGCCTGTTAGTCCCAGGGAAGAAAAAACAATCAGGCGTTAAAAACCCGTTTGAAATGTTTTTTGGCGGCAGCCAGCCAAACGGCGAAGACGAAACGGAAAGCCAGGAAGAAGCAAACATTGAAGAAAAAAGAAAACGCATGGCTCATCAGCTGGCATTAGGAGAGCTGGAGGACCACTATGTTACTGTAGAAGTTGAAGAGCAGCAGCCTTCTATGTTTGACATGCTGCAGGGCTCGGGTATGGAGCAGATGGGCATGAATATGCAGGATGCACTGAGCGGATTGATGCCAAAGAAAAAGAA
>NZ_JH600291.1 GCF_000245335.1 Bacillus mojavensis RO-H-1 = KCTC 3706
GCAAACTCATTGATATGGATGAAGTCAGCCAGGAAGCTGTCCATAGGGCAGAAGAGAGCGGAATTATCTTTATCGACGAGATTGATAAAATTGCAAAAAACGGTGGCGCGTCATCTTCAGCTGATGTATCAAGAGAAGGTGTTCAGCGGGATATTCTCCCAATCGTTGAGGGTTCTACCGTTGTCACTAAATACGGTTCAGTTAAAACAGACCATGTATTGTTTATCGCAGCGGGAGCATTCCATATGGCCAAACCGTCTGATCTGATTCCTGAACTGCAAGGGCGTTTTCCAATTCGTGTAGAACTGAGCAAACTGACGGTTGACGATTTCGTGAGAATCTTAGTTGAACCCGATAACGCGCTCTTAAAACAATATCAGGCATTATTACAGACAGAAGGTATATCTCTTGAATTTTCTGACGAAGCTATTCATAAGATTGCTGAAGTCGCCTATCATGTGAATCAGGAAACAGATAATATCGGTGCGAGACGCCTTCATACAATACTCGAACGTCTGTTAGAAGATCTTTCTTTTGAAGCCCCGGATGTAACAATGGAGAAAATAACGATTACACCGCAGTATGTGGAAGAAAAGCTCGGAACGATAGCTAAAAACAAAGATTTAAGTCAATTTATATTGTGAAAATTTAATAAGAGGAATGTTTAGGAGGATCATTTATCATGGCTTTATTACAAAAAACAAGAATTATTAACTCCATGCTGCAAGCTGCGGCAGGGAAACCGGTTAACTTTAAAGAAATGGCGGAAACGCTTCGGGATGTAATTGATTCCAATATTTTCGTTGTGAGCCGCAGAGGAAAACTTCTCGGGTACTCTATCAACCAGCAAATTGAAAATGACCGCATGAAAAAAATGCTTGAGGATCGCCAATTCCCAGAGGAATATACGAAGAATCTGTTCAACGTCCCTGAAACATCTTCTAACCTGGATATCAATAGTGAGTATACTGCTTTTCCTGTTGAAAACAGAGACTTGTTCCAAGCTGGTTTAACAACAATTGTGCCGATCATCGGAGGCGGAGAAAGATTAGGTACACTCATTCTTTCACGTTTACAGGATCAGTTTAATGATGATGATTTAATTCTTGCTGAATACGGCGCTACAGTTGTCGGAATGGAAATTCTGAGAGAAAAAGCAGAAGAAATTGAAGAAGAAGCAAGAAGCAAAGCAGTCGTACAAATGGCAATCAGCTCTCTTTCTTATAGTGAGCTTGAAGCAATTGAACACATCTTTGAAGAGCTTGACGGAAACGAAGGTCTTCTTGTTGCAAGTAAGATTGCAGACCGTGTCGGCATTACTCGCTCAGTTATTGTTAACGCACTCAGAAAGCTTGAAAGTGCTGGAGTAATTGAGTCAAGATCATTAGGAATGAAGGGTACTTATATCAAAGTGCTGAACAACAAATTCCTGATTGAATTAGAAAATCTGAAATCTCATTAATGAACAGAAGAACCCCTTAAAAGAGGGGTTCTTTTTTGCATTCAAATAAAGGAAATCAATAAGCTTTATTTCCTGGGCGAAAAGTCTTTCTCTGTAATATGTTAATAAAATTCATGATTTTCTTCATAAAAACAGAAAAAAGACGATAAATGAATGGGGAAATACAGAAATTAAGCTATTTTCAGCCTAATATTAATGTAAAAAACGTAGTTCAAATAATCTAGGACTATGTACCTATTTGTAAAATAGATATATATGAGGACATTTTTTTACACGAACTTCATAGACTTTATGCCTGTTATTTCTTACAATAAGCATATGGTTTTACAAATCTCGACAAGGATATTGAGGGTGAAAAAAACTGAAATGGAGGTAAGTGGATTTGAGCCTATTTTCTGGAACGATACAAAATCTTGAAAATGCCTTGGGCAGAGCGAATATTAAGCAAAAAGTCATAACCAATAATATTGCTAATATAGATACACCGAACTATAAGGCGAAAAAAGTCTCTTTCCAAAATTTATTAGATCAAGAATCCTCTCGTCTCGAATCTATAAAAACAGACTATCGGCATGTTGATTTTTCTGATGCTGATTCAAATTATTCAATTGTAACGAGCGGAGATACATCTTATCAGCAAAACGGAAATAACGTTGACGTTGACAAAGAGATGACAGAACTAGCAGAAAATCAGATTAACTATCAAGCTTTAGTTGAAAGAATGAACGGAAAATTCAATTCTCTGAAGACCGTACTAACAGGAGGAAAGTAATGACAGCTTTTCAAAGCTTAAATGTTTCAGCATCAGCTTTAACTGCTCAGCGCCTCAGAATGGATGTTGTATCGTCTAACTTGGCGAATATGGATACGACAAGAGCTAAGCAGGTAAACGGTGAGTGGTTGCCTTACAGAAGGAAAATGGTTTCGCTTCAGTCAAAAGGTGAATCGTTCTCATCGATTTTGAATTCTAAAATGAGCGGCAGCGGCAATGTCGGAAATGGGGTAAAGGTTACAAAAATCACTGAGGATAACTCTGATTTTAATCTGGTCTATGATCCGACCAATCCTGATGCAAACGCTGAAGGATATGTGCAAAAGCCAAATGTTGATCCATTAAAAGAAATGGTTGACCTTGTCAGCAGTACGAGATCATACGAGGCCAATGTCACAGCGATGAATGCCTCAAAGGGAATGCTGATGAAGGCTCTAGAAATCGGAAAGTAAGGTGATGAATGTGATCAATAAAATTTCTCCTTTTCAGGTTCAAAATACTCAAAACACTCAAAATGCAACAAATCAAGTAAACAATAGCCAAAAAACAGATTCTTCAAATCAAACAAGCTTTTCGGAGCTTTTAAAAACTCTATAAGTTCGTTAAATGAGTCCCAAGTAGCTTCTGACAATATGACTAATGCCTTGGCTGCAGGGAAAGATGTGAATCTTGATGAGGTCATGATCGCCGCTCAAAAAGCAAGCATCTCTCTGACTGCTGCAACTGAGTTCCGCAACAAAGCTGTGGAAGCATACCAGGAGATTATGAGAATGCAAATGTAGGGGGTCTGACGAGAAAGAGAAAGAGTGGAATGACCGGGGGTTAACATGAATCGTACTCTAATGCAAATGAAAAATAAAACGAGTGAGTTTTGGAAAAATAGATCTAAATTACAAAAGATTTTAATGATTGGTGCTTTAGCGGCAATTATCATTCTTGCCATTATTATCAGTATTTTTTCTTCTAATCAGAAAATGGCGCCGCTGTACAAAGATTTGTCAGCTGAAGAAGCCGGACAGATCAAAGAAGAACTGGATGCGAAAAAAGTGCCTAGCGAACTTTCAAATGGCGGTACGGTTATTAAGGTTCCGGAAGATCAGGTTGATTCACTGAAAGTTCAGCTGGCTGCAGAAGGGCTTCCTAAAACCGGATCAATTGATTACTCATTTTTTGGACAGAACGCCGGCTTTGGTTTAACAGATAATGAATTTGATATGGTGAAAGTCAAAGCCACACAAACGGAACTGTCCAATCTGATTAATGAAATGGACGGTATCAAAAATTCAAAAGTAATGATTAACCTTCCGAAAGACGCTGTCTTTGTCGGTGAAGAGCAATCAGCAGCATCTGCTTCAATCGTTCTGCAAATTCAGCCTGGATACACACTAGATCAAAGCCAGATCAACGGATTGTATCATCTGGTATCAAAAAGTGTGCCGAACTTAAAAGAAGATAATATCGTCATCATGGACCAGAACTCTACATACTACGACAAAACAGACAGCGGTGCAGGGTCCTACGCTGATAGTTATTCTTCACAGCAGGGAATTAAATCCCAAGTTGAAAAAGACATTCAAAAACATGTTCAGTCATTGCTTGGAACGATGATGGGGCAGGACAAAGTTGTAGTTTCTGTCACGGCCGATATTGACTTTACAAAAGAAAAACGGACAGAAGACATCGTCGAGCCTGTTGACAAAGAAAACATGGAAGGCATTGCGGTTAGTGCTGAAAAAGTATCGGAAACATATCAGGGAGACGGCGCAGCTAATGGCGGAACTGCCGGAACCGGGGATGAAGATGTAACAAACTATCAAGCTGACGGCGAAAATACCGAAAGTGGGAACTACGAAAAAAGCAGTAATAAAATCAATTATGAGGTTAACCGAATCCATAAAGAAATAGCTGAAAGCCCTTATAAGGTAAGGGATTTAGGGATTCAAGTAATGGTAGAGCCGCCTGATGCCAAAAACACGGCGTCGCTATCAACCGAAAGACAGGATGATATACAAAAAATTCTTTCAACTGTTGTCAGAACATCATTGAATAAGGATGAAACACAGAACCAGAACCTTTCTGATGAAGATATCAGTAATAAAATTGTTGTCTCCGTTCAGCCTTTTGATGGAAAAGTAAGTCTTGATACTGATACGGAAAAATCCTCCGGTATCCCAATGTGGGTATATATCGTTGGGGGCGTTTTGATCGCAGTCATCATCATTCTGATCATTATGTTTATCAGAAAGAAACGCGCTCAAGAGGATGAATTTGAGGAATACACGTACGAAGTGCCTCAGGAGCCTATCAATTTGCCTGATATAAATGAAGAGGAAAATGAAACAGAGGAAACAGTCAGACGAAAACAGCTTGAAAAGATGGCGAAAGATAAGCCTGAAGACTTTGCAAAACTGCTGAGAAGCTGGCTGGCCGAGGATTAGGAGGGATTAGAAATGGCGAGACGTGATCAAGATAAGCTTACAGGAAAACAAAAAGCAGCCATTCTCATGATTTCCTTAGGTTTAGATGTGTCAGCTTCTGTATATAAGCATTTAACCGATGAAGAAATTGAAAGGCTTACTCTTGAAATATCAGGAGTTAGAAGTGTCGATCATCAAAAAAAGGATGAAATTATAGAGGAATTTCATAATATAGCGATTGCCCAAGATTATATTTCTCAGGGCGGTTTAAGCTATGCCCGACAAGTTCTTGAGAAGGCGCTGGGAGAAGATAAGGCTGAAAACATACTAAACAGGCTGACTTCTTCTCTGCAAGTTAAACCATTTGACTTTGCCAGAAAAGCAGAGCCTGAACAAATTTTAAATTTCATTCAACAAGAGCATCCGCAAACGATGGCTTTAATCTTGTCTTACCTTGACCCTGTGCAGGCCGGACAAATTTTATCCGAGCTGAATCCTGAGGTTCAGGCAGAAGTCGCAAGAAGGATTGCGGTAATGGACAGAACGTCACCTGAAATTATTAATGAGGTAGAACGGATTCTGGAACAGAAATTATCCTCCGCATTCACTCAGGACTATACACAAACCGGCGGAATCGAAGCTGTTGTTGAAGTCTTAAACGGTGTAGACAGAGGAACAGAAAAGACGATATTGGATTCCTTGGAAATTCAGGATCCTGATCTTGCTGAAGAGATCAAGAAGCGGATGTTTGTCTTTGAGGACATTGTTACACTTGATAACCGCGCAATTCAGAGGGTTATTCGCGATGTTGAAAACGACGATCTGCTCCTTTCATTAAAGGTGGCAAGCGAGGAAGTCAAAGAAATTGTATTCAACAATATGTCACAGCGTATGGTTGAAACATTCAAAGAAGAAATGGAATTTATGGGCCCTGTACGTTTGAAGGATGTAGAAGAGGCTCAATCAAGAATTGTAAGCATCGTCAGAAAGCTTGAAGAAGCCGGTGAAATTGTGATAGCAAGAGGCGGAGGAGACGATATTATTGTCTAATATCATTAAACAAGAATCATCTTTTTCCCCACAGCAGGAAAGAAGGAAGCTTTCTTTACAAGAGGTTCGGATCGATCATTCACATCTTTTACAGACTGAAGAAAATCCGGAAGCTTTAATGGCCCGGGTCAAAGAAGAAGCTAATCGGATTTCCGAGCAAGCGAACAGCCAGATGGAAGATATCCGCCGTCAAATTGAGCAGGAAAAAAATGATTGGGCGGCTGAAAAACAGCGTCTTATAGAAGAAGCGAAAGCAGAAGGATTCGAACAAGGTGTGGCATTAGGGAAAACTGAAGCCTTACAACAGTATGCTGAGCTGATCAGTCAAGCAACCAGCATAATGGAAATGTCCAGAAAAGCTGTAGAGGATAAACTTGAAGATGCCTCCGGAGAAATCGTTGAGCTTGCCGTTGCGTTAGCTAAAAAAGTATGGCAGCAAAAATCTGATGATAAAGAGGCCTTTATCCTGCTTGTGAAACAGGTGGTAAACGAAGTAAAGGAATATGACGATATATCAATATATGTAGATCCTTATTACTATGAAACAGTTTTTCAGCATAAAGACGAAATTCAGCAGCTTCTATACAAAGAATGCCGGCTTGGTTTATACGCCGATGAAAAAGCTGAAAAAGGATCATGTTATATAGAAACTCCCTTTGGCAGAGTAGATGCAAGCATTGATACCCAGCTGGTGCAACTGAAGCATAAGCTCCTTACAGCACTGGAAGCAGGTGCGGATCTATGAAGACACAGAGTCTGATAGATTGCATAGAAATGACAGACTCGTATAAGCGTTATGGAAAAGTGAAACGGGTAATCGGCCTGATGATTGAATCAAAGGGGCCGGCAAGCTCAATTGGCGATCTATGCCTGATTTACGCAAAGGGTCAATCAGGTAAAGTCATCAAAGCTGAAGTTGTTGGCTTTCAGGAAGAAAATATTCTGTTAATGCCCTATTTAGAGGCCGCAAGCATTGCGCCCGGGAGCATTGTTGAAGCCACCGGTGAATCTCTTCGTATAAAGGTAGGAGCCGGTCTGATCGGACAAGTCATTGATGCGTTTGGCGAACCGCTCGACGGAAAAATTTTGCCAAAAGGACTTTCGCCTGTATCAACGGAGCAATCACCGCCTAACCCGATGAAACGTCCGCCTATCCGTGAAAAGATGGGTGTTGGAGTCAGGTCTATTGACAGTCTGCTGACTGTCGGAAAAGGCCAGCGGATTGGTATTTTCGCAGGAAGCGGCGTCGGAAAAAGCACATTAATGGGAATGATCGCTAAACAGACTGAAGCTGACTTGAACGTAATTGCACTTGTCGGAGAACGCGGTCGAGAGGTTCGGGAGTTTATTGAAAAAGATCTGGGAGCAGAGGGACTGAAGCGGTCAATTGTAGTCGTCGCTACCTCAGATCAGCCTGCATTAATGAGGTTGAAAGCCGCATATACGGCGACAGCCATTGCTGAGTACTTTCGTGATAAAGGCCAAAATGTCATGTTTATGATGGATTCTGTCACAAGGGTGGCGATGGCTCAGAGGGAGATCGGACTTGCCGCTGGAGAGCCCCCGACGACAAAAGGATATACACCCTCTGTGTTCGCTATTTTACCTCGGTTGTTAGAGAGAACAGGTGCAAATGAACACGGAACAATCACAGCGTTTTATACAGTGTTAGTCGACGGAGATGACATGAATGAACCTATTGCTGATACGGTACGCGGAATTTTAGACGGACACATTGTGTTAGACAGGGCTCTTGCTAATAAAGGCCAGTTTCCTGCCGTCAATGTGCTAAAAAGCATCAGCAGGGTGATGTCAAACATCTCGACAAAACAGCACTTAGACGCAGCGAATAAATTCCGTGAACTTTTATCAACGTATCAAAATTCTGAAGACCTGATTAATATTGGAGCTTACAAAAGAGGGTCCTCAAGAGAAATTGATGAGGCGATACAATTTTATCCGCAGCTTATTCAATTTCTGAAGCAGGGAACAGAAGAATCAGCATCATTGGAAGAAAGCATTGCAGCATTAACTAGTTTGACAGGAAATGAGGAATAGAACGTGGCCTATCAATTTAGATTCCAAAAGCTGCTGGAACTAAAAGAGAATGAGAAAGACCAGTCTTTATCTGAGTATCAGCAATCAGTTTCTGAATTCGAAACTGTAGCGGAGAAACTATATGAGAACATGAGCAAAAAGGAATTGCTTGAACAGAATAAAGAAAACAAACTGAAAAGCGGGATGAGCGTTCAAGAGATGAGGCATTATCAGCAATTTGTCTCAAATCTTGAAAACACAATTTATCACTACCAAAAGCTTGTCATTATGAAAAGGAATCAAATGAACCAAAAGCAAGAAGTATTAACAGAAAAAAATATTGAAGTGAAGAAGTTTGAAAAGATGCGTGAAAAACAGTTTAAAATGTTTGCTCTTGAAGACAAAGCTGCAGAGATGAAAGAAATGGACGATATCTCGATCAAGCAGTTTATGATTCAAGGCCATTAGGAGCGAATGTAATGTCCGGCAAAAAGAAAGAATCAGGTAAATTCCGATCGGTGTTGCTGATCATTATCCTTCCGCTGATTTTTCTGCTTATAGCAGGGGGGATTGTTCTCTGGGCGGCTGGTGTCAATGTCTTAAAGCCGATACAGGAAGCTGCAGCCAAAACGCCAGTGCTTAAAGAATTGGTTCCTGAGACCGAAGATAAAAAAAATACATCATCAACAGCTAAGAATAACAGTAATACGGCGGCTCTGGAAAAAACCATTAAGGATCAAAAAAGTGAGATCAGTATATTGAATAAAGATTTAGAAACAAGCAAATCTGAAATTGACAGGCTGAATCAAAAGATCCGTTCTCTTGAAAAAACAGCGGAAGACCAAAAAAAGACATCAACGGATAACTCAGAAGAATCATCAAGTTCTGATACAGCTTCTAATGATAAAGTCATCAGTGTTTATAAAAGCATGGACAGCGGAAAGGCTGCTAAAATCATTGCCCAATTAAAGGAGAAAGAAGCGCTGAAAATATTGAATGGACTGAGCAAAAAGCAGCTTGCTGAAATTTTGGCAAAAATGACTCCTGAGCAAGCGGCAACATATACAGAAAAAATTGCTGCCAGCCAAGAATAGGGGGAATAAAGGTGAAGCTGCTTGAATTAGCCGGACCTCGGCTGCAAACTACAGCAGGGACAGCTGCTAAAACAATCAAAAATAGCCAGGGAGTTTTTCAAAATTGGCTTATGTCTGAAGCCGGCTCGAAAGAACCTTCATCACAAGGAAAAGGGACTCTGACTGACGATCAGCTTTTGAAAGATGCATGTAAAAAGATCAGTGGTTGGCTAAAAGCAACTCCTGAAAATCAAGACAAGCAAAAAGCCGATCTTCTGCAAACGTTAAGTAAACTAACAGGAAAGCAACTGGATGAATCCGCTCAGCAAATATTACAGAGCCTACTGCAAGCAGTTGAATTAAAATTGGCTGACGAAACTGATCAACTGCATATGGGGCAAATACTTGCTGAAAAAATCATTTCTGAAGATAAAACGGCTCTGACTGCAAAGAATTCAGCTGGTGATGCCGCTACTGATGAACTCAAGTCTGATAGAGAGCAAGGAGTTCAGGAACATGAGGCATCAGCAGAAGTTGATAAAGCGCTTATCTATATCCAAATGCTTATCAGTCAGCTTTTAGAAGGAAATAAAATGACTGACCGTGATAATCAAGCTCATACTGTCTACAAAAATGGAGATGAATTTCTTTCTGCATTAGAAAAAAAGGGCATATCTGAACAGCTTATTCAGGATCTTAAACAGCAGATATTTACAAAAGATGAGTCAAGTTCAAAGCTTTATACGATGTCAAAGTCAGAGCTGAAAAGTTTTCAAAGCTTAATGGAACAGATGTCATTGCTTCCTCAAAAAGGGACGAAGGAATGGAATATGACTGAAAGTCAGCTGAAAGCTTTCTTGTTATCGAAATCATCCGAATCATCACAAGATGTCGCAAAACGTGCCCTTACACCGGACGCTCCAACGCCAGGTAATAAAAGTACGACAGACTCCTCTGTGAGTATTCAGCCAATAGATAGTAAGTCAGGAATTCAAATGATGTTTTCAGGCTACCGGAGCACCGGAGGAGTTCAGACACTCGATTTGCAGCTCTCATCTGATTTACATACAGCAGAAACAAAAACGGTTGCTGATCAAGTGATCAGTGCATGGAAGCAGATGAAATATACACCCTTTGGGAGATCAACCGGCAGCTTTACAATTCGGCTGAACCCTGAACATTTAGGATTTGTCACAATTAAGCTGACAAATGAAAATGGAATGTTCCAGAGTAAAATCATTGCATCCAGCCAATCTGCAAAAGAGCTGCTCGAACAACATCTGCCTCAGCTGAAGCAATCACTGCCCAATATGGCTGTCCAAGTTGACCGTTTTACTTTGCCGATTCAAAGCGGTGACCAGCCGATATATGGCCAGCTTGCTGATGAACAGAAACAGCAGCAAGAGGGACAGAAGCAGCAAAGACAGAAAAAGCAATCAAACGAGTTTGGAGACTTGCTTGATGAAGTGTCAATGGTTGAATTGGAGGAAGAAGAATGACATCAATAAGCTCAGAATATAAATTGCCTGAAAAAAAAAGCAGCACTGCGCCTGGAAGCAACAGCAGCTTGGGAAAAGACGAGTTCTTAAAAATATTAATGACTCAAGTCCAAAACCAAGATCCGCTTAATCCGGTTGATGACAAAGAATTTATCAGTCAGATGGCAACTTTTTCAAGTCTGGAACAGATGATGAATCTGAATACGACGATGACGAAATTCGTTGAAAACCAAGATCCGTTTACAACGTATGTTGATTGGATGGGGAAGGAAGTATCTTGGACTGATGGTAAAAGTGCAACAGATAAAACAGGCACAGTAAGCTCTGTTAAACATTCTCAAGGAAAATATTATCTCGTTCTTGATGATGGGACCGAGATCAGTCCGGCGAATGTCATGTCTGTGGGACAATCTTCTAAATAAAAACATCTGGGGAATATATTATGTTACGTTCACTTTATTCTGGAATCAGCGGTATGAAAAACTTTCAAACTAAACTTGATGTTATCGGCAACAATATTGCCAACGTAAATACAGTGGGATTCAAAAAGAGCCGGGTTACTTTTAAAGATATGGTGAGTCAAACGATGCCGGCGGTTCTGCTGCTGGTGCAACAATCGGCGGAACTAACTCTAAGCAGATCGGTTTAGGTTCATCATCTGGCACAATTGATACCATTCATTCAACAAGCGCAACACAAGCACAGGAGACGCTTGATTTAGCGATGACGGCGACGGTTATTTCAAATCGATACAGGTGATGGAACGGCTTACACAAGAGCCGGAAACTTCTATTTAGATAATACGGGAACATTGGTTACTGGTGACGGCTACCATGTGTTAAATATGACCGGAGGAACAATAAAAATTCCTCTTGATGCTCAAAGCTTTAGCATCGGATCTGATGGAAAAGTGTCAATTGTTGATGCTGGCGGTAAACCGCAAGATGGCGGCCAGATTGGAGTTGTTACTTTTGCAAACAGTGACGGTTTAGATAAAATCGGAAGCAACTTGTATCGTGAATCTTTGAACTCTGGAACTGCTAGTGCAGCTAATCAGCCTGGTGATGGCGGTACAGGTGCCTTGAAGTCAGGATTTATAGAAATGTCTAACGTTGATTTAACTGACGAGTTTACTGAAATGATTGTTGCTCAGCGCGGGTTCCAATCAAACTCCAAGATTATTACAACATCGGATGAAATCCTTCAAGAGCTGGTTAACCTTAAACGTTAAGGAGGGAGGGGAGGCGAGTAATCGCTTCTCCGCTGTTTTATGATTAAAGTAACCCGTTTAAATGGGCAGCCCTTTACGCTGAATGCGTTATTTATTGAACAGATTGAATGCTTTCCGGATACTACAATCACACTGTCGAACGGTAAGAAGTTTGTAGTAAAAGAAGATGAAGAAGCTGTTCTGGAGAAGATTGTGTCTTTCTATCAAAAAATACAAATATTTTCAATGGACCATGGAATAGAGGAACCGGAATGAAGAAAAAATTATTGATCATTTTATTCATTATTCTTATCGTAATTGGTGCTCTCGGGGCGGCGGCTTATTTTGTTTTAGGCGGAAAGTCCGAAAAAAGTGAGGCAAAACGAAGTATTGATGAAATCGTTGCATCTTCTGTTGATGTAGCAGAAATCACAACGAATTTAAAGTCCGATAACATTATTCGCTTAGCAATTAAACTTGAAACGGACTCTGATAAATCAAAAGAAGAACTTGAAAAACGTGATTTCCAAGTGAAAGATGCTGTTATATCACTGCTGGCTGATACGAATGCTGATGAGATTGAGGGAGACAAGGGAAAAGAAACCTTTAAGAAGGAACTAAAAGATAAAGTGAATAGCTACCTCCAAGAAGGAAAAGTAGAAAAAGTGTATATTACCTCTTTTAATCTGCAATAAAGCATAATTTGACAGAATACGGAGGTGAGGAAAATGTCAGGAGAAGTTCTCTCCCAAAATGAAATAGATGCACTGCTTTCTGCAATATCAACGGGTGAAATGGATGCTGAAGAGCTGAAAAAAGAAGAAAAAGAGAAAAAAGTGAAAGTTTATGATTTCAAACGTGCGCTGCGGTTTTCTAAAGACCAAATCCGCAGTTTAACAAGAATTCATGACAATTTTGCAAGACTTCTTACAACTCACTTTTCTGCTCAGCTCAGAACGTATATCCATATATCGGTCAGCTCTGTTGATCAGGTTCCATACGAGGAATTTATCCGATCCATACCGAATATGACAATCTTGAATTTATTCGATGTCCATCCGATGGAAGGCAGAATTATGATGGAGGTCAACCCGACGATTGCCTATACAATGATGGATCGTGTGATGGGCGGCATCGGGATCAGTCATAATAAGGTTGATAGTTTAACAGAAATTGAAACGAAAATTATTTCTAATTTATTTGAAAATGCACTGGGAAATTATAAAGAAGCTTGGCAGTCCATAGCTGATATTGAACCCGAAATGACTGAGTTTGAAGTGAATCCGCAATTTGTTCAGATGGTATCTCCTAATGAAACGGTTGTTGTTATTTCACTCAATACCCAAATCGGGGAAATCAGCGGTGTCATTAATCTTTGTATCCCGCATATCGTCCTCGAGCCGCTCATACCAAAGCTTTCGGTCCATTATTGGATGCAATCAGAAAGAAATGAACCGAAACCTGAGGAAACAAAGTCGCTTGAAAAACGTATCATGACAGCACAAATACCTGTCGTGGCCGAACTCGGCACATCTGAACTGACAATAGAAGAGTTTTTAAGTTTAGAAGTCGGAGACTGCATAACTTTGGACAAATCAGTAACAGATCCTCTTACTGTATTGGTCGGAGATAAGCCGAAATTTTTAGGACAAGCCGGCCGGGTGAATCGAAAACAGGCAGTGCAAATTTTAGACCACGACATAAGAGGTGAACAAGATGGAGAATAACAGATTATCTCAAGATGAGATTGACGCGCTTCTTAATGGCACGAGCAGCACACCGGACGAGCCTGAGGCTCCGGAAGTGCATGACTTATCGGACATGGAGCGTGATGCGATCGGTGAAATCGGAAATATTTCATTCGGCAGTTCAGCGACAGCTTTATCCACGCTTTTGAATCAAAAAGTTGATATTACGACTCCAAACGTAACTGTCATCCCAAGAAGCAAAATCAGTGATGCGTTTCCTGAACCGTATGTAGCAATTGAAGTGAATTATACGGAAGGTTTCAGCGGCAGCAACCTGCTAGTCGTCGAACAAAGTGACGCGGCTATTATTGCGGACCTAATGATCGGGGGAGACGGGAAAGGGGCAGATCCTTCACTTGGAGAGATTCATTTGAGCGCGGTTCAAGAAGCGATGAACCAAATGATGGGGTCGGCAGCAACGTCAATGTCTACTGTATTCAAGTAAAAAAATTGATATTTCACCCCCGCGTGTAGAACTGCTTGATGTAAATGAAGAAAAAGGAACAGACCGTATTCCTGCTGATGAAATGCTGGTTAAAGTTTCTTTCCGCTTGAAGGTGGGCGAGTTAATAGACTCTAACATCATGCAGCTTTACCCGCTGACATTTGCTAAAGATTTGATTTCGAGTCTTATGACGACCACGGAAAGTCCAGCTGAAGAAACAACGCAGGATTCTGACGTTACATATGAACAGCCGCAAGAGCCTGTAACGCCTGAGCCGCGCATCGAACAGCAGCAAGCGCCGGCTAAAAGGCAGGGGAAACCGAAGAAAGCCGCGCCTGTTCAAGTTTCACCAGTGGAATTTTCATCATTTGATCCGAGTGAGAGCACACAAGCTCCTATCAACAATCTGGATATGCTTTTGGATATCCCGCTTTCGATCACTGTTGAACTCGGCAGAACGAAAAGAAGCGTAAAGGAAATTTTAGAGCTTTCAGCCGGAAGTATTATTGAGCTTGATAAATTAGCCGGTGAGCCGGTAGATATTTTAGTGAATCAGCGTATCGTTGCCAAAGGCGAAGTCGTGGTCATTGAGGAAAACTTCGGAGTAAGGGTCACTGACATTTTAAGCCAGGCAGAACGCATTAATAATTTAAAATAAAGAAACACGAGGAGAGAGAAAAAATTATGGCACATAGAATTTTGATTGTAGATGACGCAGCATTTATGAGAATGATGATCAAAGATATTTTGGTGAAAAACGGTTTTGACGTAGTTGCAGAAGCCGAAAATGGCGCTCAGGCTGTAGAAAAATTTAAAGAGCATTCTCCTGACTTAGTTACAATGGATATCACAATGCCAGAAATGGACGGTATCACTGCATTAAAAGAAATTAAACAAATTGATGCGCAAGCTAAAATCATTATGTGCTCTGCCATGGGACAGCAATCAATGGTTATCGATGCTATTCAAGCAGGCGCTAAGGATTTTATCGTAAAACCTTTCCAGGCAGACCGTGTGCTTGAAGCAATCAACAAAACATTAAGCTAAAGGGTGTACGACTGTTGAAAAAGAGTCAATATTTCATTGCTTTTATATGTTTTTTCATTTTATTCAGTGTACATCCGCTTGCTGCTGATGCCGCGGCATCTGAAGATTCAACTGTAAACGAATGGTTTCAAAAGAAAGATGAAAAGACCGCAGATAAGTCAGAGCAAAAGAAAGAAAAAACGACACAAACTGCTGATGAGACGGAGGGAGCTGCTGCTCCTTCTGTTTCAGCCTTTGATTTTGTGAAGATGATTTTCGCTTTATTGTTTGTCATCGCGCTGATTTACGGGCTTGTTAAGCTTATGAACAAAAGAAACCGGCTGCTAAAGCCTTTTCAATATGTCGAAAATATTGGCGGAACATCGGTTGGCCAAAACCGATCTATCCAATTGATTAAAGTCGGCAACAGTGTTCTCGTTGTTGGGGTAGGAGAGACAATCCAGCTTCTTAAAGAAATTGAGGATGAAAAGGAAATCGAAGACATTCTCAGTCAGCATGAAGAGGCGATGTCAAGCAAAATAGAATGGCAAAAGCTTGCGAAACCCCTAAAGGGTTCTGAGAATCAGCCGCAGCAAAAGCTGACTTCATTTTCAAAAGCATTAAAAGAGCAGCTTGAAGAGCTAAAACAAAACCGTTCAGAAGGAAAAAAGAAAGGCCCACGTCATCATGAATGAGTTTATAAATATTTTCAGTTCAAGCGATCCGGATAACGTCAGTTCAACGGTTAAACTACTATTATTGTTAACTGTATTTTCAGTGGCGCCTGGAATATTGATTCTTATGACTTGTTTTACCCGCATCGTCATCGTTCTGTCTTTTGTCAGAACTTCACTGGCGACGCAATCAATGCCGCCAAATCAGGTCCTTATCGGCCTTGCGCTATTTTTAACGTTTTTTATAATGGCTCCCACTTTTTCAGAGATTAATAAAGAAGCGCTGACACCATTGATGGACAATAAAATCAGTTTGGAAGAAGCGTATACAAAAGCTGAGGAACCGATTAAAGAATTTATGAGTAAGCATACAAGGCAGAAGGATTTGGCACTGTTTATGAATTACGCGAAAATGGATAAACCCGAATCGTTAAAAGATATTCCTCTTACAACGATGGTTCCCGCTTTTGCCATTTCGGAGCTCAAAACAGCGTTTCAAATAGGCTTTATGATTTTTATCCCCTTTTTAATTATTGATATGGTAGTGGCGAGCGTTCTGATGTCAATGGGGATGATGATGCTCCCTCCAGTTATGATTTCTCTGCCCTTTAAAATTTTACTTTTTGTTTTAGTAGACGGCTGGTATTTAATTGTGAAATCTTTGCTTCAGAGCTTTTAGGGTAGGTGCTAAACGTGAATTCAGAATTTGTAATTTCTATGGCGGAAAAAGCTGTATATGTAACGCTGATGATCAGCGCGCCTTTGCTTGCGATTGCTTTATTGGTCGGATTAATCGTCAGCATCTTTCAGGCCACAACTCAAATCCAAGAACAGACTTTGGCGTTTATTCCTAAAATCGTGGCAGTCCTGTTGGCACTGATTTTTTTCGGGCCATGGATGCTGTCGACGATCCTTTCGTTCACAACAGAGCTGTTTTCTAATTTAAATCGATTTGCAGGGTAATACAGTGATGAATTCAATTAATGATTTATTTCCTGCTTTTTTATTGGTTTTTATTAGAATCTCTGCTTTTTTTGTAACGGTCCCGTTATACGGCCACCGAAACGTACCGGCTGTACATCGTGTCGGATTTGCTTTTTTTCTTGCAGTCATATGTTTCAGCACGATTGATAAACCCCCGTCTATGGAGGTTGACGAGCAATATATGCTGCTGGCGTTTAAAGAAGCTTTGGTGGGGCTGTGTCTTGGTTTGATTGCTTATATGATGATTGCTGCTGTTCAGATAGCCGGTTCGTTTATTGATTTTCAGATGGGTTTTTCAATTGCGAACGTTATCGATCCGCAAACGGGCGCACAGAGTCCATTGATTGGCCAGTTTATCTATACGATGGCTCTTTTGTTTATGCTGAGTGTCAATGCGCATCATTTGCTGCTGGACGGTATTTACTACAGCTTTCAGTATATTTCAGTTGATCAGGCATTTCCGAATTTTGGCGATGAAAAGTTTGCTTATCTTATCGCCAAAAGCTTTAATGCAATGTTTATTATCGCATTTCAAATGTCGGCACCGGTTGTGGCCAGTTTGTTTCTTGTGGATCTTGCATTAGGCATCGTAGCCCGGGCGGTTCCGCAATTAAATGTATTTGTTGTCGGTCTGCCTTTAAAGATCGCTGTCAGTTTTATCATGCTCATCGTGTGTATGTCCGTTATCTTCGTCGTTGTTCGGAATGTTTTCGGCTTAACGATTGAAACGATGCGGAATCTTTTAGCATTGGTCGGTGTTTCTTAATGAAGCTAAGAATTGACCTCCAATTTTTTGCGGGAGAGAAGACCGAGAAAGCCACTCCGAAAAAACGGAAGGATACTAGAAAAAAAGGGCAGGTTGCAAAAAGCTCTGATGTGAATACCGCCGTTTCATTATTAGTGATCTTCCTTTCGTTTATTGCGATCGGCCCGTATATGAGAGACAGGCTGCTGTCATTTATAGAGACATTTTACACGGAGTCACTCACAATGAAGCTCTCAGAATCAAATGTACATACCCTGTTTATCAGCTTATTAAAGGATATTGGCATCGTACTTGCTCCGATTCTGCTCGTCGCTCTTGTTGCAGGAGTTGTAAGCAACTATATGCAGGTTGGATTTTTATTTTCTACGGAAGTGATCCAGCCTAAGCTTGAAAAATTGGATCCGATAAAAGGCTTTAAACGGATATACAGCATGAGGGCGATTGTAGAACTGCTTAAATCGGTTTTGAAAATTGCTGTAGTCGGGTTTGCGGCGTTTGTTGTGCTTTGGGTGCACTATGGAGAAATTCTCCGTCTCCCGCTTTTGACACCTGAAGAAGCGCTTTCCTTTGTTTCAAAACTCACCCTGTGGATGGGGCTGAGCGGAGCAGGGGCTTTGTTGATTCTTGCCGGACTCGATTATTTATATCAGAGATTTGACTATGAGAAAAATATCAAAATGTCAAAGCAGGATATAAAAGATGAGTACAAAAAATCTGAGGGAGACCCGATTATTAAGTCTAAAATTAAGCAAAGACAGCGGGAAATGGCAATGAGGCGGATGATGCAGGAAGTGCCAAAAGCTGATGTCATTATCACAAACCCGACTCACTATGCGATCGCACTTAAATATGACGAAGAAAAAATGGACGCACCTTACATTGTTGCAAAAGGTGTTGACCACCTTGCATTAAAAATAAGAAAGATTGCTAAAGAGCATGATGTCATGATGGTAGAAAACAGGCCGCTTGCCCGTGCGTTATATGATCAGGTTGAAATTGATCAGGCAGTGCCGGAAGAGTTTTTTAAAGTCTTGGCAGAAATCCTGGCTTACGTATTTAAAACGAAACAAAAAGTAAATTGAATTTTATGATTCAAAAGGAGAGAAAAAACAGCATGTCAACAAGAGATTTATCCGTTTTAATAAGTGTTGTCCTCATTGTGGCAATGCTGGTGATACCATTTCCTCCATGGCTGTTAAGTATTTTGATCATTATTAATATTTCTCTTGCGTTGATCGTGCTTCTCACCACAATGAATATGCAAGAACCGCTGCAGTTTTCGATTTTTCCGTCTCTGCTGCTGCTTTTGACCTTATTTCGTCTGGGCTTGAATGTGTCCACGACGCGTTCGATCCTTTCGCACGGTGAAGGAGGGAAGGTTGTTGAGACCTTCGGTAACTTCGTTGTCGGCGGAAATGTTTTAGTCGGACTTGTTGTATTTATTATCTTAATTATTATTCAGTTTATCGTCATCACAAAGGGCGCGGAACGTGTTTCCGAGGTTGCGGCAAGATTTACGCTTGATGCAATGCCGGGGAAGCAGATGAGTATTGATGCAGATTTAAATGCAGGCATGATCAATGAACAGGAAGCGAAACACCGCCGTGAAAAAGTAGCTCGGGAAGCAGACTTTTACGGTGCGATGGACGGTGCCAGCAAATTTGTGAAAGGTGATGCAATTGCCGGAATTATTATTGTAATGATCAATATCATTTTCGGAATCATTATCGGTATGCTGCAGCAAGGCATGGCGATACAAGAGGCAGCCTCTCATTTTACGATGCTGACTGTAGGGGATGGAATTGTATCGCAAATTCCGGCACTTTTAATTTCTACAGCTACAGGTATTGTCGTGACAAGAGCAGCCTCCGAAGGAAACTTAGGTCATGACATCACAGGCCAGCTGTTCGCTTATCCAAAGCTCTTATATGTTACAGCAGCAACCATTCTGCTTCTTGGCTTGTTTACTCCGATTGGTATTTTCCTAACAGGGCCGCTTGCAGGTCTGCTTGCTTTTGGCGGTTATACGCTATCTAAAACAGGCAAGGAAAAAGAAGAAGTGGATGAGATTCTTGAGGAAGAGGCTGAAGTTGACGAGCTCAAAAGCCCCGAAAGTGTTGTACAGCTCTTGCATATAGATCCGATAGAATTCGAGTTTGGCTATGGCCTGATTCCGTTGGCGGATGCTAATCAGGGCGGGGATTTATTAGACCGGATTGTGATGATACGCCGTCAGCTGGCGCTGGAACTTGGGCTTGTCATTCCTGTCGTGCGTATCAGAGACAATATTGCTTTGCAGCCCAATGAATATCGATTGAAAATTAAAGGAAATGAAGTAGCGAAAGGCGAGCTATTACTAGATCATTATCTAGCAATGTCGCCTACGCCTGAAGACGACTTGATTGAAGGGATCGAGACAGTAGAACCGTCGTTTGGACTTCCAGCCAAATGGATTGGTGAATCGGTGAAGGATGAAGCTGACATGTTGGGCTATACGGTTGTAGATCCGGCTTCAGTTGTCTCAACACATATTACAGAGAAAATTAAGCAGCATGCTCATGAATTAATCGGCAGACAGGAGACGAAACAGCTGATTGATCATTTGAAAGAAACGTATCCGGTCCTGGTGGAAGAGGTTACGCCAAATCCATTATCTGTCGGAGATATTCAGAAAGTGCTTGCTAAGCTGTTAAAAGAAAAAGTTTCAATCCGCAATTTGGTAACCATTTTTGAAACGCTTGCCGATTATGGAAAACTGACAACAGACTCTGATCTTTTGACAGAGTACACAAGGCAGGCGCTTGCTAAGCAAATTACTGCCCAGTTTGCCAAAGAAAATGAAGTGTTAAAAGTTATCACTTGCTCGGGCCGTGTAGAAAAGGCTATTGCTGACGGCGTACAGCAAACAGAACATGGGAACTATTTGTCGCTTGAACCTGATGTGTCGGAAAGTATTGTGCGCTCTGTTGCAAAAGAAGCCGAACAGCTCTCAATACGGCAAGAAACTGCGATCCTTCTTTGCTCGCCGCCTGTAAGGATGTATGTGAAACAGCTTCTGGAACGATATTTTCCAGATCTCCCCGTTCTTTCTTATAACGAGCTTGAGGCTAATGTCGAAGTTCAAAGCATTGGAGTGGTGGATATTTAATGAAAATCAAAAAATTTACTGCTGCTTCAATGCAAGAAGCGGCACTTCTTATCAGAAAAGAACTAGGCAATGAAGCGGTTATACTAAATTCTAAAAAAATCAATAAGCGAAAATGGTTCGGGCTTTTAAAAAAACCGGCTGTTGAAGTAATTGCCGTATTGGATCAAGATTTTCTCGAGAAAAAGACAGCTGAAAAGGCAGCAGAGCCGAAACAAACGTCAAAATCACCTGTCAGCAGTCCGAAAATAGAGGAGAGGATAACCCCTCAAATGCCTGCTCAATCTGAGCCAGGCGATTTTTCAGCTTATCAATCCGTACTTCCTGAATCGCTCAGAAAAGCTGAACTGCTTTTAGATGAAACCGGTGTTAATGAATCAATTAAGACCAGTACTATGAAAAAAATACTGCAATTCTCTGTTGAATCGGGCGGACTGACGGAAGAAAACGTGGGCGGTAAACTTCAGGATATTCTGTGCGAGGCACTTCCTCCAGCAAACAAGTGGCAGGAGCCCATTCATTCGAAATATATCGTGCTGTTTGGTTCGACGGGTGCGGGAAAAACAACAACGCTTGCAAAACTAGCAGCGTCTTCTCTGCTTGAAAAACAGAAAAAAATTGCTTTTATTACAACAGATACTTACCGGATTGCAGCTGTTGAACAGTTGAAAACATATGCCGAGCTGCTGCAGGCTCCTATGGAAGTTTGTTATACAAAAGAGGAATTTCAGCGGGCGAAAGAATTATTTGCTGAATATGATCATGTATTTATCGATACAGCAGGCAGAAACTTCAGAGAACAGCAATATATTGATGAACTGAAAGAGACGATTCCTTTTGAAAGCAGCATTCAGTCATTTCTCGTTTTGTCAGCGACTGCAAAGTATGAAGATATGAAACAAGTTGTCAGACGTTTTTCATCTGTTCCTGTCAATCAGTTTATCTTTACTAAAATAGATGAGACTGCTTCATTAGGCTCTGTATTCAGTATACTGGCAGAATCGAAGATAGGCGCCGGGTTTATCACAAACGGCCAGAATGTGCCGGAGGATATACAGACAGTTTCTCCGCGGGAGTTTGTAGGGATGCTGTGCAGATGAACAGATTTGACCAAGCAGCAACTTTACGGGCGAAAATGAAGAAGCGTCAGCGCGATCTGCCGATTGTTTTTGAACAGAAAGCTAAAACACTTGCAGTCATCAGCGGCAAGGGCGGTGTCGGAAAATCCAACATCACTTTAAATATGGCTCTTGCGCTGCAGAATAAAGGTAAGAAGGTACTGCTTATTGATCTTGATATCGGAATGGGGAACATTGATATATTAATGGGAAACTCATCCTCCGCCACGATTATTGACGTTCTAACTGAGCGCAAGTCTTTTATGCAATCCATATCTACAGGGCCAAAGGGTCTACGGTATATATCTGGCGGAACTGGGCTGGATGTGATGTTTCAGCTGGACCAGAAAAAATGGACCTTTTTTGCTAATGAGCTTTCTCATGCGTTAAGTCAGTTCGATTATGTACTGTTTGACATGGGGGCGGGCTTATCAAAAGACCAGCTGCCTTTTATTTTATCAGCAGAAGACATTTTGATCATAACAACCCCGGAGCCTACAGCCATTATGGATGCATACAGTGCTGTCAAACATCTCGCGCTGACAGGAAATCAGCTTTCAATGAAAGTAGCAGTCAATCGGTGCCGTGATCAAAAGGAAGGGCTTGACGCTTTTACCCGCCTTTCCCGGACCATTCAGATGTTTTTAGGCGAAGCGGTTCAGTTTGCCGGTTCAGTCCCCGACGACGGGATCGTGAGCGAAGCAGTTGTCGAACAGGTTCCTTTTTTATTAAAAAGTCCTCAGGCAAAAGCCAGCCGGTCAGTCCGTCTCTTAGCGGACGCCTTGTTTGAAAGAGAAGAAACTAGACACGAAGAAGAAAAACAGACATTTATTGAGAAATTATCTTCTTTTTTAATGAGGAGGGCTTAATTTGATTCGTGTGCTTGTAGTTGATGATTCGGCATTTATGAGAAAAATGATAAGTGATTTTCTAACCGAGGAAAAGCAGATAGAAGTAATCGGAACTGCGAGAAACGGAGAAGAGGCACTTAAAAAGATAGAGTTGCTGAAACCGGATGTTATTACACTTGATATTGAAATGCCGGTGATGAATGGAACAGACACACTACGGAAAATTATTGAGATTTATCAGCTGCCGGTTATTATGGTTTCAAGTCAGACCCAGCAAGGAAAAGAGTGCACGATTAACTGTTTAGAGATAGGAGCCTTTGATTTTATCACAAAGCCATCTGGTTCTATATCTTTAGATTTATACAAAATTAAAGAACAATTAGTTGAGCGGGTCATCGCGGCTGGACGTTCTACTCAACAAAAAGCTGCGGCTCCGACGGTCATTCGGCCTGAGCCTAAACCTAAACCTAAACCTAAACCTAAACCTAAACCCATCGCTAAGCCAGTGTGGAGTCAGCCAAAATCTGGTCCAAGCAGACATATTGTTTGTATCGGCACGTCAACGGGCGGCCCAAGGGCGCTTCAAAAGGTAATACCAAAGCTTCCTAAAGATTTAAACGCGCCTGTAGTCGTTGTACAGCACATGCCTGAAGGTTTTACTGCTTCTCTGGCTGATCGGCTGAACCATCTGTCTGACATTCATGTAAAGGAAGCAAAAGATGGCGAAGCAGCTATTAACGGCTGTGTGTACATAGCTCCGGGGGGAAAAAACATATCCGTTATCAAAAACAGCGGCAGCCTTAAAATCGTGCTTGATAATCACGAGACCCCAAGCCGTCATAAACCATCAGCAGACTACTTGTTCCGTTCTGTCGGCAAACTTGCAGACTATGAAAAAGTAGCGGTCATTATGACTGGAATGGGCAGTGACGGTACTGCCGGTCTTAAGGACATGCTTGCGTCCGGCAATGTGAAAACCATTGCAGAGTCTGAAGAATCTTGTGTTGTATTTGGGATGCCGAAAGCAGCCGTTAAGGCGGGCCTCGTTCATGAAATTAAACATGTGGAAGATATCGCAGCATCCATCACAAGCTGTGTGAAAAAAGAGAGGGTGTGATTCAAATGGATATGAATCAATATTTAGATGTCTTTATTGATGAAAGTAAAGAACATTTACAAACATGTAATGAAAAGCTTCTCCTTTTAGAGAAAGACCCGACAGATCTTCAGCTCATCCACGATATATTCAGGGCTGCCCATACACTAAAAGGAATGAGTGCAACAATGGGTTATACGGATTTAGCCCATTTAACCCATTTGCTTGAAAATGTATTGGATGCTTTTCGAAACGGAGATATGGCAGTTACATCAGACTGGATGGATATCTTGTTTGAAGCTCTGGATCATCTGGAAGCAATGGTTCAGTCTATTATTGACGGCGGGGATGGTAAAAGAGACATCTCTGAAGTGAGCGCAAAGCTTGACGTGAACGGTGTGCATGCTGAGACTGCTGCTTCAGCGGAACCTGCTGAAGCGAAGGGTTCAGCATCTGACTGGGTATATGATGAGTTTGAACGAACAGTAATAGAAGAAGCAGAGGAGCAGGGTTTCAAACGGTATGAAATTACAATTTCTCTGAAAGAAGACTGTATGTTAAAAGCAGTCCGTGTATATATGGTTTTTGAAAAGCTAAATGAAATTGGAGAGGTAGCCAAAACAATACCGAGTGCGGAAGTGCTTGAGACGGAAGATTTCGGCACCGACTTCCAGGTTTGCTTCTTAACGAATCAAACGGCTGAAGACGTTGAACAGATCATCAACGGAGTTTCAGAGGTTGAGCATGTTGAAATTATTCAGGGCTCGCCTTTACAACCAGCTGAAAAACCGGAAGAGCCTCAGGCGGATATACCAGCTGCTGCACAGACACCTGTTAAGCAGGACAAACAAAAGCAGCCTGCTAAAAACGAGGAACAGTCGAAGCATACAGCCGGCGGATCTAAAACAATTCGTGTCAATATTGACAGACTTGATTCTTTAATGAACCTGTTTGAAGAGCTTGTCATTGACCGCGGGCGTCTTGAGCAGATTGCAAAAGAGCTTGAGCACAATGAATTGACTGAAACAGTAGAGCGAATGACGAGAATTTCCGGCGATTTGCAGTCTATTATACTCAACATGAGAATGGTTCCGGTTGAAACCGTTTTTAACCGTTTCCCGAGAATGATTCGCCAGCTTCAAAAAGAGCTGAATAAAAAAATCGAACTCTCCATCATCGGCGCGGAAACAGAACTTGATCGAACAGTAATTGATGAAATTGGAGATCCGCTCGTTCACTTAATTAGAAACAGTATTGACCATGGAATTGAGTCTCCGGAAACGCGTTTGCAAAAAGGAAAAACTGAGTCTGGCAAAGTTGTGCTGAAAGCTTATCACAGCGGAAATCACGTCTTTATTGAGGTGGAGGATGACGGAGCAGGCCTTAATCGCAAAAAAATCCTTGAAAAAGCGCTTGAGCGCGGTGTCATTACAGAAAGAGAAGCTGAAACATTAGAAGACAATGAAATTTATGAATTGATATTTGCTCCGGGGTTCTCTACAGCTGATCAAATTTCGGATATTTCCGGACGGGGCGTCGGACTTGATGTTGTAAAAAACAAACTCGAATCACTCGGCGGTTCAGTCAGTGTGAAATCTGCAGAAGGACAAGGATCACTATTCAGCATCCAGCTTCCGCTTACATTGTCCATTATTTCAGTTCTGCTGATCAAATTGGAAGAAGAGACATTTGCGATTCCGATTTCTTCTATAATTGAAACGGCCGTTATCGATAGAAAAGACATTCTGCAAACGCATGACCGTGAAGTCATCGATTTTAGAGGCCATATTGTCCCTGTCGTTTATTTAAAAGAAGAGTTTAAAATAGAAGATACTAGACAAGATGCGGAACAGCTCCATATCATTGTCGTGAAAAAAGGCGACAAACCTACTGCATTTGTGGTGGACTCCTTTATTGGCCAGCAGGAAGTTGTGCTGAAATCACTCGGAGATTATTTAACAAACGTCTTTGCAATTTCCGGAGCTACTATTTTAGGAGACGGAGAAGTAGCGCTCATTATTGATTGTAACGCACTGATTATTTAACCATACGAGGAGGTGTCTCACATGACTGCAGAAATTAAAACAGGCGAAAAAATGATTGTCTTTATGGTAAACGGCAAAGAATATGCCATTTCTGTCACTCAGGTGAAATCAATTGAGAAATGGCAAAAGCCGACGAGAGTGCCAGGGGTTGAACCTTATATTTGCGGAGTGATCAATTTGCGCGGCGTGGTGACTCCAGTTATTGATTTAAGAAAGCGTCTCAGCTTGCCTGAGTATGAAATTACCGATGAAACACGAATTATCATTATTGCTTATCGTGATATTGAAGTCGGCTGGATAGTGGATGAAGCAAATGATGTCATAACAGTACAGGAAAGTGAAATAGAGTCCGCTCCAGAAAGTGTTCAAAAAGACACGTATGTGTCGATCAAACAGATTGTAAAACAAGAGAACAGGCTCTTAAATATTATTGATGCAAATGCGGTTTTGGATAAAGAATCATCTCAGTCCGCTGTGCCCGATCAAGCTTAATCTTAAAGGGGTTATGACATGAGTATTTTTAATGGAATCAAAGAAGAGCAGATGGACATTTTGCGGGAAGTCGGCAATATCGGAGCCGGCCACTCTGCTTCTGCAATGGCCCAGCTGTTAAATAGAAAGATTGATATGGAAGTCCCGTTTGCAAAGTTATTATCGTTTGATGAACTTGTAGACTTTTTCGGCGGAGCAGAAATGCCGGTCGCCAGCATTTATTTAAGAATGGAAGGCGATTTGACGGGCTCGATGTTCTTTATAATGCCTTTTTATCAGGCGGAACAGTTTATCAGAGAGCTGATCGGCAACCCGGATTTTGATATTGAAAATCTGGGTGAAGATCATATGAGTTCTTCCGCTTTGCATGAACTGGGCAATATTTTAGCAGGATCATATTTAACGGCATTGGCTGATTTGACGAAACTCCAGCTTTACCCGAGTGTTCCAGAAGTTTCACTGGACATGTTCGGTGCTGTCATCAGTGAAGGTCTGATGGAGCTCAGTCAGGTTGGGGAACATGCAATTGTTGTTGATACGTCAATTTTTGATCAGAGCCATCAGCAGGAGCTAAAAGCGCATATGTTTATGCTGCCGGACTATGATTCATTTGAAAAGCTCTTTGTCGCCTTGGGTGCTTCATTATGAGTACGACTGAGGCTGCTGTTGTAAAGGTTGGAATTGCGGACGTGAAGATTGCCCGCTTCCCGGATTCGATCCGGACGTCTGGTTTAGGGTCGTGTGTGGGGCTGGTGCTTTACGATAAAGAAAAGCAAACGGCGGGGCTTGTTCATGTCATGCTGCCGGATTCGGCGTTATCAAAAACAGCTGAACTCAATCGGGCAAAATATGCCGATACCGCTGTAAAAGCTACGATTGATATGCTGGTAGAAGCGGGCTGCCGAAAGTTTGCGTTAAAAGCAAAGCTTGCCGGCGGATCAGAGATGTTTAAATTTAAAATGACGAATGATTTGATGAAGATCGGACCGAGAAATGTCTTAGCGATAAAGGAACAGCTGTCATTATATAATATTCCGATTATCAGTGAAGATACGGGCGGCTCAAGCGGCCGGACGATAGAATTTGAACCGAAGTCCTGCATGCTGCATATTCGAACTGTTAAACAAGGTGAAAAAACGATTTAATTAAGGTATTAGGGGGATAACAATGCAATCCTTGAATTATGAAGATCAGGTGCTTTGGTCGCGCTGGAAAGAGTGGAAAGATCCTAAGGCCGGTGATGATTTAATGCGCCGTTATATGCCGCTTGTCACATATCATGTAGGCAGAATTTCTGTCGGACTGCCAAAATCGGTGCATAAAGACGATCTTATGAGCCTTGGTATGCTTGGTTTATATGATGCCCTTGAAAAATTTGACCCTAGCCGGGACTTAAAATTTGATACCTACGCCTCGTTTAGAATTCGCGGTGCAATTATTGACGGGCTTCGTAAAGAGGATTGGCTGCCCAGAACCTCGCGTGAAAAAACAAAGAAGGTAGAAGCGGCGATTGAAAAGCTTGAACAGCGCTATCTTCGGAATGTATCGCCCGCAGAAATTGCAGAGGAACTCGGAATGACGGAACAGGATGTAGTGTCAACAATGAATGAAGGTTTTTTTGCAAACCTGCTGTCAATTGACGAAAAGCTTCATGATCAGGATGACGGGGAAAACATCCAGGTCATGATCAGAGATGACAAAAATGTCCCGCCGGAAGAAAAGATCATGAAAGATGAACTGATTGCGCAGCTTGCGGACAAGATTCACGAACTCTCTGAGAAAGAACAGCTTGTGGTCAGTTTGTTCTATAAAGAGGAATTGACATTGACAGAAATCGGACAGGTATTGAATCTTTCTACGTCCCGTATATCACAAATACATTCAAAGGCACTATTTAAATTAAAGAATCTGCTGGAAAAAGTAATTCAATAAAGAATTCTCATGATTAGCGAGTGAAAAACATGTCAACACTATTATGGCTTTTAAGCTTCACGCTTCACGGCGTTCTTCTGTACGCTGTCATTATCCTGTATATGAGGCTCGCAGCTGTGAAAGAAACAGAAAAACAGCAAAAGAAGATGCTGGAAGAGACGGAGAACACACTTGCGGCATTTCTTCTTGAATTAAAAGAAGAAAATGAGAAGTTGATAGACAACTTGGATGCAGCTTCTAGTCAAACTGAAGAAAAACAGAAGACGGAGCATCTGCACGCTGAACAACATTCAGAGCGGAATGCTGTTCAGGAAGAAGACAACACTCTTCCCGAGCATATCGAAGGTCTCATCAATGAGGTTGAGAGGACGGAAGAAAACGTAAACAGCGATGCCCGATCATTTGAAGATCAAGTTATGGCATTACATGAGCAGGGATATGCAGCTGGTGAAATTGCTCAGAAATTGAAGAGCGGAAAGACAGAAATCGAGCTATTTCTAAAATTTCGCTCCAAAGCTGTAAAGGATTCTTGATTGTCGCATAAAGCTGTGTTATATTATGTCTTGGTGTTAAATACACACGCTTAACGATTTATGCAGAGGGTGCTGCAGGCGGCAGTTCTGCACAAAAATGACCTAAGCGGAGGAAAAAAACCATTATATTAGGAGGAAATAACATGTCAGTCATTTCTATGAAGCAATTGCTTGAAGCTGGTGTTCACTTCGGTCACCAAACACGCCGTTGGAACCCAAAAATGAAGCGTTATATTTTCACGGAGCGTAACGGAATCTACATCATTGACCTTCAAAAAACAGTCAAAAAAGTAGAGGAAGCTTACAACTTCACTAAAAATCTTGCTGCTGAAGGCGGAAGAATCCTTTTCGTTGGAACAAAAAAACAAGCTCAAGATTCTGTTAAAGAAGAAGCTCAACGCTCTGGCATGTACTATGTCAACCAACGCTGGTTGGGCGGTACATTAACAAACTTTGAAACAATCCAAAAACGTATTAAACGTCTTAAAGACATTGAAAAAATGCAAGAAAACGGTACGTTTGAAGTACTTCCTAAAAAAGAAGTCGTTCAATTGAAAAAAGAATTAGAGCGTCTTGAAAAATTCCTAGGCGGAATTAAAGAAATGAAGGATCTTCCTGATGCATTATTCATCATCGATCCTCGTAAAGAGCGCATCGCTGTTGCTGAAGCTCGCAAATTAAACATCCCTATCATCGGAATTGTAGATACTAACTGTGATCCTGATGAAATCGATGTTGTAATTCCTGCGAACGATGACGCTATCCGCGCTGTTAAACTTTTAACTTCTAAAATGGCAGATGCAATCTTAGAAGCGAAGCAAGGCGAAGAAGAAGCGGAAGTTGCTGAAGATACTGCACCAGAAACAGAAACAACAACTGCGTAACCTATTCAAAAGGTGATAAGAGGGACTGCCTTTTATCACCTTTTTTCAAGAAAAATGTAATGATACATATCTTGTTTAAACATATAAGGAGGAATACAAATGGCTATTACTGCACAGCAAGTAAAAGAACTGCGTACAAAAAACTGGCGCGGGTATGATGGATTGTAAAAAAGCGTTAACTGAAACTGATGGAGATATGGACAAAGCAATTGACCTTCTTAGAGAAAAAGGAATTGCAAAAGCAGCGAAGAAAGCTGACCGTATCGCAGCAGAAGGTTCAACTCTTATTAAAACTGACGGCAACAAAGGTGTTATTTTAGAAGTAAACTCTGAAACTGATTTCGTTGACGAAAAACGAA
>NZ_JH600292.1 GCF_000245335.1 Bacillus mojavensis RO-H-1 = KCTC 3706
GGACAAAAAATGGACAACGGATCTACTGTAGAAGAGTACATTACAAGTGCAGTAGCTAAAATCGGTGAGAAAATCACTCTTCGCCGCTTTGCTGTTCTTACAAAAGACGACAGCTCTGCATTCGGTGCTTACCTTCACATGGGCGGACGCATCGGCGTATTAACTGTTCTTAACGGTACAACTGACGAAGAAACTGCAAAAGATATCGCAATGCATGTTGCTGCGGTTAACCCTCGTTACATTTCTCGTGACCAAGTATCAGCAGAAGAAACAGACCATGAGCGTCAAATCTTAACTCAGCAAGCTCTTCAAGAAGGAAAACCTGAAAACATCGTAGCGAAAATGGTTGAAGGCCGTCTGAACAAATTCTTCGAAGAAATTTGTCTTTTAGACCAAGCATTCGTTAAAAACCCAGATGAAAAAGTGAAACAAGTCGTTGCAGCGAAAAACGCAACTGTTGAAACTTTCGTTCGCTATGAAGTTGGAGAAGGCATCGAAAAACGTCAAGAAAACTTTGCTGAAGAAGTAATGAACCAAGTGAAAAAATAATGGTGAAAAGATTTCGCGATCAAGTCGCGTCTTTTCAGGCAGTATAGGGGACACACTTTGTGTTCCCTATTTTTAAAACTATATTTACAAACCTTTTTTCTCTTGCATAATAGAAAACGGCAATGTTTACACTTGGAGGTTATTATGGAAAAACCAAAATACAAACGTATCGTATTAAAGCTTAGCGGTGAAGCATTGGCAGGGGAACAGGGTAACGGAATTAACCCTACTGTCATTCAATCCATTGCAAAGCAAGTGAAAGAAATCGCTGAGCTTGAAGTCGAAGTGGCTGTTGTAGTAGGCGGCGGCAACTTATGGCGCGGAAAAACAGGAAGTGACCTGGGCATGGACCGTGCAACTGCTGACTATATGGGGATGCTGGCCACAGTGATGAACTCGCTTGCTCTTCAAGACAGCTTAGAAACACTCGGAATCCAGTCCAGAGTGCAAACATCCATTGAAATGAGACAAGTTGCTGAACCATACATCAGAAGAAAAGCGATACGCCACTTAGAGAAAAAACGTGTCGTGATTTTTGCTGCGGGCACAGGGAACCCATACTTCTCAACTGATACGACAGCTGCACTGCGGGCTGCTGAAATTGAAGCAGACGTTATTTTAATGGCTAAAAACAATGTTGACGGTGTGTATAATGCTGACCCTAGAAAAGATGAATCAGCTGTTAAATATGAATCGCTTTCTTACCTTGACGTTTTAAAAGACGGTTTGGAAGTTATGGATTCAACAGCATCATCTTTATGCATGGATAATGACATTCCGCTAATCGTCTTTTCTATTATGGAAGAAGGAAATATTAAACGCGCTGTGACAGGCGAATCAATCGGAACGATCGTGAGGGGGAAATAACGTGTCAAAAGAAGTATTAACACAAACGAAAGAAAAAATGGAAAAAGCAATTGCTGCTTATCAGCGTGAACTGGCTACTGTACGAGCAGGCCGTGCGAACCCATCTTTATTAGATAAAGTAACAGTTGAATATTACGGAGCACAGACACCTTTAAATCAGCTGTCTTCTATTAACGTGCCTGAAGCTCGTATGCTGGTTATAACACCATACGACAAGTCAGCAATCGGTGATATCGAAAAAGCAATTTTAAAAGCGGATTTAGGCTTAACGCCAACGAGTGACGGCAATATGATTCGCATTGCGATTCCTGCGTTAACAGAAGAAAGACGTAAAGAATTAGTCAAAGTTGTAAAAAAATATGCTGAAGACGCGAAAGTGGCTGTGCGAAATGTACGCCGTGATGCAAACGATGATCTCAAAAAACTTGAGAAAAGCGGAGACATCACTGAAGACGAACTGCGTGCTTCCACTGAAGATGTTCAAAAACTGACAGATGAATATGTGTCAAAAATTGACAGTGTCACAAAAGACAAAGAAAAAGAAATCATGGAAGTTTAATGAAAAACTATGTACAATAGATAATAGTGAAAAGACCCTCTCATGTTTACAGGGGGTTTTTTTGTTAATACTGTTGATTACATCGTTATCAGCAGGGAATGCAACCTTTTTGGGTGACGGAGGAATCTCATGCTCAACATACTCAAAAATTGGAAGAACCAGCAAACTGCGGCTTCCAACTTAGAACGCTATACAAAAGAAGACATACTTAAGGGAGAAATCCCCGAACACATCGCCATTATAATGGATGGAAATGGCCGTTGGGCTAAAAAACGCTCTCTTCCCCGAATTGCAGGCCACCATGAAGGAATGAAGGTGGTTAAAAGGACGACAAAGCTTGCTAACGAATTGGGTGTCAAAGTACTGACTTTGTACGCATTTTCAACAGAAAACTGGAAGCGGCCGAAAATGGAAGTTGATTTTTTTGATGAAGCTTCCTGAAGAATTTTTAAATACGTATCTCCCGGAGCTTGTTGAGGAGAATGTGCAGGTCCGGATTATAGGAGATGAATCAGCCTTGCCGCCGCACACAATGCGTGCGATTGAAAAGGCTGTAAAGGATACGGCGCAAAATGACGGGTTGATTCTTAATTTTGCTCTCAACTATGGGGGACGTACTGAAATTGTCACTGCCGCAAAAACACTCGCGGAAAAAGTCAAGGAGGGTTCTTTGAATATAGAAGACATTGATGAATCGCTTTTTTCTAAACATTTAATGACTGAATCTTTGCAGGATCCTGAACTTTTAATCCGAACGAGCGGCGAGATTAGACTAAGCAACTTTATGCTTTGGCAGGTTGCCTACAGTGAATTTGTCTTTACTGACGTCCTGTGGCCTGACTTTAAAGAAAATCATTTCTTGCAGGCGTTAGGAGAATATCAGCAACGGGGCCGGAGGTTTGGCGGAATTTAGAGGATGGTGGACATGAAACAAAGAATTTTGACAGGTGTTCTGGCAGCAATTGTATTTTTATTTTTAGTTATTGTCGGGGAATTGCCGTTCACCATATTAGTTTATGCAATGGGCAGTGTAGCGCTTTTTGAGCTTTTGCGGATGAAAAAACTTAAGCTTGTGTCACTGCCGGGATTGATCAGTCTTTTATTATTGTGGATGTTCTTAATGCCAAGCCAGTATTCTTTTTTTGAAGCGATTGGTATCTCGAAAATTGAATCGGCTTTGTTCGCAGTACTTATTTTATTGACGTACACAGTATTGGTGAAGAACACTTTTACCTTTGATGAAGTCGGCTTTATTACCCTTGCAACGATTTACATCGGAATGTGTTTTCATTATTTTATTGAAATCAGAAACCTTGATCAGCACGGGCTGACATACATCTTTTATGCCTGTGTCGTGATTTGGTCGACTGATTCCGGTGCATATTTTGTCGGGAAGTCGCTTGGTAAACGAAAACTGTGGCCTGAAATCAGCCCTAATAAAACAGTTGAGGGATTTGTAGGCGGAATTGTCATTGCACTTGTACTCTCGACAATTTTTCTAGCTTGTCGCAAACCTGCCGATCCCATATTTCTATCTGCTTTTGATCACGCTGTTTTTGTCTGTTTTCGGACAGATTGGGGATTTAGTAGAATCCGCTCTGAAAAGACATTACGAGGTAAAGGATTCTGGGAAGATTCTTCCCGGGCATGGCGGGGTGCTAGACCGTTTTGACAGTTTTTTGTTTGTCATGCCTTTCTTGTACTTTCTGCTTGCCCTTTTTTCAATAAAAAAGTCTAATATGAATATGAGACTGATTATGCAGCAAAAAGAATAGGAGTAGTGGCACTTTGAAAAATATTTGTCTTTTAGGAGCAACAGGATCAATCGGCGAACAGACTCTTGATGTATTGCGTACGCACCAAGACCAATTTCAGCTGATATCTATGTCGTTCGGCAAAAATATTGATAAGGCCGTGCCGATGATAGAGGCCTTTCAGCCGAAGTTTGTATCTGTCGGTGATCTGGATACATATCACAAATTAAAACAAGTTTCTTTTGCATTTGATTGCCAAATCGGGCTTGGAGAAGAAGGCCTGATTGAAGCGGCAGTTATGGAGGAAGTCGATATTGTTGTCAATGCCTTGCTTGGAAGTGTCGGTCTCATCCCTACCTTAAAGGCGATCGAACAGAAAAAAACAATTGCGCTTGCAAATAAGGAAACTCTTGTCACTGCCGGGCATATAGTTAAAGAACATGCTAAGAAATACAATGTTCCGCTGCTGCCCGTTGACAGTGAGCATTCAGCCATTTTTCAAGCGCTACAAGGCGAACAGGCTAAAAACATTGATCGCCTCATCATTACGGCATCCGGCGGAAGTTTTCGGGACAAGACGCGGGAGCAGCTTGAATCAGTTACAATTGAAGATGCATTACAGCACCCGAATTGGTCAATGGGTGCAAAAATCACGATTGATTCGGCTACAATGATGAATAAGGGATTAGAGGTGATTGAGGCGCATTGGCTTTTCGATATTCCGTATGAACAAATCGATGTGGTCTTACATAAGGAGAGCATCATCCATTCCATGGTAGAGTTTCATGACAAAAGTGTGATTGCACAGCTTGGCACTCCGGATATGAGGGTTCCGATTCAATATGCGCTCACCTATCCCGACCGATTGCCATTGCCAGACGCCAAAAGACTCGAGCTGTGGGAAATCGGCAGTCTTCATTTTGAGAAAGCTGACTTTGCCAGGTTCCGCTGCTTACAATTTGCCTTTGAATCAGGTAAAATAGGAGGAACAATGCCGACTGTGCTAAACGCGGCAAATGAAGTGGCTGTCGCCGCCTTTTTAGCCGGCAAGATATCGTTTTTGGCGATTGAAGACTGTATCGAAAAGGCATTAAACCGCCATCAGCTTATTCAAAAGCCTAGCTTGGCAGACATTCAGGAAGTGGACAAAGATACCCGGGGATACGTCAATTCAATACTCACATAAGGTGGTATGTTCGTGAATACAGTTATAGCGTTTATCATTATTTTCGGAACGCTCGTTTTCTTCCATGAACTGGGCCATTTGCTGTTAGCCCAAAGAGCGGGAATTCTGTGCCGTGAATTTGCGATCGGCTTTGGTCCAAAAATCTTTTCGTTCAAAAAAAATGAAACGGTGTATACGATCAGACTTCTTCCGGTCGGCGGATTTGTCCGCATGGCCGGAGAAGATCCGGAAATGATTGAGGTGAAACCCGGCTACACGATCGGGCTTCTTTTTAACAAAGAGGATCAGGTTGAAAAAGTCATCATCAATCAAAAGGAAAAATATCCGGATGCTTTAATCATCGAGGTGGAAACGGCGGACCTAGAGCATGACATGAAGATCACCGGCTATGAACAGGGGAAAGAGGATGAGCTTTCCAGCTTTACTGTGAGTGAAACCTCTTTTTTCATTGTGGACGGAGAAGAAGTGCAGATCGCGCCGTATAACCGCCAATTTGGTTCCAAACCTGTGTGGCAGCGAATTAAGGCGATTGCCGCCGGTCCGATTATGAATTTCATATTGGCTTATGTCATTTTAGTGATGCTTGGGCTGATTCAGGGTGTTCCGTCAAATGAGCCTATGCTTGGACAGCTGACAGACAACGGACGGGCGGCCGAAGCAGGGCTAAAAGAAGGAGATTACATTCAAAGCATTAACGGAGAGAAGATGAGGTCCTGGACCGACATTGTCTCTGCGGTAAAAGAAAACCCGGATAAAGAAATTGACGTTGAGGTAAAAAGAGATAACAAAACGCTCCACATTTCAGTTACTCCGGAAGCCGTTAAAGACGAGAATAAAAAAACAATCGGCCGCTTTGGTTCATACGCGCCGACTGAGAAAGGCGTTCTCTCAGCCGTTGCTTATGGTGCAACATCAACTGTTGATGTTACAAAAGCAATATTAACGAATCTCAGTAAATTAGTGACAGGACAATTTAAAATTGATATGCTCTCAGGTCCTGTCGGTATATACGATATGACAGACCAAGTGGCAAAGACGGGAATCATTAATTTATTCCAGTTTGCTGCGTTTTTAAGTATTAACCTTGGTATCGTCAACCTGCTTCCGATTCCGGCTCTTGACGGCGGAAGACTGTTGTTTCTATTTATAGAAGCGATTCGGGGCAAACCGATCAACAGAGAAAAAGAAGCCTTTGTGGTGTTTATCGGAGTCGCTTTCCTAATGCTTCTTATGCTGGTCGTTACATGGAACGATATCCAGCGGCTGTTTTTGTAAATGAAAAGTAAATCAATCAGAGGTGCGAAGAAATGAGACAAAGCTTGACGCTTATTCCTACGCTCCGTGAAGTACCAGCTGATGCCGAAGCGAAAAGTCATCAGCTTCTTCTAAGAGCAGGATTTATCAGACAGAATACGAGCGGGGTATACAGCTATATGCCTCTTGCGTATAAGGTTATTCAAAACATTCAGCAGATTGTCCGTGAGGAAATGGAAAAAATCGACGCTGTAGAAATGCTTATGCCCGCGCTGCAGCAGGCTGAGACATGGCAGGAATCAGGCAGATGGTATACGTACGGTCCTGAACTGATGAGACTTAAAGATCGTCACGGCCGTGAATTTGCTTTAGGGGCAACGCATGAAGAAGTGATCACTTCACTCGTTCGCGATGAGGTTAAATCCTATAAGCGTCTCCCTCTGACTCTGTACCAAATCCAGTCTAAGTTCAGGGATGAAAAACGCCCGCGCTTCGGTTTATTAAGAGGCCGCGAATTCATTATGAAGGATGCTTATTCTTTCCATGCTTCCGAAGAGAGCTTGGATGAAACATATCAAAAAATGTACAACGCGTATTCTAATGTTTTCGCCCGCTGCGGCATTAATGTAAGACCTGTTATCGCTGACTCAGGCGCCATGGGTGGAAAAGATACACATGAGTTTATGGCGCTTTCTGAAATCGGAGAGGATACCATTGCGTACTCTGATGAATCCCAATATGCGGCCAATATCGAAATGGCTGAAGTTCTTTATCAGGAAGTCCCTTCAAATGAAGAGCCTATCGCTTTAGAAAAAGTGCACACTCCTAATGTGAAAACGATCGATGAGCTGACTGCATTTTTACAGGTTTCGGCTGAAGCCTGCATTAAATCGGTATTGTTTAAAGCGGATGACCGTTTTGTTCTGGTGCTTGTTAGAGGGGATCACGAAGTAAATGATATTAAAGTGAAGAATCTCCTGCATGCAGAGGTTGTGGAACTTGCTTCTCATGAAGAGGTCGTTCAGCAGCTTGGAACAGAGCCAGGCTTTGTCGGACCTATCGGTGTGAATCAAGAGATTGACGTCTATGCAGATGTCGCTGTTAAAGCAATGGTTAATGCTGTTGCCGGTGCGAATGAAGAAGAGTATCATTATAAAAATGTCAACGTAAACCGGGATGCGCAAATTAAAGAATTTGCAGATCTTCGTTTTATTAAGGAAGGCGATCCGTCACCAGACGGTAAAGGCACGATCCGATTTGCAGAAGGAATCGAAGTCGGACAAGTCTTTAAGCTTGGAACTCGTTATTCTGAAGCGATGAATGCGACATATTTAGATGAAAACGGACGAGCGCAGCCAATGCTGATGGGCTGTTACGGAATCGGTGTTTCCAGAACCCTTTCTGCCATTGCTGAACAGCATCACGACGAAAAAGGTTTAATATGGCCAAAAAGCGTGGCGCCGTATGATCTTCATATACTTGCATTGAATATCAAAAACGAATGCGCAAAGAGAATTGGCAGAAAAGCTGTACGCTGATTTAAAAGCGAAAGGCTATGAAGTGCTGTATGACGATCGGGCGGAACGCGCCGGTGTAAAATTTGCTGACTCGGATCTAATCGGTCTTCCAATCCGTATTACTGTCGGCAAACGGGCTGATGAAGGTATTGTAGAGGTTAAAATCCGCAAAACGGGTGAGTCAACAGAAGTTTCTGTTGATGAGTTATCTGCTTTTATCAGCAAGCAGTAAACACCATAACGATTTATCAAAAAACATGTTAAAATAGAAATAATAGAAGGTACCTCATTGCCTGAGGTACCTTCACTTATGATGTTTTTAAGGGGGGAATACTGTCTTAATGGAACAGTTATCAGTAAACAGAAGGCAGTTTCAAATTCTTCTGCAGCAGATTAATATGACAGATGATACCTTCATGACATACTTTGAAGATGGCGAGATTGAAAAGCTGACGATACACAAAGCGTCTAAATCCTGGCATTTTCATTTTAAATTTAAATCTTTGCTGCCTTATCAAATATATGACATGTTAACCATGAGGCTGACTCAATCGTTTGCCCATATTGCAAAAGTGACGTCCTCAATCGCAGTGCATGATGCCGAGGTTGACGAAGGTCTCGTGCAGGATTATTGGACACGCTGCATTGAAGAGCTGCAAGGCATTTCACCGCCGATTATCAGTCTCTTAAGCCAGCAAAAACCGAAGCTGAAGGGCAACAAACTGATTGTCAAAACAAAAACGGATACAGAAGCATCTGCTCTTAAGAACAAATACAGTGCGATGATTCAAGCTGGATACCGTCAATTTGGGTTTCCGGATTTTCAGCTTGATGCTGAAATATTTGTATCTGATCAAGAAGTACAAAAGTTTCGGGAGCAAAAGCTAGCTGAAGACCAAGAGCGGGCGATGCAGGCGTTAATTGAAATGGAAAAGAAAGATAAAGAAAGTGATGAAGATCAAGTTCCTTCAGGACCCCTTGTCATCGGCTATCAAATTAAAGATAACGAGGAAATCAGAACACTTGACAGCATAATGGACGAGGAACGGAGAATTGCGGTTCAGGGTTATGTGTTTGATGTGGAAACCAGAGAACTGAAAAGCGGGCGCACGCTGTGCATCTTTAAAATTACTGACTACACAAATAGTATCTTAATTAAAATGTTTGCAAGAGAAAAAGAAGATGCGGCCCTCATGAAGTCTCTGAAAAAAGGTATGTGGGTAAAAGCGCGCGGAAGCATTCAAAACGACACATTTGTCCGAGATTTGGTCATGATTGCAAACGATGTAAATGAAATAAAAGCAAAAACCCGTGAGGATACGGCGCCTGAAGGAGAAAAAAGGGTAGAGTTGCATCTGCATTCCCCAATGAGCCAAATGGATGCTGTAACAGGCATCGGAAAGCTTGTCGAACAGGCGAAAAAATGGGGGCATGAGGCGATCGCTTTGACTGACCATGCTGTCGTTCAATCCTTCCCAGATGCGTATTCTGCTGCCCAAAAACATGGAATTAAAATGATTTATGGAATGGAAGCAAATATCGTGGATGACGGGGTGCCGATTGCCTATAATCCCGCACACCGTTTGCTTGATGAAGAAACCTATGTTGTTTTTGACGTCGAGACAACCGGACTATCCGCTGTGTACGATACGATTATTGAACTGGCGGCTGTAAAAGTGAAAGGCGGGGAGATCATTGATAAATTTGAGTCATTTGCCAACCCGCATCGTCCGCTTTCAGCGACTATCATTGAACTGACAGGCATCACTGATGATATGCTGGTCGACGCGCCGGATGTAATAGACGTGATAAGAGATTTCAGAGAATGGATTGGCGATGACATTCTCGTTGCCCATAATGCAAGCTTCGATATGGGATTTTTAAACGTTGCTTTCAAAAAGCTCCTCCAAGTCGAGAAAGCAAAAAACCCTGTCATTGATACGCTGGAGCTCGGCCGTTTCCTTTATCCGGAATTTAAGAATCACCGTCTGAACACACTATGTAAAAAGTTTAACATTGAACTTACACAGCACCACCGTGCGATCTATGATACCGAGGCGACCGCTTATTTGCTTATGAAAATGCTGGAGGATGCTGCTGAAAAGGGTATTCAGTATCATGACCAGCTGAATGAAAATATGGGTCAGTCCAACGCTTATCAAAGGTCAAGACCCTATCATGCAACGGTGCTGGCGGTGAACAGCACAGGCTTGAAAAATTTATTTAAGCTCGTTTCACTTTCTCATATTCATTATTTTTACAGAGTGCCGCGTATTCCGAGATCTCAGCTTGAGAAATACAGGGAAGGCCTTCTGATCGGTTCCGCCTGCGACAGAGGAGAGGTTTTTGAAGGCATGATGCAAAAGTCGCCGGAAGAGGTGGAAGATGTTGCGTCATTCTACGATTATCTCGAGGTTCAACCGCCTGAGGTATACCGCCACTTGCTTGAGCTAGAACTGGTTCGCGATGAAAAATCGCTGAAAGAAATCATAACGAATATCACCAAACTCGGTGAAAAGCTTAATAAACCTGTTGTTGCAACAGGAAATGTTCATTATTTGAATGATGAGGACAAAATTTACAGAAAGATTTTAGTATCCTCACAGGGCGGCGCGAATCCGCTGAACAGACATGAACTTCCGAAAGTGCATTTCAGAACGACAGATGAAATGCTTGAAGCTTTTTCCTTCTTAGGGGAAGAAAAAGCGAAGGAAATCGTTGTAACCAACACACAAAAGGTTGCATCTTTAATCGAAGACATCAAGCCGATTAAAGATGACCTATATACGCCGAAAATCGAAGGTGCTGATGAAGAGATCAGGGAAATGAGCTATCAGCGTGCACGAAGCATTTACGGAGAGCAGCTCCCTGAAATTGTTGAAGCGCGTATTGAAAAAGAATTAAAAAGTATCATCGGCCACGGCTTTGCTGTTATTTATTTGATCTCTCATAAACTCGTAAAGAGATCTCTAGATGACGGGTATCTGGTAGGGTCACGGGGATCTGTAGGTTCTTCTTTAGTTGCGACACTTACTGAGATCACAGAGGTGAACCCGCTGCCGCCGCACTATATATGTTCTGAATGCCAGCATTCTGAGTTCTTTAATGACGGATCTGTCGGCTCAGGTTTTGATCTGCCTGACAAAATGTGTCCTCATTGCAAAACGCCTTTGAAAAAAGACGGGCACGATATTCCGTTTGAAACGTTCCTGGGATTTAAAGGAGATAAAGTACCTGATATCGATTTGAACTTCTCTGGGGAATATCAGCCGCAGGCCCACAATTATACAAAAGTATTGTTCGGAGAAGACAACGTATATCGTGCCGGAACGATCGGTACGGTTGCAGAAAAAACAGCCTACGGTTACGTAAAAGGCTATGCCGGCGACAATAATCTCCATATGCGTGGCGCCGAAATCGACCGGCTTGTGCAGGGCTGTACAGGTGTAAAACGGACGACCGGACAGCACCCTGGCGGTATTATCGTAGTTCCTGATTATATGGATATTTATGATTTCTCTCCGATTCAGTTTCCGGCAGATGCGACAGGTTCTGAATGGAAAACGACGCATTTTGACTTCCATTCCATTCATGACAACCTGCTGAAGCTTGATATTCTGGGGCACGATGATCCGACGGTAATCCGTATGCTCCAAGATTTAAGCGGCATTGATCCGAAAACGATTCCGACGGATGACCCTGAAGTAATGAAAATCTTCCAAGGAACCGAATCACTCGGTGTCACTCAGGAACAGATAGGATGTAAAACGGGCACCCTGGGAATCCCTGAATTCGGAACCCGCTTTGTCCGGCAAATGCTTGAAGACACAAAGCCGACAACCTTTTCTGAGCTCGTTCAGATTTCAGGGCTGTCTCACGGTACAGATGTATGGCTCGGCAATGCGCAAGAACTCATTCACAATAATATTTGTGAGCTGAGTGAGGTGATCGGCTGCCGTGATGACATTATGGTTTATTTAATCTATCAAGGCCTCGAGCCGTCACTAGCGTTTAAAATCATGGAATTTGTGCGTAAAGGAAAAGGTTTAACGCCTGAATGGGAAGAAGAAATGAAAAATAACAATGTCCCAGACTGGTATATCGATTCCTGCAAAAAGATTAAATACATGTTCCCGAAAGCCCACGCCGCGGCTTATGTATTAATGGCAGTCCGCATTGCTTACTTTAAAGTGCATCACGCACTACTGTATTATGCGGCTTATTTTACCGTTCGTGCAGACGACTTTGATATCGATACGATGATCAAAGGCTCCACAGCAATCAAAGCTGTAATGGAGGATATCAACTCCAAAGGGCTTGATGCGTCACCGAAGGAAAAAAACCTTCTCACAGTATTAGAGTTAGCGCTGGAAATGTGTGAAAGAGGCTATTCGTTCCAAAAAGTCGATTTATATCGCTCCAGTGCAACGGAATTTATTATTGACGGCAACAGCCTGATCCCGCCGTTTAATTCTATTCCTGGTTTAGGTACGAACGCCGCTCTAAATATTGTAAAGGCCCGTGAAGAAGGAGAATTTCTCTCAAAAGAAGATTTGCAAAAGAGAGGGAAAGTATCAAAAACGATTTTAGAGTATTTAGATCGTCACGGCTGTTTGGAGTCATTGCCGGATCAAAACCAATTATCGCTGTTTTAGCATATAAAAGCAGAATTTCTTAAGAAATTCTGCTTTTATGCATACATGTGCGGCAAAAGTGCAATCGTATGATGAGAGCCCCTGTGATCAGCTTAACAGCGTAAAGGTAAACGTATATCCATTTGCAATAAAAATATGGTTATGGTATAGTTTTATTGGAAATGCTAACGATTACCGAGGCAAAGAGTGGGGAAACCCGCTCTTTTGTATTGAACAAGACAATTTTGTCTCGACATGTTCATCGTTTACTTTAAAGCCCCTGCTCTTTTGAAGCAGGGTTTTTATGCAGAGTGACGAGACGAATATGATATCGACAGCACAAGGAGGAAGAACATGAGCAAAAAAGTGACTGACACCGTTCAAGAAATGGCTCAGCCAATCGTAGACAGCCTTCAGCTTGAACTCGTTGACATTGAATTCGTCAAAGAGGGTCAAAGCTGGTTCCTTCGCGTGTTTATTGATTCCGATGACGGTGTGGATATTGAGGAATGTGCCAAAGTAAGCGAAGCTCTAAGCGAGAAGCTTGATGAGGCAGACCCAATCAGCCAAAATTACTTTCTTGAGGTTTCATCCCCGGGAGCTGAGCGTCCATTAAAGAAAAAAGCCGATTTTGAAAAATCACTAGGGAAAAATGTATACATTAAGACCTATGAGCCGATTGACGGCGTAAAAGTGTTTGAAGGAGAGCTGGCTGAATTTGATGGACAAACAGTGACAGTTGAGATGACAATCAAAACAAGAAAGAAACGGATCGATATTCCGTATGAAAAAATAGCTAACGCAAGATTAGCTGTAACATTCTAATGAATATAAGTTTTAAGGGGGGAGACCGTTAACATGAGCAGTGAATTATTAGATGCTCTCACCATTCTTGAGAAAGAAAAAGGCATCAGCAAAGAAATTATCATTGAAGCAATCGAAGCTGCTTTAATTTCTGCTTATAAGCGCAATTTTAATCAGGCGCAAAATGTACGGGTGGATTTGAACCGTGAAACAGGTTCAATCCGTGTATTCGCAAGAAAAGATGTCGTTGATGAGGTATATGATCAAAGACTGGAGATCTCAATCGAAGAGGCGCAAAGCATCCATCCGGAATATATGGTGGGCGATGTTGTAGAGATTGAAGTAACGCCTAAGGATTTCGGACGCATTGCAGCCCAAACAGCGAAGCAGGTCGTGACACAGCGTGTGCGCGAAGCTGAACGCGGTGTGATCTATTCTGAGTTTATTGACCGTGAAGAAGACATCATGACAGGTATCGTCCAGCGCCTGGACAACAAGTTTATCTATGTGTCTTTAGGAAAAATTGAAGCCTTGCTGCCGGTTAATGAGCAAATGCCGAATGAAAGCTATAAGCCTCATGACCGCATTAAGGTGTATATCACAAAAGTAGAAAAAACGACGAAAGGCCCGCAGATTTATGTGTCAAGAACACACCCAGGCCTCTTAAAGCGTTTATTTGAAATCGAAGTGCCAGAAATTTATGATGGAACTGTGGAGCTGAAATCTGTTGCCAGAGAAGCAGGAGACCGTTCGAAAATTTCTGTCCGCACAGATGATCCTGATGTGGATCCGGTAGGCTCTTGCGTCGGTCCTAAAGGCCAGCGTGTTCAGGCGATTGTCAATGAATTAAAAGGTGAAAAAATTGACATTGTCAACTGGTCGAATGACCCTGTAGAATTTGTCGCGAATGCGCTCAGCCCTTCGAAAGTGCTGGATGTCATCGTGAATGAAGAAGAAAAAGCGACAACTGTTATTGTTCCTGATTACCAGCTGTCTCTGGCGATTGGCAAAAGAGGACAAAACGCACGCTTAGCTGCTAAATTGACAGGCTGGAAGATTGATATTAAGAGCGAAACAGACGCAAGAGAGCTTGGAATCTATCCGAGAGAACTTGAAGAAGACGACGAAGAGCCGCTCTTTACGGAGCCTGAAACTGCTGAATCGGATGAATAAGAGGTGACCTTAGGTGAATAAACACAAAAAAATCCCGTTACGCAAGTGTGTGGTGACTGGTGAAATGAAGCCTAAAAAGGAACTAATCCGAGTTGTTCGTTCAAAAGAAGGCGAAATCTCAGTAGATCCGACCGGGAAAAAGAACGGGCGGGGTGCTTATTTAACGCTGGATAAAGAGTGCATCTTAGCAGCAAAAAAGAAAAACACTTTGCAAAATCAATTTCAATCACAAATCGATGACCAGATTTTCGAAGAATTGCTGGAACTGGCGGAAAAGGTGAAAAAATAAAATGTCTGGAATGGAATGGTTTCCCTTGCTGGGTCTGGCCAATCGAGCTCGTAAGGTCGTGTCAGGCGAAGACTTGGTTATTAAAGAAGTCAGGAATGCGCGTGCGAAGCTTGTCCTGCTTACAGAGGATGCATCATCTAACACAGCAAAGAAAGTAACCGACAAGTGCAATTATTATAAAGTTCCTTATAAAAAAGTCGCGAATCGCGCGGTTCTTGGCCGCTCTATCGGTAAAGAATCCCGTGTCGTTGTCGCCGTCACTGACCAAGGTTTTGCGAATAAGCTAATCAGCTTGCTCGATTAATATTTTTGGGGGTGAACGAATGGCTAAAATGAGAGTATACGAATATGCAAAAGCGTTAAATGTTTCAAGTAAGGAAATTTTGACCGCACTGAAGAACATGGATTTAGAAGTGAATAATCATATGGCCATGCTTGAAGAAAAGGCCATTAAACAGCTTGATGCCAAATTTAAAAAAGGCGGCGCAGCCGTTAAATCTCAAAAGCCTGCGGAAACGAACAAAAACAAACAGCCGCAAGGGGTAAATCAGCAGTCTGCTGGAAATCAACCAAATAAAATTCGAGACGGAAAGAAGAATGACGTGCAGAATAATCAATTTAACAAAAACAAGAAGAATAACAACAACAAAAAAAATAAACGCAACAATAACAACAACAGAAACCAACATCAGCAAAAGCCTGTGAAGCCGAAAAAAGAGCTTCCTGAAAAAATTACGTTCTCAGGCACTTTAACAGTTGGCGCACTGGCAGAAGAGCTAGGCAAAGAGCCTTCTGAACTCATCAAAAAACTGATGCTTCTTGGTGTTATGGCGACCATTAACCAAGAGCTCGATAAAGACACAATCGAACTGATTGCATCAGAATACGGTGTTGAAACTGAAGAAGTTATTGTCCTTGAAGAAACTGAATTAGAGAAATACGAAGAGCCTGATAAAGAAGAGGATCTTGAAATTCGTCCTCCTGTCGTTACAATCATGGGCCACGTTGACCATGGGAAAACAACGCTTCTTGACAGCATCCGTAAAACAAAGGTTGTTGAAGGAGAAGCTGGCGGAATCACTCAGCATATCGGAGCCTACCAAATCGAAGAAAACGGCAAGAAAATCACTTTCTTGGATACGCCGGGTCACGCCGCATTTACAACCATGCGTGCACGCGGTGCGGAAGTAACCGATATTACGATCCTAGTTGTTGCTGCGGATGACGGTGTAATGCCGCAAACAGTAGAGGCGATCAATCACGCGAAAGCAGCTGAAGTACCGATCATCGTTGCTGTGAATAAAATTGATAAAGAAGCTGCGAACCCTGACCGTGTCATGCAAGAACTGACGGAATACGGACTAGTGCCTGAAGCTTGGGGCGGAGAAACGATTTTTGTGCCGCTTTCCGCTTTAACTGGAAAAGGTATTGATGAACTTATTGAAATGATTTTGCTTGTCAGTGAGGTAGAGGAACTGAAAGCGAACCCGAACCGCCAGGCAAAAGGAACTGTTATCGAAGCAGAACTGGATAAAGGCAGAGGGTCAGTTGCGACATTGCTCGTACAGACTGGAACACTGCATGTCGGTGATCCGATCGTAGTCGGCAATACATTTGGCCGTGTCCGTGCAATGGTCAATGATATCGGACGCCGTGTAAAAACAGCGGGCCCGTCTACACCGGTTGAAATTACTGGTCTAAATGACGTGCCTCAAGCAGGAGATCAATTCCTTGTCTTTAAAGACGAAAAAACAGCTCGTTCTGTTGGAGAAGCCCGTGCTTCCAAACAGCTTGAAGAGCAGCGAAGCGATAAAGCAAAGCTGAGTCTTGACGACTTATTCGAGCAAATTAAACAAGGTGATGTAAAAGACATCAACCTTATCGTAAAAGCTGACGTTCAAGGATCTGCCGAAGCTTTAACAGCCGCACTTCAAAAAATTGAAGTTGAAGGTGTTAAAGTGAAAATCATCCACACAGGCGTTGGTGCAATCACAGAATCTGACATTATTTTAGCATCTGCTTCCAATGCAATTGTTATCGGGTTTAATGTGAGACCGGACGGTAATGCTAAGAGTACGGCTGAAGCTGAAAACGTAGATATTCGTCTTCACCGTATTATTTACAAAGTAATTGACGAGATTGAAGCAGCTATGAAAGGTATGCTTGATCCTGAATATGAAGAAAAAGTAATTGGTCAAGTAGAAGTGCGCCAAACATTCAAAGTATCTAAAATCGGTACGATTGCCGGCGGATATGTTACTGAAGGAACAATCACGCGCAATAGCGGTCTCCGTTTAATTCGTGACGGCGTCGTAATCTTCGAAGGCGAAGTGGACGTTCTGAAACGCTTTAAAGACGATGTGAAAGAAGTTTCACAAGGCTACGAATGTGGTATAACGATTAAGAAATACAATGACATTCGTGAAGGTGACATCCTTGAAGCGTTTGTCATGCAAGAAATTGAAAGAACGTGATCGGATTTGCGGAATGTGAATGCATCATTTATGATGCAGGATCGTTAAAAGAAAAGCGTGCCGTTCTAAAGCGGATCTTAACCAGGGTTCAAAATAAGTTCAATGTTTCGATTTCGGAGATTGGCTATCAGGACACATGGCAAAGAACCAGCTTTGGAATCGCCGCTGTTTCTTCCTCTCGCGTTCAAACAGAAAAAGAATTGCAGCGTGTTCTTGCGTTTATCGATTCTTTTCCTGAAATTGAACGGACGATCACTAGAACAGAGTGGTTTTAACTTAGAGGTGATTGAATTGAGTATGAGAGCAAACCGTGTTGGCGAGCAAATGAAAAAAGAACTCGGTGATATTATCAGCCGAAAGCTGAAGGATCCGAGAATTGGTTTTCTGACAGTAACAGATGTACGTGTATCAGGTGATTTACAAATTGCAAAGGTGTATATTTCCGTTCTCGGAGACGAGAAAAAACGGGAAGAGGCGCTGAAAGGACTGGCTAAGGCAAAAGGGTTTATACGCTCTGAAATCGGCAGTCGCATCCGACTTCGTAAAACGCCTGAGATTGAATTTGAGTTCGATGAATCAATTGATTACGGAAACCGAATCGAAACATTGATTCACCAATTGAATTCAGAGAACCCGTCTGAATAACAAATGAAGAGGATAGGCGTTCGTCGTCTGTCCTCTTTTCTGCGTTTTAAAGAAATCCACACAACAGAAGGAGTGAAAGGCATATGGTTAACGGAGTTCTCCTTTTACATAAACCGGTCGGCATGACATCGCATGATTGTGTCATGAAGATCCGGAAGCTGCTTAAAACAAAAAAAGTCGGACACACGGGAACGCTCGATCCTGAGGTATCAGGTGTGCTTCCGATTTGTGTAGGCCGGGCAACAAAAATTGTTGAATATTTAACTGAGAAGTCTAAAACATATGATGCTGAAATTACGCTTGGCATTTCAACGACGACAGAGGATCAAACCGGAGAACCCGTTGATACAAAGCCAGTAGTTCAAACTATTGATGAAGCAGAAGTAGAAAAGGTGTTAAACAGCTTAAAGGGAAAACAAGAACAAATTCCCCCGATGTATTCAGCAGTAAAGGTAAACGGCAAAAAATTATATGAGTATGCAAGAGCAGGACTTGAAGTAGAACGGCCAAAACGTCTTATTACCATTGAAGACATTGCGCTCACTACAGGGGTTAAACATGATGGAGAGACAGCGAGTTTCCGGTTTACGGTAACATGTTCAAAAGGAACCTATGTGCGGACACTGGCGGTTATGATTGGCGAAAAGCTCGGATATCCGGCTCATATGTCTCATTTGATCCGTACGGCGTCCGGTGACTTTTCCCTTGATGAATGCTTTACGTTCGAAGAGCTGGAAGCTCAAGCCGAATCCGGAACTATAACAGAGCATACAGTCTCTATTGAACGTGCGCTCAATCATTTGCCGAAATGGATCATAAGTGATACATTAGCTAAGAAAGTAGAAAATGGGGCTTTGCTTGAAACACCTGAACAATTCACGGATCTGACAAGCGACGACCGTATCGCAGTCTATACGGAATCCGGAAGCTGTCTGGCGATTTATTTCCCCCATCCTACAAAACACGGGCTGTTAAAGCCGGCAAAAGTATTGATGCAAAAAAGCGAACAATAGAAAAAAGGTGACCGTTCTGTGAAGACGATACATATTACACATCCGCATCATTTAACAAAAGAGGAGCAGCCAGAATCTGTGATGGCGTTAGGTTATTTTGACGGCGTTCATCTAGGGCATCAAAAGGTAATCGGCACAGCTAAACAGATAGCTGAAGAAAGAAATATGACATTAGCCGTGATGACCTTTCACCCCCATCCCTCTCATGTGCTGGGCAGGGATCAGGAACCAAAGGATCTGATTACTCCTCTTGAAGATAAAATCAGTCAAATTGAACAATTAGGCACGGAGATTCTGTATGTCGTTAAATTTAATGAAGAGTTTGCTTCTCTGACTCCAAAGCAGTTTGTTGATCAGTACGTTTTAGGCCTTAATGTACAGCATGCAGTGGCAGGCTTTGACTTTACGTACGGCAAATACGGCAAAGGAACAATGGAAACGATGCCGCTTGATTTAGATGGAAAAGCTGATTGTACGATGGTAGAAAAATTGACGGAGCAGGATAAAAAATCAGCTCCAGCTATATTCGGAATGCACTTCAAAACGGAGACGTTGAACTGGCCAATGTTTTGCTTGGACAGCCCTACTTTATTAAAGGAATTGTCATTCACGGAGATAAAAGAGGGCGGACAATCGGGTTTCCGACTGCCAATGTCGGCTTAAATAATAGCTATATTGTCCCGCCGACCGGTGTATATGCCGTCAAAGCGGAAATAAACGGCGAGCTTTACAACGGCGTTTGCAATATCGGCTATAAGCCGACGTTTTATGAAAAACGTCCGGAACAGCCTTCGATTGAGGTCAATTTATTTGATTTTGATCAAGATGTATACGGAGCCGCTATAAAAATTGAATGGTATAAACGAATTCGGAGCGAGCGCAAGTTCAACGGCATTCTAGAATTAACAGAGCAAATTGAGAAAGATAAGCAGGAAGCGATCCGTTATTTCAGCAATTTGCGGAAATAACATGCAGCGCACACAAATTTTAATCTAAAATATTTGCATATAGGCTCGATTTTTAGTATGATAGTCTTCGTAGTCTTAAAACCTTTGCTTGGCAATCCGAAGTCACCGACGGTTGCTAGGTAACTGGGGCTAAATATGATTTGGAGGTGAAACAGGATGGCAATTACTCAAGAGCGTAAAAACCAACTCATCAGTGAGTTTAAAACACACGAATCTGATACTGGATCTCCAGAAGTTCAGATCGCTATCCTAACTGATTCAATTAACAACTTGAACGAGCATTTACGTACACACAAGAAAGACCACCATTCACGTCGCGGTCTTCTTAAAATGGTAGGTAAGCGTCGTAATCTTCTTACGTATCTGCGTAATAAAGACGTAACTCGTTACCGTGAGTTAATTAACAAACTAGGCTTACGTCGATAATCGTAAAAAGCGGGAGGATTCCCGCTTTTTTATCGTATTAAAGCGAAAATTTTTATAACAATCATTGAAATCCTTTTACATACTACTTTGACATTGATATGTTCAATCCATTTCGTTCATAATAGGAGTAATTGATTATTTCACACAACGAAGAGAGGAGTTCGTAATCGTATGGGACAAGAAAAACATGTCTTTACCATAGATTGGGCCGGAAGAACGCTTACTGTTGAAACCGGCCAGCTTGCCAAACAGGCAAACGGTGCTGTTATGGTCCGCTACGGCGACACAGCAGTACTCAGTACAGCAACCGCTTCAAAAGAACCGAAACCGCTTGATTTCTTCCCGCTTACTGTAAACTACGAGGAAAGATTATATGCGGTAGGTAAAATACCTGGCGGGTTTATTAAAAGAGAAGGACGTCCAAGTGAAAAAGCAGTATTGGCGAGCCGTTTAATCGACCGTCCGATCCGCCCTTTGTTCGCCGATGGATTCCGTAATGAAGTTCAAGTCATCAGCATCGTCATGAGTGTTGACCAAGACTGCTCTTCAGAAATGGCTGCTATGTTCGGTTCATCGCTTGCACTTTCTGTATCAGACATCCCGTTTGAAGGACCGATTGCAGGGGTAACTGTCGGACGCATTGATAATCAATTTGTCATTAACCCGACGGTTGATCAGCTTGAGAAAAGTGATATCAATCTTGTCGTTGCCGGAACTAAAGATGCAATTAACATGGTGGAAGCGGGAGCAGACGAAGTTCCTGAGGAAACGATGTTAGAAGCGATTATGTTCGGCCATGATGAGATTAAACGCCTGATTGCATTCCAAGAAGAAATTGTTGCAGCTGTCGGCAAAGAAAAGTCAGAAATTAAGCTCTATGAAATTGACGAAGAGCTGAATGAAAAGGTAAAGGCTTTAGCAGAAGAAGATCTGCTGAAAGCAATCCAAGTTCATGAAAAGCATGCGCGCGAAGATGCCATTACTGAAGTGAAAAACACAGTGGTAGCAAAATTCGAGGAAGATGAGCATGATGAAGAAACAATCAAGCAAGTCAAACAAATTTTGTCCAAGCTTGTCAAAAATGAAGTGCGCCGCCTGATTACTGAAGAAAAGGTAAGACCTGACGGCCGCGGAGTCGATCAAATTCGCCCGCTTTCTTCTGAAGTCGGCCTATTGCCGAGAACACACGGTTCCGGATTGTTCACAAGAGGACAGACTCAGGCTCTCAGCGTTTGTACGTTAGGTGCTCTCGGTGATGTGCAGATCCTTGATGGTTTAGGTGTTGAAGAATCGAAACGGTTTATGCATCATTACAACTTCCCGCAATTCAGCGTTGGGGAAACAGGACCAATGCGTGGGCCGGGACGCCGTGAAATCGGACACGGAGCACTGGGTGAGCGTGCGCTTGAGCCAGTTATTCCGTCTGAAAAAGATTTCCCTTATACTGTCCGTCTTGTGTCAGAAGTGCTTGAATCAAACGGTTCTACGTCTCAAGCAAGTATTTGCGCAAGCACACTTGCAATGATGGATGCCGGTGTACCAATCAAAGCACCAGTCGCAGGTATTGCAATGGGACTTGTCAAATCAGGCGAACACTATACTGTTTTAACTGATATTCAAGGCATGGAAGATGCGCTTGGAGACATGGACTTTAAAGTTGCCGGAACTGCAAAGGGTGTAACGGCGCTGCAAATGGACATTAAAATTGATGGCCTTTCCAGAGAGATTCTTGAAGAAGCGCTTCAGCAGGCGAAAAAAGGAAGAATGGAAATCCTCAACAGTATGCTTGCTACATTAAGCGAATCAAGAAAAGAGCTTTCCCAATATGCGCCTAAGATTTTAACAATGGCGATCAATCCTGATAAAATCCGCGATGTCATCGGGCCTAGCGGAAAACAAATCAATAAAATCATCGAAGAGACCGGTGTTAAAATTGATATCGAGCAGGATGGTACAATCTTTATTTCTTCGACAGTTGAAAGCAGCAACCAAAAAGCGAAGAAAATCATCGAAGACCTCGTCAGAGAGGTTGAAGTCGGTCAGCTTTACTTAGGTAAAGTAAAACGAATTGAAAAATTCGGTGCGTTCGTTGAAATTTTCAGCGGAAAAGACGGTTTGGTGCACATTTCAGAGCTTGCGCTTGACCGCGTAGGAAAAGTTGAAGATGTTGTCAAAATCGGAGATGAGATTCTTGTGAAAGTTACTGAAATCGATAAGCAAGGACGGGTCAACTTGTCTCGTAAAGCTGTGCTCCGTGAAGAGAAAGAAAAAGAAGAACAAAAATCTTAAATGAAAACATAAAAGGAGCCTGGGAGACCCCGGCTTCTTTATTTTGACGCTTTAAAAAGCAAGCGGGTTCTACCTTGTCCTTCTCCTTCATAATGTGAGGTGAGGGGGGACAAAACATGTACAAAAAATTTGTACCGTTTGCCGTTTTTCTATTTCTTTTTTTTGTTTCATTTGAGATGATGAAAAATCCGCACACACTTGATTATATAGGGGCAATGAAACAAGATACGGTGACCGTCTCGGCGTCCAAAGACCCGTTATATGAAGAATTGCTTCAAAAGGCGCCAGATTATGAAGTAAAGCCTCAGAATGCAAGAATAGATAAGGTGTGGAAAAGCATTCCCGGTTACAATGGTTTAAAGGTCAATATTGACAAATCCTATAAAAAAATGAAAAAGCACGGTGAGTTTCGGGAAAACGATTTAGTGTACAGTCAAGTAAAACCAAGCGTTCATCTTGAGTCTCTTCAGCCAGAGCCTATTTACAAAGGGAATCCTGAAAAACCGATGGTGGCTTTTTTAATTAATGTGGCATGGGGAAACGAATATTTGGAAAGAATGCTCCCTGTACTTCAAAAGCATAAAGTGAAGGCAACGTTTTTTTTGGAAGGCAATTGGGTGAAACACAATGAACAGTTGGCTAAAAAGATTGCGGAAGAAGGACATGAAATCGGAAATCATTCATACAATCATCCGGATATGAGCAAACTGACAACAGGAAGAATTTCCGAACAGCTCGACAAGACGAATGAGCAGATAGAAAAAACGCTCGGTGTCAAGCCAAAATGGTTCGCTCCGCCAAGCGGGAGTTTCAGAAAAGCGGTTGTTGACATTGCAGCTGACAAACATATGGGAACAGTGATGTGGACAGTTGATACAATCGACTGGCAAAAACCGGCTCCGTCTGCACTTCAAACACGGGTGTTAAGCAAGATACATAATGGTGCCATGATTTTAATGCATCCGACAGATCCCACGGCGGAAAGTCTTGAAGCGCTGATTACAAAGATAAAAGAGAAAGGATATGCGCTTGGAACAGTCACTGAACTAATGGATGAAACAAGACTGTTGAAGTAACAGGGCAGGCAGCTAGTCTTTGAATAGGAGGAACAAATTTGATTAAACGATATACATGTCAAAATGGTGTAAGAGTTGTGCTTGAAAATAACCCGACAGTCCGTTCTGTTGCGATCGGCGTTTGGATTGGTACAGGCTCGCGGCACGAAACGCCGGAGATAAATGGGATTTCCCACTTTTTGGAGCATATGTTCTTCAAAGGGACGAGCACAAGATCTGCACGTGAGATAGCAGAATCTTTTGATCGTATTGGCGGTCAGGTCAATGCGTTTACCTCAAAGGAATATACCTGCTATTATGCAAAGGTGCTTGATGAGCATGCGAATTACGCACTTGACGTATTAGCAGATATGTTTTTTCATTCAACTTTTGATGAAAACGAGCTGAAAAAAGAAAAAAATGTGGTTTACGAAGAAATAAAAATGTACGAAGACGCGCCCGATGATATTGTCCATGATTTACTGAGCAAAGCCACGTACGGGAATCATTCTTTAGGCTATCCGATTCTAGGCACAGAAGAAACGCTTGATTCCTTTAACGGCGACTCTCTCAGACAATACATGCATGATTATTATACGCCGGACCGTGTCGTTATTTCTGTAGCGGGTAATATTTCAGAAAGCTTTATAAAAGATGTAGAAAAATGGTTCGGATCATACGAGGCAAAAGGCAAAGCGACAGGTCTTCAGAAGCCTGGATTCCATACAGAAAAACTCACAAGAAAAAAAGAAACAGAACAAGCCCATTTATGTCTAGGCTTTAAAGGGCTGGAAGTCGGTCATGAAAAGATTTATGATTTGATCGTCCTTAATAATGTGCTCGGAGGCAGCATGAGCAGCCGCCTGTTCCAAGATGTTCGTGAAGATAAAGGGCTCGCTTATTCTGTTTACAGCTATCACAGCTCATATGAGGACAGCGGCATGCTCACCATTTATGGCGGAACAGGTGCAAATCAGCTTCAGCAGCTGTCAGAAACCATTCAAGAAACCCTTGCGACATTAAAACGCGACGGCATAACGGTGAAAGAGCTGGAAAACAGCAAGGAGCAAATGAAGGGAAGCTTGATGCTGAGCTTAGAAAGCACGAACAGCAAAATGAGCCGAAACGGTAAAAATGAACTGCTGCTCGGAAAACACAAAACATTAGACGAAATTATTAATGAATTAAACGCTGTAAACTTAGAACGCGTCAACGGTCTTGCCAGACAAATGTTTACGAATGACTATTCTCTGGCTCTTATCAGCCCTTCCGGCAATATGCCATCATAAACCGAAATGCCTGCCCCAAAACGGAGCAGGCATTTTTTTATCCTTTTGATCATACATAGTACAAGGGGGTGACAGAGATGCGGCTCAGTGAATTATCCGGGAAGGAAATTGTCGACATCAAAAGAGCTGAACGGCTGGGAGTACTGGGTCAGACCGATTTAGAAATCAATGAACAGGATGGTCAGATCACAGCGCTTCTCATTCCGACAGTCAAATGGTTTGGTTTGAGAAAACACGGTCAAGACATTCGTGTCCCCTGGAATCATATTCAAAAGATCGGATCAGATATGATCATTTTAGATGTCCCTGAGGAGATTTCTCCTCACCAAGAGTAACTATAGAAAAGGCCCAACTCTGAAGGTTATGGGCTCTCATGAAAACATCCAAACATCGGCTGAGTCAGCCGATGTTTTTTTGTGTGAAAAAAGCGTATGTTTTAATTCACCGCTATTTCCTTTTGATCATAAGATGAAGGGGAGCTTAACAACTAGGGATCCAGTATATACAAAGAAGGTGAACGTTTAACATGTTAACCGGATTGAAAATTGCAGTTATCGGCGGTGACGCAAGGCAGCTCGAAATTATTAGAAAGCTCACTGAACAGCAGACTGATATCTATCTCGTCGGTTTTGACCAATTGGATCACGGTTTTACCGGAGCTGTAAATCTTCCTGTGTCTGCAACAACAGGAGAAGGTGTCGTATCAACCGTATTTTCAAATGAAGAAGTTGTTTTAAAACAGGAGCACCTCGACCAAACGCCTGCACACTGTGTCATTTTCTCAGGGATTTCTAACGCCTATTTAGAAAACATTGCAGCTCAAGCAAACAGAAAACTTGTTAAGCTGTTTGAGCGGGATGACATTGCGATATATAATTCTATTCCGACAGTAGAAGGAACCATTATGCTGGCCATTCAGCACACAGATTATACGATACACGGATCTCAGGTGGCCGTTCTCGGGCTAGGGCGTACCGGAATGACGATCGCCCGTACATTTGCCGCGCTGGGGGCGAATGTAAAGGTAGGCGCAAGAAGTTCAGCGCATCTGGCGCGCATCACCGAAATGGGGCTCGTCCCGTTTCACACTGATGAACTCAAAGAGCATGTCAAAGATATAGATATTTGTATTAATACCATCCCGAGCATGATTTTGAATCAAACTGTGCTTTCTTGCATGACACCGAAAACCTTAATATTGGATCTGGCTTCACGTCCCGGTGGAACCGATTTTAAATATGCTGAAAAACAAGGGATTAAGGCACTCCTTGCTCCTGGTTTGCCGGGGATTGTCGCTCCTAAAACAGCCGGGCAGATCCTCGCTAATGTCTTGAGCAAGCTTTTGGCTGAATTACATGCTGAGGAGGGGAAATAAGAATGTCGTCACTGAAAGGGAAAAGAATCGGATTTGGACTGACCGGCTCGCATTGCACATATGAAGCGGTGTTTCCGCAAATTGAGGCGCTAGTCAATGAAGGAGCGGAAGTCCGGCCGGTTGTCACATTTACCGTAAAATCCACAGATACACGCTTTGGAGAAGGAGCGGAATGGGTTAAAAAAATTGAAGATCTTACCGGATATGAGGTAATTGATTCAATTGTAAAGGCTGAACCCCTTGGGCCAAAGCTGCCATTGGACTGCATGGTAATAGCTCCTTTAACCGGAAACTCGATGAGCAAGCTGGCCAACGCCATGACAGACAGCCCAGTACTGATGGCTGCAAAAGCAACAATCAGAAACAATCGGCCGGTCGTTCTCGGTATCTCAACAAATGACGCTCTCGGTTTAAATGGCACCAACCTTAATGAGGCTCATGTCTACCAAAAATATCTTCTTCATTCCTTTTGGGCAAGATGATCCATACAAAAAACCGAATTCAATGGTTGCCAAAATGGATCTGCTTCCTCAAACTGTTGAAAAGGCCCTGATGCATCAGCAGCTTCAGCCGATTCTCGTTGATAATTATCAGGGAAATGACTAAATATACAGAAAATCTTTCCTAAACAAAAAATTTCGGTCATCACCCGCATATTCTATGGTAAAATAAAACGTAAAATTATAGTCAAATCAATTCAATGAAGCTGATTGGCGGAAGGAGTTTTACAGATGGGAAGAGGTTTACACGTAGCTGTTGTCGGAGCGACAGGAGCTGTAGGACAACAAATGCTTAAAACACTTGAAGACAGAAATTTTGAAATGGATACACTTACATTGCTATCTTCAAAACGCTCTGCGGGTACCCAAGTCACATTTAAAGGCCAAGAGCTGACTGTACAGGAAGCTTCTCCCGAGAGCTTTGAAGGAGTAGATATTGCTTTGTTCAGCGCCGGCGGAAGCGTATCGCAGGCATTGGCACCCGAAGCTGTAAAACGCGGAGCTATTGTTATAGATAATACAAGTGCGTTCCGTATGGACGAAAATACGCCGCTTGTTGTGCCTGAAGTTAACGAGGCGGACTTGCATGAACACAACGGCATTATTGCCAACCCTAACTGCTCTACAATTCAAATGGTGGCTGCGCTGGAACCGATCCGCAAAGCTTACGGCTTAAACAAAGTTATCGTATCAACTTACCAAGCGGTATCAGGAGCGGGAAATGAAGCTGTAAAAGAGCTGCACAGCCAAACAGAGGCGATTTTAAACAACGAAGAAATCAAACCAGAGATTATGCCTGTAAAAGGTGATGAAAAACACTATCAAATCGCTTTCAATGCGATTCCGCAAATTGATAAATTCCAAGATAACGGCTATACGTTTGAGGAAATGAAAATGATAAATGAAACGAAAAAAATCATGCACATGCCTGAGCTTCAAGTAGCGGCTACATGTGTGAGACTTCCGATTGAAACCGGCCATTCAGAGTCCGTTTACATCGAGGTAGACCGAGATGACGCTACTGTGGAAGATATTAAAAATCTATTAAAAGAAGCTCCTGGCATTACACTTCAGGACGACCCGAGCCAGCAGCTTTATCCAATGCCTGCCGATGCAGTCGGCAAAAACGATGTGTTTGTAGGCCGCATCCGCAAAGACTTGGACAGAGCAAACGGTTTTCATTTATGGGTAGTTTCTGATAACCTATTAAAAGGCGCCGCATGGAACTCTGTTCAAATTGCAGAAAGCCTGAAAAAACTAAACCTCGTATAAAAGAGAGAATTTCCCAAGTGCGAATAGAAGAGAGTAAGGCGCAAATCGCCTGCTCTCTTCTGTTACGTCCGAATAATTTGGAGTGAAAACAGTGAAGATAATTGTTCAAAAGTTTGGCGGGACATCTGTGAAGGATGACAAAGGCCGTAAACTGGCTTTAGAGCACATTAAAGAAGCAATCAGTGAAGGATATAAGGTTGTCGTTGTCGTTTCTGCGATGGGCAGGAAGGGTGATCCGTACGCAACTGACTCTCTGTTGGGACTGCTTTACGGCGATCAGTCTGCGATTTCCCCAAGAGAGCAGGATTTGCTTTTATCATGTGGAGAGACGATTTCTTCTGTCGTCTTTACGAGCATGCTGCTGGATAACGGTGTAAAAGCATCTGCGCTGACTGGGGCTCAGGCCGGCTTCTTAACAAATGACCAGCATACAAATGCAAAAATCCTTGAAATGAAGCCTGAGCGTTTGTTCAGTGTGCTTGCGAATCATGACGCGGTAGTCGTCGCAGGATTCCAAGGCGCTACTGAAAAGGGCGATACAACAACGATCGGAAGAGGGGGCAGCGATACGTCTGCAGCCGCACTTGGGGCGGCAATTGACGCTGAATACATCGATATTTTCACAGATGTTGAAGGTGTGATGACTGCAGATCCGAGAGTAGTGGAAAACGCGAAACCGCTTCCTGTGGTAACATATACGGAAATCTGCAATTTGGCGTACCAGGGAGCGAAAGTGATTCATCCGCGAGCTGTGGAAATTGCGATGCAGGCTAAGGTTCCGATCCGCGTCCGCTCAACATATTCTAAAGATAAAGGCACATTGGTGACTTCACATCATTCTTCCAATGTCGGCAGTGATGTTTTTGAACGGCTGATTACCGGAATTGCCCATGTCAAAGATGTCACACAGTTCAAAGTGCCTTCAAAACTCGGTCAGTATAACGTTCAGACTGAAGTTTTTAAAGCGATGGCGAATGCAGGAATCAGCGTTGATTTCTTTAACATTACACCTAGTGAAATTGTTTATACGGTGGCTGGGAACAAGACGGAAACAGCTCAGCGCATCTTAATGGATATGGGCTATGACCCGATGGTGACGAGAGACTGTGCAAAAGTTTCGGCAGTCGGTGCCGGTATCATGGGCGTCCCGGGTGTAACGTCTAAAATTGTGACAGCCCTATCAGAGAAAGAGATTCCTATTCTGCAGTCGGCGGACAGCCACACGACCATCTGGGTGCTTGTCCATGAAAAGGACATGGTTCCTGCTGTAAACGCTTTGCATGAAGTGTTTGAACTTTCTAAGTAAATGTGATTGAATCATGATGAGGTGAAAAAAATGAATTTCGGAAATGTGTCTACAGCTATGATTACACCTTTTGACAATAAAGGGAATGTAGACTTTCAAAAATTGTCTACACTGATTGACTACTTGTTGAAAAACGGAACAGATTCTTTAGTAGTAGCGGGAACGACAGGAGAATCTCCAACCCTTTCAACAGAAGAAAAAATAGCGCTATTTGAATATACGGTCAAAGAAGTGAACGGCCGGGTGCCCGTTATTGCGGGTACTGGAAGCAACAACACGAAAGATTCCATTAAGCTCACAAAAAAAGCTGAGGAAGCGGGCGTAGACGCGGTCATGCTCGTTACACCGTATTATAATAAACCTTCACAAGAAGGCATGTACCAGCATTTTAAAGCTGTTGCTTCTGAAACGTCTCTTCCAGTTATGCTGTACAATGTGCCGGGCCGCACCGTTGCCTCTCTTGCTCCTGAGACGACTATCCGTTTGGCGGCAGATGTTCCGAATGTTGTTGCGATTAAAGAAGCGAGCGGAGACCTCGAAGCGATTACAAAAATTGTTGCGGAAACGCCTGAAGATTTCTCCGTTTATTCTGGAGATGACGCCTTGACGCTTCCTGTTCTGTCAGTAGGAGGAAGAGGTGTCGTTTCAGTCGCAAGCCATATCGTAGGCTCTGATATGCAGCAAATGATCAAAAATTATACAAATGGGCAAACAGCTAACGCGGCACTGATTCACCAGAAACTCCTGCCGATTATGAAGGAACTGTTTAAAGCGCCTAACCCGGCTCCTGTGAAAACAGCTCTTCAGCTGAAAGGCCTTGATGTCGGTTCAGTGCGTCTTCCTCTTATCCCGTTAAACGAAGATGAACGTCTGAGCTTAAGCAGCGCGATCAGCGAACTGTAAGAAAAAATTCATACAGTGAAACAAACGCGGTCATTCTCATTCCACCTGAGTTTGACCGTTTCTTATACATAATGGTTTTCCCTAAACCTTCTGCTTTATCTTGTTTTCTAAAATTACTTTCAGTTATAATAGGAACAAGTGATGATGGACGGGTATGAGACTAGGAGGATATAGATTTTGAAAAAGAAAAATACAGAAAACGTTAGAATTATCGCCCTTGGCGGTGTCGGAGAAATTGGGAAGAACCTTTATGTCATCGAAATTGATTCAGACATATTTGTCGTTGATGCCGGCCTTATGCATCCAGAAAATGAAATGCTTGGTATTGATGTGGTGATTCCTGACATATCATATTTGATTGAACGATCTGACCGCGTCAAGGCTATCTTTTTAACACATGGGCATGATGAGAATATCGGCGGCGTTTTTTACTTGTTAAACAAGCTGTCTGTTCCTGTATACGGAACAAAGCTGACGCTTGCACTGTTAAGAGAAAAATTAAAGCAATACGGACATAACCGAAAAGCTGATTTAAGAGAAATTCACTCAAAATCTGTCATTACATTTGAATCAACAAAGGTATCGTTCTTTAATACGATCCACAGTATCCCTGATTCAGTAGGCGTTAGTTTAAAAACATCACTTGGATCTATTGTATGCACGGGAGACTTCAAATTTGACCAAACACCCGCACTTAATCAATCGTGCGACATTGGCGAGATTGCTAAAATCGGCAACAGCGGCGTACTTGCTCTGCTTTCTGACAGTGCAAATGCAGAACGTCCGGGTTACACCCCTTCGGAAGCTGCTGTCAGCGGAGAGATTTCGGACGCGCTTTACAATTCAGAGAACCGGGTAATCATTGCTGTTTTCGCATCCAATATTAACCGGATTCAGCAAGTCATTCATGCAGCGGCTCAAAATGGCAGAAAGATTGCAGTTGCCGGAAAAAACCTTCAATCGATCCTTCAGTTGGCAAGAAAGCTTGGATATATTGAAGCAGATGATGAACTGTTTATTTCGGTTCAGGACGTCAAAAAATATCCGAAGCGTGAAGTAGCTATTGTAACTGCCGGCAGCCATGGTGAACCGTTGGCAGCTCTGACAAGAATGGGAAACAAAGCCCACAAGCAGCTGAATATCGAAGAAGGGGATACAGTTGTAATTGCATCCACACCGATCCCTGGACAGGAACTCATTTATTCTAAAACAGTAGATTTGCTTGCCAGAGCCGGCGCACAAGTCATTTTTGCCCAAAAGCGTGTGCATGTATCTGGACACGGCTCACAGGAAGAGTTAAAGCTGATGATCAATCTGCTTAAACCAAAATATTTAATTCCTGTAAACGGCGAATACAGAATGCAAAAGGCTCATTCAAAAATCGCTGAAGAAATCGGTATGAAGCGCAGTGATATCTTCTTAATTGAAAAAGGAGACGTTGTCGAGTTCCGCGGCCAAAACGTAAAGATCGGTGATAAAGTGCCATACGGCAATATTTTAATCGACGGTTTAGGTGTAGGCGACATCGGAAATATTGTGCTGAGAGACCGCCGCTTACTTTCACAAGACGGCATACTGATTGTTGTCATTACACTTGATAAACAAAAGAAACATCTTGTATCAGGTCCTGAGATTATCACACGCGGTTTTGTTTATGTAAGAGAGTCTGAAGGCCTTATCGTACAGGCTACTGAGCTTGTACGCTCAATCGTGACTGAAGCAACAGAAACATCAAATGTTGAATGGTCAACGCTTAAGCAGGCAATGCGAGATGCTTTGAACCAATTCCTATATGAAAAAACAAAACGTAAACCGATGATCATTCCAATTATTATGGAAGTCTAATGGAAACGTAAGACCGGAGCTGCTCCGGTCTTTATTTTTTTGCCTGTTATGCCGGGATTGAATCGAAGATCTTTGTTCATAATACAAAGAGAAACTCGGAAAGGGTGAAAGCGAAATGGATCATCGTATGGAAAATACAGAAGAAGAACGTCCTGAAAAAAATGATGCGAAAGACAGCATTATGAATAAAATACAGCAGCTAGGGGAAACGACACTTCCGCAGCTCCCGCAAGATACAAATATCCATTGTCTGACCATTATCGGACAAATAGAAGGCCATGTTCAGCTGCCTCCGCAAAACAAAACAACAAAATATGAACATGTAATCCCGCAAATCGTTGCCATTGAGCAGAATCCAAAAATTGAAGGTTTGCTTATTATATTAAATACAGTCGGCGGAGATGTGGAAGCAGGTCTTGCGATTGCTGAAATGCTCGCATCCTTGTCAAAACCGACCGTCTCCATCGTACTTGGCGGAGGACATTCCATCGGTGTGCCAATTGCGGTATCTTGTGATTACAGCTATATCGCTGAAACAGCTACCATGACGATTCATCCCGTTCGGCTGACGGGACTGGTGATCGGTGTGCCTCAAACCTTTGAGTACTTGGATAAGATGCAAGAAAGAGTCGTTAAATTTGTAACAAGCCATTCAAATGTAAATGAAGATAAGTTTAAAGAGCTAATGTTTTCAAAAGGAAACTTAACACGCGATATTGGAACAAATGTCGTCGGCAAGGATGCCGTCGAGTATGGCCTGATTGATCACGTCGGCGGAGTCGGCCAAGCGATCAATAAATTAAATGAGCTGATCGAGGAAGCGAGAGAAGAAGAAGGACAAATTGTTTTCGCGGAACAGAACCAACAGCCAAGTGCTCACGAGCAAATCGAGTATAGGGGTGTTCCGCTTCTTGTCGAGATGAAAGGCAATGAAGCAGAGGTTATACAAGTCATGAGTACAAACCCCATGCACTTTCTGCATCCGGATATTTCTCCGGGACAAAAGCTAAAATTAAACGTATAAGATTCCTCCCCTTTTTTAAGGGCAAAATATGCTATAATAGGGGAATCCTACAGAAAAAATGCAGCCAGTTAACGGCTGCTTTCTTCATTATGTATGAACTTACATTTTTTAACGCAGTAAGGTGATGAGTGTGGCAAAGAAAAAAAGAAAATCGAGAAAAAAACAGGCAAAACAGCTCAACATAAAATACGAATTAAACGGATTGCTGTGCATTGCTATCTCAATTATCGCCATTTTGCAGCTTGGTGTAGTGGGACAAACCTTTATCTACTTGTTCCGTTTTTTCGCTGGTGAGTGGTTTATTTTATGCTTGTTAGGCTTGTTTGTTTTAGGGGTTTCACTATTTTGGAAGAAAAAAACGCCGAGTCTTTTAACGAGACGAAAGGCGGGGCTGTACTGCATCATTGCAAGCATATTGCTGCTTTCTCATGTGCAGCTGTTTAAAAATTTGACGAACAGAGGGTCTATTGAGTCTGCCAGCGTGATCCGCAATACATGGGAATTATTTTTAATGGACATGAATGGGAGCTCTGCTTCACCTGATTTAGGCGGGGGGATGATCGGGGCGCTTCTGTTTGCGGCTTCACACTTTTTGTTTGCATCTACTGGTTCTCAAATTATGGCGATTGTAATGATTTTGATCGGATTGATTCTGGTCACAGGGCGCTCTCTTCAAGAAACGCTGAAAAAGTGGATGAGCCCGATCGGCCGTTTCATCAAAGAACAATGGTTTGCTTTTATTGATGACATGAAATCAGTCAAAACAAATATGAAATCATCGAAAAAGGCGAAAGCCAATACCAGCAAAAAACAAAAGCCGGCTCGCAGAAAACAGCAAATGGAGCCAGAGCCCACTGCTGAAGAAGAGGAGCAGGAAATGGTATCGCCTCTCATTCATTCAGAGCCGATTATCTCAAGCTTTTCAGACCGGAATGAATCGGAAGAGCCCCCGGCAGCTGCAGAAAAACAAATTGAACCGGTCACAGAACCGCTTCAGGAAAATCAGTCCGAGGCTGACCATAATGAAACGGCAGTTGCTCCGCCAATGACCTTTACAGAACTTGAAAATAAAGATTATCAGATGCCGTCATTAGATTTATTAGCCGATCCAATGCATACCGGCCAGCAGGCTGAATAAAAAAAAATATTTATGAAAATGCGAGGAAGCTCGAACGCACCTTCCAAAGCTTCGGCGTAAAGGCAAAAGTGACACAGGTTCATCTCGGGCCGGCTGTCACGAAATATGAAGTGTATCCGGATGTCGGAGTAAAGGTCAGTAAAATAGTCAACCTAAGTGACGATTTAGCGCTTGCGTTGGCTGCAAAAGACATCAGGATTGAGGCGCCTATTCCAGGTAAATCTGCCATTGGGATAGAAGTTCCAAACGCGGAAGTGGCTATGGTATCGCTGAAGGAAGTGCTTGAGTCAAAACTTAATGACCGACCTGATGCTAAACTGTTAATCGGACTTGGCCGTAATATTTCGGGCGAAGCCGTGCTTGCTGAATTAAACAAAATGCCTCATTTGCTTGTTGCAGGCGCGACCGGGAGCGGAAAAAGTGTCTGTGTCAACGGCATTATCACAAGTATTTTGATGCGCGCTAAACCGCATGAAGTGAAAATGATGATGATTGACCCAAAAATGGTTGAGCTGAATGTGTACAATGGAATTCCGCATTTGCTTGCTCCGGTGGTAACTGATCCGAAAAAAGCTTCACAAGCTTTGAAAAGGTTGTCAATGAAATGGAACGGCGGTACGAACTGTTTTCTCATACAGGAACTAGAAATATTGAAGGGTACAATGATTATATTAAACGCTCCAATAATGAGGGAGAGGCAAAACAGCCAGAGCTGCCGTATATCGTGGTTATTGTGGACGAGCTAGCTGATCTTATGATGGTAGCTTCATCTGATGTAGAAGACTCAATTACGAGATTGTCCCAAATGGCGCGGGCTGCCGGCATCCATCTTATTATTGCGACACAGCGCCCGTCAGTTGACGTCATTACAGGGGTCATCAAGGCAAATATTCCGTCACGAATCGCATTCAGTGTCTCTTCACAGACGGATTCAAGGACCATTCTGGATATGGGCGGCGCTGAGAAGCTTCTGGGACGCGGAGATATGCTGTTTTTACCTGTTGGGGCTAATAAACCTGTCCGCGTACAAGGAGCATTTTTGTCAGACGAAGAAGTGGAGCAGGTCGTGGATCATGTCATTACGCAGCAAAAAGCTCAATATCAGGAAGAAATGATTCCTGAGGAAATAACGGAAACACATACTCAGGTTACCGATGACCTTTATGATGAAGCCGTCGAATTAATTGTCGGCATGCAGACTGCATCCGTATCGATGCTGCAAAGACGGTTCAGAATCGGGTATACAAGAGCGGCACGTCTGATAGATGCAATGGAAGAACGCGGTGTAGTTGGCCCGTATGAAGGCAGCAAACCAAGGGAAGTCTTAATATCAAAAGAAAAACATGATGAGCTCTCTTCTTAAAGAAAGAGAGCTCGGCAACAATAATAACATTATGTAAACTGTACACCTTGCTGTTTATTTTTTCGACAAAACATGATATAGTTGTCCCAATTGTTCAATAATTTTTATCGAAGGTGGTTTACGGAGGGGAAACATGTCTACAAAAGCTGATAATCGGCACTTGTATTTAAAAGTAATTGAACGAATTAAAGAGGATATTAAAAATGGAATCTACACTGAGAAAGAAAAGCTCCCTTCTGAATTTGAGCTTTCCAAAAAGCTTGGCGTCAGCCGGGCGACTTTGCGTGAAGCACTACGGATTTTGGAAGAAGAGCATGTGATTATCAGAAGGCATGGTGTAGGAACTTTTGTCCATTCTAAGCCGTTATTTCTTTCGGGCATTGAACAGCTGAACAGTGTAACCAAAATGATTGAACAGGCTAATATGATCCCAGGAACAATCTTTCTTTCATCTCAAGTGCTTATGCCGACTGATGATGATATCAAGAGATTTCATCTGACATCAGGCCAGGAAGTTTTTTATCTTGAACGTGTCAGAACGGCAAACGGACAGCCGATTGTGTATTGTATTGACAAAATTCCGATGGATATATTGCCGGATTCTTTTTCTCACCAGCAAGAGTCTATGTTTGACCTGCTTGAGAAAAATTCAGGCTCTGTCATCAGCTATGCCGTAACCGATATTGAGCCGATCGGCTATCATGATACGATTTCTCCAGTGCTGGAATGTGATCCGGAAACAGCTCTTTTACTGTTAAAACAAACGCATTATGATCAGCATGATAAACCGGTGCTTTATTCATTAAATTATTTCAGAGCAGACAAATTCAGATTCCATGTTTTGCGTAAACGATTCTAAAACAGACGCCTGTGATGTGTCTGTTTTTTTATTGCCTGGTTTATGTTTCTTTGTACATACTTTCAATGCGGTTAACGCAAGATATAAAGGATGACAAAGTGAATGGGTGAAAATGTTGAAAGAAAAAATAGGAATGAAAAATATTATTGCTCTGGCTTCCGTACCGCTTGTTATGACATTAGGGAACTCCATGCTGATTCCCGTGCTTCCGATGATGGAGAAAAAGCTGTCGGTCAATTCATTTCAAGTATCATTAATTATCACTGTATATTCGGTGGTAGCGATCATTTGCATTCCGATCGCGGGGTACCTGTCGGATAGATTTGGCAGAAAAAAAGTGCTGCTCCCATGCCTTCTTATTGCAGGAATAGGGGGAGCTGTGGCTGCTTTTGCTTCGACATATATAGACAATCCTTATGCTATGATCTTGGCTGGACGAGTTCTTCAAGGCATCGGATCAGCAGGGCAGCACCCATCGTCATGCCGTTTATCGGCGATCTGTTTAAGGGAGATGATGAAAAGGTCAGTGCCGGTCTTGGCGATATTGAAACCGCTAACACCTCGGGAAAAGTGCTGAGTCCCATACTGGGCGCTTTACTTGCATCCTGGTACTGGTTCGTCCCGTTTTGGTTTATTCCGTTTTTCTGTTTGATCAGCTTTTTGCTTGTATTGTTTTTGGTAGAGAAGCCTGAAGAAGATGAGGATGCACCTACAATTTCAGAGTTCCTCAAGAATGTGCGGAAAATCTTTAAACAGGATGGACGCTGGCTCTACACAGTTTTTATTATTGGATGCGTCATTATGTTTTTATTATTTGGCGTATTATTTTACTTATCAGATACGCTAGAGAATAAATATACAATTGACGGAGTGGCCAAAGGCGGGCTGCTGGCGATACCTCTTTTATTCCTGTCCAGCAGTTCTTTTATAGCGGGTAAAAAGATCGGCAAAGATAAGGGAAGAATGAAATTTTGCGTCGTTACAGGGATGATTATGTTAAGCCTGTCTTTTATCGGCTTGTGGTGGAACCACAGTTTTTATTTTTTATTTATCTTTTTAAGTTTTGGGGGAATTGGAATCGGAATGGCGCTTCCTGCTTTAGATGCGCTGATAACGGAAGGGATTGAAAGTGAGGAATGCGGAACAATTTCTTCATTTTACAATAGTATGCGCTTTATTGGAGTAGCTCTCGGCCCGCCTGTGTTTGCGGCATTGATGTCTAATGCAAGCTGGCTTATCTTCATTCTCTCCGCGTTTTGCGGGATTATTTCTTTATTTCTGGTGCTCTTTAATGTAGATGCTAAAAAAAGTGAAGAAGAAAAAAACTTAGGGACGGTTTGACAAACCGTCTTTTTTTGCTGAGAAAAATTGGCAGAAAACTTGTGTAAGACAAGTAATTGATTCGCATTTCGTAAAAGCATGAAGAGGCAACAAGGATCATGACAGCATAAACAGCGGAAGAACAATTAATACGCAAGAGGTTATTGTTTCCTTATAAATCCTACAGTTGCTATAATTACATGAAAGAGTGTTTCTGCGAATGCTGAAATTTGGTCATAATACATACTAATAAGAAATGAACGAAGGAGGTTTCACATGTCATATGTCAATGAAGTCAAAACAAAGCACGGCGGTTTAACCGCACATATTGTAGAAACAGAAAAATTTAAAACCGTCTCGCTTATCTTTAAAATGCTGGCGCCCTTAACAAAGGAGCAAGTTACGAAAAGAGCGCTGTTCCCGCATGTGCTGCTTCGCGGAACAGAAAGCCGTCCGAAAACTGCAGAATTACGTTCTTATCTGGATGAACTGTACGGCACATCAGTATCGGCTGATCTCTCGAAAAAAGGTGAACAGCATGTGATTACATTCAGACTTGAAATTCCGAATGAAAAATATTTAAAAGATCAGACGCCTCTCCTTGAAAAAGGGCTCCAGCTTCTCGCAGAAATCGTCTTTTCACCTGCTTTAGAAGCAGGCGTTTTTCAATCGCAATATGTGGATCAAGAAAAACGAACGCTGAAGCAGAGAATTCAAGCGGTTTATGATGATAAAATGCGTTACTCTAATCTAAGGCTTATACAGGAAATGTGTAAAAATGAACCTTACTCGCTGCACGTTAATGGAGAGATCGACGATGTTGATGCCATTACGGCCGATCAATTATATGAAACATACCGAAACGCGATCCAAAAAGACCAGCTTGATCTATATGTCGTCGGCGATGTTGACAGGAAACAAGTGCAAGCTGCTATTGATCAATATTTTCACACAGAGGAACGCGCTCTGGAAACATTTGTGAACAACCATTCTGAACAACCTGAGCCTAAAGAAGTCATTGATGAAGAAGACGTCAAACAAGGCAAGCTGAATATTGGCTATCGGACCAATATTACCTTTACGGATCAGGATTATTCAGCTTTACAAGTTTTTAACGGAATGTTCGGCGGCTTTTCTCATTCCAAGCTTTTCATTAATGTTCGGGAAAAAGCCAGTCTCGCTTATTACGCAGCCTCCCGTATCGATAGCTTTAAAGGCTTATTAATGGTGATGTCAGGAATAGAAGTGAAAAACTACAAACAAGCGGTTTCTATTATTGCCGAGCAATTTCAGGCTATGAAAAACGGGGAGTTCAGTGAGCAAGACATCTCTCAGACGAAAGCCATGATTCGGAATCAGGTGCTGGAAACCATTGATACTGCGTATGGTTTATCTGAATTTTTATATCAGCAGGCCGCTGCCCAAGTCGATATTCCGATCGAAGATTTCCTTGCCAATACTGAGCAGGTGACAAAAGAGGATATCATTAAAGTCGGCGAAAAAATTCAGCTTGATACGACTTACTTCTTAAAAGGGACGGAGGGTGCATCTTGATAAAACCAATCGAATTTGAACAGCTTCAGGAGACGCTGTATCATGAAAAAATGTCAAACGGCCTAGACGTATACGTTTTGCCGAAAAAAGGCTTCAACAAGACGTATGCGGTGTTCACAACAAAGTACGGGTCTATCGATAATCAGTTTGTCCCTCTTGGAAAAGACGAGATGGTTCATGTCCCCGATGGGATTGCCCATTTTCTTGAACATAAGCTGTTTGAAAAAGCTGATGGAGATGTTTTTCAAGATTTCAGCAAACAGGGCGCCTCTGCCAATGCGTTTACGTCATTTACAAGAACGGCTTATCTTTTCTCGAGCACGTCAAACGTGGAACGCAATTTGGAAACACTGATTGATTTTGTGCAGGACCCTTATTTTACAGAAAAAACAGTAGAAAAGGAAAAAGGGATTATCGGCCAGGAAATTAACATGTATGATGATAATCCTGACTGGAGGCTGTACTTCGGGGTGATTGAAAACATGTACAAAGATCATCCTGTCAAAATTGATATAGCCGGAACGGTAGAAAGTATATCCCATATCACTAAGGACCTTCTTTATGAATGTTATGAGACGTTTTACCATCCGAGCAACATGCTCCTCTTTATAGTCGGCCCTGTTGATCCTGAAGCGATCATTTCTCAGGTAAGAGAAAATCAGGGAAGAAAACCGTATACAGATCAGCCGGAAATTAAACGGGAAGAAGTAAAAGAGCAAGAAGCTGTTTTCCGGAAAGAAAAAGAAATTAAAATGAATGTTCAGGGACCGAAATGTCTCGTCGGACTGAAATCAAAGCATCCGTATAGATTAGGGAAAGAGCTGCTCAAGCATGAACTTGCAATGAACCTATTGCTGGAATCTTTGTTCGGTAAAAGCTCTGCTCAGTATGAATCCCTTTATGAAAAAGGGTATATTGATGAAACGTTCAGCTTTGATTTTACGGCTGAATATGGGTTCGGTTTTGCGGCCATTGGCGGGGACACGCCTGAACCGGATAAATTGGCTGAAGACATTTCAAGCAATCTGCTTCGTGCCGGTGAAATCATCACCACTGAGAAGATTGAACTTGCCAGAAAGAAAAAAATCGGGTCATTTTTAAAGGCATTAAACTCACCTGAATACATCGCTAACCAATTCACTCGCTATGCATTTTTGGAGATGAGCCTGTTTGATATCGTAACTGTTCTCGAGCAGATCACCCTTGAGGATGTGCAGCAAATCATACAAGAGGAAATTGCTGAGGACAGACTGACTGTCTGCAAAGTGGTTCCTAAATCTTAACATGCATCCCTCCAATGTGAGGGGTGTTTTTCTGCGGAAAGAAGGAAAGAGGATGAAAAAAACAGCATTAGTCACCGGGGCAAGCGGCGGTATTGGCAAAAGCATAAGTGAATCGCTTGCAGCAGAGGGGTATGATCTGCTTTTGCACTACAATCAGAATGAAGACGCGGCAGCAGAGCTTGCTGAAAAACTGAAACGGGCGTTTGACATAGATGCTAATATTTTGCAAGGAGATCTCTCCACTCCGACTGGCGCTGATGAACTATCAAAATCAATTGTTCAGCCGGTTGATGCGATCGTTTTAAACAGCGGCAGAAGCCATTTCGGGCTGATTACTGATGTAGATAATGGTACGGTACAGGAAATGGTTCAGCTGCATGTGGCAAGTCCTTACATGCTGACGAGAAACCTTCTTCCAGGCATGATCCGAAACAAAACGGGAGCGATTGTGGCAGTCAGCTCTATTTGGGGAGAGACTGGCGCATCGTGTGAGGTGCTGTACAGCATGGCAAAGGGAGCACAGCACTCGTTTGTAAAAGGACTGGCTAAGGAGCTGGCTCCAAGCGGTATCAGGGTCAACGCAGTAGCACCTGGTGCTGTAGATACCAACATGATGAATCAATTCAGTCCGGATGAATTGGAAGAGATCGCTGATGAGATCCCGATCGGCCGGCTTGCACAGCCGAAAGAAATTGCCGAGGCGGTAGCATTTCTCCTGTCTGAAAAAGCTTCCTATATTACTGGACAGATTCTGTCAGTTAACGGAGGCTGGCACTGCTGATGCAAAATAAATGTGTATAGTTTCTTTTAAGAAGGACAAAATAATTTTGTAACTTCACATGAAATGGAGGAAACTCACATGTCAGTATTAGAAAACTGGGATAGTTGGAAGAATTTCCTTGGCGATCGTTTGAATTATGCGCAAGATAAAGGCATGAGTCAGGACACCATCACTGACCTTGCTACAGAAATCGGCGGTTACCTGGCTAATGAAGTGGATTCTAAGAACGAGCAAGGAAAAAGTGCTGGCAGATCTTTGGAGCGTAGCATCTAAAGAAGAACAGCATGCCATTGCCAATATGATGGTTAAGCTTGTTGAAAATAACAGCACTCATTAAGAAGAGAGGAGATTCTTCCTCTCTTTTTTATGTTTTCCTCATCACAGCAACATTCTTCTTTCTAATTAGAGAAAAATGCTTTATGATAAAGGAAGGTAAAAATTTGCCACAATGAAGGGGGTATATCATTTGGCAAAGCTCGAATGGTATTTTGAATATGAAATTCAAGTGAACCGCCCCGGACTGCTCGGGGATATTTCATCTCTTCTCGGGATGCTTTCTATTAACATCGTAACGATAAACGGCGTCGATCTTTCCAGAAGGGGAATGCTGCTCAGGTGCCGCCATATAGATCAAATTAAACGATTAGAATCAATCTTAAAAACGATGGAAACAATTAAAGTAACGAAGCTGAGGGAACCAAGGCTTCGCGACCGTCTCGCCGTGCGACACGGCCGGTACATCCAGAGGGATGCCGATGATAAGAAAACATTCCGCTTTGAACGGGACGAGCTGGGCCTATTAGTCGATTTTATGGCCGAACTGTTCAAAAAAGAAGGCCATAAATTAATCGGAATCCGCGGAATGCCGCGCGTCGGGAAAACGGAGTCAATTGTAGCTTCCAGCGTATGCGCCAGCAAAAGGTGGCTGTTTGTGTCATCTACCTTGCTGAAACAAACAATTAGAAGCCAGCTGATTGCCGATGAATACAGCACTGAAAATGTCTTTATCGTTGACGGGATTGTGTCGACAAGAAGAGGGTCTGAACGCCATCTGCAGCTGGTGAGGGAAATCATGAGGCTGCCTGCTACAAAAGTGGTGGAGCATCCGGACATATTCGTTCAAAATACAGAGTATACACTAGATGACTTTGATTATATTATTGAACTGAGAAATGATCCTGATGAGGTTATTACATATGAACATGCTGAAGAACCCCAAATGTTTGATCAATCCGGGTTTTCAAGCTTTGATTTTTAAAATTGGAAGGTGTTTGTTGTGACTGAACTAGGAATCCGGCTGAAAGAAGCCAGAGAGGAAAAAGCAATGTCATTGGATGATCTCCAAGCGGCAACTAAGATTCAAAAAAGGTATTTAACCGCCTTGGAGGAAGGAAATTATGACATTATTCCGGGTAAGTTTTATGTCCGGGCTTTCATCAAACAATATGCGGAAGCCGTCGGGCTTGATGCTGACCAATTGTTTGAAGAGTATAAAAAAGATATCCCGAATACGTATCATGACGATGTGTCTGAAAAAATCTCCGGCATGAATATGCAGAAGGAAATGCCAAAGCCTGCTTCTAAGGCGCTGGAATTGCTGCCTACAATACTTGTGATTCTCGGCGTGATTGTCGTGATTGCCATTGTTTACGCTATAATTCAGTTTGCGAATCATAAAAACGATGATAATAGCAACGCGGCATCAGAAAAATCAATCACGAAAAGTGAAAGCAAGTATGAGATCCCTAAGGATTCGACGCTGAAAGAGAATCAAACCAACAGCTCTGCAAAAGAGACAGACAACAAAAAAAGAAACGAAAGACAAAGAAGATAAAAAAGAAGACAGTGACAGTAACAAACTAGAGATGAAAGCAACTGGCACTGAAGGATCTGTAACAACGTATGAAGTGTCCGGCGCCGATAAAATCGAGCTAGAGCTGAAGGCTTCAGACAGCTCTTGGATTCGAGTGCGCGATGAAAACAGCAGCTCTCTCAAAGAGGGTACACTGAAAAAAGACGAAACGTATAAAAAAGAACATAACTGATCAGAAACAAGTTGAAATCCGCACAGGATATGCACCTAACCTGAAAATAAAAGTCAACGGTGAGGTTCTGACGTATAAACTTGATCCTAAAGAAGTGATGGCACAAACAATAAAGATTGTAAATAAAAAGGAAGAAAAGTCATCTTAATCACCAGATGACTTTTCTTCACGTCCGAGTATGAAACTGGAGGGGCTTTATGTTTAACTTACCGAATAAAATCACACTAGCAAGAATTGCATTAATCCCGATCTTCATGATTATCATGCTGGCGCCGTTTGACTGGGGCAGACTCGAATTTGGAGACGAATCCATTCCGGTCACACACTTAGCGGGCGCTATTTTGTTTATTATTGCATCGACGACAGATTGGATAGATGGTTATTATGCCCGAAAACTGAACCTTGTTACAAACTTTGGGAAATTTCTCGATCCGCTTGCGGACAAACTTCTCGTATCGGCAGCGTTAATTATCCTTGTGCAATTTGATCTTGCTCCCGCTTGGATGGTCATTGTGATTATCAGCCGGGAGTTTGCCGTAACAGGTTTAAGGCTTGTATTAGCCGGAACGGGAGAAGTAGTAGCTGCGAATATGCTTGGTAAAATTAAAACATGGGCTCAAATTATCGCAGTATCTGCATTGCTTCTTCACAATCTTCCGTTTGAGCTTGTGTCATTTCCGTTCGCTGACCTGGCGTTATGGGTAGCCGTATTCTTTACCGTTGTATCTGGGTGGGACTATTTCGCTAAAAACTGGGAAGCGCTAAAAACATCTAACTAAGAAAGAAGGACATACGTGATGGAATTTCCAAAAAAGCAGAAATTATTGCAGTAGGTTCAGAGCTCTTGCTTGGTCAGATTGCCAATACAAATGCTCAATTTATCAGCAAACAGCTGGCAGAAATCGGAGTAAACGTATTCTACCATACAGCAGTCGGTGATAATCCGGAGCGACTGAAGCAGGTCATCCGCATTGCTGAAGAGCGCTCTGATTTTATTATTTTTTCAGGAGGACTCGGACCGACAAAAGATGATTTAACAAAAGAAACGATAGCTAATGTGCTGGGACGCCCGCTCGTTTTAAATGATGAGGCGTTTCAATCCATTGAGGATTATTTCAAACGAACAAAACGCACGATGTCACCTAATAACCGAAAACAAGCGCTTGTCATCGAAGGATCTGACGTACTGGCAAATCACTTTGGAATGGCGCCGGGAATGCTTACAGAGCATGATTCACGCTTTTATATGCTTCTTCCCGGACCGCCGAGTGAATTGCGTCCGATGTTTGAAAATGAGGCTAAACCGCTTCTTCTTAAAAAGATGGGCTCAAATGAAAAAATTGTGTCAACGGTTCTTCGCTTCTTCGGTATCGGCGAATCTCAGCTAGAAGCTGATTTAGAAGATATCATTGATGCACAGACGAACCCGACGATTGCTCCATTGGCAGCGGATGGAGAGGTGACGCTGCGCCTGACAGCGAAACATGCTGATGAAAAAGAAACAGAGCGTTTGTTAAAAGAAACAGAAGCCGTTATTTTAGAACGTGTCGGTGAATTTTTCTATGGCTACGACGATACATCGCTTGTGAAAGAGCTATCTAAAGCATGTAAGGAAAAAGGCATCACGCTTTCTGCCGCAGAAAGCTTTACCGGCGGGCTGTTTTCTGAATGGCTGACAGACCTTAGCGGCGCTTCAGCGTTGTTTTCCGGCGGCGTCGTTTGCTATTCAAACGAAGTGAAGCAAAATGTGCTCGGCGTCAAAAAGGAAACATTAGACCGTTTCGGCGCAGTCAGCGAGCAATGCGCATCTGAGCTCGCAAAGGGTGTTCAGCAGCTCACTGGAAGCGATATTGGCATTAGCTTTACCGGTGTTGCCGGCCCTGATACTCAAGAAGGCCATGCACCTGGACATGTGTTTATCGGTATTTCTGCAAATGGAAAAGAAGAGGTTCACGAGTTTCACTTTGCGGGCTCCAGAACAGGAATTAGAAAACGTGCTGCTAAATATGGCTGCCATTTAATTTTAAAACTGTTAGAGCAAAAATAATGTTTTCAGCACACTATCCTCCTCAAAAAACATGATTTCTCCGGCTCATTATGATATTTTGGTAGAAATCAGGCCAAGAAAAAATCCGAATATGCGTTCGCTTTTTTCTTGGCAAATCCCTTCAAACAGGGTATAGTATATGTAGTGGTAACATAAAGGAGGAAAAAATAGAATGAGTGATCGTCAGGCAGCCTTAGATATGGCTCTTAAACAAATAGAAAAGCAGTTCGGCAAAGGTTCCATTATGAAACTGGGAGAAAAGACAGATACAAGAATTTCTACTGTTCCAAGCGGCTCCCTCGCTCTTGATACGGCACTGGGAATAGGCGGGTATCCCCGCGGACGGATTATTGAAGTATACGGTCCTGAAAGCTCAGGTAAAACAACTGTGGCGCTCCATGCCATTGCTGAGGTTCAGCAGCAGGGAGGACAAGCTGCGTTTATCGATGCGGAGCATGCGCTAGACCCGGTATACGCACAAAAACTCGGTGTCAATATCGAAGAGCTTTTACTGTCTCAGCCTGATACAGGCGAGCAGGCGCTTGAAATTGCAGAAGCATTGGTTCGAAGCGGTGCAGTTGACATCGTCGTTGTCGACTCTGTAGCGGCGCTCGTTCCGAAAGCGGAAATTGAAGGCGACATGGGAGATTCACATGTCGGTTTGCAGGCGCGTTTAATGTCTCAAGCGCTCCGTAAGCTTTCAGGGGCCATCAACAAATCGAAGACAATCGCGATTTTCATTAACCAAATTCGTGAAAAAGTCGGCGTTATGTTCGGAAACCCGGAAACGACTCCTGGCGGCCGTGCGCTGAAATTCTACTCTTCCGTTCGTCTTGAAGTACGCCGTGCTGAACAGCTGAAACAAGGCAACGACGTTATGGGGAATAAAACGAGAATCAAAGTCGTGAAAAACAAAGTAGCTCCTCCGTTCCGTACAGCTGAGGTTGATATTATGTATGGAGAAGGTATCTCAAAAGAAGGCGAAATCATTGATCTCGGAACTGAACTTGATATCGTGCAAAAAAGCGGTTCATGGTACTCTTATGAAGAAGAGCGTCTTGGCCAAGGCCGTGAAAATGCCAAACAATTCTTAAAAGAAAATAAAGATATCATGCTGATGATTCAGGAGCAAATTCGTGAACATTACGGCTTAGATAATAACGGAGTAGTACAGCAGCAGGCGGAAGAGACACAGGAAGAACTCGAATTTGAAGAATAAAAATAAAATGAATTTGAAATGATAAAAAAGGCAGAGGAAAACTCTGTCTTTTTTTCTGCAAAATAATGATAAATAAATTGCTTTTTTTAACAACTTTTATAGCGCTTCATACGTCTAACAAAATGTGTATTTGAAATTAGATTGGGAGGATAAAATGCATGACAAGCCCGACTCGCAGAAGAACTGCGAAGCGCAGACGCAGAAAACTAAATAAAAGAGGCAAATTTTTGTTTGGTATGTTGGCCGTAATCATTTGTTTCACGATTTGGAATGCCGTTCATCATGAGGATGAAGAAGCCGAACCATCTCAAGAAGCTGCGGCGATTTCTGATACCGGTCAGAAGCAAGCTGATCAGAAGAAAAACAAAGCCAAAAAAACAGAGGAACATATCAAAACAGTGGACCGCAATCCAAAAATCAGCAGTTATTTAAAAGAGATTGGCTTCAGCGGGACAGCCATGATCGTCAGAAACGGAGAAGTCGAATTAAATAAAGGTTTTGGCTATGCGGACCGCAAGCATCACATAAAAAACAATCCTGCGACAACTTTTTATATCGGATCATCACAAAAAGCGCTAATAGCAACCGCTATTCTGCAGCTTGAGGAAAAAGGAAAACTCCAGACAAGTGATTCGATCAGCATGTATTTACCTCATTTTCCCAACGGGAAGAATATTACATTAAAGAATCTGCTTACTCATACATCGGGAATAAACGGACATGTTGAAGGGAATGGCGCGATCACTCCTGATGACTTAATAAAAGACATCGAACAGCAAGGAATCAAACGTCAGCCTGGAATGTGGGACTATCAGGATTCTAACTATTCAGTTCTCGCTTATCTTGTTGCTGAAGTGAGCGGCGAGTCTTATGAACAATACATAAAGAATCATATTTTTAAGCCGGCGGGGATGACGCATTCGGGTTTTTACAAGACATATGATAAGCAGCCTTATCCAGCTGTCGGCTATAAGCTGGAAGGCAGCAGAGCCATTACACCGTATATGCTCGATTTATCTCAGATGTATGGAGCAGGCGATATATATATGAGTGCTACAGATATGTACAAATTTGACAAAGCGTTGATAGACGGCAAACTTTACTCGCAAGAAAGCTATGAAAAAATGTTCACACCAGGGAGCAGTTCCACATACGGAATGGGATTTTATGTTGCTCCCGGAAGCTACTCAAACCACGGAGTCATGCCTGGCTTTAACGTATTGAACAGCTTCAGCAAATCCGGACAAACCGTTGTTGTTTTGTTGTCAAACATTCAAAATAACGCTAAACTTGGACAAGTGAACAATAAAATATACCAGCTTCTAAATCAGGAGTAATTTACGATCTGTTTTTTTTAAAAGATAGGCGGATTCATGTTCGGCACGGTAAATGGGGGCGGCTCGGCAAACGTTAAGCTGGCAAGCTTGACAAGTATTTCCGACACAATTACAATGAAGTTGTAACATTTGTTTTTTTAACATGATTGTTAAACCATTTAAACTTGACAAGGGCGATGAAACTTTCATTCCCTGTGAAGGTTCTGTATGTTGAGAAAACTAGACAATGTACATGCCGACACTTATTTTGAGCAACAACCAAGTTCATAGCAAGAGGAGGTGAAAGTATGACCCCAATTATGATGGTTCTCATCTCCATTTTGCTGATTCTACTCGGTTTAGTTGTTGGCTACTATGTTCGTAAAACCATTGCCGAAGCGAAAATTGCAGGCGCACGCGGTGCAGCCGAGCAAATTCTTGAAGATGCAAAGCGTGATGCTGAAGCACTGAAAAAAGAAGCTCTGCTTGAAGCAAAGGATGAAATCCACAAACTTCGAATAGATGCTGAACAAGAAGTTCGTGAAAGACGAAATGAGCTTCAAAAACAAGAAAACCGTTTACTCCAAAAGGAGGAAAACCTTGATCGCAAACATGAGGGAATTGATAAACGGGAAGCGATGTTGGAGAAGAAAGATCATTCTCTGAATGAACGACAACAACATATTGAAGAGATGGAAAGCAAAGTGGATGAGATGATTCGTATGCAGCAGTCAGAGTTGGAACGAATTTCGAGTCTGACTCGTGACGAAGCGAAACAAATCATTCTTGACCGGGTTGAAAACGAGCTTTCACATGACATCGCCATCATGACAAAAGAAACTGAGAACCGTGCGAAAGAAGAGGCTGATAAAAAAGCGAAAAACATTCTTTCACTCGCCTTACAGCGCTGCGCAGCGGACCACGTTGCCGAAACAACGGTATCAGTTGTCAATCTTCCAAATGATGAGATGAAAGGACGTATCATCGGCCGGGAAGGGCGTAACATTCGTACGCTTGAAACGCTGACAGGTATTGACCTGATTATCGATGATACCCCTGAAGCTGTCATTCTGTCCGGATTTGATCCGATCAGACGTGAAACAGCAAGGATTGCTCTTGATAAACTCGTTCAGGATGGCCGTATTCATCCGGCACGGATTGAAGAAATGGTTGAAAAATCTCGCCGCGAGGTCGATGACTACATTCGTGAGATGGGTGAGCAAACGACATTTGAGGTTGGCGTTCACGGCCTCCACCCAGATCTGATCAAGATTCTCGGCCGCTTAAAGTTCCGTACAAGCTACGGTCAAAATGTGCTTAAGCATTCCATGGAAGTCGCATTCTTGGCCGGGCTGATGGCATCGGAGCTTGGAGAAGATGCAAAGCTTGCGAAACGGGCGGGACTCCTTCATGACATCGGAAAAGCGATTGACCATGAAGTAGAAGGAAGCCACGTTGAAATCGGAGTCGAGCTTGCGACTAAATATAAAGAGCACCCAGTCGTAATTAACAGTATTGCATCACACCATGGGGACGAGGAGCCGACTTCCATTATCGCTGTGCTGGTAGCTGCAGCAGATGCGCTTTCCGCTGCAAGACCTGGCGCGAGAAGTGAGACGCTCGAGAACTACATTCGAAGACTTGAAAAGCTCGAAGAAATTTCTGAGTCCTACGAAGGTGTTGAAAAATCATTTGCGATTCAGGCTGGACGTGAAGTGCGTATTATGGTGAAGCCGGATTCAATAAATGATCTTGAAGCCCATCGCCTGGCGCGAGATATCCGCAAACGAATTGAGGACGAGCTCGATTATCCAGGTCATATTAAAGTGACAGTCATTAGAGAAACTCGAGCCGTAGAGTATGCAAAATAAAGTGATGCGCTAAGCATCACTTTATTTTTTTGACGGCTGAGGAATAGAAAGGATTTACAAAATGAGAATTTTATTTATCGGAGATGTTGTCGGGTCACCGGGCCGCGACATGGTAAAAGAGTATGTGCCCAAGCTGAAATCAAAATACAAGCCGCATTTTACCATTATAAATGGCGAAAATGCCGCACATGGAAAAGGCTTAACAGAAAAAATCTATCA
>NZ_JH600293.1 GCF_000245335.1 Bacillus mojavensis RO-H-1 = KCTC 3706
GGCACGGCATATATTACGGATGTAGGAATGACCGGTCCATATGACGGTATACTGGGGATGGACAGAGAAACGATTATCAAGCGTTTTAAAACAAACCTTCCTGTGCGCTTTACTGTCGCTGAAGGAAAAACAACCCTAAGCGGAGTCGTCATCGATATAGATGATCAAACGAAAAAGGCCGTTAAAATCGAACGTATTTTAATCAATGATGATCACATGTTCTTTGAATAATTGATCACTTGGTTATTTTATAAAAATATTAAAAAGAAAAGCAGGAATATAGCAACTCCTTAGTGAATATAGTAAAAATGGAAGGTAGCCCGCTATTTTTGAAAAGCATTGTGGGGATGGCTTTTTGGATAGCAACATCTAATAATGATTGTTCTAATGAACACTCACTTATCCATTGTAAAACTAAGGGGGAGCAGAAATGGAAATCTTAAAAGTTTCAGCAAAATCGAGTCCAAATTCAGTGGCAGGTGCGCTTGCAGGTGTATTAAGAGAGCGCGGGGCCGCCGAGATTCAAGCAATTGGAGCGGGTGCTTTAAATCAAGCTGTTAAAGCTGTGGCAATTGCCAGAGGATTTGTGGCGCCGAGCGGGGTTGATTTGATTTGTATTCCAGCTTTTACTGATATTCAAATCGATGGTGAAGAAAGAACAGCGATTAAATTAATTGTGGAGCCTCGCTAAGAAAAATAAAGTATTCACAACCTGTTTGCATCCTGCAAGCAGGTTGTTTTTCGTTTATTGTGATATTTTCTCTCAATAGTATTTTGATAATATAAATGAACCATATGTCACGTGTAAAAAGCATTCCGGTTTTTTTTGAAAATAAATTTAGCCCATTTTTCAAGACGGATACTTTTGTCTTTCCTGAGAGGACACAGCTGTTTACGATGATTCCAGATCATGGTACAATCCGGTTATAACAAGACTTTTAAAGGAGGATTGTACATGCAGAGTGGAAAGATGAAAGCTGTAATGAAAAAACACGGTGCTTTCGGCGCTGTGCTGGCTGAAGTTCCCATTCCTGAAATTGATAAGCATGAAGTTCTTATAAAAGTTAAGGCAGCTTCCATTTGCGGCACGGATGTCCATATTTATAATTGGGACCAATGGGCACGGCAAAGAATAAAAACTCCTTGTGTCTTCGGCCATGAGTTCAGCGGGATTGTCGAGGCTGTAGGCGAGAATGTCAGCAGTGTGAAAATCGGGGAGTATGTTTCTGCGGAAACGCACATTGTATGCGGCACATGCGTCCCTTGTTTAACAGGAAAGCCTCATGTGTGTAAAAATACGGCCATTATCGGAGTGGACACGGCAGGCTGTTTTGCGGAGTATGTCAAAGTGCCGGCCGAAAACGTTTGGAAGAACCCCGCGGATATGGACCCGGCGATTGCTTCCATTCAAGAGCCTTTAGGAAATGCCGTTCATACAGTCCTTGAGAGTCAGAACGCCGGAGGAACGACTGCCATTATCGGATGCGGGCCGATCGGACTTATGGCGGTAGCGGTCGCAAAAGCAGCAGGTGCAGCGCAGGTGGTCGCCATTGACAAAAATGAGTACAGATTAGCTCTCGCCAAACAAATGGGTGCCACAACGGCGGTCTGTATCGAAAAAGAAGATCCGCTCAAAATTGTAAGCGCTTTAACAGAGGGGGAAGGCGCTGATCTCGTTTGTGAGATGTCGGGTCACCCTTCAGCTATTGCACAAGGCCTTGCAATGGCTGCAAATGGCGGGAGATTTCATATTCTCAGTCTGCCGGAACATCCCGTTACCATCGATTTGACGAATAAAGTCGTGTTTAAAGGCCTTACCATCCAAGGGATCACAGGGAGAAAGATGTTTACAACATGGCGGCAGGTTTCACAATTGCTTGGATCAAACGTACTGGATCTATCGCCTATTATTACCCATCAGTTTCCATTAGAAGAATTTGAGAAAGGGTTTGAACTGATGAGAAGCGGACAGTGCGGGAAGGTTATTTTAATTCCATAAAAGGGGGATCAACATGACAAAAGAATTTGAGTTTCTAAAAGCTGAGCTTGAAAGAATGAAAGAAAACCATACATGGCAAGACGTTAAACAGGTTGAATCAATGCAGGGCCCTTCTGTTACAGTGAATCATAAAAAAGTCATTCAGCTTTCTTCTAATAATTACCTCGGATTTACTTCACACCCAAGACTCATTAAAGCTGCACAGGAGGCTGCTCAGCAATTTGGAGCCGGTACCGGTTCAGTCCGAACAATCGCCGGAACGTTTACCATGCATCAAGAATTGGAGAAAAAGCTGGCAGCCTTTAAAAAATCAGAGGCGGCACTTGTCTTTCAATCAGGCTTTACAACAAACCAAGGTGTGCTTTCCAGCATTCTTTCAAAAGACGATATTGTCATTTCCGATGAATTAAACCATGCCTCTATCATCGATGGAATCAGATTGACAAAGGCGGATAAAAAGGTTTATCAGCATGTGGATATGAGTGATTTAGAGAAGGTGCTGAGAAAATCAATGAATTACCGCATGCGTTTGATTGTCACTGACGGCGTATTTTCAATGGATGGCAATATTGCTCCTCTGCCTGACATTGTGGAGCTCGCTGAGAAATATGACGCTTTTGTGATGGTTGATGACGCCCACGCATCTGGAGTGCTTGGCGAAAGCGGCAGAGGGACGGTAAATCATTTCGGTCTTGACGGAAGGGTTCATATTCAAGTTGGAACGTTAAGCAAGGCAATCGGAGTCTTAGGGGGATACGTTGCCGGTTCAAAGGTGTTAATCGACTACTTGCGTCATAAAGGGCGTCCGTTTTTATTTAGCACGTCGCATCCTCCGGCTGTAACTGCAGCTTGTATGGAAGCAATTGATGTCTTGCTGGAAGAGCCGGAGCATATGGAGCGTCTGTGGGAGAATACTCATTATTTTAAATCAAGGCTTATCCAAATGGGCTTTACTCTCACGCAGAGCCAAACGCCGATTTTGCCTATTTTAATAGGTAATGAGGGGGCAGCAAAGCAATTTTCTGATCAGCTCCTGTCTCAAGGTGTTTTTTGCACAAAGCATTGTTTTCCCGACTGTTGCAAAAGGAAAAGCCAGAATACGTACGATTATGACAGCCGAGCACACCAAAGAAGAACTGGATCAGGTGCTTGATGCCATCGAAAAGACAGCAAAGGAGCTTCAACTATTGTAGGGAGAAGGGAACACTCTTCTCCCTTTCATTCCTTATTGATTATTATTCTCAATGAGTGTACAATGATAGGTTGCCAGTTGTGCGGAGCTTCAATAACCTTTATACTGGAGGGTGGAAGTTTGGTTTGAAAGGAGAAATATCATATGAATGAAAAGCAAAAATTAGAGAGCGGACAAGTTAATCCATCGGACAAAAAATCCGAGAAGGATTACAGCAAGTACTTTGAAGCTGTCTATATTCCGCCTTCTTTAAAAGATGCGAAAAAACGCGGCAAAGAAGCCGTTACTTATCATAATGACTTTAAAATTTCTGAAGAATTCAAAGGCATGGGTGAAGGAAGAAAATTCTATATCCGGACGTACGGCTGCCAAATGAACGAACATGATACAGAAGTAATGGCAGGGATCTTTATGGCTCTTGGCTATGAAGCGACAAACTCTGTTGACGATGCCAATGTCATTCTGTTAAATACATGTGCAATCCGTGAGAATGCGGAAAACAAGGTGTTCGGTGAGCTTGGACACTTAAAAGCACTCAAAAAAAATAACCCGGATCTTATCTTAGGCGTGTGCGGCTGTATGTCACAAGAGGAATCAGTCGTTAACAGGATTTTGAAAAAACATCCGTTTGTCGATATGATTTTCGGGACGCATAATATCCATCGTCTGCCGGAGCTTTTGTCTGAAGCATACCTTTCAAAAGAAATGGTCATAGAAGTTTGG
>NZ_JH600294.1 GCF_000245335.1 Bacillus mojavensis RO-H-1 = KCTC 3706
AACGTAAACCTACGAAGTCCGCAACGGAAAAATTAAGGGCTGGGTCAACATTATGTACGGCTGTGACAAGTTCTGTACGTATTGCATCGTACCGTATACACGCGGAAAAGAAAGAAGCCGCCGTCCGGAAGAGATCATTCAGGAAGTAAGAAGACTTGCAAGCGAAGGCTATAAGGAAATTACACTTTTAGGCCAAAACGTAAACGCGTACGGAAAAGACTTTGAAGATATGAACTACGGCCTTGGTGATTTGATGGATGAGCTGCGCAAAATCGATATCCCGAGAATCCGTTTCACAACGAGTCATCCGCGTGACTTTGACGATCATCTCATTGAGGTGCTTGCAAAAGGCGGAAATCTGCTCGATCACATTCATCTGCCGGTCCAATCAGGAAGCTCAGAAGTTTTGAAACTGATGGCACGCAAATATGACAGAGAGCGTTACATGGAGCTCGTCAAAAAAATCAAAGCGGCTATGCCAAACGCTTCTTTAACAACTGACATTATCGTCGGCTTCCCTAACGAAACGGATGAACAGTTTGAAGAAACGCTGTCATTATACCGAGAAGTGGAATTTGACAGCGCCTATACGTTCATTTACTCTCCGCGTGAAGGCACACCTGCGGCAAAAATGAAAGATAACGTTCCGATGAGAGTGAAAAAAGAACGCCTGCAGCGTCTGAACGCATTGGTTAATGAAATTTCTGCTAAAAAAATGAAGGAATATGAAGGCAAGGTTGTAGAAGTATTAGTTGAAGGCGAAAGCAAAAACAACCCTGAGGTTCTTGCCGGCTACACTGAAAAAAGCAAGCTTGTGAATTTCAAAGGTCCAAAGGAAGCGATCGGCAAAATCGTTCGCGTGAAAATCCAGCAAGCGAAAACGTGGTCGCTTGACGGAGAGATGGTAGGAGAAGCAATCGAGGTGAAATAAGATGACGCTCTACTCTAAAAAAGACATTGTGCAGCAAGCACGAAACCTTGCAAAAATGATCTCTGAAACGGAAGAGGTTGATTTTTTCAAACGTGCTGAAGCGCAAATTAATGAGAACGCAAAAGTGTCTGTAATCATTAATCAGATTAAAGCCCTGCAAAAACAAGCCGTTAATCTGAAGCATTACCAAAAACTTGAAGCGCTCAAACAAGTAGAAGAGAAAATTGATGCGCTGCAAGAGGAGCTTGAAGATATTCCTGTCATCCAGGAATTCAGAGACTCTCAGGTTGAGGTGAATGACCTTCTTCAGCTCGTGGCAACCACCATTTCCAACCAGGTCACAAATGAAATTATTGCGTCAACCGGAGGCGATCTTCTAAAAGGAGAAACCGGTTCGAAGATGAAACATTCAAATAACAGCTGTTCTCTTTAAAACACGGTGCCTTTTCAGGCCCGTGTTTTTTTATGTTGAACTATGAAAAGAACTAAATAAACTATGTACTAAATATTCAATATGTTTTGCTGCCTTTAGCCAAATAAACTTTATCGCACTTATAAGTAAAGTTTCTAGGCACCCCTGCATACAATGGAACAGAAACTTTGTATTTTTATATTTTATTTATAAAAATGCACACTAGACGAATGCCCAGCATAAGATAACACGAAGAAGAACAAGGAGGCATGCCGGAATGTCTGAATACAGGGAAATTATCACGAAGGCGGTAGTAGCGAAAGGCAGAAAATTCACACAGTGCACCAATACCATCTCCCCTGAGAAAAAACCGAGCAGCATTTTGGGCGGTTGGATTATCAATCACAAATATGACGCAAGAAAAAATCGGAAAAACCGTAGAAATTGAAGGGTATTATGATATAAACGTATGGTACTCTTACGCGGACAATACAAAAACAGAGGTTGTCACAGAACGAGTGAAGTACGTGGATGTGATTAAACTCAGATACAGAGATAACAATTACTTAGATGATGAGCATGAAGTGATTGCAAAAGTGCTTCAGCAGCCAAACTGTCTTGAAGTGACCATTTCACCGAATGGCAATAAAATTGTTGTGCAAGCGGAGAGAGAGTTTTTGGCGGAAGTGGTAGGGGAAACAAAGGTTGTTGTAGAAGTAAATCCAGATTGGGAAGAGGATGACGAAGAGGACTGGGAAGACGAACTTGATGAAGAGCTGGAGGACATCAATCCTGAATTTTTAGTTGGAGATCCTGAAGAATAAAAAAGAGACTAGGGGAGTCGGTACCCCAAGTCTCTTTTTTTATATAGACATATCATTCTTTTAACACTTTCTGTTTATGTTATAATGAAGGCTGGCAAATAGAAACGTTGATACATAGTGAGGGATTAAACAATGGCTACTTATACGCCTATGATACAGCAATATTTAAAAATAAAGGCAGAGCACCAGGATGCCTTTTTATTTTTTCGTCTCGGTGATTTTTACGAAATGTTTTTTGAGGACGCTAAAAAAGCGTCACAAGAGCTGGAAATAACGTTAACAAGCAGAGATGGAGGCGCCGCTGAAAAAATACCGATGTGCGGTGTGCCGTATCATTCTGCTTCGGCATACATTGAGCAGCTTATTAAAAAAGGATACAAGGTAGCCATATGCGAACAGACTGAAGATCCAAAGGCTGCAAAGGGCGTCGTCAAACGTGAAGTCGTTCAGCTGATTACGCCCGGAACTGTAATGGATGGAAAAGGCATCCATGAGTCAGAAAACAATTTTATTGCATCAGTTTCGTCATGCTCAAACGGATACGGACTGGCCCTGTCCGATTTAACAACGGGTGAAAATTTGGCTGTTTTAATTGAACGGCTGGAAGACGTCATATCAGAAATTTATTCAGTTGGCGCTCGGGAAATTGTCGTATCGGGAAGCCTTGATGAAAAAACGGTTGCTCAGCTGAAGGAGCGGTGCGGCGCTACCATTTCAATTGAAGATGGGCAAACGGATGAGCACGTTCAGATTATTGAGCATTTACAGAACCAGGACATAACGAATACATTTCTCCGTTTATATACGTATCTGAAAAGGACTCAGAAACGGAGCTTAGATCACCTTCAGCCTGTACAAGTGTATGAGCTTGAAGAAGCCATGAAAATCGACTTATACTCCAAGCGAAATTTGGAGCTGACCGAAACGATCCGTTCAAAAAATAAAAAAGGCTCCCTGCTATGGCTGCTTGATGAAACAAAAACAGCGATGGGGGGGCGGCTGCTGAAACAGTGGATTGACCGTCCGCTTATCAGAGTGAATCAAATTGAAGAGCGCCAGGAAATGGTAGAAACATTGATGTCTCATTTCTTTGAACGGGAGGATCTGCGCGAGCGTTTAAAGGAAGTCTATGATTTAGAACGCCTCGCAGGCCGTGTGGCATTCGGAAATGTCAATGCGCGGGATCTCATTCAGCTGAAGGAATCATTAAAGCAAGTGCCCGGCATTAAACAGCTTGTTGCTTCGCTGGCTCATAAGAAAGCGAAGGAACGTGCGGAGCGGATTGACCCGTGCGGTGATGTTCTGGCATTACTGGAAGAAGCCCTTTACGAAAACCCTCCGTTATCAGTAAAAGAAGGAAACCTGATCAAAGACGGGTACAATCAAAAGCTCGATGAATACCGCGATGCAAGCAGAAACGGGAAAGACTGGATTGCCCGCCTTGAACAGCAAGAACGTGAATATACAGGCATTCGGTCATTAAAGGTCGGCTTCAATAAAGTATTTGGTTATTATATTGAAGTGACAAAGGCGAATTTGCACCTTCTTGAAGAAGGGCGTTATGAGCGGAAGCAGACGCTAACGAATGCAGAACGCTACATTACACCTGAATTAAAAGAAAAAGAAGCGCTCATTTTGGAAGCGGAAAATAACATCTGCGAGCTGGAATACGAGCTGTTCACCGAGCTGCGTGAGAAAGTGAAATTGTATATTCCACGTTTGCAGCAGCTCGCCAAACAGATGAGTGAGCTCGATGCGCTGCAATGCTTTGCGACAATCAGTGAAAATCGTCATTACACAAAACCAGAGTTTTCTAAAGATGAAGTTGAGGTCATAGAGGGCAGACACCCGGTTGTTGAAAAAGTAATGGACAGCCAGGAATATGTGCCTAACAACTGTGTGATGGGCGGCAACAGACAGATGCTGCTCATTACCGGTCCGAACATGTCGGGGAAAAGCACATACATGAGACAAATCGCGCTCATCTCTATTATGGCGCAAATTGGCTGCTTTGTGCCCGCGAAAAAAGCTATGCTTCCGATTTTTGATCAAATTTTCACCCGAATCGGCGCGGCGGATGATTTGATTTCCGGACAAAGTACATTTATGGTGGAAATGCTTGAAGCCAAAAATGCGATTGTAAATGCAACAAAAAACAGCCTCATTCTGTTTGATGAAATCGGGCGGGGAACGTCCACATATGACGGCATGGCCCTTGCGCAAGCGATTATTGAATATGTTCATGACCATATCGGTGCCAAGACGCTGTTTAGTACGCACTATCATGAGCTGACAGTTCTTGAAGAAAAGCTTCCGCAGCTGAAAAACGTCCATGTTCGTGCTGAGGAATATAATGGAACGGTTGTCTTTCTTCATCAAATTAAAGAAGGGGCAGCTGACAAAAGCTACGGTATCCATGTCGCCCAGCTGGCTGAGCTGCCGGCAGATCTGATTTCACGCGCTCAAGACATTCTAAAAGAACTTGAGCATTCAGGGAATAAACCAGAAGTGCCAGTGCAGAAACATGAGGTGAAAGAAGAGCCGGCACAGCTGTCCTTCTTTGGCGAATCGGATAAACCGGCTGCATCACCAAAGCTTTCTAAAAAAGAAAAGCAAGTACTTGATGTCTTTAAATCTCTGAATATACTTGATATGACACCGCTGGAAGCGATGAATGAAATGTACAAGCTGCAAAAGAAATTACATTAAAACGGGGTGATGAATGTGGCAAAAGTCATCCAGCTGTCAGATGAGCTTTCAAACAAAATTGCGGCGGGCGAGGTTGTGGAACGGCCCGCCTCAGTCGTGAAGGAATTGGTGGAAAATGCCATTGATGCTGACAGCACAGTCATTGAAATCGACATTGAGGAAGCCGGTCTTGCATCCATTCGTGTTCTGGATAATGGAGAAGGAATGGAAAATGATGATTGCAAGCGTGCCTTCCGCCGCCACGCAACAAGTAAAATAAAAGATGAAAATGATTTATTCAGAGTGAGAACGCTTGGCTTCAGGGGAGAGGCACTGCCGAGTATTGCGTCTGTCTCCCATCTTGAGATTACGACAAGCACGGGAGAAGGAGCGGGGACGAAGCTCATGCTTCAAGGCGGAAACATCATTTCTGAATCGCGTTCCTCAAGCAGAAAGGGAACCGAAATTGTCGTTTCCAATCTGTTTTTTAATACACCAGCCCGCTTGAAATATATGAAAACCGTTCATACAGAGCTTGGGAATATTACGGATGTGGTCAATCGGATTGCGCTGGCACATCCAGAGGTATCAATCCGCCTTCGCCATCATGGAAAAAACCTTCTCCAAACGAACGGAAATGGAGATGTGCGCCATGTCCTTGCCGCGATTTACGGTACGGCTGTCGCTAAAAAAATGCTGCCGCTTCATGTCAGCTCACTGGATTTTGAAGTAAAGGGATATATCGCGCTGCCAGAGATTACGCGGGCATCGAGAAATTACATGTCGTCTGTCATTAATGGCCGTTATATTAAAAATTTCCCGCTTGTCAAGGCTGTGCACGAAGGATATCACACACTTCTGCCAATCGGGCGCCATCCGATCACTTTTATAGAAATCACCATGGACCCGATTTTAGTCGATGTCAACGTGCACCCTTCGAAGCTTGAGGTGCGTCTCAGCAAGGAAACAGAGCTGCACGACTTAATTCGTGACGGCATAAAAGATGTATTTAAACACCAGCAGCTGATACCGAGTGCTCAGCTCCCGAAAAAATCAGCACCTGTCATCAAAAATGAACAGCAGTTCATAACCTTTGATGAAAAGCCTGCTGAAAGAAAAATACCGGAAAAAGCGCCTGTGCCTTCGTATTCACCAATGAAACTCAGCTCAGTTGTCAAAGAACCAGTTGAGATAGAAGACGAATTGCCTTCAGAGCAGCTTGAAACTCATTCTGTGGCTGAAACGAAACAAAGGATGGAAGAGCATGCTGTTACAGAAGAATGGTCTGAAGGATTCGAACAGGAGCCCGCTCAGGAACAGCAGCAGACATCATCTGAACGTGTTCCGATCATGTACCCGATCGGCCAGATGCATGGGACCTATATATTGGCGCAAAACGAAAACGGCTTATATATTATCGACCAGCATGCAGCCCAAGAGCGTATTAAATACGAATATTTTCGTGAAAAGGTCGGGGAGGTTGAGCCTGAGGTGCAGGACATGATCGTGCCGCTCACGTTCCATTATTCCACGAACGAGGCACTCATTATCGAACAGCATCAACAAGAACTCGAAAGCGTAGGTGTCTTTTTAGAGTCTTTCGGCTCGAACAGTTACATCGTCCGCTGCCACCCGGCTTGGTTTCCAAAAGGAGAAGAAGCCGAGCTGATAGAAGAAATCATTCAGCAGGTGCTCGATTCGAAAAACATTGATATTAAAAAGCTGCGTGAAGAAGCGGCGATTATGATGAGCTGTAAAGGTTCCATCAAAGCAAACCGCCACCTCAGAAACGACGAGATCAAAGCGCTTCTGGACGATCTCCGAAGCACATCAGACCCATTTACATGCCCGCACGGCCGTCCGATTATGATTCATCATTCCACGTATGAGATGGAAAAGATGTTTAAGCGTGTGATGTAGTAAATGTTCAATGCCTTTACGTTAGGATAAAAGCCCGCGATTTAAGCGGGCTTTTTTAAAAACTTATCATCATTTTCAGGTCAAAACAAAGAGCAATTCTCCTTTTTAGTGTATCTTGGCTGTGCATTGTTCAGTACATTTACTGCAGATGAGGATGTCGTCGTAATACTGCAAGGTATTTCAACGGCTCTCGGTATGCTGATACGTTTTACCCTTATAGAGGAAGGCGGTATGTCATGGAGATCGTTTTTTGGATTGTCATTCTGTTTTTGTTAACCTATGAGCCGATTTTTGGGTTTTATCATTTTCAGAAGTTTAAACAGAATATGAAAAGAAGCGAAAGTGCAAAGATAAAATATTACAAAGATGTAATGGTCGGCTTATGGGTTCCAGCTTTGTTTATACTCACTTTAGCTGTATGCACCGATTTGTCTCTCAAACAAATGGGGATAACGATACCGGCCATTCATACCGGAACGCTCGGTTCATTTGCATCTTATATTTTTCTAGGGCTGGGTTTTCTCTATTTTGGGCTTGTTCTGTATTGTATGATCGGCTATTGGTGCAGCCAAAAGGTAAAACATGACTTGTCCAAGAAAAAAGCTGAAGAAATGAAGAAATCTGATATTGGTGACATATTGCCGATAACCTTGAAGGAAAAAAGAATATGGAACTATGTTTCTTTAACTGCGGGGATAACGGAGGAGTTGATTTACAGAGGATTTTTGCTGTTTGCTCTGGCAGCCTTATTTCCTTCACTTTCAATTTGGATTGTGGTCCTTGCTGCCTCTCTGATATTTGGATTAGCCCACACGTATCAAGGGTTTTGGCAGGGGGTTGTGAGGACGTCATGTTTTGGGTTTTTGTTTTGCTCACTTTCTATCATTCTAGGTTCCATCATTCCTCTTATTGTTTTACACTTTCTCGTTGACTATATAGGAAAGTTAGGCGATGAAAATGTCTTTAAAGCATAGAACCGCTTGAATCAATCACAAGCGGTTTTTTATCAGGTTATGATTTAGGCTGATGATCAAATGCTAGTTCAATCAACGCTATAAATGCTGATATGACAAAGAGTAATGCGTCCGGAATATAAATAGAATCCATAAAGTAATCTACTAAACAAATCGTTATAAAATTAGCGATGAAATAAAGGACAAATGCGAAAAGTGCTGTTTTTCTCATAGAAAGCGAATGGATCATGATGAGAGAAACGACTTTTGTTAGAGGATCTATGACCAGTCCGGCAGCAAAGCATCCCAATATAAAAAACAATAAGGCCTGATTGGAATCGTATGTGATGCCGAGGATGGTAAATAGCCCTTTTATGCCGAAGAAATAACCGCCGAAAATCACAGCGGCTGCAATTGTGATAAGGAGTCCAATGGATACAATCACTGTTATTTTTGAGCTTGGTTTTAAGTCTTTAAATGGCGTGTCATGTTCTTTCTGGCTCACGTATTACACTCCTTTATGTTAATGATTCACAATACAGCGGAACTCATCCGAATATACCGATATTAATAACAATAGAATATGTATTCCTAGGCAAGTGCCTAATGAAAAAGCGAAAATCCGACAGGTATACTGAGAAAGCAGAGGTTTTTTCATATAAGCTCCTTATCTAGATGACTTGCATAAAGTGTAACATATATTTACAAAAGTGAAAAAATCCTTTTTCTATTGAAAAAGGATTTTTTGCGAGACTAATTTTAACTTCTGAGATTTTTCGAAGCTTTCGCTTTTTTCGGCCAGATAAAATAACTGGCGGTGATCAGGCAATCAATGCCGAGAATCACTGTCCATAGCTTTAAAATACTGCTCAGCGCTTCGGTTCGAGCAGCATCATCAATAAAATAAATCATTCCGGCGAGCAGCCCGGCACCAATAAGATAAGCGAGCACATGTCTGATCAAGCTTTTCGCATAATGTTTCGCATGATCCATTCCATAGCGCACAAGCGGTTTTGAGCCTTGCTTTGTTACATAATAACGGAATTTTTCATCCGCCCATTGGATCATTTGCTTGCCGAAAGCGATCGATACGCCAATGTACACAGCCGCAATCGCGTGTGCAGTAGTCGCAACGGCTCCGCGGTATAAGTCCGCGGACGTCATTATTAACAAAATCAGGTCAATGACAGGGGTTAAGGCAAAAAGAAGCAGCCCTAATTTATCTTGTTTGAATAGATAGCGTACGACAAGGCCTAACACAATTACAACCCAAAAAGCTATTTCACAGAAGACAATCATCCAAGCGACACTGTTCAATCTGTTCCCCTCTTTCCAATACAGTTGTATTATTTAATATGATTTTACCATCTGCGTTTTTATAAAACAACTGTATTATAAAAATTGCTCTCCGATTTTTTTCTTGGTAAAATAAAGACATGCCAAAACAAATTGACCATGAAAAAAGAAGAAAACACATTGCAGAAGCGACATGGCGGGTGATTTTAGAACGAGGGATGGAGGGGGCCTCAGTCAGAAACATTGCCAAGGAAGCAGGACTGTCGTTAGGTGCGCTTCGCCATTATTTTTCGACTCAGGATGAATTGCTTGTTTTTGCAATGAAACTTGTGAAAGAAAAGGTGACAGCTCGCATTAATGAAATTGCTGCCCATGATTTGCCGCCTAAAGAAAAAGTGTTACACATACTGCTTGAAATTGTCCCGACAAATGCTGAAACGATTAGAGAGATGGAGGTATGGTTTGCTTTTACTGTTTATGCGAGACATAAAGATAATATGTTTGACGCGGGACATGACGAGATTTACAAAGCAATTCGAAATCTGATTGACTACTTGGACCAGATTCATTTACTGCAAAAACATGCTGATAAAGAAATAGAAGGAGAGAGGCTGTACGCCTTAATCGATGGCTTGGCTTTACATGCGATGTTTGACCCTCGCCGTGTGAATAAAGAACGGATCAAACGTGTTATTATGCAGCATTTACAATCTATATGCGTTGATGAATCAGCCAAGAGTGAATAGGTCACTGCAAAAAGTTATTCTGAATGGACAAGTCTCCAAAAAGAATAACTTTTTTATGAGAATCAAGCGTAACTGCAAGAATGAATTGAAGAATGGAACGGCCGCATACCGTTTGGTAAAGTGGGAATGGAAGAGAGAATGAAAGAACTTCATATTGATAGGTATGGTGAAAATGGTTACTTATGCGGTACATACATCTTTTTATACTAATAACAGAATTACAATATACTTTTACCTTTAAACATAACGAAAATATCGGCTTACGGGTAAGGAAATGATTCCATGCAAACAAGCGCCTTTGGGGCAATTTCAAAGGCGCTGTATTCTTTCGACAGGTGAAAGTTTCTTCATTTGTTTTGTACATCAATAGTATATACCGCACGATCAGTCAGTACCTTCAATCCGCCATTTTCTTGGTGAATGTGAATATCTCCTAATAAAGGAATTTCATAAGCGTTCTGCGGAAGCGGTACGTCTCCAGCTTCAGTAAAGGTTGTTCCTTCGCCTTCCAGGACGAGTTCGTCATTTGCAACGTAGTCGTCAGGGTGGTTTGTGCTGCGTATGCCCACTTTTTGAAGGTGAAGAACAATCTGATCCAAATCTGAAATCTCGTCTTGGTTATTGGTCAGCTCGCCTTTTCTAATATCAAGCGTCTGGCCGATCCGCTCTCTCAACCATTCGGAAAGCTCAGTGTTGTTGAGTGTCATCAGTCATTCCTCCTTTTGATCTATACTGTACTATTCCCAATTGTTTTATGTTTTACACTCTGCTGGATATAGCGGCTTATGTACGCTAAAAAAACACTGCTGACCCTTTTTATAAAGAACCAGCAGTGTCCACGAAGATCATGAAATCTTATTCACCAGGAATAACTTTCTCGGCATTGATTGCTCCGGCACCGTAAATATTCGGGTCTTCGCCTGTCCATTTATCGGCCCCATTTTTAAGCAGCTCTTTCACTTCATCCGGTGTTAGGTCTGGATTTTGCTGGAGTATTAAGGCGGCGATTCCCGCACAAATTGGCGTTGCCATTGATGTCCCTGACATTGTGAAATACTGGGACCCTACACGGCTTGATTTTTGCAGCTTATCGATATATGAATTCGGTGAGCGAAGGGAAATGATGTTTACGCCCGGCGCTACAATATCGGGCTTTTCTTTCCCGTATACAGTCGGTCCGCGGCTTGAGAAAGAAGCGACTGTATCATCTTCGCTGCTTCCTGTATTGTTATCGTCAAACGCACCGACAGTAATGACTTTTTCGCTTACACCAGGGCTTGAAATAGTCTGCTGATCAGGGCCAGAATTTCCGGCAGCAACACAGACGACAATCCCGGCGTTCCAAGCTTCTTCAACTGCTTTGACTAAAGGGTCTTCTAGTTCATTGTCATAACGCAGCGCATCGCCGCCAAGGGACATGCTGATAATATCAATAGGTTCATCCGGATTGTCTTCATTATATTGAATGCACCATTCGACGCCTTCAATAATGTCCGCTAACGTGCCTGAACCTTGTTTGTTCAGCACTTTTACTCCAATTAAATTGGCTTCCGGTGCAGGGCCGCGGTAACGGCCGGAAGACGACGCGCCGCTGCTTGCGACATCACCTGCGCAGTGTGTGCCATGTCCATTATCATCATACGGCTCTGTTTTTTGGTTTACCATATCGGCAAAGCCAATAATTCTTCCCTCTAAGTCAGGTGCGGGTAGATTCCTGTATCGACTACTGCGACTGTAACGCCTTTACCTGTTAAGGTTTGCCCGTTTCTGACGACTTCCTTTGCATGGCTTGCTTCGGCTGCAGTGTCAAGAAGCGCTTTGACTTCGCGGTTTAAATACACTTTGCGGATATCGCTGCATTCAGAAAGAAGAGAATGCAATGCTGAAGGGGTAACCTCTGCGCTGCAGCAATTGATTTTGTTAAAACGTTTTTTTAGCTTGCTGCGTTTTTCTTTTTGCAAAACCTGTCCCGTCATTTGAAAGCCTGCCTCATGGCAGCCTTCCTCGAATTCTATGATGACCGACATTTTTTTTCTGTTATTTAACTTTGTTTCAAAAAACTGATGCAAAAAGCAAGGAGTCCACTTGAAGGGCTTGTAGAGCTGCAAGACGCTTTCCCGCAACGGCCAATCAAGCTTATGAGCGTTTGCTCTCACCATTTGTACCATAGAGTAGCCAAACATCGATTTTCCTCCTATTAAGAAGTTCTCTGTATACTCTATGAGTGGATCGTATGTTTGGTAAGTTTGTTTGTCCTTTAGAGGAGGCGGACAAGAGTTTGTTTTTACGAATCTTTTGAATCTGATACGAAAGAATCATGTGTACTGTTAATCATTGGGTATTGAAAAGGAACGTTTGTTCGTATTATCATTTATATATATCAAACAGGAGGGAGTGATAGATCGTATGGATATTTTCTTACGCCGATCTTTGGAAGATCAAATACCGATCTGCATTATATATATGAAGAAAGACGGCACCATAACAAAAAGAACGATTATCGTCAGGAAGAAAAGCAATACACAAATTAAAGCTTTTTGTTTTACGAACCATCAGATCAGAACGTTTTTATTAGACTCTATCCTCTCCTGTGACTTTGCGCGAACAAGGAAGCAAGAACCCCGGTTCGCAGGACTATAACAGGCTGTCGGCTTCAGCATCCCTGACAGCCTGGTTTTTAGTAAAACCTTCCTTATACCTCTATACATTTAATTACCAAGTGAGGTTGTTCCTACCTTTTTTGTTTTTCCTCTCAATCTTTTTTCACTGATATTTGTATATAACCGCTGATAAATGTGACATTCAATTGATTTTTTGAAACCGGGAACTTTTTCACTGATGATATAGTGTATACAATGGTAAGATAAAACCTATTGACTACACCTCATATAATGAACCTTGCCATTCTTGTGAAAGGAGTTTAACATGAGAAGATTTTTACTAAATGTCATATTCGTCTTAGCCATAGTCTTATTCATAAGATATGTTCATTACTCATTAGAACCTGAACCATCTAACCAGCCGGATACATATTCAAATTTCAGCAGCCTGGCAGAGAATGAGGACCCTGCCGATTATGATATTTCTTATCAAGAGAAAAAAGGAAGCAAAGTTTTAATCATGTCTCCGCACGGCGGAAGAATTGAAGGTGGAGTAAGTGAGCTTGTGCGTTATTTCAACAATGACTACTCGACTTACCTGTTTGAGGGCTTAAAGTCACAGGATAATCAAACGCTGCACATTACAAGCACCAACTTTGATGAGCCATTGGCTAAAGAGAAGATTAAGGAGCACCAGTACGTTGTTGCTTTTCACGGATATAAAGGAGAAAACAAAAATACACTTGTCGGAGGCACAGACCGTAAGCGGGCGAAAATGATTGTCAGAGCTCTTGAAAAAAGAGGGTTTTCCGCCGAATTAGCGTCCTCTCAAAGCGGCCTTGCAGGATTAAGTGCAGATAACATTAATAACCAGGGGGAAACCGGGCTGAGTATCCAGCTAGAAATCAGCCGTGAACAGAGAGAAGCCTTTTTTGATGATTTTTACTATAAAGATAGGAAATACACGAAAACCAGTGAATTCTACTCTTATGTTCGCGCGATAAAACATGTACTTGAAAAAGAATATTCCTAATAAGCAAATCAGAGGACAAAATCAAGGAAGATCAGTAGACTGAAATGGAATCCATTGAAGGAGGCAATCATATGGCAGATCATCATTTTTATTTAAAAGCGAATTGGCCGGGAAAACGTAATGATGTCGGCACAATCGAAAGCGGCAATCTCATCACGTCTATTTCCATTCCTAAAGAAATGGACGGACCGGGGGAAGGGACCAACCCGGATGAAATGCTTCTCGGGGCAGCGGCAACCTGTTATATTATTACACTTGCTGCTATGATGGAAAGAAGCGGACTGGAAAAAGAAGATCTGCAGATGGAATCAGAAGGCATAGTTGATGTGACAAGAGGGATCTTTACATACAAAAAAATCATTCACCGCCCCGCAGTAGTCCTCAGACACGATGCCTCAAAAGAAGACGTAGCGTTAGCCCACAAGCTTTGTGAAAAAGCGGAGTCTTCTTGCATGATCTCACGAGCCATTCAAGGAAACGTCGAATTGCAGCTAGAAGCTTCTGTGAAAATATCGGGGCAATCATAAAGAAGCAGACGGTCAATGACAGGCCGTCTGCTTTTTTTCTTTTATTAGGGGCTTTTGACTGATTTAACAGCACAACGCCTGCAATGATGAGTGTTAGCCCACATATACCCTTCAAGCTGACAGTTTCGCCAAAAAGCAAAAAACCGACTACCGCTGTAAGCGCCGTCCCGATACCGGACCAAGTGGCGTATGCGCTTGATAAGTCTATGGTTCTTAAAGAAAAGCTTAAAAACGTGAAAGCGGACAGAAATCCGGCAGCCACTCCGATAATAGGCCAGAATTGTGTAAAGCCTTCGGAGAGTTTGAGCATTGTGCTCCCAAATACCTCAGATAATATGGCAAGAGCCAAATAAAGAAATCCTCTCATATACAACACTCCCTTACTGCCAATTAAGCAGCACAACACCTGAAATTAATAGACCAATCCCAATAAGTCCTTTTACATTCAGTTTTTCTTTGAAAAATTTCGCCCCGATCACGGCCGTCAGTACCGTACCCACGCCGCTCCATGTCGCATATGAAAGGCTTAGAGGGATGCGGTTTAAGGTCAGCGACAGCATATAAAAGGCAAGGGAATAACCTATCACGACCAATGCACTCGGCTTCCACTTTTTGAAGCCGTCAGACACTTTCAGCATGGCTGCTCCGATTGATTCTGAGCATATGGCAATTGTGAGGAATAAGTATCCGATCATCATCGTAATCCCCCTCACTCAAAATATGATAAATGTAAGTTAATGAAAAGATCATCAGCTAGAAAAATATTAGTGTAAACCTATGTATGAGTCAAGAGATTCATTTTACCTCAGGTTCGGGGGATAAAAAAGACCCCTTTTATAAGGGGCTGCCGGGTTTAATAGTAATATGGGTACGGAGGATATGGATATCCGCCATAAAAATAAGGGTTAAATAAAGCGCTTCCTACAAGTCCGCCTACCAAACCGCCAAAAAAAGGTCCTCCGTAAAATCCAAATGGCCGTCCAAAGCCATAGCCAAACCCAGGTCTAACCCAAGGTCTTCCAAATCCGTAGCCAAACCCTGGTCTGCCAAAGATTCTTGCATCATTTCCAGCAATGAAATGCTCCACTTCGTTCATTTTTTCTTTCCTCCAATAATAAAGTATAGATGATGCAGTGTATTCAGCCTATCTAAATTTGATTGGGCGTTCAGCTCAAAAAGAAGGAGAGTGAACTGATTGGGCCTGTATCAATCTGACTGGGCCAAGGCGCCGCCTCACGTACATGCTTATCGAGCGAAAACGACCAGCGAAGAGGGGCATTATCATATCATTGAAGGTTTTACTCAGCCGGCAAACGGAACGAATACGGATCGCCATACACACTATTTCACTGGGATTACTTCTTTTGAAAATGGCCATTGTAAAAGAGATGTTTACTGCTGACAAAAAAAGGGCAAAATGGATAGGTGATTATATATGATGAATGCTATAATGGGGGGAGATTTGTAAAAGAGAGTGATACATAGTGAAAAATAAGAAACAGCCCGTTGTCATATTAGTCGGACCAACGGCAGTGGGGAAAACCAATTTAAGCATTCAGCTTGCTAAGGCTTTGAACGCGGAAATTATCAGCGGAGACTCCATGCAGGTTTATAAAGGAATGGACATCGGGACAGCTAAAATCTCTGAACAGGAGACAGAAGGTGTGCCTCATCATCTGATTGACATTCTAGATCCGGCAGATTCGTTTTCCACCGCGGATTATCAAGGCTTGGTCAGAAATAAAATCAGCGAAATTGCAAACAGAGGAAAGCTTCCGATGATTGTCGGCGGTACGGGGCTTTATATTCAATCCGTCCTTTACGATTATACATTTACGGAAGAGGCGAACGATCCGGCGTTTCGGGAAGAAATGCAGAAGGCTGCGGGGCAGAAGGGGGCGGAATTCCTTCACGCTAAACTGGCTGCGGCTGATCCGGAGGCAGCAAAAGCGATTCATCCGAATAATACAAGAAGAGTGATTCGCGCACTGGAGATTTTACATACATCTGGTAAAACGATGTCGCAGCATTTAAAAGAGCAAAAGCGGGAGCTGCTGTACAATGCTGTATTAATCGGGCTTACAATGGACAGAGACACGCTTTATGAAAGAATTAATCAGCGGGTCGACCTGATGATGGAAGCCGGACTTCTTCCGGAAGTGAAACAGCTCTACGACCGAAAATTGAGAGACTGTCAATCGATACAGGCGATCGGCTACAAGGAGCTGTATGCATATTTTGACGGATTTGTGACACTTTTTGAGGCTGTCGAGCAATTAAAGCAAAACTCCAGACGGTATGCGAAACGCCAGCTGACGTGGTTTCGCAACAAAATGCCGATTGAGTGGTTCGATATGACACCGCCTGTTGATATGGAGCTGAAAAAAAAGGAAATTTTCACACATATAGCAGGAAAACTGCAACTTTAATCGAAACTGTATGATATAGAGAATCAAGGAGGACGAAACATGAAACCGATTAATATTCAGGATCAGTTTTTGAATCAAATCCGCAAAGAAAATACGTATGTCACTGTTTTTTTACTAAACGGCTTTCAATTGCGCGGCCAGGTGAAAGGCTTTGATAACTTTACCGTATTGCTAGAATCGGAAGGTAAGCAGCAGCTTATATATAAACATGCGATCTCGACTTTTGCACCGCAAAAAAACGTCCAGCTTGAATTAGAATAGACCATACAAAGATATAAAGAAATAGAAGAACCTCGGGCTTTCAGCCCGAGGTTTTTTGTGTCGCAGAAGCTTCTATAGAGATTACAAAAAATATAGGAATTTGGTTATTTGTGTAAATTTCATATTAAGGTACAATGATTTGTGATTATGCTGGAAAGGGGAGAGGAAAATGGTTCACAAACGAAAACGTGCCGTATCATGCGGCCTGGTGGTTTTGTTAACACTGCTGTTTGACACGCTGCCGGTATCTAAAACTTGGGCAGCAAGCATAAACGGCACGCTGATGCAGTACTTTGAATGGTACCTGCCTAATGACGGACAACATTGGAAACGTTTGCAAGGAGATGCGGGGCATTTATCTGAAATCGGAATCACTGCTGTATGGATTCCTCCTGCATACAAAGGAACAAGTCAATCTGACAATGGATATGGCCCATATGATTTGTACGATTTAGGAGAATTTCAGCAAAAAGGGACGGTGAGGACAAAATACGGCACAAAGCATGAGCTTCAGTCAGCGATCAGCTCCCTGCATTCGCAAAACATCCAGGTATATGGTGATGTCGTTTTGAATCATAAGGCGGGCGCGGATGCAACAGAAGATGTAAGGGCGGTCGAAGTGAATCCGAACGATAGGAATCAGGAAATATCAGGAGAGTATCAAATAAAAGCATGGACAGACTTTTATTACCCAGGCCGCGGAAGCACGTACAGCGATTTTAAGTGGCATTGGTATCATTTCGACGGAGCAGATTGGGACGAATCCCGAAAGCTAAACCGCATCTATAAATTTCAAGGGGATGGAAAGGCATGGGATTGGGAAGTATCCAGGGAAAACGGCAACTACGATTATTTGATGTATGCAGACGTCGACTATGATCATCCGGATGTTGTCGCAGAAACAAAAAGATGGGGTACCTGGTATGCGAACGAGCTTCAACTCGACGGTTTTCGGCTCGACGCTGTTAAACACATTAAATTTTCGTTTCTGAGTGATTGGGTAAAGACAGTCAGGCAATCAACAGGAAAGGAAATGTTTACAGTTGCAGAGTATTGGCAAAATAACCTGAACGAACTCGGAAACTATTTGAATAAAACTGATTTTAAGCAATCCGTTTTTGATGTCCCGCTTCATTATCATTTGCAGGCTGCATCCTCACAAGGGGGCGGCTATGATATGAGACATTTGCTGGATGGCACTGTCGTAGCGAAGCATCCTATGCAAGCGGTAACCTTTGTGGAAAATCATGATACACAGCCGGGGCAATCTTTGGAGTCGACTGTACAAACATGGTTTAAGCCGCTCGCGTATGCCTTCATATTAACGAGAGAGGCTGGTTACCCGCAGGTTTTCTATGGAGATATGTATGGAACAAAGGGATCATCATCAAGGGAAATTCCGGTGCTCAAAAATAAAATAGAACCTATCTTAAAAGCACGTAAACATTATGCATACGGGACCCAGCATGATTATTTAGATCATGAGGATGTGATTGGCTGGACGAGGGAAGGTGATCAATCGGCCGCCCAATCAGGATTGGCCGCTTTAATCACAGACGGTCCCGGCGGGTCAAAGAGGATGTACGTCGGGAAGCAAAATGCCGGCGAGACATGGTATGACATCACTGGGAACCGCTCCGCTCCTGTTACGATTGGTTCTGATGGATGGGGAGAGTTTCATGTAAATGGGGGTTCAGTATCTATTTATGTACAGAAGTAAGAAATAGAGGGGCTGAGAAACTAGCAGCCTCTCTTGTTTATTTTATCTTGCGTGGTCTACTTGATAATGAGAACATAAAAAGGGGTGAAATGTATATAATGTAAAAAATTTGAATGTTAGGGGAGTTAATGAATGTTTTCTGAATTCGAAGCGGAGTTAAGACGAATCAGAATTGCACTTGTCTGGATTGCCGTGTTTTTATTATTTGGTGCGTGCGGGAGAGATGAAACAGTGATTGAAACGGATAGCGGAGATTCTTATGAAACGCCCCAGCCAAGCTCATTTCCGCTCGAAAATAACCATTTTGGAATCGTAAATGACTGCAATATAGAAATTTATGAGTATAATGAGGCTGATAACAAGGTAAAGCTTAAAAAAGAGTATCCATCTGATGGGCTTGAATAAAATTCACAAGCATGGAATTTTACAAAGCAGACGCAGGCCGCTAAACTGAATACTGACACAGAACATACAGAGGGTGAAATGATGAAGCATAAGATTGTTGTCAATCACTGGGAAGAAATCTGTGAAGACGATTCCTGCTATGAATATGGAACGAGTATTATTGTTAATGGAAAAGAATTAATCAGAGAAGCCTCAATTATAAGCGCATTGAAGGCAGTTTTAGAAGAAATCGGCGCTGACGCAGAAATAGAAGAAACTGTCGAAAGCGAAAAATGCTGTGACAGTATAAGAAAAAAAAATCTAGACTACTAAGCAGTTTTTTTTCGTGTTATGATATACATCGGCTTAAAAACGACACTTCGAGTAGGATGAGAGATGATTCTCGTTCTGCTCTCTTTTTTGGGCCCTGATGAGGGTGCCAGAGAGAAAATATGAATTTTTTATTAAAACGAATCTATATATTGTGTTTTTGCCAGAGGGTAGTATACTATATATAGTGTTAGTGGTTGAGAGATTCATATTTTTTGATAGGTCGTGATAAAACGTGGTACAAATCATATTTGATTCAAAAACAGGGAATGTTCAGCGCTTTGTAAATAAGATAGGCTTTCAGAAGATCCGCAAGGTGGACGAAATTGACCATCTGGACACTCCGTATGTTTTGGTCACCTACACGACAAACTTCGGCCAAGTACCGGCATCAACACAATCATTTCTCGAAAAATACGCCCATCTCTTATTAGGCGTCGCTGCGAGCGGCAATAAAGTATGGGGCGATAACTTTGCGAAAAGCGCCGATACTATTTCAAGACAATATCAGGTGCCGATTTTGCACAAATTTGAACTCAGCGGCACATCTAAAGACGTTGAATTGTTTACTCAGGAGGTAGAAAGAGTTGTCACAAAATCAAGTGCCAAAATGGATCCAGTTAAATAACGAAATCATGATCCAAAAAGATGGAAAATTTCAGTTTGATAAGGATAAAGAGGCTGTACATAGCTATTTTGTAGATTATATCAATCAAAACACAGTATTCTTTCACGATTTAAAAGAGAAGCTGGATTATTTGATTGAAAATCAATACTATGAAGAAGAGTTTTTAAGCCTTTATTCTTTTGAAGACATTAAAGAAGTGTTTAAGACAGCTTACGCTAAGAAGTTTCGTTTTCCTTCCTTCATGAGTGCGTTTAAATTCTATAATGACTATGCTTTGAAAACGAATGACAAGAAAAAAATCCTCGAGCGTTATGAGGACCGGATCTCAATTGTTGCGCTGTTCTTCGCAAACGGCGACACTGAGAAAGCAAAAGAATATGTGAACCTGATGATTAATCAGGAATATCAGCCGAGCACACCGACATTTTTGAACGCGGGCAGAAAACGCCGCGGAGAACTTGTGAGCTGCTTCTTGCTCGAAGTCAATGATTCTTTAAACGACATTTCAAGAGCGATCGATATTTCCATGCAGCTTTCTAAACTGGGCGGCGGGGTTTCTCTTAACCTGTCCAAGCTTCGCGCAAAAGGTGAAGCCATCAAAGATGTTGAGAATGCCACAAAAGGCGTTGTAGGCGTCATGAAGCTTCTTGATAACGCGTTCCGATATGCTGACCAAATGGGACAAAGACAAGGATCTGGCGCGGCGTATTTAAACATTTTCCATCGCGATATCAATGATTTTCTCGATACGAAAAAGATTTCTGCCGACGAGGATGTGCGCGTCAAAACACTTTCTATCGGTGTAGTCATTCCGGACAAGTTCGTTGAGCTTGCGCGTGAGGACAAAGCGGCTTATGTATTCTATCCGCATACCATCTATAAAGAGTACGGACAGCACATGGACGAAATGGACATGAATGAAATGTACGACAAGTTCGTCGACAACCCTCGGGTGAAAAAAGAGAAAATCAACCCGCGGAAATTGCTTGAAAAACTGGCGGTGCTTCGTTCTGAATCAGGCTATCCATACATCATGTTCCAGGATAATGTCAACAAAGTACATGCGAATAACCATATTTCAAAGGTGAAATTTTCTAACCTTTGCTCCGAAGTGCTGCAGGCATCTCAAGTTTCTTCTTACACAGACTACGATGTAGAAGATGAAATCGGTTTGGATATTTCCTGCAACCTGGGATCGCTTAACATTCTCAACGTGATGGAGCACAAATCGATTGAAAAGACTGTTAAGCTTGCGACTGATTCTTTAACTCACGTTTCTGAAACGACTGATATCCGTAATGCGCCTGCTGTAAGACGGGCAAACAAAGCGATGAAATCAATCGGTCTCGGTGCGATGAACCTTCACGGATACCTTGCGCAAAACGGCATCGCGTATGAAAGTCCAGAAGCGCGCGACTTTGCGAACACATTCTTTATGATGGTGAACTTCTACTCTATCCAGCGTTCTGCGGAGATCGCAAAAGAGAAGGGCGAGACGTTTGATCAATATGAAGGATCAACCTATGCAACCGGTGAATATTTCGATAAGTACGTTTCAACTGATTTCTCACCGAAATACGAAAAAATCGCAAATCTGTTTGAAGGTATGCATATCCCGACGGCAGAGGACTGGAAGCAATTAAAAGCATTTGTCGCTGAACACGGCATGTATCACAGCTACAGATTATGCATTGCGCCGACAGGCTCGATTTCATACGTTCAGTCAAGCACGGCATCTGTCATGCCGATTATGGAACGAATTGAAGAAAGAACATACGGCAACTCAAAAACGTACTACCCAATGCCTGGGCTTGCATCTAATAACTGGTTCTTCTACAAAGAAGCCTATGATATGGATATGTTCAAAGTCGTAGATATGATCGCGACAATCCAGCAGCACGTTGATCAGGGAATCAGCTTTACATTGTTCCTAAAAGATACAATGACGACTCGTGATTTAAACCGGATTGATTTGTATGCACATCACAGAGGAATTAAAACCATTTACTATGCAAGAACGAAAGATACTGGGCAAGACAGCTGCCTTTCTTGTGTTGTTTGATTAAAGGAGAGTTTATAGTGACGAAAATTTATGACGCAGCAAACTGGTCAAAGCATGAAGACGACTTTACCCAAATGTTCTATAACCAAAATGTGAAACAGTTCTGGCTTCCGGAAGAGATTGCTTTAAACGGCGATCTCCTCACATGGAAGTACCTCGGGAAAAACGAGCAAGACACGTATATGAAGGTACTGGCCGGATTGACTCTTCTTGATACAGAGCAGGGGAATACAGGAATGCCGATCGTGGCTGAACACGTAGACGGCCACCAGCGGAAAGCCGTGCTGAATTTTATGGCGATGATGGAGAACGCCGTTCACGCAAAATCGTACTCTAATATTTTCATGACACTGGCACCGACTGAAACGATTAATGAAGTATTCGAATGGGTCAAACAAAACAAATTTTTGCAGAAAAAAGCGCAAATCATCGTCGGACTCTACAAAGCGATTAAAAAAGATGACGAGATTTCACTGTTCAAAGCCATGGTTGCATCTGTGTATTTAGAAAGCTTCCTATTCTACAGCGGTTTCTATTATCCGTTATATTTCTACGGACAAGGAAAACTGATGCAAAGCGGTGAAATCATCAACCTGATCCTTCGTGATGAAGCGATTCACGGTGTTTATGTCGGACTTCTCGCTCAGGAAATCTACAATAAGCAGACAGAAGAGACAAAAGCAGAACTTCGCGAATTTGCCATTGACCTTTTGAATGAGCTTTATGAGAATGAGCTTGAGTATACCGAGGACTTATATGACCAAGTCGGACTCTCACACGATGTCAAGAAGTTCATTCGCTATAATGCGAATAAAGCGCTGATGAACCTTGGATTTGATGCGTACTTTGAAGAGGAAGATATTAATCCGATCGTTTTAAACGGATTAAATACAAAAACAAAATCACATGACTTCTTCTCCATGAAGGGGAACGGGTACAAAAAGGCGACCGTTGAGCCGATCAAAGACGACGACTTTTTCTTTGATGATGAAAAAGAGCAGATATAATATCTGCTCTTTTCGGCTTGAAGGTTGAAATAGGAGGACGCAGTAATCATGGGAAAAATGGACGAAATCATTTTGGTCGCTCCGCGCGATGAAGTGTTTAAAAAAGAAAAATTGACTTTTCAAGGCGTAAACAGTGAAGATGCCCGAGTAGCAGAAATTATGGCTCAAATTGAGGCAACCTATCGTGAAATGAGAAGGGGAGACGCCGAAGAAGATCCTCATTATAAGCAGCCGATTCCTTATGTCGTCATTAAACGCGAGGATGAAGTTTTCCTCTATGAGCGGCTGGCTGGCGGCGGGGAATCACGTCTTCACAATAAGCTTTCTCTTGGCTTTGGCGGCCATATGAATCATATTGAAGGAGCCGCTTCCTTTGCCGAGGTCTTAAAGCTGAACACAGACCGGGAGCTTGATGAAGAACTGCAAATCGAAGAAGAGGATAAGCAGGCCATTATCACATTAGGTTTGATCAATGATGATGACAACAGTGTCGGTAAAGTGCATATCGGTATTCTATCTGCGCTTCAATTAAAGCCCGGCTCACATGTGGAAGTCAAAGAGAAAGAGCAAATCGCGGGTAAATGGATGAAAATTTCGGAACTAAAACAAACAGACATTTATAACCGACTGGAAACATGGTCGCAATTTGTGGTTGACATTCTTGAATAAAAAAACCCGGTTTCTCATGAAGAGGAACCGGGTTTTTTTATCAGGCATGCTCGTCTGCAATAATATTATGACTCTTGGATGACCACAGCGTCAAACCCGGCATTATCTGCTCTGGCGGCAAGGGCGTCAGCATTATCTTTGGAGGAAAATGCGCCGATCTGCACCTTATATAATCCGTCCTTCAAGAGCACAATGGCGTCAAAGCCCTTAGACTCTGCGCTGCTTGCAAGATTGTCCGCATTTGCTTTGACCTTAAAAGCGCCAATTTGAACCTTATATAATCTTGAGTCGGATGTCTTTTGAAGGCTGAAGGCTTGCTCCAACCCGTTTGCATGACCTCTTGCCAAGCTTTGAATAAAGCTGCTCGTTTTAAGCTTGTTCGCATCTGTAACCGTATCAATAAAACCGTTTTCCGTAAGCAGGGCAGGCATTGAGGATTCCCTTAATACGTGGAAGTTTGCTGTTTTTTTGCCGCGGTCGGAAAAGTCGACAGCTTGTATGACTTCAGAGTGAATCTCCGATTGATAAGTCGTTGTCGGTGCTCCGACTCCCGGATAAATGTAGCTTTCGAAACCTGTTCCGCCCCCGGCATTAATGTGAATGGATAAAAAGAAATCTGCTCCCCAGTTATTTGCAGCATTTGTCCGGTCGCTTAAGCTGACATATTGGTCGCTTGTCCGGCTCAGCAGCACAGTGACACCCTCATACTCATTCGTCAATATAGTGCGTAAAGCTAACGCAATTTGCAGGGTTAACGTTTTTTCTTGGAGACCATTGCCTGTTGCGCCTGGGTCGGACCCGCCATGACCTGGATCAATAAAAATTTTAACCATTCTCCATCACCTCATTACAGGATATGAAAAAAGACGGCTTCTGCTTGTACGATTATCATCCGGCTGAAAAATGAGGAAATGACCCCTGTTACCCGTAAAATTATTTCTCGGGAAAGCGCACAAATCAACAGGATATGACAGGAAGGTTGCTAAAATTCTGCTTTTTTACACAGCTATGGTGCGATCCTCCATTTCGGGATTCGTTTGCTGTTAAAGGCGATATACCAAGTGCCGGACAAAGATTATAAGGAAAGAATGAGTGATTTTATTTCGATGTTAGACATGGAAGGTTTCTTAGACACACCGGTCAGACAGTCCTCCTTAGGACTGCGAATGAAAGGGGAAGCTGTAGCTGCTTTTATACATCACGCCAAAATCCTCTTTCTTGATGAGCCGACAATCGTTTTAGGATATTGTTGCGAAAAGTAGACACAGCAATTTCTTCATCACGTAAATACTGAGGATAAAACGACGATTTTCTCACCTCTCATCAATTGATGGCATTGAACGTTTATATAAACGGATCTTCCTGACTGATGAGGGAGAAATCAAATTCGACGGACCAAAAGAAAAGCTGTCACAATTGACGAACAGTAAGAGAAGCTTGGCTGTTGAAGTAAACGCCGTTATGCAGACTGGAATTCACTTTCATGTCAACCTACTGAAGTGAAAGGGGACACGTTATACTTTCATACATCTGATGATTCACAAATTCATCAGCTCATCCCAAGCATATCTGCGCAATATACTGTTTTACAAATAGAAATAACAGAGGCCGGCATCGAGAATATACTGACGGAGGTTTATACATCGAAGAAATATCACCTTCATAGCTGTGTGTTCTAACAAATCTGCTAAAAATAAAATCTCTTGGTTTGTCCACCCTGTCTCCGTGAATACAATAAGAAATAAAGTATTTCTCGGGAAAGCGCAGGATTCACCATGGTTCCCGAAAAAAAAGCATTTGTTTCGACACATGATAGGTGTTTGTCACATAAGGCATACGCTTGAATATCATATAGAGAGAATTGAGAGGTGAAAATGTTGGAGCGCGCTGTGACTTATAAAAACAACGGACAGATCAACATTATTCTTAACGGACAAAAGCAGGTGCTGACAAATGCGGAGGCAGAAGCGGAGTATCAAGCCGCTTTGCAAAAAAACGAAGCTAAGCACGGCATTTTGAAGGAAATAGAAAAAGAGATGAACACACTGGTTGGAATGGAGGAAATGAAGCGAAACATTAAGGAAATATACGCATGGATTTTTGTCAATCAAAAACGTGCGGAACAAGGCTTAAAGGTGGGAAAGCAAGCGCTGCATATGATGTTTAAAGGGAATCCAGGGACTGGGAAAACGACAGTTGCGCGGCTTATCGGCCGGCTGTTCTTTGAAATGAACGTACTGTCTAAAGGTCACCTGATCGAAGCGGAACGTGCTGACTTGGTCGGGGAATATATTGGCCACACCGCCCAAAAGACGAGGGATTTAATCAAAAAGTCATTAGGTGGCATATTATTTATAGACGAAGCCTATTCCCTTGCAAGAGGCGGAGAAAAGGATTTTGGGAAAGAAGCGATTGACACGCTCGTGAAGCACATGGAAGACAAACAGCATGAATTCATATTAATTCTTGCCGGATATTCACGGGAAATGGAGCATTTTTTATCATTGAATCCCGGTCTCCAATCCAGATTTCCCATCTCCATCGATTTTCCGGATTATTCCGTCAATCAGCTTATGGAAATTGCAAAACGAATGATCGCAGAACGGGAATACCAGCTCAGTCAGGAAGCTGAATGGAAATTAAAGGATTACTTAATGACAGTCAAAAGCACAACAAGTCCCATTAAATTCAGCAATGGCCGTTTTGTCAGAAATGTCATTGAAAAATCGATTAGAGCGCAAGCCATGAGACTTCTAATGGGCGACCAATACTTAAAAAGCGATTTGATGACCATTAAAAGCCAAGATCTCTCAATTAAAGAAGACGCCGCTGGCTCGGTATAGACCTCTTGCTGTGAGAGGTCTTTTTTTCTAATGTATTTCTTGCTTTTCGCAGGAATCGTTTTGTGGTATACACATGCAGGGTTTGGTATGATAATACTACTGCCCAATATGCAAAAGAAAGGAACATCCATTTGAACGAACAAGAGACATTACAGGAAAAGGCCATTTTAGTCGGATGTCAGCTGCCGCATATCACAGATGAGCATTTTGAAAATTCAATGGAAGAGCTTGCATCACTCACAAAAACAGCAGAGGGAACGGTATTGACCAGCGTCACGCAAAAAAGAAACCGGGCTGACGCAGCTACATATATAGGAAAAGGGAAGGTTGAAGAGCTGAAGGCGCTCGTTGAAGAGCTTGAAGCCGATCTCCTTATTTTTAATGATGAACTGTCACCAAGTCAGCTAAAGTCCTTGGCCACTGCGGTTGAAGTAAAAATCATCGACCGCACGCAATTGATATTAGATATTTTCGCGAAAAGAGCAAGAACACGGGAAGGAAAGCTTCAAATTGAGCTGGCGCAGCTGCAGTATGCGCTCCCGCGTCTGACGGGACAGGGGATCAACCTTTCCCGGCAAGGCGGAGGGATCGGCGCGCGAGGACCGGGAGAAACAAAACTGGAAACCGACCGCCGCCATATTAGAAATCGCATTCACGAAATTAACACGCAGTTATCCGCCGTCATTCGCCATAGAAGCCGCTACCGTGAAAGAAGAAAGAAAAACGGTGTGCTGCAAATCGCTCTTGTCGGGTATACGAACGCGGGGAAATCAACGTGGTTTAACCGCCTGACAAGCGCTGACAGCTATGAAGAAGACCTTCTGTTCGCCACACTGGACCCTATGACCAGAAAAATGGTGCTGCCAAGCGGCTACAGCGTGCTCCTTTCAGATACGGTCGGTTTTATTCAAGATCTTCCGACGACACTGATCGCTGCATTCCGCTCAACGCTTGAAGAAGTAAAAGAAGCGGATGTGATTCTGCATCTGATTGATTCCTCAAATGAGGATTACGCAGGGCACGAAAAAACGGTGCTTCGCTTACTGGAAGAGCTTGAAGCAGATGATATCCCGGTGCTGACGGCTTACAATAAACGCGATCAAAAGCTGCCTGACTTTATCCCGTCCGTTGGGAAGAATCATATCATGGTCAGTGCGAGATTTGAGGAGGATGCTGAAAAGTTTAAAGAAGCCATCCAGCGTTATTTGCGCCAAGAGCTGCTAACGCCTTTTGAAGCGCAGGTACCGGCAAGTGAAGGCAAGCTTCTCTCCAGAATTAAATCCGAAACGATGGTTGACCGTTTTTATTTTAATGAAGAAAACGAACAGTACGACATATCAGGATATGTACAAGAAGAGCAAAGCATCATCGGTGAATTGAAGAAGTATATGTAAGAAGGGAATACAAGGACATGTTCGAAACTTTAACACACGGAGATTTATTAAAAAAGACAGCAATGGAAGTGGAGTCGGAAATTGCCGCCGTTCATAAACAAATAGAAGAAATCAGTGAACGCAATGAATGGAGAGTGCTTCAAAGCTATAGGAAACACAAGGTCAGCGACACTCATTTTACACCGTCTACAGGATACGGCTATGATGACATCGGAAGGGACACACTTGAAAGCATTTATGCAGATGTGTTTGGCGGAGAAGCTGGGCTTGTAAGGCCCCAAATTATCTCAGGCACACATGCGATTTCCATTGCTTTATTCGGTGTCCTCAGACCGGGGGACGAGCTGCTTTATATGACAGGCAAGCCGTATGATACGTTGGAAGAAATTGTCGGCGTCAGAGGCGGAGAAAATTCGGGATCGCTAAAGGATTTCCAAATCGGCTACAATGCGGTTGACCTCACTGAAGACGGAAAAGTAGATTACGATGCTGTCGCTGCAGCTATCAATCCGAAGACAAAGGTGATCGGCATTCAGCGCTCAAAAGGATATGCCAATCGTCCTTCTTTCCTAATTAGTGAAATTAAAGAAATGATCCGTTTTGTAAAGGAAATCAATGAAAACCTTATTGTTTTTGTGGACAACTGTTATGGAGAATTTGTAGAAGAGCTTGAACCTTGTCATGTAGGCGCTGATCTCATGGCGGGATCTCTTATCAAAAATCCGGGAGGCGGTCTAGCCAAAACAGGCGGGTACCTCGTTGGGAAATCTGAATGGATCGAGGCTTGTTCATATCGAATGACTTCACCGGGCATCGGCCGGGAAGCTGGAGCGTCGCTTTACTCGCTCCAGGAAATGTACCAAGGTTTCTTTTTGGCACCTCATGTTGTATCTCAAAGCTTAAAGGGAGCGGTGTTCACAGCCAGATTTCTTGAAAAACTGGGGTTCACATCTAACCCGAGCTGGGACGCGAAAAGAACAGACTTAATTCAATCTGTAGAGTTCTCCGACAGAGAAAAGATGATTGCCTTTTGTCAGGCGATTCAATATGCGTCGCCTATCAATGCTCACGTAACTCCTTATCCGAGCTACATGCCTGGATACGAGGACGATGTGATTATGGCAGCGGGCACATTTATACAAGGAGCAAGCATTGAATTATCAGCTGATGGCCCTATCCGCCCGCCATATGTAGCGTATGTTCAGGGAGGATTAACCTATGCGCACGTGAAAAATGCCATATGCAGTGCAGTGGATTCTTTAATGGATAAGAAATTAATTTGAATAGTTTCAAATTTTCACTGAATTTCATGTTAAGAATCCTTACATGTTGTTGACACAAAATATAACATCACCTATAATGAAACTAAGTTAAGAAAAGGAGGAAATTGAGATGAGTGATAACATTCGCCGCTCAATGCCTTTATTTCCAATAGGAATTGTCATGCAGTTGACCGAATTATCAGCAAGACAAATTCGGTATTATGAGGAAAATGGACTGATATTTCCAGCTAGAAGCGAAGGAAATAGACGATTATTCTCATTTCACGATGTAGATAAACTGTTAGAAATTAAACACCTGATTGAACAAGGTGTAAACATGGCAGGAATTAAACAAATTCTGGCGAAAGCATCGGCCGAGCCGGAACAGAAACAAAATGAAAAGACAAAGAAACCAATGAAACATGATCTGTCTGATGACGAACTGAGACAGCTCCTGAAAAACGAGCTTATGCAAGCCGGCCGATTTCAAAGAGGGAATACATTCCGTCAAGGCGACATGTCTCGCTTCTTTCATTAATCCGTTAGCAACTGTTTTGCTATATACATTTACCTTTTAGAGGAGGAGTTTTACGAAATGGCAAAGTACACAAGAGAAGATATCGTAAAATTAGTAAATGAGGAAAACGTCAAGTACATCCGCCTGCAATTTACCGACATTCTTGGAACAATCAAGAACGTTGAGATTCCTGTAAGCCAGCTTCAAAAAGCACTTGATAATAAGGTCATGTTTGACGGATCTTCCATTGAAGGTTTCGTTCGCATCGAAGAATCAGATATGTACCTGTATCCTGATCTAAATACATTTGTTATCTTCCCATGGACAGCTGAAAAAGGTAAAGTAGCACGTTTCATCTGTGATATTTACAATCCGGATGGCACACCTTTCGAAGGTGACCCGCGAAACAACTTAAAACGGATTCTGAAAGAAATGGAAGACCTGGGCTTCAGTGATTTCAATCTAGGACCTGAGCCTGAATTCTTCTTATTCAAATTAGACGAAAAAGGCGAACCGACTCTTGAATTAAACGACAAAGGCGGATATTTCGACTTAGCGCCAACTGACTTGGGAGAAAACTGCCGCCGCGATATCGTTCTTGAGCTTGAAGAGATGGGCTTTGAAATCGAAGCATCTCACCACGAGGTAGCGCCTGGCCAGCACGAAATCGACTTCAAATATGCTGGTGCAGTCCGCTCTTGTGACGACATCCAAACGTTTAAACTAGTTGTTAAAACAATTGCCCGCAAACACGGTCTGCATGCGACATTTATGCCAAAACCGTTGTTCGGTGTGAACGGTTCAGGTATGCACTGCAATCTATCACTCTTCAAAGATGGCGTTAACTCATTCTATGATGCAAACGCAGATCTTCAGTTAAGTGAAACAGCGAAACACTTCATTGCAGGTATTGTGAAGCACGCAACAAGCTTTACAGCAGTAACAAACCCGACAGTAAACTCTTACAAACGTCTTGTTCCTGGCTATGAAGCACCTTGCTACGTTGCATGGAGCGCGCAAAACAGAAGCCCGCTTATCCGTATTCCGGCTTCCCGCGGCATCAGCACACGTGTTGAAGTGCGTAGCGTAGATCCAGCTGCGAATCCGTACCTTGCTCTTAGCGTATTGCTTGCTGCAGGTTTAGACGGAATCAAAAACAAATTAGAAGCACCAGCTCCAATCGACCGCAACATCTACGTGATGAGCAAAGAAGAGCGCATGGAAAACGGAATCGTCGACCTGCCTGCAACACTAGCTGAAGCGTTAGACGAATTCAAATCAAACGAAGTGATGGTCAAAGCCCTGGGCGAGCACCTATTCGAGCACTTCATCGAAGCAAAAGAAATCGAGTGGGATATGTTCCGCACGCAAGTTCACCCTTGGGAGCGCGAACAGTATATGTCTCAGTATTAATCTTTCAATCCCTTGGCACTATGGTGTCAGGGGATTTTTTTGATTAGTTAACAATTTTAATAACTTAATATAAATCATAGAGTGCCCACAAAACACCCACAAAAAAACAATAAAAATTACTCCATAATTGTGGAGATATAATCCTCGTAAATATTCATTGAACAAACAGCATGAGTGCTACGGAGGGCATGACCAACCGTTGATTGATAGTAATAATGCGTCTGGAAGGTTGTATTTAGGTAAAAAGTATAAATTATATACTGGAGTTAACAAAACAAAAGATTTAAAAATGAAACTCAGGACAGAATATAATGTAACCCCTCATGTGGATTAGAAATCAGGAATATATTATTTGTTAAATCCTAGTATAGATTGATTGCTTCTGAATATTTTAATGTAACATAAAAATGGTGGAAAAAGCCCCTCTCATAGAGAGGGGCTTTTAACTAATTAAGGTGCTGTTCCGCAATCGACTTTGTATTCGTCCTCTGTTACTTTCTTTGAATAACAGAGATAAGGAGTTTGACCAGTTTCACTTTTCCAAGCATTAAATAACATCAAAGAATAAAGACTTCCTGATGATTTGTCACTTTCCCTTTTTTGAAGGATTGTGAAATAGCTTTGATAGGGGTATCCCATTTTATAGATTTCGTGTCTTATGGCTCCTTTTTCTGAAGAAGTATTGAACAAAACTGGTGAAAGGGGAGGCATTAAAATTAATAAGATTAATACTGTTGCTAAAATAGATAGAAATATTTTGGTTCTTTTTTTCATTTTTTCCTCCTATACCTTTTTTTGTATTTGGTTCTGTGTTATATTATTATATGTATTTTATGCCATATTTCCGTTGGTGTAAATGATCAAAGTTTCCTATATTCTGAAAACATGGAGGGTGTTATGAAAAAAGTAGTGTTGACTTCTTTATTTTGCTGTCTGTTACCTTTACTGTTTTTGTCGAATCATGTATTTGCCGCCTCTGCTGAAAATGAAGAAAAAGGTAGAACGTATGTATCAAATGATATTGGTATGAAAGAGCTTAATACAATGTTAGAACAACAAAAAAGAGATTTTGAGAACAATGAGCCTTTTGCCCATAAAGATGTTTCAAAATTAACTGATTCGGATGAAGGTGTTTTGTTGTATTATGCCTTCACCACAGTAGACAAACAAAAGCTGCATGAATTTACATATAAAATTAGTGATATCACCACTTATGAGGAAAACAATAAAACATTTGTAGAGGCCTATATTGTTAGAAACTTTGTTTTTGGTGCAGAAAAAGTAGATACAGGATTAGGAGACAATATTAAATTAGAAATTTCTAGTAATAATGTTTCCAAGAAACAAAGTCTTACATCAGAAAGCAAAGTGGTACCTAAGACAAAAAAATCTTCTACGCTTCATTATGAGAATGAAGGTGACGATTCGTCAAATATAAAATTGGATGAGTTTTTAAAGAATTACAAGCAAGAAGTTGAAGAAAATAAGAAACTGTCAACGCAAAAAAAATCTGAATCAGCAAAGATCAACGGGTCGGAAGTCTCTGCATCTGCTGTAAAAGGATATAATCGTTGGAAAGCCAAGGAATACGCTGACAAATATGCTTTGTCTCCAAATAAAAATTATAAATATTATAAAAATGGAGACTGTACTAACTTTGTATCTCAGGCTTTAAGAGCGGGTTCAATGCCTTATTTCAAAGAGTGGAAGCCTTATACAAATGCATGGATTAATGCAGGTTCTTTTAGAAACTATATCTTAGAACCTGGCGGCATAAAAATGAAAACTGTAAAAGACGTTTATACGAACGTTGCGCTTGGTGATGTATATCATTATGATACTAGGAATAAAATAGGTCTTCCGCGCCCTGATGGTTGGATGGAACATACTGCTATTGTTACTAGTAGAGCTAATAATAAGATTCTTGTGAGTTACCATACTACCAATAGACACAATGTTCCTAGAGAGTATTACACATCCAAAGAGGGTGGAAAACGTTACGCAAGTAGCATCCGTATGTAATTAAGATTTTTGAATAAGCATGTTTGACGAAAATTATATAATTTTAACACGTGGTGGCACTGTTGGACTTTTCATTTCCAAAATCGCCACCACTTTTTTTGTTTAGTGGCTGGGGTGATATATCAAAATACTCAAAAATAATCAATTATAAAAATGGAAAGGGGTAAGCCCGAGAACCTGCATATTTTTCATAAAGAAAAAGCCGCCATTTACCTCCATGTCTAAGCTCCAAGCTTTTTACGCGAAAAAAGCTCTCATATTTAGCCGGTTGTTTTTCCGGCAGCTCTTCTCACTAAGATTTTTCTCAATTGTTCAAAAATATGGTCTCTTTTTAACAAGTGTAATTATCACAGGTAAAATAAACCGCTTTTAAGGACTGTCCGCCTAATTGAAATAAATTATCATGAATGTTCTTATATTGTTTATCTGAGGTGATATAAGTAAACAAATCGTCAAAAGATGAGCTAAATGAGGCACTTGAAAGAACGATTAACTTAATAAATGAAGTTGTGGTAATTTATGAACAGCATCAAGGTGAACTACAAGAAAAGCCGGGATTTTCAGTCTATGTTTGATCAGGTCATGTTAAAATTTCACTGAAATTATAGTCAAAAGGGGAACGTGCTTATGATAGGGGTTTAAGTTGAAAAATCAAAAGAAAACTTAGTAATCAATTGGCTACTATCCAAAATTGAAATTCCGTTCAAAGAAATTAACGATGTATCCCTTGATCTAAACTATGGGGGAGAGGAAAAAAGCACAGTAACGCTTGGGTTTCCTAATGGCTCTACGGATAGGGTAGTAATTAAAACAGCAAATAGCACTTATATTTTGTTCACTAATGCTGCTTCAATAATGAATAAAATTGCATTCCTTGAGTCTTAATCTGTATGTAAAAGGAAGTTGGTGAGATTATATGTAATATCTTATTCTGAATAAAAATTCTTCTTTTATGTAGAAAAACCATAACAAAAAAGATAGAAGGTGCAACCTCCTATCTTTTTATCCTCCCTATTCTTACGAATTCGCCAATTAAAGAGCCAACAATGAAAATAGCCAGTGGAATCACAGTAAACTTGTTCCCTAGTACCCCCAATGTAAACGAAATGGCACGTACATAAAACAAGGAACAAAAGGATATATCTTTTTATTATCCTATTAATAGCTGTTGTTTTTTCTTGTTGCATATTTTCACCTCGTTTTTATGGCCGACAACTTGCCGGAATTGGTCTACTTCCAAAGAATTTAGCGCTGTCTGCTGTTCTAAGGACTTTCTTTCTTGACGAGTCTTCATAGAATTTTGTTCTATTGGCATATGGATATGCATTACATTTAAAGGTATAACGATACTGGAATACCGTATAATGCAGTTGTTTGTGTACCTGCTAAAAATGATACAATTCTTAGTATGACATTGTAAGGTGCTTTTGAGACTGCGGCGATTTGCTGCGGTAGCAACACCAACTGAGATTCCCTTCAAATTGTATTTATAATTGTATTTACCCCATATATTTTCCACCTGGTGGAATCTTCATATTTGATGCATTTGAGGGGTGATAAAATTCAATCTTCTAGCTTGATCTGATTAAAATCAAGCTCATTGTTCTTATATAGAGTATTCGTCTCAGTGTTATATACAAATTTTATTTCCACACCATTTTCATCAGTAACATCAACCTTATTCACTGCAGGATCAGTGAAGTCGTAAGAATACGTGTACTTTTCTCCATTAATTTCAAGCTCTTCTTTACCCTCAATATCACTTGATACTTGATTAGATGTAGCCAACATTTCATTACTTACTGCTTTGGCTTTAAATTCTGGCATAACACTTACAACTAAAGCGCTAATTGGAAATAATAGTAAATCCGCCCTCGATTTCTTCAAATAACCACACTCCCTATTATATTATTTGATGCACATTACACTTTAAAAATAATAAGAAAATGCTTTCATATTCAATATTAATTTCATTATATTATAAAATACGGGATTATTTATCTCTTTTTCTTTTACGTAATATTATCTTTTTTCTAAACTTAAAGAATATCGTTTATAAGGAAAAGTCCTTTTCTTGATAAGTGAGTTGAGAAATTAAGACTATTTCTTTAGACTTTAGAAATGTTCCTGATACTTAAAAAATCTTAGTTTTATGAACTTTCTAAACCATATTAAAATTCTGTGTGTTGAATGTAGAAAAAGGAGAATGATAGAAGGTATTTGAAGCTGATTCTTTGCTCTCTGAAGCCGATAAAAGAATCAAAAAAGTACAAGGAACTAAGGACACAAATGAAGCTCAGAAAAGCATTTTAAAGCTGTAGCTGACTTAATGACAGCGAGTTTTCAGGCAAGGATGTTGGCAATATTAAAGCATTTTATCATGACCATGTCGGTGTTACAGACCAATGGATTGATTTAATTGACATGAAAACCTGCAAAACTTAAAGATTGCAAGATGTCTGATGCTTACATAGAAAAATCTTTTCTAGAACAGGAGCTAGTGAATGCTTACGATAAATCCAAGTATATTATGTCTGAACAGAAGAAAACCATGAAAGATATGAAAGTTAAGGACAAGAGTATACACTCACTATGAAAGATATAAATATTAATTAAAAAACAGAATTCGATGTTACAGATCTTAAAAACGGGAATGTCCCTTATGCAAAAGATGTCACTTGGTTCAAGAAGAGCCTGGCCCAATGCTTGTAATCTCGAACAGGGTTACATACAAAATATAATGATGTCATTCATAGCTTAAGTCTGATGGTGAAGTTTTAGAAATGATAAGGTTTGAAAAGCACAATACGAAAGCTTTTAGAAAGAGATATTGGAAGTGGAGAGCGAAACAATTTGAGAATGAGAATTGAGGTGTTTAAATGATTTATTCGAAGGTTGAAAACTTTCCTAATGAAAATTAACAAAATGCTATATTTACAGGTGGCACAAGTCATGAAAACATTGATCGCATTGAAGAAATCCTCCAATGCGATCTGCCCAATAGCTATAAATGGTTTTAGAAAAATACGGTGCTAGTGGTTTATTCGGTGTTTTAGTTTTAGCTACAACTTTGATCATGCATCAGTTGTAAATAGAACTAAGGAATATAGAGAACACTATGGCCTTTCTGATGGACTTGTGGTTATTGAAGATGTTGATTACTCTGCTTACTGTCTAGATACGAAAAAAATAAAAGACGGAGAATGCCCTGTAGTTGAATGGGATAGGGTAATTGGTTATCAAGATACTGTTGCAGAAAGCTTTATTGAATTTTTTTATAATAAGATTCAGGAAGCGAAAGGTGACTGGGAAGAGTATGAAGAAGCAATAAAGTATGGCAATTGCATGAGTTGTTTTATAAGTAAGCATCCATAATTTAAATAAAATAATCGTTTTATCCATAAAGCAATAGTAGATGTTGGCGCACCTCGGCTCTGGTTACAGTGGTAATACCAGAAGGCTGACACCTGTCCTAAATCAAAAAGGATTATTTAATGGAATGATATATGTTAAAATTAGAGAAAATCAAACCATAAATGAAGGGGGCTTAAATATGTCTACAGAAATGATTTCCATAGTGGCTATAGCATCTATAGTTATATGGAGTGCGGTATCCCGAGAGCTAGTAAAATCTTCAAAAGAGAATGGTAAAGGGAAAAACGGACGAAAAATAATAACTTTAATGGCTGCCGGTACCCTATCAACACTACTTCTGACCATCTCACTTTTTCAGAATATCCATTTTTAATAAATACGGTTTAGAGCAGACAATGAGAAATAACTTCAAAATAAAATGACAGCAAGTGATACATAAATAAACAGCTGCACCAATTAGGTGCAGCTGTTTTAATCTATATCGATTTCATCTCATAACTGTTGATTCTACTGTTTCTGTCGTCCTCGATCAGTTCTCTTTCCTCCCAGTATACATTATAGACGTATTTCAGTCAGATCAATTTCTTTTCTGATTCTTGTCCAATTTGCAAATAGTTTCATAGCTTCCTTAAACAGGCCGAAATAAACAATCAGTGGCTTTTCTTTCATGAAAGCGAGGATGGTCATCCCGAAAAAACTACCCATCCAAGGGCTTGCTCGTTGTTTAATCTTAGTAGACCTAACCTTATTTGTATAGGATCTTCCAAATAATCTGTGGATGAGGTGTGTTTTTTCCTCTCCTTGAAAAATCCTTCTTTCAATTCTGTTATTAATTTAATAATTATTATACTATTTTCCCGCTTGACTTTTTTACTGTAGCCTTTTAAAGTATGGAATGTTGCTTAGACTGTGTTTAACGGCTTTGATATTGAAATTAGAGGTGGCTACTTAGATGAAACAAAATGGAAATCCTTGGGCGCTATTGCCACTAGTATTATTTGTAGGGCTTTTTGTCGGCTCCGGTGTATTGACTGGAGATTTCTATAAATTGCCAATATTGATTGCAGCTATTATAGCATCTGCTTTTGCGCTTTTATTTAACCAGAAGCAATCGCTCAATCAGAAAATAGAATGGTTTGCTTCCGGTGCGGGACATCCTGATATCATTATTATGGTTATCATCTTTATATTAGCAGGTGCTTTTGCTTCTGCAGCTGAGGCGATGGGAGCGGTACACTCAACCGTCAACCTTGCTTTGAGCATTATTCCGCAGCAGTTTATACTGCCAGGGCTTTTTATCATTGCTTGTTTTATTTCTGTTTCGATGGGAACATCAATGGGGACGATTGCAGCAGTTACTCCAATTAGTGCCGGTTTGAGTGGAGAACTTGGCTTGCCCACTGCAATCGCTATTGCAGCTGTTGTCGGGGGAGCTATGTTTGGAGATAATCTTTCTTTTATTTCGGACACAACCATCGCGGCAGTACGGTCACAAAAAACACAAATGATGGATAAATTTAAAACGAATTTTTTGATCGTTTTGCCTGCTGCTATCATAACTGTCATTTTATTATTTTTTATACCGACAGGACATGTGGGACATATCGGAGCTGAATCCTACAGCTGGTTTAAAGTACTTCCTTATGTTGCCGTGTTAGTCTTTGCGTTAATTGGTTTTAATGTGGTGGCTGTCATTTTTGGCGGATTGATCTTAACAGGAATTATAGGGTTTGCAAGCGGCAGCTTGACGCTTGAGTCTTATTTTAAATCAATTACGGATGGAATTGCCGGAATGTCTGATCTTATTATCCTTTCCATGTTAATTGGCGGAATGGTCGGCATTATGAAACAAAACGGAGGGATCGACTTTTTACTGGGGTTTATTTCTAAAAGAATTCGTTCGAAAAAAGGTGCTGAAGCCGGTATTGCCGGATTGGTCAGCGTTACGAACCTAGCTACTGCCAATAATACGATTGCTATTATTGCAGCTGGGCCGATTGCCAAAAATATCTCTGATGAATTTAAAATCGACAATAGAAAGTCGGCAAGTATCTTAGATATCTTTTCCTGCGTGATACAAGGCCTAATTCCTTATGGCGCGCAGATGTTATCGGCCGGGAAGTTTGGAAATATTTCACCTGTCAGCATCTTGCATTACTCTTTCTATCCTGTTTTAATCGGGATCTGCGGCATCCTAGCCATTATATTCGGATTACCAAAATTCACAAGAAATACGAAATAATGATAAAAAAGGTACCAAACGGTACCTTTTTCTTTTTTAATCTATAATTCGTCAAAACATATAGAAATGTTAAAAAGGAAGATAGAGATTGTAATAAAACAAGCTTTCATAATTTATTATGTTGAGGGCCCTAGTGGGTGAATAACCAGTCCCTCTCGGCCACACAAAAAATAACAAGGGTTTTGTCGCCCTTGTTATTTTTTGTGTCTTTAGATAGGAAATAGTATTACCAATATTTACATCGAACTTTTGTTCCTGTTTATATTGAATAGAGAACATTCGTTCTGTTAATATTAGTTCAATAAAGGAGTGAGCCTAATTGCTTAGAGATCGAGGGACAATCAAATGGACATCAATGATGCTCCCAGAACACTTAACACAGCTTAAACAAGACTTACTTGATGTATCAAAAATTGAAAAGCCGTCCTTAGACGCTCAACAAATTGAAGAGATGGATATTATCGTCTCTGAAGCGCTTGAATTTAATAAAGAGCTGGTATTGAAGCTTTTTAACAACGGGTTCGTTGAAAATGTTACCGGCAGAGTCCATTACATTAATTTTGAACAACAGAAGCTACACGTTAAAGATCAGAACGACAATACAGTCTATATCAACATGAATAACATCATAGGAGTCACATACAATGATTGATTACTCACAATTTCCACGTAAAAATATACTTTGTATCGATATGAAATCCTTTTATGCTTCTGTATCGGCTGTAACAATGGGGCTTAATCCTTTAACATGTTATCTTGCCGTTGTAGGGAATACGGAGAGACAGGGAAGTGTAGTATTAGCTGCATCTCCTGCACTTAAAAAAGATTTTGGAATCAAAACAGGATCGAGACTATTTGAGATACCTGAAGATCCAAGAATACACATTGTAAATCCGCAAATGAAGCTTTTCATCAGAGTTTCGACTGAAATTACAAAGCTGTTTTACAGATTTGTTCCTGAAAAATGTGTCCATACGTATTCAATTGATGAATCTTTTTTAGATGCAGGAAAAGAAGATCCTGAAGAAATGGCCAAAGCAATACAAAGCAGCATGTGGAGAGAATTTGGGCTTATGTGTACAGTTGGGATTGGTGACAATATGTTGTTAAGTAAGCTTGCACTTGACCTGGAGAGTAAGAAATATTGAGGATGATGTACATCAGCAGTTGAGTTTATTTGAAGTGGATAACGAGAAGAGAAGGAAGCTTGGGTTCGTTATGGATGGAATTAGAAGCAAATACGGATCGAAAGCGATACTAAGAGCAGTTTCTTACACACCTGCAGGAACTGCGCTTCACAGAGCTGGGCTTACTGGTGGACACAAATCATAAATATAAATACTGGATTATTGAGATGAACCGAGCCAAACTCTGGTTCTTCTTTAATTTAAAAGTGGGAGACCGTACAACCATAGGAGTGTTATAAGAACAGTGGCCCAATTATTAATAGGACAATCACCTATGCAACACTTTTGCAATAGTCTATTGAAGGTAGGAGGGCTATTGTATGACAAACTTAATTAGAGGTAGTGAAGACGTTTGCCAAGAATGTCTTTTACCTTGGCAAAGGGATGCACTGAATGCTTTTCGTAACAAAATGAAAGACAAAGAACATCTTTTTCCATGTATTCCAGCTACTCAATCTTTCTCACTTGGGCATCTCAGGTATGGATTTGTAGGCCAACCTCAAAAAGATCAAACATCCCTAGAACTAGGCCAATTTACTAAAAGAGTTCACGATAAACTGTAGGGATTACGGAAAGTATACAACGTTGATTATATTCTTTGACACACCTCAAGAACTTATTAATAACAGCAGCGTAGAGGATTTTGAATCATTGTTCTGGGAGCAACTTAACAAGTTACATGACCTAGATGAGAAGGATTGGCCCATTCATATTCCTCAAAATCCATCAGAACATGAATGGGAATACTGTTTTCATGGGGGACAGTATTTTATGTATTGTGCCACCCCTAAGCATGAAGAGAGAAAGAGTAGGCATTTTCCTTATATGATGATGGCCATTACTCCACGTTGGGTTCTTCAAGAATTTAATAAGAACGAAAAATACGCTAAAAAAATTAAAGAACAGGTAAGAAAAAGAATTACTAAATATGATACCATTTCCATTCATCCTGCTTTAAACAGTTACGGAAATGTAGATAATCACGAATGGAAACAGTATTTCCTAAGAGATAATGATACAGAACTACCTAAATGTCCATTCTTAAGAAGCTTAACTGACAAAGAAAATAGAAACTAGTTTTCTCATTTTTGAAATGAATTTTCAAAAGTTAGAACAAATTATCAAGATGTGCAAAACATTTTATAAAAATTTTTCTGTTTTTACAAATGTATACGTTCGAAGGCAATCCGGAAGCTTTACAGAAGTATGTGATCGGCATCCACATTACAATCATAAGAGCCTGGCTAGAGTGCGGCAGCAGGCTCTTATTTTGGCATTATTTTTTTGTATAGCGCACCCAGTCGTAATGAGCGTATAGCGGTGTCACACCATTGTAGGAACCGAGCCATTCATCTACACCCGTACCATTCCACAAGTTCATCATGATCTTACCTGGTGTTGTCGGAATTTGGCTTGTCGCAGTATGTTTTAATTGCCCATCGACATACCATTTAATAGAGTTTGGCTGCCAATCGAACGCATACGTATGATAGGCGTTGGCAGCATCAAATCCGAGATCCACGAGCTTCTCATGGTTTCCTACACCATTTGTATAATAGTTAAATTGAACCTTTGTTGTGTCTTTTCCTAAAAATTCGATATCAATCTCATCCCAAGGAGTTCCATCTGTTGGACCTGTGTAAGTGAAGAACGATGAAACAATTCCTACGTTTTTAGCTGGTTTCATCCTGACTTCATAAAGTCCATAGCCATATGTTTGAACAGAGCGGTTTTCCCCGCAGTCAAACTTGTTATAAGATGGACTTGTTAGCGCCAAACGCATTTCCCCTAATGACGTCATTGATACGTTATTTGCACGCCAGGTACAGTTAAACATATTTCCATTCGAATAGCCATTTGCCTTTTGCCAAAAACCGGAGTTGTAGCCATTAAAGGGGTCAAAAAACGATCCACCTGTTTGAGCCGAGGCAGTAGAAGTGAATGCAGACAAACTCATAAACAACCCAGTAACAAGAAGCAACAATACTCGTTTCATACGATAAGACATGTTGGCATCCCCTTTCTTTTGAAAGCGTTTTCTATGTCGATCATACATGATTCTTTTAAAAGGGAACATCGGTCAAAATAATGATAATAACAATCTTCTTACTAGAATCATGTAAGTACGAAGTATCTCAGTTATTCTGTCTAATATTGAAGATAACTCTAATCAGTAAGCGGTCTGTAATGGATGAGATAGAAACAAATATGGATCGGAAGCGATTCTGAGAGCAGTTTCTTATACACCTGCAGGAACTGCGCTTTAGAAAGCAGGTCTAACTGGTGGACATAGATCGTAAAAATAATCCCTTCAAAATTTGAAGGGGGAATGATACATATTTAAGAAGTATGACCTCTACTAGCAACTTCAAATGAATGTCCGTCAGTGGAATAACCAATACTTGCTGTATGTCCTCTGCGTGCTTCTTGGACATCTTTTTGAGTGTTAGTTAAATAAATGCTTACAAATCCAATTAAAACAATGGCTAAAATAAAGACAGATGCATGCTTAAGTTTCATAAAGACAATCCCCTCTCTGAATTTGTTTACGGGCATAAAGCACTTTCTCATAATAAGCAACAGCCACTTTATGGTCTTCTTTTTCATTGTAATACTTCGCTGCATCTGCTGCTAAATCCTCCACGTCTGAAAACATTGACTTTAATTCTAAATAATTTAGAATCGAATCTAATTTTCCTTTGTCGTTATCTACATATAGGGCATGAATGAATTCAAACATTTTGGCCATGATCTCATCGTTTAAATCTTCGGACAAAGACAGACCATGTGCACACCAAGAAATTCCCTCGGAATGATTTCTCATTTTAAATGTGGTTTTTGTCAACATAAGTAAGATGTCTAATAAACGATTTGAGTGCTCATACCCATTATCCTGGTATACTCTAATACCCTCCTTAAAGTACTCAGCCGCCTTTTCATAAGCTTCCTCAGCAAATGAACATAAGCCAAGATTGTACAGAGATGATCCGATTAATCGTGACATATCGATTTTTCTTGCTTTATCTAGAGCATCTTTAAAATGAGGGATCGCTTTTTCAGGGAAGTCCATATCCAAATAGTTTAGACCGATGACAAATGAGCATTGAATAACTCTTACAGTGTAGTTTTCATGTGCTTTATAACTATCGATTGCTTGAACAATGTGATGCATCGACATATGAGTTTGCTTCATATGATAATAAATTTCTGCAACTTTGTAGTGGAATTCTGCTCGTTCAATCTCATCTGCAACAAGTGATAATTTTCTCTCGGCTTGCTTATAGAAGCTTATGGCATTAAGATATTCGTATTGTTCAAATTCATACATTCCACGGAAAAAGTTAAAATAATATTCAAGAATTCCTTTCAAATCAGTTTGAGTACTTTCGATCTTTTCTAATAAATCTGAAATTTTAGGGCGTTCTTCGTTCATTGTTTTTGGTTCAAGGTAATCCAGCATCAATTGATGGCGAAAACACATGAGAGAATAGTAAAGCAATAAATCTTGGTCTTCCTTCATATGTCTTATTTCTTCCTCGACCTCAGCTTTCAATATTTCCGAATTTGGGACACTAAATAATCTTATGTATTTATACCACTCATTTATTTTCACTCCGACATTAGAAGAAGAGATCATCTGCTCCAACACAAGCCCTCCTATATGAAATATCTAAATATGTAATATTTTATCATATTTAAATGAATAAGGAAGATTAATGTTATCTTAAAAACGAAAAAATACCCTCCTCAATTAAGAGAACGTAGGGGTTTATTGTGCAGATTCGTAATCCATTCCTTGTTCACTGTCAGAAATGCCTTGAGTTGTGGGGTCAACCACAATTCCCATTGCAATTAAAAAAGTTAGAAGTGCATTAAATTTCTCTGTCAAATTGTCAACAAATACAATCAAGTCATATATCGTACACGAATAACATGCTTATCGTAAAAATTAAAAAAGAGTTTAAAAAGGCGATAAACATAAGGATATATGCTAATTTGATTGGTGAATAGGGATTAAACGATCGTAAAACATAAGAGAGAGTAGAGGGAAGTGGCTGCTTTAAGTAAATATTGAAGAAATAGGAGGAATTATAAGAGAGAAAAACATTGGCACTATACGGTTTTACGATAGCGATTACGATGTAGAATAGGGTGATTTTTTTGAGGCGGAATTAGGAAAATGAAAATTTGGGTAGGGTGTGGAATGAAAGTGCTATAGGCACGTTTGTTTTTGAGTATTTAGATGTAAATATGCCCCCATATATTTGGTAGTTAAATCTCCATATAATAGCTCTTATACCTGCATTTTAGTTAAATATAATGGATATGATCTGATGTTTTATGAGTGCTTATATAAATGTGAAAATCAAGAATGTTTTTTAAAAAAACAAAATGATTTCTGGCTTGAGTAGAGTTTTCGTAACAGGAAAGATGAAAACGAACACTTATTTTATACTTTTATAAGAAATAGTTGTTCTGATGAAGCACTGCATATATTCAATCTTGTCTTTAATAATGAAGATGGAGAGTCCATCGTTTTTCATGTATGGAGGCTTGTATTTTAAAGACGAACCTTATACAGCAATCACATCAATGGTATGATCAATTACTTATATTGCAGCTAAGGGTGAATCAGTCGAGACCATTGAGGATCTCAGCGAGTAACAGAAAAGAAGGAATTAGGGAAAGTTGATATTGCATTTGATTTCTTACTTATGAGACCACATAGTGGAAAACTTTTCTTTTTAAATAAGAATAATAGAAGGGAGCAAAGCTCCCTCTCTAATGGCTAAAGTTTACGACCTTCATAATATGCTGTCCAAGTTCCATCGCTGTTTTTATTGATTCTTTTCAGGAACCAAGTGATTCCTTCCGCATCGGTATGCGTATTAATAAAGATGCCGGAGTCATTTGTTTCTTCTTTTGTATAAAGTTTAGCTTTGAAATCACTTGAAGCAACACTATTATTTTCAGAATGTGCACCATCTGGACTAGCAGCAAAAGCAGGGACAGCTGATACCAGCAAAGCAAGGGATAAAGCAGAACCAGCTAAAACTTTTTTCATTCTCATTTTAAACACTCCTTTTGTTTTTTAATACACTTGTATTTTTATATGTAATACAAAAATATCCAAGGGTTTTTTGTTAAAATTTGGTGAACTTCGTTTAAATATATAAATCCGCCCAGATGCCTGCTGCTCTAAATGCGGCTGCACAAGGGTGTTAAGGAGGAAATAGCGTGAAAATAGGAGGATCTCCTCAACAGAAAGTAAACCATGTGCATTATGCTTTAGAAAACTGATACATATAAAATCTATGAACAATCCAACATAGCTATAAAAATTCTCTGTGTGATACAGAAGATAGAAAGTATTTTCACAAAGTAGATATGAAAAACATGGCTTCATTCGTTTTAAAAACGATCAAAAGAGATGTATAGGAGGATGCGCAATGAACACAGCATTCAGAGTATGGGACGGCGAGCATATGCATTATCGGGATGATAAAGGAAGGAGCCTAACCATCGATGGTGAGTGGGTATTGCGTCGTCAGTGTAATGGTGTTTTGGTTTGTGTCACCAACAGCTCTACAGCGGCACTTATGACGGAAACTAATCAAAGAGTAATATGCAAATATGAAAATAATGTATGCGGGTGAAATCGTCAAGCAGAAGGAAACGGAGCTATGGAATCCATACAGGGCGGGAACATTCATCGGAGAAATAAGATTGCTGGAAGGCTATGGTACATCGTTAACGAGAAAAAGAAAGAAGCACGTCTGTTATTTTCGAAGACAGCAACAAACAAAATTATCGGCGATATTATCAAAATCCTGAGTTATTGAAGGGCGCGGTCGAAGATATTATTTGTCCTAGCTGCGGCGAAAGTGAATTAGAACTATGGGCATATGGATATTTACAAATGTTCTGAATGCGGAAGACGATGAAGTTAAAAAAGGGAGCCAGAAGCCCCAAATTACGATCTTATATTCGTACACCTTCGTAGTGGCCAATCCAATGTCCTTCCGAGACTATTGTAATACTTTTTAAATCCAGCGGATTCCGTCTTTTTCAAATGTGTTGGCAAAAATACCTGTAGTGCTAGGCAGATCCCATGTGATAGCTTGAGCTTTAAAATCATCACTTACAACAGTTGCTATTTTCTGATCCGGGCTTGTACTTGCAGCGAACGCTGGAGATGCTGAAACAAGTAAACCTACAGATAATGCGACACATGTTAATGCTTTTTTGTAACTCATGTAAAATCCCCCATTTCTATAGTTTTTTTCTACAACCACATTATATGGTTTTGTGGATTAGGGAAGTAGCGAAATTGTTTCCATATATATATGGAAATTGTGTGTCGGTTAATGTCATTTGGATGTGGATATTAAGATGTTTATAGAATTATTTCTATTGAAATCTGTAAGGGGGGTTTAATGACGATTACAGTATGAATAATAAGAAGCTATAGCGATTTTTGATTTTTACTTTGGGATCACATGGTCAACAGATAGAGGAAGTACTGTTCCTTAAAGACAATCTCCTTATTTCAGCTGAGTATAGGATACATTTAAACCTATAAAGAATAAAAATAAAATAGATGTGGATGGCATATGAGTGATAAAGACGAATCTGCATAGCAACTACGTAAATGAGATTATTGGTGAATATTATGCTGCTAAAGGATATTCAGTCCAGAGTATGGATCGTCAGGAAAATGGCCAACTAATTATTGTTGTGCAGCGAGAAATAGAGGAAATGGAACCTGAGAAAGTTGATATTGCATTTGATTTCATACATAAGAGACCAATAGAAAGGGGCACTTAGCATAAAAAAGGAAAAGAGTTAAAATTCTTTTCCATGAGGTGTTTTCCTTAACCGATTCGCAATAAGCCCATTAAGTTTACTGCAATAGATACCAAAACAATGATCAAAGCGATCTCAAGTAAGATGAAGGAGTTGATAAATACCTAACATTAGAGCTATAAAGATTGCTCCTAAGACAATTAGAGATTTTTTTAGAGAAATCCTCTGAATAGGTAGCTGCTTTAAATAATGAATTTGAAAACGAAACAAGAGTAAGGGTTTGATTCGAAGGCAATCGCATAAAAACATTTGAAAAAGAAACTGTTAGATACTATACGACAAGCTGAACAAGTCTAAATAAAAGATAGTTTTTTAACTAAACATATAAGGATGGATCGTTATCGGAAAAACACACGTATCGATAACGATCTTAGAAGGATGATTTAGTTTCTATGGCGGCGTCTTTCTTCGAAGTGATCTGGATACTCATTCTGTTTTGATTTGGACTTGAATATAAACCTTACAGCAGCTAGTGTATAATCCATGACTTTATAAAAAGTCCAATTCGCAAAATAATTCAGAAGAAATCTCATTACATTTCACGTCCGAGACAAAATGTACAATCTCTCGAAAGGCATAGTATGAAGTGCCGTTCATTATTAAAAAGTGAAATGAAATATAAGAAACTAAAAAGGACTTAAAAAAATCACATTAGATTACATCGTTTTATTGTTGTCTTTTGGATTCATCCTTCAACTTCTGCGCATTGTAACAGGAAGCTTATAAGCGTCAATCGCTTTTCATCTAGCCTTCCTCGAAAATTCTCGGTTCTTCGTTCTGCAGGAGGATGATCGCTTTATTACCTATGAAGAAATTGTTCCAGGAACAGGAGCGCTGTTTGTGATCTTTTTTATGTTGCTTATTGTCGGTACGCTGCTATTAATATCTGTTGCAATAACTCGCCGAAATGCTATTCAATGGTTTAAGAATAAGAAAGATACCCAAGGTGTTTGATTTCTGAATAAAACAGCAGTTTTAATGAGACATAAATCTCTTGGCACAATAAAGGGAATAGTACGGAGAGATTGCCATGAAAATCTTAAACTTTATAACAGAAAGGTTAAAATCAAAGATGTTGGAATAAGCCTACTCTGACAAGGGATAAGGCACTTGTTATACAAGATGAAAAACCAAGTAAGCATGCTGATGAAGGGCGTGCTCTTTTTGAGGCTTAAAAACTGGATGGATATTATATTAATAAAAAAATATTTCACTCTGATATGCACATGGATTACTAATAGAGTGAAATAAATACATACTTTACTGAAAATAACTTTCGTGAATATAATATTATTTGAGTGTTCTTTTTGTTGTGCAGGACAGAAAATTAAAAAATGAAGGAGGGATGGTTAACAGGTACTACTGTGTGAAATGTCCTAAAACCATTAAAAGTTCATATGAGTTATTGGTGTTCGATCAAAAAAATGATCCTTTTATGCCTCTTACAGAATATTATGCAGACTGTGTAAAAGATATTCTGTGAACACTGCTAAGTCATATTTAAATCGGTTAATGACATGGGTGGGAGTGGCAAGTACCAATCAATTACTTGAGATGAAGTGGGATAGTAATCCTGAGATGGTTCGTGTGGCAGTGGAGTATTATTTAATGGATAAGTTGGGGTGTAAAGTTGCTGCGGAGGACTCTATTTATATGTAAACCTCACTTACAAGAGTCCATTAACTGTAAAGTCCTTTCTTTCTGCAACGAAATCATTTTATAAATTTACTTGTAGAGCAAGGCTTTATAAATTTGATAACCCTTTAATTGATATTCAATCAGTTATTAATTCGGCATATTTTAATAAAAGTGGAGAACGTTTAGATGCTCCACGGATGCCGGAAATAAGTGGTACAGAGGAACCGATTTCCTATAGAAAGATCACTGATTCGTATTTCAAAATGGGGGCAAGTGAATGGGAGCCGCACATAATTAATGATTCATATCTTCCGGATCGAGTGTTAGAAGCAGGACATGCAGTAGGTTGGACACTCCGAGAAAAAATTGTTACCCTCATGCTTTTCGAGACAGGTGCCAAAGTATCTGAGGTTGTAGAACTTTTGATTGGAGATTATCGAAAAGCAAAAAGAGAAACGGAAGCAATGACATTTAGCAAGGGAAGTTATGGAAAACGTGTGAAATACATTCAGTTTAGTCCGAATACAGCAAAATTATTGAAACATTATATAAATCATGAACGCATTAAATACACTAAATGTTCTAAAAAACTAAATGACTTGAATGATAATGTTCTAATTTTTGTAAATTATCGCGGAACAGGTTTGAAAAGAGAAGCATGGTTTTATCATTGGAATAAGGCTATGAAATACAACGGTCTAAAATTAAATCCCCATAAAGCAAGGCATTGGTTTGTTACAACCAGAATGAAAATGATTTACGAGAGGGCAAAGGATGAAAGTGAATTTCACAGTATAAAGAGCAGCTGATTGTTTATATGAAGTGGCGTCACCAGGATACTGTTAAAGCTTATGAACATTACTTTAATCAAGAAGAAGTGCGCCTCATCCAATTAGATATGCATGAGAAAACGAAACATAAATGTACATTGGGACTGTTACAGCCCATCTATGCTAGCATTTCTTTTTCCCTGCTCCCTGATATTTGTAAAGAAGAGGAACTTACTCAGGCAAATGGATTATTAGATGCTACCATTCGCCTTATGAGCTTTATAGCTCCCGGAGCTACATCTTTGTTACTACTAGTAAGTCCTATACATTTTATGTATGTATTTTCATCTATTATGTTCTTTATCAGTTTTCTTTCACTATTACAGATTCCTATAAGAAGTACAGAAAAAGTGGCTACCTGGTCAAAAAGGTTTTGGTGGGCTGAAATGAAGACAGGATACCGTATATTCTTCAAGTATCTTTTTCTCTTAAAATTGTCTCTTCTTTCCTCCACCGTCCAGTTTGCAGTAGGAACAGCAATGGTTATTGGTATTCCGTTTATAAAAGGAGAACTTAACGGTCACTCATGGGAATATGCATCTTTTCTGGTGCTTTCCCAATCGGCTATGCACTCGGAATGGTCTTACTTACGCGGGTTCCTAAAACACCTCAAACTATGTATCTTGGTTTAATAGGAGGAGGTCTCTCCTTTGTCCTATTATTCTTTGTTCATTCCATACCGTTAGCTTGGATATGTGAGTTATTCGGAGGGGATTGCTTTTCCACTTTTTAATGCTCAAAGTGCAGCCGTTTTTCAGCGTGAAGCTCCTAAAGATCGCCTACCCCAACTTAGTGCTGTACGTTTGCTCTTTCTCCGAATTACTATGCCAATAGGCATAGTGTTCGCATCGTCATCCTTCTTACATATGAATATAAGGCAGACATATGGAATTGCCGGTTTAATAATTATCTAACCAGGATTATTCTATTTATTTTCTTCACTGTTTCAAAGCAAACTAACAGTGAAGAAAGAGAAGAAGACAAGTTGATTACAAGAGTAATGTTTTAAAACAATAATTCCTCTTGAGTAGGTAGTCAGTTGATATTCTCTACCTACTCTTATGTCTATATTTTTTGTTGCTATCCAAGTTTAAATCAAAAATCTTAATAATCTATTTCTTAATCTTGCTATAAGCACCCTCAATAACAGTTATTTGGTAAATATTGTATCACCATGACCCATTTTTACACGTATCTCGGCTGAACCCCCCTATGGTCCTGTTCAATGAGATTGTTCAAATGCTTGATTGTACAATGAGTTGTATTTATATAAAAGCCTTGTTCTCTTAATTTTTTAATGCGCAAAGTAATGCTGGTGCTTTGTCTGTAGTGAGAACCGCTGGTTCTCCAAACGTTTTAACCAATCTTTTCATAAAGGCATAGGCAGCCTGATGATCCCGTTTTTTACGAAGTTGAATATCCAATGTGTGCCCGTCTTTATCAATTGCATGATATAAATAACATAATTTTCCTTTGGCTTTTATATAAGTTTCATCTAGTTTCCAAGATAATTGAACGTTTTTATTTTTCTTCTTCCAAATTTGATAGATAAGGTTTCCATATTCATGAACCCAGCGCATGATGGTTGTTGGGTGAACCGATACACCACACTCTTTCAAGATTTCGGATACATCACGATAGCTTAAAGAAAAACGGCAATAGTAGCCGACGGCTACCAAAATAATATCCTTTTTAAACTGTTTTCCTTTAAAATACCCCAAATATCATTCTCCTGCTCACACTTTTTCTACAGGTTATCTCAGTTTAAAAATCTTTGCAACAGAACCCTGTTTGCAAAATAATATCATGATGATAATGCTTCCACTTAAATAAATTTCACTTTTCCATACTGATCACGCACCTTTTTAAGAGTAATAGTATCAGTATGTCCAAGATTTAGAGATTACTTGCAATTATCTTAAATTTCCGCGCCAGAACCCTAAAATATGCCATAAATATACAAACCCTCTTTACTAACCATAATGTTCCATGTTAATATTAACCATGTAAGAGATATGAACCATGAAATCCTCTATTTATATATTTAATCTCTTAATATATGAGATTAAATATTATTGATGAATATGAAGTGGGTAGTTAGTGTGCTATTATTCAGCTTCTCTTATGGAGGTGAACAACTTTGTCCTGCTCGGCAGGATAAAGTTTATGAAAGGAGGTGATAACTATGCAATGGAAAAATCAAATGGAAAATCTTAATGCAGCCACATATAATCCGGTAGGTAGTGTATTATCTGAATTGACAGATACTGAGATGGATACAGTAGCTGGTGGTGCTCAAGCGCTAGGCTTTACGGATGGTAATTGTCTTACTACCATTACGGCTGATTGTACGCCTTGGCTATGGGGATGTTAGTGCAAATCTTAAGGAATACCTTACTTTATTCTAGAGCAAGTTGATTCACAGTAGTAACAAGGAGGTGATAACCATGCAATGGAAAAATCAAATGGAAAATCTTAATGCAGCCACATATAATCCGGTAGGTAGTGTATTATCTGAATTGACAGATACTGAGATGGATACAGTAGCTGGTGGTGCTCAAGCGCTAGGCTTTACGGATGGTAATTGTCTTACTACCATTACGGCTGATTGTACGCCTTGGCTATGGGGATGTTAGTGCAAATCTTAAGGAATACCTTACTTTATTCTAGAGCAAGTTGATTCACAGTAGTAACGGAGTAGTGATCCGTTTAGGTTTGACATGGATTCTATCGGAGGGCATTCTGCTAATATTATCGAAGCATTGTAAATGGTGCTTACTGAGTATATAGCTTGAAATGCCCTCCGCTCCATGTAGTTGTGTCAATTATCTACTTCTAAATTGGGATACAGCCGAGATACATGTAATTTTGAGTCATAACCTTAATTATATTTTCAAACTGGCTTAAAATCAAGGTTTTCTCTATAAATTTTGAACTTGTTTATATACAATTGAAACGAAGTGTTTTCAGTAGCTAACTAATGGATGATTAAGGTTAATCCATAATAGACAAATTCTTTAATAAAAATAGACGAAACAATATTTATAAGCTCACTAAATCGCCTCTAGAAATAAAAGTAAGTCTATGACCTATTTTTACACGTATCTCGGCTGTATACCTAAATTATAGAAAGGTTGTTTTATATAGTGATAAATACTAGTGAAAAGTTAAAATTTTGGTCAAAATTTTTCTATGATAAAGAAGAGTATTTGGAAAAGAGCCTAAAAGAGGTGTCCAATGTAGAAGTTGGGACCATTATAAATTTGCAGAAAAATGATTTAACATGGAAATATCAGTGGGAAGAGTTGTTGAAAGGCTCGGTGGAAGACTACTTTTCTACTACTCCGCCCGTATTTTCAGGATTCGTTGAACGTTTTTTATTACTGGCTATTGATTTATTGGAAAAGCAGGGAACAATTCGTGGTTTAGATTCTCATATTTTACATACAAGTAATTCTTTTTTTAAAAGTCTGCTACCTTCTTTATTCCAAAGAATCATAGATTTTAGTTACAAAACTTTAATATTGGAATTAAATGTATTAAGTGATCAAGGACTTCTACAAGGAGAAACTTCAGAAAAGAGGTACCAGTACTTTGAAAATTTGCTACATGACAAAGAGTATTTAAGACAATTGGCCAATGAATACCCTGAGTTAATTCGTACATTGCTTCGTATAACTGAAAAATGGGCAGCCCATGTTAGTGAAGTGTTAAATAGGTTCACGGCTGACTATTCGAAAATTGTTTCACATATGCCTGAGGTCAAGCAGTTTGGCAAGCTTGTTCGGCTACATATTGGTGTAGGCGATACTCACGATGGACGAAGTGTAACGATGTTAGAGTTTACGACAGGATGCAAATTGGTATATAAACCCCGTTCACTAAAGGTTGATAAAGGATATTATCGAATTCTGTCGTGGATGCGACAGTTTGGTGTTCCGTATATGAAAATAATAGAAAATATAGATTGTGGAAGTTACGGTTGGACAGAGTTTGTGGAGTTTTCTGAGTGCAAATCCCTTGAAGAAATTAGTGAATTCTATAAAAATATGGGCGTGAACTTGGCTATGATGTACATGTTTAACGCTACGGACTTCCATTATGAGAATATTATTGCGCATGGATCTAGCCCTGTTGTAATTGATCTAGAATCTTTGTTTCATCGTCATATAAGTACGAAGAAATTTGAACATGACGCCAATGGTCATGCCTATGAAATTCTATATTATTCTGTTATGTCTTCTGGCATGTTACCACAGTATATTTACAACTCAGAGACGTACTCAGGTTTTGACATTAGCGGTATTTTTGGATCCGGTGGAAAAAAAGTACCGAATGCAGTGAGTCTCGTTGACAGAGGAACGGATCGAATGAGGTTAGAAAGAAGTATGGGGGAATCAGGAAAAACTCATAATCTTCCACATTATAATAATGAAGTTGTAGATAGTTATCGATATATTAATGACATTGAACAGGGTTTTGCTCAAGCATACAGGATTATGATGGAGAATAAGCACAGACTGAAAGAAATGATTCGAGAGTTTGATGACGTTAGAGTTAGAGTGATAGTGCGAAATACTAGAGCATATGGTGAACTAATGCGTACGCTATATCATCCTGATTTATTGCGAGACGAATTAGATCGTAAAGTTGTTTTGCATCGATTATGGTTGCAATGCTTAGCTGATCCTAAACATTTAAAATTTGTTCCCTACGAGATGCGCGATATTGAAGACGGAGATATCCCTATCTTTTACACCTGTCCGTCTGAAAGAGATGCTTGGGCATCTAATGGTGAACGAATTCCGCAGTTATTTGAGCAATCAGGTATAGACATTGTAATAAACAAAATCGATAAAATGGGCGAGAAGGACTTAAAAGAACAGTTGCAATTACTAAATATGTCTGTTTTAGCATCTAAGCCTGACCTTTATTCCTATCGTATTCCTGAAATTCAATTAAAAGATTCAAACGATGTGCTAGGGTCTAATTGGAAAGCCGAGTATGTCCGATTAGCTACTTCAATTGGAGAAAGTTTGGTTCAATCGGCAATTATACCTTCGAATACTGCAGCTGATGATATAACATGGATTGGTTTAGTAGCCAGTGGTGATGATGAGAGAAAACTGAGACTAATTCCAGTAGGAAATGACCTTTATAATGGGAAGGGTGGAATTGCTTTGTTTTTGGGTTATTTATCTGAACTGACTGCAAATAACCAATATAAAAATATGGCTCGAAAAGCATTGCAGCCGTTGTTAGAAATTATGAGGGATAAGTGCAGATCAAATGCTGTATCGTTAAACATTGGAGCATTTGAAGTTGGTAGCATCGGTGGTGGCGTATTTGCTACTTATCAGTTGTCACGCTTATGGAATGATGAAGAGTTACTACAAACTGTTAAAGAATACCTTCCTTATTATTGTGAACTCGTTGATATAGACACCGCATTCGATTATATAGGTGGTGCAGCTGGAGCTATTGATGTACTTTTACATATATATCATGGAACGGGTTGGACAGAGGCGTTGCAAGGTGCGGAGAAATGTGCGGAGCATTTGCTTCAGAATGCACAAACATTGCCAGATGGTAGTATGGCTTGGTTTACGACACCGAATCGTAAGCTCTATGTGGGGTATTCTCACGGCGTATCTGGAATTATTGCTTCATTATCATCGTTATACAGGGTAACTCAACGTGCAGAGTACATTGAATATATTGAAAAGGGATTACAGTATGAGCGTGCAAACTATTGTGCTGAATTGAAAAATTGGGTTACTCCTAATGATACTGCAAGGGTTACATGGTGTCATGGTGCGCCGGGCATATTATTATCTCGACTACGATTGTTAGAAAATGGATATTGGGACACGCATATTGATCAAGAAATTAATATTGCTCTTGAAACAACTCTTAAATTAGGTTTTGGGACAGAACCTGTTTATTGTCACGGCGATTTTGGACAATTAGAAATATTACTTTATGCTAATTCAGTTCTTGATCGTAATGAGGATACTATCAATGTAGTCAGAGCGTATCTGCTCAGACTTCTAAATGACCAACCATGGAATAACACGGGGGTCCATCGCGCTTTTGATATTAAAGGATTAATGGGTGGTCTGTCGGGTATTGGATTTGGTCTATTAAAGCAGGCATTTCCGGATAAAGTTCCTAACATTTTAAACTTGGAGAATGATAAATTCTTCTCTGCTATTTCTGGATAAATTGTGTTATCATAAATCAAAGTAGAAGGGAGAGAATGTAATGGCTCGTCGGCGTGTACCGTATGTCGAGCAGATGCATCAGTCGGAATGTGGACTTTGTTGCCTTGCTATGTTATCAGCCTACTATCAAAAGGATGTTTCATTATCTAGACTACGTGAAAGGGCGGACGTTGGACGGGATGGTACAACACTATTGCAATTAAAGAGAATTGCTGAGAGCCTCGGCTTTGGTGTTAAAGCTTATCGCATTGAACATATTGATCAATTAAAGCAGGTTTCTTTACCAGCAATTCTACATTGGAACCAAGGTCATTTTGTAGTTCTTGAAAAGATAGATAACAATGATGCTCGTATTGTTGACCCACGTTTTGGAAGAATCAAGCTGTCATTAAAGAGCTTCAGCGAGCAATTTACTGGATTTTTGATGACAATGGATTTAACAGAACGACTCGACGTTGAGAAAGATCAGAATGTTTGGTTAAATTCTTTAGTCTATGTAAAATCACATAAAAATCTGTTCGTATATGTTTTTCTTATTACACTGGCTTTGCAAGTCATAATAGTAGGTATGCCGTTATTCATGAAACATGTTATTGACGAAATTATGATTCCGAAAAATTCGAGTTTATCTATAACGGTTTTTATATCTATAATCAGCTTTCTACTTGCATACATGTTAATTACATTCGCGCGCAGTCGTGTTTTGGTTCGATTGCACAATGCTTTGGATTATGAGATGCAGACAAGCTTTTTCTCACATTTATTGAAGTTGCCTTTACCGTTCTTCTTATTACGTTCGTATGGGGACATGCTTTTTCGAATGAATAGCTTGGCCACAATCCGAAATCAGCTCTCAGGCACTCTGATTACAGGTATATTGGATGGCTTCATGTTATTTGTATTGTCTGGTTATATGTTGTTCATATCTCCATTGCTTGCGATGGTTGTATTTTTGCTGGTAAGCATAAATATTTTGTTGGTCATTTTCACTAAACGCTATGTAGCAGAGATTAATCAGCAACAAGTGGTGGCAACGACAGAGGTGCAAGCTGTGCAGACAGAGATGTTGTACGGTATTATGGGAGTAAAAATATCAGGGACAGAACAGCAAGTTTACTCCCAATGGCTTAATAAATTCAAGCATTTATTGCAGGTGTACCGCCGTAAGGAAAATTTGAATAGCTACATTACAACAACTAGCAATGGATTGCAGTTTATGTCACCACTCATTGTGCTAAGTATCGGCGTTCTGTTAGTTACTGGTAAATACAGTTCTATGACGGTTGGTGAGCTTGTCTCATTTCAAGCAATTGCGACGCTACTTTTCACTACATCATCAAGTCTTATGAATACGATAAACTCATATATTCTTACGACTACTATTTTGAAAAGAACACATGACGTGCTGGAATCTCCAATTGAGCAGAATGAAGGTAAATTGCAAGTAAAAGTAAGAGGAGATATTAGACTATCACATGTCAGCTTCTCCTATTCGAAGTATAGTCCGAAGGTGATAAACGACATTTCTTTACATATAAAGCTAGGGCAGAAGATAGCCATTATTGGACAATCTGGTTCTGGGAAATCGACTTTAGCTCATTTGATGATTGGGTTATTTACACCAACCTCGGGGGAAATATACTATGATAATCATGAAACCTCGGATTTGGATATGCAATATGTGCGTAAGCAGATGGGAATAGTGCCACAGGATATATCATTACTCAATCGTAGTATTTATGATAACATTGTCCTACACCAGGATGGTGTAACTATGGATGAAGTAGTGCGGGTGGCAAAAGCAGCGAATATTCACGATGAAATTATGGCGATGCCGATGAAATATCAGACAGTTTTGGCTGAAATGGGCAGGAATATTTCAGGAGGGCAAAGACAACGAATAGCTTTGGCCAGGGCACTACTTAATAATCCAACCGTACTAGTATTGGATGAAGCAACGAGCGCTTTGGATCATATAAGTGAAGCGCGGGTAGATGAATATTTATCTAGTATTAATTGTACACGAATAGTGATAGCCCATCGGTTATCGACGGTGATGAATAGCGACATGATCATTGTTTTGGAGAATGGGAAGGTTTGCGATGTAGGAAATCATAGTCAGTTGTTACATACTTCAAATTATTATCAATATTACTATAAAGAAATGAGTTCATAGCTGATTTTTCTTTGCAGGCTGTTCTTAATGAATTCATGAAATGAGGCTGTACTATGTACTTATATTGTAAGGAGTGGGACAATTGAAAACGGTACTATCGGTGCAACACCTAACGAAAGAAATCAAGGGCAAGTTGATTGTGCAAGACATATCATTCGATGTGGTAGAGGGAGAGATTATTGGACTACTTGGTGCGAACGGAGCGGGCAAGACAACCACTATGAAGATGATAGTTGGTCTAAGCACAATAAGTGCCGGGGACGTGAAGATTGCAGGTTACAGTATTAAGAGTCAGTTTTCTAAAGCACTCTTCAATGTAGGGGCAGTGATTGAAGCACCTGCATTCTATCCTTATTTGAGTGGATACGAAAATTTACGTCAATATCAGCGTTTGCACAAAAATGCGAGTAAGGATTGGTTGCTAGAGGTAGCCAATCTAACCGGTATAGAACATGCGCTTAAGCAGCGAGTAGGCACGTACTCCATGGGAATGAAACAACGCTTGGGAATTGCACAAGCACTACTGCGAAAGCCAAAGTTGCTTGTGTTAGATGAGCCGATGAATGCACTTGATCCTTCTGGTGTCCGTGAAACCCGGAACTATTTAAATAAAATTGCGGCAGAGTTGGGCGTAGCAATTGTGATTTCCAGTCATCAACTGTCTGAGATTGAGCAGATGGCACGTCGAGTGGTTATTATGCAGAATGGCTGCTTAGTGACAGAGCAGCGGATTGATGATGGGTTAAATGATGGGGAATTCTGTATCACTCTTCACATTGATAATGTTGAGCTTACAAGCGAAGTTGTGGTTAACTTGTTTGGGGATGATTATCATGCATTGGATTATATGCAGACACAGAAATTATCTAACGGTTTGCATACTATGACAGTAGCTATTGATGAAGGTCAAGTTCCAAAGCTGATTCGGGCATTGTGTGATGCCGGGGTGGAAGTTCATCGGGTGTTGTCGGCACATACGAGTTTAGAGGATAAGTTTTTAAAATGGACAACTGCGCGCGGTGAGGTGAGTTAAATTGTTATGGAATGAATGTTTGAAGATAGTGAATAAAAGAATCTTTATTCTTTCACACATTGGTTTTATTGTGATGACGGTACTGTTCTCTTGGGCATACACCAGTAATCTCAAGGCTGATGATACGGTGGCTCAAATGGTAAATGCTTTGCTTGGCTTATCGGGAATGCTTGTTATTCTACCTTGGGCGATTGTTTTGTCACCTCTTATTTGGACGGATGAGTATCAATATGGTACTCTGAAACAACTGTTCCTGCATACGTCCTCGCGCACACGGTTGTATGTTGCAAAAATTGCTTCGATGATTTTGCTCATCATTACGAGTGTTGTTAATATATTCATTGTTTCTTTGTTAGTGAATCTTCTGATGGCTCCAAAAAACATACAATGGGGCGACATGACGGATGTTATATACTCTATCGGAGCAATCGTATTGCAATGTTGCCTATATGCAAGTCTAGCATCCTTGATTGGCGTGTGGACGAGATCAGCTGCTATCGCAGTAGGCGGTAGCTTAGTGCTATACTTTATACAAATGATATTTGGAGGTAGTCTCTTATCTACATCATGGACACACATTCTATTCATTCATCATGATGATTTAAGTGTTTATTGGACTACGTCACAATATAAATCGGAATTAGTTGGCTTACCTATATCGTTAGCGATAGATATCGCCTATATTTTGTTTATCTTTGCAATTGGATTATGGTTGTTCGTCAAAGAGAGAGGAGCAGACTAAACATAAAACGGAGCTAAGAATGAGCAAAATAGGATACAGTTATGTCATTTATGGCGATACTCGGGATAACTGTATGGAAGACAAAATAATGAATGTGAAACTGAAAGTAGCCAATAATGATAAGTGACAATTGGTTACGCTAGTCCAATAAACCAGCAGCAGTCTAGGTCTAGAAATATGTGATTTTAAAATTGTTGCGAAACTAGGCGTTGCATACAGAAAGAAGAATATAAACCCAGCTTGTAGAGAAAACGATGTTTTTTCTACAAGCTTTTTTGTTTCTTTAGATGCTTATTGTATTTTAGATACAGAAAAAGGCTCCCACATATCTATCCCTGCTTGGATAGGTATGTGGCAATCTTCTTCATGTTCTGGCATGCGGCTGTGAGGAGAACTTGTTCGCTCACATTTCGTTGTCCCCTCAACCTGTAATAGCGAAGCCCATGCAGCTGTTTTGAATCTGCAAAGCTTCGCTCTATTTTTCTTTTCTTTTTTTGTAGAGGTTTTTTCCTAAAACAGACAAGCGATTTTGTCTGACCTTTTCTTTATGGTATTCCCATACATGCCGAGTAATCACTTTTTGCCGATTCTTTGATTTTGTACAGTTTTCAAGCATGAGGAACATATTTCAGGATTTGATTTGTATGACCCCGGTAGCCTTTTCGGTCAGTTGTTGAGTATGTAAGTGTTTGGTGATTTGGACAAATGTATCTGTCTTGTTCACTGTCATAATGAAATTTCCATTTTGGAAACAAGCCTTGGATAGGGTGATAACGTCTATGTGCGATGACACCAAAGATTTGTCGGTCAGATAATCCTTTACAGATCGGAGTCGTTAAATATCCGGAATCAAGGGCGACGGCTTCTACTTGAAACCCAAATCGTGCGATTTGGTGATCCAATCGGTCAAGATAGGGCATAGAATCATGGACATTTCCAGGTGTGACATAGGTATCTGTGATAATGTTGTATTTCATATCTGTTGTGCGGTGTCTAAATAGAAAAAACCTTCTGGTTTGTTTTCACGATACAGATATCCACTTTCCGGATCTGTTGTACTATGGCGGATCTCTTTTTCAGCTTTCACCTCCTCTTTGATTGTTAATGGCTTTTTTCCGTGTTCCTCCCGATCCTCTTGAATGGCTTCATTTAAATCTTTGATATAGTTTTGGGTATCCTGCGCAATTGTTTTTCTTGTGTATTTATGCTTGTTGGCATTGGCTTTCAGATGAGTTGAATCGGTGAATAGGACACGTCCGCCCACCATGTCATGATTGATGGCCTGGAGAACGATCTCATCAAAAATGTCTTGGAAGATGGTTGTATCTTTAAAGCGTGTGCGTCTGTTCCAGTTGATGGTGGAGTGGTGCGGAACCGGACATTGATATTCAGTCCCAAAAACCATCTGTACGCCATATTGTAGTAAATTTCTTTTTCGAGCTGTCTTTCTGAACGGATAGCGTAGAGGTAGCCGATAAACATCATTTTGAATAAAATTAGCGGATCAAGTGAGGAGCGGCCTTTGTTTTCGCTGTAGTACGGCTTTACCTTTTAAATGATAAAAGAGAAGTCTATGTATTTATCAATTTTTCGAAGCAGATGATCCTCTTCGACAAGTTGGTCGAGAAGAACAAATTCAGCTGCGTTTTGAGAAGAATTTCTTGTGTGCAACATGAGAAAGACACCGTCCTTGTAAGTCTTTCTTTTATTTTATTACATGAGAATGGATATTTTAAGAAAATAAAGGCTGTCGAGATTTTCTCGACAGCCTGAATATAAACCCAGAGTTACAAGAGTTTTTGAAAATAGGAAAGGCAAGGCGATGAACCCATTTACAAAATGACGAGAAAAATGACAAAATTGTAAGAATACACGAATATTTGTAAGGAAGTTCGATGTTTTCCTTTTTCTTTTTTTATTATAATGAAAAAAAAAGAAAGAAGAAGGAGATGGAAATGTCATACTCATGGTGATACCTATTTTTATGAAAGTAAAAAAAGCGTGGGAGGGGAAGTAAGATGATGTTTTCTCAGCTCGCGTTTAAAAACATTAGTCGAAATATACGTACGTATGCCGCTTATTTTTCAAGTGAAAACGTCATGTTAGAGTAAGAAACAGTACATTCACATATTTAAGAAGTAGTTAAGTCTCATTTAAACCTTTTTTCCATAATAAAATTATAAACGTACAAGAAGGTTGGTATTTTTAGATGAGTACAATAATCAAAACTATTCATGTAATGAAGGTATATGGCAATCAGTTATACACCTTACTATAAAGGAGGGATTTGAAAATGTCTTTTTCTCAATTCAATATTGATATTTTTCGAGCAATTAATGATTTAGGTAAACAATATCCATTCCTAAACTCAGCCATGGTATTTTTGGCAGAATATATGGTATATATTTTGGCTTTAATTATTATAGCTTATTGGTTTACCGGATCCAGAAAAAGTAGGATGATGGTTATTCAAGCGATGGTTGCTTTTGTGATTGCTGAGGTGATTGGAAAAATAGCAGGGAAATTTCATTTGAATTATCAACCGTTTGCAGTATTGCCTGATGTTAATAAACTTGTCGATCATGCTGTAGATAATTCATTTCCTAGTGACCATACGATTCTCTTTTTTTCGATTTGTTTTTCATTTTGGCTTGTTCGTAAAAAGACTGGATGGTTATGGCTTATACTTGCATTTTGTGTAGCGATCTCTCGTATTTGGGTAGGGGTTCATTATCCTTTTGATGTTGCAATAGGGGCTTTAATAGGGTGTGTTTCAGCGTTATTTTCGTATTGGTTAGTACCGAAATTTTCTTTTATCAAGCAATTGCTTACTCTATATGAAAGAGTAGAGAAACGTGTTTTACCATCCAAAAACAAATCAAAGGAATTTTGAGTATACAAGTTAGCGTGAAAAATACAGATGCTGACGACCTATATATGGGATGTATTCATGTTGCAGCTGTTGCTGAACAAATTAAAGAGCAACAACGAATGAAGAAGGCTTCTTAATCTTTTGTGTTTGTGGGTGTAAGCACCCAGGTTTTAGGAAGTGTTGCGGTTCTCTTTCTTTACAAAGTAATCGTCAATTAATTCCGAAATATACAACAAAAGTTGATTTTGGAGTTTTTTGTTTACCTCACTTTTTTTCGGCACTCTACAGCTAGATGGCAATTACTTTGACCACAGCAAGACTTTATCAATTTCTTCTTTAGTGTTTAAATTGATGTTAGGCAGCGTTTCAAACAAATAATGAATATAATGATAGGGACTTAGATTGTTCTCTTTTGCAGTTTCCACCACACTATACATGATGGCACTTCCTCTAGCACCTCACGGTGTATTTTAGAACATCCAATTCTTCCTCCCGATTACAAAGGGGTACTGACGGCAAAACGCGGATTTTGTACGTTAATATATTTTCTAGGAGATGAAGCTCTGATTTTTATAGGGGTTCTGTCGCGAAGTTTTGTTAAGGTTAAGTGGTGCCAACAAAAAGTTGTACATTGTATGCGATTGTTAGTAGCTCCTGTAATTCATTGTATGTCGAAAAACCGAAGTCTGAGCCAAGACTTCGGTTTCGTTTATATTTCTCTTAATTTGTTAAATGCGCAAGTAATGCTGGTGCTTTGTCTGTAGTGAGAACCGCTGGTTCTCCAAACGTTTTAACCAATCTTTTCATAAAGGCATAGGCAGCCTGATGATCCCGTTTTTTACGAAGTTGAATATCCAATGTGTGCCCGTCTTTATCAATTGTTTTATATAGGTTTCATCTAGTTTCCAAGATAATTGAACGTTTTTATTTTTTTTCTTCCAAATTTGATAGATAAGGTTTCCATATTCATGAACCCAGCGCATGATGGTTGTTGGGTGAACCGATACACCACGCTCTTTCAAGATTTCGGATACATCACGATAGCTTAAAGAAAAACGGCAATAGTAGCCGAAGGCTACCAAAATAATATCCTTTTTAAACTGTTTTCCTTTAATATACCCCATATATCATTCTCCTGCTCACACTTTTTCTACAGGTTATCTCAGTTTAAAAATCTTTGCAACAGAACCGAAAACACCAATTGTATGTAGAATAGAAAATAGAATATTATAAATCAATAAACAATCAATGTAACAAAAAGACAGAAGTTTTATATTGTGACAAATTATTTTTGGGACAGTATTTTGTTATATCTGATTTCAATACAATCTAGTTTAGAATTTAAAAAGAAAAAATGTTACAAATCGAACAACTAAGGCTGAACCCTAAATTCGTCTATAACTAATATGGAATATTTTGTCTCAATCCCCTTTTCGGGGGATGCTTGCAGGAAAAGAGTTCAAACAATGAGGGAGGAGAATAGGAAGCCCTGAAGAATAAGTTATATTATTTATTCCATTTATGGAAAAATAAAGATTTTTATCAACGCATAATTTTTTCTGTTTATTGGGTAATGTGTGATTAAACTTTTTGGAGGGGACTATTCATGATGAAAGTAAAATCGTATGAAGTCAATGGGGATTTTCCAACAGTGTAAGATAGGTGTTGAACCAATATAAACTGCTTTTGACAAAAAACCACCTCCGTAAAAAGATTGAAACATAAACAGCTTAAGTATAGCCAAATTAAGTTAATTTCAGACGGAATTCTGGATATTCGTATCAATTTGTCTCTTAATATAAAAAAGTACAAGGATATCATTCATCCTTGACAGGCTTGTTATATATTGAATTCAATGGTAACCTTAGTAAATCAGTACCTGGAAACACATCTAAAATTTCTTTCAAGAAGAATTTATGTTCTTTAAATACAGACATCCAAACCGAGAACATCCCACTCTGTTCTACAAGAAGCTTAAACATCTCTAATGCTAGACTATCTACTTTTGCTTGGGATAGTAGTTGACTTTTAAGAGTATTAGCTAGCTCCCATTTTTCACGACGTTCTAAAGAACGTCTGTCAGCTATTTGAGGATTGCTTTTTAGATCATCAGTAACAATTTTATTTAATCCGACGAGATTAATTGTATTATTAGCTTTAACTCTGTCTGACTCAGATAAGTCTGGTGAGGGTTCAACTACTCCACCGTATTACGTCTAATCAAAGCTATACTATTTATTTTTTAACTGAATACACCAAGTTCATACTATCTTAACGATGAACCTTAAAAAGGCTTTTTTATTAAATTATAGTCAAGACTAGAGGGAAGATAAACAAAACTCTGTTTAATCTCCCTCCACTCTGGAAAGGAGACTTTTATGATATTCTGATATTAACTAAGATTCCTTGAGGAGTAGAGTAAGTACTTAAGTAACCTATTGTCATAAAGTCTTTCCGTTAGGTGCTATAAAACGCTCTTTTGCTTTTTTATGTTAGAGTACAGAGATAAATGTCTTATATTGATTCGGAAATAATCTTTAAGTTTTCTTAGCTTTGTTTTAATGTTACTTTCGCTTAGCGAATTTTTCATCAAAGTATTCAACTTCACCAAATCTTCCTTTGTAAAAAGCCAACCTTTCATTTTCATTTGTTTACATTAAAGTCTAATTCCTTTCGTTCAGTTGCTATAACCAATTCATCTAAAAAGAAATAGCCAATCAGTTGAAGGCTATCCTTAGTTCAAAAACCTTTTATTTTGTTTTTTAAAACCGTATAGAGTTACATCAATAAATAAATCGGCATCTGTACCACCAACCAAAAAGAGAGCCTATACCTACTCAAATCAGGAATCATAAACTAACTTCAAAAATAGTCATTAAATTTTCTAAGTTCGCTCAAAATTTTTCTGGGTTATCTCAATATATATATAATACTCTATGTCTAATTCTTTGTGTTTTGTTGGAACTCTTGGCACTGTTCTAATTTTGTTGTTTTTATCCTTACTTTATATAATAATGCACTTATCATTAAACTTGATTTAAAGCTCTCTGTTGAGAGCTTTTTCCATTTGATAACATTATGTTAAAAAGTGATTGGGTTTTGACCTATAATATGTATAGAATTATTAGCGTATAACAATAATCTAAAGAATATGACAAATGCTGAACGGATGCAGTATCTTGTGTAACAAGTGCCTTTATCCCTTGTCAGAGTAAGGAACAATTATGTTTTGAGGTGTTTTAATATAAAAATTTGGAAGTACATGCAGCATTTACTGCTAATGTGGCTTTTCCAACTGATTAAGATATTCAGATGGATATGCTCATGATGAGTAAAGCGATACTCAAGACAACTGGCTACACAAATTTCTTCATCCGGGATACATACTTTATAGATAGAGATCACAATTCAATTTATTGTTCTTGTCAATTTGAAGAAACAAAGTAAATCTATTTGTAAAGTTCGAACGTGACGGAGCTTTAGTCTAGTCTAAATTTAATTCAGGAAGTAGGTATGTCAATTTTAACAGTAATTGAGATCATCATAGTGATGCTTACATTATGAAAGGGGATTTAAACATGCAAATTTTAAGGATCATATGTGTTGATGTCTTGTCTGCATTATCAGCTGCTGTTGTTTATGTTTTTGGCATTGATTATGATGGTTACATTCCATACTTCTTCATAAGTGTTATTCTGTTTATCTTTTATGTAATCTTTGCTGCACCTGTTCAATATTTCGTAAATCGCAATCCAAAGAGGTTTAACCCGAAATATTTACTCATATACATATTCTTTTCCTTCTTAGTATGGTTATTCTTCGCTGTAATTACTGATCCAAGGAACACCTTAGGTTTTCTAATGGAATACGAAGTTTACTTATTTGTATAGCATTTGCTGTAATCTTTTGGATCTGGGACTCTGTTTTTCTGCAAAACGGGAAAAAGGAGCGACTAAGTAGCTTAAGTATTCACAATACTTCTTCTTAATTAATCGAGAAATAATACCTAAAATTCCTATTTGGTATTGTGATCCTCTTTCTAAAATTGCAGACGATGGGGGGGATAAGTGTGTAAAACTGAATCCCTCTTATTATAGGATCTTAAATCAGCATAAAAGAGGGATTGACCTCACATTTGCACAAAAAAAATGAAAGAAAAAATCTACACGTACATTACTGGAGTTGATACCTTGAACATTTCGCCATCTCTTATATAAAAACGGGGGACACGGCGGCTTAATGTAGACACCACTTCATAGTTGATCGTATTAAGCATTTCAGCAACTTCATCAACGGGAATCTCAGCTCCCTTTTGATGACCGTAAATCACAACTTCCTCTCCTTGTTTGCCTTCACTCTCTCCTAAACTAACCATGATCATATCCATTGTCACTCTTCCCACCACCGGCACTCGTTTTCCGCGATGAAGAACAAACCCGCGATTGGAAAGTGCGCGAGAATAACCGTCAGCATAGCCGACCGGGAGTGTAGCAATGACTTCTTCGGGTTCTGCGATGTATGTAGCACCATAACTAATGGTTCGGGGTTCTGTCCGCATGGTTTTCACATAAGCGATGCGTGCCTTTAAACTTAATGCAGGTTCGAGCTTAACGAGGTTTAGTTGTTTGATATAGTCTGAAGGATATAAACCATATAAACCGATACCTAAACGAATCATATCAGCACTATATTCAGGAAAAGCGATAGCTGCAGCCGTGTTGCTCATGTGCACGGTGGGCAGTTCAATGCCGCGGTTCTTTAGAAAGCTGAGAAAATTGATGAATTTTTCATGCTGTAGCTTAGTTAGTGTGGTGTCAGCTTCATCAGCTGTAGAAAAATGTGTAAAGATACCTGACCATCTTAGGAATTTACTTTCTGTTAATGCTTCCACTACTGCTAAAAGCTTTTCTTTTGTGCGTACACCTAATCGACCCATACCAGTATCCACATTTATATGAATACCCAAACGACTAGTACTCTCTGTACTCTCTTCGTTTTCCAATATTCTGTTAGCTTTTTTAATCCAATCAACCTGAAATGCTGATAATTCTATATTCCATGCTGCTGACTTTTTCACACAACTAAGGGATGTAAAACCAAGCACAAGGATAGGTGCTGTAATTCCCGCTTTTCGTAAAACGATTCCTTCCTCCACGCTGGCCACAGCGAGCTCACTAGCCCCGTGTTCCAGTGCATGTCGCGCCACTTCTACTGACCCATGACCATAACCGTTCGCTTTCACGACAGCCATAATTTTGCTCTTTTTTGGTATATGATGGCGTATTGCTCGCACATTTTTTTTTATGGCATCAAGATTTACTTCGATCCAAACTTCTCGGCAAAGCTTTGTCATCGACGCTTCCTTCCTTCTTATAGAGTAGTATAAAGCGCATTTAGCCGTTCAATAAATTCTTATTATCAATGGTTGGATGCTTTCAATTTGATTTTATTCAACCTTAACTGAAATCATTCAACAGCAAACACTTCATCTAACGAGTAGATGCTAACCGACGGCCGAAGCTGTCAGTACTCTCGTTTTTAATTCTTTTTTTGCGGATTGTTCAATTTTGATTTCTTTACTTCGAGCAATTGATACATAAGGCTTGTAAAGAGACGAGGATCGATACGGTGACCGAGGATCAGATAGTACAGCTAAATAAAAATAGTGCCCATGATCCTGACGTTTGTTTTGATGTCAGCCAATGGGGAGTGAAGAGATATGGTGGATGCTAAGCAGACATAGACTAAAATCTCTTAAGCAAAAGAACTGCAATTACAATTGTTCAAGCTTTCTTAGCGAAGGCACTGATTGTTTGCTTTGACTTTTGTGTTCATACAAAGACCAAGCGCTTGAGAACGCTATGATAAGTTGAAATACATCAAAGGATAAGCTCCTGCTCATACTAATTGTCGGGAGGTGCCGACTTATGATACAAATTTGGATCACCGGCCTTTTATTATTAGCTCAGCCAAGCGAGCCATCTGACAGTTTAACAATCACACAACAAGGACGGAAAATTGCCACAGTTAACCGCGAAGATTTTACGATGCCTCTTCCCAGTACCCCAATGATTGATCATGAAAAATACCGTAAGTTCATCAAACGGCTTGATCAACAGATTTACCGGGAGCCCATAAACGCCAAGCTTAACGATCAAGGAATCATCATCCCGGGGAAAATGGGTTACAGACTTTATCAACAAGCGTTTAAGGAGAAATTTTATGCCTATTTCTTTGGTCATGGCCCATCCAAAATAGAAGTGCCGGAATTGAACATTTATCCGAAAGTTGACAGCGAGTTGCTTGCTCACATCAGTACGCAGCAGCTAGGCCAGTATGTAACTTATTTTAATTCAAGCAATAAAAGCCGTTCACACAATATTTCCCTTTCTGCACAAGCAATTGACAATCATGTTGTTTTTCCAAATGAGACGTTTTCTTTTAATCAAGTTGTTGGGATGAGAACGCAGGATAAAGGATACATGCGAGCGCCTATTATTGTAAAGGGTGAGTTGTCCGAAGGTATAGGTGGGGGAATTTGTCAGGTGTCATCAACTTTATTTAATGCTGTCGATCGCGCGGGGCTGCAAATCGTTCAGCGCTATTCTCATACAAGAAGCGTACCATATGTGCCGTCCGGACGTGATGCCACCGTAAGCTGGGGAGGCCCTGACTTTCGCTTTCATAATCAATATAACCAACCGGTCTTAATTCGGGCCAAACGAAATGAGGGAAGTATGATTGTTACGCTTTATTCCTCTGATGTCATCAATAACAAACTGCGAAAAGTTCCCAAAGCGCCATCACAGCTTCCAAAAGAAATAAATGCCGAGCGTTAAATGACATAAGCTATTCATTATTCATTCACCTTATTCAACCTGACGACTTCCTTTATGGGAGGTTGAGTTAGAAAGACATAAGATTAAGTCCAAACGACTGAGCTCTCTAAACGAGAGCTGATGTTGATTAAATCATTACTGCCTGGTCGAGATCTTATTGAAATAGCCCTCTATTTTTCCGGCAGCTATTTATAAAGAAAAAAGCAACAATTGAAACGTTGCTTTTTACAGTTTATCTTATTCAGAATTTCGTATGCCAATTCCTTACTATGTAGGATCCGACTTTTATAAAAGAAAATTCTTAACAATTATAAAAATGGACTAGTATCTACCCTGGTGGAATTTTTCCCCTTCACTTGTTTTAACGTTGCGACTATAAGAAAGCTGACAATCACTAACAAGAGCCATGAACTCACTTTTCCTAGATGAACAAGACTCCATGCATCGGTTTGGTTTGGGTATTCCCAAGCCCCAAAAAACGTTGCGATATTTTCGGCTATCCATATAAAAAATCCGATGAGCATAAATGAAAGGGCGAGTGGCATACGATAACGAGTTCCATTCACCTCGTATGTGACCCATGATTGCCAAAAGACGATCATGACTAGTCCGGATAACCAAAAGCGGACGTCAATCCAATAATGGTGGATGAAAAAATTCAGATAAATCGCAGCGGCAAGAGGTACCACGGCCCAAAACGGCGGCCACTTAACCAGTTCAACCTTGAGCCTTCTCCATGCCTGGCAAAGATAACTGGCTACACTTGCGTACATGAAGCCGCTATACAAAGGCACTCCAAAAATTTTGGAATATCCCTGCTCTGGATAAGACCAGGAGCCCATATGTACCTTGAAAAGTTCAAGAGCAAGTCCAATCAGGTGGAACATTGTGATTACCTTTAATTCATCCCGAGTTTCAAGTCCAGAATATACCATCCACAATTGCATGAAGAGGCAGATGATGAGCAGCCAGTCATACCGTGGCAGAAGGGGAAGCGGTATGATTTGTGTAATTGCCAAAGAGGCAAAAATAACGACAGGAAACAGACATGATAGGGCCTGCTCCCAGCCAAAAAAAATGAGCTGTTTAAATGCTTTCATGAATTTTTGCCTCCAAAGTTAGCTAAATAGACATAGGGTTATGTGCATAGAATCACCGCCGAGTTAATGATTCCTGCTTTATTAATCATGGGGGTCTTCATCACTCTGGTATTCCAATATATCTCCTGGTTGACATTCTAAAGCCTTACAAATCGCCTCTAAAGTTGATAATCGAATGGCCTTTGCCTTTCCATTTTTCAATATAGAAAGATTAGCCATCGTGATTCCAACCTTCTCGGACAGTTCCGTTACGCTCATTTTCCTTTTAGCCAGCATCACATCAATATTGATTATAATTGCCATTGTTTTCACCTCAGACTGTTAAATCATTTTCTGATTTTATATCTATAGCTTCTTGCAAAAGCCTTTGGAGAACAGCAGCAAAGACTGCGATAACCATTGAGGCAAAAATAAGGACCAATCCGATTAGTATGATACCTGGAGCGTCGTCCATCTCCGCGATGAGATAGAAGAGTGGCATGCCTGCCACAAGTAAAAGACTGATTGTGATTGCACTGTATTTTATTTTCTTTAAAGCTCTTACTGATAATTCCGAGAAAGCTTTATTCCGGTCAATATAGCTTAAAAGTGTAAAGGCTTGATACAGAGCGAAATAAAAAGGTATTGCCGCTGCATACAAATCGATATAAACGACATATTTTAGATAAGAAATATCTGGATACAATTCCGCTGCAAAGTTCGCTATCTCTGGCACCAAAAATATGCACAAAGCAAGAACTGGAATTCCAATCAGAATAACAGCTATCCTTAAAAAGAGTGTTGATCCTCGTTTCATAAAAAGCACCTCACCTAATATTGTCAATTTGAATGTAGCACATTATTTATCGTTTTACAATAAAAAAACATTGAAATAGATGATTTTCTTGTTGTTTTATAGCTATCTTTTTCACTTTGGGCAAGAAAAAAGCATTTCTCATTACAGAGAAATGCTCTATATCTTTAATTGATTCAATTTAAAAATTGTGCGGATAACTGAACCATTGGTCTAAAAATAACGCATGGCACATAAGGGATTGTTTTTTGATCATGTACACGTTCGTTTTATAAAGCTTAGGCCGAAGGTGATATATAAAGCAATCTGGCAGCGGTGCTTAATGGGGTTCAATAAGCTCAGGTGAATTGTTTTTAGGTGAGTTAACGAATGATGAAACCTGGTATGCTTCCATGTCATCATCATCATATGGCAGCAGTAAGCTTTTGAGATAATCGGGATCTGTATTTTTAGGGTTCAGCCATTCTTTCTCATGTTCGCAACTCAATATAACCGGCATTCGATCATGGATGTCCTCCATAAGCTCATTAGGTTTTGTCGTAATGATTGTGCAAGTGTAGAGCGGATGACCTTCAGGTGTATTCCATTTTTCGTATAAGCCGGCAAAAGCGAAAAGATTGGATGATTTCAGCTTGATTCTCATAGGAATCTTAGTTTTTGGATCAAGGCGTTTCCATTCATAAAAGCTGTCAGCTGGGATGATACAACGTTTACTTACAAGTGGCTTTCGAAAGCTGGGTTTCTCGGCCAATGTTTCAGCACGAGCATTGATCATTTTATAACCGATCCTTTCATCTTTAGCCCAAGGAGGAATGAGACCCCATCTTAATTTTCCAAGGCGGTTGCTTGAGCCATCATTAATAATAGTAAGAATGTTTTGTGACGGCGCGATATTATAGCTTGGGTGATATTCGTCTTCAGGCAAGAAGTGATCTATGTTGAATTGCTCAATGATGTCTTCAAATGCTGAGAATAAGGTGAATCTGCCACACATGTTCATCATCCTTTTGGTTTTTGAATATTGTACTGGATTGGTATATGAAAATCAAAAAGGGGATTGTGATGCAGCAAGTGATGAACGAATTATTTGAATAAAAGAACTGAGGGAAAAAGAGATACGGACAAATTCAACGTTAAAAATGAAATGTATAAAAAAGGTAAGTATCTTGTATTGGATAGTATCAGTGGAAGAAGGGAATAGGGATCAAAACCTTAAATAGAATGCATGGAATCATTTTAATGCGCTAATTAGTTTTATGCGTACATGACAAGGATGTCTATAAAATTGTTGTATTTTAGTTTGTTACATATTTTTGATTTCTATTGAAGTGGTCATGAAGCCCAAGTTTTCAAGAAAAATGAGCCTGAATCTTGGGCTATTATAGTTTGAAAAAGCTTGATATTAAACCAGCAGAAGATGAAAAAAACAGATATCATCTAATCTCTCACCAGTACAAAGAACTTGTCCCAGATAGGCACTATCTAATGATGGTGAGTGCGATGCCATACCCTTTTTTTGGAGTGTAAGCGGTAGTGATTTTCATTACTTTCCAGGTTCCTTCAGATGCTTTTGTTCCTATGCCATTACGCGCAGTAAGATAGTCTCCTTGACTCACAGTTTCATCAATACGTACATAATGCTGTCCCATCAGTCCAACCACATGCCATTCGTCCCTTACAGCTCGTGAATGATAAGCGGTCTCCAGCACTGAATCATATTCTGGATTTTGTTTTGGCACACGTATCAATTCACCGGTTTCCTTGTCGGTCATATCCTCATAAATGAATCCGCCAAACTCATTAGTCAAATAACGGTCCTGCCAGACGAAGCTGGATGCTCCTGAAATGAAAGCTGCTGTTTCCGAAATAACTCCAAGCATGTAATCTCCCACGTGGGCGGGCGCTATTTTTTCACCTCTTAAAGTTACGATTGTACCTGTATGGATTAACTGCCCAGTTGAACTCTCAAAATACTCTCCATATCCATTTAAGGAAGAACTGATCGCTCCTGCAAATGTCCCGTTTCCTCCAACTGAGTCAAGAAGCCATTTCAATGATTGATGGCCTCCTGCCACGGTGTAGGGTTCTTCCAGTATAATACTTTCAGAAGACAATATTGTTCTTGAAACATTGTTTCCTTTAATATGGGCATTGTTTGAAGAAGCGATTAATGCCCGAGAGCCTTCTGTGCTAGAGCCTCCGGAAGCGCCGATGACCGCATTTCTTTCTCCCTTCGCCGTAATGTCTCCGGTACCAGCGATAACTGCGCTCGTTTGGTTAAAGGCGAAGCCAGAGGTTGTTGCAAGCTGTGCGCCACCTTTTAAATTAATGGGTACATGCTGGTAGGTTTGACCTTTAATGGAGACTGCCGCACTATAACCTTCTGCCTGAACACCGAGAATAACGGTCTGGTTATTTGGAGACTGAATTCCGATTGCTCCGTTATCAGCAATCATTGTACCGTTTAGTATATTCACATTATAGAGACCGCCACCGATTGAAATTCCTTTTGGAGCAGATTGATAAATATCGAAGTTTGAAATTTTAATATAATCAGTCTTATTTGACCCGCCTGATAAATGAATATCAACACCGGCTTTTTTAAATCCGCGAATTTTTATACCGTTAAGGGTGATGTTCTGACTGCGGTATTGCAAAGCTACGACAGGATTTTCCTTATAGTCATAGTCGGGATCACCAATTGCTGTGAATCCGCTTACATTAACGTTTTTATATGCTGAAACAACTAGCGCTCTTGGCGTGACAGTTTCATAAAGAGAGTTGAACACCGGTTCAATTGCTGAACAATCAATAAGTGTGACATCATAAGCCGTTGTGCTTTCAGGATCTGTGGCTTGATGATGACCAATATGACGAAGATCAAATGCCCGGACATCACGATAAGAAACATGGCCGATGATATGGACATTTTGAGAGGCAGGCCACATTGCATGCGCTTTAACCTCTACTCCACGAATGTTTCCGCTTGTAAAGTTATTCAAAAGCCACACATGCTTAGACCCATCGTCGATTTCTATACCGTTGGAGTTGGATACACCCTCTGCAAACTCCGTTCCTCGCGGATTACCGGAATGGCAATTTGAAATAAAGATGTATTCACTATAATGGGTAGTAATGCCGTCATCTCCTGAACCATATGCCACACAGTTATCAATCCAAATATATTTTGAGCCGTCTTTAGTCCAGTCGGTATCAGGTAAATGATCGTACGTTGGGGATGTAATATCAATACCGTGAAGGCCTGCGTTAATGGCTTCCACATCTCTAATCCATCCATATTCAACTTTAGCAAAAGTTAAACAGCTGGAGAATTGACCACCAGGATTTTTCACACCGCATTGTCTATTTGGATTCCAGTCTAATGACATTCCTTGAACAAAAATATTTCGGTTCCCATTTTGGTAATCATCATTTGTGATTACCCATTCATGAGCGGGAGTGTCTTCATGAAGTTTAATTACGGTAATTCCTTTACCTTGCCCTACAATTGTTGTCCAGGACGGAAGTTTAATCCCTTGAACCAGATATTCGCCGGCAGGAACATATACTTTGACGCGGCCATTCCCGATTGCTTTTCGAAAAGCTTCTGTATTGTCTCGTCCATCGGGAACAGCTCCGAAGTCTTCCACATTTACTTCCCGCGTGATTTTGCTTAAAAGCTTATGGTATTCTTTGTCAAGACGTTCTTTTAAAAGAGAGGTGATCTCTCCTTCAGCCGTGACCCGCGCGTCAGTAACTTCGACGTTTTGTTCTGTTACAGAATGCTTAATAAGATTTTGCATTCTCGTCTTGAGATGTTCAATGTCAGATGTATACTCCGGGTGTGACTCAGATTTGGCGTTTAGAGTAGGATCAGGGTAGTTATTAAAGTGAACCATTCTAAAGACACCTCTTTCTTTTAATATAAGCGCAGTTATCAGTATTGCAGTTAAAGTTTACTGTAGCACCTTTTGCGCTTATCTTTCCAATTCTGTATTTGTAGCCAGAATTCCTTTTAAATCCATTAGTTTTCAAGAAATGTAAGTCATGAACAAGAAATCAGATGGAAAGTAGGAGGTTACTTATGTCTATAAAACCAGTGGCTCAGATTCCTACGCTTATGGAACCCCAACTTAGTCAGTGTAAGTTAATGTGGATTTATTTTTCAGGTTATACAATAAAAAAAGGCCGCCGGCATTGCCAGCGGCCTTTTGATGCTTCTTTATTTATTAACAGAAATCGTAACATTATTTCCAGAAGGGAGGACTTTTGCAAAATCCTGTGTATCTACGACAGGTGTCACTGCTTTATTGTCGATTGTAATATTGTTAAAAGTTGTTGAAAAAGTTGCTTTAATGGCAGAGCGCTGGCTTTCAGATGAAACCGCAGCGGTGGCAAGTGTTTTCCATTTCGATAGAGTGCCAATGTTCGTTCCTTGGATTTCCATGATAATACGTCCGGTATAGCCATCATTGTTCGTTCCCCAGAGGGTCATGCGAGTATTCCCGTTCAAGTTTTTGTAGATCGTCATTTGCACTGTGCTTCCGGGACGAAACCCTTTATTGTAAGTGAATTTCTCTTTTCCTTCGATATACGTTTCATCATTTTTAGAACCGACTTTCATGAGCGGTTTCCATACGTCGTATTGTTTGCTGTACTGAAGACCAATATCTGCTTCAGTTCCGTTTTTTGCGCTAAAGCCTGAATAAATATAAGGGGTAGAGACAGAGTCTTGGATGTTCACTGTGTCGGGAAGCTTAATTTTAGCCGTGAAAACAGCGCCTGTGCTGTTCAGGTAGGCGCGTCCGCCGATTCCCTTAGGCAGCTGGGAAGCCGCTTTAGCTACTTGAGTGTCTGCTCCTGGAAGGCCTGGAACACCTGAAGAAATGGTTCCAAAAAGAATAGCTGTTCCTACTGCACCTGCAATCAATACTTTTTTCAACAAAATTCCCCCTTTTAAAAGTGGTTTCGCTAATTATTATACCTTATTTTGGAACTTCTTTTATTAAGATAAATCGACAAAATCGTTAAAATCTCATGTTTATGAATGGGTTATGTTTATAAATTGACACCATAGGTCTATAATAAAACTAATTAAACTATGTACTAAACGTTCAATTTTTATTAAAAAATCGGCATTAAGGAGCAAATAACATTAGACCTATAATTCATATAGACAGTTTTTTCTGCAAAAAAAACCCCCGGCCATTGACCGGGGAAGCAAAAATTTGAGGAGATTAAATGGAGTATTAGCAGTGTTTCTTACGTTTTTTATACTCTACAACGTAGTCATAGTCTTTTTTGTCGTGATCATAATGTTTTTTGTCATAATCACAGTAATAATCTTTTTTGTCATGGTAATCAGAATATTTTTTGTCATAGTCGTAATACTTCTTGTAATACGTTTTTTTAACCGTATAATACTCTTCTTTATATTTTTTGAAATAACCCATAAATACCCCTCCTTTTATGATCATACGCTTTATTATATGGAAGTTAGATTTTACGGATTGGACAGTTTAAATCACAAACTCAAAAAAGGGCTGTCCAAAAAAATTGAGGATAATCAGAGGAAAACCGAGGGATCGCGCAGAAACAAATCAATATAAAAAGCCGATGTTCATCGGCCGCCAAATCATTTTACCTTACATTTGCTTGTCTTCTTTGTGTTCTGAACCACTATTTCTTATGTCTTGAGTCAATCCGCTGGTCGCTTTTTTAAATTCTGTTAAGGCTTTTCCAGCGGCCCGGCCAAGCGCAGGCAGCTTATCAGGACCAAACACTAAAAAGCCTACAAATAAAATAACTAACATTTTTGTGACGCTTAATTCCATGATATTTTTCCTCCTCCTGTTTGAAGTACAACCTTATTAACAAATTATAAAAGATGGCGGTTCAAATGAGAATACGTCTGTTTTGAATGTTTTGTAAACAAAGGCGAATGGAGAATGATGTGGTTTCTTCAGGAAAAAATGCTGATGATAAAAACGTATGAAGCTTCCAATGCCTTACACATACCTGCAATTTTATTTAAAGGGGGTGATACAAATATAACTGTAACTTGCTATGATTATCATAAGGGAGAGATCGTAATGAAGAGATTCAACAAGCTAATAGGATACCTGTCTGTTTTCATGTTCGCTGTGGCTTTTCCATTATCGGCACATGCAGAAAAAGCGGGAACTACTGGAGCCGGAGAGTGGGATAAGCTTGGAACTTACACCTATACTTATTCAAGTCCGACGGTATACTCGAGCGGAGGCGATTTTAGAGTTTGTCTTTCAGGAAGTACACCTTTCTCTGTATCGCTGCACCTATATGAGGATGATCCTGGTGACAACCCCGATGAATATGTGGGCTCTAATTATTTTTCACCCGGAGAATGTCATACCTTTAGCAGTATAGGAAAATTTGTAGATGGAAGCAATAACAAGGCAGAATTCTTTGTTACTGATTACTCTGGTAAATCAAAAACAGTGACGTTTTACGATTGATTTGAGAGATAAAGTACAGGGAATATAAGTTTGTCAGAGTAAAAGAGAGAGGGACTCTCTCTTTTTATACTGTATGAGGAATGAAATATCTCACTCTTGAACCGCCATGCGAAGGATTCACAATGCCTGTCCAGCAGTCATCCATCTTATCCCGAGCTTTACCAATCATTTCGTTCGGCTTTTTCCATCCGCTGAGGATGAGAGTAAATTCTGTTTTTTCCCTATGTCTGTTAATTGAAATGTAGCAATTCATCCAGCGGTATCCCATTCAAAAGAAAGCTCGCCGGGGGCATGAACCGTCCAAACTTTGCAAGGAGATGGTCCAAATGGTGTGTAAGCGAAATTTATATCCTTCCTGCAACTGAAAATCATTCGGCATAATCCACTTGACTATGCCGAATGAAGTTGAGACTGTCTCCTAAATGTTTTGAATAGGCCCCTCTAATGTTATATGTTTCGTAATATCCCATAATGTATTCTCTTGATATCCATATATTTCTCCTCATTATTCAATTTAGACTTTCACGCAAATTTTATATCATCTAACGAAATCATATCCATAGTGTGTATAAATGATGCTGAACCTGTTGTCGGCAAGTGTTTCAATAGATAAATTCCACGATTAAAATTGAATTGAGTATCCTTTTATTGTTATATTGATTGATGAAAGGCAGTGGAAGTCTCATGCGAAAATACGAAAATACAGCAAGAGAGTGGAAAGTATATATTATCATCTTTTCATTCTTCATTATTTGTGTGGCTGCAATAGGCTTTTTTGAACAAAGATTTCTTTTAAATCAATTAGCATGGCGGGTATTTGATGCACTGATCAGCGTTGTGTTATTTGCCAATGTGCTGTTTTTCTGGAGAAAAAGGAAGAGCATAGCATATATTTCAGGCATTTTGGCTGTTGTTAATGTAATTTTGCTGATATCTCTGCTTTTTCTAACTTGATGAGATTGTAAATAGGAGGGTTCTGCATGCTCGGTAAAATTAAAGCGGCCATTGATAATAGTCCGGGAAAACCGGCCAAAATTGCAGTTAATGAAAGCGCATTTCAGCAGCTAAAAGAAGAGATGCGTTTTGTTTGCGTTTCCAAACCTAAAACCATTATGGGGATACCTGTGGAGGTTTCAGATGATGTAGAAGGCTTTGAACTCAGATTTTAATGATAACATATTTTTATCCTATATATATGAATATAGGAACTTCTTGAAAAGAAGGGGGGAGGGCTGTGAAACAGAAGCCGATTTATGTAGAAATCGAGATGACATCTGACCTGGACAAGCTTTGGGAATATACGCAAAACCCATCGCTACATAAGGAATGGGATCTGCGGTTTTCTGACATTACGTATTTGCATAGAGGCGTAAATGAACCGCAGAGGTTTCTTTACGAGACAAGAATTGGCTTTGGATTAAAGGTGTCAGGTGCTGGGGAAACCGCGGGAACGAAGTTGCATTCCTCTCAAAGAGTATCCTCCCTGGCCTTTTCCTCCAACCATCCGTTATCCCTGATTAAAAAAGGCAGCGGGTATTGGAAATACATACAGCATGATAACGGGAAGCTTACCTTTATGACACAGTATCAATATGAAACGGCATATGGCTTTCTGGGAAGATGGATTGACCGTTTATTATTTCGGCCGCTGATGGGCTGGGCAACAGCATGGAGTTTTGATTCATTGAGACTTTGGATTGAACAAAATAAACATCCGAAACAATTGATCCGTTATGCGTTTGTCTATATGCTGACGTGCTTGTTTTTTAGTCTGTTTTGGTTTTACCACGGATTTGCAGATCGTGAAACGAACAACATGGCAAGAGCAGCGATAATAGTTTTGGGCATTTTATGGCTGAGTCCATTAAAGAGAAAATGGATACTTCATGCTGTGCAGGCCTGTATCTTTGCTGTCTACGCTTTTCTGGATGCCGGAATATGTTCTTTACTATTAAGTGTGGTTACTGCGGCAAGCGGCTTGATCAGTCTCCGGCTTCCAAGCGCTCGGCATACGGAACGAAAAAAGAAAGAAGTGAAATGGTGAATTCAATGTATAAAAAAACAATTATAAATTATCATCTATTACATCCCCAGCTGCAGAAACGTTATCAATTAGACCGGTCACATACATTCAGCGGAAGAGGAACGATGTCAGAAATAAGCGGAGGTTCTTTTTTGGTCAGAATGCTGCTGAAGTGCGGGGTGTTTTTTAGATGTTTCTTTTCAGAGAGAGGAAAGGACATCCCTTTTACAATTAAAAATAGAACATGTCTTACGGAGCAAGAACATACGGGGGTTGAATGGAATCGGACTTTTGTCTTTAAAGATAAGAAGCGTTTCTTTGATGCAGTTATGGTATACGACGAAAGTGAAAAACGAATACTTGATTTTTTCGGCCAACCTCATATTTTGCTGTCCGTTTTAACTTTTGAAGCACTCTCTGACGGGTCTCTCCACATTACATCAGGAAAGCAATGGCTATTAATATGCGGGAAAAGGATTCCTTTGCCAAAATGGCTGAGCGGTAATTCCACTGTATGCGAAACGTTTGATGAAAGCAACAACTGCTTCACGATTCAAGTTCATGTGGAAAATGCAATTCTTGGCACTCTTTTTTATTATAAAGGGACGTTTCAGGAAACAGAGGGAGAAGTATGTTAAAACGACACGGCATCATTCGTGCGCTTTGTTTCATCTGGTTTCTTGCATCTGAAGCTCCCGTCATATCAGTTGCGGAGGCACTTGTCTTGTTTTCCATTCTCTTTTTTGTGCCAGAAATTTTTCCTTTTGTTTTTCATCAATCGGTTCACAGGTCTATTCGATCTTTGGAAAAATTATTGATGCACATCTATCCTGCAGCAGCTGTTTTCGCGGTATTAGCCCTTGTGACAGATGTCGGGTATTTTGCACTGATCTGGTGGATATACACTGCTTTGTTGGCTCTGTATGGTATGTTACGGCTTTCGAAAACAAAAATACATAGAATAGAGGAAACATCTATCTTATGTGGACTCGTTTATTTGGGAGGAGGGGGATTTTGGTTTTTTGCCTATGCTGCACATTTACAAATCCTGCACTTCGGTCCTCTCATTATTTTGCTCACAGCTGTTCATTTTCACTATTCTGCTTTTCTTATCCCGATCTTTAATGGTTTACTTGGCAGAGTCCATAGAGAAAAACGGGTTATGTACGGTTGGGGGACATGGATTATTTTACTGTCGCCGCTCCTCATCGCACTCGGAATAACATACTCAAAAACACTTGATATCTTGGCGGTTGGTATCTATATGGCGGCACTTTATCTCAACTCATACTTAATATTTAAGACAGCTTTTCGCAGTAAGACAGGCAAAGTGCTTATCAGAATGTCTTCTCTCGTTTTAATGATAACGATCTGTTTCTCTTTGGTTTACTCGTTCGGTGTATTTCGGCAAGAAGTCACACTGACCATCAGCCAAATGATTTGGATACACGGTGTCGTGAACGCATTCGGTGTCATTTTGCCGGCTCTAGCAGGATGGAGAAAAGAAAATCCTCAGCCCTCGGATGCGAGTGCCAAGGTTTTCAGCCGAATATACGGAAAGAGAACAATCGGAAAGAACTTTTTGCACAACATTCACGCTGAGAATAACATTCAATATAGCGGACTTGTGGATGATATGAGAAGCCTTCGTTCAAACGATTTTTCACCGGAGCATTTGAAACCGTTGATTGTTTCTTTTTATGAACAGACGAAAGATTATGAGGTAAAAGCAAAAGTGACGTGGAGCACTTGGTTTCAGCCCTTTGCGAAAATGTATGAATACATCAGCAAAAGAACCGGACAAATACACCTGTCAACGAACCCTGACTGGTATAGGATGCACAGTACAATAAAAGGTGTCCATTCAAAAAAAGACGGAAGAAAAAAGGTGCGTGCCTGGATCAGAACAAATGAAAAAAACGAAACCATTTTCACCGCGCTGTATTCTGTATATCGCTCAAAAGGAGAGGGGTACATGAATATTTCTCTGCCGCTTCCTTTCAGTAATATGACAGGCGTTTTAAAGCCTTATCATCACAAAGAGAACCTGATTCTGACCAGCAGGCGGAGAAAAAGCGGTGCTGGGGATGAAGGAATTTATCTTAGAACAAGAATCGGGACATGCCCGCTTCCATTATCTGAAACCTTTCTTATAAAAGCTCCGTGTGCAAGCAGGTTAACAGCTGTTCACGAAATGTGGCTGTTTGGGATTCAATTTCTAACTGTTAATTATGAAATTACATATTGCCCGTCCAAATGAAGAATATAAAACAAAGACAAGCGTTCATCTGACAGTTGCTCGTCCGGCAAACAATGGACCGGCGCATTTTAATTCTGCACCTCATACAGACGGGGAAGGAAGGGTTTTTATGTTGTATATCAGTTTATTTCTGATTGTATGGCTGGCTGCGGGATTTGCAGTGGGGATGAAGCAAGTTTATGTCGATCAGCTGTTTGATAAAGATGTGATCGAAAGGCTTGAAAAAGAAGCAGGTGACCATGATCTTGTTGTCCGTTTTATTAAACACCGTTTCGTTTATATTGCAGCAGTTACTTTAAGCGGGTTTATTGCTGTTTACAGTGAAATAAAAGCCATTCCGCAAAAGCGGAGTATAAGAAAAATTGAAAAAGACATTAATAAGCTGAACAAAGTAAGGAAACGCGGGAATAACAGAAAGTAAAAGGTGCACAAGCCAGCAGGCGGGTGCATTTTTTTATTTAATGGAAAGCCGGTGCGATCTTACTTTTTTGCTAAGGAGTATAAATTCATAAATGTGAAGAACAGCACCCGGGCTAATGGTATATAATATTGTGAATTTAACAAAAATTTAACAAGGAGGACGAGATAATTCGTGCTAAAGCCTCAAAGAATCCAGCATCCTGTGTTTTTGGTTTTGAGGCGGAGTAGATGAAACCGGCCAAAGTATCCCTGCTCCGCCGTTTGCTCCATTCCTTGAAGCATGTTGATTGTAACATAGTCAAACGTTTTCCATCAACTTTAAAAAATGTAAAAATGTTGTTAATTTTTTTATTGTTTGTTCCGGTTTCTTCAGTATGTGCAGAGGATATCTATCAGAATTTCGAGGAATTAAAGAATAACGAAGATCCTTCTGATTACAGCATTGTCACAAAAGAAATCGGCAGCCCTGTGCTTGTTTTAGCTATTCACGGGGGAGGTATTGAAGGCGGCACAAGTGAATTAGCGAGAGAACTCAGCAAAGCGTATTCCATGTATTTGTTTGAAGGTTTGAAGACGTCTGGAAATTCAGTGCTGCATATAACAAGCACACATTTTGATGAACCTCAGGCACTGAAACTTGTAGCAAGTCATGAGTATGTCATTTCATTGCATGGGTATGCAGGAGAGGACCAACAGATACAAATCGGCGGAACAGACCGATCAAGAGCGGCAGAATTGGTTTCAGAACTGCAGAAAGCCGGTTTTCCAGCTGAATTGCTTGGTACGGATCATCCGCATGCAGGCGTAAGTCCAAACAATATAGCGAATAAATCAAAAACCGGTTTGAGCATCCAGTTAGAGATGAGTACAGGTTTTAGAGAATCTTTGTTTGGCATCTTTTCTTTAAAAAGCAGATCCACGACTCAAAATGAGAGGTTTTATGATTTTACGGAAGTGTTGACCCATTTTATGCAAAACAGTTATTAAAATAAGGAGGCGCAAAGCCTCCTTATTTTTCATCCTTCTGATTAGGGGCTTCAGGGAACAATTCATCTGATGCCTCGGTTTGATATTGCAAAGTGTTATCTTTAACAGTCAGTTCGTTTCTGAATGTTTCATCCAACACATTTTTCAGCAAATACCGGTGAAAAAAATATTCAAAAACAGTCAGGCAGACAGAAGCAATAAGAGCAGCTGCAAACGGCGAGAAACCGTTTCTCGTTTGCGTTTCAAGAAAGACCCAAAGAATAACGAGTGAAAGTCCGAAGTCAGCCAGTGAAGCTGTCACATTGCTGGTTCTCGGCAAGATCAGGATGTCACCGGAAAGGTATGTTACAAAGCTTAAGAAAAATGCAATAAACAGCACACTTAAGAAGGAAGCATGGTATACTCTATCCAAAATCACATACAAGAGGGCAAGAGTTAAAGCTGTTTTAGAAGCAAGAGCGATAATATGTTTCATTTGATCACCTATATTTGAGGCAAATCTTTAGCGGTATCTGCAGCCTCAAGATCGACACTTATTTGCTGAGTTAAATCTTTAGAATGATAAAAACCCTTTGCAGCCATATAAAGATAAATTTGTTCATGGGTATTAATCGCGTCATGTAAATATTGCTGCAGCGTTTCTCTGACTTCTGGGGAAGAAGATTCTGTGATGGCAGCTGCAATATTCCTTACGCCTGTCTTTGCCGATATTAAAAAATCCGTTGCGATCACTTGTTCGGTCATGCTGCCCATTCCGGCTAATTTTTGAAAGAACTCATTCACGCTTGTTCACCTCTCACTGACAGCAATTCCTGCAAACGTGCAACCTGCTGTTTTGTTTTTTGAGCATCCTGTTCAAGAATACTCTTTAATTCTTCATCTTGTACAAGTCCCGTCATGGTTGAAGATTTTGTCAAACAAAGATTTTTAAACGTAAGCAATTCGTGCAATTCTAACGTTTCATGAAGGCCGTAGTTATTCATCACGGTCATTCCCTTCTTAAGTAATATGGTTTATTTTGAGCAAATTGCTTTTGTTTACACTGGTATTTTTTGCTGTTGAATTGAAACTTTCTGACTGGAGCACCCGTACATAAGGGTGGGGATGAGCGTCTGAAAATAAAAATCCAGCATTCAATCTTTTGAAACAGGCTGAGTAAAAATTTGAAGAATTATACGCTTTTACTAAAAAAACGTCTTTATCACAATGTCTGTATTGCATTATTGAAAGTCCCATATTTAAGTTTTTTAATCGGCTATCTATAAATACTGAGGAGGAGACACAGTGGAGATCAAAGGGATCAATCACTTGTTATTTTCTGTTTCTGATTTACTGACATCCATCGAGTTTTATCAAAATGTCTTTGATGCTAAATTGTTGGCCAAAGGAAGGAGCACTGCATATTTTGATTTAAACGGCATATGGCTGGCTCTCAACGAAGAGCGTGACATTCCCAGAAATGACATTAAGGCTTCTTATACCCATATCGCTTTTACAATTGAGGAAAGTAAGTTTGAAGAAATGTCCGCAAAATTAAAAGATCTTCAAGTTACTATTTTGCCTGGGAGAGAACGAGATGAACGTGATCGAAAATCAATTTATTTCACCGATCCTGACGGCCATAAATTTGAATTCCATACAGGAACTCTTCAAGACAGACTTCAATATTATAAGCAAGCTAAAACCCATATGGATTTTTATGATTGAAAAAGTACGGGAAACAGAGCAACAGAGGATATACATATTTATCTTTTGGGGTAATATATGGTAGAGGAGGGGGATTGCATTTGAGAAATAAAATCTTGCTGATGACAGCTGTTTTGCTATGTGTTTTTGGAACCGGGACGATTCATGCAGCAACTTTACAATATGAATATAAAACCGATTTCATTCTTAATGATGAAACAAAAGCGCTTTATGTAGAAAACATTGGTGATATACCGGCAATTGACTTTTTTTTTAGGGTACCAGTTTACGATACGAGGAGTGAATACTTGTTCAGTTGACATTAAGCTTCAGCGAATGGGACTTACAGGTAATTATACTACGTTAAGCGCCAAACAATTCACCGGTAATTGGTTTGATTTTAGCGCTCAAGATAAGGTTTCCATTGAACCGTATCATCGGTATCGAATAGTAGCTGAAGAACATTCCCCAAACTGTGGAAGTGTTCATGTAAAAGGGCGCTATGGTGTAGAATATTTTACTTTTGATTGATGCTCACATTTATTGAAAAGCAGTGAGCTTTTTTTGTGGAATAAATTAACTAAATAAACTATGTACTAAATATTCAATATATTCTTTTTGATCTCGCTCATGATAAAAGAGCAGAGTATAACTAATCTTTTCACGTCCGAAATCGAAACATTTATAAGATAGGAACGTCTACATTTTTAAACAACATTTTTTAAAGAAAAAGTTTCGTTAAGGAAAGAAAATTTCTTGACTTCAACAATTAAATGATGGATAATTATGGTGTAAACATGATGTTCTTTTTCCTTCCTATTCAGGTTCGCACCTCAGCCAGGGCGAACCTGCTTTTTTTTAAAAAAACCCCCACTCCGTAAAGGGAGAGGGGGTTTATTCTTTGTAACTGATAGTTTGATAGTTTAATGGACAGTTCTGAACACACCAATTACTTTTCCTAATATGCTGACATTCTGCAGTATAATCGGAGCCATGGTTGGATTTTCAGGCTGTAGGCGAATGTGTGTATCCTCTTTATAGAAACGTTTTACAGTAGCTTCATCATCTTCTGTCATCGCCACTACGATTTCACCGTTATTCGCCGTGTTTTGCTGTTTTACAATAACATAGTCCTTATCAAGTATACCCGCGTCAATCATACTGTCTCCCATAATCTCCAGCATAAACACATGCTCATCCGGAGGAACCATACGGTCAGGAAGCGGGAAGTATTCTTCAATGTTTTCAACCGCTGTAATAGGTGATCCGGCCGTTACTTTTCCGATTACCGGTACATTAACGACTTGGCTCTTTGGAATCTCTACTTCTTCATCCAGAATTTCTATCGCTCTTGGTTTTGTCGGATCGCGTCTAATCAGCCCTTTTGTTTCCAAACGGGCCAAATGGCCGTGGACAGTTGAACTGGACGCAAGGCCGACAGCCTCTCCGATCTCTCTAACGGAAGGCGGATATCCTTTTGATTTAACCTCTGCTTTAATAAAACGGAGGATATCAAGTTGCCTTTTTGAAAGCTTCGTCATTTTTTGCACCTCTAAACGTCGATTTTAAGTAGATTATAGCATGATTTTCCTGACAGTACAAACATAGGTTCGAAAAAACAATTGACAGAAACGTTTGTTCGTATATACTGAAATTATAAAAATGCGAACAAACATTCTTTGTTGGAGGTTGTTATCATGAGTAAAGAATCTATTATTTTTGTCGGCCTGTTCACTTTGATTCTAAGCGTGGTTATCCTTCTGTTGTCATATACAAGCAGCGACCAGGAGCTTAACCAGTATGTTAAAATAAAAGTTCAGCAGGGGGATACGCTGTGGTCGCTTGCCGACCAGGTGGCTGACTCAAAAAAGATAAATAAAAGTGATTTTATTGAATGGGTAGCTGAAAAAAATAAATCTTCAGCCGTCTGAACTTCAGCCGGGAGATGAATTGGTGATTCCATTAAAAAAGGAACATCCGGCTGCATACGAACTGGCTACTGTTAAATAGAGAGGAAAGGTAGAAAGGTGAAAGCACTCATTTATGCCCGCGTAAGCACAAATAAAGAACAGCAAGAAACCTCATTAAAGCGGCAGGAGGAGGAGCTTACGGCCATTGCGGCTGAGAACGGCATAGAAGTCGTCAAAGTGATTTCTGAAAAAGCCAGCGGATATGAAATGGACCGGGATGGTGTATTTGATTTGCTTGATCATATCAAGAACTCAAATATTGATGTGATTTTAGTTCAGGATGAAACAAGACTCGGCCGGGGAAACGCGAAAATTGCACTTCTTCATTGTATTTACAGGGAAGGTGTGAAAGTATTTACGACCGCTCACAGAGGTGAACTTGAGTTATCGGAGGCTGACTCTATGGTGCTGGAAATCGTCAGTATTGTGGAGGAATACCAGAGAAAAATCCACAACATGAAAATTAAACGTGGAATGAAACGCGCAGTAAAAAATGGTTTTAAGCCTCAAAAGAACCTGAAAAACCAGCATGAAAACAGCGGAAAAGATAGAATAGAAGTTCCGATCTCGGAGATTGTCCGGTTGAGAGCGAATAAACTGACGTTTGCTGAAATCGCGGCTACGTTGAGAGGTTTTGGCTATGATGTGTCAAAGGCGACAGTCCATCGGCGTTTTCAAGAATACATAGAGAATGAGCAGACAGGCGAGTGAATCAGTTGTAAAACTCCTCGTGTTTTAGTAGTATATACACAAAATGCAATAAAGGAGTTTATCATGATTTCAAACGAAAAAATTGCCAGAATCAATGAACTTGCCGCAAAAGCTAAAGCTGGCGTTATCACAGAAGAAGAAAAAGCCGAGCAGCAAAAGCTCCGTCAAGAATACCTAAAAGGATTTCGTTCTTCTATGAAAAACACATTAAAAAGTGTAAAAATCATTGATCCTGAAGGCAATGACGTAACACCTGAAAAGTTAAAAAGAAGAAAAAAAAAATAACAGACTCCATTAATATAAGAGGAATACGGCAATATCGTATTCCTCTTTTGTATATACTACAAACAGCAGGGCTTTCTTCAGGTGACAAAATTCATCAAGTTTCTCTCAAATTTAAGCTGAAACAGTTGAGAAAAAGTCGTCAGACATTTATGATGAAAGGGTACAACATATAAGGAAGGGGATTTTTATGGATACAATTGAAAAGAAATCAGTTGCTACCATTCGCACACTATCAATAGACGCTATTGAAAAAGCAAACTCTGGTCACCCTGGAATGCCTATGGGGGCAGCGCCAATGGCATATACGCTATGGACAAAATTTATGAATGTAAATCCGGCAAACCCTGGGTGGTTTAACCGCGACCGTTTTGTTTTATCTGCGGGACACGGATCAGCACTTTTATACAGCATGCTTCATTTAAGCGGGTATGATCTCAGTATTGAAGATCTTAAGGGATTCCGTCAGTGGGGCAGCAAAACACCGGGACATCCGGAATTCGGACATACAGCAGGTGTTGATGCAACAACAGGGCCGCTTGGACAAGGAATCGCAATGGCGGTCGGAATGGCTATTGCAGAACGCCATTTAGCCGAAACTTACAACCGTGATTCATTCAATGTAGTCGATCACTATACATACAGCATTTGCGGTGACGGTGATTTAATGGAAGGTATTTCTTCTGAAGCCGCTTCACTAGCAGGCCATCTTCAGCTTGGCCGTCTCATCGTATTATACGATTCAAATGACATCTCATTGGATGGAGATCTGGATCGTTCATTCTCTGAAAACGTAAAACAGCGTTTTGAGGCGATGAACTGGGAAGTTCTTTACGTTGAGGATGGAAACAATATTGAAGAATTATCTGCCGCAATTGAAAAAGCACGCCAAAACGACAAGAAACCTACATTAATTGAAGTGAAAACGACAATTGGTTTCGGTTCCCCTAACCGTGCCGGCACTTCCGGTGTTCACGGTGCTCCGCTTGGCAAAGAAGAAAGTAAATTAACAAAAGAAGCTTATGCATGGACGTATGAAGAAGATTTCTACGTTCCGTCAGAAGTATATGAGCATTTCGCAAAAACAGTAAAAGAATCCGGCGAGAAAAAGGAACAGGAATGGAATGACCAATTCGGTAAATATAAAGAAATTTATCCGGAACTCGCTCAACAGCTTGAACTGGCTATCAAAGGAGAACTTCCGAAAGACTGGGATCAAGAGGTGCCTGTTTATGAAAAAGGAAGCAGTCTGGCATCCCGTGCCTCTTCAGGTGAGGTTCTAAACGGTCTTGCGAATAAAATTCCGTTCTTTGTCGGCGGTTCTGCAGACTTAGCAGGGTCAAACAAAACGACGATTAAAAATTCCGGTGATTATACAGCGCTTGATTACTCAGGCAAAAATTTCTGGTTTGGTGTTCGTGAATTTGCTATGGGTGCAGCCTTAAACGGTATGGCGCTTCATGGCGGACTCCGTGTATTCGGCGGAACATTCTTTGTCTTCTCTGATTACTTGCGTCCGGCGATTCGCCTTGCAGCCTTAATGGGTCTTCCTGTGACATATGTCTTTACTCACGACAGTATCGCGGTCGGTGAAGATGGACCGACTCACGAGCCGGTTGAGCAGCTTGCTTCTTTACGCGCAATGCCTAACCTTTCTTTAATTCGCCCTGCAGACGGTAATGAGACAGCAGCGGCATGGAAGCTTGCGGTACAGAGCACAGATCATCCAACAGCACTCGTATTGACACGACAAAACCTTCCTACAATCGACCAACAGCTGAAGAGGCATTGGCTGGTGTAGAAAAGGGTGCTTATGTTGTTTCTAAGTCTAAAAACGAAACACCGGACGCTCTTCTTATCGCGACGGGCTCAGAGGTTGGTCTGGCAATTGAAGCACAGGCTGAATTGGCGAAAGAAAATATTGATGTTTCTGTCGTCAGCATGCCTTCAGTAGATCGTTTTGAGAAACAATCTGATGAATAACAAAAACTCCGTGCTTCCGTCAGATGTGAGAAAACGTCTTGCGATTGAAATGGGCGCATCATTTGGCTGGGGTAAATACACAGGGCTTGAAGGAGACGTGCTCGGCATTGACAAATTCGGTGCCTCCGCTCCTGGAGAAACGATCATCAATGAATACGGCTTCTCAGTTGCAAACGTTGTGGATCGAGTTAAAGCATTAATCAATAAATAAGGTTTTCAAAGGGGATGAGTCAAATCATCCTCTTTTTCTTGTTTATCCGACAAAAATAGTATTGGCTGATTAACAGTAATAGACAATTCTTTCTTCTCTTCTTTTGTATAATAGAATGCAAATGAAATGCTGCTGGAAAAGGGGATGAGAAGATGGAACGTCACTACTATACGTACCTGATCAAAGAGGAATTTGCCAATCACTATTTCGGGCGGGAATCGGTTATGTTTGAGCTGTTTCAAGACTATCATTGGACAAGCCTGACGAGGCAGCAGTATGAAATGACAGAGAAACAAATTCAATATATTACGAAACCTATTCCGATTTTACATATGCATCAGCGGTTAAAAATGAATTTGAATAATACAAACTATACACAGCTGGATTATATTTATAGATTATCTCTGCCAAAAGCAAAGGGACAAGCGTCTTTTATGATGAGGGAACACATGATTGAAATTGTAGCTAACGGAGATTACGAGGCAGAAACGATTATTTTTTGAAGTTCTTCGCAAAGTAAGCCCTTGCTTTCTCGCAATGGATTTCAATACGAAGCGGTATGGGTGGTTAAATCCGGTGAAAGAAAGAAATTTTGTCTAAAACCGAAGAAAAAGAGATGTAAATGTTGTATAATAGCTTTTGGTTTAGTACACTTTAAACTAGACAACATGAAGGAGGAAATAAAATGACTTTATGGGTTGGCATCCTAGTGGGCGTTGTTGCACTGCTCATAGGTGTTGCACTCGGGTTTTTTATTGCTCGTAAATATATGATGAGCTACCTTAAAAAGAATCCGCCTATTAATGAACAAATGTTACGCATGATGATGATGCAAATGGGAATGAAACCTTCTCAAAAGAAAATCAATCAAATGATGAAAGCCATGAATAATCAAACGAAATAATACGTAAAGATTATGATATAGAGAAACATGGTTATAAAATAAAAAACCCTTTATCGGGTTTTTTATTTTGCAATCATTCATCACCCGCTACTGCTCGAAGGCGCTGCTTTTGATATTGTATGAGAAGATGGTCAAGCTCCTGACTGAGTTCTATCGTAATATGAGATGTCATTCCGTTCGCCATGACAATTTGCAGCAGCTCTGCTCTTTTTTTTTCAATTTCATTTAATAGATGCTCTCTAATCACAGGGATGTATCCTTTCATACATTAGATCTTCAAAAGTGAATGTTTATATTATATCCATATTTATACTAATTTTCAAATGAGAAGGAGTACAATGTCTCAATGTCAAATTAAATTATATAAGTTTTTTTTGAAAATAGAAATCCTTCGAGTGAAAGTGTTAAAAAAATGAAATGATTTTGTCATAACTTGAAGGAATGTCAAATTATGAAGGGATGATGACATGGGAGATGTGAATTATCTTCTGACATTCGGGGCGGGATTTTTATCATTTATTTCGCCTTGCTGCCTGCCACTGTATCCGGCTTTCCTGTCATATATTACAGGAGTGAGCATGGATGATGTGAAAACAGAGAAACTGCTGCTGCAAAAAAGAAGCTTGGCTCATACGCTGTTTTTTTTGCTGGGGTTTTCAGTGATTTTTATTGCTTTAGGATATGGTACATCTTTTATTGGAACCTTGTTTAGGGATTATCATGATGCTATTCGGCAAGTTGGCGCTTTGCTCATTATTCTGTTCGGTTTTATCACGCTTGGCGTGTTTCGTCCTGATGTTATCATGAAAGAGCGCAGAGTCCATTTTAAGCATAAGCCGGGGGGGTTTTTCGGTTCAATTTTAATCGGTATGGCTTTTGCTGCCGGCTGGACGCCTTGCACCGGTCCTATTTTGGGGGCTGTTATCACATTAGCAGGTACGAATCCTGGCTCAGCGGTACCGTATATGATGCTATATGTTCTCGGATTTGCCGTTCCGTTTGTATTATTGTCGTTCTTCATTACGAAGCTGAAGTGGATCAGGAAGAATCAGCTTTTGATCATGAAAGCGGGCGGCGTACTTATGATTGTAATTGGGATCCTGCTATTTTTTAACTGGATGAACTTGATCATTATTTTGCTGTCGGATCTTTTTGGTGGTTTTACAGGTTTCTGACTGTCAAATTACTTTTGCACTACTACTAATCCTTTTGTTTTTGGTACAATAAGACTATTACCTGAGGAATTCGATTTTTGGAGGGGAATATGACAAGAGTTTTAGTTGTAGACGACGCCAAGTTCATGAGAGTAAAAATCAGAGAGATCTTGGAAGAGGCAAATTACATAATAGCAGGCGAGGCGGCGGACGGCGAACAAGCGGCTGACCTGTATAAAAAACTTCGGCCGGACTTAGTGACGATGGATATTACGATGCCGGTGAAAAACGGCATTAAGGCGCTTCGAGAGATCATATCCTTTGACCCTAAAGCAAAGATAATCATGTGTACCGCAATGCGCCAGCAAAGAATTGTTACGGAAGCCATTGAACTTGGGGCAAAAGATTTTATTGTCAAACCGTTTGAGGAGTCCAAAGTATTAGAAGCTGTGAATCGCGTTATGGGAAATTGAAAGTCATTTCTTTTCAAAATGGTTTTTTTTATTGTTTTGGAGTATAGTATATAGTGTCAACACTCCGAGAAACAAAGGAATGATAAGTATGATGATAATAGTTTCATCAATTGTTGCTGTTTTAATGGCTGCAGCTGTGATGGTGGTCAGAATTAAGTCTTCCGATAAACCTGTTTCAGCGAAAAAAATCATTCTTCCGCCGATTTTTATGAGTACGGGGGCGTTAATGTTTTTATTTCCGGTTTTTTGGGTAACGGGTGAAGAGTTTTTAGAAGCGATCACTTTAGGCGTGATTTTCTCTATTTTTCTTATAAAAACTTCAAAGTTTGAAATTAAAAATAATGAAATTTACATGAAACGGTCTAAGGCATTTGTCTTTATATTAATCGGCCTTTTGGTGATCAGAATTGTAATGAAATCAATTTTAAGCACATCGGTTGATTACGGCGCACTGAGCGGTATGTTTTGGATTCTGGCTTTCGGTATGATTGTGCCGTGGAGAATTGCCATGTATCTGTCATATCGAAAACTTCAAAGCGAGCTGCAGTCAGCAGACATTCAAATGAATTAAATATGAATTAAAAAACCTTTCCTCTTCGCGGGAAAGGTTTTTTATTTAAGAAGGGCCTGATAAGGTTCAATATCGATATTCTTGTCTCTTAGATGCTTCTTTAAAAAGGTATGATCTCTTTTCGGAGTAGCCAGGATATAACCTTTGATAATAAGCTGCTGATCAATCGCTGCTACGTTTTCTTTTAATGCCAGCTCTCCGATTTTTCCGGCAATTTTTGCTCTCGCTATATCTCTGAACAGCTCTGGAACAGGTGTAACCAATTCATCGAGAAATTGTTTGTTTTCATTGCTCCATAGATGTCTGCTGTTTTCAATATAGTAATCCTGCCAATCCAGCTCAGATCTGCCGTCCTCTTTTGGTAAACGCTTTAAAAACTTTCGGAACATAAAAAAACCGCCGATTGATAACAAGACAATCATCGTGATCACCCAAAACAGAATAAACCACAAAAACCAGCCTTCCAGCATCAATCATTCCCCCTTATACTAACCATATTGTATATGAAGAAAGAATAGAAGAACAACGTTAAAAAAAATAGAAAAAAATGATAGACGTCTAGTCAAAAGAGATAATAGATCATATTCTATTGTATAGTGAATCTGCTATTTGGCCATGGGAGAGTCACTAGAGGGTATTTGACGATAAATGGACGGAGAAAAGTCACTTTCATAATAGGGGATGAAAGTGACTTTTGATTTTAGCTGAGAGGAAATTGAAGAGAAAAAGAAGAGCCTTCATTCATCTCTTTTTTGACAGCAACTGTGAGAATTTGATTTTCGCATTCAGTCTCAATCGACTTGTCATTCAAATAAAAAGGAAGCATCATTTGTTTTTCAAGAGTCTGTTCCGAGGATTTAACCGTTAGGATGAACTCACATTCGGACAAGGTAATTGTTATTTGTGTTGGCTGTAAAGACGATAGGTCTGCTTCAATAATATATTGCTGACTTGTTTCATATAGATCAATAGGTAATGTTTCGTCGTACCAGGCGAACGGATCTTCAAAAAATTGCCGAAGCCATTCCTCCATACCGTCGATATCATTAGCATCGTTTCGTTTTGAATGGGTCATGGAAGCATTCCTCCATATATCAACCTTGCTTTAGCTTATGCAGTTGGTCAGAAATGGGTGAACGCATAAAAAAACAGACACTAAGGTCTGCTTTTACTACATATCATGGCTTGAATTGTGCTTTTGTCTTGTGTGATTTCTGTTTTTTACTTTCTTGCTTCCGCTAAGAGGTTCCGGCTGACCCGGATTGTGTCCTTTAGGGGCGTTTTTATGCATATCTTTACTTGTATTTTTATTAGTCATAAAATGAGAACCTCCTTAAAAGAGTACAACGTTATTGATTGGTTTTTCTTTTCTTGTTATTTTGGCGTTCTGCTTCAGTCAGTACAAGCTGATCGTTTTCTATATAGCCGGCCCCTTTGCCTTGGCTTTTCGCGTCATTCATCCCATTTATTACGTGGTTTGCTTTTCTTTTGACCATCATTATCACCTCAATTATAATATGGCTTCTTTCAATGAGGAATATGAGAGAGCGTAAACAGTAAAATTTCCCGATTTTTCACCTGATAAGCCGATCTTATTGTATTTAATAAAAACATTGATATTTACTTATGTATGATTTTGTTTTAATATGAAATTGTGAGAAAATTGTGATGGAATGTAACGTTCATCTGAGAATGAACTGATCTGAAGGGGGATTTTGGAGAATGGCAAACGAGCAAAAAACTGTAGCACAAGACGTTTTCCAAGCGAGAAAAACGTTTACTACAAATGGGAAAACCTATCATTACTACTCTTTGAAAGCATTGGAAGATCTGGGGATCGGAAAGGTATCGAAGCTTCCTTACTCCATCAAAGTTCTTTTAGAGTCTGTACTGCGTCAAGTTGACGGATTCGTCATCAAAAAAGAACACGTGGAGAATTTGGCAAAATGGGGAACTGCCGAGTTAAAGGAAATCGATGTTCCGTTTAAACCATCTCGCGTTATTTTACAAGATTTCACTGGGGTACCGGCAGTAGTTGACCTTGCTTCATTACGTAAAGCAATGGCAGCTGTCGGCGGAGATCCTGACAAAATCAACCCTGAGATTCCTGTTGATCTTGTCATCGACCACTCTGTACAAGTTGATAAAGCGGGCACAGAAGATGCTTTGGCTATTAATATGGACTTGGAATTTGAAAGAAATGCAGAGCGTTACAAATTTTTAAGCTGGGCAAAGAAAGCGTTTAATAACTACCAGGCAGTACCGCCAGCAACAGGTATCGTTCACCAGGTAAACCTTGAGTTCTTGGCAAGCGTTGTCCACGCAGTCGAAGAAGACGGAGAACTGATTACGTATCCTGATACGCTGGTAGGAACCGACTCGCATACAACAATGATTAACGGAATCGGTGTACTCGGCTGGGGTGTCGGCGGAATTGAAGCGGAAGCCGGAATGCTCGGGCAGCCTTCTTATTTCCCTGTTCCTGAGGTAATCGGCGCGAAACTTGTCGGAAAGCTTCCGAACGGAACAACAGCCACTGACTTGGCGTTAAAAGTGACACAAGTACTGCGTGAAAAAGGCGTAGTCGGCAAATTTGTTGAGTTCTTCGGACCGGGAGTTGCTGAACTGCCGCTAGCAGACCGTGCGACAATCGCCAACATGGCTCCGGAATACGGTGCTACATGCGGATTTTTCCCTGTAGATGAAGAAGCTCTTAATTATCTGCGTCTGACAGGCCGCGATGCTGAACATATTGATGTAGTAGAAGCATACTGCAGAAGCAATGGCTTGTTCTACACTCCTGACGTAGAAGACCCGCAATTTACTGATGTCGTTGAAATTGATTTGTCTAAAATTGAAGCCAACCTTTCGGGTCCAAAACGCCCTCAGGATTTGATACCGCTTTCTAATATGCAGGAAACGTTTAAAAAGCACTTAGTCAGCCCTGCGGGTAACCAAGGATTTGGATTAAACGCCGAAGAGGAAGACAAAGAAATTAAATTTAAATTGCTTAACGGCCAAGAAACAGTCATGAAAACAGGTGCAATTGCTATTGCTGCGATTACAAGCTGTACAAATACATCTAACCCATACGTCTTAATCGGTGCCGGCCTTGTGGCGAAAAAAGCGGTTGAATTAGGTCTCAAAGTGCCTAATTACGTGAAAACATCACTTGCACCGGGCTCTAAGGTTGTTACAGGTTATCTTGTGAATTCAGGCCTTCTTCCATACATGAAGGAGCTTGGTTTTAACCTCGTTGGATACGGATGTACGACATGTATCGGAAACTCAGGTCCGCTTTCACCGGAAATTGAAGAAGCAGTTGCGAAAAATGACCTGTTGATTACGTCTGTTCTTTCTGGAAACCGTAACTTTGAAGGGCGTATTCATCCGCTTGTGAAAGGTAACTACCTTGCTTCTCCGCCGCTTGTAGTAGCTTATGCGTTGGCTGGAACAGTGAACATTAACCTGAAGACGGATCCAATCGGTGTCGGCAAAGACGGACAAAAAGTGTACTTTAACGATATTTGGCCGTCAATGGACGAAATTAATTCACTTGTTAAACAAACCGTTACACCGGAGCTCTTCCGCAAGGAGTACGAAACAGTATTCGATGACAACAAGCGCTGGAATGAGATTGAGACAACAGACGAAGCGCTTTACAAATGGGATAATGAGTCAACCTATATCCAAAACCCGCCTTTCTTCGAGGAAATGTCAGTTGAACCAGGCAAGGTTGAACCTTTAAAAGGTCTTCGTGTAGTCGGTAAATTCGGCGATTCAGTCACAACCGACCATATCTCTCCTGCAGGGGCAATCGGAAAAGATACACCTGCCGGAAAATACTTGCAATCAAAAGGTGTGTCACCTCGTGACTTTAACTCTTACGGTTCACGCCGCGGAAACCATGAGGTTATGATGAGAGGAACATTTGCAAACATCCGCATCAAAAACCAGATCGCGCCGGGAACAGAAGGCGGATATACAACGTATTGGCCGACTGGTGAAGTGACTTCAATCTATGATGCCTGCATGAGATAATAAAGAAGAATAAAACAGGCCTTGCTATCTTAGCTGGAAAAGATTATGGTATGGGATCTTCCCGTGACTGGGCTGCAAAAGGAACAAACCTGCTCGGCATTAGAACTGTAATTGCTGAGAGCTTTGAAAGAATCCACAGAAGTAATCTGGTATTCATGGGTGTGCTCCCGCTACAATTTAAACAAGGTGAAAATGCGGATACACTCGGCTTAAGCGGTAAAGAAGCGATCGAGGTGGATGTTGATGAAAGCGTACGCCCTCGTGATATCGTTACAGTAAGAGCAATTGATGAAGACGGAAATGTAAAAACATTTGAAGCACTTGTGCGCTTCGATAGTGAAGTTGAAATTGATTATTACCGCCATGGCGGAATTCTGCAAATGGTTCTTCGCGAAAAAATGAAGCAATCATGACGTATGAAGAAGAGAAGGCACCCTGCTTTCTCTTCTTTTTATGAGATAAGATAGCTCCGGGGGTGGATGACATATGCTGAAAAAATGGGTCGCAGGAATCCTGTTGATTGGGCTTACCGGATACATGTGCTGGAACATCTATCAGCAATTTAGCAAAAAAAGAAATAGGCATTGAAGAGGGACAGCAAGCGCCTGACTTTACTTTGAGAACGCTATCAGGAGAGAGTAGCTCCTTATCAGATGTCAGAGGCAAAAAAGTTCTGCTTAACTTCTGGGCAACTTGGTGTAAACCGTGCCGACAGGAAATGCCGGCGATGGAGGAACTGCAAAAAGAGCACTCAGATTTAGCGGTTATTGCAGTTAATTTCACTTCAGCTGAGAAAAGCGAAAAACAGGTGCAAGCCTTTGCAGATACGTATCATTTAACCTTCCCCATTTTAATTGATAAAAAGGTATTAATGCAGACTATAATGTGTTTTCATACCCAACTACCTATATTTTAGATGAAAAAGGCGTGATACAAGACATCCATATCGGGACCATGACAAAAAAAGAGATAAAAGAAAAACTGGATATTCATTAGATTCAGTTTTTTTTGTGCGAACATGCTTACAAATTTTCAGAATTGGAAAAAATAAAAGAATACGCGGAGGTGAGAAGAGTGAAGAAGATGAGAAAACGTTCTTTTCATGAGCTCGTCATGGAAAACAAAAAAGAGCTGATGACGAATACGGAATATTTAAATCAGCTTGAGGAAAAACTTGAACAGAGATTCAAGCAAAAAATAACCTTTAATTTGTATTCATGTTTACCCCTCCTTTTGAGAATCCTATTTGTTGAGGAGGGATAAACATGGGAAACAACAAGAAAAACGGTCAGCCTCAATATGCTCCGAGCCACTTGGGTACAAAGCCTGTTAAATATAAACGCAATAAAGGGGAAAAAATGCACGATACTTCTGGTCAGCAGCCAGTTATCATGCAGACGAAAGGCGAGTAGCCGGATTGATTTTATTCAAGGAGGTTCATCCCAATGACAAAAAAACCAAAATCAATATCAGCAGCCTAATCCTGACGACCGTTCTGACAACGTAGAGAAACTGCAGGATATGGTCCAAAATACGATCGAAAATATAGAAGAAGCAGAAGAATCAATGGAGTTTGCTTCAGGAGAAGATAAGCAGCGCATCAAAGAAAAAAACGCGAGACGGGAAGAGAGCATCGAAGCGTTTCGCAATGAAATTCAAGACGAATCCGAAGCGAGAAAAAACGGATACCGTTCCTAAAAACCAGGGAAACCTGGTTTTTTTCTTTCTGATTTGGATGTGGTAAAATGGGGCTAAACTGATTAAGGGAGCAGAGTATCTTGCATGTATCAAAAACAGAAATAGAAGTGCGTTACGCTGAAACGGATCAAATGGGGATCGTGTATCATGCGAATTATCTTGTTTGGATGGAGGTCGGAAGGACGGCACTCATTAAAGACCTAGGCTTTTTGTACAGTGATATGGAAAAGAAAGGCGTTCTTTCCCCAGTCGTTGATATCAATATTTCCTACAAAAAACCCCTTCATTATGGAGAAACTGCGGTAGTGCACACATGGATTGAGGAATACAACGGCTTTAAAACCATATATGGTTACCACATATATAATCCGGCCGGTGAGCTTTCTATTGAAGCGAAATCATCTCATATTTGTGTGGATAAAGAAAGTTTTAAACCGATTCAGTTTCGTAAGGCTTTCCCCGATTGGCATGCAGCATATGAAAAGGCCAAAAAATAGGGAAGTGAATGACAGATGGCATTTGGCGTGAAACGGGAGGAAGTTAACCGCTGGAAGAAGGCAGTCAAAAGAGGGGAAATCGCATTTTTAACACATTATTGGCTGGATGACCGTTTCCCGGAATCTAAAACCGTGACAAAAGCAGGCTGTGCAGATATTGATAAGCTGGTTCAATGGGGTGCGGCGTACGGTTTGAAGGAAGAATGGATACATAAAAAAAGCGAATTTCCCCACTTTGATCTTTTGGGCGAGACGCAAAAATATATCCTAGAACAAGAAAACCTGACCGATCATCTTACACGTTTTCATTTATAAAAAAAAGAACGCATATGAAATGCGTTCTTTTTCTTATTGATATTCAAATACAGGCTCATCAGCAGACTCTGAATAGCTGACGAGAAGATCATGGTTGTCAAAGTACCAAAGATCACTTTCTTCAATAAAGAAGGTGATGCCTCCGACTTCTGCCGTGACTCCTGCCTCTTGAGGAGCATCTTTCGTCACTCCTAGAGAAAAACCTTTTTGAACGTGGCTGCAGCCGCCATAGCGGACAAAAAAACGAAACTTGGTCACCGTTCTGTAAATCAAGCTCTTCTTTATACCAGTTCAGCGCGTCTTCGTTAACTGTCATATTCATAACAGAACCCCCTTTTCCCTTTGTTATCATTTGATTTTCTCTATTATAAACGTATTAGGCTACCTCGTGTCAAAATAGAAGTTTTTCAAACATTTATAACCATTTGACTTTAGGTTCTGTTTTATTGATAATTCGTTTGATGTTCGCCCGGTGCCGGTATATCACAAAAACAGTGAGCAGCGTGACGACAATCAATAAATACTTATCATGTACAAAGAGACTATATATGACAGTATATATCCCTGTTAACATTGATGACAGAGAAACAAATTTAGTCAAGTATAAAAAGATGAAAAAGACCGCAACCATTGTAATGAATAACAGAGGAGCATAAAACAGCAAAACGCCTCCCGAAGTTGCCACGGCTTTGCCGCCTTTAAATTTGGCGAAGACAGGAAACACATGGCCAAGAACCGCTATGACTCCCGCAAGGAGCGGATGAATATCAACATGCATGAGGTAAGGCAATGCAGCTGCCAGTGTCCCTTTCAAAATATCTCCGGCTATGACAATCGAACCAGCTTTTACGCCCAGTGTACGGAACGCGTTGGTAGCGCCCAAGTTTCCGCTGCCATGCTCCCGAATATCAATCCCCTTGGCAAGCTTACCTACGATTAAGCCAGATGGAATACTGCCTATCAAGTAGGCCAAAATAATCAATAAAGCAATTAACATCTACATTTCTCCTTTTTCAATGTCCCTAATTTCTATTTTAACATGAGATGTCATGATCTGATGATAAGTTTTTTTGTAAAGTTTGCTTACAAATCTAATCATTCATACATCATGTTTTGCGTTCTTCCTTATCGGTCTTGTAGAATAAACAAAAAGGAGTGGTCTATCATGCAAAACCCATCCAAAGCGGAAATCAAAGAAATTCTTGATGGAAGTAAGAGAATAGCAGTTGTCGGGCTTTCAGATCGTCCCGACAGAACATCGTATATGGTATCAAAAGCGATGCAGGATGCGGGATACGAAATCATACCGGTAAATCCGACGATCGAAGAGGCGCTCGGTGTAAAAGCCGTATCATCGTTACAAGAAATTGACGGTCCGATTGACATCGTAAATGTATTCAGACGTTCAGAACAGCTTCCTGATGTCGCTAAAGAGTTTCTGGAGACAGATGCCCCGGTATTTTGGGCGCAGCAAGGCCTGGTAAACGAAGAGGCTTATCAGATGCTGAAGGAAGAAGGCAGAACGGTCATCATGGATCTGTGCATAAAAGTGGCACACGCTGTAACAAAATAGATGCAGAGCTGCAAAAATCCTTGTGAATTCAAGGATTTTTGCTTTTTTATGTAAAGATATTGTTTGCGAATTACTGTGAAACAGATACAATAAAGCTTGAACAGCTTTTTTGAATGCCTTGCTAAGCTGGGTTCCGGCCGTACGATTTGCGAAGGTCCGCTGCTTTATATATAATAAACAAACATACGTTCTTATATCGAAAAAACAGCACTTTTGGCTGTTATACGGAATGATTCGTTAGCTGTATGTTGAGAATGGGATTACATTGGTTATAATGAAGAGTCCAAGGCAGAAGCGCACCGGGGCAAGGATTTTGAAAAATACTTTTATACAATTGACAGGTAAACAATGAAAAAGAGAATGTTAGTTTTTTGAAAGGGGTTTGTACGTTTGGCTAGAAAACAGCAATTTGATTACAACGAAGATGCCATACAGGTGCTGGAAGGCCTTGAAGCCGTTAGGAAAAGGCCGGGTATGTACATTGGCTCAACCGACGCGAGAGGCTTGCACCACTTGGTTTATGAAATAGTAGATAACTCAGTCGATGAGGTACTTGCCGGCCATGGTGATCACATTATCGTTAAAATACATAAAGACAACAGTATTTCTGTACAGGATAGAGGCCGCGGCATGCCGACTGGAATGCATAAACTCGGCAAACCAACCCCTGAAGTCATTTTAACGGTGCTTCACGCCGGCGGAAAATTCGGTCAAGGCGGCTATAAGACAAGCGGAGGGCTTCACGGCGTCGGTGCATCTGTCGTGAATGCTTTATCTGAATGGCTGACGGTTACGATTGAGCGGGACGGCTTCGTCTATCAGCAGCGTTTTGAAAACGGAGGTAAACCGGTCACATCTCTCGAAAAGATCGGCAAAACAAAAAAGACAGGCACACTTACTCACTTTAAGCCTGATCCGACAATGTTCAGCACAACAACTTATAATTTTGAAACGCTTTCTGAGCGATTACGAGAATCAGCGTTTTTATTAAAAGGATTAAAAATTGAACTGATTGACGAGCGGAACGGCCAGCGTGAAGTCTTTTATTATGAGAACGGCATAGAAGCGTTTGTTGCTTACTTAAATGAGGAAAAAGATGCCCTGTCTGAAGTGGTCTCGTTTGAAGGAGAACATCATTCCATCGAAGTGGATTTTGCGTTCCAGTTTAACGACGGCTATTCTGAAAATATCCTGTCGTTTGTTAACAATGTCAGAACAAAAGACGGCGGGACTCATGAGTCAGGTGCAAAGACAGCGATGACGCGAGCCTTTAATGAATATGCGAGAAAAGTGTCTTTGCTGAAAGAAAAGGATAAAAACCTGGAAGGCACTGATATAAGGGAAGGTCTTTCAGCGATTATTTCTGTCCGTATTCCTGAAGAACTTCTTCAATTTGAAGGACAAACAAAAGGAAAACTCGGCACAAGCGAAGCCAGATCTGCCGTAGATGCAATCGTGTCAGAGCAGCTTGCGTATTTTTTAGAGGAAAACCGGGACACGGCTACTCTACTTGTGAAAAAAGCAATAAAGGCGAGCCAGGCGCGTGAAGCGGCTCGTAAGGCACGGGAAGAAGCCAGAAGCGGCAAAAAACGAAAAAAATCAGAAGCGACATTAAGCGGTAAGCTGACACCTGCGGGTTCAAGAAATCCGGCAAAAAATGAGTTGTATCTCGTTGAGGGTGACTCTGCGGGCGGTTCAGCAAAGCAGGGAAGAGACCGCAGATTCCAAGCGGTTCTGCCATTGCGCGGTAAAGTCATTAACACGGAAAAAGCAAAGCTTGCTGATATCTTTAAAAACGAAGAGATTAATACGATCATTCATGCAATCGGCGGCGGTGTCGGAGCTGATTTTTCAATCGACGACATTAACTACGATAAAATCATCATTATGACGGATGCCGATACTGATGGCGCTCATATTCAAGTGCTGCTTTTAACCTTTTTCTATCGCTATATGAAGCCGCTCATTGAGAATGGAAAGGTATTCATTGCTCTGCCTCCTTTATATAAGGTCAGCAAAGGAAGCGGGAAAAAAGAAATCATTGAATATGCATGGTCTGATGAAGAGATGGATGGAGTACTGAAAAAAGTCGGCAAGGGCTATACAATCCAGCGATACAAGGGTCTTGGTGAGATGAACGCGGATCAGCTGTGGGAAACGACGATGAATCCGGAATCCCGTACGCTTGTAAGGGTCAAAATTGACGACGCGGCACGTGTTGAGAGACGCGTGACGACATTGATGGGCGATAAAGTAGAGCCGCGCAGAAAGTGGATTGAGAAAAACGTAGCTTTCGGCTTAGACGAAGAAAGCAATATTTTAGAAAATGAAAACTTATCGGTCGCTGAGGAGGTTTAATGATTGTCACAGCCAGAATTATTTCATGATTTACCATTAGAAGAGGTGATCGGCGACCGTTTTGGACGCTATAGTAAATATATTATTCAAGACAGGGCGCTGCCTGATGCGCGCGACGGTTTAAAACCCGTACAGCGCAGAATACTGTATGCGATGCATACAGACGGAAACACATTTGATAAAAATTCAGAAAAGCGGCCAAAACGGTCGGTAACGTCATCGGTAACTACCATCCGCACGGGGACAGTTCGGTGTATGAAGCAATGGTGCGGATGAGCCAAGACTGGAAAGTGCGTAATGTTTTAATTGAAATGCACGGGAACAACGGAAGTATTGATGGAGATCCTCCGGCGGCCATGCGTTACACAGAAGCGAAGTTATCTTCGATTGCATCAGAGCTTCTGCGGGATATTGACAAAAATACAGTTGAATTTGTCCCGAACTTTGATGATACAAGCAAGGAGCCCGTTGTACTTCCGGCTATGTTCCCTAACTTGCTGGTCAACGGATCTACCGGTATATCTGCAGGATACGCGACTGATATACCGCCTCATCATTTAGGAGAAGTCATTGATGCTGTGATTAAACGCATTCAAATGCCGTCATGCTCTGTAGACGATCTCATGGAAGTGATCAAAGGGCCTGACTTTCCGACAGGCGGAGTTATCCAGGGCGTTGATGGCATTAGAAAAGCCTACGAAACCGGAAAAGGGAAAATTATTATCCGCGGAAAAGCTGAGATCGAAGCGATCAGAGGCGGACGAGAGCAAATTGTGATTACCGAAATCCCATTTGAAGTCAACAAAGCCAACCTTGTGAAAAAAATGGACGAATACCGTATTGATAAAAAGGTTGAAGGCATCTCCGAGGTCCGAGACGAGACAGACCGAACCGGCCTTAGAGTGGTCGTAGAACTAAAGAAAGAAGCAGATGCCAAGGGCATTTTGAATTACTTATATAAAAATACTGATTTACAGATTACGTATAACTTTAATATGGTGGCGATCCATAACCGCCGTCCAATGCTGATGAGTCTGCCTGCTATTTTAGATGCATATATCGGCCACCAAAAAGAAGTGGTCACAAACCGATCTGTTTATGAGCTTCAAAAAGCAAAAGACAGACATCACATTGTAGAAGGTCTTATGAAGGCTTTATCGATCTTGGATGAAGTCATCGCAACGATTCGCTCCTCAAGCGATAAACGTGACGCCAAAAACAATTTAATGGCGAAATATGAATTCACTGAGCCTCAGGCTGAAGCTATCGTGTCCTTGCAGCTATATCGTTTAACAAATACAGATATCACAGCACTCAAGGAAGAGGCTGAAGAGCTCAGCAAAAATATTGAAGAACTTGAATCAATTCTGAGCAATGATAAAAAGCTGTTAAAGGTCATTACAAACAGCTTAAAAGCGCTGAAAAAGAAATATGCGGACACGAGACGCTCTGTCATTGAAGAAAAAATTGAGGAAATCAAAATTAATCTTGAAGTCATGGTTGCCTCTGAGGATGTATACGTGACCGTTACAAAAGATGGCTACTTAAAGCGCACAAGCCAGCGTTCCTTTGCCGCTTCAAACGGGCAGGACTTCGGAATGAAGGATACAGACAGGCTGCTGCATCAGTTTGAAATGAATACGACAGATGTGCTGCTGCTTTTCACAAATAAGGGAAGCTACATCTATTGTCCGGTTCACCAGCTGCCTGATATCAGATGGAAGGACATGGGCCAGCATTTTTCAAACATAATCACGATTGAACGTGACGAATCGATTGTTAAGGCCATCCCGATAAAAGAATTTGATCCGTCTGCTTATCTTTTATTCTTCACGAAAAACGGCATGGTGAAAAAGACAGAACTCACGCATTACAAAGCACAGCGTTATTCTAAAGCGCTTGTAGCGTTAAATCTAAAGGGTGAAGACGAGCTGATTGATGTACACGTGACAAATGGTGACAGTCAGATCTTGATAGCGACACATCTGGGGTATGGCCTATGGTTTGGAGAAGATGAAGTGAATGTTGTGGGTGCACGTGCAGCAGGCGTTAAAGGAATTAACTTGAAAGATGGAGACTTTGTCGTGTCAGGAGAAATTCTGCATGAATCCGATTCTCTTGTATTGTTCACACAAAGGGGAGCGGTCAAACGTATGAGTCTTTCTGAATTTGAAAAGACCTCCCGTGCAAAACGGGGAGTCGTTATGCTGCGGGAGCTGAAGAAAAATCCACATCGTGTCGTTTCGCTGTTTGCATGCGGACTTAATGAGCGGTTTATGGCAGAAACGGAAAAAGGGGACAGAAAAGAACTGCAGGCTAAAGAATTGCGAACAAACGACAGATACAGCAATGGTTCATTCTTTATTGATGAAGAAGAATCAGGCAAGATCACAGCTGTCTGGCGTCTTAAAACTGAATAATCATCATTAAAAAACCCGCTCACATATCGTGAGCGGGTATATTTGTTTTTCATCAGCTTTCATGGCTGGTGAATAAGTCTGTCACGGCATGAATGACTTCAATCCCTTGCCATACAAATAAGTTCAGCGCTGTGAAAGAGAATAAGCCTAAAATCACCATTCTTAAGATAAACAACATGTTAACAGCCTCCTCATATTTTCGTTATATATTCGGGTGATGTTGAACATGAAGTTTGTCGAAATAAGACGATTGATAAAATTTGGCCAGTATAAAGCTTTTTTTCCGCTGGCGCCTGCGGGAGTATCCCGTACTTTTGCTTTCGGCGGTCAGAAGCAGAACAGCCATTGCCCATAAAGCAGTCAGCGCAAATGATCTGTGATGGATTTCTTCTCATCATCAGCATTTGGCCGGCTTTCATCTCATGCATTTCCTGCTGGTCGGCTACGGCTTTATAATGATGGCCGATATCAAAGGCGTGGGGAATTGAGAACAAATGAAAACTGGCAATCGCCAAAAATAAGATGGACGCTTTCAGTATCGTTACTTTTTTCAAATGATCTCCCCCCTTTTAATATTACTGAATATTTTTATAATAATACCCTAATCCATGCTGAAAGTAAACCTGATTTATTAAATTTAAAAATAAATTTCACTTTGTTAAGTATATATCTTTTTGCTTATTTTTGAAAGAGAAATTTCTTTTATTAGTGTATGTATACCCGGTCTAAGGTGTGAATAAAAACACATTTTAAAAGATATGTTTGTTGTTTAGAATTTATTACTTTTGGAATCAAAGGAAACAGAAAATGTCAGGCAAGAGAGGACTCTTATTTATAAGCTTAATAAGAAATTTTTTATTCATAGAAAAATAATAGAGAGGGAGACCGAAGGAGTAACTTCAATCTAGAACAATATTCTTCCCGAAAAAACTTCCTAATTCGACATAATGTGATATAATAAGACTCGATATGTTAAAAAATCTAACATCAAATTTAAATTTTTTATGAATTGATGAAAACGGGAGGTAAATATGGAGTCTTTTTTCAACAGTTTGATTAATATTCCAAGTGATTTTATCTGGAAATATTTATTTTATATTTTAATAGGGCTTGGATTATTTTTTACACTTCGTTTTGGTTTTATCCAATTTCGTTATTTTATTGAAATGTTCAGAATAGTAGGAGAGAAACCTGATGGAAATAAAGGTGTTTCTTCTATGCAGGCATTCTTTATTTCTGCCGCATCCCGAGTCGGTACAGGAAATTTGACTGGTGTTGCCTTAGCAATTGCGACAGGCGGACCGGGCGCTGTATTTTGGATGTGGGTTGTAGCTGCTGTAGGTATGGCTTCAAGCTTTGTTGAGAGTACGTTGGCACAGCTTTATAAAGTGAAGGACGGAAACGATTTCCGCGGTGGACCGGCCTACTATATTCAAAAAGGTCTTGGAGTCAGATGGCTCGGCATCGTATTCGCTGTCTTAATTACCGTGTCATTCGGTTTAATCTTTAACGCTGTTCAATCCAATACAATTGCAGGAGCGTTAGATGGCGCATTTCATGTGAACAAGACAGTTGTAGCTATTGTTCTTGCTGCTTTAACGGCTTTTATTATTTTCGGCGGTTTAAAACGTGTAGTTGCAGTGACACAATTGATTGTTCCGGTCATGGCTGGTCTTTATATTCTCATAGCTCTATATGTTGTATTCACTAATATTTCTGCATTTCCAAGCGTTATTGCGACCATTGTCAAAAATGCTTTGGGATTTGAACAAGTTGTCGGCGGAGGAATAGGAGCGATCATCGTCATCGGTGCACAGCGCGGACTTTTCTCTAACGAAGCAGGAATGGGTAGCGCGCCAAACGCTGCTGCGACAGCTCATGTTTCGCATCCGGCAAAGCAAGGCTTTATCCAGACATTAGGCGTGTTTTTCGATACATTTATCGTATGTACGTCCACAGCGTTTATTATTTTGCTGTACAGTCTAACACCAAAAGGTGACGGCATCCAAGTCACACAGGCTGCTCTGAACCACCATATTGGAGGATGGGCACCTAGTTTTATAGCCGTCGCAATGTTCTTATTCGCTTTCAGCTCAGTTGTCGGAAACTACTATTATGGCGAGACAAACATTGAATTTATTAAAACAAGTAAAACATGGCTGAACATTTACCGTATTGCGGTTATTGCTATGGTTGTCTTTGGATGTGTAGCAGGTTTCCAAATTGTTTGGGACATGGCGGATCTCTTTATGGGGATTATGGCGCTGATTAACTTAGTTGTAATCACGCTGCTATCAAACGTAGCATACAAAGTCTATAAAGATTACGCGAAACAGCGCAAACAAGGACTTGATCCTGTGTTTAAAGCTAAAAATATCCCAGGACTGAAACACGCTGAAACTTGGGAAGAAGAGAAACAAGAAGCATAAATGATAAGGAACGGCTGCATTCAATGATTTGAATGCAGCTTTTTATTTGCCGAAAAAAAGCGGAATCTTTTGATTTCATTAAAAAATAACGTGCAAAGTCCTGATCAAACACTTTTATCCCTGATACACATGTATCAGCTGTATACAAAACAACACAAAAAGAGTCAATAGACAGGCTTTTAAGCCGCCTAAAAACAAGAAATTAGGTTGATAGACAAACATAAGAAAGATTTTTACAATGAGTCCGTGCTTAAAAAACGAAAGGGAGGGAGAGCGGCAGCTAATAGGCATACGTTTTACATGATTATTTGGAGGAGGAGAGAATGCTATATGAAACGTTCAGTCTCTATCTTTATCGCATGTTTAGTAATGACAGTATTAACAATTAGCGGTGTCGCGGCACCAGAAGCATCTGCAGCAGGGGCGAAAACGCCTGTAGCCCTTAATGGCCAGCTTAGCATTAAAGGTACTCAGCTAGTCAATCAAAACGGAAAATCGGTGCAGCTGAAGGGGATCAGCTCACACGGTTTGCAGTGGTTCGGCGATTATGTCAATAAAGACTCTTTAAAATGGCTAAGAGACGATTGGGGAATTACGGTCTTCCGAGCGGCAATGTACACGGCTGAAGGCGGTTATATAGAGAATCCGTCTGTGAAAAATAAAGTCAAAGAAGCTGTTGAAGCGGCAAAAGAGCTCGGGATATATGTCATCATTGACTGGCATATTTTAAATGACGGCAATCCAAATCAAAATAAAGAGAAGGCAAAAGAATTCTTTAAGGAAATGTCAAGCCTTTACGGAAACTCACCAAACGTTATATATGAAATTGCTAATGAACCGAACGGTGATGTAAATTGGAAGCGCGATATCAAACCGTATGCGGAGGAAGTGATTTCCGTTATCCGTAAAAATGACCCGGATAACATCATTATTACGGGAACAGGCACTTGGAGTCAGGATGTCAATGATGCTGCGGATGATCAGCTTAAGGATGCAAACGTCATGTACGCGCTTCATTTTTATGCAGGTACACACGGCCAGTATTTAAGGGATAAAGCCGATTATGCGCTCAGCAAAGGAGCGCCGATTTTTGTAACGGAATGGGGGACGAGTGACGCTTCCGGAAATGGCGGGGTCTTCCTTGACCAGTCGAGGGAATGGCTGAATTATCTCGACAGCAAGAAAATCAGCTGGGTAAACTGGAACCTTTCTGATAAGCAGGAATCTTCCTCAGCTTTAAAGCCGGGGGCATCTAAAACAGGGGGCTGGCCGTTATCAGATTTATCCGCTTCAGGGACATTTGTAAGGGAAAAGATCCGTGGGACCCAACATTCGACTGAAGACAGATCTGAGACACCAAAGCAAGATAAACCCGCACAGGAAAACAGCCTCTCTGTGCAATACAGAACAGGGGATGGAAGTGTGAACAGCAACCAAATCCGTCCTCAGATCCATGTGAAAAACAACAGCAAGACCAGTGTTAATTTAAAAAATGTAACTGTCCGCTACTGGTATAACACGAAAAACAAAGGCCAAAACTTCGACTGTGACTACGCGAAGATCGGATGCAGCAATGTGACGCACAAGTTTGTGACATTACAAAAACCTGTAAAAGGTGCAGATGCCTATCTGGAACTTGGGTTTAAAAACGGGACACTGTCACCGGGAGCAAGCACTGGAGACATCCAAATTCGTCTTCACAATGAGGATTGGGGCAATTATTCACAAACCGGGGATTATTCTTTTTCTCAGTCAAATACGTTTAAAGATACAAAAAAATCACATTATATAATAATGGAAAACTAATTTGGGGAACTGAACCCAAATAGTTACTGTATTGACGGACATCACAATTGGTGTCCGTTTTCATTATCTAATAAGCAGCAGAACAAGGAGGTGTAAGCTGTGGACAAAACATTGAAACAGTATATGTTGCTATTCAAACAAAACAACGACCTGGTTAACGGGCCGGACTATCCAAATAAGGAAAAAGATATCCAAAACCAAAAAGAACAGATTGAAGCCTATGAAAAACTTCTGCAGCAAGGCTTTACCAGTGATTACGATTATGATGAGTTTGCTGATTCGGTGATCAAATGCGCATACGGTGATATGACATTAGAAGAGCTGGAAGCCGTTTATTATGGGTTGACCTCGCCATTTTAAAGTTTCTTAATAAGACTTGCTGAAGCTCAGAACATTTTTTTACTCTGTCTCATTAACTTAAGTATACTTTGTTATTGAGACTGAATTTCTTTAAAATTAATTACTTCCTAGAATATATATTATGTAAACTAAAAAAAATGAAATTCATATTTGGATTTATTTGCCTGAAATATGAGAGAGCCGATAACCGCGTAAAGAGTTATCGGCTTTGTGTCTGTATGGCTAGCTCTTTGATATACGTTTATCAGCAACCTCTCGGTTATGTCACTTGTTGCTGGTCTTCTTGATCAAGTCCACTCCATCGTATGCCAGACTTTCCACACTTGCAGCCTTCTGCAGTAAGTAATGATCAAAAAAGTTCTTCGTATAGTCTGTAACAAGATTTCGCATCTCCATAGCATCCCGTTCGCCTCTGAGTTCCTCATTAACACTGGTAAACACGATGTCGCAGTAATCTAAATGTGCAACACGATCAACAGAGAAATAATAGGTTTCCATGCTATTGTTAGCGCCAATTATCGCATTCATGTTATAGTTAGGTTCACAAAACAGTAGCAAGAAAGGTTTCTTAAGGTCGCTGTCGAGAAGGCCGAACGCACCGCTATCCAAGCCAATCCCGCAGGTGAACCGGTCGTCTTCCCGGCAAACAATCGCCGACGTAGGCCCTCCATAAGAATGTCCGACTATGCCCATGCCGATGTCAAGCAACAATCTGCCCTTAAAGATGGAATTCAGCTCTCCAGAGTCCAGTTTGTAAAGATAATTGGCTACATACCTTACATCTTCTGCCTGTAATTCACTATACTCTGTTAACTTGGCAAGTATCGGCAGTGTAAGCACGTTATGGCACATCTCAATGGCAGTTTCATCGTCAGGCCGCATCTCCATCTTACCAGCTAACGCCAGCATCTCCGGATCTTCAGAAAACGCCATAATGACATCCGAAAAATCCTTTGATACATTAAACAAGCGCCCATCTTTACGCTTATACATCGTGCTATTCTGATGACCGATGCTTACCACAATATATCCCATGCTTGCCAAGTCTGTACAGATCACTGTACCCCATTCTGGAGAACCGCCCCCGCCGCAAACATAGAATAACACCGGATAGCGCTTTTCCTTCCCGGAGAGAGCAAGGTCGTCGTAACACTGGGTCTTGATATCGATAGAGAAAAAATCCTTCTTTTTAAGATACTCAGTGACAAGTGGCTGATCATTAAGCATCTCATAGACTTCAGAAAACATGTACGTTGATGTAGTCTTCCCTTCGCTGCTGTCAGATGGATAATACACAAACGCCGTCAGTTCTCTTTTTGAGTGATCTGATGCCGTGTACTCAACATCCATCTGGGTTCGACCAACAGCATAGCCGCCAATTGGTTCTGGAAATGCGTCATCAGTTTTCACTTTCTTGTTCCCCCTTCATTAATAAAAGTGGCGAATGCTCTTATTTGCTTGCAGATATCATCGCCTTCACCGTCTGGCAGCATGATATCCAGTAAAACCAAATCTGGATTTTCTTGATGAAATTGAGCCAATCCATCACGGGCAGTAGAAGCTGTGATCACACGCTCAATACCTTCTCTTCTTAATACTGTTTTGATCAGTTCCAAAATTTCTTTTTCGTCATCTATTATTAATACTTTGTTGTGTAGCTGTTATACCCAATGTCCGTGCATTGTTAAAAAATCAACACTTCTCTTCTACCACAGAAAATAAGCCAATTTTCTTTTTCGTGTGAGAAAATTGGCTTATTGCTATGATCTAATTGAACAATCAGATGTCTTTACCGCTTTACAACAAATGTTGTGACGCTTTGAGCTGGAAGATGGGCCCAAAAATGATTGTCCGTTACATTGAGATTCGTTCCAGGTTGAAGATTGCTGCTTCCGCTCGTGATCCATCTAGATACCTGAGAAGCAGATCCATTCTGCAACACAAAGTTTTGGTTGACCCCTGTGTTACTTTTGTTAATGGCAACAATAACGACCTTGTTGTCACCTTTATAGGCTGACACGTAAACGTTCGCATTAGGATTTTTCGTTGCATCAACCCTTATATAGCCGGGACGCACAAACTTCGAGAAATGAGCCATATTGTAACCGCGTTTGCTGATCGTACCGTCCTCTTTCATAGGACCGTAAGATCTGCGGATGTACCACCAAACATAAGTTTGAAAATCTCCCTCCACCATTGAATGGTGAATATGCTCTGAAACGCCTAATGCCTCGGGCCAGCGATCCGCTGAATTGTTGTCACTGTTTGGATAGTATACTTCCGTCATCCATAGCTCTTTCCCTGCTCCTTTTTGTTTGAAAAGCGGATAAGGAAACTGACTGACCTGAGTACCGTACAGGTGAGTTCCGAGAATATCCATGTTCCTAAGCGCCTGTGGATCGTTCAAAATGGGGTCCGATATATTTTTCAGGTATTGAAATGATTCTGGTGCAATGACACGTGCATTAATGGAACCGGCATTTTCTCTCATGAAACGAAGTATTTCTTGTGGCGTCCACCACGTCCATTCGTGGGCATAATCAGGCTCGTTTTGAACAGAAATCGCATAAAGATTCACGCCATTATTCTTCATGTAGGTAACAAAATCGTTAAGATGCTGCGCGTATGCGGCGTATTTATCGTATCTTAGCCGTTTAGCTGATGCGTCACCATTATGATTGAAGGTTTCAACCATATCGCTTGGAGGATTCCAGGGAGAAGCAAAAACGATTGCTCCATGTTTGATTGCACTCTTTGCAGTCTCCACTTCTCTGTACCAATTATTTCTATTTTCATCTATATGAATTCTTAAAATTGAAAAGCCTAACTGATTCTGTCCATTACCAAAAGCGGTTTCTCTTTGAGCAGCTGTCAAATCTCCAATCCAAGCCAGGTGGTTCATTCCTCCAAAACCGCGAATCACTTGTTTTTCTGCAGATAAATTAACTGTCACATCACTTGCTGCCAAAACTTCAGTAGCACCTGGGCCGGCTAACATGACTGACAGCATAGTGAAACATACCAACAATAAACAAATTGGTTTTTTTACGCATGACATCATTTTCTTTCCTCTCCTTCATATGGCTTTTTTCTGTCTCTTTTTATATTGCAAACAAAAGATTTTGATTTTTATCTCTTTTGGAACAGCCCTTTGCTTTATGCGGTATAACAAACTTTTCATTACTAAACCCGTTATAATTACCTGAACCCTTTTTTCGCCCAAGTCGCACGCGCATTAGAGTTGACTTATCCGATCAATGGAGGGCTGCTCTGGTGTTGGTCAGTTCTGCACCCTTCTCGTTTCTTAAGCGGTGCCATTACAGGTGCTATCGTTGCGTAAACTGCCAGTAATCAAAATTAAACAAGTTTCCTGTACCTGTTCCGGTAAATACAAAGAATACTTTGTGCACACCGGTTACACCGCTTACCGCAGTTTCTATTTCTCTCCAGGTTTGCGCTCCACCTGTGGAAGGTACATTCAGGGTTCCTGCAAGCTTACCGTTTGCACTGTCGAGGCGCACTTCTATTTTCCCGCCTACAGTGGATGCTACATTTGCTTTAAACGTCCTGGCACCGCCCGCCCCGAAGTCTGCATTTCCTACAGCAATCCAGTCTCCGTTATGAATGCTTGTTACATGTTGATTATTTACCGGCCCGCCTGGTGCTGAGGATTTCTCTGTCAAAATGCGTCCATTCCAGGCAAACGTTTCAGCTTCTACCCGGTTATATGGATTCAAATTGGAAAGCTGTGTTACGCCTGCATAATTTGCCGCAACCTCTTGAATGGATCCATCTGCATTGTGCACCAGCTTATTAATATGGGGAGAACGGTATCCTTTCCCAGCCCCGAACAGAGCGGAACTGACAGTTTGAGTATGGTACACCACATACCACTCGTTTTTAAAATTGAAAACAGCATGGTGGTTGTTTCCGCCACCTCCGAAAAATGCTCCCGGATTTTTCAGGAAGTGCCCTCTATATGTAAAGGGACCCATGGGACTTGAACTGGTCATGTAGCCAATCTCACCTGGGGGTTTATCGGCCGGGTGCATGCCCCCGAAATTGATGCAATAGGAATAGTAATATTTTCCGTTATGCTTATGCATTCCTGAATCTTCAAACATAAAAGGCGCATCAATTGTAGCTGCACTTCCAACAACACTGGTCATATCAGGTCCCAATTTCATGACTCTTGCTGTTTTAGGATTGGCCCATTGTCCCTGCGTTGGGTTTGAACCGCCAGGAACGCCTCCCCCGGCATACAGGTAACCGGTGCCGTCATCATCTACAAATACTGCCGGATCAAAAAGCCATACAACACCAGACATTCCTGGCGTACTTGGCGTTACGAGCGCTTTTCCGATTGGGTCGGTCCACGGACCAATCGGGCTGTCTGCGGTGAGAACCCCGATACCTCCGCCGCTGTTAGCGAAATAAAGGAAGAATTTATCCTTGCCGTTTATTTTTTTAACTGCAATTGACGGGGCCCAGGACGCACCTGCCCATTTCGCAATCCCCCGGCCACCATTAGCCCCGTTGGCACCTGCTACCGGAATGGCTCCGTGGTCTGTCCAGTTCACCATATCCGCTGAAGAGATGACGAATACTCTATTCAAATTGGCAAATGAATTATCCTTAATCGTTCCGTCGCTATTATATTCATAGTCATCACTTGACATATAGATGTAGACTCTTCCGTTATAGGTCAGCGCAACCGGATCTGCTCCCAAATGATGGTCGATAAGCGGGTTTGAATTTCCTATATGTTTTGCAATTGTAGTACTGGCAGCATACGCAGACTCCCCAAATAAGCAACTCAATAATAAAGCAAGAACCCATAAACATACGCTACACTTTTTACCCATAACTAAACATCCTCCTTTTTCGTTAGAATGAAGGGGATTCTTTTAAAAATTGATGACACAGGTCCAGAACGCAAAAAATAGATAATTTCTAGAGTAAACCGTTAATTTCCTAGCCTTGATTCCCTATCAGCCTCCAGTATTTGAAAAGCGGAAATGATCGGCCATGCGGCATCCCGGAAGGAATACTGGTGTAATACAGTCTGGAATTGTTCGGATGCTGATCATATCATCGAACTGTGAAAAGGCGCACTGACATTCAAATAAGTATATTTAGCTCCCTTTTCCTTCGTCATCCTGATGACACGTTTCACAGCTTGCCGATGTCCGGACAACACTGCTGCTGGTCTGAATTCATGCAAGTTACATCAGCTCCCTCCGATCACAATGAAGGGATACAATATTATACAAAGTATCCTTTATCTAACATCCTAGCATGATTATAATAAATGTGTATAGAATACTTTCGGAGGAATTATTGTTCGGTTTTACAAAGAAACTGGATACATTTATTCATTAAATATATAAGTGGGGCTGACACCGAAAAATCAGTCTTAAAGAGAGATGATCAGAGCCGTGATGGAAGGCTGTTACCAACTCTTCTTCCTTAGACTGTGCCTTCAAGGTCTACAGGCACAAAAAAAACAGCCGTTCAGAGCGGCTGTTTTTTTCAAGAGGATAAGAACTATTGAGCGGTATATCCGCCGTCCATGACTACGGCCTGACCTTTTACTTTGTCGCTGTCCTTCTTGAGTGCGAGAAGCCTTTATGTAATAAGCCATTCACCCCTTCCTGTAATCTGCTGTAAGTGATGACCCTTTCTCTGCCTGTTCATGGGGGCGCCCTGGGAAGCTCTCATTCTGACGCTGTAATATGTTTCTTCCTGCATCATATTCCCCTTTCTTACCTTGAAAATGAATGTTAACTAAAAATCATTAAAGGTTAATAATTGTGCAGAATATTCGTGTTGCTCGTAAAATTCGTCAACCTAAACGATCAAACTATTAACTTAATGGATCTGCAAGGCCTCATTACTTTTTCATGTTTTGTTCATATTTTAGTAATTGTTTATTCAACACTCTCCGCTAAAGTAATCCATATCACCAAATATGACAGCCGTATGCATCTTTTATGAAGGGAGGTCAAAACCGGATGCCGTTATGTTGAAAGAAAAAATAAAAACATTAGGGCGTTTTTGCACCGTGGGCGTCGGCAATACGCTGATAGATTTTGGTGTCTTCTTTTTCCTCACCGCTTGTCATATCCCTTATCTGCCGGCACAGATCTGCTCCTATTCGGCAGGTATCATCAACAGCTATGTGTGGAACCGGAATTGGACGTTTCAGGTAAAACGTAAGGCTGACGGTAAAGAGATCGTGCGCTTTCTCATGATTAATATTGCCGCGTCGGGGATCACCTTTTTGCTGCTTTATTTGTTTCAAAGAGGCGGCTGTTCGCTTTTGGTGAGTAAGCTCGCCGCCACTATCGGCGGAATGATGATGAATTTTATCGGAAACCGAATCTGGGTATTTGGAGATTCGCTGAAAAACATACAGGATCAGGAGTGAAAATGAATGAGAACAAAAGTGAGAAAAGCGGTCATTCCCGCAGCGGGTTTAGGAACGAGATTTCTGCCGGCGACAAAGGCGCAGCCGAAAGAAATGCTCCCGATCGTAGACAAACCAGCAATCCAATACATTGTAGAAGAGGCTGTAGAGTCAGGAATTGAAGATATACTGATTATTACAGGGAGAAACAAACGCTCGATTGAAGATCATTTTGACCGGTCGGCGGAATTGGAATTCAATCTGCGAGAAAAAGGCAAGACGGAGACGCTTAAGGAAATGCAGCAGATTGCCAATTTGGCCAACATTCATTACATCCGCCAGAAAGAGCCGCTCGGATTAGGTCATGCGGTGCTGTGTGCGGAGCATTTTATCGGAGATGAGCCTTTCGCCGTTCTTTTAGGCGATGATATTATGGTGTCTGAAAAACCGGCTCTTCGGCAATTAATGGATGTATACGATGTTTACGGCACAGAGGTTGTCGGTGTACAGTCAGTTCTCCCTGAGGATGTCAGTAAATATGGTATTATAAATACATCAGGCTCTCAAGGGCATGTGTATGAAGTGAAGGATTTAGTTGAAAAGCCTTCTCCTGAAGAAGCACCTTCGGAAATCGCCGTGATGGGACGATATGTACTGACCTCTTCTATCTTTCCTGTGTTGAAGTCGATTGGGAGAGGCGCAGGCAATGAAATTCAATTAACAGATGCACTTCGTGAGGTTTGCCGCACCCAGCCTATTCATGCGCGGCTTTTAAAAGGAAAACGATATGACATTGGCGATAAATTGGGCTGTTTTAAAGCAAGCACTGAAATCGGCTTAATGCGTCCTGAAATGCGATCTCAGCTTTTAGCTTATTTAGAAGAATTGCTCGAGCGGGAAACACTTGAACGGGAAACAAAAGAAGTGCTGCAATTAAAAAATTTGTAACCATCTTGCTCGTCAATCAGTCATATAATAGTGAAAAAGATAAGGACAGGTTGTGAAGAATGTGGGCAGTTTGATAAGCGAAATTTTAACATGGCTGACGAATATGGGATATGCAGGCATTGCGATTGGTTTGATGATCGAAATTATACCGAGTGAAATTGTATTGGCCTATGGCGGCTATATGGTATCAGAAGGCACGATTGGATTTATTGGCGCAATCATTGCGGGTGTTATCGGGGGCACCATTGCCCAGATCTTTATTTATTGGATTGGACGCTATGGCGGCAGACCTTTTTTGGACAAATACGGGAAGTACTTATTGATTAAAAAGCATCACATTGACATGTCAGAAAGCTGGTTTCAAAAGTACGGCACGGGGGTTGTCTTCTCGGCACGTTTTATACCGGTTGTCAGACATGCGATATCCATTCCTGCAGGCATTGCCAAAATGCCGTTTCTCAAATTTGTGATACTGACTGTGCTTGCTATCATTCCGTGGTCTATCCTCTTTGTTTATTTAGGCATTCAGCTCGGAAGCCAGTGGGATGACGTTGAGAACATAGCGGGCACCTATACAACGCCGATTATGATATTGGCGATTGTGGTCATTGCACTTTATTTTCTCATAAAAAAACGCACAGCCATTTTTAAACGATAGCTTATGGAAATGCATAGGGATGACTCTCCCCTATGCATCTTTTTTGTTATCTTCGATGATGATTAGAAAGCTTCATATGTTCCGCTAAAAATGCGACAAACACTTCATCCCGTACAAGAGATGCGGCATAATTCCTTTTAATAAACCATTCTGCTTCCTCAAAAGCCGCAAAGGTTTCGTCCTGTGTCTCCCCGTTAATTTGAATATTCCATGCGTTGTCCAAAGGAAACAGGAAGAATCTCATTTGTTCTCGATTTTCGTATAATGAGCCGTTTGCAGATCCTTTCAAGTTATAGAAATTACGGAATGCATCTGGGCGGACCGGTTCCATTCGGAATGCTTCAGCTACAAACAAATCGTATACTTCGTCCGTTATGGAACAGCCGGAAGCCTTCGCATGCCCCCCGCCTCCGTACCGGCCTGCTACTTCTGAAACATCAATGTAATCATGAATGGTGCGCAAGCTGGCTCGTTTTGATCCCATGCTTAAAATGGCAATGTAATCAAGATGCGGATTGTCTTTTCCGAGTCTGTTTCCGAGTTCAGAATGGTACGATTCTGCGTGAACGATACCTACACAGTGTTCGTGAACAAAGGTTTGCACCATTTCTCTTTTTTTCCTGCGAAGGTAGCGCTCGATTTTTTCTTCTTCTAGGTCAAGCAGTTTTACTTCAAATTCATCAAAGAAGAATTCGTCATGGGCAGAAAGCCGCTGGATCATTTTTTGTTCAAATTCATCAATTGAAAGCAAAAAGAAAAGGTCATTAAGCCGCTTTGCCTGTTTTTGATCGTACTGCTCCCACTCCCAAGTGTCGTATTGGCGGATGAGCTCTGTAAATTGATCTAATGCGTTTGTCGGCTTCATCAGATCATTTTGGACAAGGTAGTCGTATAAAAGAGATGTAGCCGATGCAAGACGTCCGTCATCGTATTCCACCTGAACAAATCCCCACTCATGCTCATTCAAATGGAGGGCTGTTTTATGATGGTCAATCAGTTTCACTTTTCCGCCAGCATCAACATACTCGTTCAGCCTTTTTTCATTTTCTTCATTGACAGCAAGATCCGTGATAAATAAGGCATCGTGTCTGCTGGTCTCTTTTGCTTTTTCTAAGAAGTATTGGACTTGAGCATTTAAGCCGTTGACAGAGTTATAACGGACCTCAACTTCTTTCCCGAAAGCCAATTTCGCAACGATCCCGCACCCTACTCCGTCCAAGTCGTTATGTGAATATAAATGGTACATAATAAAGGCCCCTTTTTATCATACTGGAGATTGCCGCTATAGGTGTGCGGCAGCCTTTATTTACTATTGTAAAAAACAGATGGTTTTATGCACAGCCGATTAGTTTACATAATAATATTATCAGAAACAATAAAAAGAGCGCTTATTCACGCTCCTGGTGCTTCCTTTTAAACTGGATAAACCGGATGTTTTCGATTGGTGAATGTCATTTCCTTTGTCATGTATGCCCTAAGCCGTTTGTGCAATTCTTCGCGCAATGAATTGGCTGGGATTACCGCGTCAATGATCATTTCTGAAGCCAAGCGGTATATATTGATGTCCTCTTTGTACTCCTCACGTTTGCTGCTGATAAAATCAGCTCTCTCCTCTTTTGGCAGCTCGGAGATTTTTTTGGCGTAGACAGCATTTACGGCTGCTTCAGGGCCCATTACGGCGATTTGTGCGGTTGGAAGCGCTATGCAGCAATCCGGTTCGAAAGCCGGTCCGGCCATTGCATATAACCCCGCTCCATAGGCTTTTCTCACAATCACAGAAAGCTTGGGGACGGTTGCTTCTGACATTGCTGAAATCATTTTGGCTCCATGACGGATGATTCCGGCCTGTTCTACCTTTGTTCCGATCATGAAGCCGGGAATGTCCGCTAAGAACAGCAATGGAATATGAAAAGCGTCACATAATGTGATAAATTTAGCGGCTTTGTCAGCGGAATCGTGGAACAAGACACCGCCCTTTACTTTCGGCTGATTCGCGATAATTCCGACAGGCTGTCCGTGAATCCTCGCTAGACCTGTAATGATTTCTGGTGCGAATAAAGCTTTGATTTCAAAGAAAGAGTCTTCATCTATTACACGATTGATCAGCTCAAACATATTAAAAGGTGCATTTTGGTTTTGCGGAATAACGTCGGAAAGCGGTATGTCAAAGGGCTTTGGCGGCCGTTTTTCTTGTACAGGCGCTTTTTCTTTATAATTTGCCGGGAAGTAAGATAAATATGAGCGTGCCAAGTGAATGGCTTCTTGTTCAGTTTCTGCGAGAATATCTCCGCATCCTGAAACTGAACAATGCATGCGGGCGCCTCCCATCTCTTCAAGTGACACCTTTTCGCCGATCACCATTTCCGCCATGCGCGGCGAGCCTAAATACATGGACGCATTGCCGTCTACCATGACGACAATATCGCAGAAGGCAGGAATATAAGCGCCCCCAGCTGCGGACGGGCCGAATAGAAGGCAGATTTGGGGAATGCGCCCTGACAATTTGACCTGATTGTAAAAAATTCTCCCTGCGCCTCTTCTGCCCGGGAATACATTGATCTGGTCGGTGATTCTGGCGCCTGCCGAATCGACTAAATAAATGAGGGGACAGTTTAATTTTTCTGCTGTTTCTTGAATTCTGATGATTTTTTCGACTGTTTTTGCTCCCCAGGAGCCTGCTTTCACTGTAGAATCATTCGCCATGGCGCAGACGGTTTGGCCGCCGATTTTACCGATGGCGGTTATGACTCCGTCGGCGGGAAGCCCGTCTGACATACATTCTGCAAAAAAAGCGTCCTCAAGCTCGATGTCATCGTCAAATAAGAGGGCAAGCCGCTCTCTTACATAGAGCTTGCCTTTTTCTTGGTTGCTGCGATGATACTTCTCCGCTCCGCCTTTTTGTATCCTTTCCGCCCGTTCTGTTCGTTCTTTTTCATAATCCATAAGGCCATTCCCTCCGATCTTTATTCTCCCGTGTATACGGCACGTCTTTTTTCTTGAAAGGCTTGAAGTCCCTCTGTCCTGTCCTTTGTCGGGATCGTGTGTTCATATGCTTTTTGTTCAATTGATAATCCCGTTGCCAGATTTGTATCCAATCCTTTATTGATCGCGAATTTAGCCTGGCGGACGGCAATTGGTCCGTTGGCTGAAATGGCTTCTACCAGTTCCTCTGCTTTGGCCATAAGCTCACTAGAAGCCGTAACATGCTCTACAAGGTTTATCTCTTTGGCTTCATGGGCCGTTATGCGTCTGCCTGTATAAATTAATTCTTTTGCCTTTCCTCTGCCGATCAGACGGGGAAGTCTTTGTGTCCCTCCTGCGCCTGGGATAATGGCTAAAGCCGTTTCCGGAAGGCCTAATGTAGCATTCTCGGCTGCTATCCGGATGTCGCATGCCATTGCCAATTCAAGCCCGCCTCCTAAAGCACTTCCGTTTATGGCTGCTATCACTGGCTGCGGTAAGGCTTCGAGTAAAGCAGCGGTTCTCTGAATGAAGGATACACTTCTGAGAACCTGATCTTGCTTCATTTTTATTCTTTCTTTTAAATCTGCTCCAGCGCAGAACGCTTTTTCGCCGGCGCCTGTCAGGATGACGCAGCGGATTTTCGGGTTGAATTCGATTTCTTGGACAATGGATTGCAGGTCTCTAAGCATTTCTGCCGAAAGGGCATTTGCCGCATGGGGCCTGTTAAGGGTGATGACAGCAATGTGTTCTGTTTTTGCAGTAAAAAGGATAGATTCTCCCATTGTTTTTTCCTTTCTTTTATAAAGATGATTTATACACCTGTAAATTTCGGCTCGGAAGATGTTTCCCGATTTTCTCCTCGATCCATTTGGCTGCTGGAAGCAACTTGGCGAGCTTTACGTTTGTTTCGATTCCCATTTGCTCAAACATGTTCACGATATCTTCTGTCGCAGCATTTCCTGAGGAACCTGGAGCATATGGGCAGCCGCCAAGCCCGCCTGTTGAGCCGTCAAATATTGTGATGCCCATTTGCAGTGCGGTGAGGATATTGGCGAGAGCTGTTCCCCTTGTATCATGAAAGTGGAGTGCGAGCTGGCTTGCCGGGAACCGTTTCAAAAGCGCTTCAAGTACGATTTCAACCTGTACAGGATTTGCCGCTCCGATCGTATCTCCAAGCGATAATTCAGAAATTCCGAATTCAAATAAAGAATCTGCTAGGCGAATCACTTGTTCAATCGGTACACGTTTTTCATACGGACAGCCGAAAACTGTGGAGAGATAGGCTCTTACTGTAAGATTTGCTTTCTTTGCGTCGTCGGTTACTTGTTTGAGGACTTGGAGAGTGTCAACAGTGGATTTGTTGATGTTTTTTACGTTGTGTGTTTCGCTTGCGGACATAAAGACAGAAGCTTCGTCAATACCCCCTTCCAGCGCATTCTCCAGTCCCTTTTGATTAGGGACAAGTGCTGCGTACGTGACGCCTTTTACCCGGCTGATGCCTTTTGCCACATCTAGAGCATCTCGAAGCGCGGGAATCCATTTTGGATGAACGAAGGATGTCAATTCGATATAGGAGAGTCCTGTTTGGGACAGCTGGTTGATCCAAGCGATTTTATCTTCTGTTGCAAGCCAAACCGGTTCGTTTTGCAAGCCGTCCCGAGGGCCGACTTCTCTTAACATGACTTTTTTAGGATAGGACATGGTCTGGCCTCCCTGATCATTGAGTTGGATCGTTCAGTTCGAGCAGCACATCACCTTCATTCACGAAATCACCTTCATTTTTTTTGACTTCTTTTACTGTTCCGCTTCTCTCTGCAACAATCGGGATTTCCATTTTCATTGATTCTAAAATGGCGACTTCCTGGCCTTTTTCGATGTGGTCTCCGGCTTTAACATGTACCTTCCACAGGTTTCCTGCCATTTGAATGTGTATGGTCATGACAGCTGCCTCCTTTATAAGTTGTTTTTCAAAAAATCAGTTGTGACGTCTCCTTTTTTGAATGCTTCTGATGAAGCAGCCTGTAAAAGAAGCGGAATATTAGTTTTAATCCCTTCTATCCGATAATCACGGAGCGCCTCCTTTAGTCTCTCAATCGCTTCCTCTCTGTTTTGGCCTTTGACGATCATTTTGGCGATCATTGGATCATAAAAAGGCGTGACCGCGCTCCCTGCTGCTACTGCACATTCGTGCCGTACTCCCTTTTGTGGCGGGAGAGAAAAAGCGGTGATTGTTCCCGGTGACGGATAAAAGGTTTTCGGATCTTCCGCATAGATTCTGACCTCTATGGCATGCCCGTTTCGGTTTAAGTCCTGCTGAGCGAATTTGAGAGTCTGTCCCTCCGCAACCCTTATTTGCTGCTCAACTAAGTCTAAACCTGTAATTTCTTCAGTCACGGGATGCTCTACCTGCAATCTCGTGTTCATTTCCAGAAAATAAAAGTTTTTATTCTCATCGACTAAAAATTCGATTGTTCCCGCATTGGCATAGCCGATCGCTTTGGCTGCTTTCACTGCCGTTTCTCCTATCTTCAATCTCAGCTCATCATCAACAAATGAAGATGGGGCTTCTTCAATGACCTTTTGGTGGCGTCTCTGGACAGAGCAATCACGTTCAAACAGATGCACGGCATGCCCGTGGTGATCTGCAAGAATTTGAATTTCAATGTGGCGGGCGTGTTCAATCACCTTTTCTATATACATGGATCCGTCTCCGAAAAAATCTGCTGCGCGCTTTTTGTTTCCTTCATACGCCTTTATCAATGCTTCTTCGTTAGGAACGAGCTGCATTCCGATGCCGCCTCCCCCTGCTGAAGCTTTCAGCATAACGGGGTAGCCGATTTCACTCGCGGCGAGGCAGGCTGCCTGAATGTCTCCAAGGGATTCGGAAACGCCGGGCACTACAGGAACACCTGCCTCCTTCATTGCCTTTCTTGCTTCAATTTTACTTCCCATTTTGGCAATGACAGCTGGTGAAGGGCCGATAAACACAATGTTTTCTTCTTTGCAGCGTTGCGCAAAACGGCTGTTTTCTGACAATAATCCATATCCCGGATGGATGGCGTCGGCATTTGCTTTTTTCGCTGCCTCTATGATTCTCTCAATATTTAAATAGCTCTCACTGACTCTCGATTTTCCGATATAATAAGCCTCTGTTGCTGCTTTTGTATGGAGCGCATCTCTGTCTGCTTCAGAATATACGGCTGCTGTTTTGATCCCAAGGCGGCTGCACGTACGAATGATTCTCATTGCGATTTCTCCCCGATTGGCAATCAGCACTTTTGTAAACAAATGAATTCACCCCTCATTAACTTGATGGTAAGTGAAACAGCTGAATCGTTTTTTCACGCAACTTATATTTTTGAATTTTGCCTGAGGCTGTCATAGGATACTCGTCTGTAAAGATGAAATAGCGCGGAATTTTGTGGCGGGCGATTTTCCCTTTGCAATAGGCTTTCAGCTCTTCGGGTGAAGCTGTTTTCCCCTCTTTCAGCTTAATCCAGGCAGCAGCCTCCTCCCCATATTTTTCGTCAGGCACACCAACTACCTGTACATCTAAAATATTTGGATGACGGTATAAAAATTCTTCTATTTCTCTCGGATAAATGTTTTCACCGCCTCTGATGAGCATGTCTTTTAATCTCCCGGTCACGCGGCAGTATCCGTCCTCATCCATAACAGCGAGATCACCGGTAAATAGCCATCCGTCTGGGTTAATTGCCTTTTGGGTAGCATCTTTGTCTTTATAATAGCCCTTCATGACATGATAGCCACGGGTGCAAAGCTCTCCCTGTACACCTCTTTGAACCTCCTGAAACGTGCCGGGCTCCACAATTTTCACTTCGACCTCAGGCAAGGCTCGGCCGGTTGTTTCCACTCTTCTTTGGAAGGAATCATTAGCTCTTGTTTGTGTAATCACCGGCGAAGCTTCCGTTTGTCCGTAAGCGATTGTGATGTCTGTCATGCCCATTTTTTCAATGACAGCTTTCATCACTTCGCTTGGACAGGATGATCCGGCCATGATGCCTGTTCGCAACGATGACAGATCATAAGAATCAAAATTCTGATGATGAAGCTCCGCGATAAACATGGTCGGTACGCCGTGTAGCGCTGTGCATTTCTCGTTTTCAACCGTTTTAAGGACTGTGGCAGGTTCAAATTCTACAACAGGTACCATAGCTGCACCAACGGACACACATGCCAAAACGCCAAGCACGCAGCCGAAGCAATGGAAAAACGGAACCGGGATGCACATGCGGTCAGATGAGGTTAATTTCATACATTCAGCGATATTTACGGCGTTGTTGATGACATTAAAATGAGTCAGCATCACTCCTTTAGGAAATCCTGTCGTTCCTGACGTGTATTGCATGTTAATCACGTCATTTTTTTCAAGGCTGTTCATTCTTGCTTCCAGCTCGACATCTGTCACTGTTTGTGCCAGCATCTCTGTATCGTCCCAATGATACATACCTGGTAAACGTTTTTCACCGATATAAATCAGTGTTTTTAAACACGGATAGCGTTCTGATTGCAGCTGCCCTGGCTCTGCATCCTTCAGCTCAGGAATTAAGCTGTTGAGGATCCCTGTATAAGAAGTGCCGCGATAGGAATCCATGACGATAAGCGCATCCGCATCTGATTGTCTCAGCAAGTAATCAAGCTCTTGGGCTTGGTAATTCGTATTCACGGTAACGAGCACGGCTCCGATTTTTGCGGTGGCGAATTGAACAGCAAGCCATTCCGGTATATTCGAAGCCCATATGGCCACGTGGTCTCCCTTTCCAATCCCCATCCCCATTAGCCCTTTAGCGGTTTGACGGCACAGCCTGTTGAATTGCGCGTACGTGTAGCGGAGATTCCGGTCGGGATAGACAACCGCTTCTTGATCAGGATAGGCTGCTGCCGTTTGTTCCAGCAGCCTGCCGATTGTGCAATGGATGAGTTCGGCCATGTTTCGGTCCTCCTTTCACGAGATCAGAAAGCGTTTACATTTTATTTCAGAAGCTGTCTGGCGATCACGATACGCTGAATTTCTGATGTGCCCTCTCCAATTTCCATCAATTTTGCATCCCGCAGCATCCGTTCAACCGCGTATTCCCTCATGTAGCCGGAACCGCCGTGGATTTGAATTGCTTGGTTGCATGCCCTTGTTGCCATTTCAGAGGCAAACAGCTTGGCATAAGCCGCTTCTTTCGTAAACGGGCGCTTATGATCTTTCAGCCAGGCCGCTTTTAATACCATTTGCCGGGCCAGATCGATTTCCATCGCCATGTCGGCAAGTTTAAACTGAATGGCCTGAAAGGAAGAAATCGGCTGTCCGAACTGCTTTCGTTCTTTTGCATAGGCTAAGGATGCGTCTAGTGCCGCTTGGGCAATGCCGACTGCAAGAGCGGCAATTGAAATGCGTCCGCCATCCAGGGTATGAAGAAACTGTTTAAATCCTTTTGAAGGGTCGCCGAGCAGGTAATTTGCGGGTACACGGACATCCTCTAGCAAAATTTCCGCTGTATTTGACCCGCGCACACCCATTTTATCGTACGGGCTCGTTATGGTAAGGCCGGGTGTATCAGTCGGAACAATCAATGCGGAGATGATATTATGTCCGCTCTCATTTTTGCCTGTCACTGCCGTCACAATCACCGTACGTGCGTAGCTGGCATTTGTGATCCAGCATTTTTCGCCGTTCATCACATATTCATCACCATCTATAACCGCTTTCGTTTGCGTGCCTCCTGCATCAGAGCCGGCATTTGGTTCTGTCAGACCGAATGATCCGAGTGCTTTGCCGGAAGCTAGAGGAATCAAATGCTCCCGTTTTTGTTCTTCTGTCCCGAAGTAGTATAGAGGGCTTGCACCGAGTGAAACTGCAGCTGCATAGCTTAATCCTGTACTGCCGCATGCTTTGCCGATTTCTTCAACAGCTAAGGCATAGGAAATCGTATCTCCGCCTGAGCCTCCATATTCCTCAGGAAAGGGGATGCCCATCAGCCCGAGATCACCCATTTTTTGAAACGTTTGTATCGGGAATTCACCCGTTTGATCCACATGTTCTGCGTGAGGAGCAATTTCTCTCTTTGCAAAATCCTTTACCATTTCACGTACCATTTGCTGTTCTTTTGTCAGCTCAAAATTCACTTGGTTTCCTCCTTCACATCTTTGTAACATCCTATTAAGTGAATTCAGTAATCATTCCCTGACAAAAGAAGTCTGAAAATTAAAACGGAACCACTTTCTATATGACAGCAGCAATGGAATGAACAAATATATGGCGTAAGCACATACCATCCATATTGCAAACGCAATCTCTTGCCCTTCAGAAAGTGCCGGGAGGATGAAGGCATGGTTCCAAAGGAAAAACGTATCAATAAACAAGCTGCTGCCCCCATTTTTCTCGTTTCATACATCTAAACCTGCAGATTCAGATGTATTCCTCCTTGAGAATGCTATATATTTCTAAGTCGACAACTCCTTTGCCGGCCCAATAAGAAGCCTGTCTAATTAAGCCTTCTCTCATAAAGTTATTTTTCAAGAGGACTTTTTTGACGCTTCACTTGCAGGCATAACCTCTGCTTGAATTCGGTTTACGTTGACTTTATTAAATAAAAAAGTGACCAGCATTTGGACGGCTTCAGTTGCAATGCCTTTACGCCAATAATCTTTTCCTAGAAAGTATCCTATGGTTATCATGTTTACTTTTTGGTCAAGTTCCATTGCTTCAATGATCCCAACCAATGCAGTCCCTTGATACTTCTCGAAAATCCCCCATTTAATTTTGCTTTTTTTCTGATAATCTCTCTAAAAATGGTTAATCATTTTATGTATTGTCTTTATGTGATGTTTCGGAATGATGCCGCAGTATTCAAATACTTTGTCATTGTTATAGATTGAAAATACAGCTTGTAAGTGAGTCTCTTCGATCTTTTTTAATACTAAATGCTCGGATTCCAATACAGGGAAATCGGTAAAAATCATTTCCAAATTCATGTTCTTTCCTCCATTTGTATTTCTTTTATTTGTTTCTCTTAGTCCTTCAGCACCGGCCATACGTTTCCTGTCTATTCATGAAAAATGGAATATAAAGAGACGGCTAGTAAATAGCCGTCCTAAGGGCTATTGATTTATTTTTCTTTTCGAGGCCTTACTTTCGTTGTGAAGCCGATCTGCTGACGTGACATAATACGTATAGGTTTTATTTGGTTTTGCCGTGTCATCCAGGAAGGTTTGCTTGTCGTTTGTTTTTCTTGCGGTGGCCAGTAATGCTTGCTTTTGTTTTCCTTCAGATCTGTATATCGCATAATAGGCTGTTTCCTTTGTTTTTCGATTTGATGGGTGGTCTTGTATGTGCAGGAGATTTCCGTTATCGTCTGAGGTTACTTTGGTCAGTTTCGGTTTTTTTGGCGCTTTGCTGTCGAGCCAAGGCATTTCGGGTACCAGTGCGGGCTTACTGTACAGGTCGGTTATGAGTCTGTCTTTGATGCCGAGCGGATTTTTATTGAGGTCTTTAAGGCTGAAATGCATGCTTCCTTTTACCAGCTCCAGCTGACGGTTGAGGTTGATTTGTCGGGCGTATTCTTCAGGATCGGACCATGGCGGGTCAAAATTGTTATTGATTTTATAAGCTGCCTGCCCGATGTATAAATGAACGGGTCTGTTTTTGACTTCGTTGCTCCACCAATCAGCCAGCACGTCATAAGCGGCTGCGTTGAAGCCGATGCTCCAGTAAATTTGCGGGGCGATATAGTCGATGTCGCCTTGCTGGATCCAATGTCTCGTATCTGCATAAAGATCATCATAATTTCTGACGCCTGCTTTGGTATTTGATCCGGTTGGGTCGTCTTCTATGTTTCTCCATACACCGAATGGGCTGATGCCGAATTTAACATATGGTTTTTCAGCTTTGATTGTTTGATTGATTTGGCTGACAAGCTGGTTTACATTGTCTCTTCGCCAGTCATCAATATCGGGAAATGTGTCTTTCCCGTATTGTTCGTACTGTTCTGAATCAGGGAATTCCTGTCCGGCTATTTTATAAGGGTAAAAATAATCATCCATATGAACGGCATCAATATCATAGTGCTTTACGACTTCTTCTATGCCCTCGACGATAAAATCCCTCGCTTCAGGAATGCCGGGATTATAATAAAGCTGCTTTCCGTAAGCAGCGACCCAGTCAGGATGCTTTCTTGCCGGGTGATCCTCAGACAATTTATTGAGATCTGTATGGTTCATCGTAATGCGGTAAGGATTAACCCAAGCGTGAAATTCAAGATTTCGTTTATGGGCTTCTTCAATCATAAAAGCGAGCGGATCATAACCTGGGTCTTTTCCTTGAACACCAGTCAAATATTCAGACCAAGGCCCGTAAGCGGACGGATAAAAGGCATCGGCCGTCGGCTTAATTTGAACAATGACGGCATTCATTCCCATTGACTGAACGTCATCCAGCAGGCTGAGATACTCCTGTTTTTGCGCTTCAATCGACAGCCCTTTTTTTGATGGCCAATCAAGGTTTAATACGGATGCAATCCATACGGCTCTCAGTTCCCTGTCCGTTTGTGCTTTGGCCAGATATGGAACGGTTATGATCAACGTTCCGATGAGCAAGCTGACAAGAATACGTACGATCGGCTTTTGACAACCCTTCATTGTATTTCGTCTCCCCCATTACATCGCTTTCACTATTTCGTTATTACGGTATTCCCGGGCTGTAAAAGGGTGCTTAATCGATTGAAGAAACCGGAATTATCACCGGGTGAACGTAAAAAAGTCCCGAAGCATCTTTATCTGCTTTAGGACTTTTTATCATTTATGAGTATTTGGACACTTTTTAACACGTCAACGAGTTTTACGCCTACGCCGACAGCTGATTCAAGAATGGCCTGTGCGCCTGCGATCGATAATATGAAAATCACCGGAACAGCGATATCAGGTAAAAAAAGATAGCCCAGCCCAATCAGGATGGCACACCAAACGCCGGCGCACCAGTAGCAATTAAGCATATAGCCAAAGTTTGAGGCCGGCACGTTTTTTTCATTCACGTGCCCGTTTGCATCAACAGTCCTTTTCTTTTTCATAAAAGGTTTTCGGATGAATTCAGTAATTTTGTCGAATACAATTAAGTGTGTCAGCCTGTAACTCGCCAGTATCAGCATAAAAAAAGTAAGCCAAGAAAGATGTTCCATGACAAGCCTCCAAGAAAAAGGATGTTGTTATCATTCCCCGCATTTTTGCATCCATTCTTATGCGCGACTCTCTTGCAAAAAGAAAACCGGACAGAGAATCGCTTCCGTCCGGCCTGCATTTGTTTAATGCTTGTTTGGTAGCATTTTTTGATCTGACGTAATCTTGTCTAATATATCAAGTATGATGTTTGCATTCTTTTCAGCACATTCACCTTCCAGCATGTCTTTGTGCGCGCCGTACCCGGTGTATTCGGTATAGCCTTCCTCAGAGGCGTCTTGCCATTTCTGTAATACCATCGGGCCGCTTGTTTCCGACTGAATGCCAGCTTCAATGAAATGAATGTTTGACTTGATGCGGCCTTCATTTATTAGCTGAGCCCAATAATCCTGATAGCACCTTTTTTTCTGCATCACTGTTTCTCTGACTGCTTCCGGCAGGTATGCGGCTGAGTCGTCTTTTTCGGTATCTGCTGTTATAGACTGATCCTTTTTGTAGGCGTCTACGATAATGAAGTCACTGACTTCTAATCCTTTCTGCTCCATAGCCTGTACGACCTCAAAAGCCAAGTTTCCGCCCGCGGAGTAGCCTAATAGAACGTACGGTCCTTCTGGCTGTATGTCGGTGATGCGGCTGACGTATTGTTCGATGCGGCTGTCTTCCTCAATAAAATGAAAGCCATACACGGCTGCTTTGTGATTCAGCTGTAATGCCAAGTCTTTGAAATAAATTCCGAAGCCTGATATCGGCGGGAAGCAGAACAGGTTTTTTCCGCCTTGCTCGTTCAGTTTGATCACATGCTGTTCGCCAGCCGCTGTCAGCTGATTAGAATAAAGCTTTTCCGCAAGCTGGGCGATCGTCGGATTTTCGAATAAGACATCGATCGGTATATCAATATGCTGATGATGTTTAAGCATGTGTATCACTTGAAGCGCTTTAAGTGAATGTCCGCCAACAGCAAAGAAATCATCATGTATTCCGATCGTTTTGACACCGAGTACGCTTTTCCAAATTTGCATCAATTCCTGTTCGACCCAGTTTCTGGGCGGTGTAAGATCCTGACGATTTTCAGACTCGTTTTCAGGAATAGGAAGTGCGCTGCGATTGATTTTTCCGTTTCCAGTAAGCGGCATACGGTCAACCTGGACCCAGCGCTGCGGAATCATATAGTCAGGAAGCACACGTGCCAATGCAGCGCGAATTTCCTTTTCGTTTCTGCTGTCATCACTAACATAATGCGTGTATAACTGCGCCTCTCCGTCTGTTTCCACCAATGTAACTGCTGCTTCACGGACCCCTTCAACTTCTAACAGACGCGCTTCAATTTCAGCGGGTTCAATCCGTTTTCCGCGAATTTTAATCTGCCTGTCAATCCGGCTGATATATTCTAGATTCCTATCGGGCAGCCACCGCGCCAAATCACCGGTACGGTATATTCTTTTTCCAGGTATGAAAGGATCAGGAGAAAAAACGGCAGCTGTTACATCATCTCTGTTCAAATAGCCTTTTGCCACCCCGTCACCGCCGACACATAGCTCTCCGGGAACGCCTATTGGCAAGAGACGTCCTTTTGCATCTAAGATGAAAGCGGTACAATGGCTGATCGGTTTCCCGATCGGGATTGGAGTCGCATAGTCTCTTTTAATCTCAAAAAAGGTTGAGAACGTCGTGTTTTCCGTTGGTCCATAGATATTATAAAGCGAAAGCTTCGGACACGCGTGTCTGACAGCATTTATAAGCTCGGGCGACAGCGCTTCGCCTCCGACATATAGCGTATGAAGCCTGCGGAACATGTCAGCTTGAGCTTGTGCCAGCTGATTAAAAAGAGCAGTTGTCAAAAACAGCACTGAGATGTTGTTTTCAAGTAAATACGCGCCAAAAAGATCTGGTGTCAGCATTGTTGATTTATCAATGATATGCAGAGTTGCTCCTTTTAAAAGGGCCCCAAACATTTCAAAGGTGACGGCGTCAAAGCTGATGGATCCTGTCAAGATAAAGCGGTCATTTACAGAAGCTGATGTGTAATTGCTGTTGCAAACAAGGGACACGACATTGCGATTGGTGATCATGACGCCTTTAGGCCGGCCTGTCGAACCGGAAGTATACATGATGTACGCGAGATCATCCGGGCCAGTGACGATTTCCAAAGGTGTCGTATCTTCTTCAATCAGCGCCTCTGCATCTGCAGAAATGAAGGTTCCTGTAAACGCTGTGTTTGGCTCCAGTCCTTTTTGAACAATCAGCATAGCGGCTTTTGTCTCGTCGAGCATATAGCTGATCCGTTCAGGCGGAAGCTCCGCGTCAAGAGGAAGGTATGTCCCCCCTGCTTTTAAAACAGCCAGTACACTAATGATGAATTCAGGAGAATGACCAGCCAAAATACCGGCTGTCCCGTTTCGGCGCAGCCCGTTTTCATACAATGTTCTGGCCAGTGCATCCGATTTTTGATCGAGCTCACGATAAGAGATGGACCTATTTCCGTAAACTAGCGCCGTTTGATCTGGTGTTTTTGCTGTCTGTTCGCGGAATAGATCTGTCACTGTTTTGTTTTTTGGATACTCCGTCGAAGTGTCGTTATATTGTGTTAACATCTGCTCTTTTTCTTTCGGATCAAGAAAGGAAAAGTCTGCAACGGGAATGTCAGGGTGATCTGCAGCAACTTGTAACGCTTGTGTAAGCTGTCTTTGGATGCAGGTCATCCAGGCAGCATCATACACGTGCGCATTATAGCTGAACTTGATGACGAGTTCATCACCGGGAGCAACGACAAGGTTAAAATTGTACCCTGACTGTTCAGACACGTTTACATTGTCTATTTGCAGAGGGGAATCAATCCGATCAGCTGAGTCAGCCATTTTTTGCTGTAATGGATAGTTTTCAAAGACAATAATGTGGTCAATCAGTTCCTGTTTTAAGGCGGTGTTTGCCTGAATATCGAATAAAGGATGGCAGGTAAACGGCTCGGCGTCCAGCATATCTTTTTGACAGCGGGTGAGCAGTTCTGCTAACGTTTCTTCTTTGCCTGTTTGAACACGAACCGGAACCGTATTGATAAACAATCCGATCATTGACTCAACACCCGGGATTTCAGATGGTCTGCCTGAAACGACTGCGCCAAAAACGACATCGTCCGTTCGGTTGTAGCGCTGGAGCATGACACCCCAGACCGTTTGAATAAAGGTGGCAAGCGTGACGCCTGTTTGTTTGGCGGTCTCTTTCAGCTTGTTCGTCAGCTTTTGATGTAGAGTGAAAATTAATTCTTCGCGGTAATACCCTTCTTTTGCTTCTCTGTCCGTCACCCGAGGCAGCGGTGAGGGGGTGCTGTAGTTTTTCAGATAAGCACGCCAGTAGTCCGCTGCCGTTTCTTTGTCTTGTTTTGTCAGCCAAGAAATATAGGTGCTGTAGGGACGGACAGGCTCCATAGAAAGGTGATTTCCTGTATGGATAGATTGATAGATTTGCATAAATTCCTGCAGAATGATCCCGAGACACCAGCCGTCCATTAAGATGTGATGATGACTCCAGACACAGACATGCTCATTATCCGCTTTTTTGAGCAGAGAAATCCGCATCAGCATGTCTTTTTGCAAATCAAACCCTTTTTCCTTATCTATCTCTTTAAACTGTTCAATATAATCATTCTGCTCATTCGTTTGCAGGCTGGAAATGTCCTCATTGTGCAAATGGAATTTCCGTTCTGTCATCACGACCTGCCGAGGCCCCGATAAATTGGGGACGTGCGGCAGAAATACGGTTCTGAAGATATCATGGCGGTCGATGATGGCTTGAATACTGCGCTGAAACATCTCATAGCTAAGGTTTCCTTTTATCGTAAAGAGCGACTGCTCAACATATGCTCCCTCCTCTTTTTGGAGGAAGGAATGAAACAGCATGCCCTCCTGCATATAACTCAGAGGATAAATGTTCTTGATTTTTTTGGTTTTACCCATATGGCCTGCACCTTTCTATACGGTTTCATTAGTGAAAACTGAGCATATCAGCGATCTCTTGGAGTGCGTCCTCGGTCAGTTCATGATCATCAAAATCGCTGATGGTTTTTTCTGTTTCTGTTTTGTTCAGACAGTGATCAATCAGCTTCAGTAAGTAGTGATGGCAATTCTCACAAAGCTGTGCAATTGTTTTGTGCTGGAAACGGGATGTTTCATACGTCATGTTGACTGTCATTTTTCCTTCTGCTGCCATCGCACTGATATCAAGCGTTTGCTCACGGTTCCAAGAGGTGCTGATATCTTCTCCGGTCCCGAGTGGAGAAAACGAGAAGGTGTTTTCATCAGGCGCTTCAGTTGTACGGCTGTTTTCAAATTGACCCAGATAGTTGAAGCTGATTTCCGTTGTGCCGCTGAAATCGACGTCAGTTTTCTCAGGCGGGGTCAAATACTTGAGTACACCGTAGCCGAATCCTTTGTCCGGTACGCGTCTCAGTGTATCTTTTGTTGTTTTTAACACATGAACCAAGTATTCTTCTTGATCCTTGTCGGTCAAGTCTGAATCTAGTTTGACGAATAACGGATAAATGGCGGTAAACCATCCAACCGTGCGACTGACATCTATGCCGTCTAACACATCCTCGCGTCCGTGGCTTTCTAATGACAATTTGACGGCGGATTGTTTTGTCCAATCCCGCAAAGCTAGAATCACGGAAGCCAGCAGCATATCTTGCGTATCTGTGTTATATGTGCGGTTGACGCTTTTTAAAAGCGCCTCCGTCTCTTTTGTATTGAGAGAGAATGAAACTGTTTCCCGTTTTCTCTGATTTAACGTTTGATCGTTTATTTGATCAAACGGCAGTGCTTCTGCCTGATACTCTTCAGCTTCGCGCCAATAGGCGAGCTGTTTCATAAGCTGACGGCTATCAGCATAGTCGGCGAGTTTTTCCGTATATGCTTTGAAAGAGCTAGTTTTAGGCGGCAAATCAATGCCTTCTCCCTTTACAGCCTGACGATATCCGGTTGCCAAATCCTCCAGCAGGACACGCCATGAGATGCCGTCAACGATGAAGTGATGAGCCGTTAGGAACAAAAAGTCTCCGTCATCTGTACGGAAAAGTCCGGCCTGCAATAGCGGCCCTTTTTCCAAATCTATGTTCTGTTGAATGCCACGTACATGGTGTTTCATAAGAGATTCATATGCATTGACTTCTGAACCTTTAAGATTGATGATCTGAAGGCTGTACAGTGCGTCGTCTGAATGACTGACCGGCCGATTATATTGAACCCATTTGCCTTGCTCAGACTGTGTGAACACCATTCGCAACGCATCGTGGTGAATGGTGATGGCTTTTAACGTTTTGCGCAGCGCGTCTTCTTGGACGGAGGCATTCCGATGCAGCATAACAGATTGATTAAAATGGTGTTTCTCTTTTATATCTTGAGAAAGGAACCATTTCTGAACAGGTGACCATTGTACTTCTCCCTCAACCGGAGCTTGGCTGGCACTAGTATCGGAATCACGAATATAGGCTGCCAGTTCTTTAATTGTCGGATGACTGAATAAATCTTTAACCGACATTTGCTTCCCGATTCGATGAAGCCGTGCTGACACCTGTAACGCTTTAATGGAATCTCCTCCGAGCTCAAAGAACGAAGCGTCAATTCCGATTTTTTCTGCACCGAGCACTTCACCCCATATATCTGCCAGTTTTTGTTCCATCTCGCTGTTCGGTGCATGAAATGTCCGTACTTGATTGAATGCCGGTTCTGGAAGTGCCCGGCGATCCAGCTTGCCATTTGGTGACAAAGGAAGCGTGTCCAGCGTTTGAATAAACGCCGGCATCATATATAAAGGCAGCTGTTTTTTTAATTCGGCACGCAGCATTTCTGTATTGAAGTCTTGCTCTGCCACAATATAAGCACATAATTCGGTTTGAGCAGGCGCTGTTTCGCGAGCAAGGACAACGGCCTCTTTTACTCCGTTTATACGGCGGATAACCGATTCAATTTCTTTCGTTTCTACACGGTGGCCTCTGATTTTGACTTGATCGTCCAATCGTCCTAAGTACTCGATCGTACCGTCTGCCATCCATCTGGCTGCGTCACCTGTTCGATACATGCGTTTTTCGGGCTGAAATGGGTGCTGAACGAACGTTTTTGCTGTCAGTTCCGGAAGATTGACGTACCCTCTCGCAAGCCCTGTTCCTGCTATGCAAAGCTCGCCGGCAACGCCGATTGGCTGAAGCTGATCCCGGTTTAAAATCAGCACTTCAGTATTGTCGATCGGCCGGCCGATGCATACGTTTTTTTGCCGTTCCATATGTCTCATGGCTGTGGTTGCCACACTGTTTTCTGTCGGCCCATATTCGTTTGCTAGCTCTGTATTCGGACATATTGCCATGCTGCGGTCGATCAATTCCCGGTCAGCTGCTTCTCCTGCAAGCGTGACTACTCTAAGCGTCTTTGCATCTTCCGGCTGTAGGACGTCCAAAAGCGCCCGATATAAAACAGGGACGATAATCATATGTGTAACTCGATGATGAAATAGATCATGCTTAATGGACAAAATATCTTTCGCTTCGTTTTCATCAGGCAGCACTGTCTTTGCACCTGACAAAAGCGGTGTGAACATACTTGTTAAAAAGCCGTCAAACGAAAAAGAAAAGAGCTGAAGGACTGTGTCTGTCTCATTCAAAGCATAAGCGTTTCGCCGCCACTGCAGGGTGTTGGCTATTCCTTTATGCTCGACCATCACTCCTTTAGGCTGGCCTGTCGTTCCTGAAGTATAAATGATATAAGCCAAATGCTGAGGGCGTGACACTTGCGGAAGCGGTGATCCGTCGTATGTCTCCGCGTTCTCTATGGCGAATATCTCACCTTCAAAATCTTCAAGTGCTTCTTGGTCCGCAGCAGGTAAAGTGATGAGCAGTTTGGCTCGGCTGTCGCCGAGTATATAGCGTTTCCGTTCCGCCGGGTATTCCGGATCAATCGGGACATAACAGCCGCCGGCTTTCCAAACGCCCAGAATGGCTGCAATCATGCTGAAGGAACGAGGCATCATAATTCCGACTGGTGTGTCCGGTTTAACCCCGCGGTCACGCAGGGCCCATGCAATGCCATTGGACCATTCGTCCAGTTCCTGATAGGTGAGCGTGTTTTCTCTGCTGACGAGTGCAGGAGCATTCGGAGTCAGCGCTGCCTGTTTTTCAAACAGGTGATCGATTGTTTGCCCTTTATGTTCATTTTCTTGTCCGCTGTTAAACTCATTCAGCAGTTTGTTTCGCTCTTCATGAGTCAGAATGTCGATATCGCTAAGAAGTGTGTTCGGATTTTCGACGATATGGCTCAGCAAATTTGTCAGATGATATGTCCATTGTTTTACCGTTGCTTTTTGAAAAAGAGCAGACGAATATTCAAATTGTAAATGAATTTGCTCGTCACCCTCAGAAGCCTGCAATGTGATGTCAAATTTAGAAACATGATGAGAAACGCTGGCCGGCTGGAGTTGTATGTCATCCAGCTCCAAAGTCTGTTGCTCTGTATTTTGTACGACTAACATGGCGTCAAACACTGGATTTCGGCTCATATCCCGCGTTACACCGAGCTTGTCGACAAGCTCTTCGAACGGATAATCCTGATGTTCGTAAGCTTCCAATGCGGTCTCGCGAACTTCCTGCAAAAATTGCGCAAACGGCTTTCCGCCCTCCGGGCGTGCCCGAAGCGCCAGGGTGTTGACGAACATTCCAAGTATCGGCTCAAGGTCCTTGTGAGGACGTCCGGCAATAGGCGACCCGACGATGATGTCTTCCTGTCCGCTTAAGCGCGCCAATAACGCTGTGTAAGCTGCCAGGAGCACCATGTACAGGGTGCTTCCATTCTCGCGTGCGAGCTTGTGAAGCCCGGCTGTGAGTTCTTGATCGAGCGTAAATGAGACTTGATCACCCGCGAAGCTTCGCACCGGCGGCCGGGCGTAATCAGCCGGCAGGTCTAGTACAGGCAGCTCGCCTTCGAGCTGCTTCAGCCAGTACGCCTCCTGCGTCTTGTACGTGTCTCCTTTTTTAAAGGCCTCCTGCCATACGGCATAGTCTTTATATTGAATGTGAAGCGGCGGAAGCTCTTGATTGGCGTACAGCTTTCCGAATTCCCGAATGAGCGTATTGACTGAAACACCGTCTGAAATAATGTGATGCATATCGACCAGTAATAGATGCCGCTCGTCTGATACCTTGACGACCCCCGCCCGAAACAGCGGAGCTTGGCTGAGATCAAACGGCTGGATAAACGCTGCCGCGGCCTCCTGTTCAGTTTGTCCGCCGAGCACAGAGGTGTGGAATGTAAACGGCACTTCGTCATGGATGCGCTGAACCGGCTCGCCGTCTGTGTCCGTTGTAAAGGACGTCCGCAGTGACTCGTGGCGTTTGATCAGCTTTTTGAATACGACATCCATTCTTGTAAGATCCAGCTTTCCTTCAAGCGCCAAGACTGCCGGCATATTGTAGCCTGTGCCTCCATCCTCCAGCTGCTGGAGCACATACATCCGCTTTTGGGCAGAGGAAACCGGGTAGGTCTCGCGTTTTTCTGCCGGCTTGATGGCTTCATACGGACTTTCCGTTCCTTCGCTGATGACAGAAGCCAAACCTTCTACCGTCGGATGGGCAAACACCTCCTTCAGCGGCACCTGGACGCCGAATTCCTTGGCGATCCGGGAGACAAGCGCGGTGGCTTTTAAAGAATGGCCGCCCCGGTCAAAAAAGTTGTCGTGAATGCCGACAGGGCCGCTTTTCAGCACTTCCTCCCACAGCTGGGAAAGCTTCATCTCTGTCAGGTTTCTCGGTGCCGAGTAGGTTTCCCGATCTGCCGCTCCGTCAGGAGCAGGCAGCGCTTTTCGGTCAAGCTTTCCGCTCGGGGTAACCGGCCATTGTTCCATCTCAATGATATGAGCAGGAATCATGTAGCCTGGAAGCAATGTCTCAAGCTGCTTGCGCACTTCGTTTCTTCCGAGCCCTTCTGCATACGCACATAATTCCGTCTCGCCGCTTTCTGTACGAACAGTCACAGCCGCTTCCCTCACGCCTTCTATGCTTCTGAGCGCCGCTTCAATTTCTCCCGGCTCAATCCGGTAGCCGCGGATTTTCACCTGGTCATCCAGACGGCCGAGGAATTCCACTTGTCCGTCTGGCAGCCAGCGCGCCAAATCACCCGTTTTGTACATGCGTTCACCCGGATAAAATGGATCATCAAGAAAACGTTCTTCTGTTAATTCCGGGCGATTCAAGTAGCCTCTGGCGACACCGGCTCCGGCGATATACAATTCCCCGATACATCCAGCAGGCAGCACCCTCTGCTTCTGGTTCAGAATATACAATCTGACATGATGAATAGGTTTGCCAATGGGAATGCGGTCAAGTTTTTCATCAACCGGGCAATCGAAGAATGCCGCTTCTACAGTAGCTTCGGTAGGACCATAGGAATTGGTTAATGTAACATCTGGCAGCAATTCACAGAACCGAGAGACAAGATGAGCCCCTAGCTGTTCGCCTCCAGAAAACACTCTCTTCAGCCTGTTCGTTTTGATCGGTACAGGGCCATTTTTTAGATATTCTAAAAACGTATGAAGCATAGAAGGCACAAAATGCATCGCGGTAATCTGCTGTTCTTCTATGACCTTCAATATCATGTCCGGTTCTTTTTCGCCTCCTTGAGGAAGCAGGTAAACAGAGGCGCCAGCGTACGGCCACCAAAACAGCTCCCATATCGAAGCATCGAAGGAATACGACGTTTTATGCAAAATGACGTCCGATTGATTCAAAGGATAGCGGAACTGAAGGGAATTCAAAAAATTCACTGCAGATTGATGCTCAACCTGTACCCCCTTAGGTCTTCCAGTAGAGCCGGATGTATAAATCATATAGGCTAAAGAATCCGGATAGACTTCAACATTTGGATTGGATACACGATGTGTCAGCCCGCTGTTTAATTGACTGAGATGAACGATTTCTCCATTAAAAGCCGGAATGTCTAGATTGTCAGATTGAATAAGGAGAATCCCAGAATCGCTGTCCTTCAGCAAAAAGCGGATCCGTTCCTCTGGATAATCCGGGTCAATAGGAAGATAAGCGCCGCCTGCTTTTAGAATCGCATAAATCCCGATCAGCATTTCAGGGGAACGCCTTCCCATAATGGCAACAGTCGTTTCGGCTTTTACTCCGCGGTCGATCAGCTCCCAGGCTACACGGTTCGCCCGTTCGTTCAATTCCTTGTAGGTTATCGCTCCGTCTTCAAAGATTACAGCCGGTTGGTCAGGTGTTTTTGCTGCTTGCTGTTCGAGTGTATGGTGCAAGGTCTGTTTCAACCGATAGCCTGTCCCTTCAAGCGGCCGGCATGAGTCAATGAAAGACCTTTCTTCTTCTAAAGTCAGGATCGGGATATCGTCCAATTCCATCTCAGGACTGGAAACTGTGTTTTCCACAAGTGTCGTAAAAAGGTCGGCCCATCTTTGAACGGTATCTTTTTCAAACAAAGCGGTACTGTATTCAAACTGACAGTACAGCTCAGCTTCATGCTCCGTGACATACAGGGAAATATCGAACTTAGATATCGGATGCTGCAAATCGTTCCATCTAAGCAGCAAATCATTCATTTTCAGTGTTTGCTTTTCCATATTTTGCAGCACAAGTGTTGTATCAAACAGCGGATTCCGGCTCATTTCCCGCTGCACACCGAGTTGATCAACCAGCTCCTCAAACGGATAATCCTGATGCTCATAGGCCTCCAGGGCAGTCTGCTTGACTTCCTTCAGAAAATCCGTAAATGTCTTATTGCCGGCTGGGTGCGTCCGGAGCGCTAATGTATTGACGAACATGCCAAGGACCGATTCAAGATCGGCATGCGGGCGTCCGGCAATAGGCGAACCGATCACGATGTCTTCCTGACCGCTTAACCGCGACAAAAAAGCTGAATACAATGCCAGCAGCGTCATGTACAACGTACTCCCATTTTTGCGGGCTAGCTGCTTCAGGCGGGACGTGATTTCTTCATTCATTTGAAATAACATTTTTCCGCCTGAGAAATTCCGTTCTGCCGGTCGGCGCTTGTCTGTTGGGAGCTCAAGCACCGGCAGCTCACCGCTAAACTGTCTCAGCCAGTAAGTCTCCTGCTTTTTGTATGTGTCTCCCTTTTGAAATTCCTGCTGCCAAACGGCGTAATCTTTATATTGGATTCGTAACGGCCTAAGCGTACGATTTGCATAGCGCTCAGTGAATTCGCGGATTAACAGCTGAACGGATACACCATCAGAAATGATATGATGCATGTCCACCAGCAGCAAATGCTTCTCGTTCGCAAGCTTCACAAGGCCAGCTCTGAATAACGGCGCTTGACTGAGGTCAAATGGACGGACAAATCCAGCAGCAGAGGCTTCCTCACTTAACGCAAACGGAACTTCACTGTGAATCCGCTGTACAGGCTCGGCGTTTTCTCCCGCCACAAAGGACGTTCGAAGCGGCTCATGCCGGCTGATCAGTTCCTTGAATACAGCAGCCAATTTTTCGCGATCAAGCTTCCCTTCCAGTTCTAAAACTGCCGGCATGTTGTAGCCGACACCGCCATTATCTAGATGCTGGAGCACGTACATCCGCTTTTGAGCTGATGATACTGGGTACGTCGGTTGTTCTTTTGCCTGTGCAATCGCCGCATAAGGATTTTCCTCTGCATTTCGAATAATAAGAGCCAATCCCTCCACTGTCGGATGGGCAAATACGTCCTTTAGCGGGACTTGCGCATGAAATTCCTTGGCGATTCGCGACACAAGCACCGTTGCTTTTAACGAGTGTCCGCCGCGGTCAAAAAAGTTATCGTGAATGCCGATTGGGCCTTCCTTCAGCACATCTTCAAACAGCTGTGAAAGCTTTACCTCTAACAGGTTCCGCGGAGCAGCGTATGTATGACTGCTGATTGAAGCTTCCGGTTCTGGAAGAGCTGATTGATCGACTTTCCCGTTCGGCGTCAAAGGAATGCTGTCCACCGAGACCCATTTGGCCGGAATCATATATTCTGGGAGCTCACTTGCCAGATATTGTCGCAAAGCCGAGGGATCCAGCCTGTGCATACTGCTATAATAAGCGCATAACTCATGTTCTCCATTTTGATTTTGCCGGATGAGAATAGCAGCTTCTTTTACCTCCGGATGATTCATTAACGCGATTTCTATTTCTTGCGGCTCGATTCGATAACCTCTGATTTTCACTTGATCGTCGGCTCGACCGATATATTCAAAGCTGCCGTCTTCACGAATTCTCGCTACATCTCCCGTTCGGTACATGATAGCTCCGGACCTGAAGGGATCGGGTAAAAATTTCTCTCGCGTCAGTTTATCGTTATTGATATAACCTCTGGCGACACTTGATCCGGATATATAAAGTTCTCCTGATATCCCCCGAGGCTGCAACTGTTTTTGGCGATTTAAAATATACATATCAGTACAATCAATCGGTTTGCCAATCGGAGGAAACTCAGGAATTTGGTCACCCGGATATATGGTATATGCCGACACTACATGAGTTTCTGAAGGTCCATAATGATTATGCAAGTACATGTTGCGCTGACGCAAAACATCTTGGAGGAGACTGGAAACGATTAATTGCTCACCGGCTGTAATTAGGTGTTTTACATCACGAGGAAACGCGTTCGCAAATTCCTGTTCGCTGAAAATCATTTTGATAAAAGCTGTTGGGAGAAACACAATAGTCGTCTGATGCTCTTTTATAAATGCAAACAGCTGAGGCACGTCTCTTTTTATAGCTTCAGGTGCGATATGAAGTGTGCCGCCTTCCAGCAATGTTGAAAATATTTCTTGATAGCAGACGTCAAAGGCAGGAGTAGCAAATTGCAAAACGTTATTTTGAAAGTCAATGCCAGAGCGAGTGAATTCAAACTGCAGCAAGTTCGCCATATTTCGATGTTCAAATTGAACGCCTTTTGGTTTTCCTGTTGTGCCTGATGTGTAAATCATATAGAGCAGATCGTCAGCACTATTCACTGAATGTAAGCAGCTGCCGTCTTCGATTTGAGTATCTTCCATATAGGTAACATTCAGGCCAGTCTCAAGCAAAGGTGCAAAACGCGCTTGTGAAACGACATGAGAGCAGCCGCAGTCATTCAGAATATAATGGATTCTGTCAGACGGATAATGGGGATCGATTGGAACAATGGCGCCTCCAGCCTTCAATATACCGAGAACACCGGTAATGAACTCAGCTGAGCGTTCCATCATGATTGCGACAGGTTCCTGCCTCATAACGCCTTTTTTCCGCAAATGCCGTGCCAATCTGTTGGCGGATTCGTTCAATTCTTTATAGGTCAGAGATTGTGCTTGATCAATTATAGACTGCGCGTCAGGCGTCTTTTCTGCCTGTTTTTCAAACATGGCATGGATGGTTTCATAAGCTGGTGTGTGATCTTTGATTTCCCCAATCAACTGCAGCTTTTCATTGTCTGTTATGATATCGATGTCTGCTGGTGAGAGATGCGGATGATCTAAGATTTGAGAAACAGTGTTCAACAGGTGCTCCTTAACAGAAAGCACAAAGGATCGGTCATGCAGTGCTGGATCATAGCTCATTTTTATATGGATTTCTTCCGCTGGTGCGACCATGAGATAAAAGCTGTAATTGGTTTCATCCGCCACTTTGAAGTTATGAATCTGAAAAAGATCTGAATCGTGCTCCTGGCTGTTCAGCATTTCTATTTCTTTCTGCACCGGATAGTTTTCGAATACAAGAATATGATCTATCAAACCTTGCTTGACTGCTGAACGGGACTGTATCTCGTATAGAGGATGGTAGCTGTATGCTTCTGCAGCAAGGCGATCCTTTTGCATGTCTTTTACGAGCTGTAAAAATGGCCTTTTTGATCCGTGTAGCCGTATGGGAATTGTGTTGATGAAAAGCCCAACCATTTGTTCAATTCCTTCAATGTCTGAGGGCCTTCCTGACATGACAGAACCGAATACCGCGTCATCACTATTGTTATATTTTTGAAGGAGAATCCCCCACAGGGTATGGAAAATCGTGCTGAGTGTGACTTCTTCTCTTACGGCAAGCTCTGACAGCCTGCTGCTGTCTTCTTTTGAAAATGAAAATGTAATTTGCTCCTGCCTGCTTGTACTCTTTGTTTTTTTCTGCTTCGGGAGCAGGGTTTGCTGCTCATAGCCGGAAAGATAATTGTCCCAATAGGAAACAGCTTTCTCTTTGTCTTGCTCCATCAGCCAATTGATATAAGTTCCGTATGGCTGAACGGGCTCCAGTGATAATGGAGCCCCTTTTATTTTTGATGCATAAATCTGAAGGAATTCTTTTAGTACAATGCCGAGGCACCAGCCGTCCATCATGATGTGGTGAAAGGTCCAAATACAAGTATATTCCCGCTTTCCGGTTCGAATAAGTGTGATGCGCATGAGCATATCCTTTTGCAGATGAAACCCTTTGGCGCGGTCCTTTTCTTTTATTTGTTCGACAAACTCAGATTGGCCCGCTTCATCTAAATGAGCAATGTCCTCCTCCAGTACACTGACAGTCCGTTCTCTCAGGACAACCTGCTGAGGTGAAGAGACATTTTGGCTGATGAAAATCGTTCTGAAAATGTCATGTCTTGCTACTAAAGCATTGATGCTCTCTTGGAAAAACTGTAAATTAACTTCTCCCTCTATTGTAAAAGAGGCTTGTTCAACATATGCCCGTGAATCTTTTTGTAGGAGGGAATGAAAAAGCATTCCTTCCTGCATATAAGACAGCGGATAAATATCCTGAATTGAATTCGCTTTTGTCATGTTCATATCTCCCTGTCACGATTTTCTACAAGTCTTCCACCAAGCTGGATATACTGTCCAAATCCTCTGCCGTTAACGATTGGCTGCTGAAATCGCTCAGCGTCTTTTCTGTGTTCTGTTTTTCAGCACAGTGTTTCATAATATTCTGCAGATAGCATTCAATTAGGTTGATAAGCCGCTCCATTGTCCCCCTGTGAAACCGTGCTGGCGCATAGCTGAGCTGAAAATGAAGCTGGTTTTCTGCTGCCATCGCACTCATTTCAATAAGCTGCTCCCGCTTCCAAGTAGGCGTGATGTCCTTACCGCTCCCAAGACCGGACGGGCGGAAACGGTCTTGTCTTCCTATGTCGTTGAACTGCCCCAAATAGTTAAAGCCGATTTCAGGTGTTTTTGAAAACACCATACTTTTATATTCGGGAGGTGTGATATATTTCAACATGCCGTAGCCTACCCCTTTGTTCGGTATCCGGCCCAATGTATCTTTCACGGTTTTAACTGCGGTTCCAAGCTCATCCGCTTGATTTTCAAAGTCAATAAGGACGGGGTAAATGGATGTAAACCAGCCAACCGTGCGGCTGATGTCTAAATCTGGCAGAATGTGTTCTCTTCCGTGTCCCTCCATTGCCATACGGAGCTTGCTGCCCCCTGTCCAGTCACAAATCGCTAAGGAAGCCGCCGTCAATAGAATATCTTGTGTATCTGTGCCATAAGCGTGGTTTACCTTTTGCAGCAAGACCGCGGTGTCTGCCTCAGTGAGTGAAAAGCGCAATGTTTCCCTTTCACTGCTGTCCATATTCTCCAGATAAGGCATTTCATATGGCAGTTCCGCTGCTTTTTCCTCTTCAACCGTCCGCCAGTACGTTTCCTCGCGAATCAGCTTGCTGCTTTGGGCATAATCTTGAATTCGCCGTGCGTATTCAAGATAGGAATCTGTTTTAGGCGGGAGCTGTATAGCCTGTCCAGAAGCTGCTTGATGATATGCCGCTGACAGGTCCTCCAGTAAAATTCTCCATGATACCCCATCAACGACCAAATGATGAATCGTGAGAAATAAATAATCTCCGGTCAGCGTTTTAAACCAAGCGGCATGCAGTAATGGTCCTTGTTGGAGATTAATGCTTTGCTGAAGATTTGAAACTTCTTCTTTAATGCTCGTTTCCCAATCAATACCCGGATCTGAAACATCAGAAGTCCTTAAGCTGTACAGTTTGGATTCATGAATGTCTTGGTTGATTTGCAGCTGTTGTCCGCTATCATCCCGATAAATCATCCGCAGGGCATCATGATGCTCTGCCAGTTTTTTCAGTGACGCTCGCAGTGCATCTTCAGACAAACAATCAGGACTAAACAGCATGACAGACTGGTTAAAATGGTGTCTATCTTCTATATCCTGAGAGAGGAACCAATGCTGAATGGGTGTCCATGGAACAGCTCCCTGAACAGATCCTTGGTCTATGACTCTTTCTGTCTTGCGGATGACTGCTGATAAATCTTTTATTTTCGGATGGCGGAATAAATCGCTTGCATGCAAGCTCCATCCATAACGTCCGAGGCGCGCGGATACTTGAAGAGCCTTAATAGAATCTCCGCCTAATTCAAAAAACGAATCTTCTATTCCGATCCTCTGTGTCCCGAGAACCTCCTGCCATATGTTTGCAAGTTGTTCTTCAAGGTCATTTCGAGGCGGGACGTACGTTTGTTTAGATGTGATATCTGGTTCAGGCAATGCTTTTCGGTTCAATTTTCCGTTGGACGTGAGCGGGAGAGCATCCATTTCTATCATATAGGCCGGCATCATATAGCCAGGCAGCATTTGAGAAAGGTGAGTACGCACTTGTTCAGCATCTGTATCCTCTTTTACGCTTATATAGGCGCAAAGCTCCTTGCTGCCTAATTGTCCTGTTCGCGCCAATACAGCTGCTTCTTTGACACCGTCTATATGACGAAGCGCAGATTCAATCTCACCAAGCTCAACCCGGTAGCCCCTTATTTTTACCTGATCATCGACACGGCTTACGTATTCAATTGTGCCGTCTGGCAGCCAGCGTGCCAGATCACCGGTACGGTACATTTGTTCGCCGGGCGCAAATGGATTTGGCACAAATTTCTCTTTCGTCAGGTCTGGGCGACCAAGATAGCCTCTTGCCACACCATCTCCGCCGACACACAGTTCACCGACAGCTCCGGTCGGCTGCAGCATTCCCCATTTATTTAAGATAAATGCGGTTGAATTACCAATCGGCCGGCCGATCGGGATGGAATGATCATACGTTTTTTCAATGTGAAAGCAAGTCGAAAATGTTGTATTCTCAGTCGGCCCATATCCGTTCCAAATTGACAATTCCGGGCATGCTTGCTTGATTCGATTGACATGACTGGCTGACAGAGCTTCTCCGCCAATTATCAGATTTATGAGCCGAGAAAATATTTTCTCATTCTGTTCTGTTAAATGGTTGAAAAGAGATGCAGTCAGCCACATTGTGGTGATTCCGTTTTGTTCTATGTATCTCTTAAGCTGATGGGAATCCAGAAATGTTTCTTTATCTGTGAGATGCAAAGCAGCGCCATTTAGCAACGGCCCGAGTATTTCAAATGTAACGACATCAAAACCGAGTGAAGAAGTCAGCAGAAGCCGGTCTTCAGGTGTAAATTCAATGTAATTGCTGTTTTTAACGAGACGGATCACACTTCGCTGTTCAATCATGACACCCTTCGGTTTGCCGGTTGATCCTGATGTATAGATGATATAAGCGAGTGAATGTGGTCCTGCTGGAGATTCAAAGTTCTTCGCTTCTCCTTGTCCTTGAATCTCTTCAATTACGATTTGCTCACAATTATGCTCTAAGTCTAATTGTTGACTATTTGTTTTTTTAGATCGAAGGAGTATTTTTGCACCGCTGTCTGACAGCATATATGATATTCGGTCAGCGGGCAGATCCTTAGCAATAGGCAGATAGGCTCCTCCAGCTTTCAAAATGCCGAGCATTCCTGCTGCAAGTTCTGGAGTTCGTGTTGTCAATAATGCAACTACAGTTTCAGGTCCGACTCCTTTTCTCCGAAGAACAGCAGCAATCCTGTTTGCCCGACTGTTCAGTTCATCATACGTTAATGTTTGTTCATCGCCGGCCACTGCTATGGCATCAGGCGTTTGTGCAGCCTGTAACTCAAACAGCCTGCTGATGGTTTCATGTCTCGGATACTCTCTTTTTGTACAGTTGAGTTCATGGATAAGGAAATGGGTTTCATTCTCGTCCAATACATGTATTGATCCAAGTGCTGCTTCGCTGTCTTGGATGATGGCGCGTAGCATATTCATTAAATAGTGAAGCCACATTTCAATCCTATTTTTCTGATAGAGATCCGTGCTATATTCCATTTGAAACATCATAGATCCATTAGATTCCTCGTACGCATACAGGGTTAAATCGAACTTCGATACTTGATGTCTCATATTTGTTGCGGGCCGGAGACACAGGTCCTTCAGCTGCATGGATTCTTGGTCCATATTCTGAAGCACAAACATCACATCAAACAGCGGATTTCGGCTCATATCCCTTGTCACGCCGAGCTTGTCGACAAGCTCTTCGAACGGATAATCCTGATGTTCGTAAGCTGCCAAGGCGGTCTCGCGAACTTCCTGCAAAAATTGCGCAAATGGCTTCCCGCCCTCCGGGCGTGCCCGAAGCGCCAGGGTGTTGACGAACATTCCAAGTATCGGCTCGAGGTCCTTGTGAGGACGTCCGGCGATAGGTGACCCGACGATGATGTCTTCCTGTCCGCTTAAGCGCGCCAATAACGCTGTGTAAGCTGCCAGGAGCACCATGTACAGGGTGCTTCCATTCTCCCGTGCAAGCTTGTGAAGCCCGGCTGTGAGTTCTTGATCGAGCGTAAATGAAACTTGATCACCCGCGAAGCTTCGCACCGGCGGCCGGGCGTAATCAGCCGGCAGGTCCAGTACAGGCAGCTCGCCTTCGAGCTGCTTCAGCCAGTACGCCTCCTGCGTCTTGTACGTGTCTCCTTTTTTAAAGGCCTCCTGCCATACGGCATAGTCTTTATATTGAATGTGAAGCGGAGGAAGCTCCTGATTGGCGTACAGCTTTCCGAATTCCCGAATGAGCGTATTGACTGAAACACCATCAGAAATAATGTGATGCATATCAACCAGCAATAGATGCCGCTCGTCTGATACCTTGACGGTCCCCGCTCGGAACAGCGGAGCTTGGCTGAGATCAAACGGCTGGATAAACGCTGCCGCGGCTTCCTGTTCAGTTTGTCCGCCGAGCACAGAGGTGTGGAATGTAAACGGCACTTCGTCATGGATGCGCTGAACCGGCTCGCCGTCTGTGTCCGTTGTAAAGGACGTCCGCAGTGACTCGTGGCGTTTGATCAGCTTTTTGAATACGACATCCATTCTTTTAAGATCCAGCTTTCCTTCCAGCTCCAAGACTGCCGGCATATTGTAGCCTGTGCCTCCATTCTCCAGCTGCTGGAGCACATACATCCGCTTTTGGGCAGAGGAAACCGGGTAGGTCTCGCGTTTTTCTGCCGGCTTGATTGCTTCATACGGACTTTCTGTTCCTTCGCTGATGACAGAAGCCAAACCTTCTACCGTCGGATGGGCAAACACCTCCTTCAGCGGCACCTGGACGCCGAATTCCTTGGCGATCCGGGAGACAAGTGCGGTGGCTTTTAAGGAATGGCCGCCCCGGTCAAAAAAGTTGTCGTGAATGCCGACAGGGCCGCTTTTCAGCACTTCCTCCCACAGCTGGGAAAGCTTCATCTCTGTCAGGTTTCTCGGCGCCGAGTAGATTTCCCGATCTGCCGCTCCGTCAGGAGCAGGCAGCGCTTTTCGGTCGAGCTTTCCACTCGGGGTAACCGGCCATTGTTCCATCTCAATGATATGAGCAGGAATCATGTAGCCTGGAAGCAATGTCTCAAGCTGCTTGCGCACTTCGTTTCTTCCGAGCCCTTCTGCATACGCACATAATTCCGTCTCGCCGCTTTCTGTACGAACAGTCACAGCCGCTTCCCTCACGCCTTCTATGCTTCTGAGCGCTGCTTCAATTTCTCCCGGTTCAATACGGTAGCCGCGGATTTTCACCTGGTCATCCAGACGGCCGAGGAATTCAACCTGTCCGTCAGGCAGCCAGCGCGCCAAATCACCCGTTTTGTACATGCGTTCACCCGGATAAAATGGATCATCTAGAAAACGTTCTTCTGTTAATTCCGGGCGATTCAAGTAGCCTCTGGCGACGCCGGCTCCGGCGATGTACAATTCTCCCGCTACGCCGACAGGCTGCACGGCTACATGCGGATCTAACACATACAGACGCGCGCCAGGCACAGGTTTTCCGATCGGAAGGCGCAAGCGATCCCTATCCAGTTCAGGATCACACGTGTAAAATGCCGCATCAACAGTTGCTTCTGTCGGCCCGTAGCCGTGAACGAGCGATGTCTCGGGCAGCAAAGAAGCGAAACGGGCTGCCGTATGGGGGGCCAGCGGTTCACCTCCGGCGAATACGCGCTTCAGGTTTCCCGGTGCTTCGATTTCCGTTTGATCCAAAAAGCTGTTCAGCATGGCCGGAATAAAATGGGCCGTTGTAATGCTTTCCTCTCGAATAGCTTTTACCATCAATGCCGGATCTTTCTCCCAGCCGGACGGAAGCAGATAGGCCGAAGCACCTGAAAGCGTCCACCAAAACAGCTGCCAGACAGACGCATCAAAGGAAAAAGACGTTTTCATCATAATGATGTCGTCTTCCTCTAAAGGAAACTGCATCTGCATGCCGGTCAGAAAGGAAACCGCCTGGCGGTGCTCAACGGCGACTCCTTTCGGCCGTCCAGTGGAGCCTGACGTATAGATCACATAGGCGAGAGAATCGCTGTCCGCTTGATGAAGAGAGTGATATTCGGATTCTTCATTCGCAAGAGCCGTCAGATCCACTTCAAGTGTCTTTCCGGAAAAATCAGGTGTCTTTAATCCCGGCTGTGTCAGCAACAATGCTGCCCCGCTGTCTTTCAGCATATAGCTCAGCCGCTCCTCTGGATATGCAGGATCAAGAGGCAAATAAGCCCCGCCTGCTTTTAATACGGCGAGAACGGCTGTCAGCATGTCCGGCGAACGCTCGCTTAGAACACCAACAATGCTTTCCTTCGTGACACCGTGCGCCGTAAGGCGCGCTGCCAGCCTGTTGGCGTACATGTCAAGCTGTGCGTAAGTCAGCGAGCCGCCAGAAAAGCGTAAGGCCGTCCGCTCCGGCGTCAAAGCCGCCTGACGTTCAAACAGCCCGTGCAGCGTCGGAGCTAACGCTGAAACAGCCCCCGTCGTATTATATTCAGCAACCATTTTCTGTGTTTTGTCTTTATCTAGTAACGTCATCCTTGAAACAGGAAGAGAAGGATCAGAGATGACAGCTGAAATCATATGCAGTAAATAATCTTTTATCTCGGCAATTATGCCAGGCTCATATAAACCTGTATGAAAATTGATGCGCACGAACAATGTGCGGCCTGGAATCACTTTGACGCTGCATCCATAATTCGTCTCCTCCGCCATCGCAAAGTTTTCCACTGAGAAACCGAACGATCCAGTCTGGTTTAATCCTTCAATTTCTTCCTGGGTCGGCACGTTTTCAAACACGATAATATGATCAATGAGATCTTGTTTAAGAGCACTCTGCGCTTGAATGTCATATAGAGGGAAATAGCTGTATGCTTCTGCTTCAGTCATTTCCTTTTGTATCCGACTGACCAGGTCAGAGAAAGAAAGAGCTTTGCTTTGGACCCGGATGGGAATGGTGTTAATAAAAAGGCCGACTATATTTTCTACATCTTTCAGCTCAGAAGGCCTGCCTGAGACGACTGATCCGAACACGGCATCGTCACAGCGATTGAATTTTTGCAGCAAAATCCCCCACAAAGCTTGGAAAACGGTGTTAAGCGTTGCACCGGATGCTGCTGCGATTTTCTGCAAATCGGACGTTTCTTTTTCAGAGATAGTAAACGTGACCTGCTGTAATTCACCTTCTGATACTTGCTCGTTTCTTTTTGGCAAAGAAGAAGCTTTCTCGAAGTGCTGCAGTCGCTTTTTCCAATACGCAGCTGCCTCTTCACGATCCTGCTGCATTAGCCATTTAATATATGTTCCGTACGGCTGAACTGGCTGCAAATATGGAAGCCGCCCTTCTCCCAGCGCTTGATAAATGTGGAGAAAGTCTTTAATGATAATGCCTAAGCACCATCCGTCCATTAAAATATGGTGATGGCTCCAAATGCACACGTAACGCTCAGGCGCCCATTTTAAAACGGATATTCTCATCAGTACATCCGACTGAAGATCAAAGCCCCTTTTTTTATCTTGTTCCTTGAATGCTTCTGTACAATGTTCTTTCTCTCTCTCATTAAGATGAGAAATATCTTCAAAATGAACACGGCAAGAACGGTCTTTAAGCACCACCTGACGAGGTTTGGCTACATTTTTGTAGATAAAAGTCGTTCGAAAGATTTCATACCTGTCAAAAACAGCGTCCATACTTTTCTGGAAACGGTCTAAGTCAAGCTGCCCCTTGATTGTAAAAGAAGCCTGTTCAAAATAAGCTCTCGACTGTTCATCATACAGCGAATGAAAAAGCATCCCCTCCTGCATAAAAGACAAGGGATATATATCCTGTATTTCGGGTTGCTGCGGCATCAATGAATCTCCTCTCCTATAGTTTGTTGACGGCTCCCATAATTTCACTTAAATCCTCCAGCGTTAATTCCTCATCAGTAAAATCAGCGGCACTCCATTCGCGGGTTTCTTTGCCCGCGCAATGCTGGATTATGTTTTCAAGCGCATGTTTAAAATGATCGGCTAATGCCTGTATGGTTTGTTTCTTAAATTGAAGTCCGTTATAAATGATGTGCATGTGCAGGCACCCTGATGAAACGGCTCCGCTGATATCAAGCACATAAGGCCGCTCCCAATCCGGGCTGATTTCATTCCCTGTCTTAATATCAGAAATCTCAAAAGTCTTTGATTGAACATCCTGATCAAACTGGCCTAAGTAATTAAAGCTGATTTCCGGGTTGCTGTACTCAGCATCCCATATCTTGTTGATATATTTCAGCACTCCATAGCCTGCGCCTTTATGCGGTATGCGGTGCAGCATGTCTTTTGTCTGTTTAATGTGTCGTCCCAGCCGCTCACCTTCATTCGTATAGTCAGAATCACTCATATCAAGCCATACAGGATAAATTGAAGTGAACCAGCCAACTGTTCTGTTCATGTCAATATTGTTAAGATAATCTTCTCTGCCGTGGCCCTCCATACTGATTTTGAAATGGTCAATTCCCGTCCATTCCTGCAAAGCTAGGCCTAAAGCAGTCAGAAGGATATCATTTGTTTCCGTGTTGTATGCGTTGTTAGCAGCAGTTAACAGCAATTCTGTGTCTTCACGGGACAGCTCGAAATCAATTACTTCTGTATCTTTGAATGAGTTCAATATGATCGAATGATCTTTGGGAATTGGTTCAATATGCCGATCCTCCCGCTCTTTCCAATACGCGATTTCACGCTGCAGACGCCGGCTTTTTGAATAGTCAGCCAATGTTTGTGCATAGGTGAAATATGAATCTGTTTTTTCCGGCAGTTCGATGGGTTTTCCTGAGACTGCCTGTTCGTAAGCAATTGAAAAATCCTCAAATAAAATGCGCCATGAAACGGCATCAATGACTAAGTGATGAATCGTCAGAAACAAATGGTCTCCATCTTCGGCTTTAAACAAACCAGCATGAAGCAAAGGGCCAGTCTCCAATCGAATGGTTTGCTGAATTTGGTTTGCCATTTCTTCAATCTGTTTGCGTGCTTCTGCTGATAAGCCCTGTGAATCACCTGCTGTATTTGAGTGATGATCTCTTACATCAAACAGTTCAAAGGCATATAGCTCCTCATCTGGAAGATCTGGTCCTCTGTTAACCTGTACAGGCTTGCCATCTTTGAAACGGCATATGATTCTCAGTGCGTCATGATGAGTCACCAAGCTTTTCAGTACCTTTCTGAGTGCAATGTCATCAAACCGTTCAGCCCGGTAGAGCATAACGGATTGATTAAAATGATGGGCTTCCAATGATTGTGAGAAAAACCACTGCTGTACAGGTGTCCAAGGCAGCTCGCCTTCAACGGGCGTTTGGTCAATTACGCGTACAGCTTTTCGAACGCGGGCCGACAGTTCACCAAGCGTCTGATGCTCAAACATCTCACGCACTGTCGTTTCATAGCCTCGCTGCTTCAGCCGCGCACACACCTGCAACGCTTTTATCGAATCCCCTCCAAGCTCAAAGAAATTCGCGCTGACACCTATCTCCTCCGCTTCGAGCAGTTCCTCCCAAATGTCAGCCATCGCTTTTTCAATCTCATTTCTAGGGCTGATATCATTCTCAGCTAGAGCCCGCTTATCTGGTTCCGGCAGGGCCTTCTGGTCGAGCTTGCCGTTAACCGTCAGCGGGATGCTGTCAATCTGGATTAAACGGGCAGGCACCATAAAATCAGGCAGAACGGCTCTCAGGGCAGCACGGATATCTGCTTCATTTACAGCCTGTCCATCTTCCGCAACCATGTAAGCATAGACAGCGGATTGGCCTTGTTCATCACCTCTTGTAATGACAGCCGCCTCTTTAATTATTGGAAGCTGAAGCAGAGACGCCTGGATTTCACCGAGCTCAATGCGGTGTCCTCTCACTTTTACTTGATCATCAATGCGGCCCATATATTCCAGCTCTCCATTTGCCAGACGCTTTGCAAGGTCTCCGGTTCGGTATAATCTGTCTCCCGGAAGATAAGGATTAGGTACAAATCGGGCCCCGGTCAAATCATCTCTGTTCAAATACCCCCGGGCTACCCCTTCTCCGCCAATATACAGCTCTCCTGGAACTCCTGTAGGCTGAAGATTCATATGAGCGTCCATCACATAAGCCTGAAGGGTTGCCAACGGTTTTCCGATATTGCTTTTATTTTTTTCTATATCAGCTGAGGACAATTTCTTATATGTCACATGTACAGTTGTTTCAGTAATGCCGTACATATTGATCAGATCAGTATCAGGGTATTTCTCGTTCCAAGTTACAAGCATGCCGGGCTGTAAAGCTTCTCCGCCGAAAATAACGTATCGCACATGTAATCGGTCCGTATGGTTTTCTTCTTCATGAATGAGTCCGTAAAAAGCAGTTGGAGTCTGATTGAGTACTGTGACGCCTTCTTTTTTTAACAATAAGCGGAATGCATTCGGATCGCGGGCTGTTTCTTTGGAGACAACAACCAGCGTACTTCCATTCAGCAACGCTCCGAACATTTCCCATACTGAGAAATCAAAGCAATATGAATGGAATAAAGTCCAAACGTCCTCACTGTCAAAATCAAAAGGCAAATCCTGATGCTTCAATAGACTCATCACATTGCGGTGCTCGACAACGACGCCCTTTGGCTGCCCAGTGGTTCCAGATGTATAAATCACATAAGCTGGCTGGTCTGCTAATATTTCTTGCACTTTCAAATCAGGCGAAATCAATTCGTTTTCGGCGTCATTCAGATATAAAATTTGCCCATGGTAATCCGCCGGTTTGTTGTGTCCGGGCTCTGTCAAGAGAATTCTTGCCCCGCTGTCATTCAGCATAAAGCTGATGCGTTCTTGAGGATATTCAGGGTCAATCGGCAAGTATGCTCCTCCGGCTTTTAGGATAGATAAAACGCCAATCACCATATCAGGCGATCGATCCAACAATAAACCGATGATATCCCCGGATTGGATTCCTTGTTTCATTAGCATAGCCGCTGTCCGTTCTGCTTTTTCATTCAGGTCGCGATAAGTCAGCCGTATATGATCGCATACGACTGCGGTATGTTCGGGATGTTCAGCTGCTTGTTTTTCAAATAGACGAACGATGCTTTCATCTCTTGGATAGTCAGCATACTGACCCATCGTTCCAAGAAGCAATTCGCGCGCTGGTGCAGAAAGCAATTGCATTTCCGAAAGCTTCATATGGATATCAGACGTTATTCCTTTCACCAGCTCAATAAAATGGGAAGCCCATCTTGCAATGGTCTCTTCTTCAAACAGCGCGGTACTGTATTCGAAGCGGCAGCGAATGCCATCGGAATGCTCCTCAGCGTGTAATGTCAAATCGAATTTAGACACATTGTGTGACGGGGTTACAGACGAGATAGATAAGCCGGGCACTTCAAACCGGAAATCTTCGCTGTTTTGAAGCACGAGCATCGCGTCAAACAGCGGATTGCGATTGATCTCTCGTTTCGTTTCAAGCTTATTGACGAGCTCTTCAAAAGGATAATCCTGATGCTCGTATGCAGTCAGAGCAAGTTCGCGAATTTCCTGCAAATAAGAGCTGAACATTTTGTGGCCCTCAGGCTGGCATCGCATAGCCAATGTATTGACGAACATCCCGATGACCCGATCCAGATCAGCGTGCGGTCTCCCGGCAGCAGGCGAGCCGACAACGATATCCTCCTGCCCGCTCAGTTTGGAAAGCATGATGGAATAGACAGACAGAAGGAGCATATACATCGTCGTTCCCGTTTCAAACATCAAGCGGTGCAGTTCTTCCATCGTTCTTTTATCAATGTTTACTTCAAATGTTCCGCCGCTGAAATCAGGTAGAAGCGGCCTCGTTTTATCAAGCGGCAAATCCAATACTGGAAGGCTGCCGCCAAGCTGCTTCAGCCAGTAGGCCTCCTGTTTGCTGTAATGCGTTTCCGGGAACTTCTCTTGCTGCCAAAACGCAAAATCCTTATAGTGCAGGTTTAAAGCTGGAAGCTCTTTTCCGCAATAAAGATCAGTGAATTCTTGGACGAGTGTACTCATAGAGATTCCGTCAGCAATGATGTGATGCATATCGAGCAGCAAATAGGCTCTTTCTTTTTCAAGAGATATCAAGCTTGCTCTAAACAGCGGTCCAACCGTTAGATCAAACGGTTTGATAAAGGACGAGATCGCAGACTGCAGCATTTGTTCTGATTCAATTTCAAGCTCTTTCAGATCAGCTGTCAGCGCCGGATGAATCCTTTGCACTGGCTCACCGTTGTTCAGTTCAAATGCAGTACGCAATGATTCATGCCGGTTCACAAGCTCTGTGAGAACTTTTCTCAATCTCCCGCGATCCAAATGTCCGCGCAGTTCCAGTACTGCCGGCATGTTGTAGCCTGTGCTGTCATCTGCCAGCTGGTAAAGAGCGTATAATCTTTTTTGCGAGAAAGACAGCGGATAAACATCTCTATAATCCGCAGGTTCAATCTGCGTAAAAGCATGCTCATGTAAACTCATCAGTTTGGCTGCCATGCTTTCCACGGTCGGATAAGAAAAAACGTCGCTGAGCGGCAGCTCGATATTCAGCCGTTTATGTATTCTCGATACGAGTGTGGCTGCTTTTAAGGACTGTCCGCCTAATTGAAAGAAATCATCGCGAATACCAATTTGATTTCTGTTCAGCACCTCTTCCCAAATGCGTGCCAGTTTAGTTTCCATTAAAGTGTGTGGCGGCATGTACATTAAGCTAGTTGTGTTTTCTGGTTCCGGAAGTGCGGAACGGTCGAGCTTCCCGCTGGATGTTAACGGCATTTGAGTGACTTTGATGATGCTTGCGGGAATCATATAGGACGGCAATGTACCGGCTAGATGCTGGTGCAGATTCGGAAGGCCGTTTCCCTTTTCCGGAACGATATAAGCAACGAGTTCCTTTTCCTCATCAGACACATCACGGGCAAGCACCGCAGCTTCCTTCACTCCAGGTGCTTGCCGAAGAACAGTTTCAACCTCACTCAATTCAATGCGATATCCCCTGATTTTTACCTGATCATCAAAACGTCCAATATATTCAATCGTGCCATCAGGCAGGAAGCGCCCTGCATCTCCGGTTCGATATAAGCGTTCTCCTTTGAGGAATGGATGGTCTGTGAATGCTTTCTCTGTTAGCTCTGGCCGCTTATAGTACCCCCGTGCGAGACCCGCGCCTGAAATACACAGTTCACCCGCCGCGCCTATCGGCTGCAGCTGATCTCCTTGTAAAATATATACTTTTGTATTGGCAATCGGGCGTCCGATCGTGATTTTCTCTTTTTCGTTCAGATGCCGAAGTATTGTTGTTGCCACACTGTTTTCTGTCGGTCCATATTCATTTGCAAGTTCAGCGGAGGGGCAAATCTTTCTGCTGGTCTCAAGCAGGTCGGGAGTCACTGCTTCGCCCGCAAATGTCACGATACGAAGACTTTGTGCATCTTCAGCTGTCAGCACTTCTAATAACACCCGGTACAAGGAAGGAACAATAAGCATATGACTGACCTTGTATTGAGCTATTTTCCGTCTAAGGGCGAGCACGTCCTTCGCTTCGTTATCTGTTGTCAGCAGCACGCATGCACCGGACAGAAGCGGAGTAAACAAGCTCGTCACGCAGCCGTCGAAAACATAGGAAAACAGATGAAGTGCTGTATCCCCTTCGCTCATGCCGTACTCTTCCCGTCTCCACTGCAAGGTATTTGCAATTCCTTGATGGTCAACGAGCACACCTTTTGGCCGTCCTGTCGTTCCTGACGTATAGATCAGGTAGGCAAGCTCACCAATCGATACATCAGGAGAGTCCGTTTTGTAATGTGCTGTATGTTCTGATGTCACAATACTGCCTTCATAGCCTGACGGGATGGAAGAAATAAGTTCTTCTTCTGTCAGTAAGAGAGCTGCTTGACTGTCATGCAGCAGAAAAGAAAGCCGTTCTTTCGGATAACTTGGGTCAAGAGGCAGATAAGCGCCGCCGGCTTTCCAAATTCCAAGCAGGGCAGCAGCCATGTCCATTGACCGTTCCATCATCACTGCGACAATCCCGTTAGGTCCAGCTCCCTTTTCTATCAGGGCGTGCGCAACCTGATTGGCTCTTTCATCTAATTGCCGATATGTCCGGCACTCATCTCCCATTCTCAAAGCAGCCGCATCAGGTGTTTTGAGAGCCTGCTCCTCAAACAATTGAGATACCGTTTTGTTTGGATAATGGCACTCCGTTTCGTTAAACGATTGAATGAGCTTTTGTTCTTCAGGAGGCACAATGTTGATGTTTCCGACAGCAATATCCGGGTTTGACAAAATACAATCCATTGCCTGCATGAAGTGCCCCTGAATCCGAAGCACCTCTTCCCGTTCATAAACGGCGGCATTGTAGCTGAATTTAATATAAAATGATTCACCTGGAACGATGACAACGTTAAAGTCATAGTTGGTTTGTTCTGACATAGAAATGTCATCAAGCTTCAATGCGTTTTCGTCATTTTCGCTTTGCCTATTGACTGCCTGCTGAAGCTGTACGGGATAATTTTCAAAGACAAGAATATGATCAATCAATCCTTGCTTCAAAGCACTGCGGTTTTGAATCTCATAAAGCGGATAATAACCATGCTGCTCAGAATGTAAAGTATCCTCCTGCACGGATTTGACAAGCGTAGAAAACGCCATTTTCTCTGCAGATCGAATACGCACCGGAACCGTGTTAATAAACAAGCCGACCATTGATTCGATCCCGTCAATTGCTGACGGACGTCCGGAAACAACAGAGCCGAAGACCGCGTCATCGGTTCCGTTGTACCGATGGAGAAGAACACCCCATAGACTCATAAATAAAGTGTTTAATGTAACTCCCCAATTTTGGGCAGCTGCTGTCAATTTCTGAACGATAGCTTGATCCAAAGAAAAACGGATATGTGCGGGTTCATATTCCCCGTTCGCTGAGCGTCTTTTTAGCTTGGGAATAGAAGCGGTCTTGCCGTACTCCTGCAGATAATCTCTCCAGTATGCAGCGGTTTCTTCTTTATCTTGTTCTCCGAGCCATTCAATATAACGGCTGTACGGCACCGTGCTGCCGAGCTGTACAGGCCTGTTATTTTTAAGTGAGTCATACATGCTGAAGAATTCTTTGAGGATGATGCCCAAGCACCAGCCATCCATGATGATATGGTGATGTGTCCAGACACATGTATATGTGCTGTCTCCTCTATCAAAAAGCGTAAGCCGCATTAACGGATCTTTTTGCAAGTGAAACCCTTTTTCCCGGTCCTGCTGCATAAAGTCTTCTATCAGAGCAAGCTGCTCACCATGTTTCAGGTGAGAAAGATCTTCCCTTTGTACGGTTAATTCACGGTTTGTCAGCACAACTTGCTGCGGCCCAGTGAGATCCGGCACCTCCTTAATGAAAATGGTTCTGAAAATATCGTATCGGGAAACAAGAAGATTTAAGCTCTTTTGAAACGAATCGATACACAGGCTGCCTGTAATGGTAAACGAGGTTTGTTCCACATAAGCTTTAGAGCTGAAATCAAGCAGTGAATGAAACAGCATCCCTTCCTGCATGTATGATAACGGATAAATATCTTGGATCTGTGTTGCTTGCGTCATCAATTCCACACACCTTTTCCAAAAGTTAAAGACCTTTAACGAGATTTTCGATGCTAGATAATGCGGATGGCGTTAATTCTTTGTTGCTGAAATCGCTCAGCGTTTTTTCTCGTTCTTTTTTCTTTGTACAATGCTCAATGATCTCGATAAGATGACTGTGAAAGCTGTCCATCAAACTCTGAATTGTGTTTTCGTGGAACACCCGGGTGTAAACTGCTTTGACTTGCAGACGCCCATCTGTTATCAAAGCATTCATATCGAGCTCATACTCTCTTTCTCTCTCCCCAGCTATTTCGTAACGAGGCTGATAAGAAGACAGTTGAAACAAATCCGAACTCTCATCTTCGCTGAATTGTCCAAGATAATTGAAGCTGATCTCAGGCTCTTTATGCTGTATGGCTCCCTTTTGGACTAATAAGCCGTAGCCCGTTCCCTTATGCGGCACTCTTCTCAGCCTATCCTTTGTCGCTTTGATTCTGTAACCGAGCTGATCTTCGGATGAATGCGGTACACTCATGTCCAGTAGGATAGGATAAATAGAAGTGAACCAGCCTACTGTTCGTGAAATATCAATATTCGGAACATGTCCTTCTCTTCCATGGCCCTCAGTGCTGATTACAATTTGTTCGTGTCCGCTCCATTTGTAAAGCGCCATTCCTAAGGCAGTCAGCAAAAGTTCGTTGGCATCAGTCCCATAGGCTTGCTGCGTTTCAAACAGCAGTTTTTTAGTCCAGTCACTGGCTAATACAAACGCAGCTGTTTCAGCACTGCTTTGATGCCTGTCCGATTCAGCCCTGTCCTTAGGCAGAAAAACGTTATGAGCATCCAAAGTCGTTTGCCAATATGTTATTTCTGATAACAATTGCCGGCTTCCGGCTATCTGTGCCAGACCATTGGCATATGATAAATAAGAATCGCTTTTCGGCGGCAGTTTGATCTCTGTTTGCTCCAAAGACTGTTGGTAGGCTGCAGCTACATCTTCAAGCAGAATCCTCCAAGAAACGCCATCTACAGCGAGGTGGTGGATCGTAATTAGCAAATGGTCTCCCTCTATCGTTTTAAACAAGCCTGCTTGCAGCAAAGGTCCTTCTTTTACATTCATATTGCTTTGAAGCACGATTTCCTCAGCAGCAAATTTTTCTTCCAAGAGTGTGCCTTTTGCCTGTTCTTTTGTCCAATCTGCCACGTGTAATCCGAACAGTTCGTTTTCAGTGATCTGAATGCCGCGATTGTACTGAACGACACGCCCGGCATGATTCTGTGTAAACACCATGCGAAGCGCGTCATGATGCTCAGTCAATTTGCGCAGCGCTTGACGAAGCGCGTCGGCATGAAACCCCTTTTCGCTGAAAAGCATGACCGATTGGTTGTAATGATCACGAAAAGCATGACGCTGATCGAAAAATTTGTTCTGAATCGGTGTGAGATCCGCTTCACCTTCGATAGGCCTCTGTTCAGCCTGAGATGTCAATGGTGTGATATGGCCGCTCAGCTCATGAACTGTTGGATAACGGAATAAATCCTGTATAGTCATGCTCCAGCCTTCAGCTGCCAGCCGGGCAGACACTTGCAGTGCTTTAATAGAGTCTCCTCCAAGCTCAAAAAAGGAGTCGTGAATGCCAACTCGAGACACGCTCAGCACGTCCTCCCAAATCTGCGCTGTCATTCCCTGCAATTCGTTGACCGGTGCAGTATACGGCCGCGAGAAAGCTTCATTTGGTGCCGGTAAAGCTCTTCTGTCCAGCTTCCCGTTTAATGTCAGCGGCATCTTTTCCAAAGGAATGATATGCGCAGGAATCATATATGCCGGCAGCATTTTTGATAGAGCACCGCGGAGAACCGTTGTATCGGCATCTGAAGGCAGAATATAAGCTGCCAAACGAGCCTGTCCATTCGTATCACTTTGAACCGTAACAACCGCTTCATTCACAAGTCCTGTTTGGAGGAGCACACTTTCAATTTCTTCTGTTTCGATTCTGTACCCGTTTATCTTTACTTGGTGATCTATCCGGCCAAGAAGTCTGAGAGTGCCGTTTGGAAGCCAGCAGGCCAGATCCCCTGTTCTATACAGTCTTTCTCCAGGCACAAATGGATTCTCTGTAAATTTCTTTTCCGTTAATTCGAATTTTCCGTGATAGCCCTTGGCAACGCCGGCTCCGCCGATGCAAAGCTCGCCGGCAATACCGATCGGCTGTATTTGATCAGTCTGGCTGAGTACGTACAGTTTTACATTGGGAAGCGGGATGCCGATCGGTACGCTGTCTCCCGAATACTCTTCACCCATATTCATTTCATAGTAGCTTGAATCGATCGTGGCCTCTGTAACCCCGTAACTATTGATTAACCGCATTTTGCCTCCGAAACGCTCCGCCATTGTTTGGAAGTCATGAGCTTTCACCATATCCGAACCAAAAATAAGGATGCCTAAGTCAGAAAGACTAAGCTGATTGCGGTAGACATATTCCATAAATGGGACAATGAGTGCCGGCGTTGACTCCATGATCGTGATACGCTGGCGGTTCATCAATGCATATAATTCAGCAGGCTCAAGCCTTGTGTCATCAGGGCAAATGACTAGAGTCCCTCCGTTGGCCAATGTTCTCGCCAAATCTCCTGAAAAGACATCAAAGGAGAAGCTCGCCATTTGAAGCAGCCTGACAGGCATTTGATCGAGCTGATATATGCTGCGCCAAGCAAGAACAGCATGAGCAAAGTTTCGGTGCGTAACGATAACGCCTTTAGGCGCACCGGTTGTTCCTGACGTATAAATGATGTATGCCGAGTCCTCCGGGGCAGGAGACGAAGCAAGGTTGCATCTTTTTGATTCATAGAAACTTTCATCATCAAGACAGATGCGAGAAATATCACCTATATCTGAGCCTGCAATCAAATGCTTTACTTCATTCTGTAAAAGAAGAATTTCAGCCCCGCTGTCTTTGAGAAGATATTCAATCCGGGCTTTTGGGTAATGAGAATCTATCGGAATATACACGCCGCCGGCTTTCATAACGGCTAAAATACCAACAATAGCATCAATGGATCGCTCCGCTAAAACAGCAACGATTGGCTGCGTCTCTTTTCCTTTTTCTTGCAGTGTGCGCGCCAGACGATTGGCTTTTTCGTTGAGATGGCGATAGCTGATCTGTTTTTCACCGTCAATAACAGCAATATGCTCCGGTGTCTCTTCAGCCCTCTTTTCAAACATGCGATAAAAAGCAATATCAGTTTGAGAACATTCAACGTGGGTTTTGTTGAGTTCTATCAAAATCTTTTGTTTTTCTTTTTCGCTAAGTATATTCACTTGTGAGAGAGTGGTATTAGGATTTGACGTGGCAGCACGCAAAAATTCGGTAAAATGAGCCGCCCAGCGTTCAATTGTCGTTCTCATAAATACGTCGGTACTAAATTCCATGTCACATTTGATGACTCCATCTGATTCAGCTGCAATCAACGTCATGTCAAATACAGAAATTTGATGAATGACATTTGCAGGCCGGGCTTTTATGTCTCCAAGATGAATGTCTTGCTTGTCCATATTTTGAAGAATAAACATCGTATCAAACACTGGGTTTCGGCTCATATCCCGCGTTACGCCGAGCTTGTCGACAAGCTCTTCGAACGGATAATCCTGGTGCTCGTAAGCTGCCAATGCGATCTCGCGAACTTCCTGCAAAAATTGCGCAAATGGCTTCCCGCCCTCCGGGCGTGCCCGAAGCGCCAGGGTGTTGACGAACATTCCAAGTATCGGCTCGAGGTCCTTGTGAGGACGTCCGGCAATAGTGACCCGACGATGATGTCTTCCTGTCCGCTTAAGCGCGCCAATAACGCTGTGTAAGCTGCCAGGAGCACCATGTACAGGGTGCTTCCATTCTCCCGTGCGAGCTTGTGAAGCCCGGCTGTGAGTATGGCTTCATACGGACTTTCCGTTCCTTCGCTGATGACAGAAGCCAAACCTTCTACCGTCGGATGGGCAAATACCTCCTTCAGCGGCACCTGGACGCCGAATTCCTTGGCGATCCGGGAGATAAGCGCGGTGGCTTTTAAGGAATGGCCTCCCCGGTCAAAAAAGTTGTCGTGAATGCCGACAGGGCCGCTTTTCAGCACTTCCTCCCACAGCTGGGAAAGCTTCATCTCTGTCAGGTTTCTCGGCGCCGAGTAGATTTCCCGATCTGCCGCTCCGTCAGGAGCAGGCAGCGCTTTTCGGTCGAGCTTTCCGCTCGGGGTAACCGGCCATTGTTCCATCTCAATGATATGAGCAGGAATCATGTAGCCCGGAAGCAATATCTCAAGCTGCTTGCGCACTTCATTTCTTCCGAGCCCTTCTGCATACGCACATAATTCCGCCTCGCCGCTTTCTGTACGAACAGTCACAGCCGCTTCCCGCACGCCTTCTATGCTTCTGAGCGCCGCTTCGATTTCTCCCGGCTCAATCCGGTAGCCGCGGATTTTCACCTGGTCATCCAGACGGCCGAGGAATTCCACTTGTCCGTCTGGCAGCCAGCGCGCCAAATCACCCGTTTTGTACATGCGTTCACCCGGATAAAATGGATCATCTAGAAAACGTTCTTCTGTTAATTCCGGACGATTCAAGTAGCCTCTGGCGACGCCGGCTCCGGCGATATACAATTCTCCCGCTACGCCGACAGGCTGTACGGATACATGCGGATCTAACACATACAGACGCGCGCCAGGCACAGGTTTTCCGATCGGAAGACGCAAGCGATCCCTGTCCAGCTCCGGATCATACGTGTAAAATGCCGCATCAACAGTTGCTTCTGTCGGCCCGTAGCCGTGAACCAGCGATGTCTCGGGCAGCGAAGAAGCGAAACGGGCTGCCGTATGAGGGGCCAGCGGTTCACCTCCGGCGAATACGCGCTTCAGGCTTCTCGGCGCTCCGATTTCCGCTTGGTCCAAAAAGCTGTTCAGCATGGCCGGAATAAAATGGGCCGTTGTAACGCCTTCCTCTCGAATGGCTTTTACCATCAATGCCGGATCTTTCTCCCAGCCGGACGGAAGCAGATAGGCCGAAGCACCTGAAAGCGTCCACCAAAACAGCTGCCAGACAGACGCATCAAAGGAAAAAGACGTTTTCATCATAATGATGTCGTCTTCCTCTAAAGGAAACTGCATCTGCATGCCGGTCAGAAAGGAAACCGCCTGGCAGTGCTCAACGGCGACTCCTTTCGGCCGTCCAGTGGAGCCTGACGTATAGATCACATAGGCGAGAGAATCGCTGTCCGCTTGATGAAGAGAGTGATATTCGGATTCTTCATTCGCAAGAGCCGTCAGATCCACTTCAAGTGTCTTTCCGGAAAAATCAGGTGCCTTTAATCCCGGCTGTGTCAGCAACAATGCTGCCCCGCTGTCTTTCAGCATATAGCTCAGCCGCTCCTCTGGATATGCAGGATCAAGAGGCAAATAAGCCCCGCCTGCCTTTAATACGGCGAGAACGGCTGTCAGCATGTCCGGCGAACGCTCGCTTAGAACACCGACAATGCTTTCCTTCGTGACACCGTGCGCCGTAAGGCGCGCTGCCAGCCTGTTGGCGTACATGTCAAGCTGCGCGTAAGTCATCGAGCCGCCAGAAAAGCGCAAAGCCGTCCGCTCCGGCGTCAAAGCCGCCTGACGTTCAAACAGCCCGTGCAGCGTCGGAGCTGCAGGCGAAACAGCTTTCGTTCTGTTAAATTCATATAAAATTTTTTCTTTCTCACGTTTTTCTGCCATATCTAATTCTTTTATAGTACGATGAGGATTTTGAAGCGCGTTTTCCAGCAACGTAAGCAGGTGGTGCTGAATCCGTTTAATGTCCTCAAGAGAAAATAATATATGTTGATAGTCGAAATTTAATTGAATGGCTCCAGTGTCTATCCGCTCCTGTATTTGAACAGAAAGCTCGTTCGCGGTGTATCCGCTGAAATAAAGCGCCGTCTCATAGTTCAAATCATCCGCTTTTTTCCATTGAAGCGGATGGTACTGCATAGATATACCAATCAGGTTGTGTAAATCCTTGTGTTCTTTTCTTAATTCATTCACCAGCAAATTATAAGGAAATCTTTGATGGCGCATGACTGAAAGCTGTTCTCTGCCGACACTGCGCACAAAGGAAAGAAAATCGGCGTCAGAATCAACCGTTTTTCTGATTGGAAGGGAGCTGACAAACATGCCAAGCATTTCTTTCTCCGCCTTTGACCCCCTGTTTCCATAGTAGGTTCCGATTGCAAGGTCCGTTTTAGAGGTGAGGCGGCTGATACATATGTAAAATGAAGCCATAAATAAGGAAATCATACTGATTTTCTGTTCTTCGCAAAAAGCTTGGATGGAATGTGCTAGGTAAGGTGAAAGTGTGATGGTATCTCTCGATGCGGAGGTACTCTGCTTTTGTAAAGTGCTCTGTCCGGTTAGTGAGTGGTACACCGGCGGCTGTTGGTAGGTTTGCGTCCAAAATAAATGGTCTTTTTCAAAACGTGAAGATTGTAAGTACTGCCTCTCTTTTTCTATGTAGCTAAGGTAAGACGGCTCTTTTTGATCGGGTATAGGCTCCCCTTTTTTAATTTTTTGATACAGATCAATAATTTGATTTCCCATCAAATTTAAAGAGATGCCGTCCATGATAATGTGATGGAATTTCGCATATAGCCAAATCTCATGAGGGTGGATTCTAAGGAGATAAAATTGATACAGAGGCGAGTCAAGCAGCGTAAACGGAATTCTGGCTTGATCATGAATCCATTGCTCTGTTTCTGTCATTTCAGTATTTGTAAAATCTATTATTTCAAGTGATAATTCTTTGTTTTCTGCAAGGTACAGACGAGGCTCTGACTCCGATTCAATTCCTTCTGTCAGCTGGAACCTGATTGCATCATTACGGGAGATTGAAAGGTTCAGAGCCAACTGAAGAGCATCAAGATCAACATCACCCCTGAATTTTACACAGGCGGTCAGATTACAGATGCTTGTACCAGGCTCTAACAGTTCAGTAAACCAAACTCTCCTTTGGGCATGAGTTAAACCATAAGTATATTCTTTCAACGAATTCCCTCCAATTCTCATTATAAGAGGATAAGAAACTGAAATAATTACAATAAAAAGAAATTATATGTCTATATCATCCATATATGCATTATATTAACCGAATTTTTTTAAAGTACAATAAAAAATATAAAATTTTTATAACATTTTTTTGAATATAGTATTAATTATTTATTTTTCTTGATTAATTTTATGAGGATTCCAAATGTAAAGTTATAAAAGTAGCTTTTTTTAATAGTATTTCATCACTAGAATTTTTCTTTATTCTTTTGATTTTATATGGCTAATGTTAAATCGTTCTCCACCTCAGTGTCCCATACATAAACGGAATAATGTGAAAACATATAAAAAACCTGTTTTCGTGGAAAACAGGTTTTTTATTGATTTGCCAAAATAACAGCAATTTGATCTTCAATGTCTTTTCCATCCGATTCATCAATCAAACCGTTTAGAAGAATAGAGAAAACCAGCGTTTTTCCGCTCTTTGTTTCTGCGTAGCCAGTCAGAGAGCTGACAGTGCTTAACGATCCGGTCTTTGCCTTTATTTTTCCTTGTGCTGGGGTGTCTTTCATGCGGTTTCTTAGCGTTCCGCCTATCATCCTGTCACTGTTGCCCGCTTCCGGCAGAGCATGTAGATAAGTTTGAAACCACTTTTCACCCTGGATGTCATATAACAGCTTTGTGATTTGGTTTGATGATACGGCATCGATATGAGAAACCCCGGAACCGTCTCTCAAAATAAGTGTTTTGGGATCAACGCTGAAATTCGGAAGCGTACTGTTTAGCACTTCAAGACCCTTTTCCCAGCTGCCCTCTCCTTTTTCCACTTTCCCCATCTCTTTGACAAGTACCTCGGCATGTCCGTTATTGCTTAATTTCATAAATGGAAGAAATAGCTTTGACAAAGGCATTGAGTAATGAGTGGCCAGTACGGCAGAAGAGTTGGGCGCTGTGCCCATTTTGATTTTCCCTTTTACTGTAATGCCTTGTTTTTTGAGGGCTTGCTGAAATAAATCTAAAGCATATCCTGTCGGCTCCCAGACGGAAATCCACTCTTTTGTCTTGCTTGCATCAACTGGTATGCTCCCTTTAATTGAAATAGTATTGGTTCCGTGTTCTCTTTCGATAGAAAGCTCTTTCTTTTTTCCCGCCTCAACTGTTTTCGCCTCATTCTCAATTGCAACATAATCCGTTTTTGGTGAAATTGATATTGCTGGCTTTTGTCCTTCTTTCTTTCCCGGACTTGCTTCTACTATCACAGTGCCTGCATCATAGTCCTCATTTGGAGACGCTGTCAGTGCTGAAATTTGGGCGCCGTAATAAGTGTATTCATCGCTCCATGGCAAATCTGGCGAATAGCGGATATGATCATACCATGAGTCATCGCCGATAAGATTGCCTTTAATGACCTTAATACCGGATTTTTTCAGCTTTTCGGCCATTTGATCAAAATCCGATGTTAAAAGTGTTGGATCTCCTTTTCCTTTCAGATAAAGGTTGCCATTCAGTTTTTGACCTTTGAGGCGGCCGTCTGTCCGTACTTCTGTCGTGAAAGAATAATCCTCACCGAGAACAGAAAGTGCCGCGGCGGCTGTAAAAAGCTTTAGAGAAGAGGCGGGTCTCATCCGGACATCCCCTAAATGCTCGTATATGACGTCGCCTGTTTCGGCAGAACGGATGGTAATGCCGGCCGTTGCGCCTTTTAAAGCAGGTTCATTGGCTAAAATGTTTTCAATCTGCCCGGCAAGTGTATCCTGTTCTTCAGCCGCTTGTGCAGCATGGTGCATATATGGAACGGAAGCAAAGGTGAAAAGCAGCAATATCACAAAATAAAGCTTTATGCTTTTTCCCATTTTCTTATCCCGCCTCTCCTGATTGGCTATTGATGATTACGTTCAATCGTGATGCTGCTTTTGACTGTCGTCTCTTCACCGGGCTCTAACACTTGTAGGCCAGTGAGTGACGAAGGGAGATCAAGGTTAACTGCGTTTGTCACCCATGTATAAGGCTCTGGGCACAAATACCCTTGTGTTCCATCAGCATTATACACAACCCAATGCTTAAATTGTTCATCCGCCTTGTAGATCATATTCAGATGTACATGCTGATGGTAAATGACAGCCTGATTTTCTCCCCCTCTCTTCTGATAAGAAGATAAATAGACATCATCAAGCTGCTGCCGCAAGAGCATTCCTTCGTGTAAAGCTTCCTGATTCGGTATATCTACCAGCTTTCCGGTCGGCAATAAACGTTCATCCAATTCCCATTGCTGATCAGCTGTGAGAGAAAATAAAGAGCTCTCTTCCGGGAAAACGAATGTCGTATGGTAACCAAGCCCCCAAGGAAATGCGTCCTCCCCTTTATTCATGATCGTTGCATGCTTATGAAGAGTGTTATCATTTAAAATGTACCTCATCCGTACAACGGCATGATGCGGAAATTGTTTATAAACATGGGGAATGTCCGATAGATCAATTTCAGTTTCTATAATCACTTCTTCATCTGTTTGTTTCATCGTAATGATGTCCCACTTTTTATCATAGAGAAAGCCGTGAAGGTGATGGTGTTTATCTTTTTCATTGATATCAAAATGATAGGTTCTGCCCCGGAAGCTGAACTTTCCGTCACTTATGCGGTTAGGCGGAAACAAAATAGGGATTCCATACAATGTAGGTGTGTCATGAAAGCTATCGGTTGTTTCCGGTTCACGTAAAAGGTGCAGCTTTGTTTCCTTGTCTACGAGAGAAATGACGTTGCTTCCCCACTCAGGCACAACTATCATTTCCAAGTGCTCATTACCCGCTTTGACAGCTGGTGTTCCTAAATACGTCATCTTTTCAATATAATTTGTCATATGTACTCAACCTCTCCTTAGTTCAATGCTTATATAATACATTCAATTCTGTGCGCAATATTTCCTCCATTTTATGTTTTCCCTTTAGTCTTTACGTAAACAAAAAAACACTGCTAAAAATGAACAGTGTTTTTTTGGAGTTTATTGAATCAGACGTGTAATCTGCTTCTTTTTCCAAATGAATTGATAATACCCGTAAATCAAAAGCAAGCTGACGGCAAACGCAGCCGGATAGCCAACCCAGACGCCGAGTATTTCAAGCTTGGTGTAGTGGGACAGAACAAACGCAACCGGCACCTCGATTCCCCAGATGGCAAAAATACTGATGAGAGTCGGCCATAAAACCGTTCCGCTTGCACGCATCGTCGCAGAAATAATTTGTGCATTTCCAAACAGCAAATAGCTCCATAATGTAATCATTAAAAGCTTGTGTGCAATATGAAGTGTATCTTTCTCGGTCAAAAATAACGCTAAAATCTGATGTGCAAAAAGATAGATAAGGACAATCAACACACCGCCAATGATATAATTCAGCCAAATGCCGACTCGGATTACTTGCTTTAACCGGTCAAACTCATTCGCTCCAATAGATTGAGCAGCGAAAATAGATACCGCGATACCCAGACTGACAGCCGGCATTTGCACATAGCTGGCTACCTGGTTGACCACGCCATATGCTGCTGTCGCATCAGAGCCATAATGATTGACGAATGAAATGACCGCTATTTCCGATAGCGACACGAGAATCATGTTGATGCTTGACGGAATTCCAAGACGCAGCAGAAGCGCCAGCAGTTCCTTATCCATTTTCAAATAACGCCGCACTGTCTTATCAAATTGCAGCGGATGTTTCGTTTTCCGCAGATACACCAATAATACGATAAAGGTCACAATTGTAGAAATAACGGTTGCGTAAGCAGAGCCGTAAATGCCCAGCTTCGGCAAACCGAACATGCCGAGAATGAAGATCGGTAAAAGTGCTATATTGATGACTGTGCTTACAATCAATGTATAAAACGGTGTCTTAGAATCGCCTGTTCCCCGCAAGAATGTGGTATAGGCAAAATATAAAAACATAAATGGCATTGCGTAAAATAAGATACGCGCATACCTAACACTTACATCAATTACATTTTCCGGGGTTCCCATGAGACGCAGAATATCTAAGGTGAATATACTGCCGATCACAGCTAACACAATTCCTAATAAAAAGGTGAATGTCAGCGTTGTTCCGACAACGGCCTTTAACCGTTCCTCATTTTTTGCCCCATAGGCTTGCCCGATAAGAATGGAACTGCCGGAACCGATGCCGATGGTAAATGAAATGAGAAGAAAAAACAGCGGGAAAAAGGATGAGACAGCTGCAAGCGCATCTACGCCAAGCCATCTGCCCACAGCGACCATCCCGACTAACTGGCCGACTGATTGCAGCACATTGCTCAGAAGGAGCGGCACTAAAAATAGTGACATGGACCGCCAAACAGATGGATTGCTCTTCTTCTTAGATACGGGATTTTCTTGTAATGTTTCCATATGTAATGACTCCTTTATTTAAACTCGTTTCACTAACGTGCTCCCGTTTCTTTTGAAATGAACACGACACGCAACATGTAACTATTCACCACAGTACTTATGAAACCCTTCCCGATTCTCCTATTTTTACACATTTTGAAGCATCAAGAATAAGCTAGCACGATACAGCATAGTCTTTTGGTGAGATGAAAGAATAAAAAAATAATTTATGCAAAAGTGTTGTAATCTAAACGTAACTATTGTAACATTTGTAACATAAGAGAAAGAGATTTTAAAGGAGAGAGCCACATTGAAAAAATATCTTCTGTTTCTAACCACTATTGCACTTATTCTGTCATTAAACACAAATGCATTTGCAAAAAACACATCCGGGGATTTATCACAAAAACAAGCATTGCAGCTGGCCCTAACAGCTAGAGAGCATTTTTGGAATACAATGAGCGGACACAATCCAAAAGCGAAGAAAGCAGTTTGCCCATCAGGCACATTTGAGCATCAAAATCTTCAGTACGTATACATGTGCAGTGACCTTGGCACAAAAGAAAAAGCTGTGAATTACTTAACACCTATTTTCTCAAAATCAGCGATTGAAAAAGGCTTTAAAGACTATCATTTTATTGTTTCAAAAGGGAAACTGGCTGTTCCGATCGGTGACGGAGACAATCTCTTAAATTGGAAAAAATCAACCGCTAAACTCATTTCTAAAAAAGGCGGCACAGTCACATATGAATTTACCGTTCCTACTTTGGACGGATCACCTTCAGCAAAACGGAAAGTGACATTTGTAAAAGAGAAACAAAAAATGGAAAGTAAATCGCTTTGATGCAGTTATATAAGAAAAAACGCCCGTTTCCCGGGCGTTTTTTTTTATATTGAGAATAAAAAAGACAATGGACGTATCAACCACCATTGCCCTTTTGTTTTTATTACGCTCTAGGAGAGATTCGAACTCCCGACCTGCAGTTTAGGAAACTGCTGCACTATCCGCTGTGCTACTAGAGCTTTTTTAATATCTATATAGTAGCTCCGATTGTCACGATTTTCAAGCCATTTGATTTACAGCCCTCCAAATACCTTATAAGCAGCTCTTGTTGTATCTTCATCGATTCCAATATAACGCATTGTAATTGAGGGTGATGAATGATTAAGAATTCTCTGCAGCTCAGCGATATCTTTTGTCCGCTGGTAGAAGTGATAGCCAAATGTTTTCCGGAGCGTATGGGTCCCTATTTCCTCAAGTCCGCACGCTTCGGCTGCCTCTCTTAAAATTCTGTATGCCTGAATGCGTGAAATTGGCTTTCTGGTTCGGACAGATTTAAATAGGTATTCATTTTCTTTCATATCTTTCGTATACTCGTGTATTTCTGCTTTCAAAGATTCTAAAATGAGAATCTTCCTTTTCTTTTTAGTTTTGCTTTCAGTCGCCCATAAATGGTCTTTATTTCTGACGTCTTTCACTTGAAGCGGCAAAATATCAGAAATTCGGAGCGCGCTGTTAATGCCGAAAATAAACAAAAAATAATCACGCTTGTTTTTGCTGTGTAAATAATGTTTTACATCTTGAATTTTCTCTAAACTGCGGATCGGCTGTACAATATGCATCAAAAAACTCCTTAAAAACCGTTATGTAACGTTTTGAGGTCTATGTTACTATTATAGCGGAAAAACGTTGAATGTCAAAGTCCGGGAGCACTTATGTAACATAATATACATAGTGTTACATAAGCGGGAAGAAGATCTCTTGAAACACCCTACCCTCTTAAAAGGTGTTTTCGGCCTTATATGGAGCTTTTTCGACCATTGAGACAAATTACTATAGACCTTCCTAAAAAAGTTCTTAAAACGAAATCTGATGCTTCTCTTTTTGAGATGCTCTTAAAAAAATATACAAAAAAAGACACAATTTGAAATTGCGTCCTAGTCTTCATCCTTCACATCGACATCTTCCAGAATCGGCTCATTTAATATTTCCTGCACGAGCGCTTTATAATTTTCCAGCTGTTCAAGATGTGTTTTGAATTGTCCTTTATAAATTAAAAATTGATCACCGTCATGCACGGTGCGTATTTTTCCTTCGAGTACCAAATTTTTAATATAATCCTCTGAAAGATTTGTATATTCTGCTGTTTCTTTAATGGTTAGATACATATGGGGGGGTCCTTTCTGTTTCAATGATCCAATCGATGGTTCTACTATAGCACATGACTCACCCCAATATAATCAATTTCACACAGAAATATGGCTGAATGCTATAGATAATATACCATTTGTCACTTGTGAAACCGCTGTATTTTTTTTACGCTAAGATTGTAACATAACAGCTTAATAGGAGGGAGAACATGAAAAAAACATGGAACGTCTGTTTAGCAGCCCTGCTTAGTGTTCTGTTAGTCGCTGGAAGTGCTCCATTTCACGCGGAAGCTAAAAAGCCGCCCAAAGGCTATGACGAGTACAAGCAAGTAGATGTAGGCAAAGACGGAATGGTTGCAACTGCGCATCCTCTCGCTTCAGAGATCGGGGCTGACATCTTGAAAAAAGGCGGAAATGCCATTGACGCGGCGGTTGCCATTCAGTTTGCGCTTAATGTCACAGAACCGATGATGTCAGGCATTGGCGGCGGCGGTTTTATGATGGTGTATGACGGAAAAACAAAAGATACGACGATCATCGACAGCCGCGAACGCGCTCCCGCAGGCGCAACTCCGGATATGTTTCTCGATGAAAACGGCAAAGCGATACCTTTCTCTGAACGTGTCACAAAAGGTACTGCCGTTGGTGTTCCGGGTACTCTAAAAGGGCTGGAAAAAGCTTTGGATAAATGGGGAACCCGTTCGATGAAACAATTAATTTCCCCCTCTATTAAACTCGCTGATAAAGGCTTTCCGATTGATTCAGTGTTAGCAAATGCGATTTCTGATTATCAGGAAAAATTATCACGGACTGCCGCAAAGGATGTATTTCTGCCGAATGGCGAGCCGCTTAAAGAAGGTGATACTCTCATTCAAAAAGATTTGGCCAAAACCTTTAAGCTCATTCGTTCGAAAGGCATAGACGCTTTTTATGAAGGCAAATTTGCCAAAGCGCTTTCTGATACGGTTCAGGATTTCGGTGGATCAATGACCAAAAAAGATTTAGAAAATTATGATATTACAATTGACGAACCGATTTGGGGGGAATATCAAGGCTATCAAATTGCAACGACTCCTCCTCCAAGCTCTGGCGGCGTTTTCTTACTGCAAATGCTGAACATTCTCGATGATTTTAACCTTTCACAATATGATATCCGCTCATGGGAAAAATACCATCTGCTCGCTGAAACCATGCATTTGTCTTACGCTGACCGTGCGGCTTATGCAGGCGATCCCGAATTTGTAAATGTTCCTCTCAAAGGTTTGCTTCACCCCGACTATATAAAAGAGCGCCAGCAATTAATCAGTTTAGATGAAGTCAACAAAAAACCAAAAGCCGGTGATCCTTGGAAATACGAAGAAGGAACCGCAAACTATAAGCAAGTCGAACAGCCGAGTGATAAAGTAGACGGCCAAACGACACACTTTACCGTCGCGGACCGCTGGGGCAATGTTGTTTCCTATACCACAACAATTGAACAGCTGTTTGGAACAGGCATTATGGTTCCTGATTACGGGGTCATTTTAAACAATGAACTAACAGATTTTGATGCGGTTCCAGGCGGAGCCAACGAAGTTCAGCCGAACAAGCGGCCTTTAAGCAGCATGACTCCGACGATTTTGTTTAAAGATGACAAACCAGTTCTCACCGTCGGATCTCCTGGAGGGGCAACGATTATTTCTTCCGTGCTGCAAACCATCTTCTTTAATATCGAATATGGAATGGAATTAAAAGCAGCGGTTGAAGAGCCGAGAATTTACACAAACAGTATGAGCTCCTACAGATACGAAGACGGAGTTCCAGAGGATGCACTCAGCAAATTAAAAGACATGGGCCATAAATTCGGCACAAGTCCAGTGGACATCGGAAACGTGCAAAGCATTTTTATCGACCGTGAAAACGGCACCTTCAAAGGAGTAGCTGATTCAAGCAGAAACGGCGCAGCAATCGGAATTAATTTGAAACATAAATAAAAAAAGAAAAACTGTACTCGTTTTTGCCGAGTACAGTTTTTCTATGGACGATTAATCATGCTCGCTGTCCTCGCAAACTCTTTAAGGTACGTATACCGTTCAATATAACATCCAGACATGTGCCAGACAACAAATTGAATCGCATAAAGGTTTATCAGCTAATCAATTCAAATCCCTTAATGCTTTTTTGAAAATAGTTTCCAGCTTACGAAAACAAAAATCTATCCAAGCATCCCTCTGAATCTTCTCTTTTTGATTAGACTGATGGAATAAATTTGGTCTCATTCAATTCTGCAATAAACCGCTGAAATGCACTGGTCATAAAAAAGTCTTTTCTGTAAATAAACACGACCGTCATATCCTGATATGATGCGGGAAGCTGGTGAACGTACACCTTTGGCGATAGCTGAGCAGGCAATGGCGACTTTGGCAGCAGCGCGTTCCCAAACCAGCGGAAACACTCTGATAACGGCTTCCAATGTGCCAAATTCTATGATTTTTGCTGTTGAATACCTGCTTCCTCTAGTAATCTTTTGACTCTATCGCGATGAGAGCAGCCGGTTCCAAAAAAGAGCATTGGCAGCCGAAGCATGTCCTCTATCGCCCCTTCCTCCGCTGATATTAACACCAATTCCTCACGGGAAACAGGAATTTGTTTGATATCCGTGTATTCAACAGGACCGTACACAAAAGCGCCATCCACCTTATGATCTAGAACTTGCCGAACCAAACTGTGCGTATCACCTGTGTTCACTGATAAATCAACTTCAGGAAAACGTCTGAGGAATGAAGCTGCATGTTCAGGCAGGTGAGTGACCGCTGTTGTTTCCAATGCTCCAAGCCGCAATGGCCCTTTCGGATGCTTATTTAATTGTGCTGATTTCTCAGCTTCGTCTAATAATGATAACACTTGATCTGCGTATTGTAATAGGTTTTCCCCCGCAGCCGTTAACTTCATTCCACGATTTGTCCGGTGAAATAACTTGATATTCAGATCTGTTTCAAGCTTATGGATTCTTGCTGTTACATTAGATTGAACATAATTCAGCTGCCGGGCTGCTTTTGATATACTTCCTTCACGGGCAACAGCCCGGAATATCTTTAATTCTCCACTTTCCACACGCTGTCACCTTCTTGCAATGATTAAAAGTGATACCGACAATCATTTTTGTTCATTTTACTTGAAGAAAACCGCTGTGTAAAATATGTGAAGGTCATAGATTACGAGGGAATTAGGAGGCAGACGGCATGAAAGCGGTTGTTCATAACGGAAAAAGCGGACTTCGGGGGTTAGTGTATCAGGACATCCCTTCTCAAAATCCCGGATACGGAGAAGTGAAAGTAAAGTTGAAAACGGCAGGATTAAATCATCGGGACCTGTTTCTCATGAACAATAAAACCGAACAAGATCCTGAGTTTATTCTGGGCTCTGACGGTGCTGGCATGATTGAAGCGGTCGGTGAAGGTGTAAATGATCTGGCTGTTCATACAGAAGTGGTGATTTTACCGACATTGAATTGGGAAGGAACAGATGATGTACCTCCTGTTCCGGATATTTTGGGAGGCCCTTCAAACGGAACACTTGCTGAATATGTGATCATTCCTTCACAAAACGCAGTGAAAAAACCTTCTTATCTATCCTGGGAGGAAGCAGGCGTTTTGCCATTATCAGCTCTGACCGCATATCGAGCACTTTTTACAAAGGGACAATTAAAAAAAAGCGAGCATATTTTGATACCCGGAATTGGAAGCGGCGTTGCAACCTACGCGTTAATAATGGCTAAAGCAATTGGAGCAACTGTCAGCGTGACTTCTCGAAGCCAGGAGAAAAGAAAAAGAGCAATACAATTAGGAGCTGACCATGCTTTTGACAGTTACAGCAATTGGTCTGAACATCTTCAAGGACAAAAAGCTGATGTCATTCTCGACAGCATAGGGCCGGCCCTCTTTTCAGAATACTTTGATCATGTGAAACCGAACGGCCGTATTGTCAGCTTTGGTGCAAGTTCGGGTAATAATCTCAGTTTTCCACTGCGGTCTTTATTCTTTCCGCAAATCAATCTATTGGGAACGTCAATGGGAAGTAGTGATGAATTTCATGAAATGCTGCATTTTATGGAAAAACATAAACTTCGGCCCGTGCTTGACCGGACATATCCTATAGAACAAGCACATGAAGCATATACCAGAATGCAGGAAGGCAGCCAATTTGGGAACATCGGGATCACAATAGATTAAAAAAGAAACCGGCTGACAAACAGTCCGGTTTCTTTTTTTATATAATCCCCTTTATTTACGGCAGAACGGAACTCCCCATCAAATACCGGTCAACTTCACGCGCCACTTCACGGCCTTCATTAATCGCCCATACGATTAAACTTTGCCCTCTTCTTGCATCCCCTGCGGCGAAAACACCATCGATATTTGTTTTATAATCCCCATATGCTGCGCTGATTTTGTTGTTATTAGAATCAACACCGAATTGTTTTAAAAGCGGCTGTTCTGTGCCTTCAAAGCCGATAGCGATAAAGACGAGCTGAGCAGGCCATACTTTTTCAGTTCCAGGCAGTTCACGGAACTCGTATTTTCCATGCTCATTTTTCACTTTCTCCATTTGAATCGTATGGAGCTCTTTCAATTTGCCGTTTTTATCGGCAACCAATTTTTTTGTTTGGATCGAATATTCTCTCGGATCTCTTCTAAATTTTGCTTCTGCTTCTTCATACGCATATTCAAGCGTAAAGACGTGAGGCTGTTCAGGCCACATATTATCATTTGTGCGAGCTGGAGGTAGTTTCGGGTGTTTGCCGAATTGGTGCACGCTTTTGGCTTTTTGGCGTAAAGCGGTAGCCACACAGTCAGCTCCTGTGTCTCCGCCTCCGATCACGATAACATCCTTCCCCTTCGCATCAATGAATCGCTTGTCTTTAAAGTTAGAATCTAAGTAGCTTTTTGTAGCAAGCGTCAAGTAATCCATCGCGTAGTGAACACCTTTTGATTCGCGTCCCTCGATTAATAGATCGCGCTGTTTTTGAGCACCTGTGCAAAGGATTACAGCATCAAATTGCTCTTTCAGCTCATCAGCCGTTATATCAACGCCAATTTCCGTATTTGTAACAAAATCGATTCCTTCTTGCGTCAGCAACTTAATACGGCGGTCGACAATTCCTTTTTCAAGTTTCATGTTTGGAATGCCGTAAGTTAAAAGTCCGCCCGCTCTGTCTGCGCGTTCAAATACAGTGACAGAATGTCCAGCCTGGTTCAGCTGGTCAGCACTCGCCAGTCCGGCTGGGCCCGACCCAACGACGGCAACTTTTTTGCCTGTTCGTTTTTTCGGAATTCTAGGTTGAATCCAGCCATTCTCAAACCCTTTATCGATAATGGTCCGTTCAATATTTTTAATTGATACGGCCGGGTCGGAAATCGCCAGTGTACATGAGCCTTCACAAGGAGCGGGACAAACCCGCCCTGTGAATTCAGGAAAGTTGTTTGTTTTTAAAAGCCTTTCTAATGCTTCTTTCCATCTGCCTCTGTAGACAAGGTCGTTCCATTCAGGAATTAAGTTGTAAATCGGACAGCCGGATGTAAATCCGTTAATGTCAGCACCGATCTGGCAAAACGGTGTACCGCAATCCATACACCGCGCCCCCTGCCGTTTCGACGCTTCTTCTGAAAAAGGAGCAGAATATTCCTTCCAGTCCTTTAAGCGAGTGAGAGGGTCTCGCTCAGCTGGTTTTTCTCGTTTGATTTCCATAAATCCAGTTGGTTTCCCCATGTTCCTCTCCCCTTCCTTACTGCACTACCGCTTGTTTTTGTCCCGCCGGCGCTGTTTTCTGCTTTGGTTTCGTATTGGCTTCAAACGCGTACATAACGGCTTCTTCCTCAGATAAGCCCGCAGCTTTTTGCTCTTCGATGCTCGCAAGCATTTGTTTATAGTTTTTCGGAATCACTTTAATGAATTTTTTCACACTGTCTTCCCACTGTTCAAGCAGGTCTGCAGCTTTTTGGCTGTTTGTATACGCAGCATGCTTTTCAAGCATTGCTTTAACTTGTTGAATTTCTTTTTCATCCTCTAAAGACTCAAACAAAATCATTTCAAGGTTGCATTTGCGTTTAAATGCTTTTACATCTTCGGCCAATACATACGCGATTCCGCCGGACATACCAGCCGCGAAGTTTTTGCCGACATCACCCAGTACGACAACACTTCCGCCTGTCATGTATTCACAGCCGTGATCACCGATGCCTTCAACAACAACATTCACACCGCTGTTCCGAACGGCAAAGCGTTCACCTGCACGGCCGTTAATATATGCTTCTCCGCTCGTCGCGCCATAGAATGCCACGTTGCCGATAATCACATTTTCATGTGATGCGGAGTTGAATCCTTCCGGTGATTTGACAATGATTTTTCCGCCAGACAGACCTTTTCCGACGTAGTCATTTGAATCTCCGTCTAAATAAAGCGTCATGCCTTTAGGAACGAACGCTCCAAAGCTTTGGCCGGCTGATCCTGTGAATTGCAGCTTAATCGTATCTTCCGGAAGTCCTTCTTCACCGTAACGTTTCGAAATTTCACTGCCTGTTACAGTGCCTGCTACACGGTTTGTGTTATTGATTTCGACTGAAATATCAGCTTCTTTCCCAGATTCAATGGCATCTTTTACAGCAGGAAGAATCGTTGTGATATCGAGCGATTGATCAATTTTATGGTTTTGCGGTGTTTGGAATGTCCGTACGCCTTCCGGCTGATAAAGAAGTGTGGACAAATCAAGCTGGCTCGCTTTCCAATGCGCCTTTGCCCGCTCACTCACGTTAAGTGCGTCAGTGCGGCCGATCATTTCATCGAACGTTTTAAAACCTAATGCAGCCATGTATTCACGGACTTCTTCAGCAATAAACAGCATGTAGTTCACAATATGATCAGGATCTCCCATGAACTTTTTGCGAAGTTCAGGATTTTGAGTCGCTACCCCGACAGGACATGTATCCAAATGGCAGGCGCGCATCATAACACATCCGAGAACAACTAACGGAGCAGTTGCAAAACCGAATTCTTCGGCGCCGAGCAATGCGGCCATGACAACGTCCCGGCCTGTCATAAGCTTTCCGTCTGTTTCTAATACAACACGATCACGGAGTCCGTTCAGCATTAAGGTTTGGTGCGCTTCTGCAAGGCCCAGCTCCCACGGTAACCCTGTATGTTTAATGCTTGTTTTAGGTGAAGCACCTGTACCTCCGTCATAACCGCTGATCACAATGACATCTGCAGTTGCTTTAGCAACACCCGCAGCGATCGTTCCGACACCCGCTTTCGAGACCAACTTCACGCTGATTCTTGCATCACGGTTCGAATTTTTCAAATCGTGAATCAGCTGGGCTAAATCCTCGATAGAATAAATGTCATGGTGCGGAGGCGGTGAAATCAACCCGACCCCTGGTGTTGATCCGCGGACATCGGCAACCCAAGGATACACTTTATTGCCCGGCAGCTGTCCGCCTTCTCCCGGTTTTGCGCCTTGCGCCATTTTAATCTGCAGCTCATCGGCGTTGACTAAGTAATGGCTTTTTACACCAAATCGTCCGGATGCAATTTGTTTGATCGCACTTCTTCTGTCATCGCCGTTTTCATCCGGCACAAAGCGTTTTGGATCTTCTCCGCCTTCCCCGCTGTTGCTTTTTCCGCCCAAGCGGTTCATCGCAATCGCTAATGCTTCGTGAGCTTCCTTACTTAATGATCCAAATGACATCGCACCTGTTTTAAAACGTTTGACAATCGATTCAGCAGATTCTACTTCCTCCACTTTTAGAGGCTTGCGGTCTTCATCAAATGAGAACAGGTTTCGCAGGAATCCGATTCGTTCTTCATCTGCCGCTTTCGTATACTGTTTAAACAGATTGTAATCATTTCTGCGGCACGCCCACTGCAAGGTATGAATCGTTTTTGGGTTAAACGCGTGATGCTCTCCGCCGTTTCTCCATTGGAAGTCACTTCCCGGTTCAAGCGTTTTGCTGTAATCATCTTGATACGCTTCCTGGTGGCGGCGCTGCGCCTCTTCCGCAATGGTATTTAAGTCAATGCCGCCGAGCTGTGATGCTGTTCCCGTAAAATAACGGTCAATTACGTCATGGCTGATTCCTACCGCTTCAAAGATTTGGGCGCCCCTGTAGCTCTGTACAGTAGAAATTCCCATCTTTGACATCACTTTTACGACACCTTCGGTAATGCTTTTTCCATATTTGCTGACCGCTTCTTCATAGCTGATATCCAAACGGCCTTCGTCAATCTCCTGCTTGTAGGTTGCATATGCCAGATAAGGATTGACAGCATCAGCACCATAGCCGATTAGAGCTGCAAAGTGATGAACTTCTCGTGCTTCTCCCGATTCAACGATAATGCTGACTTTCGTGCGCAATCCTTTTCGGATTAAATGCTGGTGCAGTGCGCTGACTGCTAACAACGGCGGAATTGGCGTTAATTGCTCATTCATTGCTCTATCGGACAGAATCAAAAGACTTATGCCTTGGCTGATTGCTTTCTCAGCTTGGGTGAACATGTCTTTTAACCCGCGTTCAAGATCTTCTGAAAACAGCACATTAATCTTTTGGCTTCTTAAATCAGGATGGACGATTGTTTTCAGTGCATAAAACTGCTCATTTGATAACACGGGTGTATACAGCTTGATTCGGCGAACGTTACGTTCATTTGGATGAAGGAGATCGCCTTCTGCTCCGAGCCAGGTCATTGTTGAAGTCACGAGCTGCTCGCGAATCGCGTCAATCGGCGGGTTTGTAACCTGTGCAAACAACTGCTTAAAGTAATTAAACAGCGATTGCGGTCGATCAGACAAAACAGCAAGCGGCGAATCGTTCCCCATTGAGCCGAGAGGATCTTTTCCTTCTTTAATAACAGGAATTAAATATTTTTGAATATCCTCATATGTGTATCCAAACGCTTTCTGACGCGTAAGAAGATCCGCGAACTGCTCTTCCTCTCTTGTTTCCGGATCAGGATTCACTTGCACGAGCTCTTCCTCAAGCCATTTTTGGTATGGATATTCAGTTGCGATTTGTGTCTTTATTTCTTCATCAGAAATGATGCGGCCTTCTTCTAGGTCAATTAAAAGCATTTTTCCTGGTTCAAGGCGGTTTTTATATAAGACGTTTTCCTGTTCAACTTCAATAACGCCGACTTCAGATGAGAAAATAATATAATCATCCTTTGTCACATAATAACGAGCCGGACGTAAACCATTACGGTCAAGGATTGCACCGATTTGTTTTCCGTCAGTAAATGAAATGGCAGTCGGACCGTCCCAAGGCTCCATTAATGAACTGTGATACTCGTAGAACGCTCTTTTTTCTTTAGACATGTGCGTATTTTCTGTCCATGGCTCAGGAATCAGCATCATCGCCGTATGTGCCGGCTTGCGTCCCGCCATAACGAAAAACTCAAATGCGTTATCCAAAATGGAAGAGTCACTGCCGTCAGCATTCAGTATTGGAAGAATTTTATTGAGATCCTCACCAAAGCTTTCAGACACAAATTGCTGTTCACGTGCTCTCATCCAGTTGATATTTCCTCGAAGAGTGTTAATCTCACCATTGTGAACCAAATAGCGGTTTGGGTGTGCCCTTTCCCATGTAGGGAAGGTATTTGTGCTGAAGCGTGAATGAACTAGTGCAAAAGCAGATACGAATGCCTCATCTTGCAGATCGGAATAAAACGCATCAACCTGTTCAGGTGTTAAAAGGCCTTTATAAACAATAGTTTGGCTTGAAAGACTGGCAAAATAAAAATCTAGACCTTCCGTTACTCCCCAGTTTTCAGCCTGTTTACGAATGACATACAATTTTCGCTCAAACGACAAATCATCCTTCAGGTCAGAACTTGCGCCAATGAATACTTGACGGACAAAAGGACAGCTTTTTTGTGCTACTGTTCCGATTTTTCCGACATTTACAGGTACAGTTCTCCATCCAAGCACTACTTGGCCTTCCTGTTCAATCAGTGCATTGATTTGCTTTTCGATTTTTTTTCTTTCATCTTCCTTCTGCGAGAAAAAGACCATTCCTACCCCGTAACGTCCTTTTTCCGGCAGATTGATATCTTTGCACTCTTTCTTAAAGAAAGCATCAGGGATTTGAACCAGTAAGCCGGCGCCGTCTCCCGTATCCGGATCACTGCCTTGGCCTCCTCTGTGGTCGAGCTGGCAAAGCATCTGCAGCCCCTGTTTGACGATGTCATGTGTCGCCTTGCCTTTTAAGTGCGCATATAGGCCGATTCCGCACGCATCATGTTCAAATTCAGGACGGTAGAGACCTTGAGCTTTTGGCATTTGATTGTAAGTCATAATTCCTCTCCCCCGATCAGTTTCCGATAATACCGGTCATAAAATCTAACAACTCTAATATTATTGTAGGTTTTCAAAACGATATAAACAATATATAATTTAGATCAAAAGAATCTCAAAATGAGATAGATGGATGTGAAACATACATGGAGCTGCGCCAACTGCGCTATTTTATGGAGGTTGCTGAGCGAGAACACGTTTCAGAAGCCGCTGATTATCTGCATGTGGCCCAATCAGCCATCAGCAGACAAATTGCAAACCTTGAAGAAGAATTAAATGTCACTTTATTTGAGCGTGAAGGGAGAAATATCAAACTCACTCCGATTGGAAAAGAATTTTTAATTCATGTCAAAACAGCGATGAAAGCCATCGATTATGCAAAAGAACAAATTGATGAGTACCTTGACCCGCATCGCGGAACAGTAAAAATTGGTTTTCCTACAAGCCTCGCCAGTCAGCTTCTGCCGACTGTCGTTTCGGCATTTAAAGAAGAATATCCGCACGTCGAGTTTTTGCTGCGCCAAGGCTCTTATAAGTTTCTGATTGAAGCTGTCAGAAACCGCGATATCGATTTAGCGTTATTAGGCCCTGTGCCGACGAATTTTCCAGATATAGCAGGAAATATCCTATTCACAGAAAAAATTTACGCGCTTGTACCATTAAATCATCCGCTTGCCAAACAAAAAACGGTGCATTTAATCGATTTGCGCAACGATCAATTTGTGTTGTTTCCGGAAGGGTTTGTGCTCAGAAAAATGGCGATTGACTCTTGCAAACAGGCCGGGTTTGCCCCTCTTGTCTCTACGGAGGGTGAGGATTTGGACGCTATCAAAGGATTGGTGTCCGCAGGTATGGGTGTCACCCTCCTGCCGGAGAGCACTTTTGCTGAAACGACACCCCGATTTACAGTGAAAATTCCAATTGAGTTTCCTCAAGTTAAACGGACTGTCGGAATAATTAAGCCGAAAAACAGAGAGCTTGCACCGTCAGCGCAGGATTTTTATGAGTTTGTCATACAGTTTTTCTCGAAGGAAGTTCGGGTTTTTTTCGTGTATGTCTTCTATTTTAATATACAGGTAAAGATAAATCCAAATGGCATACAAACGCTTCCGGATCAATCACAGCTTTGTTTTTCATATCTTTATTTTTTTCGGGTGTCTCAAGCTGCGCGGAAGAATAATTGACGATCCCGAGGCCGATGTCTTCACCATGAGAATCAGTCAGGCGGACAACAGCGCCGCTTTTAAATTTTCCTTTAATCTCCCTTACACCATCTGGGTAAATACTCGATTGACCGTCAGCTATTTGGCCGGAACAGTCATCTGATAACACAATTTTACCTTCTGGTCCGGAATTAAAAGCGATCCACTGCTCTTTTTGATTCAACGGAAGCGTTCCCTCAGCTTCAAAATAGGTGCCTTCCGCCTCTCCATGAACAGCTTGATATAATATATCGGCGGCGTCTGCCTGGCCAAGAAATCCTTTAATGCCAGATGCCATCACAATTTTAAACGCATCCAATTTGGATCTCATGCCCCCGGTGCCGACTTCGCTGTCTGTATCGCCTGCGCACGCTTCAATTTCCGGTGTAATCTCACTGACCCACTGCATCCTTTTCGCTTTTGGTTTCTTTCGCGGATTGCCGTCATATAAACCATCGATATCCGATAAAATCACAAGCAGGTCCGCATCGATTAATCCGGCGACTTTCGCTGCGAGTGTATCATTATCGCCAAACTTAAGCCGATTGACGGTCACTGTGTCATTTTCGTTAATTATCGGGATAATACCACGTTCAAGCAGTACATTCATTGTGTTCCGAACATTGTGATATCGGTATTCATCAGAAAAGTCACTTCTCGTAATTAAAATCTGGGAAGCCACGTAACCGTGCGCCAAAAACAGCTTTGAATAAGCCTCCATCAGCAATCCCTGACCGATTGAAGCAGACGCTTGTTTTTCAGGCAGATTTTCTGGTCGCTGAAGAAATCCGAGCTTGCGATATCCTGCAGCTACTGCGCCGGAAGAAACCAGGATGACTTCATATCCGGCGTCTTTTAGTTTGGCGACCTGGTCCACTAAAGCTTCCAGTTTCCGAATGCTGATTTCCCCATGAAGACTTGTTAATGAACTGCTGCCGATCTTCACGACAACTCTTTTCATTTCTGTTTCAGACGTCACTTTATCACTCCTGTTTTATAGCGGTGCCGCTGTTTTTTCAAGATCATCGCTAATTTCCTTTGAACGCTTAGCTGCATGTTTAATGGCTTGAGAAATCGCTTCTCCGCCGCCGCTCTTCTTCAAAGCCTGCAATCCGGCAGCAGTCGTTCCATTTGGCGAGGTGATATTGTCTCTCAGCACCTCAGGCTGTTCTCCTGTTTCCATCAGCATTTTTGCAGCACCTAAGAGTGTCTGTGCACCGATGCTTCGTGATAATTGTTTATCGAGTCCCGCTTCTTCGCTCGTCTTTTCAATGAATTCCATTAAATAATAAAAATAAGCAGGGCCGCTGCCGGCAATTCCCGTGAAAATGTCCATTTGATTTTCCTGGATTTTATACACTTCACCCATACAGCCGAGCAAAGCCGCCGTCAGTTTTTCTAAATCATCTGTCACATGCCTGCCAAGCGCGATGGCAGTTGCAGAAGCGCCGATCATACTTGATGTGTTAGGCATTACTCTGACAACCGGCTGTTGATTATGCAATGATTGTTCAATATAAGAGGTGGTTATGCCGGCTAGCACCGACAAAATTAATTGATGGGGTTGGATACGTGTTTTTAATGATGACAGAGCGTTTTCAGCATCTTTTGGCTTCATCGCCAAAATGAGCACATCCATGTCTTCAATACATAAGTGATCCGGCGCCACGCCTTTGATTCCATATTGAAGTTCAAGCTCAGCTAATCGCTCCGTATTGCTGCGGTTTGTAACGCAGATGTTTTGTTTTGGGATTTTTTTGGCACGAACGATACCTGATATCATTCCTTCCGCCATAGATCCGGCTCCAATAAAAGCTACCTTTTTTTGATCAAAGATCGGTAACATCTCCTTTGTTCGCTTTTTTGTTCGTATTTTCACACGTTTAAAATGTTACCACGTGAGGAAATGATGTCAAGTTTGAAGGTCACTACTGATTTGTATTGTTTCATTTCGACAAATATGTATAATGAAAAACAGAAAACACCCGATACTCGTGGCTATACCGGGTTTTTCTATGTTAAAAATTATCTGACAGTGCTTTTTCAATCAGTTTTTTGCAGCGATCCAGCTCCACTTTCAGCTGTTTTTTATACAGCTTGGCTGCCTCGTAATCTTTAAATTGATAGAGGACAACTTCTTGAAGCTTAGCCCCTTCTTTCTTTACTTTGATTTGTTTTAATATCCCATCATCAAGGAGCTCATGCAAAGACCGGTAAACCTCTGTATGGTTTGGTTTAAAACCAATCTCTTTAAATTCTGATCGAAGTACTTCCAGAAGCTTTAATCCGTAGAGTCTTTTCTGCTCAGTCATGGTAATCATATAAAGTTTCAAAAACGCACGCTGTTTGACCAAAAATCCAGTGGAACTTCTTTTTTCTTCTTTCATCGTCTGCACCCCTTCTCTGTAAACTGAGAATACTATGTACTAAATATTCAATTTTTCCTATTGTTCTCCTGCTTTCTATTAATGATCTGGTTAATCGAGTTATTTTGTGATTGATGTTTATATGGCTAGAGAGAATAAAAGATATATTGAACATTTGGTACATAGTTTGTTTTGTTCATTATAACTTGTTTTCACTATTATCTTCAATTTAAAACTATTGTCCGATTCACATTTTCTTCAATATATGTCCGTTGAATTGAAAAACAGCCTTTGATAACGTATGGATAAAGGAGATGATAAAATGACAAAGCAAGCAGCTCGTCCTGCCAAAGATGAACGTTACGCCAACTTAATCCCCATGAAAGAATTACAATTCGAAAAAGACCGTCTTTTCCCCTTCCCGATTTATGAGAAGCTTCGGAAATTGTCTCCTGTCCGCTATGACAAACAGCGTGATTGCTGGGATGTTTTTAAATATGATGACGTTCAATTCATCCTGAAAAATCCCAAACTTTTTTCATCTAAACGCGGCATACAGGCAGAAAGCATTTTAACAATGGACCCTCCGAAACATACCAAATTACGTGCACTCGTCAACAAATCATTTACTCCTAAGGCAGTGAAACAAATCGAAACCCGCATAAAAGACGTTACAGCATTCCTCTTACAGGAGGTGCGGCAAAAAGACACAATCGATATGATAGATGATATAGCAGGCCCCCTTCCTGTTATTATCATTGCTGAAATGCTTGGAGCACCGATTGAAGACCGGCACATCATCAAAACATACTCCGACGTACTCGTGTCCGGAGCGAAGGACAGTTCAGACAAAGCTGTTGATGACATGGTTCAAAAACGCCGGGACGGCCACGCATTCTTAAGCAACTATTTTAGAGACATTCTATTAAAACGACGAGCTCACCCCAAAGAAGATTTGATTACAATGCTTTTGCAGTCAGAGGTGGATGGAGAATATCTAACAGAAGAGCAGCTGCTCGGTTTTTGCATTCTTCTTCTAGTCGCGGGGAACGAAACGACTACTAACTTGATCGCGAATGCTGTTCGCTACATCACGGAAGACACAGCCATGCAACAACAGATAAGACAAAATACAGACTATATCCCTAATGTAATAGAAGAAACGCTCCGCTATTATCCGCCTGTTCAAGCCATCGGACGAGTTGCAGCAGAGATATAGCGCTTGGCGGAGCATTGATAAAGAAAGGATCTTCCGTTATCAGCTGGGTCGCGTCAGCCAATCGGGATGAAGCTAAATTTTCTGAACCTGATCGTTTTATCATTAGCCGCCCCTCCTATCCCCATCTCAGCTTTGGGTTCGGAATTCACTTTTGCCTCGGGGCACCGTTGGCCAGACTCGAAGCAAACATCGCTCTTTCCTCCCTCTTGTCTATGTCAGCTTATATTGAAAAAGCTGATGATGAACAGAGACTTGAAGCGATACCAAGTCCTTTCGTGTTTGGCGTTAAACATTTACCTGTGCGGATTGAATTCAAATAAAAAAAGCCTGTCACTAGACAGGCTTTCGTTTTACGGATTTGTAGACCACAATCCTGCAGATTTAATGAAAATACGCGGATCTAATTTCAATTGAGCCACCATATATTCAGCAAGATCCTCAGGCTGCATAACCTTTTCAGGATTACCGTCTGTCAGGTTCAGTTCAATCGACATATCACTTGCGACAGTGCTCGGCGTTAACGCGCTGACTCTGATATTATGCTTTCTCACTTCTTGCATGAGAGATTCCGTTAACCCAAGAACGGCAAATTTAGATGCGCTGTAAGCGCTTGTGACAGCTGCTCCTCTTTGGCCGGCTGTAGAAGAAATATTAATAATGTCACCAGCTTTGCGTTCAATCATTTCAGGAAGCACCGCACGAGTAACATGGTATACACCCATTAGGTTCACTTGAATAATATTTTCCCACTCATCAGCGGATAGATCTAAGAATCCGCCAAATTTGCTGATTCCGGCATTGTTAATAAAGAATATCAATCTCGCCAAGCTCCTCTTTAATAGAAGTCACAGCTTGATCAACCTGTGCTGCATCCTTTACATCCGCAGCAGCAAACGCAGCTTTTACACCAAGTGCTTTTACTTCTTCTGCGACGTTCTCAACATTAGCGGCAGTGCGTCCGATTAAACCGATATTTACGCCTTCTTTCGCAAGCGCAAGAGCTGTAGCGCGTCCAATCCCTCTGCCTCCGCCTGTGATAAGAGCAGTTTTATTTTGTAAACTTTGCAATTGTAGCACCCTTTCTTTGTTTACATATGTACGATAACACATTATAAGCACAAGAAAACCAATACGCAAATCATATGAACTGCGCAGAAAACATTTCAACTGATTATAATAGGCGAAATAGGGTATGACATTAGAAAAGGGGTGAACATATGGTTATCGTTTATATCAGTATTGCAGTAATAGCCATTTCAATCATTTACTTAGGGATAAATGTGATTCAAAACAAGAAAAAAATAGATCCCGCCATGAAGGAACTCACTGCAGTTACGCAATCGATGCAAAAACAAGTTGAAGTGGTAAAAACGGAAGCACAGCAGCTGTCTCAAAAGCAAAAAATGATTCAATACGATGTTGAAATGAAAAAAACCGCGTTGCAGCAGACTGCTGCTGAAGTGAAAGAAGCGCCTCAAGCAGTTAAAGAGGTGTGGCATGCTGGACATTTGAATAGAGGTTAAATATGAATGATATCCCGTTGTTACGTTTAAAATGGACAATGGGATATCATTTTTAGGGAGGTTAAGCCATGATTGAAAACCGCAGCGGTTTGGCAACATTTGCAGAGAAACTACATACTCTTCCGGTATCAAGACCGCTTTCGAAAACAGATTTGTTTACTTCCCCATTTCGCATAAACCAAGAAAACGCGCTAGAAATGTATTATTCACCTCATAATGAATATATCAATCAAGCTGCTTCGATTGTGATTTCAGGCATAACGCCGGGTTTTTCACAAATGAAAACAGCTTATGAAACAGCCATCGAAAGCTTGCACAAAGGCCATTCTCTAGAACAGATGGCTTTAGACACCAAAAAAGCTGCAGGACTTTCTGGAACTATGAGACATAACCTGATAACGATGCTGGATCAATGCGGACTGCCGCAGGTTTTAGGCATTCAAAGCGCCGCACAGCTTTTCGGCGACTTGCGCCATATGCTTCACACCACTTCTGTTATCAAATACCCTGTTTTCATTCAGCAGAAAAACTATACAGGACATAGTCCTGTTATTCCCCGCTCATCTATGCTAAGCACTTATGCATATAAGTATTTCCCCGCTGAACTTGAAAAGCTATCGGGCCCTGCTCTTCTTATCCCGCTAGGCAAAACAGCCGAAACAGTCTGTGAAACACTGATCAGGCAAAACAGCAATTGGCAGCTGACCTGCCTTCATGGCTTCCCTCACCCATCGGGTGCGAACGGTCATCGAATGAAACAATTTAAGAAAAACAAAGAGGATTTAGAAAAACAAATTCGATCCTTTGCTTCATCAAATTCGCTTTCCATATAGAAAAGAGGAAATAAAAGGGATATGATAAACCTACATACATCATTAGGGAGGGATTTGGTGTTTCCTGTATTAGAAACCGACAGGCTTATTCTAAGAGAGATGACAGAGAAAGATGCGGAAGCCATTTTTTCTTGTTTTTCAAACCATGACGTCACTCGCTACTACGGACTTGATCCCTTTGAAAGTATAGATCAGGCAAATACAATGATTCACCAATTTGCCGACAATTATCAAGAAAAACGAGGAATACGGTGGGGAATTGAAAGAAAAGACACCAAAGAACTCATCGGTACGATTGGATTTCATGCTTTGGCTCCCAAGCATAAACGTGCAGAAATCGGTTATGAAATCAGCCCGGCGAATTGGCGAAACGGCTATGCGTCAGAAGCCATTTTAGAAATTGTGTCTTACGGCTTTGGCATCCTTGGACTAACGCGAATCGGTGCAGTTGTTTTTAGGGAAAATGAAGCGTCAAATCGTTTGCTGCTAAAAATGGGATTTGAAAAAGAAGGCGTATTAAGACAATATATGTACCAAAGCGGTCTACCTTATGATGCAAATGTTTATTCTATTATAAAATCATGAAAAGCAAGAGAATGATAAGACATTCTCTTGCTGCTCTTCCCTATTCTCTCGTCTGCCTTTCCCTCTTCAAGGTTGCCTCCCAAAATATCATAGCCGAAAATACTTACAGCAACCAATCAAAAAGACTACATATCATCGCGGCATTGACGAAGACGAAGCCTTGTCATATATAAAAAAGGTTCGTAGCGCTCTATACATCTAGGGACATCCATTAATAAATCCCTTTTTTTGTCCTGCTACTTGAAATAAAGCCTCCAAAGACATAAAATAATGCCGACCAAAGAAAGATATAAAAAAGCTGAAATTTGAAATCCCGCACTGTCTGCCCCATTTCTATCCCATGGATTAAGGTCATGAATGCTTTTTGCGGCAAAATGGTACAGAGTACATCTAAGACGGGGAGATTAGGCGTAAAAGAAATAAAGCAGCCTGACAATACAGACGTAACCACACTGATTCCGCTCGTCATCAAGCTTAAGTTTCGATCCATAACTGAAGACATAAAAATAGCGAATGACGCTGCAAGCACTGCGAGAACAGCCAGCAGTTCAGCAAAAATGTCCAAGTGAAAGCCAATATCCACATGAAATAATAATGTTGTCATCACAATGGCCAGATAGGTTGGTATATATAGACATAAAAATGTAAAGGTAAATTGAACAATCAGATATTTGTTCTCGTTTACAGGTGACACTAAAATCCGCCTGAAGGTTTTAAGCATCCGATCTTCAGGATACAAGGCAGTGAGCGCGACACCTTGCATAAAAACAAGCATCACGATAAATCCTAAAATATTTGTGCCTGTCCCCCTTTCAGTCCTTATTTTATCCTCTCCTTTATAGCTGATCGGCATTTTCCCAGTCTCAAAAAGCTCCCGAATCATTTTTTCATCAGCTTTACTTTTCAAAGTGGTTACCTTATAGTCTTGATGATTTTTTTCTACAACTGCTGCATATTTTCCTAACACAAGATCAGAAAACCTCGGCTTTTGATGGACCATAACCACTCGAAAGGCAGGATCTTTGGGGAGATTTTTCATCTCATCCTGCTCCGTAACAAATGCAATGGTTTCTTTTAAGACAGGTTTACCGGAAAAAAGAATGGCTGCTCCAACCATCAGCGGAATGATGATCACTGCAATGATAATAATGGCTTTCTTGGCCAGTATTCGTTCCCACCTATTTCGGAATAGATTCAGCATACATATCCCTCAGGCTTAAAAACAACATGGGAAACGGCAATACAAACGACTGAAGCCAAGAGAAGAATGGATACCACAGGCAGCAAAATACTGAAATCATGATCATAAATGAGGCGAAATGAGCATTCCGCTACCCATTTAACCGGAGAAAATACGGAAATTTCATTTACGGTATCTCCAAATCTATGAATCCCGAAAAAAACGCCTCCTAAAAAAACAAAAAAAGCAACTGGAATTTGCATGATGCTATTCGCCCGTTCTTCATTTTTGAAAATGCAGCAAAACATGGTGCCGAAACAGCAGCCAAAGAACAAAAAGACATGCAGTAAAAGCAAGATATACGGAAGGTCTTCACCGCCAAAGTTCAATTTAAAAATCGTTTGAGCCGTCCATACATTCATGGTGTACAAAATCACACTGAATATGTAAGTTGATAGTAATTTTGAAAGATAAATACTTGTCTTTGAAACGGGTGCGTATACAAGGCGGATGTTTCCTCTCTTCACCTTTTCTTCCATAAATGTGTTGGACGCGGTATTCGCGATCAGAGCCGCTGAGAAAATCATCATATTCACCCCGTAATAATCGTAGGAACTGATACGGCCTGCCCCAAAGCTATTTTTTGTGACAAAGCCCATGATCAGAATAAGAATGAAAGGAAAAATCGTATTGGCTAAAATGAGAACCGGATTCCTTAAAATATTCCTAAAATCAAATGACATTACTTTCACTAAATTCATGATGCCTCTCCTAATCTCTTAAATTTCTTCCCGTCAGCTCTAAAAATACCGTTTCTAAGGATGCCTCTTGACTGCTCATATGCAGAATGCTGCATCCTTGAACACTTAATTCTGCTATGATTTCACCTAGGGGATCTTGGATCTTTCGGACTGTAACTTTCAATTCATCCTCTATAAAGAGCACTTTTATAACCCCTTCGATATCCTTTAGAATGTTTTTGTTTAATTTATCTGCATTCGCCAGCTGAAAAAAATAAGTCATTTCTTTATTTACTTTTTTGTATAATTCCTCTTTCGTCCCGTTAGCAATGATTTTTCCTTCATTCATAATCATAATCCGATCAGCAATAGCCTCCACCTCTTCCATATAATGTGTTGAGTAAATGATGCTTGCTCCTTTTTCTTTCAGCACTTTAATAGACTCCAGAATGTGGTTTCTGGATTGAGGATCTATTCCAACAGTCGGTTCATCCATAATAATCAGTTTCGGCTGATGGGCAATAGCACAGGCAATGTTTAATCTTCTTTTCATCCCACCTGAAAAAGTCTTAGGCTTATCATCTTTACGATCATATAGCTGTACGAGCTCCAAAGCCTCCTTAACCCGGGCTTTCAGACCTTCTCCTTTAAGAGAGTATAGACTGGCAAAAAAGCGAACATTTTTCTCAGCGGATATATCCTCATAGATGGCGATATCCTGAGGGACAATTCCAATGCCCATCTTCATTTTTTTTGCGCCGTTTTTTACATTATGGCCCAATATCGTAACATTTCCGGAAGTGGCCGACAGTACTCCGGATAAAATATGAATCGTTGTGCTTTTTCCTGCTCCGTTTGGGCCAAGAAGCCCAAGAACTTCACCCTCCTTTACTTCAAATGAAATGCCGTCTACCGCAGCTTTGTTCGTGTACTGCTTTTTCAAATTTTCAATTGATGCCACGCTGTTCATACGTATCTCCTTTTACATTCTCCGTTTTGCGAATTCCTGAAGAACTTTTATTTTCAGATCATCACGTTCTTGTTCAATTTCAAAGTCACGAGCATCTTCTTCGAAACCATCCTGCTCTTCTCCGTCAAAACTGTATAGCTTTTTCAATAAATTCCACAGTGTCTCTAATTCTTCCGTCGAAAATCCTTGAAATATATCTGCCATAAAGTACACAGCTTTTTCACCGCATTCCTCTAAAACGCGTTTTCCAGAATCGGTAATTTTCACATTAACCGCACGCTTGTCACGTTTACTTGGCACAGTAACGGCATATCCTCTTTTTTCAATACTGCTGACCAGCCTGTTTATGTTCTGTTTCGACGTACCTAATTTTTTGGCAATGTTGTTGAAAGTGGTTTCTTCTTCCGGTAAATGCAGTATGGAGACCATTGTCATAAATTGCCTAGTCGTTAAGCTTTCATAGTACTCATCACCTCGTGATTGAATTTTGTTTAAAACAGAAAAAAGTGTAGCGTAAGACTGCTGCATTAAAAATAAATCTTTTAGTTCCTTAGAAAAATCCATTATAACCCTCCTCAAAAAGACAATTTGTTGTCTTTATCATCATAGCACTTTTTGTCACTTTGTCAACATATTGTCTATTTTATTGCAAATCATACGACAATATCATATTGATCAATATGAAAAAGGTATATCATGGTTCGGTAACGTAAATTTGATAAGGAAAAAGCATTGGAATCCGCTTTTTTGAAGATTTAATTGAAGAGAAATACAGAAAACCATTAAATGCCGCGACATTACTACAATGGTTGAACGCGCGCCCTACAAAGATACATTTGAAGAAAATAGACATACAATCAGAGAGTTAAGAAGCGATCGCTCAAACTATCATTCTTTATTGGGAGGACTGGTGATGATGAAGCCCCTTTCAGACCAAACATTCCGGAGCACTCTGTAACTGAAACCATTGCTGAAAAAAGCGCCCTATTCCAGGGGCGCTTTTCATCAGGATGCATATTGAGGGGAAGTCTCTTTCTGTCCTTCTTTTTCTTCAGGTATCTTAATACGTTTCGTCATGACTGCACTCGCAAGATAAAGCACCGCAAAAATCCAGACAACGCCTTGTGCACCGACGAGTCCGATGAACATCCAAGCTAAAGCAGGTCCGACAAATGCCGATAAGCCGGCTGCCAGGTTCAAAACGGACATGGCGGCTCCTTTGTCTTTTCCGGCAACTGTCGGCACAATCGCACCAATCGGCACGTAGCCTGCTAGCAAACCGCCCCATACAAAACCGATGATACTCACAACCGCTATATTCCCGCCTGAAAAAACAGGCGCATAGTATAATAAAACGGTGAAAATGCCGCAGCCGACACCGCCAAACCAAATGACGGTGTTTTTCCATCCGAATTTATCACCGACAATTCCAAAAATGAGGTTAAATACAATATTGCCCAGAAATATCGTTCCCCAAATCTGCAGCCACACATGAGTTGAAATGCCATGCTGAGCCATGTGCATCGGCAAAAACACAGGAAAACCATATGTGCCGATGCTGTTGATGATTCTAATCACTCCTCCTGTCAGCACCCGCGGATTGGTAACAAGAATGGTAACGCCTTTTAAAAGCTCCTCCGCCGTTTCTGATCTTTTTCTTTTCTTCTTTTCAAACCGGTCTTTATTAACAAACAACGCGAAGGCTGCGCCGAGGCATACCCAGAAAATAGAACTCCACAGCGTATTTAAATAACCAAACGTTTTAATGGCATAACTTGAATACCAAGCACCGAAAACAAACATGCCCAGACAATATGCAATCCAGAACCAGCCGACAGCTGTACTGAGCCTGTTCTGCGGTGTTCTGTAGATGACCCATGTCAAGAAGGAATAAGCAAATAGCGGGTATCCTAAGCCTTTAATAAAGTAAGTCACATACATGACAGGCAGATTTAGCTGTTCAAATCCGAAGACGATAAAAGCAGCTGTACCGATCACATAAAACAACAACCCCATAAACATCGTTCGCTTTGCCCCAAATGCTTCCAGACATACACCTGAAAACCATGAAGCAATGGCCAGTGAAATGCCGTATATACTGAAAATCGAAGCAGATTGCTGAACGGTGAGCCCATTTTCAATCAGAAAAGGACTGAGCCATCCTTGTTCAAGGCCGTCTCCCATCATAAACAGCACAACCCCTAAAAACCCCCAGGCCAGCCGCTTTGGTATACCAATTTGATCTAACATATCTGTATCCTCCTTAGATGCTTATCTCAATTACCGTATTACCTTAATAAAGTAAGAACGTGTATAATTCCTCAAACGGCGGCAAATTCCGCCTTATGCTAATACCTTGTTTCCCGATGACAGCTCTAACCCTGAAAAGAAGCGCTGGACCTGCTTCCACTCCTCGTATAAAGCGATTTCTATCCGGCAATCCTGCGGCTCTATCACCCGAACACTTCCAGACATTTCTTCGGTCAAACGAAAGGCCTCATTGCAAACCACCGCAGCACCAACGACTGATGCCTGACTGTATCCTTCTTTGACATAGATTTTTTTCTGAAGAAGATTGGCGATATATTGTGTAAATGCTCTGCTTTGGAATCCGCCTCCGCATCCCCACACATATTCACGATTAAACGGAGTGATCTCTGTTAAAATGTCAAAGTTCCATTTGATTGAACATGCAATCTCCTGTAATGCCGCACGTACAAAATGCGCTCTGCTTAAATGGGCTGAAAGCGGTACATCAAAGAGAAAGCCGCCTTTCGCTAGATTGTTTTTTTCTGCCGATAAATATGAACCGAGGGACGACACACAGGAATGATCTTCCTTAGCTATTGCAGTAATTTCTTGTTCCAGCACATCGTACGGTTCATTCGGATAGAAAATATCCTTTAATTTTTGAAAATTCAGACCTGTTATCCCGGGATTCGTCTCTGCAAGCCACTGTCCTTGATCTGTGTGGCAGTTCAGCCAGGCTTTATGATGTCTGTCCTCATGAATTTCATCAATCATTTTGGTAATCGGTGTTGTCGTACCTGATACAATGACTGCATCTCCCAGAGCAGCGCCAGTGCTTTTGACAGCAAGCTGTGTATCTCCCCCACCCGCTATAACCTTCACATGATGTGACAGTCCCAATTCTGACGCATACTCATCAGTTATCGATCCAATGACTGTTCCCGCTCTTACTAGAGGCGGAAGAATAGATGGCGAGAAACCGAATATATTGCACATCTCTTCTGACCATGTATTTTGTTTTACATCAAACAGCAGCGTTTCCGTCGCCTGTGACGGTTCATATGTCAATACTCCGCTCAGCTGATACGTCACCCAATCACTGATGCTTGTGAAGCTTGCAGTCTTTTTCCATAAGGAGGGCTGCCGGTGCTTTAAACCATAAAGCTTTAGCGCTGAAAAAAGCGCAGTCGGCAGACGGCCTGTTCGGCTGTATACTTCTTCACGATTCGGTATATTTCCCTCCCACTCCCTGCCCCGATTGTCAATGTTCGGCAGACCGAGGAAAGACTCACCATTTTGATCGAGCAGCACGATCCCCTGTCTTTGACTTGTTGAAGTGAGACCAATAATTTCAATATGATGAGAACGAGACATCGCACGTTTAGCCAGATTCATGATTTGATTCCACAGCGCCTGTGGAGAAAAATAGCGGCTGTCCGGATAAAGCGGCTCGGCCGTATATACAATGTCCTCCCGTTCAACCGTTTGAACGCTGCCCGACACACTTACGACCGCAACTCTTGCATTGCCCGTGCCAATGTCAAATACGAGATAACCTTTTTGTTTCGTCATCCTGATGCCCTCCTTTTCTTACACCTCTGCTGTAAGATCGTTTTTGTTATATAAAGTCGGAATATTGAGAGTTTTTTCATCCCTCCACTTTTTAAGCGCTTCGTTCAGAATGGTAACGTGATGATCCTCTACTTCAAATGTTGCTCCTGCTAAATGCGGTGTTGCCAGAACATTAGGCAATGAAATAAATTCATAATCCGATTCCTCTGGAGGCTCGTGATAAAAAACGTCTAATATCGCTCCCCTGATTTTACTTTCTTTCAGTACAGATAAAAGATCCTCTCGGTTTACCACGACAGCTCGTGATGTATTCACGAAAATGGCGCTCTCTTTCATCAAGTCAAAATACGAACGATCAATGAGGCCAAGCGTATCATTTGTACGCGGCAGATGAACAGAAACGATATCACTATCTGAAAAAACCTTCTCCAGAGATACTTTTTCATATAGCGGATGATCGTGGTGTACGTATGGATCGTAATACAAAACCTTGCAGTCAAATGCAGTCAACAGTTTTGCGATCCTTTGCCCAACCGCTCCGAATCCCACCATACCCACGGTTTTTCCTGTTATTTCATTACCTTTGAATTTGGCATACGCCTGCAAATAATCGCTGTTCCATTTTCCATCCTTTAGCCATTGATTTGAGGTATTTGTATGACGGAGAAATGATATTACATTTCCGATAAACATTTCAGCAACAGCTTGTGCGTTTCGCCCAGGCGTATAGAAAACCGGAATGTCTCTGTTTGACGCTGCTGTCACATCAACATTGGAAGGCATTCCCCTGCATACGCCCACGAATGAAAGTTCCGGCATTGATGCAAACACGTTTTCTGTCACTTGATCAAGCTCAGTAATCAACCCAGTCGCATTTGACTCTTGTAATAGCTGAATCAATTCTTCTTCTCTATATGCCCGGCCGTTTTCTTTCCAAGACTGATAAACAACGGAACCGAACAATTTTTCAAGCTCTTTTCGTCCTTCTTCGTTATACGGTGCTGTAATCAAAACCGTCATGATGCAAAACATCCTTTTCATCGTTATTTTTCACACAAAAAAATCTCTCTCCAAAGATGGAAAGAGATTCATGTATAGGCGCACTCTGCCACAGACAGAAGCCGGTATAAACCTTACTTTCCTATCTTTCAAGCTGTCGCTTGCTGGAATTGGCACAATAATGTTGCCGAGGTTTCATAGGGCCAGTCCCTCCACCTCTCTTGATAGAAAATGTTTGTATGTAATTTTCAGAATTAAGAATACGTTAATCATAAAGAAGACCCAGATTGATGTCAATGTCTTTTTTTCAGAATTGACGTTATCATTCGAAATGTTATAATTCTTACAATATATCTAACTAGGGAGAGGAACTGGGCTATGAAATCGTTTGCCACTCAACAAAACGGCATTTTTAAATCCGTTTGCTCACTGGACTGCCCGGACCAGTGCGGATTACTGGTACATAAAAAAAGAACGGGAAAATTGTGAAAGTGCAGGGTGATCCTGATCATCCCGTGACAGCCGGAAATATATGCAACAAAGTACGAAATATGGCTGAGCGCATCTATGATGAGAAGCGGCTGACGACTCCGCTGAAACGAATAGGTATGAAGGGCGAGGCAGAGTTTAAACCAATTTCTTGGGAAGAAGCGATTGACACCATCACATCTCGCTGGAAACAGCTGATTGATGAAGAAGGAGCTGAAAGCATATTGCCTTACAGCTTTTACGGCAATATGGGAAAATTAACAGCTGAAGGAATGGACCGCCGCTTCTTTTACCGTCTGGGCTCAAGCCAGCTTGAGCGGACGATTTGCAGCAAAGCCGGTTCAGAAGGCTATAAATATACCATGGGTGTGAGTGCTGGAATCGATCCTGAAGAAACGATTCATACAAAACTGTTTATCTTTTGGGGAATTAACGCAGTCAGCACAAACATGCATCAAATTACAATCGCACAAAAGGCACGGAAAAAAGGCGCAAAAATTGTTGTGATTGATGTGCATAAAAATCAGACAGGGCGTCTCGCAGATTGGTTTATTCCTATAAAACCCGGTACCGACAGCGCGCTTGCCCTTGGAATCATGCACATATTATTTAAAGAAAACCTTCACGATGAAGCGTTTCTATCAGAATATACAGTCGGCTATGAAGAATTGCGCGAGCATGTGAAACAGTATCATCCAGAAAAGGTATCGCTGATCACTGGTGTCAGTACCGACGATATCTATCAGCTGGCAAAAATGTATGGTGAAACCTCCCCTTCCTTTATCAGAATCGGAAACGGCCTTCAGCATCACGACAACGGTGGGATGATTGTTAGAACGATTGCCTGTCTTCCGGCGATTACCGGTCAATGGATGCATACAGGAGGCGGCGCCATCAAGCATAACAGCGGAATTTTAGAATATAACACCAACGCGCTTCAGCGTCCTGATTTACTGAAAGGCCGCACACCGAGATCGTTTAATATGAACCAGCTGGGCAGAGTCCTTCTGGAAACAGACCCTCCTGTTCGCTCCCTCTTTATTTATGGGACGAACCCAGCCGTTGTGGCGCCAGAAGCGAACAAAGTCAGACAAGGCCTCCTGCGGGATGACTTGTTCACCGTGGTTCATGATTTGTTTTTGACAGAAACAGCCAAATATGCGGACATTGTACTGCCTGCTACATCTGCTTTTGAAAATACTGATTTTTACACCTCATACTGGCACCATTACATTCAGCTTCAGCAGCCGGTGATTGAGAAATACGGAGAAAGTAAGTCTAATACCGAGGTATTCCGGTTATTGGCTGAGGCAATGGGATTTACGGATCAGGAGCTGAAAGATTCAGATGAAGACTTAATCCGCCAGGCGCTTCACCATCCAGATAATCCTTATTTGGCAGAGATTCGTTATGAATCACTCACTGAACGTTCGTTTATGAAGGCGAAGCGTGAAAAGCCGCTGTTCCCGGGTAAATTGCCGACATCTAGCGGAAAAATAGAATTATATTCAGAAAAAATGAAACAAGCCGGTTTCCCGCCCTTACCGACACATACGCCGCTTGCGCCGGATCAAGAATTCCCGTTTATGTATGTTCCGGGGCCGAATCATAATTTCTTAAATTCAACGTTTTCCAACAATGCAAAGCACGTCAAACTTGAAAAAACACCGAAACTCTTTATCAACACGATAGATGCCGAAGAACACGGCATCACTGATGGTGAAGCTGTACGGATTTGGAACAGCCGAGGTGAGTGTGAACTAACCGCCGCAGTCGGAGAACAAGTGCTGCCCGGTGTTGTCGTCAGCCAAGGATTATGGGCAGATGAACCAGGCAAAAATCAGCTTGTTAACGCCCTGACCCCAGACCGCTTGTCTGATATGGGCGGAGGCGCCACTTTTTTCTCAGGCCGAGTGCAGATTGAGAAAGCATAGAAACCGTCCAGAGCTTGCTCTGGCGGTTTTTTGTGTACACAATCAAAAAAATGAAACCAATGATATGGATTGACCGTATAACATGACGATTACATAATGGAGGCAGACACATGGACGTTTTTTTAGGAATCGGTATTGCATTGGCTGGATATTTTATCGGAGAAGGATTAAAGCATATTAACAACCCAAAAGCTAACGGAAAAAATGACATCATGCTGATTAAAGAACGAGATATTCACTTTTACATCGGGCATTTTTTAGGCATAACCCAAGCGGAGGCGAAACACTTAGCGAAGGATCTCACAGACCTCCCTCATATTGAAATAAACGGAAAAAGATATGTGCAAAAACATATCTTAAGAGAATGGCTATTAACATTAGGAGAGGAACACCAAACGAAAGATTAGTGCGAGTTTTTACAGGAGAGCGGTTCTTTCAGGCACCGCTCTTCCCCATTCAGCTGTCTTCCAGCCAGTAGTAATTCTCAGCAGTATAGATCGGCCAGCACCAAAACTTCGCTCCTCGGGCATGGATAAACCGGTTAAACCACAATTCAAATTCATGCCCAACTTGATTGATTCTTCATATGACTCAATACAGAAAGCGCTTTAATTATTGTACAGGTAACGGCTATTAGTCCAATAAAACGAACTATGATGTTCAGTTTCCATAAAAATAAAAAGCAGGATCGGTAACCTGCTTTTCAGAATTTATTTGTTTTCAGATTTTTCTTATAACCTGTTTTATTCAGGGAACTGCACATGCCCAGGAACTGTGTATGACTCAGATGTTCCGTTTTCAGGAAGCTTTGGAATCGTGTCTTTTACAACTTTTCCGCGAATGTCAGTGATTCTGACTTTAAGAGAGCCCGTTCCTAAATTGGTGCTGAGGAAATGATTATAGTCCGTTTTCTCCATGTTGATCCACTTCCCGTCTTTGTAGTATTCCATTTTCATAACGGGATACTTGTGATTTCTGACTTGAATTGCTGCCCACCACTGGCTGCTGCCTTCTTTAATCCAGTATGTGAAATTTCCAGTGATTGGCGCTTTGACCACACGCCATTTGATTTTAATTTTTCCATCTTTCATAGCACCGATTTTGCTGAATGCATTTGGTGAAAGATCAAGGGCTCCTGGAGCGCCCTCAGGGTATAGATCGGTAACATAAACGATCGTCTTCCCCTTTGGCCCTTCCACTTCAAGATAAGAGCCGGCAAGAGCAGCTTTCACACCGCCGTAATTCAGGTCCTTTGGGTTAATTGCCGTAATCTCCATGTCAGATGGGATTGGGTCAAGAAGGAAAGCCCCTCCTGAATAGCCTGATCCGGTATAGGTTGCATAGCCTTCGTGCAAGTCGTTATAGGCTGCTGAAGCTTGCGGGCAAAAGCAAAGGATCATCAGCATAACTACGCTAATTACAGCACTCATCTTCTTTTTCATAGACATCCTCCTAATCCAAGCTTTAAATGAGAATCATTATCATTGTAATACTCATCAATGTGGATTAAAAGAGGACATAGATTCATAGATTGATTTATGTCTAATTCACTATTGTATATATATCAAAGGGTGCACTTTATATGACAATGCAATCCTTATGTTCTGATGCACATATGAACCAAAATTCTTATTTCATTCATAGTGTATAAGCTCAAAAAATTCCCATCCCCGCTTCCACAAGCGGGAATTTTCACTTTACTTTTTGCAACTTGGTCAGAGCAGTAAGTATAATACCTAAAATGAGCACAATCGGAGCCCAAATAATGATGTAATGAAAATGTGGCTCTGCAAAAGCTACAATAATAGCCCCGACACAATATAATATGATAGCCAGCGCCCTTAACACAGCATCTCTTAAGAATGTTTTATTCTGTTTGGAGAAAAACAACCGGCCGGATAGATTCTCTAAAAGAGAAGCCAATGTTCCGGTTAAAACAGTTGAAGAAATGCCTGCAATCCCCAGTCGCTTAGCTGCTATTGTTTGTATTCCCATGGCAATACTCAAAAGGATAATAAGGATGTACACGGGAACGAAAGCAGAAGATATTGAAAGACAAGCAAAAACAAATAAAATGAATGCCTCAATTGCCAGCGCTTTTGTTACAGGGGATGGCCAAAATGTTTTCTCTGCCTTTCCAACAATGATCGTGGAAACAATGACTCCCACGATAAAACCGATTAGCGCAGTTAAAGAATGAAAAACAGTGACTTGAAGAGATTTTCCGATCGCTAATCCCAATAAAACGATATTTCCCGTCATATTAGCCGTGAAGACGTGTCCTAGGCTTAAATAACCGATCACATCCACGATTCCCGCTGTTAAACAAAGAAGAGAAAGCAAAGTGTTTCGATATGCTGCAGCAGTCATTGGTGTATCAATCCTTTCGTGTGGTTCCAACTGTAACTCTTTTATTTGCATCAAAAAACATATAAAATCCCGGTTTTGTTCAGGAATATAGACTCTATTCTTCCTTTTATCCAACTGTAATAATAATCCATATGCAATTTATTTAAATTTGAAAGGAAGCTGAGTGGCTTTGAAACGATTTTCTTTATTATTTGCCATGTTAAGTTTATTATTGCTTCTCTTGCCTGAAAAAGCTTTAGGCGCCGTCGATTTTCCGAATACTTCGACGAATGGCATCTTAGGGTTTGCCGGTAATGCAAAAAATGAAAAAGGAGTCTCTAAAGCGAGCACAACCGGCGGAAAAAACGGTCAGATCGTCTATATCCAAAGTCTAAGTGATTTAAAAACCCATCTGAGCGGGTCAACACCTAAAATTTTAGTGCTTCAAAATGATCTAACCGCTTCTTCAAAAACAACGGTAACCATTGGTTCAAATAAAACACTGGTCGGTTCTTACGCTAAGAAAACGCTGAAAAATATTTATTTAACAACATCATCTTCATCTGGAAACGTCATCTTTCAAAATCTGACCTTTGAACACAGCCCGCAGATTAACGGAAATAACGATATTCAGCTTTATCTAGATTCAGGCTTCAACTATTGGATCGACCATGTGACATTTTCAGGACACAACTATAGTGCTGGCGGAAGTGACCTGGACAAGCTGTTGTATATCGGTAAATCAGCTGATTATATCACCATCAGCAACTCAAAATTCGCAAATCATAAGTACGGTTTGATTTTAGGATATCCTGATGATTCCCAGCACCAATATGACGGCTATCCGCACATGACCATCGCCAACAACTATTTTGAGAATTTGTATGTAAGAGGCCCTGGGCTGATGAGGTATGGCTACTTTCATGTCAAAAACAATTACAGCAACAATTTTAACCAAGCGATTACCATCGCGACAAAGGCAAAAATATACTCTGAATACAATTATTTTGGAAAAGGCAGCGAAAAAGGAGGAATCCTTGATGACAAGGGCACCGGCTACTTTAAGGATACAGGAAGCTATCCGTCCTTGAACAGGCAATCCTCTCCGTTGACAACGTGGAATCCAGGCTTCAATTACAGCTACCGGGTTCAAACTCCGCAGTACACAAAAGAATTTGTCACAAAATATGCCGGATCACAAAGTACAACACTGGTTTTTGGCTATTGACATAAAGAGGGGCTTGCGTAAAATGTCAAGCCCCTCTTTTATGGCTATGTATTGTGTGTCTTGCTTGTGTCTAAAACTCACACATGCGCCATAATGTTGCTTGTTTCCTGAACAAGTTAAACATGCTCTCACGCACCAAATATTTTTTCACCAAAATGTCCATTCAATTTTCTTACATGAATACATGGACCTCTCAATTGCTTTTCTCATTATACAACAGGAGTCATTATTGATTCATCTCGAACAAAAAGAATCCATTTCCAAAATGGATTCTTTTATAATTCTATCATCTATAAACCAGGCCGCCATCAGTTAAAATAGCTTGACCGGTAATGTAATCTGCATCATCTGAAGCTAGAAATGAGACTAAATTGGCCACATCTTCAGGTGTTTGATATCTTTTGAGAGCAATGTCTGAAGAGAATTTTTCAAATGCTTCTCCTGGTTTGAAATCATCGCTATGTTTAACCATTTCTTCATCAATGCGATCCCACATTTTTGTTTTTGCAACACCAGGACAATATGCGTTTACTGTTATTTTATATGTGGCTAACTCTTTAGCAGCTGAATGAGTAAAAGATTTCACAGCATGCTTGGTCGCGGAATATGTTCCTAGCATTTCAAATGATTCGTGCCCTGCTATACTGCATGCGTTAATGATTTTGCCTTTTGTTTCTTGCTTAATGAATTGGTCGGCAGCTGCTTGAGTGCCAAACACAACGCCATTGACATTAACCTTGAACAATTGATTCAGTTGGTCTTCTGTTATTTCTAAAAATGGAGAAACTGCCTCAATGCCAGCATTGTTTACAAACACATCCAAACGACCAAATGTATCTGCCGCTGCTTTAACTAAATTGAATTGGTCATCACGCTTGGATACATCCCCTTTTACTCCGATAACATGAAAGCCATTTTCTTTGAAGTCTGAAACAGTTGCATGCAGCAGTTCCTCGTTAATGTCATGCAGAACGACACTAAAACCATCCTTGCACAACCTCTCTGCTATCCCTCTCCCTAAACCGCCTGCGGAACCAGTAACTATTGCTACCTTGGTCATAAATATTCCCCTTTCGAAATGAGGTATAGTGGCGATATATTTATTTTAACAAATCAGTGTTTCTCCACACCGTTTAAACTGCTGTGTCTCAAAAGATAGCTAGTATTATATAGTTAATTCAAAAGTTGAAATCACTTCAGGATTGATCCATAATTCAGATTATCTATATGACGTGTGTAAACATGACAACACCATTGGTAACGATATGTACACCGAGCTCTTATCCGTTTTCTTTAGTCATCATGCGCTGTACTACATTGTATTAGGAATACATTAAAGCGGTTCCCAAGAGCTATTATGTCATCGTTATGGTCATACTTCTCAATGTAGTTTCTCTTGCTTAACATACATACCATTGAATTTCGTATGGTGTAATGCCATTTTGGTCTTGATTCCAAAGAATGCGTGATGAAGTCGTTTTTTTAAATGATGAAGAGGAGCTCATCGACCTGGTTCACTTTTTCATCATTCAAATGAGTTATCCCTATTCAATTCCTTTTTTTATTATCAGATTCTTAATGTTGGTTTTTATTATGTGGTGTAAAAGAGGAGAAAGACCCCTCTTTTACACTTGTATTTCTCCATAACATAATCTGTCACATAACTCATAGTTACCGCCAGTTTGATACATGCAACGTTGATAACATCGTTGTGGATCATAAGAGATTGTTAGGTGTTGAGGCACATGATAGTTCAGATCGTAAGGCGAATACCAAACTGGATATTGTCTAAACACATCAAACCCTCCATTCGTTCCTCTGGTTTTACTGTATTGTATTTTGCCTCACAGCCAAATGCGTTTGTCCATACGAAATTAGGCTTTTTTTAAAAGAACGCCCCTTTTTGAAAGCAATTAAACACATTCCATTCTAGATAAAAGTCTTCTAATATTGTAATCTCAATCTCTTTCCTAATTATGTTAGAATAGATCAAAAAAGAAATCGTGGTGTATTTATGCTTGACTCAACTTTTCTCTTGATATTCATGTTTGTACTTTATATTTGTTTTATTCTTTATAGAATTATGAAGCGATTTATATATAAGAAAGAACGAATGGCCATTTATAAGCACCTTGTTATTTTTTGTTTAATTGTTTACTTCTTTGAACTGATAAGTGTTACTATATTTCCTTTACCTATAGATAGCGATTTAATTGCGAACTTGAGGAACGATTCCTATCATCCATTTTTGTATGGAAATAACTTTATCCCGTTTTGCTTCGTTGTAGATATTTATCATCTGGGCTTGCAGTTTTATGTGATAAGATCTCTTGGTGGAAATCTAATTTTACTGCTGCCAGTTGGCTTATTGTTCCCTCTTTTATTTGACAAGTTAAGGAACCTAAAACGAATTTTATTAACTGGTTTTTTTATCTCATTGTTTATAGAACTAACGCAACTTTCGATTTCTATGTATTTAGGAAATTCTTATAGAAGTTTTGACGTTGATGATTTAATCCTTAATACGTCAGGTGCTGCACTAGGATACGGGCTGTTTTGTATTCTTCCGTCGTTATATAAAAAATTCCAATTCTTTCATAAACATTGAATCACTTTCTGATGAAGACATGTAGCTCCCTCAAGCACACAATATGATCGAAAAGGTGTCAATTAATTGTTCAATCAAAAACCATCACTAGCACGAGAAATGATGTTTATTGGAAGATCGCAAGTAAAAGGATATAATTAACATAACTAATCATTTTAAGGTGATACGAAAATGGACAGTATAATGAAATCTCATTTTGAACATTTAGAAGCAAAGGACAAAAGCCTGCAATTAGAAGCCTTTCAGCATATTATTAACGCCACAAAAGAGAAAGTAGACTGGGCTTATGAAGTGTGGGACCAATTAATAGGATGGCTGACCGATCCGGATAACCACAGGCGAGCGAGAGCAGCACAGTTTCTTGCTGGTTTAGCAATCAGTGATCCGGATAAACGGATGCTGCGCGACTTTCCAGCATTATGGGAAGTGACCAAGGATTCAAAATTTGTAACTGCTCGGCATAGTTTACAATCAATTTGGAAGGTTGGCTTAGCCGGGCCAAAACAAAAAGAAATGGTGCTTACTCATATTATTGATCGCTTTAAAAATGGCATAAACGAGAAACATCATACATTGATTCGCTACGATATGATTGTAGGATTAAAAAAATTATACGATGAAGATAAAGATCAGTACATTAGGGAAGTAGCAATGGAATTGATTGAGCTCGAGAAAGATAGCAAATATCGAAAGAAATATTTGTCAGCCTGGAAATAACCCTTTTATGCAATGTTCTGCAAACGTTAAAACAGCACTACGTCTTCGTGTGAGTGCTGTTTTTTATGCTATATTTATTCCTCTTCAAATTGTTATATATGGTTTGGAGAGCTTTTTATGAAAATGATCATACGTGGGGGATGCCAACTGTTATAACCTTTTAAATTTTTTAATTGTTGCTTTTGGAGGTTCAGATTCTTTAAGAGTGTTGAACCACACCTTCATTTTTTTACCTGTCACAAGGTCTTCTTTGTTCTCAATTTGACTTAATCCCAATATCACAACATGACTTTTATATTTTTTTATTAGTCTATCTTGAGAAAATTGAAAGTCTTCTTTATCAGGAGTATGTTTGCCCTCAAGAAATAGGGCTGACTTTTCATCCTTAATAAGGATAAAACCAACAAGGTTCTGCATCTTTGGCGTTTTTATTTTATTTTCTTCCTTATCATTGCAGCCTGAAATAAAAGCAAAGAACGCTAAGACCAGTATCGCGATTTTATGCATTTTTCTCTCCCTTTTTGGTGTATATCTTTATAATAACTTTACACAAAAGTGTTGCACCCCGTAACGACAGGACAAATTTATAGATTTGCAGAACAGATGTACACGGTAAACTCCCTTCAATTCAGCTTTACCTACCCGTTACACATTACTCCCTAGTGCCGGCACACAAAAAACAATTGAATATTTAGTACATGGTACAATAAGATAAATTAACTATTTAGTTGACCAATAGACTCATTTACTGACATCGCATTGTGCCATTTGCGAAAAACTTGTAAACTTTTTGGGTAGCCATAAAATAAGGAGCGATTTTTTGTCTAAAAACTTAGCATTTTTTCTTTTCATCTTATGTGTCATCATTGAGAAAGTCACGAAAAACATTGATGTAATAAGCACTGCAGCATCCTTTTGCTCTTTCGTTCTCGTTTTCATTTATTTTAAAGATGAGTTTAAAAAGCTAAAAACAAAAGCACGGATCATTCTGTTTTCATGCTTTTTAGTATTAACAGGAATCGTAGCTTTTATCATTTTAGAAGGACAGGTATTCATTAAAAACCACGATTTCTTTAACGGCTGGGAGATCACAGCAGTGATTATTTTGTTTGCAGTCCCTTTGATATCTGGTACTGTTTGCTTTAGATTGCTTTACGAGCATTTAAAAGAAATGTAAGCATCTTATGTACAGGGAAGGAGCCAAACTTGCATGTTTTTATTTTACTTGGATAAAAACATGCCTTTATCCTGACATGTACTTATCAATCAGATGTTTTTGAAAGCAGACCTATATGTTGGACGTTTCATCCCTAAACTCGCCATTGCAGATTTATCTTTTATACCATGGTTTCTCTTGTAATCTCATTTGATCTGTATGTTTCTCCTTTCCAGTCTTCCACTCCACCTTAACAACTACATCATGTCCGATTACTTCATCTTCAGGCATAAAATCAAACGTAGCAATGTGGTCTTCCATTTGTCCTCCGCCCGGCATTTCTCCACCTGTGTACTCTGATAAATCATAATTCTCTCTGTCATCATACTTTTTACCATCTATGTACAATGTGATTTTTTCAACAATGGTTCTTTTCGCTTCTTTCTTATTCCCCTGCCAATACAAATTCAAGAAGTAATTAGGCCCAATCGAAGTTTTATCTGATTTTTCAATGGTAGAAACCCACAATCCGTTCCTGCTGCTTCCCTCATATTTCACTTTGTCTCCTGCTATCATGGCAAAGAACGTTACTAAACAAATCAATAATGGAACTGTAATGATTAGTATTATTTTGATTTTATTCTTGCTTGTCATGTTTTCCCTCGCTTTCTTCATTTTAATTAGTAGAATAAATGATCAAAATGTTACTTGAAAATGAATATAAAAAGAGCTGCTTTTCAAGCAGCCCAATAATTATCTTTTCAATTTTGCAGCTATATTAGACTTTCTTGGTGGTTCTCAGCAAATGTGATTCGCGCAGCGCATCTATATCTGCCTTAAGACTGATTAGGTGTTGATTATCTGCGTAATAGCCCAAATGGAAACAACATTCAAACAGCTTTAATACTCAAGCTCCTAAGTAGGTCACTATATTGTCTAATTAACCTCTTCTAACTGAATGTAAAGGTTTGTTTTAATTGGCGTCCTTCTTTTCCTTTTTGTGTCCAAATAATAACAACCTCTAATTCAGATGCCTTTTCAGCCACCATAAAATGTGTAAACTTCAGCGGGGTACCATCGTTTAAACTTTCGGCTAAGCTTATTAAATCCTCCTTCTGTCTCACACAATTTTCGTTGGGACAGCCAAAAAGTGAAAACCTCGTGGTTGAATCAGGATCATTTCTATACAATTGTACATCCACTGTAGCTGCGGCTTCCCCTATGTTTTTGATGTCCATTGAATAGACGTGATATTCCCCCTTTTTTGGACTCGCTAATTCCTTTGCATTTTTTGCTTCGGTTATCTCGACTGACCATTGCTCTGTTTTTTGTTTAATTGGCAACTCTGTAAATGTCAGGGCTTGAGTCTTTGTTTGAACAAAAATCAATGCAAATATTAAAACACATAAGGAAAGTAAGTGCTTCTTCACTTCGTATCTCCTTCTTTCTTTTTCATTAGCTTACCCAATATAAGTTTCCGGTATCTTTAATTTTGAACGCATAATAAAAAGCCCTCCCTTATGCTTCGAATAATTTCAGGCAATCAGCTGAACATGTTCTATTTCTATTATGTTATGGTTTTGAAACCTTTTTGTGATATTTGAATATTGATCAAGAGCTTGTACGTGTTAAGATCAATTACATTCACAATAAATAGCGATATCAGTATAATGAATGTTGATTGATTGACTTAGAAACAGAACATAAATTCTAGAAGGTGAAATGGAATTGAAGAAAGCAATGTTAGGCTTTAGTCTATTAGCTTTGAGTTTTTCGTTGGCAGCCTGCGGATTAAATGATACTGCTGAAAAAAGCAATTCAGATCTTAAACAGCCAGTTGCCAAGAATTCTCAACCTGAAGCAAAAAAAGGCTTGGTGGATGCTGTGTTAGAAAGGCCTGTTGACGGAGATACGATCAAAGTCAGCTATAACGGCAATATTGACACAGTTCGCTACTTGCTCATTGATACTCCAGAGACTAAAAAGCCAAATTCATGTGTTCAGCCATATGGCGAGGATGCATCTAAACGAAACAAAGAATTGGTTAGTGGCAGCAAGCTGCAATTAGAATTTGATAAAGGAGAGCGCAGAGATAAATTCGGAAGGCTGTTAGCTTACGTTTATGTCGATGGCAAGTCTGTTCAAGAAACACTGTTAAAAGAAGGATTAGCCAGAGTAGCATATGTTTATGAGCCAAATACGAAATACATAGACCAGTTTAGAAAAGATGAACAGGAGGCACAAACGAAAAAACGTTCTATTTGGAGTAAAAACGGTTATGTGAATGCCAGAGGATTTAAAGGCTGTGTTAAGCAGCACTCCACTGAAAAACACAAGTGAAAAAAGGATATAGTTCGTGATAGACACCCTTTTGAATGAATATAATGCAATAAATCAAAAAAGAGGGTGCCTCACATAAATGAATGCTCCACTAAAGAACGAAGACATGATTGCGATTATTAGAAATGGTCTTAACTCATCACAATACCCAAAGCACATTATTATCGTTGGCGCCGGGTTGGCTGGGCTTGTTTCTGCATCTTTACTGAAGAACGCAGGACATAATGTGACGATTCTGGAAGCGAGTGATAGAGTCGGGGGCAGAGTTTGCACGTTGCGATCTCCCTTCAGTGCCGGGCTGTATTTCAATGTTGGACCAATGCGCATTCCGGAGATCCATACTCTAACCTGGGAATATATAAAAAAATTCAGCCTGCCAACAAATGTATTTTTGAACAGAACTCCAATGGACATCATTTACGCCAATGGCATTCAAACACGTCTTCATCATTTTGAAAGCAATCCGGGTATCTTAAGATACCCAGTTGCAGAAATTGAACAAGGAAAAACGGCCGAAGAGCTGATGCTTTCTGTATTGCAGCCTATCCTCAATTTTATTTCTGTAGATCCAGCGAGAAATTGGCGGGTTGTTGAAGCACAGTACAGGAACCATTCGTTAGCCTCTTACTTGAATACTTATTTTTCAAACGGTGCAATCGATATGATCGGCGTACTGTTGGATATGGAAGCATATATGGGTATGTCCCTTGTTGAAGTGTTACGGGAATCCATCTTCTATACGTCGCCAACTCGCTTCTATGAAATAACAGGCGGCATGGACCGGCTTCCTCAAGCATTTCTTCCCCAATTAAAAGAACATATTGTCTTCCATCATAAAATGGTGAAAATAACTCAAAATCAAAACAATGTTACGATCAACTGCATTCATCAACAGACAGCAAACCATTTGGAAGTGACAGGCGATCTCGCTATCATAACCATCCCATTTTCAACATTGCGTTTTGTCCAAGTCGAACCATATGATTCATTTTCTTATTATAAACGGCGGGCCATTCGTGAACTCAACTATATTGCCGCAACAAAAATCGGAATAGAGTTTAAGAGCCGTTTTTGGGAAAAAGCTGGGCAGCGCGGCGGCAAATCGATCACTGATCTTCCGATAAGATTTTCATATTATCCCAGCATTGACATTGGCTTGAATGGTCATGCTGTTATTGTAGCGAGTTACACATGGGCGGATGAGGCGCTGATATGGGACAGTCTTTCAGAGGGAGAGCGCCTCCGCTATACTTTAATGAATTTATCAGAAATATATGGTGATATAGTGTGGTCAGAATTTGTGACCGGCGCTTCTTTTAGCTGGACCCTCAACCCTTATTCAGCTGGAGGGTTCACAGCTTTTGAACCAGGACAGGAATTACAGCTGTATCCATATATCCCTACTCCTGAAGGGAAAATACATTTCGCTGGAGAACATGCCTCACTTACTCATGGATGGATGCAAGGAGCGATTGAATCCGGAATACGAACGGCGTATGAAGTGAATCGTATCACTTAAATCCTCCGTTTTTATATCCCTTTTAGCGACTCCTTTAGATAGATTTGATATTGCTTTTTCATGACGGACATTGATGTTGTTGAATACTAGAGAAACAACAATTAGGATAGTATAGCTAATTTTAAAAAACCCTTCACATGACTGTGAGGGGTTTTTTGTGCGTAGACAATACTTCCGATTTGATCGTAAATCAAGAGTTTGAACGGTTACCAAATCAGGATTTGAATCAAAAAGGATGATTTATTGCTTACCGCCAATAGTCAGTACATTAGTAGTTACATTAGCACTGCCATTACTTTGATATCCCTCTACCGTAAGCGCGGTTTCATACATTTTACCCATTGGCATTCCTAAGCTTTCCCACTTCTTGAAGTGTTCGCTGACAGATACGGTTCCGCTCGTGCGTTTTGTCTGTCGGACACTCCAATATTGTTTAAAAGTCGCGATGCCTATAATGGAGGGTTGGTTGATTCGGGTGGTCTCATAAATGTCATATGTCCCTCCATCAACAGTAAAAGTACCCTTTGGTATTCCGGTCGGTCTATAGGTGCCCCAATTATCGACGATATAATATTCTACGAGTGGATCTTTCGTCCATCCATAAACACATAGATAAGAATTCCCTCCCGGATTGAAGGTTGCGTTGTAACGAATTGATATGTTTCCAAGTTGTGAGTGAGTCTTGGTTGTATCGAATTTCTTGCCTTTTCTAAATAAAGCATTCCCAATGTTACTCCACTGGGCACTAAACGCGCCGCCGCTATTGAGCGTCATACTGGTGTTCCCATAATCCTTCCACAATTCATAGTCATAGCCATCTTGGGAGCCAGTTTGATTTGAGGTGATTGTAGTTGCCGCCTGTGCGGACCATGCAGGTAGTGTCAGCACTAGACTAAATAAAACCGCTAAAAAAAACTTCATTCTTTTTTGTTTCATTTGGTATACCTCCTGTTTGATTAGATTGTATTTGAGTCTTACCGTAATGTTTGTTCTCACCACCTTTCAAAAGAAAGCAGCCTAGTAGCTATAATATTCTTCCTGCTATGCTATCCCCCTAAAAATTTAGCTTGGTAATGTAATAGCTTTGTGTTTTTTGATTATCAATAGAATTGCACTAAAGATTATTTGATAGCGCTTTCAATTTTGTTAACAGATATATAAACCCAACTTCTATGATGCAGCTGTAGTTATGTGATTAAAGGGGCTTTTGATCATGATGAGTCGTTAATTGTTCTTTCATTGATCTCCTGGAAAAAATAAACGCTTACCGGCCCTCACTAATCATTAGTTTGTTCGAAAGCTCTTTAAAGCTGTATTGAGATCCTTAGTGTGAGTGTAAATTTTCTTATATAAATCGAATAGCGTTTTATATTGTTGAACATTTTGTTCCTTGGGATAAAATGTAGAAGCCTTGTGAATAAACTGCTCTGCACATTCTTCAAGGGATCCAAACCACCCACTTCCAAAGGCAGCTAGCATAGCAGCCCCCATGGCTGGGCCTTGTTCATTTTCTAACTTAATCACGCTCGCATTGAAAATATCAGCTTGCATTTGCAGCCACGTTTCATTTTTAGCTCCCCCACCAATAGAAATAACAGTATTTACTGATTTTCCGGCTTCGCGGAATAGCTCAATTGATTCATGTAAAGAGAATGTGATGCCTTCCATTATTGCCCTCAAAAAATGCTCTCTTTTGTGGGCTCCATCCATTCCGATCAAGCTTCCCCGAATAGAAGAATCAGCATGTGGCGTTCTTTCACCAACCAAATAAGGAGTGTATAGCAGTCCATTGGCTCCTATCGGAATAGATTCCACTCCCTGCAATAATTGCTCAAACGATTCGTTTGGTGCAAACGTTCTTTTAAACCAGTCCAAGCTGTACCCTGCAGCGAGTGTGACTCCCATTGTATAAAAAGAATCCTTTTTTCCATGATTAAAAAAGTGCACTTTCCCTTTAAAGTCTCTTTCTTTGTCTTCTTCGTGGGAAAGTATGACCCCTGACGTCCCAATACTGCATAGTGTTTTTTCGGAAGAAAGAATACCCGCTCCAATAGCACCGCAAGCATTATCAGCTCCCCCGGCGTACACTTTTGTTTTTTCCAATAGCCCTGTCTCCGCCGCAACGTGCGGAAGCAGCGATCCTACACAATCATGAGATTCAACAAGCGGAGGACAAATATCTGCAGAAATACCAAATCGATTGCAAATATCATCGCTCCACTCCTTGCGAGTAATATGTAAAAGCAACGTTCCTGCTGCATCGGAGTATTCGGTGTGAATGGCACCAGTCATACGAAATCTCACATAGTCTTTCGGAAGCAAAAAAACAGCTGTTCTTTTAAAAAGTTCAGGCTCATGTTCCTTCACCCATAAAATTTTAGGTAATGTAAACCCTTCTAAAACTCGGTTTTTTGTGATATCAAGCAGATAATCGCCGAAATTTTCAGTCATCCAAATACATTGAGGCGTCGTTCTGGTGTCATTCCAAAGAATTGCATGACGCAACACCTTTAAGTCTTGGTCAAGCAGGACTAACCCATGCATTTGTCCTGAATAGCTTATCCCGTCAATATCCTTGGCTTGAACGTTGGATATGGAAACCAATTCAGCCAATGCATCAATTGTTTGCTGCACCCAGTCTTCGGGATTTTGCTCACTATACCCTGCCTTCTCTTGAATGAGCGGATAACTCTTCGACGTTTCTGCACAAACCTTGCCGTTTTGATTGACTAAAATCGTTTTAACAGCACTCGTTCCAAGATCTACTCCAATGACATACTTCATTTTTTCACCCCTTACCCTTATAAAAACCACTCACTTAAAATAAAGCCCAATTATAGAAAGTACCCGTCATAACAATAAGCAAAAGGTAAGAAATCATGACGGGCAGCCTCAGGTAACTTGGGTATCATACCTTTTTATCGTGATTCTCTTTATCTGTTATACTTCTAAAATGTATTGGTTCAATATAGCTTTTAATCGCTCTTGTCTTCCTGATTCGTTTTGAATTGATTTATTATTAAGCGCATATTGCTCAAGAGTATGGAAATTAGCTCTTCCTTCTGTAATTTCAAGACCAATTCCTTCAGTAAAGCTGCGATAACGATGTTGAATCACATCATCAAACACACGATCTTCGATCAATTTATGGGCTACTCTCAATCCTCTTGCAAATGCATCCATCCCCGCAACATGGGAATATATTAGATCATCAGGCTCAAAAGAAGATCTTCTAACCTTCGCGTCGAAGTTTAATCCGCCGCTTCCAAGGCCGCCATTTTGCAGGATTTCGTACATTGCTAATGTCGTAGAATATAAATCTGTTGGAAATTCATCTGTATCCCAGCCTAAAAGAGGATCACCCTGATTCGCGTCAACAGAGCCAAGAAGACCGTGTACTCTTGCCATCCGTAATTCATGTTCAAATGTATGCCCGGCTAATGTGGCATGATTGGCTTCGAGATTTAATTTAAAATGATTGTCTAAGCCATATTGCTTTAAAAAGGCAATGGTTGTTGCTGCATCTGTATCATATTGATGAGTGGTCGGCTCTTTTGGTTTTGGTTCAATCAAAAACTGTCCTGTATATCCGATTTCCTTCGCATAATCCACTGCCATATGCATGAATCTCGCCAAATTATCAAGTTCCAATTTTAAATCGGTATTTAACAATGTGTCATATCCTTCACGGCCGCCCCAAAATACATAGTTCTCGGCGCCAAGCTCTTTTGCTGTTTCTAACCCTTTTTTTACTTGTGCTGCAGCATACGCAAACACATCTGCATTGCAGGAAGTTGCGGCACCATGGACAAAACGGGGATTCGTAAACATGTTTGCAGTATTCCATAATAGCTTAACGTTGCTATTGCTAATGTAATCTTTAATCATGCCCACGATGATATCTAAATTTTGATTTGTTTCTTTTAACGTATTTCCTTCTGGCGCAACATCTCGGTCATGAAAAGCAAAAAATGGTGCATCCAGTTTTTCAAACATCTCAAAAGCTGCTTCTACTCTCGCCTTCGCCAGATCCATTCCTTTATAGTGATCCCATGGTCTTTGCATCGTAGCTGCCCCAAAAACGTCTGTGCCATCAGCGGTAAATGTGTGCCAATAGGCAATAGAAAAACGCAAATGCTCTTTCATCGTTTTTCCGCCGATTACTTCTTCAGAATTATAATATTTAAATGCTAAAGGATTAGTGGAATCTTTTCCTTCATAAACCACTTTGTTTACGCTTCCAAAATAGTTGACTGAACTAGAATGAGTTTGAGCCATCTTATTTCCCCCTTAAAAATAAATTCAAAACATGATCATACAGATACAGCATTTTTATTTCATAATGTAAGTAAGTTGCACATTAGTTTGTTGTACGAACAAACTAACTTATTTTAATTTTATATAACCTCATCAGTATTTTCAATATTTTTTTAAGTTTTTCATGAACACATTAGATATAATAAAGGTAAATTAGCTATGTACTATGTCTCATACTGAAACCGAAAACATGTAACTTAATATAAAGTTTATACAATTGGAGTGGATGAAGTGGATATCGCTGATCAAACCTTTGTCAAAAAAGTAAATCAAAAGCTATTATTAAAAGAAATTCTTAAGAATTCACCTATTTCAAGAGCAAAATTATCTGAAATGACTGGATTAAATAAATCAACTGTCTCATCACAGGTAAACACCCTGATGAAAGAAAATCTTGTATTTGAAATCGGTCAAGGACAATCAAGTGGCGGAAGAAGACCTGTCATGCTTGTTTTTAATAAAAAGGCGGGATACTCCATAGGAATAGATGTTGGTGTGGATTATATTAATGGCATTTTAACAGACCTTGAAGGAACGATCGTTCTTGATCAACACCACCATTTGGAATCGAATTCTCCAGAAATAACCAAAGATATTTTAATTGATATGATTCATCACTTTATTACGCATATGCCACAATCTCCGTACAGGCTTATTGGTATAGGCATATGCGTGCCTGGACTAATTGATAAAAATCAAAAAATTGTTTTCACTCCGAACTCCAACTGGAGAGATATTGACTTAAAATCTTTCATACAAGAGAAGTTCAATGTGCCCGTTTTTATTGAAAATGAGGCAAATGCCGGCGCATATGGAGAAAAAGTATTTGGTGCTGCAAAAAATCACGATAACATTATATATGCAAGTATCAGTACAGGGATAGGGATTGGTGTTATTATCAATAATGATTTATATAGAGGGATAAGCGGATTCTCCGGAGAAATGGGACATATGACAATAGACTTTAATGGTCCTAAATGCAGTTGCGGAAACCGGGGTTGCTGGGAATTGTATGCTTCAGAGAAGGCTTTATTAAAATCTCTTCAGACTAAAGAGAAAAAAGTGTCCTATCAAGAGATCATAGACCTCGCCCATCTGAATGATATCGGCACTTTAAATGCATTACAGACTTTTGGATTTTATTTAGGAGTAGGCCTTACCAATATTCTAAATACATTCAATCCACAAGCCATCATTTTAAGAAACAGCATAATTGAATCGCATCCTATGGTACTAAATTCAATTAGAAGCGAAGTGTCGTCCAGGGTTTATTCCCAATTAGGCAATAGCTATGAATTATTGCCTTCTTTCTTAGGAAAAAATGCACCAGCATTAGGAATGTCCTCCATTGTTATTGATCATTTTCTAGATATGATTACAATGTAATTTATGATTAAAATGTCAAATCCCTATGTTCTAGCTCATCTTTAGATGAGCTCTTTTGTTTTGTTATTTTAAAGCTGAATAGGAGTATTTCTGAAGGCATATTTGCATATGACACCTTCTAATATGAAAAAAGGAGTTCTAAAATAGAAGTCTCCTTTTTTCATGCAACAATTATTTTTCTTTATAGCGAAAATATCTAAAGTCGGCCGGAATATGATTACCACTGGTATCTTGACATTGCATCCCTACAAAGGCTCCTGTGAAGAACCCTCCCCCACGGATGTAGTCATCAGATAATTTTTTCGATTCCAATGCAATGTCAATTTTGTGCCAATCTTCTTTGTTAAAAGAATAAAAATAATAATACTTTTCCTTTTCAATATTTACTCTTAAATATACATACTTTACTTCTCGAGGAATAGCAATTTTATTTTTTAATGGTTGTGAAAAAGAAAAGTTATCACATATTGTTAATTCAAGAATACGGCCAAAGTCTTCATCATACGTAACTTGAAGAGCCGTCCAGTTCTCAGTATTGTAATAGTTCACCAATCCAGCGGCTTGTTGAAAATTCTCCGGGTAAAACTCTACAGCAGTTTCCGCTTCAAAATGGAGACTTTGCCAACGTCTGGCTACAAATGCCTGAGTAAATGTCGAGGTTAATGATTCATGACCGTATAATCGTAAATGATTTGGCACCTGAGTCAATGAACCTAATTCATTCGTAAAAGGAATCCTTAAAGTTTGAAAATTTATATTTAATGTTGAATCCTCAAATTCATCAACTTCCGGGTACGTTGCTTCAAACATTGTTTCGGGTATAGAAGGTGCTTCTACCTCCAAGCTTCCTTTTTTTCCACCTACTACATAAGGCCATTCATCTCTCCAATAGAGTTTTTGAATAGCAGTTTCTCTGCCTAAAGGACAATATCCTCTCTGCTGATAAATTGAATCATCGTCAGGATGAATAGGACGTCCCGTTAAATGAGCCAAATACCACTCACCTGTATGTGTTTGAACAATGGATGCATGACCACATTTTTGCAATGGATTTCCAGGGTCATGCCATGACGTTAAGATTGGATTATCGGGATGAACTTCATATGGACCCTCAATATTTGTAGAGCGGGCCATTGTTGCAGCGTGTTCAAACCGTGTTCCTCCTTCTGCAGTTAATAAATAATAATAGTTCCCAATATGATAAAGGTGCGGAGCTTCTGTTAGTTTTCTATCGGTTCCTTTAAAAATAACTCTCGGTTTACCAATTAATTTTTTCTCCTCATCAGAATATTCCTGTATGACAATTCCTCCAAATGAATGCCGGTCAATTCGCTGATCCCATAACATATTTAATAAATATTTTTTTCCATCCGTATCATGGAACAAAGAAGCATCAAATCCTGAGCTATTTAATTTGATTGGGTCCCCCCAATCACCATTGACCGTTTCACAAGTAACTAAATAATTATGACAATCTTTCCAAGCGCCCTCTACTACCTTAACATCCGTATAGATCAGCCAAAACTTTCCGTCACTATAACTTAAACATGGCGCCCAAACCCCGCCTGAATTAGGGTTTCCTTTCATGTCTAATTGTGAAACTCTCTGTAACGGATGTGCGACTAAACGCCAATTCACTAAATCTTTTGAATGGTGTATCTGGACACCTGGAAACCACTCAAATGTAGAGACAGCGATATAATAATCCTCTCCTACCTTACAAATACTTGGATCGGGATTGAATCCTTTAAGTACTGGATTAATAATCTTCATTTGAACTCCTCCTCAGCCATTTTCTTTTATTTAAGCCTTGAATTCCTCGATATTATCCAAATAAACTTTATCTCTATTCTCTAATTCTCGTACCATTTTTTTGTATTTCTCTTCATCTAAATTATAGAAATTAATATCAATCATGGCTAGAACCAGCAAGAATACTGGAATGATAGTTGCTGTAATTAAAATTCCCGTTAATGCCTCCGGGGTTTGTGTTTGATTTGCCACGTATCCAAACTTATCTAGAACCAATCCAGGAACAATCCCTCCCAATGCCATACCGAATTTAAAGAAAAATCCGATAATAGCATAAATGAGCCCACCCATTCTTTTCCCAGTCCTATACTCTCCATATTCTATTGTTTCAGGAATGAGCGCCCACATATATCCCCCGGCGGTGATACTTCCAGCAGCAGCAATTAATCGAAAGAAGAGGATAAGATATATATTACTTGACGGAACAAATAGTAAAGCTAAGAGGCCGATAATATTCAGTAATAATGCATAGTTTAGTAGTTTTTTCTTCCCCAATAATTGGTGAAGCCTTGGAATAAACGGTAAAATGACCAAAGCAGGCAAACTTCCAATCAAACCGTACCACTTCACTAAATCCTCTCTTCCTAAGTTATATGTCACGTAATAGATGCCAACTGAATTACTTATTGAATTCACTCCAAAAATAATAATAAAGAAAATGCTTAATACAACAAGTGGACGATTCACATGAAATTGCTCAAATATATCCGATAATTTAATTTTCTCCTCAGACTTTTGAAGAGTGACACGCTCTTTTGTGCTTTTAAAACAAAAGATTAAAAGGCACCCACCTATCATTCCCAAAATACCCATGGTTAGCTGCCAGCCAAGAGATTCGTTGCCGGAAGTATCGCTTAAATAAGCAGCCAATAAGGGAACAAAAAATGCAACGACAAGTCCCCCAAGATTCGCAAATAACATACGAACAGATGTTATACTAACAACTTCTTGATTATTTCTGGTCATTGCAGAAGTTAACGCGCCATATGGAACGTTTATGGTTGTGTATGTAAGCGACAAGCCAACATAGGTAATATAGGCATATATTAATTTCCCCATATCTGAGAAATCTGGAGTTGTAAAACAGAGTATTGCAAGTACTACAAACGGGAAAGCTCCAAATAAAAGATACGGTCGAAAGCGTCCAAATTTGCTATTTGTTCTGTCTACTATTGTTCCAATAAAAGGATCAGCGAGAGCGTCAATGATTCTAACCACTAAGAACATGGTGCCGGCTGCTGCAGCCGATAAACCAAATACATCGGTGTAGAAGAACAAAAGATAAGTAGACACCGTTGCATAAATTAAATTACATGCAAAATCTCCAGAAGCATAACCAACCTTTTCAGTCATGCTAATCTTCCTTAAATTTTCACTGATCATGACTTTTCCTCCCTTTTCGATCCTTAAATAAGGAACAGTATGAAATGGTTTAAAAATTTCTCAATCACATCGGCTGGAAAGTGCTTTATTAAAGCGCTTTCAAATAATCACAAAGTGGTTTAATTTCAAAGAGCATTTTTCATCGTACAAAATGGTCTGTATCAGCAAGCAATAAATTCATTTTTTCGTAATATCTCGTATACTGGGAAAGAATTTAAAGATTCACTCTTTTGTGTTATATTGTTTAGCTCCAATTGGATCGAGCCTCTCATTCCCCCCCCCCTTTATACTTAGTTGTCTTATGAAACTAAACAAGCACCCTTCTTTAGTTTGTTGATTGGACAAACTAACTTGACTTCATATTATATAATCCTATTCACTTTTTCAATGCTTTTTCAGAAAATTTAAATCACCCTGCAGCAAATGTTGATGATCGCCTTCTTTTTATACACTCAGTTTCTCAAATATCCTAATGATTCTCTTCAAAAAAACTGAAAGTAATGATCGTACCTCATACCATTTTGTTTAATATCTAAGAAGCCTGTAAGATTTTGAATCTAAACCTCACTTTGAATAAAAATGATTATTTTATTCCTGTAATTTTCCATGGTATCTCTAAAAAAAACAGTCTATTCAGATCTGCTCCTTTACGTTCTCTTCTTTTAACTTTTTGTTTAGCTTGAAACTAATGAAGACATTGATAATCGCAGCTGGAACATATAAAATTCCTGATCCCATTATTCCTAACGCAGTACTTGAACCTACTATAAAAGCCTGTATTTCTGTATTTCTTGACTTCAAACTAAGTAACACTAGAATACCCGCTAAAACCCCTATAAACCGAGCAATGCCTGGAATAAAGAAATCGGTTAGGATTCCAAATATTTGTCCAATCATTGATAACACAATTCCCATAAAACTGGATAACACAACTAATGTTTTGATGGCTTTTCACCCCTTTTTAAATCCGTTCAATTATTAAACCGCTTTTGATACAGGTTTACAAGTATAGCAGCCCACTCTACAAACCCTCTCAGCTGCCATGCTTTTTGACTCACCATCCTCTTTCCACTCTATTCCTATACAAATAAATACTCCTTACCCTCAACAAAGGCGATTAGTTTTATTCAAAAGCCTCTGTAAAGAGCGGTGTATTCTTACTTGAATGCCGGAGATGTGGAATGGAAAAGAGCATTTAACTTAATACTCTTTAAGAATCTCACAGTCCATTTCCATAAACTTATATCATTTACTTTTCCTGTTTAAGTTCTTTCTTTTTATTCCTTTTGTAACCTGCATAAGAGCCGCCAAAAATAGCAATAAACATGGCAATCCAAATAAAAATGTTCAAGTTAAATCCCCCAATTTTAAATAAAACACTTCTTTTATCATGACCCCTTTGCCTCTCCCACTAAAAGCTCATATCGTGTTATGGTTTAATAAAACTTCCTAGGAGTGGTTCTTTGCTTAAAGCTTCAAAAATTTTGATCTCATGTGTAGCTTTAATCCTATGCGTGTATTCTTTATATCATCAAAGTGCATTCCTCTTGTTTTCTCTCCAAGTATTGGTTGCACTTCTCTTTGTTTTAATGGGAGTGGAGACACTTTCAAAGAAACAAATAAGGTCTGCGTATTTGTTGTTCGGATCAGCGGCTTTTATACTTGTTGTGAACGTTGTAAAATACATGATTTAAATTGTAGATAAGCTACTTCTGCAGGCATATGGAATCCCAGAACCAATAAATTAACGCAGCAGCAATGCTCATTATGTAATAATGTAAGCTCCTGAACACCGTAAGAGCACTAGGCGGATAATCAATAAACCAGAACACGAACACAGCTAGAAAAGCTACTGCAGTATAAATTAAAAAATGGATCAAACTGAACTTTCTGGGATTTCTTCTTAGTAATAATTGTAAAGGAAAAGCAAATATTAAGTAAGTGATAAAAGAGTAGAATGCAATGATACCTATTGTGATTAATGCGATCGCCAAAAAATCTGAATAAACAAACATATACAAGCCAAAGACTAAACCATATGACAAACTTGAGAATACCAGCGTATAAACATAACTGTTTAACGTCTTTTGATTGAGGCTCAATTCAGCACCCCCTACCATGTATCCTTTTTAACCGTTATTGAATTGTTCAACATCTTCATTGATTTTCACGTCATATTAAAAATTAGACTCCGGATAACAAAGTTCCACCTATAAACCAAAAGAAAGGGAATAGAAACAAAACTGAATTTAAGATAATTCCCCATATTGCCCACCGTTTACTTGTCTTTATTGAAGCTAATGCCAGCATTATCCCTATAGGGGAGAATAATAAAGGGCACAATACCGGCATTCCTTGCCACGGCATTGCAATAATCCCAGTCAAAAAATTAATTATTAATATCGCTGTGATAATTGGAAAAGCAAATGAAAATATGACTGCAGCTTTTTTAAAATTCATATTAAAATAAATCTCCGTTCTCTTTAAAATCGTAGTTTTATTAAGACGTCATTGGCTCTATTGCTTCAAACATCAGGGTCATTAATAATTTCAATAGTTGCTTCAGATAACAATGAAATTAATTCTTCCGTATATTTCGAGAAGATGGTGAATTTATCTAAGTATTCTATGTATTGAGCAAACAACTATTAAAGTTTAAAAAAGATCGGCAGATGCATGAACATCTAACCGATCGGCAATAGTATAGCTTCCTCTAAGTAGCTTCACAGTATATGATTCTGAAACTTCCACACTCAAACACTCTGTGTCCTCCCGGTTCGTTACAGTTTCCTTCGTTGTTACAGTAAAGCTGGTGATGGCTTATCGGATATACTCATCGCTTTTACCGGTATAGTCATAACTATTGGCAGCTATTAAAACCTCAGCGATAACACTGTGCCAGATGCGGTGGCAATTTTCTGATGAAGCCTCATATTCTTGTCCATGGGATTAAGTTTTGTCGTTGGAGGTTAACATCATTGCATTAGGTTTACATCAATTACATTATAAAAGGCATTAGAGGTATCCGCAACGTCCCACACCCCTAGAATGACATGATAACCACTGCGATCAGTTGGTACATAAATCTTATGAGAAAGATTAGTATCTGCCTTTGAACCATCGTGATCTACTGTTCCAATTAATTCAAACTCATCTCTTGTTAACGGTTTGTTTGGATTCCAATCTTTCTTGGTTATATAATAGTGCCACTTTGATGTAGCGTGAGGAGCAGTATAGTGCCAAGTAAAGGTGTTTAGACCTCCGTGCATGTTTTGTTTTACCCAATAATCTGCAGTCTGCCTGTCTAGTCCAAAGTCAATTTGACCAGAGCCTCCATTTGCAGATGCAATTTTTCCATCTGGTGGACCCGCGGATGGAAAACCTTTTGGGCCTTCTACCGATTGAGGACTATCAACTACAGAACCATATTTTTGTGTAGCTGCCGTCCAACCAATTATTTGTTTTTCTAATGACCCCATGTACGCTCTACTGGCAGGTTCTTTTATATACCCGTGTGCAGATACATCACCTGCAAATAAAGTAACACCAACACCTAGAACAGCAGTTAGAACAGCGCCTTTGATAAAACCCTTCATTACCAACTCATTCCTCCCTTTGCTGTAACGTTTTTCTCTTTCCTGATATAATAATTCATTATATGTCAGGTAATCTCCTTCTTTATTTTTGATGGCAAGCACTCTTCAATCTCTACTTTGGCAACTCCAAAACACATATCATATGCAGCATCATTTAACCATGCGGCTCGATATATGTGATTCTTAAAGTGATTCACCAATTTATTACTTGAATCATTCTTGTCTAAAGTTTTGTTCTTTTTACCTAAACGGGCAGGTATAATGAAACTGTAAAAAGAAAACAAAAAAATCTTAAGGAGGATTTTTGTGTTTCAAACCTTAGACCATTTTTTGAAATCATGGGAGTTCGAAGCCGATGCTACACAGAAACTGCTAAATAGTCTAACTGATGAATCACTTAAACAAGAAATCACTTCACAAAATTGGACTTTAGGCCGTATTGCTTGGCATACTGTTGCAGCCATTCGCATCATTACCTCAAATACAGACTTAACATTTCATGCCCCTGCTGATGATTACCCTGTTCCTACTTCGGCTCAGTTTATAGCAGACAGCTATCATCAAGCCAGTAATGCATTTGTACAAGCATTAAAAAACCAATGGACGGATCATACACTTCAAGAACGCATCAACTTTATTGGTCAACAATTGCCAAATGGTTCACTTTTGATGTTTTTGATTCAACATCAAAATCACCACCGAGGACAAATGACTGTTCTTATGAGACAAGCAGGATTAACTGTTCCGGGTATTTATGGTCCAGCAAAAGAGGAATGGACAACATTTGGTTTGGAACCCCCGCAAATGTAAACAAACTTTTTTATAAAGAAGTTAACCCATTACAATATATAAAAGCATGTGTTGATCAATTTTTTTCAAAACATGCTCTTTTCTTTTGTTCACATTAGAAATAATGTCTGGCATTTTTTTAATCTCTTTTTAAATTGTGTTGATACACATTAAAATGGGTAAAAATTTATTAAGGTGATTTCTTTGAATAATGATCAAAAAGGTACTCATTACTCTTCATTTATTTTTTCAACGATAATGGTGTTGTTGGTCGCAATCTTTCCTCCATACACTTCTTGGTTTGTGACTGTCTTCTTTTTGGGCTTTGCACTTATATATACTTTCCAAATACATAAAGCAAGTTCGTCAAAAGCAATTTCTTATATTTCATATTTCTTGTTCATCGTTGCGTTGGTTTACACATTAGTAAATATATCGTTTTAAGCCTCCCAGAAAGGGAGGATTTTTGTTTAAACTCTATTCAGCGACCTTTGGGTCACCTCTATCTGTAATGAGAAAGCTATCAGATCCAGCAAAATACGATGACCAATGCAAACCCTAGTGCCTGACAAGATACTTCATATTTAAATTATTGTACTCACCCTTAATATGAGAGTCTTTCTTATTCTTAATTATATTGTAATAGGGTTTTAAGCCTCCTTGGATACTGAATTTATTACAGTATTCATTGGCATATACCAACTTACCATTTCTACCTGCAATTTATCGTTTTTGAATTGTGAGGAGGTTGCTTCTGTCCACTCTTTTTAAGTTAACTCATTTTTGCCGATATAAAAGCTCGATAACTTTTTATAAAAGTTAGACTTTTTGTTCTTAACAGTCCCATCTTTAACGAGGATAACGTTTTGAGGATCTGGTTCAACTACCGAGATATTTTTAATTTGCTTAAGGCTTATATTTGATGAAGAAGGATTATATGAAGGTGTCTGTTGAGAGCAAGAGCAAAAAATTAAAAGCATTCTCATTTAATACTATTCCATTAAACTTATAGGGAAAGTTAAAACCTGATGTAGAATACCCTACCAGCAATGCCAAGGCCGTTCGCCTAGTAGAAAACGACCTTTAACCATTACTAACGATTTTAATAATCATTTACCATGCCCGAGGCATATATTAGAATTCCAACTAAAAGACTGTCGCCTCTTAGTAACTCACAACCACAATGATTATAAAACTTCTCAAGGAACGATCAGCAGCCCGTTAGCTACCCCTGATTAAAGATGAGCTGTTACCACACTGTTACGTTAGAACTTCCACTACTTCGATATCCCTCTGTCGCTAAGACTTGGTAAGACCAATTACTACCCAGATTCATCCCATATCTCTTCCATGCGTTAACGTGATTGCTGAAAGTGATTGTAGCGTTGCTTCCAGTTGGTCTCTTCGACTGGCGAACACTCCAGTACTGCGTAAAAGTAGTTTTATCGCCATCAATGGAAGGTGCATCATAACGTGTAGTTGTGTATACGTCATATGTACCCCCATCACTGTAAACCGTACCTTTATACGTTCCAGTAGGTCTATAAGTACCCCATGAATCCACTACATAATATTCTATGAGAGGGGATCGCGTCCAACCATATAAAGTCAAATATGCATTGCCGTTCGGCGCCCAAACTCCGGCATTATAGTTTATCGTCCTAAATGGCGAACCTGTAGTCCAACCTTTACCAACAACGAAATTTCCGGTATTAGACCAATTCACACTGTAATTCCCGCCAGACCCATTGACAGCGTTTACTGTTCCGCCGCCATCAGTCCAATTTTGCCAGTAGTCTGTGTTAGCTGCAGAGGCGTTTGCCGAAAACAAGCTCATACTCATCAAAGCTGCCGTTAACCCAACTAAGAATTTCTTTGTAAACTTAAACATATGTTACCTCCTATAATATTTTTTCTGACTTTGACATGAGGTAGCACTCGTATCTATTTAAAAACATCCTTAATTACTACCCCAAAGCTTCTGATCGTTCCCTTCAATATAATACCATGAATTTATGAGTGAATATTACAAATATTTGTAATTTAATTACAAGGGCCCAAAAATTACATTTTAAGTAATCTTGTTTCACCATAACCTAATCCTTTTTTCGTAGAATCGCAATTCTTGTTTCTAAATCTGATGGAGTAATAACTGCGATTAATCCCTATTTGAACCATTTCATATAAAGGGAGATATACATTAGAGATTGTGAAGTCATTTTAGCTGCCCCAGGTGGTGCCTATGAAGCTCTAATGGACGTTTCGTGTCCAAAAAATCAGATCATAAGATTGGTTACTGTGTCTTCGATGTTATCTACAAAGACGGACAGTCAAAGGAAACGGACTCGCTTACTTCAATCTGGCCAAAGAAAAGAATTTAGAGGGAATCGTGCTCAAGAAAGCTGATCCCCCTTATGAAATTAATAAACGTTCTCATAATTAGCTCAAAGTGATCAATTACGATTACACTGAAGTACTCATAACCGACTACACCAAGAAGGATATAACATTCCTTCTGTCTTACCCTGATGGAACTGCAGCTGGGTTTATGGAATTCATGCCACATGCAGAACAAAGTAAGTTCCACTCTATGAAACAAGTAAAGTCTGAATCTGATGAATATGAGAGTTTAATCTCTCCGTTACATAACTCTTTACTGCCAAGCCCTTTAAAATTGAATGAAAATTTAGTACATAGATTAATTAGTTACTCTCTATTAAATAAATGTTTTATTCCAAGTTTCATTTCATCTTTATTAATGAAAGCAGCCATATGAATGCCATATAAAAGAGAGTTCATTTTTCAGCTCCTTGAAATCTAAATAGCATCACGATTTTAAGTTAAGTTTAAAGAGTATCATCTTGAGAAACTCTCCTTTAATTGGTAAGCTGACACATAGGTCATAAAAGCAGGTGATATCTTGAATAAAAGAATCAGAATAATTGGATTAATTGTTTCCTTAATTGTTCAAGGGTTTTCAGCAAGTGATTCGTTGACTCATGAAATTGCTATGGTTTCTCTATTTGTATTCTTAATGATTTATAATTTCGAACATGCCAAGGATTTCTCTAAAAAATCTCTAATAGCATTAGGAGCAATTTTTACAATTCTAATGCTAGGTATTTATCAGCTCCTTTCCTTGACCGGTGATTACTTTGATAGCCACAACGTAAATATTGGACTTATCATCTTACTTGAGATCGCTTTGATCATTGTATTGGTATCTATTGCATTGAATTTAATGAAGCTTATTGCGAATCGGTTAAGGAAAACGCCTCATGGCAAAGAGTTTTAACTCTTTGCCTTGTGGTCTCTTATGTATGAAATCACAAGTAATATCAAATTTCTCAGGTTCCATTTCCTCTGTTTCTCGCTGCGCAACCCAAAAAACTTGTTTCAGCATTTCCAGCCTTCGCTGCAAGTACAAGCCCGGATCAGGGAATTGCAAATGTTACAAATGATGATTTTAAAGCCCAAGCTATCAAATGGGATCTACCTAGCACTACAGGTATTTTTGCCAACACATTTGAAAAAGACGGAATCCGCTGGTAAAAAGGATTACAAAAGTCTCAGAAGGACATTGGATTCGCCATTACGAAGGTGTACGAATATAAAGATTGCAATTGGGGGCTTCTAGCTCCCTTTTTTAACCTCAAGAACTTCTTCTCGAGTATGATTGAAATATTTGTGCCTAGAACCTTAAGTTTATTCGTATACAACAACGACCCCTCATCATTGGCTAAAAACAGATCTTCCCCATTTGATAAGTGCACCCAAAAAGCTTTCTCTGGTTCATCCCTATAGTCATAAATTGCGACTACCTTTTTATTTGACTCCGCTTATTGGTTTTCCGACAGTTATTTTTGTATTCTCTTTAGGCAAAATAATCGATTTAATCATAAACTCCAATCCAAGTTTGACGACGTTTGTACCTTCAAGTAACTTCTAATCACAAGATTGAATATTATTCGTTAACACACTTGGTCCCAACTGTTGAGTTCTAGAATTAGTTAGACGAACTTGAACTTTAACATTCTTCATTTCGGCTGTAATTAAGTCAAACCTTCCCGCCCAACTAGGGCTCTCTTCCTCAGGAGTAGGATAAAGTTTAAACCGCCAACTAATCTCACCTGGTATAGTAGCAAATCCTTCGTAACTGTCGTAATTTCCAAAAGAAGAAGGAGCAGGAAGATGGACAGCAAGAATGCTTATATTGGTTCTGGCAGCACTCGGCGGGTTCAATTGCACCTTATAGATTAATGCTACACCTTTAGCATTTTTAAGATTTTTATTTACCGGCTCCAGTATTACACTGCAAGGCATTGGACTCGCGTTTGTTTGAAGGGGATAGGCAACAATCATACTTAATAAGGATAAAACTAAAATAAATTGTTTCATTGAAAGCTCCTCACAATTTTTTCGTTAATTTTCCTGATTTCTGGATTGATTATTCATATGTATTTAATTAAAACTTCATTTTTTTATTTAATCCCTTCAGAAAAATGCTCTTCCTAAATTATTGTTTCTCCCTTTGCACAAGTATTTAAATTTCCTTAACTTCCTCTGTTCAAGTGAACATCATATTTATGTTTTATAAAGCATCAAAAATCCTTATGTTTACTACTTTTTTAGCTCTTTTTAAATTTTTATGATAAGGATGTTATCTAAATAAGAAACCTGTTAATTGTAGAGGAAATATGATTTGACTGTATATGGTGACGATTTGACAGAGAAATTTAATGCCCTCCTAACTGCTTTAACCAATGGATCATATTGTTGGCCCAACTATTCAAGGAATGTCTGATAGTGAACAGGCATTGGAATATGATTCACCAAAAAAACCCCCTATCCATCTCTTGTTTTTCCGTTTTTTAAGTTATATTAATCTTCCTTATTCATTTAAATATGATAAAATATTACATATTTAGATATTTAATATAGAAGGGAGATGCAGCGAAGTATTACAATGAAAAAGGAGACCATAAAGTGGCTGTTGCTTATTATGAGAAAGTGCTTTATGCCCGTAAACAAATTCAGAGAGGGGATTGTCTTTATGAAACTTAAGCATGCATCTGTCTTTATTTTAGCCATTGTTTTAATTGGATTTGTAAGCAATTATTTAACTAACACTCAAAAAGATGTCCAAGAAGCACGCAGAGGACATACAGCCAGTATTGGTTTTACTGATGGCCATTCGTATGAAATTGTAAGCAAAGGACATACTTCTTAATATGTTTTTCTTATACCCCCTCCAAATTGAGGGGGGTTATTTTTATGATTTATGTCCCCCAGTAAGTCCAGCTCTGTGAAGTGCAGTTCCTGCGGGTGTATAAGAGACTGCTCTCAGAATGGCTTTCGATCCATACTTGCTTCTAATCCCATCCATTACAAACCCGAGTTTCCTTCTCTTTTCATTATCCACTTTAAATAAACTCAACTGCTGATTAACCTCATCCTCAATATTTAATAGTGTGACTGAGATACTGCGCACAGTCTTACCCGAGTAAAACGTATGAAAGAGCATCAAGCAGTATTAATCTTATTCATTATTCAATAATTCAAAACGTGCAATTTCCCATTCTTTTTTCGCTTTTAATGGTGTTGTATTAACCTTTTTCCCTGATTTTAAGTCAACTGTTCCAATTCTACCTTTGGAGCATCAGGGAATTTTTCTAGCAATTCTTTAACCTCTACTTTACTTAAACCAAGGTGATAATGCAGATCCGATTCCTTATTCAAAGTCGGATAGTCTGAATAACTTCCTTTAGGGTTTTTGAAGTTTTTCAAACCATCGCTGATAAAGTAGCCCAATGCAACTAAGCCAATTCCTATCTACATAAGATCCAAAGAGAACACCCTTTCCACTTATTAAATGAGATTAATCATTTACTTTATTTTCTCATTTTGTTCAAAAATAAAGAGCAAAGCTGATATTAGAATGAAGAGTTTAATGGAATCAACGTCTTCCCATGAATCTGGGGTATCTCTGCCATGCAAAATCCAGTTTCTATTTAACCCTTCCCCTCTATCATCTTTAAAACTCTTATAGGTAAAAAGCGAATTACCAATATATTCATGAAGAGATACCGAAAGAGCATAAGTGAGTTCATTTTCTTTTGGGTTAATTTTTTTCTCCCAGTGGCTTAACAAGTATGAACTATGTTTATTTGTTTTTAGAAACTTTGCTATTAATCCCTCAACTATAGTTATAAGTGAAGGAATTGTAATATGCCAATCCCCTCTTAGAAAGCAAGAAATACATTGAAACACTAAACTTTTAAATTCATTAGGGATTCTTGTTTTAATTTCATCAAATTCTATCTTTAAATTAATTAAATCATCATTTGTATAATATTCATAAAATAGCTTATTTACTTGACTTGGTGATGTAAGGCCTAAAGCTTTTCTATATGTTAAAATATCCATGTTTGCCGTTAGAGCCCAGCCTATTTTAGTATTCAAGTCAATTGCCTTTTTAATTTCTGTTTCAGGAAAATTGCATAAATGCTCTTTTAAAATTCTAAAATCCTCTGAAATTTGGTTTCGCACTTTCTCAGAACCAAAATCATTGAATCCAAATAAATTCACTTTAAAACACAACTTTCTTTTTAGATTTGTTTTTTACGATCTAAGGTAACCATTATTGTATTAAGTTTATTATCTACCTCAATGGATGTACAAAATGAATGATCTTCATCAGTTTTTATCTCGATCATGCAATTGTTTTTTTCTTTTAAATGTTCAGATAGCATATTAGACAAGTTACCATCTGGAATTTTCGCCTGTAATTGCCCTACCTTACTGATGTCATAAGTAACATAAGGTTCTTGGATATCTTCATGAAGAACAATAGGCACAGATTCAATTTTACCTTCGTTTAAGCTATACTCTATATATCTAACCTCTTCTTTTAAAGATCTATCTTTCAAGATATTTCCCCCTTCAATTGGACAGTTTGATTATTTTAACTAATTTTATTCAAACAAAGTTCTTTATTCGAACCCAATCTTGTCTTTGTTTATCTAAGGGTCTTGAGCTTTGTGCCAATTTTCCAATATGATAAACAGGAAACCACTTTGTCTCATTAATCAATATTGGTTCCTCATATTTCACCACATCTCTCAAATAATTTGAGCATTTTATGTTATATACTCTTTTAACAGTCCTAAAGGCTTTTACTCCTAAGGTAATAATGATTTTAGGAGTAACAATTTCAATTTGCTTTTTAAAAAATGTTCACCGCAATTTCTATACCAAGCGGATTTGTTCTCCCAGACAAATTTTCAGTCTCTTTCATACAAAGTATTGCATTCGTCAAATAAGTATCTTCCGGATTGATACCAATAAGGGATAACATCTCAATTAGTTTATTGTTTGTTGGATTTAAAGGATTAACTTGCCCTTTATTTCTAATAAATGCTTCAACATGACCCCAATCTTGACCAATTACCACCACCTTTGCATTTAAATTGCCATACCATCTAGTCCAAGGATTAATGTGATTTGAGTCATATCTTCCATCTAAAATTCCAGCTGGGTTTTTAACTCCTTGGCATAAAGAGCATTGTTTCCTTTGGCGCACTAATTTGTTATATTCCTTATATTTAAAAACCTGTTCTGTGAAATTGACAAATAAGAACCCCCTTCATTAATCATATAAAATACAATCCTCTACCAATTCATTACCATGTGAAATTCACCTATATTACTTACATGTAATTTATAAGTCTTCTTTAAAAGGATTTCTTTTTGCCATGTTAAAGCATATAATTAAAGAAACATTTTTTCGTGGGCGTAGCAAGAATGTATGGCCAAAGATTGCGTCAATTACGAAAATCTCACAAATTAACAATGGAACAGTTAGGCGAGAAAATAGGTTTTGCGAAATCAAGCTATGGTGGGTATGAAGCTGAAAGCAAAAAACCGCCATTGGACAAGTTGATTATTTTAGCGAAGCTATATGATGTTTCAGTTGATTACATACTTGGGTTAACAGATGATCCCGATCCTAAAGTGGAAAGAAAAAATCTTAAAGAGTTTTTAGAAAAACCTGATATTCACTGGGATGGATATAAACTTACCCCCGAGATGTTAGATCCTATACGAAAAATTTTGAAGATGGTTACTGCAAATAAAAATTAAAAAGAGCCCTCATGGGGCTTTGCATAAAACAATTATTTTATCCAGACTTCTCTTTATTGCTTCTAATCAATTTCTTCATACAATTCATGCATATGCCCGTGTTTAAAAACTTTTGCGCATTATCAGCTGTTATCTTTTCTTTGTAACCAATTGCCTTCTGTTTTTTACAGTAAATCAAATTGTTATCACTGACAAAGTGATATTTTCTATAGGAATTTACGTTTGAAATATTATATTTATTCACGCTCATTATATACATTTCACAATCTTTAAAGAGTTTAAGTACTTTATTTAAGAGCTCATATTCATTCTTATAATATTCTTCATTCGGCATATATATCAACCTCAATTTCTAAAGAGGACTTAACCTCTTCTATGATCTTTTGATTTGTTTTTATTTCTTTTTGGCAAAACGATTGAGAAGTTCAGATGAATGAGAAAATACATACCGATCGGCATTATGAACCGTATGTGTATTAATTAATTTCACATCATTTAGATTAATATCATACCAACCTTCAATATCTCCAATTACGAGTGCTAGGTTTTTACTTAAAATAAAGATGTCACCGTTAATCCATCCAATATTTCCACCGTAAGCATCTGCTCTGATGTAAGAATTGTCGCATGTTATAAAATTTCTCTTTTTTGGAGGATTTAAAAATCCCCAATTTTTTTCTGAAATTGACTTTGCAAGTTTACTTATTATTTTTACAAAATATTGCCCATAACAACTCTCGTCAATTTCAGCAATAATCGAAATCCCTTCATTTTCTTCTCTCTGTTGCAAAAATTCCTTTAAAGTCAGTGTATTACCGTCTAGTATAAATTCGTTTTTAAATATTTTTATATCCTCGTTTTTAAATATTTCACCGGATTTACCATTTATGACTGCATCATAAATTTCATTCAGTATTTGTTTTTTTATCCTGGGACTTCTTAAATATTGTGCAGCAATAAAATATGAAAATTCCTCTTTATTAATTAGTAATTGATTATCTTCAATGTACTGTATTGTGGGGTTGTAAATAGGTTCAATTGAATCTGCCAAAAAATGTTCTAAATCATATTTTTTTTCTTGTTCGTCAACATCAACTACTGTGTAAAAATCTTTAATAATTGAGACACTAGAAATACTTTGTTGCCTTATCTCTTTTTTATCAAGATCATACAAATATATAGTGTCCTTATTCTCTGAAAAATGTTTTAGATAAGTCTTTGGAATTGTGTGCTGTCTAACTGGATTTCTATTCACTTTCTAAACCTTCCCTCTCAATAAAAGGATTCTTTTAAACAGATATTTCACTTTTAAGTTTACTCAAGCTATATTGTTCTAGTATGTGCATATTCTTCTTAGAAACATTTATCCCATACTCAGGTTCCTTATAGTTAGGCCTATATTTAAATACTGGATCATTTTCTTCAAGGAAGACGTTCCCTGGGATTAAAAAAGATTGTGGTAAAGATCCTTCAATAAATAACATTAAATAAATATAAAAGCCCTTCTTATAAGGATTAAAATGTTTTTCTTTTAAAAATGTATAAGTTGATTTAGGAAAACTAAGTGACTTTACTTGTATTTCTAAGAATTCGCCGCCAGCCTTCCTTGCAATGAAGTCAATTCCATGATCATCTACCTCACTACTAAATATTTGATAACCATATGAGGCAAAATCCATCATTGCATAATATTCACCATATCTACCTAATTGTAAGTTATTTAACTTACTCCAATTCAAATTTGGCATTTCTTCATCTCCGTAAATAAATAACTATGCCGTTGCTTATTTAATCCCTTTATATGTAGATGGGTCTTTATCAGGAAAATTCTTTTTCCAAACATCAAATGTGCTAAACAGTTTTCTTGTCCCATTTTTATGTAAGTGCACATGTTTGTATCCATAAACATTGTCATCCTTATGGCGAACATGATTGTTCTTTTTGCAGATTATTCTTCCTGTTCCAGTAATCCAATATTTCTCTTCATAGTCAATTAAATCTCTTATCTCTTCCTTCATTTTTTCACCCATTCTGAATAAAATGATTATTTTATGACTATTATACTACAATTTTCCATGGTCACACTCAGTCTATTCAGATCTGCTTTTTATTGTTTTCTTCTTTTAACTTTTTATTTAGTTTGAACCCAATTAAGACATTGACAATAGCTGCTGGAAGATATAAAACTCCTGCTCCTATTATTCCTAATGCAGTACTTGAGCTCACTATAAATGTCTGCATTTCTGTGTTTCTTGACTTCAAGCAAAGTAATACTAGGAGGCCAGCTAAAACCCCCATAAGTCGTGCAATACCTGGAATAAAGAAATCTGTTAGGACTCCAAATAATTGCCCTATAATTGATAGCATAATCCCGAAAAAACTGGATAATAAAATTAAATTTTTAATGTCATTTCACTCCTTTTCAAAGCCGCTTCCATTCTACATATTCAAACTGCTTTTGATACATATCTTCCAATATAGCAGCCCATTCAATCCATCCTTCCGCCACTATTCTTTTCTCCGTCCTCAATCCACATATCCAATACACCTGAACACTCCTAACGCTTTACGACTTAAATTTCTCTTACCTCACATTGCACATTACACTTTGTTTTGAGCTCACTTGCTATCTTAATGACTTCATAACATTGTTTGCAATTTAGAAGCTTCGTGAAGGTCGCTAGATGTCAAATAACCGTCCTCATCTAACTTAAATGATTTGAGGTATTCCTTGTTTTCAAACTGCAGTACATAAAAATAATCAACCAAAGGCATAAATCAACCTCTTATAAATAATTTTGTAATCCTCATTGTTAATGAGTAACAAACCGATTAACATGAAAAAAGCAATCACTTTAAGCCTATTTTTTTTTAAAAAAGATTGGCCAAATTTCTTTCCATTCCAGCTGACGTTTCTTGGTTCATGATCTCTTTAAACTCTTCATCGTAGTCCTGGTCAACAAAAATGAACTTAATGCCGGTCAACTCCAAACTAGATAATTTAAAAGTAAGCTAATCCAATCATTTGTTCCTCCCTATAACTAACGAAATTTGGAGATATATTTTGTAGGTAATCTTGTGGAAGAGGAGTATGAAACAAATGGGTATGTTACTTCAATCGATTATGATTTCAAGGAGTATCCTGATGTAAAGTATGGCAGATGCGACATTGCGATTACACTCTGTTCAAAAGCTCAGTAAAAAGTGGTGTATTCTTGCGAGATGCCGGCGTTGTGGTATGAAAAAAGAGCATTTTAATTTAATGCTCTTTTCAGTTAAATTCTGTGCCTACCAAATTTTAATAGCAGGAACCACTGCTTCACCATCAAAAATATTGATAATCTCCATTCCAATCACAGTTGCTTTAACACCAACAAGAGCCTATCTTTTTTCAGAAGTGCCTGCGTCTTGGATTAAGACCGTCATCGTGTTAAGGTTAATTCATGACTGCATAAGGAGTGATACCTTGCTAAAAGTTGTGAAAATTTCAGTTTCTTGCATTGCATTATTCTTGTGCGTATACTCACTGTTTAATCAAGATGAATTGTTGTTGCTGGTTGTTCAATTATTTGTTGCAGGCCTTTTATCAGTAGTCGGAGTTGAAGCGATAGTAAACAAACAAAAACTGTCTGGATATTTACTGTTTGGATCAGCAGCCTTCTTACTTGTTGTAAACGTTGTTAAATCCATTATTTAATTTGATTCTTGATAAATACTGAATCCCAGAACCAGTAAACCGCTGCTGCTACAAAACTCAAATAATAAAAGCTCACATGTTTAACCTCACTAAGCACATAAGATGGATCACTCGCTAAGGAAAACAAGAATAATGCGATTAGCGCTACTACGATATAAATTAATAAGTACTGCACACTGAATTTCTTTACTTTTTTTCTTAGTAGTATTTGCAACGGAACAGCAAATATTGTATATGGGATAAATGCATATAATGGTATGATAAAAATGGTTATCAGCATCCAAGGTTCGAAATTGGAGTAAACAAAACCATAAAACCCAATGATAATTCCGTATGTAATGCATGAGAGCACTAGTGTAAGACCGTATATAGCCAAATTTTTTTTATTAATACTCAAAACTCTTAACCTCCAAAAAAATAACTCACTCTAAAAAGAATTGTAATTCAGTTATGCAATTGATCAAATCTTCGTCCATTTTCGTCAAGCTCCAAATAACAAAGTCCCGCCTATAAACCAGAAAAAAGGAAATGGAAACATAATTGCATTTAAGACTATTCCATATACAGCACACCGTTTATTTGCTTTTATTGAGACCAACGCCAAGATGATCCCCATAGGGGAAAGTATTAATGGAAAAAACACCGGCATACCTTGCCATGGTATTGAAATAACTCCAGTAAAAAAATTAATAATTAAGATAGCTGAGATAGTTGGAATAGTGATTGAAAAAACAGCTGCAGTTTTTTTAACATTCATATTGAAGGCAAGTCTCCGTTCTCTTTTAAATCGTAGTTTTATTTAAATATATTTCTAATAAAGTTGCTTATATCAGGAGTATAAGCTGCTATAAACATTGGGATTAACACTACACCAAATATTCACTATATAGTATTAAATAATTTTGAAAGCACACTGTTAGAAAACTTGTAATTCTTTCCTCACCTTGTAACTTTAATATACCATTTTTATCCTGAGTGATCGATATTGTTATGATCTTGCTTTTTGGAAAATTAATAACTCATGCAGCCAATGTTTAAGTATGTACAGACTTTATCCAACACTCTCTTGGTTACCGCTCCTTGACCCTTAAGAAGCTTAAAATGGAAAATCATCGGGGCTCGTCATGGTCAACCCCATATTTGTCATTGTTTCAGGATTCTTTTCAATCACTAAAGAAAAATTTTTATACGGATCTCCTTCTACTCCATCTGTTGCAGAAAATTCTGTATTTTTTATAATACAGCTATATATACATGTATCTATAAGTATCTATAGGTCCATAAATACTAAGGAAACCTATATAGAGAACAAAAAATACTTTTTTCTTTTTTAAAGAACAACTCTTCCACATTTATGATATAATCATCACTGCTTATAAGAAGCCCTTGCTGCTTATTTGCTATATGGTATAGGAAAGTGGTTTTTTAATGAACGTAAAGTATTCTAATTGTTTCTTTGTTGTTAGGCTGTTTGCTGCTCTGTGTGTGCTAATTGGTCATGCTACAAGAGATCTAAACATTTCTGTCTTTGGTTATACCCCAGAGAGTAAAGCAATATTTCACACCGGCATATCAATGTTCTTTTTTCTAAGCGCATTTTTTCTTTTCGCTTCTTATGAGAGATCCAAACTTAAAGGAAATCATGTAACCGATTTTGAGCCGAATCATTAGAATTGCACCCGCTATATACACCTATGCTATAGTCTCCACAATACTGTTAATTGTTCTAGGTGCCCTCTCACTTACATTATTCAGTACTAAAGAGTACTGGATATGGCTTCTTAGCAATCTTGTGCTATACCCTCAATACTTCCCTGACATATTCCATCACATTGGCACAGGTCGCCTTAACGATTCACTTTGGACAATTCCTGTTCAGATTAGCTTTTATCTGATATTACCAGCTATATATTAGTTTTATAAACGTTTCGGATTCAAGAAAATGATTCTTTGCTCTTTTGCTGTTTCCGCTTTCAGTGTGTTGATTTCTTTTTTAACTTTGAAGTTCTTGCCTGGCAGTGTAATCGGTAACCTGTACTTACATACTTTCCTGCCGCAGATGTTTTATTTCACTTTGGGTATCTTCTGGGCAAAGGCATGGAGCAAGTCACCGAGGCATATTGTTTTATTTTTATCGTCTGTTACTTTATTTTTATTCTTTAAAATCGACCCTCTTCATCTCAGCTCACTAAACAGTACACTATGGAGCTTTTTATGGTTTATTCCTCTGAGTTATGCGATCGTCTGGTTCGGCTACAATGGGCCAAAGATATTGTGGCAGCTAAACCGGTTAGACGACATCAGTATGGGAATTTTCATATGGCACATGGTGATTATCAACATTTTCTTATACACTGGAATTGATAAATCACTCTCTGACTATCCACTAATACTAATTCTAATCGCTGTCACTGCTGCTGTAGCTTTTCTTTCATACAGAATAGTGGAAAAACCCGCTCTTAAATTATGTAGTATTAAGACAAATAAACCAGTAAAACTAAAGATTGCGAGCCAATGGCAAAGGGCTGTTCTTATGTAGGCAGCCCGAATTCCATTCCGAGTTTGCATAAGAGGGCTAATTTATCTCGAGAGATTCCAAAACAAATGACCCCCACAGAAATCTTAAACCTTTTTTGAAGTAAAGTTTTTCTTACTGCTCCAGCAGCAATACTTAAAAATTCTAATCGTTCATTTCCACTCTTCCTCTAAAATAGCGTAGTAATATTCATCCCACCATTCATTGCCTCGTGGAATACATCTTTTGAAAAAGCCTTCTCTTCTCATTCCGATTTTCTCCATAACTCGGTATGAGGGAATATTCTCAGGTTGACAAGTAGCTATAATCCTATGTAAATTCATTTCTTTAAATCCATATTCCAAGATCGCTTGTGCGGCTTCAGAAGCATATCCTCTATTTTGATAATTCGGATTAAACACCCACCCAATTTCATATGTATGTTCACCAAAATACTTATAAAAAACAATATGCCCTATAAGGAAATCTTCATCTATTAGTATTACAGGAAATTTTTCAGCGTTATCACCCTTGTTTTTATTTACAAATTCTTTTGCATCTTCTTCAGTAAAAGTCCCTTCTGGTATATACTTCATAACATTAATATCTGATGTATAATCATATACAGCTTTCCAATCTTTAAATTTAAATTCACGTATTAATAACCTTTTTGTTGTTATATGCATAAAGGAACTCCCCTCAAAAATACTTAAACTTAGTCTTTATTTCGATAAAAAGACATTAATAACCTCTTAAACACTACCCCTATTCACAAACAACTCAGGAAATTCTGATAGGGAACAAGCAATAGAATACGATTCACCGAGATAAAACCCCTACCTTTCTCTTAATTGAGGAGGGTATTTAAATGAAAAATCGCCAAAAACTTTACACCCTTTTACATTTTTTTCAATGATTATGTTATGATTGTTTTCTAGAGATTTTTGAAATATTCAGAAAGAGGGGTTTGAATGAGTAAGATTGCTGCAGAAGTTGTCGCTACTACACTGAATGACTGGTACATTGCTATAAAAAACAAAAGGTAGATGAATCAATTAAATATTATTCAGAGATAAAAAAACTTTTTGATGATATGGAAGAAGATCAAGAAGTTCTCGCGTATTATAGTCTATTAGAAGAAAGACATAAAATGTTGCTGCATTCCTCACGAGGAGAACCTTTGCAAAAGCTCACCTATTTTACTGAAGACAATCAAAACTTCATTAAAAAAACAAATGATAAATTAGAATACAACTTTTATTTATTTGAAGCAATGTATGAGGCATACAACAAAAACTATGATCGAGCAATTAACTTATATGGATTAGCTGAGAAAAAGCTTGCAGAAATTCCGGATGAAATTGAAGCAGCTGAATTTTACTCTAAAGTCTCTTACTTATACACTCTTGTTAAACAAAGCATTGTGGCACAACACTATATAAAAAATGCAATTTCAATATATAAGCGACACCCTGATTATAAATGCAAACTAGCTACATCAACAATGATTGCAGCTGCAAACTATGCTGATATGAAACGCTTTGAGGAAGCAGAAAAATATTATTTAGAAGCAATTGATATTGCAAAAGAAACAAAAGATGAATTTTTGAAAGCTCAATTATTTCACAATCTTAGTATCGTTTATTCTGATTGGAACAAACCTGATAAATGCATTGAATCTCTTGAAAAAGCAATAGGATATGAATCTTGGTTACATTCAATTTATTATATAAATTCTTTATTCATGATGATTAAAGAACTCTTTAAAATTGACGAAAAAATGAAAGCCATTAATTTTTACAATAAAGCACAGGAAAGACTCATATTAATGGAGAATAAAGTATACGAAGCCAAAATTAGCATCTTATATAACCTTTATTGTGGGGAATTAAAAAATAATTTTAATAATTGTAATAGTAATATTGAGTTTTTAAAACAACAAAATGAACTTGAAAGTGTAGATGAATTGTCCTACATCGCTGCAAAAAGGTTTGAATCAATAGGTGCTTTTGAAGAAGCAACAAGCTTTTTCAATGCGAAAATTTGGGCTGAACAGAAAATGAACCAGGTGGAGGGAATCTTATGAAAAAACTTGTGCTTTGCGTATCTATTTTAGCTGTAATTTTAAGTGGGGTAGCTTTAACGCAATTAAGTACAGATTCACCATCTAACATCCAGGTAGCTGAAAGGCCTGTCGGAGGTTAAAAAAGGTTGATTCATTAATCTAGCCCTACTCATACTTTGAGTGGGCTTTTATTTTATGATTTATGTCCCCAGTAAGCCCAGCTCTATGAAGCGCTGTCCCTGCGGGTGTGTTAAGAGACTACTCTTAGTATCGCATTCGATCCGTATTTGCTTCTAATTCCACCCATAACGAACCCAAGCCTCCTTCTCTTCTCGTTATCCACTTCAAATAAACTCAACTGCTGATGTACATCATCCTCAATACTTCTCACTGTTTTATCCGAGTAAAACTTATTAAAGAGCATCAAGCAGCATCTATAAATGTCCATCGTGATATTTGTGGGAAGATCAATTGTTTTGGATCGATGGAATTCACCACCAAGCTCATCTTTACTCTATCCAATTCCCAGGCTGATTGTTCGACCAACTTTATTATGTTTACGCGCCCTTCTTGCGACTTCCTCACAAATCTCTAACAGAACAGCTTTAATCTCTTCTCTCCTTGTATAATCCCTCAGTAAAATCTGACTCTTCCCAAAACTAATCTGATCCTGCATCAACGGAGCTCCAATTTCGGATAAATCGATTCCATGAGCATGGTAGTACAACTGGTTTCCATTATTCCGAACTTCTTTTCAAGCAGCTCTAAAGGAAAATTAGCTAACTGACCTACAGTTGATATCCCCATTCGGTTCAGGTTTCTTTCCATCCTCCCTCCTATTCCCCACATTTTAGACAACGGGTGAACCTTCCAGAGTTTATTTGGCACATCTTCATATCTCCAACGTGCAATGCCACTCTTCGTTTTCTTACTCTCCAGGTCAAGTGCAAGCTTACTGAGCAACATATTATCTCCAATGCCTACTGTGCACATCAAACCAAACTCTCTCCACATGCTGCTTTGAATTGCTTTGGCCATTTCTTCAGGATCTTCTTTTCCTGCATCTAAAAAAGATTCATCAATTGAATAGGTATGTACACATTTTTCAGGAACAAATCTGTAAAACAGCTTTGTAATCTCAGTCGAAACTCTGATGAAAAGCTTCATTTGCGGATTTACAATGTGTATTCTTGGATCTTCAGGTATCTCAAATAGTCTCGAGCCTGTTTTGATTCCAAAATCTTTTTTAAGTGCAGGAGATGCAGCTAACACTACACTTCCCTGTCTCTCCGTATTCCCTACAACAGCAAGATAGCATGTTAAAGGATTAAGCCTCATTGTATAAAAGAATAACCGTCCACTTTGACAGTGATTTTAAATTTGATTTAAGCATTACAATATTTCAATGTATCCTTCTGTCCCATTCACGCGAATTCGTTGCCCGTCTTTGATTAGTCTGGTTGCGTTTTCCACTCCGACAACTGCCGGCAAGCCATATTCACGCGCGATGACCGATCCATGGGTCATCAGTCCCCCAACTTCGGTGACTAGACCTTTTATGGATACAAATAATGGTGTCCAGCCAGGGTCGGTAAAGGAGGTGACTAATATATCTCCGTCTTCCAGATCGGCATTTTCCATGTTTAAAATGACACGCGCTCTTCCTTCTATCACTCCGGAAGAAACAGGTAGACCTACAATCGCATTAGCCGGCAAATTTTCTCGCTTGTACTCACCGGAGAATATTTCACCATCAGACGTAAAAACACGCGGAGGGGTTAGTTTTTCGAAAAATTTGTAATCCTCTTTTCGTTTGTTGATGATCTGATCACCAAGTTTGTTTGCGCGTACGACTTCGTGAAGTTCTTCAAAAGTGAGATAGTACACATCTTCTTTGTCATGGATAACGCCAGCTTGAACGAGTCGCTCAGCTTCTTTCAGTAAAGCCTGCTTATAAACGAAGAAACGGCTAACATAACCGTATTTGGGATACTCTCTATACCCAATGAAATTCCGAATGAGGTCAATCATTCGTTTGGTTTCTTTAGCCTTTTGTTTACCATCTGGCAATTGCTTCAATCGACCTATTAACTCTTGTTCTTTTTCTAAAGCTTCTTGGCGGCCTTGCTCAAATTTTCGATTGCCTGCATTAGGCTCAAAGTTCTTGATGTTACCAAGAATCATCGGGACAAGTGTAATTGGTTTTTCACTCCAACGAGCTTTCGTAATATCGATTTCTCCGGCACATCGCATCCCGTATTTGCTTAGATAATCACAGATAGCGTCTTTGGTTTCCCTTCCTCCATCAAACTTAACCAATTCATCCAGAAAGTTATCTTCTTTTGCTTGCTGCAAATAATCAATCACTTCTGGATATGGGCGAATCACATCCGCGACATCCATTAGCGCCAGACCCATTTCCGACGTAATATTACCCGGTACAGATTGAGAAAGCGTATCAGCTGCGTTTGTTTCGCCTAACCACGTGTTCATGTTTTCATTGATCCATGCTGAGGCATTCATCGCAGCCATAAAAACAGCCGAACTTTGCGGGTCAAATAAAATCTTCTTTAATTCCTGGATATCTTCCAGAATAAAATCAAACAAATCCGATCCCGATTTCGTTAGAATGTTTTGTTTTAACTCTTTTATTGATGCTTGACTACGCTTAATCAAATCAGAAACGATTGTCGGATCGTTCTCGAATTGTGCCAGCATATCTGTATGACTTCTGCCCAAAATCGGTGCCGTTTGATCATTTGGTAACAATTTAATAAAATCTCGCTCTATTATGGTCATAAGTGCGCCTTTTATAAGCGGATCGGATTCCATGGTATTTAATAAATTTTTTCGGCCGACAGGTGTAGCCAGCCTAGGTGCAACATCTACAAACAACCTTCCACCGGCTTTATGCATAGGCGCAGGAGTAATTAACAGGTAAAAAGACAATCCAAGTGGTTTTATGGGATCTGTCATCATTTGTTGATGACCAACAGATACATAGACGTGATTATCTTGATCATTCGCTTCAGTGATCGGGTATAAAGTAGTGATCGGCCGACTCTGAACAATATAAAACGTATCATCAGCCAAACACCATTCGATATCTTGCGGCTGGCCGAAATGAGCTTCGATCTCCCTTCCAATGTGTTCCAGCTGTAGAATTTGCCCGTCAGTGAGTGTTTGAGACATCTGCCGATCAGGTTCAATCTGCTTAGTCTCTGTTCCGCCTTCTTCCCTTCCATAGATAGCTAATTTTTTGGTTGCGATCCTCTTCTCAACGATTTCCTCGTCCCGCACTTTATAACAATCTGCAGATACGAAGCCAGAAACCAGTGCTTCACCAAGTCCAAAACCGGCATCGATGGATAACACCTTTCGGTTAGAGGTAATCGGATCAGCGGTAAATAAAACCCCCGAAGCCTGAGGGAAAACCATCCTTTGAACGATAACGGATAAATAAACTTGTTTGTGGTCGAATCCATTTTGCATGCGGTAGATTACCGCTCGTTCTGTAAATAGGGAAGCCCAGCATTTGCTGATATGCTGCAAGATCGCTTCTTTGCCGATAATATTTAGATAGGTATCATGTTGACCTGCAAAAGAAGCATGTGGTAGATCTTCAGCAGTCGCACTCGAACGCACGGCATAGGCATGTTCCTCGCCAAACTGGGAGAGATAGTGAGCAACTGCTTTCACAACCTCGGAAGGAATTTCTACTTCCATAATGATTTGTCGAATTTTCCTGCTGATTTTACCAACTTGATCTCGATCCTCAACTTTTAACACGGCCAATTGATCCAACAACACTTGTAACGTTAAGTTTTGTTCGATGGCTTTTTGATATCCTACTGTTGTGACACAAAATCCTTCTGGTACTTGTATACCTTGAATTTTTGATAATGCACCTACATTTAACCCTTTTCCTCCAACAAGCAAATGCTGTGTTTTTTCAATTTCGTGAAAACCAAGAACCAAAGAACTCATTCTACATCTCCCCTTCAAAAATAAAAATTGACAAGAGCTTTACAGCATGATATAATGAAATTATAAGATGGATAACTATAACTTTTATTAATAAAGCACACGTAGCATGATTATATCACCGTGTCTATTTTTGTGCAATATAAAAAGAACCTGGGCAATTTCACCAGGTTCTTTTTTAATTTCCCGCTACCATTAGTCACAAAAAAAACTCGGAACCTTATTCTAGAGAAAGAACATGAAAAGTATTTACAAGAAAAAATGACCAATAAACAGCAACTTCCAACTTTTTTCTTGTATTGTTTCATATTTAAATTGAATTTTTATAAGCATTAATTGCTTCGTTTCGCAACAGCATATTATTTTTGTTAACCATGCCTAAGTTGTAAGCTTTTTTTATAATATCTAATACCTGTGAATCTAATGCAGAGAGATTGCCTCCTGGATTAAATCTTGATTTCCAATAATCTAAAGACTTATTTAGGTCAAGTGAGCTTTTTTTATTCTCGGGTTTAACTACTTCATTTTTCTCAAGTTTTTCACAGAATTCACTAAAACCTATGGATCTACTAGGAGCTGAGTTATTTCCCCCGTATCCTTCTGTAGCCAAGCTACAAAATGCTAAGAACTTTGGATCTTTAGTTACATCATAATTAGAAGTGCTAATCACCTGGTTCACTCTCTTTCAAAATCAATTTTTTGGCTGTAAACAAAAGTGGTGCCTGAGCTTAATGCTTTAATCTGTATAGAATTATCTTGGAGTGCGTCCATTGGAATCTCAAAATATTTATCCCAGCCTATAACCACCCTATTCTGACCAAGAATGGCATCAGATTTGTACATCCTAGCTGTACCATCATATAACAGATTTTTTCCATCTTTACCCGTGATAACTGTTAACTTTGTATACCCCATAAAACGTGCCCTAACATGTAGTTTATCACCTTTTAAAACACTTGGAGCTTTGGTTTGACTAAAAGTGATGTTATCCCAAGCAAAATCGTTTCCGTCTGATGTAATCCCTGTAATTTGTAGATAGTAGAGTGGTAACGCTTCTGCTGCTTTTGCTTTTGATGAACCAGTGAAAGCGAAAGCAACAACTGCTAGAAGAGCAAGCAGTACATATGTAATTCTCTTCTTCATTTCCTAAATCCTCCTTGGAACAAGTTTACATGTTAAATATCGTCAATCGAATAGAATTGTTTAATATTTGAAATAAAAAAAGAACCTGCATTAAGCAGGTTCTTTTCACATTAGTAATTTATTGTAAATTTTTAACGACAAGGGCATTTATGTATAGTATAATATTTCCTGTACATTAAGTTTGCTCACTCAAGGGAGTCTTGCTCATCCCCTATGAAAGGGGGTGGGAAAATGACTGTTTACGAATCATTAATGATAATGATCAATTTTGGCGGATTGATATTAAATACCGTCTTGTTGATCTTCAATATAATGATGATTGTAACGTCAAGCCAAAAGAAAAAATAGACCTTCCCTTGAGTTTGGACACCTGAAGGGTTAGGCCTACGCAGATTTGACAACGAGCAAGCCCTTTGATGGGCAGCTTTTTGTACAAACAATGACCAGTGGGTGTTAGCGCACCCCAGGTCTTTTTTATTTTATGCATTTCCACAAATCAAAATGCAATAAATAATTATTTGTATCATTACCCTAATTATAACCATATAGAAATGGTATTTGCAATACTATTGCTTTGTGGTTAAAACCATTATTTTATTTTGATTGAAGTTCTCTTTTAACACCCGTTGAAAAAGAATGTTACTCATTTTTTATTCACTTTTGTGAAACGTTATATTTAAACCATTCGTTAACCAGTAAACTTATATCGTTTTTTATATTTTTAAGCTGAGCGAACTCTTCTTCAAAAGAATTTTCATTATTCTTAGGATTATGACCGTGCCTTTTATAAAAAATGCCAGCATCATTGTTCATCAGCTTTTTTAGTGATTCAATTTTGTTTAAAGATGAGCGTAAAGTTTCAGGTATCCCTAATGAATTTAATTGTTCTTTCTGCCTTTTACCTTTTATCCCTAGATCAGTTAGTATTGTTTCGTATATTTTAGTAGCATTAATATATAAAAACGACTCGTTATCAATAGCATCTATATATAAATTCATTACATCCCTGATATGCGAATTCTCCACAATTAATTGAAAATAAGCGCCCACTCTTCCTCCATTTGTTTTTTCCTCAGATAATTTTAATGTAATATCGCTATCAAATGGATTAACTTTTTCAATATGCGATAGATAGGGAACTTCTTTCCAAGCAGGTTTGCTCCAATGAGTACCATTATTATAATTTAATTTCCCATATTCCCATACTGGAGGATAACCCAAAATTTTCAAAACTCCTCTAACTAGATTAAAGATAGACTTTAATCTAGCGTACGCTATATCCGCATCTTCAAGTTTTAGATTATTAACATGAGGAGAATAAAAATCAATTTCCTGTGCAAAATCACTAGGATTGAAAAAACTAAAGTGCGGGCTAAAATTCTGATCCAGTAATCCTGGATTTGTATTAACCGAAAGCGTAAATCCAAAAAACTTACATTTCTCCCTTAAATATCAATACGTGTCTATTATACCCTTTGAATTATATAATTCTTTTTGAAATTAGTTAAAATCGCCAACATTACAAGAGTTTCAATTTATTTTTGCTTCTCTTTTGCTCATAAAACTTAACAATGACTATTTGGTTTAGTCCTCTAAACTAGCTTTCAATGCATCAGCTAGCATGGCATTAAAATCATCAAATTTGTTCATCGGCGTTCCAGAGGGTTTATCAAGCTCTAAGTATTCATTTTCAATTACATCTAAACAATACCAACCTGTATCTGAGTCACCAAAAAACAGATATTTTTTCTGCTCATCATTTTCGTGCCACTGTTCATTTGTTTCAATAAAACCATAAACTTCTTCATCATTTTCTTCTCTCAGTAATTCTTGATCCAATCGATATATTACCAATCCGTTAAAATCTAATCCGTTTACAGTTTGAAGGAATTTTTTATATCCAGAAGGAATCTCATTTACAGGGAACTTACCTAATACTGCTTCTTCAAATTTTCTTATTTCTTGGTCTGTAACAGGAGAATTTAATTCATCTCCATACTTTGCTTCAGTTTTTCGAATTTCCTCTAATAAATTTACCCACATAAAAACTGCCCCTAATTTTTATTACTACGCCAAACTCGTAATCGAAGAAAAGCCCCTTAGCAAGAGCTTAATCATCAATTGCAATATTTTTGCTTAATCGTCCCAGTCTTCATCTTCTTCCCAGTTTTCTTTCATTCTTTGGAGCTTATCAAAGAAAAATTCAATGAAATTATCCGCAACGACTTCTTGGTAACCAATTACTCTATCCCACGTAAATACAGGACATTCTTTATTTTTCATCTTGTTGGTATCTAGACAATATGCAAAGTAATCAACATCCTCTATTACAACAAGACCTTCGGTTAAGTTATAGTGTTCTTGATACTCGTTGGTATATTCAACAACTGATGGGCCTCCAAAATCATAGCCTAGAATATCAATTCCATAAACTCCCCCAGAACCATAGTTCCGCAGAAACCATTTATAGCTCTCCGGAAGTTTCACTTTAAGATCTTGTTCTATTTTAGATATTTTGTCTTCTCCAATTCCTCTTGTGAAATCTCTTTCTTTTGCATTATCATTTAAAAACTGTTCCACTTGCGTGTATAGTTCCATTTTTCCCAACCTCTCTTACTCTGTATATTGAGTGGCTCTCCATTTCCAATATCTCGCTCTAAAATATTCATATTGAACTTTCAATTCTGGATTATTTCTAAAACTCTCTCCATCAGTTTTAAGTTTATGTATGATCTCACTATATTTTGTATGTAAACTGTTTGGAATTTCAACCATGTTTCCAGGTTCTTCCTGGATTAAATGGTGCAAATTGATTTTTGTACCGTCTTTGGCTAGAGGTGCCTTACCGTCTTTCATTAATTCAAGATTTGTTCGACCTTTACGATCTTTTTGATTAATATCGATATCTTTGATTGTATAAACTCTTCTGCTTACATCTTTGATGTTTCCTTTTACTTTTACCTTACCCTTAACCTCAAAGACACCATACTTCTCTTTATTTAACCAAGGGACATTTACTTTCTGACCAGTAAATGGCTTTCTGCTTTCATCTAATTTTTTAGCAAGCTGAAGCAGCCTGTCTTTTGCTCACATCATTGATGACATTATAAGGCATGCCACCGGCTACAACAATATCTTCTCGCATGGCAAACGGTTTAATTGCTGTTAGTGGATCAGGAGTTTCATCTAGTTTTTTAGACACTTTTTTAACTGCAGCTTTTCCAGCTGTTTTCACTCCTATTTTAGCAACTGAACCAGCACCTTTTAAGCCAAAGATGTTTACTGCTGCATATGTAAACCAATGAGCCTTTGATTCTGTGTTTCCGTTCTTTACATCTCTAAAATAGGAGGTTATAATCGCATCTTTAATTGAGTTAAACGTGGAATCATAGTGATAAACTGCAACTACAGAATTAATAAACATGTCGACAGGATGATTGTGTGCCATATAGTCTAATGTTTCAGCTGTCATATCATAAAGGGCGGTAACAGTACCTTTGGCTCCAGCCATTAGCTCCCGTGTGTTTTCAATCTGTGTGAAATATCTTTGTTGATCTGTTGTTAGATTTTCATACCCAATTGTTTTGGCCATTGAATAGAATTCATCGGCATCTGCATAATCGTAATTCTTTAGTCTTTCTTTCAGTTTTTCAATCTCTCGGTCTTTTTCTTCCTTCTTCTTAATCGTCAAATAAGCTTCTGTACGTTTTTCAATATCGGCTTTTTTCTTATGTATGTCACTTTCTCTGTACGCTTTAGCGTTATAGTGAATCGGAGTGGCATTTTTCCCTCTCCCTGTCGATTCCTGCAGCATTTTAAAATCTTGCTGAATGAATTGTTCGTTAGGCTCAGTTAGTGCATATTCAGTTGTTAAATCATCATCAACTTGTCCAATTTTATCAATTGTTTTTTCACGTTTCTTATCTGCACTGGCAAGTTCAACTTTAAAGTTTTCTGTTGAAAACAAATCAAGTGGTAGGATATCGTCAATATCATTCAGAATGTTCTTCATTGCTTTCTTCTGTTCAGACATAATAGCCTTTGATTTCTTATAAGCATTTGCGAGTTCATGCTCTAAAAAAGACTCCTCGACGTATGCATCTGACAAGCTGGCTTCCTCTATAACTCCAGCGACACTTGTAAGGAAAGCAATTTTCATATCGATAAGATCAATCCATTGATCTGTAACACCGACATGATCATGATAAAATGCTTTGATATTGTTTGCACCTTTACCTGAAAACTCGCTGTCATCCAGGTTAGCTACGTCTTTAAACGCTTTTCGTAGCTTCACCATTTGCGACCTTAGTTCCTTATACTCTTTGGCTCTTTTATCTGCTTCAGAGAGTAATGAATCAGCCTCAAATACCTTCATATCATTCTCCTTCCTAGCCCCACTATATGTAAATTTTACCATAATCATCTATTTGAATAACAGAAAAAGACAGCCAAAATGACTGTCTTATACATCACACTATCTTGTTCTATAATAATTTTCTGCGGTATAGTAGCGCCAATCCCAAAAAGGTTCCCCATTAGCCAATATATACCGGTCTAAAAATATTTCAAAGTTTAAATTTAATGGATTATATTCTAAACCACTTTCAAATATATAGAGATAGTTAGGATCACCTTGTTTAATTTTATCTTTATCGATCATTAAATGGCATTCTTCCAATAAGTAGCCAATTGGGATACCATTGATACCTTCAAACAAATCCTCATAGTTTAGTTCCTCTTCAATCTCTTCAAGGCTAAATAGCTGAAGTCCTCCACCTATATTCTCCCCATCAGCAAGAATCTCAAAAATTTTCGCACCGTTATGCAGTGTAATAAACTTTTGATAATCCTCAGGAAGGGTAAGCTGGTGTTTAGCTTCAAAGCTTTGAATCTCGTTAAGGGTTGCTTTGTCCGGTGAAAAAGTAACAAGGCATTCCATGGTATCTCCTTCAGAACAAAACAATGTAATGGCTCCTTTTTCATCTAAGAGACTTTTCAAACCATTTACAGTCTTATGAACAAAGTTAGTCATATAACTCACCCCATATATAATACCTATTTATCATTGCGAATACATGGCGAATGAAATTTAAATACTTTAAGCATTAACAATTTTATTCATAATCATAGCTGCATGAGTGGTGAACAAAATATAAGTGCTAGTAGCTGTTTTAATCACTACCCTATCCGTAGAGCCATAAGGAAACCCTATCCTTACTGCACGTTTCTCCTCTCCCCCGTAATTTGGATCAAGGAATACATCGTTGATTTCTCTTATTGGAATTTCAACTTTGGAAAGTTGCCAATGAATAATTGAGTTTTCGTTTGATTTCTCAACTTTAATCCCTAGCATAATCTCATTCCCCTTTTGATTATGAATCAGTAAAATTTTAACATAACCTGTGAAGTATTAAACTGAGCTTGATAATATTATGGAAAAATTAAATTCTCAATAATTGGATACAGGATTATAATTATTGATGGTCTACCAATATAAATAAAGAAAGGAAATGAAGTTGAAGAAGGAGCTCTCACCCGCTTACCAATCTAAAATGGACAGGGATCTTGAAAACTATGCATTTGAACGATGAATGAAAGACCTTTGCGGCTCTCTTTTTTTATTTCTCGGATTGTTTATCATTGAGTAAAAATAGTAGTGTCTCTTCAATTTCTATTTCTAAGTCATTTTTATTTAAATCGAATAATGTTCCACAACCGGTTCCTTTATAACCGCCGTAGAAATACCATAATTCAATTGTATAACAGTCCAAATCTTCATTGTAGGCTTTCGTAGCTCCATAGTTAAATGTTATTTGTGAACGGTATTCTTTTTCAAAACACCTCTCAGCTGTTAAATCACTCAATATGTCACCATCTATGTCCCTACAAATTTGGATGCTAAGGTTTTGTTTACCCTGAATTTCAAAAGGATCTGTATACTTATTTTGCAGTTTTTCGGATACTGCTTCCCCTAATCTCTCCAATTCAATTACCTTTTGTTTCAATTCAAGATTTAAATCCTTTTCTGGAATCTGTAAATAACGTTCGTCTATTTGACTGTAATCTTTCTGTTTCTTGAGTTTGAGTAACTGTATTAAAGCTTTCCACACAGCGTTGTCCTCCTGTCATTTCAAAAGCGAAACAAAAAAACAAAGGGGAAACCCTCTAACCAAAGTGGCACCAACGATGATACATATACAGGACACTTTCTATTCGAGATGTATTCAAATTCGGCTTATGCTTCGTATCTCCTGCTGTTAGAATTCTAGGTTCCATAAAGATGAAAATGTTAAGCGGTAACCCAAATTAATTTAGAATGCCAAAAAAATAAAAACACCCCCTCACAATTTGTGAAGGGGTTATTTTAACTATTTAGTTTTAATACTTCTCAGAAAAGCACTTCTGTTCTCTGTGGCGTTTGTCAGCATTGTTGCATTTTCATTGAGTCTTTGTACTAATGCTTCTTTAGCTTTACCTTCAAATGAAGAGAGTAAAGCAACATACACTTCAGCTATAACCTGTTGAGCTGAGGAAAAGTCTGATGCGTTTTTTGCGTCTTCCTTTAGGTTTTGACAATGGGTTTTAAACTTGTACCCACCAGTTTTTTTAATTCTTCATTTTGTTGCAACCGTCTGTAAAACTCATCTGCATCCATATTAACTCCATATGGCAATTTAAATCCCCCTTACAACCTTAACCAGCTTGCTAATTCATTATCCTTATCTTTTAAATCCTCAGCCATTTTAACAATAAACTCACTAATATCCTCTAAATCTCTAATCAAATAATGAAGAGAAGCCTCAGTTTGATACTGTTCTTCTGAGTCATAAAATGCTGCCCCATTTTTCACATAAGGTGCGTGAAACAATACAGCTTTATCAACATCGCTTGGATCTAGATCCTTGAATTCTCCTAACCTCTTCCCGCAAATCGATTTTACGTCATAAACCATTTTGCTGTGATCATGAGGAAATCGTTCAATTGCTTGTTTCTTCGTTTTTAAATCTTCAATAGCTGCCTGTAGTCGTTTGGCCAGTTCTTTTGCATACTTAGCATCAACTTTAATTGTCTGTCCATTCATACCTGAATAAGATGAGAACGTTTCGATATTCTGGTTATAAACTCCGTTGCTGCCATCAACGCTCTGGATATTACCATTCTTATCAAACTTAAAGTTAGAATCATTTAAACTATGAGTATCAGGATTTTTTGCAAATGCTTGACCATAGAAGGAGGTTATAAGACTCCCTAAAATACCTGGAATACCTAGAGACGTATTAAGCCGGTTTGCACGATCTTGACGTGGGATGCTTGGATCTTTCGTGTATATAGTAGTTCCATTGTGACGGTCGTATTCTAAAAACCAGCCAGAACCCACCATATCATCAGGATTAATGATTGCTTTGTGATACAGATCAAATTCGCCGTTTCTGATTTTCTTCTGTGTTTCTTCATCATGCAACTTAACAATTGACGGGTTGTTAAAAGCCACACTGTAAATGTTATTGTTTACTCCAGCGTATTCCGCATCTGCTCCCCCAAGTGAGTGACCAGTAGTAGAAATCACTGTGTTAGTGCCAGCATACTTTTTCACTTCATTGGCAACGAGCTTATCACCTTGATCAAATTGAGATGTCTTAGTGACAATTTTGTATTCTCCACTCTTAATCATCATTGCTTGTTCCATACTGCCGTTATACTTAGCAATGGCTTTAGAGTTTTCAGATGCACCTTTTTTTATTATGTATTGGACTTTCTTTTTCGGGTCTTTCCCCATTACTACGTTGCCGCCATCTGCACTTATAACGTCAGCTTTAATCTGTTCCTGGTTTGTTCCCTGAAAACCTACAACAACATTTTCGGGTTCTTTTGGTTTTACCCATTTACCTTCTTTTTTCTTGGCTTGAACAAAGACGTATACATCAAGCCCTGTATCTGGGTCTTTTTTTATTTTCTCTACGTAAAAAGCCTTTTTTGAGCTATTTACGATAGGAGTCTTATTTTCATAGGCTTTTTTCATTTTCTTTTCACTGTATGTATTTTGACTGAGAAAATAATAGTCTTTATCTGTTAAATTAGGTATGTCAGTCTTTGTATTCATGTACAATACCCCTTCCCTCATGTAAAATGTAAGACAGAAAGGATGGTTTTATGAAAAAATACATAATTATCCTTATAACTCTGGTTATTATAACACTTGGAGGGATATTTATGAAGGAACAACACGACAAAAAAATGGAAGCCCAAGGAACTCAGCAAAAGGAAGAGTTGTACTCTTTGGCTAAAAAAAGAATGACTGACTTTATTAAAACAAACTATAAAGATATTGAACGAATTGATTACACTGATGATTATGAGGTAAACCCAATGGGTGGTATTGAAATCAATGGTTATCTCAATGGGAATAAGAAAAAAGAAGTATGGGGAATTTACGACAAAACTAATGACGAAATAGGATCATTTACTGTGGATGCAACCGAGAAGCCTGAGTGCGAAAATAAAGTATGTGAGTATTAAAAAAAACCCCTTCACAATGTTGTGAGGGGTTATTTGTTTGGACAGTTTACATTCCAACAGGAGGATCAAACTTTGCGATTTCCATCTTTTATGTCTCATATTGGCTATTAAGCCATTTAATTGTTTGCAGCATTATCTCAACTTGCTCGATTAAAGTCTTTGGCTTACTTTTAGGACGATATCTTGAAGTTCGTTTTGTCCTTACCATTCACTTCTCTCCTATTCTCTAATTTTTTTGAAAATTTTATCATCCATAAACCGTATCTCACTTACCAACCTAAGAGGAGGTGATACTGATGGCGGGGAATACTGGAAAAAACTACAGAAAAGGTGCCGTTAAACAGAGATCTCAATTTAAAGGGCCAAATGGCAACTTTATTAAACGAGATAGTAAAACAGGGCGTTTTATGGATCAAAAAGCTTCTCCTGCTGGTAAATTCAAGGGTGTTAGAACAGAAAAGTAAGATTTATGAGAGCACTCAAATGAGGCTCTCTTTCTTAAAATAAAAAAGAAGATGCCAGATAGCACATTCTTAGTTAGTTGATTAATTACTTTTGTAAAGTTATTTTTTCACCACGGATACTACGAATAAAGTACTGCCCATTTAAAGATACACAACTTCCATCTGTATCTTCAAATTTAATATTAGTTAAAATTACGTCTTGATTTGACAAATCCTCAAATACTCTTTGAATATTAAAGTCTGAAGCTTCAACAATTAATTCATCATCGTACCTTTCGTAGTAACCCTCACCTATAACCTCATCCCCTTTGTTAATGACCATTTTGCTGAACTTTTTCATTATTATTTCCCCCAATCTCTGTTATCACTTAAATTGTAGCAGGTCTATTATCCATTGGGAATATTAGGGGACTTGCATTACTTGTAAAAACGTTTCCATCCATTATTTTCATCTATAACCTTGATATTCTAGTGGGTATCTTTTATAATTAAATTGCTGTACAAGAGATGAGAGGGTTGCCCTTTTAGGGTAATCCCACCCTCTCTAAAGGGTGAAGGGTATGGAGATAACCATTAAAATCTCTAGTGAGACTCTAGTTAAATTACTAGCAGCTCTTGCGGCAATGAACTTCTTCCTTTAAGGGAGAAGTTTTTTGCTATCTGTAGACGAATACAGGAGGCCAATTAATGAAACTTGACCACGATTGTGTCAGATTACTATTACTTGAGCTTGAAGAAAAATTGTCTTTAAATAGCTTCTTTGATAACTCACATATCAAAAAATTAAAAACCTATGAGGAGTTTGGTGAAGAACAAACTTTCTATACGATTCTTAAATTAATTGAAGCTAAATTTCTAATTGGCACCTCACAATTTTATTTCGATGAAGGCTATGAATTTGCTATTACATCAATTAGTTATTCTGGACACGAATTTCTTGATAACATCAGAGATAATAAGATATGGTCACAAACAAAATCTTCTGTCAGCGCCCTATCTGGAGTTTCATTATCAATCATAGGAAGTGTAGCTGCTGATCTTGTTAAGAAAAGTGTTGGTCTTCCTTAATTAGATACCAAAGAGCATTACAGTATAGCATAAATAACTCTAATTATGTTGGTAATGCTTTTTTGTTATGTATTTAATGACTACTCAATCATTTAATTTCTTTAATTGACGTTCAATATCTTCAATATCTTCCATTGTTTCTCTTCGTCTCTCAATCAAATAATTAAGTTCACTCATTCTGCTGTTAATGTGGAGCAATAGAGTTTTTGCATCTGCAATTCCAATTTAAGCTCTTCAATCTTATCGTTCATAGCCTACTGAGCCTCGTTCAGACTGGATATCCCTAAATATTTCGTTTGGCATTATGTGATTACTCTGTCTTTCACTATATTGCAATAGTGTTTTAATTTCTTCTGATGTCAAATGACATTTCTCCTCTGCTTAAAATGATTGCTTAAAATAAATGGCTGCTACTTATTCAAATTATCTAATAAATTGGTTACCTTATCACTTCTGTAATAGAGCCAAAAAATACGGTCATTAGATGACTTACCAGAGCAAATATAGCTGATCCCTTTCTTCTGAAAGAATTTATGTAAATTGAAATCATAACAAAAATAAAAGTCTTTTCTTGTTATCTCTTGGTTCATTTATTAAACTTCCTTTCTAAAAAGAAAATCAATATATTGTGTTTATCAAAGATGAATAATACAATATATAGTATGGAGGTGATTCGAATGTCTAAAAGAAAAAACGCAAAACCAGGTAAAAGTAAAACATCCAGTGGAAGAACTGCAAAACTGGCATCTGACATCTTACGTGATGGAAGATACAAGTAAAAAGTCTAAGTCATTAGCTGGTTCTGTATTAGCTCAGTCGAGAGGTAAGTAATCCTTAGAAAGGAGGCGAAAGTCTCCTTATTCTTCTATTATTAATGGTTCATTTACATAGATTTTGTTTAATTGGAATATATTACTCTGGTAGGTGTATACTATTTTATAGAACCGGAAAGGAGAATACTAGTATGCAAATGAGCGAAGCATCTGAGTTAAGAAAAGCTTGGAAAGAAAAAGGGAATCCACCTTGTGACCACCCTAATAAACCCGATAAAGAGTATTACCTTGGTACAAGCACAGGTGATTATGTATGCAGCATTTGTGGTTATTCAGGACATAAGGATTCCTTTAAATATTTTCAAAAGTATTAGAATACAAGGACAGGGATATTATTTTTTATTAAAAGTCAAGAAAACGTTTAATATTATTAATAATTAAGCAACCAAATAAAATGTCACACATTTTATAAACAAAAAGAGAGGATAGATGAACAGGGTGAAAATGCCTGTATTCAACTATCCTTTTTTTGTACAACAAATGACCTCATTTACTACAACAACGGTGTTGTTTGTTCTTCAACTAACGCCCCCGTTACTTTAAGTACATTTATTCACAAAGTAATCTTTTTTACAGGTCATTTAGTGGTAGCCCCAGGAAAATGCGAATTCACAACGTTAATCAAATTCAAACATAAAAAAGTCGAATTCCCTGTCCTTTAAGGAAAACGACTTTTTTATACGACTTCTTCAAGTAAATCCCCCATTAACCTTTTTTGGGGACTATTTGTAATCTCTGCGAAGTGAAATTATACCTGTGCTAGCCCGCCATCTACGAACAATTCAACACCCGTCAAGTAACTGCTTTCGTCTGAAGCAAGGAAAGATACAGCGTTTGCTACTTCTTCAGGTGTCCCAACTTTTCCAGCTGGAACAGTATTTCTGGTATTTTCCATTGCTCCTTCAAGAGCATCACCAAAAAGCTCATCGTATGCAGGTGTAAGAATAACTCCTGGACTAACCACATTTACACGGATTTCAGTACCTTTTAGGTCAAGAATCCAGTTGCGAACTAGTGCTCTTAATGCTGCTTTAGATGCTCCGTATACACTAAACGCTGGGTTGCCAATTGATCCAGCGGTAGAGCCCGTTACAATAATAGAACCTACTTTGTCCGGGAATAGTGATAACGCTTTTTGAACAGTAAAGATGGTTCCTTTAACGTTAATGTCGAACGTTCTATCAACCTGCTCTTCAGTAATTTCACCTAATGGAAGGAAGTTGCCGATGCCTGCATTAGCAAAAAGAATGTCCAACTTACCTTTTTCCTGCTTTATAATGTCATATAGTTTGTCTAAGTCTTCAAGCTTAGAAATATCACCTTGAACACCGGTTACGTTCTTGCCAATTTGGTTAACAGCTTTATCAAGTTCGTTTTGTCTACGTCCCGTGATATAAACATATGCACCTTCGTTTACAAATTTTTGTGCTGTAGCAAGACCAATCCCACTTGTTCCACCCGTTACAAGCGCTATTTTACCTTCAAATTTACCCATACTTAACACTCCTTTAGAATTAATATTATTTTATGTCTAGTACCTTTAAGTACTTGAAGAACAACTTACAAGATATAGTATCCTTCAGTAAGCACATTATCGGAAGTACCCACTTTTTTGTGATATAGTAACTAAAAAGTAATAAATGTGGAATGGAGAGGTTTAGACTTGAAAAATTTAGTTGTGGGTTTGAAGTGACAAAGGAAGTTATTGGCGGAAAATGGAAAGGTCTTGTATTATACTTTTAATGAATGGACCAAAGAGAACGAGTGAATTAAAGCGCATTGTCCCTAATATAACTCAGAAAATGCTGATTCAAACACTTAGAGAGCTTGAAGCCAGTGGACTTGTGAGCAGAAAGATGTATAATCAAGTACCACCGAAGGTTGAATATTCATCCACTGAACTTGGAGAATCTCTTAAACCTATCTTGCAGGAGCTCTGTCAATGGGGAAGCCATTATGCGGAGCAAGAGTATGCAGAAGGTGAATATGAAATTGTACAACCAGAACAACTAAGTTAGGATTGATGTAGCTGCTGAAGTAAATACTAAACAACTTTCAATACCATCACCTAACAGATGAAGAACAGTCAGAAATAAATGAGATATTCAATTTTGAAAGTGAAGTTCTAATAAGAAGTGTCATGGACTATATTTAGGAGAACTTTGATGAAATTCAAAAAAGAGCTGTTTCAAATGTTAAAGAGAAGGTTCAGAAACTTAGCCAAAAAATAAATGAAGATATTGATAATAATATTTAATGCCTATGATCTCTAGATAGGCATTTTTTTGTGCATAAAAAAAGACTGAATTAAAAATCCAGGTCACACTACTCCCCTGTATTCACCTTATCATTTAGTACGTTTTCGTTGATTTAACAGCATTTATTCACTTTCACAAAACGGTGTTTCAGGTCACACTCAGGTCACAGTACGGGTCACAGTTAAGTCACTTTGCGATTGTTGATGACAAGGATAGAACCAATTATTGTCATACAAATTAACAATAATACAGTAATCATAGTCGATTTTTGATTATTTTCGACAAATTTCGTCAAAAGAAGACGCGTTTTACAACAAATTTAATCACAATAACGCAAAGTAACCCTTGCAATTCCTTCCCCACCATGCTATATTCATATAGCGATGAGCTGAATTGTGTAAGCCGATGTACATGCCCTTTGCGGCACACACGAATGTGGCGTGTGGTGCATCGCCTCAATACGCAAAGACGTTTGCCTCTTAGGCAAACGTCTTTTTTGTGTTATCCGATTTTTGTTCCGTTTGGTAACGGTTGTCCCGGTTGAAGCAGGACGACGTCACCTTGGCCGGGAATGCCGCCGAGGACTAACACTTCGGACTTAAAACCTGCGATTCGGCGCGGCGGAAAGTTCACGACAGCGATAATTTGTGAGTTGGTCAATTCTTCTGGGCGATAGCGCTTTGTGATTTGCGCGCTTGATTGTTTGACGCCGATCTCTTCTCCAAAATCAATGAACAGTTTAATCGCCGGGACTCTTGCTTCAGGAAATTCTTCTGCTTTGATAATGGTCCCAGTTCTGATATCCAATTTTTCAAAATCCTCAATTACAGCCATCATTATATCTCCTTTTTCTTACTATTTTAAAAGAGACACTTGTTAATTGTTTAACCAAAAGCTCATATTTTTTTATCCGAATGAAAGGTGTTCCGGTATATTCGGGGCGATACACCTGTACTTTTTGCAAACCATCTTGTAAAAGAAGAAAGGTTTTGAAAGCCGAGCGATTGGCTCACAACAGTCAGTGTTTCATTTTTGTCAATCAGCATCCGTTTCGCTTCCTCGAGACGGAGGTCAGCTATATAGGCTTGAGGGGATTTTCCGGTCTGTTTCTTGAACCAGCTTGAATAGTAAGCTGGGTGATAATGTTCAATTTTCGCCAGCTTTTGTATTGTCAGCGGCTCAGACAAATGGCTATGGATGTATGCGATTGAAGCATGAGTATGGGTTTGCAGTTTTTCTTTTATGTATTGAACAAGCAGATGGAGCGTATGTGCTGAGCGTGTATTTGCTTCCTCTATTAATAAGTGCCTGATCGATGACCAAAAAGGATCGATTGCAGCTTCAACCCCTGCGGCTGCATGATACTCCTCAATTTTCATCGCATGAAGCGGCACATCCAGCACAAGACATTCATTTCTGCCAATAGAGCGGAACCGATGCTCGCACTCTGGCGGAATGTATAAAAAATGATCCGGCTTTAATTTGACCTGACGCTCCTCTGTTTCAAGATCGATATTCCCTTCAAGGGGAAAAAGAAATTGGCTGTACGCGTGCTTATGTGAGGAATAAAGGCGTGTATATGTCCGTTTTTCACAGATAATCTCTTGAAGCGAATTCATCAGCCATCCTCCTTTTTGATCCGGTAATGGTGTTCCGATATAGGCGAGAACCCGATTTTTTCATACAAAGAAACGGCGGCTGAGTTTTCTTTCATCACTTGCAAGTACATATACTTAGCTCCATTGTTCATTGACCATACAGTCAGAGCCCTGATGACTTGAGTCCCTGCCCCTTTTCCTCTATGTTCCTTTGCTACAACAACGTTGCTGAGTCCCCCATAGCCATCGATAACGGAGGACGTGCCCACTGCTGTCAGGCTGCCTTGGTCATACATAGTGAGAAAGGTTTTACACGGCTGCATTCGTTTGAAAATGCTTGTATAGCCGCAATGCCGTTCTTGTGAAAATTCTTCCAATCGGATAAAATCATCAATCCATAAAGACGATGGCTCCTGCTCCCATTTATATGTAAATCGGCTGTTGTCAAAAGTACATTCTAACATATCACAGCATGATGCTGTCATTTGAAAACATTCATCTATCTTTTCATATCCGCTGTCTGCCAATGCATCATCCAGTCCTTCCGGTGATGCGTCACTGATTTGAATACAAACAGGCAGGCCTGAACTTTTATAAAAATGCTCGATCTCTTTTTGGTAATCTCCTTCTGGCATATCCGCCGATGTCCATACGCTGTTCGCACGTTTGGTTACGCCAAAATTCGCTCTAAGAAGCCATTTCCCTATTCTCTTTTGAATATAAGACGGCCATGATGCTGCCGCTAATTGCTCAATTTTGTAAATATCATGCATAGCCTCTTGCCTCTCTCTTATATATACTGCAAGATATATTATACAATATTCAGAAATATAAGACATATATTATTTGGTTTACATAATATTTTTATTGTTTATCGACAGACCCGATAAAAATAATTGAATTGAAAATGCTAAGCTGTCTGAAATGTCTTCCTTTAGTTCAAACGCTTCTTTTCCGATTAAAGTCGCGAATCCGTGCAGCAAGCTTCGCAGCCCTCTTGTTGCATGAATCACAGTCTGTTCGTTTGCATAACCGCTGTCAATAAGCAGTTTCGCGACAAGCCGGACAATTTGGTTTGACAGGCTTTCAGCTCTTTCATCTTGAATTTTAAGCAAAGTCGCTTCATAATAACCCGGATTTTCAACTGCAAACCAAACATATGCATCGCCTAAAGATAGCAAGGCGGACTCCCCCTTCTGTTCTTTGACGGAATCAGCCATCTGATCAAAAAGTTTTGTCAAACCGCTGACAGCAAGCTCTGTTCTGATTCCCCGCAGCCCGCTTATGTGATTATACAGAGACGGGGGCCGTACATTCATTTTTTTAGAGAGTGCGGCCAGCGTCACGCCGTTTATTCCTTCCTGATCAGCAATCTCTGCCGCCGCCTCTATAATCATCTTTTGATGTAGACCTGCTCTCGGTGACATGTTCAAACCCCTTTCTTTGCTTTTTGAATGGCTAATTTCATCGACTGTTCAGGTGAAGCAAGAAAATGACCATGTCCGACCGCAAGACAGCTCGGCGCCTTGTCAACGAGCCGTTCCGCACTTCTTACAGCAGCCTCCTTATTCCAAGTGGCGAAGGCAGGAAAAAGGAAATGTCCATCTCATTTGGCCGGAAACGGCTATCCCCCCGCGTAATTGAAATGCATCCCCAGCTATTACAATTCCGTTTCTTGTGTCCAGAAACGACATGCTTCCCGGGGTATGACCGGGAGTTGAAATCGCAAGGAGAGAACCGATTGTTTCGCCACCCGCCAGCAAAACGTCAGGCTTTGTTTTGATATTTTTTGGAATTCCTCCTTTTATAGGCGTCTGCGGTTCATCTTTCCGCAAAGAAACATCACCTTTTAACAAAAATGAATCACGCTCGGAAATGACAACCTTTGCATCAGGAAAAGCTTGGGACAGTACATCCAACGAACCGACATGATCACCGTGCGCATGAGTCAGTAAAATATGTTGCAGTGGTTTTCCCAGCTGATTCACTGCTTGGATAATCCCTTTATAGCTGTTCGGAAGACCAGTATCTATTAAGGTTACTTCATTTTCTTCCTCTACAAGATAACAATTGACCGGAAATAATGCCGGATAAAACGTCAGCTGCCGCACAGTTTGATTCTGAATCATTCTCATATGATAACTCCTCCTGAATAAAAAACTAATGGTGTTAGTTTTATTATTAACTAATACCATTAGTTTTTCAAGAGTGTTATGCTGATTTTATGGCGACAAATATTTTCACCTGCGCCCTCTGCGGTGAAAGCGCACTTTGATCATACTGTTCGAAGTCTCCCGAAAACGTACGCAAATGCCGCTTGTCCCAAGTCCAAATTTCCTTCCACGTCTCGAGTACAACGTCTTCAATAGGACCGATTTTTGAAGTAAAAACAGCATAAGCGGAAGCCGGTAAATATATATCTTCATACGGTTCCGGAAGCATGTCGCTATGCTCGGTAAAAGCGCCGACAGAAAATGTGTAAAACCCATTCTCCTGCTGTTCGTAATGAGAGTATAAAGCGATAATGCTCTGATCCTTTTTATGAGGCGGGAGTAACACGCTCGTATCCTGCTGCCAAAATCGATTCCATAAGAGCGGAATTTGTCTTTTTTCTGTCATTTCCAGTGCATTGCTTGTTCTTTGAGACAGTCCTGAAAAACGCTTTTGTTCTAAATGTGTCACATGTGAATAGTTCATATGATACCTCCTTTTTACCTAGATTATAAAAGAAGAAACCTGACAGCATTGTGTCAGGTTTCATATATTTTTTGCATATGAAAAATCGTTTCTTTTACCTTTTCCCGGATATGAAGAGGTTCCAGGACCTCAATATCCTTGCCAAATTGCAGCAAGAAACCAATCAGCCATTGATCCTCGGGCAGGGATATCACCGCTCGGCAGGCTTCATTTTCATCAAATTGAAGGCTATCATGTCCAAACCATTCACTTATACGCTGACGCGCCCCGGGCTGAACAAGGATGACCAGCTCAGTTAAACGATCCTTTCGATACCAATTCACATCCCAGGGCAGAGTCTCCAGCTGTATGTCTTTTCTCATAAATGATTGATGTAAAACAGTCATATCTTTTATGCGGCTTAATTTAAAAAAGCGGAAATCGTTTCTAACCAGACAGTAGGCGTATAAATACCAGCGGCCTGCCTTGCATACCAGCGTGTAAGGCTCTGTTTCACGGAGAAGTGTTTCCCCGTTTGCATTTGTATATGTAAACGATATGGTTGACGACCGATCGATTGCATCACTGATGTTTTCTCGAAGCGCCTTTTGGTCCTCTGTTTGTCCCCATGCCGTCATGTCAATAAACCATTTTTCCGTTTCACGCTTAAATGCCTCTGCGGCCTGGTCTGGTATGAGATGTTTTATTTTTTGATAAGCCGCGCTGTGAGAAGCGGGTTCATACATGGATGAGATGCTCTGCAAAGCGGAAGCAATAGCAAATAGCTCCTCTTCTTTCAGCCACTCTCTTTCAAGCCGATACGTTTCCATCACACTGATCCCGCCCCCGGCGCCTTGTGAGGTTACAATCGGAATGCCCGCTCTGCTGATCGTATCAATATCTCGGTAAATCGTTCTGACTGATACTTCAAATAAATCAGCTAGATCAGCAGCCTGCACTTGTTTTTTTGCTGATTAATAACATCACCATCGCTAACATACGTTCCAGTTTCATTTTTCGCACCTTGTCTCCTGCTTTTATTTTCCAATATTATCATACCATTTTATGAGGCTTGGGCATATCTATTATGCAGCCTAAAGGCATCGTGCATATATTATGAAAACAGGGGCCTCCCCTTCTTTTTTTATGGTCATTGTTTATTTAGACTACTATTTCAAAACGGATAAGCATACACTACTCAACGGAGGGGATTCACATCATGCATCTTACACTTCAAAGCGTTTATCCTGTCATGATTATCGTCTTTTTTCTTGTATAAAAAAATCAAGCGCTCCATCGGATATCAGCCGCTGAAGCCTCGCTGGCTTTTTACTCGTTTGGTTCTTTTTTCAATGTTTGCATTCGGTCTCACCATTTTCAGCCTCATTCATCCATTTTTGTACGGATATTTCATTATCGGCATTATCGGCGGATGTCTGCTGGTTTTTTTCGCCAGGAAAAATCTCTCCTTTGAAAAACGCAGAGGAAAAATTTATTTTCGGACTCATATTTGGGTGGAGCTTATTCTGCTAACCCTATTTCTATCGAGATTTCTTTATCGTGTAACAGAGCTGTACCTTGCCGCGCCTGATTTACACAGCCTGGGATCTTACAGCCAGTCTATCGGAACTGATCCTTTCACGATTGGCGTCTGTTTTCTGATCGCCGTCTATTATATCGGTTTTTCCTCTATTGTCATCAAAATCAGCAGAAACGGGCTGGAGCAAAATGGGCACAGTAAAGAAAAAGACATCCTTGCTTAATCGCGACATGCGGCAGCAAGGATGTCTTTTTTAATCGTGTCTTGTATGGTGGATCATTTGCTGAAGCACATCTAAAACATGCTCATCCTCGGGAGAATAGTAGATTGATGTTCCTTCTCTGCGCGATTTCACGAGCCGGAGATTTTTTAAAAACCTGAGCTGATGGGATACTGTTGATTGCAGTAAATTCAGTTTCTCAGCGATCCCGTTCACAGCATGTTCACCCTGAGAAAGCAAATGGAGAATCCTGATTCTGGTAGGATCAGAAAGCGCTTTGAAGGTTTGTGCGACTAGAAATAAAGTTTCTTCGTCCAAATCGGTCACCGTTTCATTTGCACGGTCCGCTTCTCGAAATTCAGTCATGTGTCTCACCTTTCTTATTTCATAGTTTTATCTTATAACAAATGACCTTTCATGCAAACCTGTCTCTTCTTGTTTCAATTCAACCTCACAGTTTAAATTTATGTTTCAAATCAGGTTTTTACTTGGTCTGGTATATGTTCTATGTCATAATAAAAAAGTCATACTGCTGCAAACATTGAGGGTGAAACACAGTGAAGAAAAAGAGAAAAGGCTGTTTCGCTGCTGCGGGTTTTATGATGATTTTTGTCTTTGTCATGGCCTCTTTTTTATTGGTCCTGCTTTTGTTCAACCGCGATTTAATCAAAAAACTTCCGATTGACACGAAAACCATTGTCCTCGAACGTTTAACTGATTATAAACCGCTGGTTGAGGACGAGCTTGAAAACCGGGGACTCTCCAATTACACATCGCTGATACTCGGCATGATGTATCAGGAGTCAAAAGGAAAAGGCAATGATCCGATGCAGTCCTCTGAATCTCTGGGGTTAAAGCGTAATGAGATAACAGACCCTCAACTCAGTATTAAACAAGGCATCAAGCAATTTACCCTCATGTACAAAACCGGTAAAGAAAAAGGTGTGGATTTGGATACGATTATTCAAAGCTACAACATGGGGGCAGGTTATATTGATTTTGTAGCTGAACATGGAGGAACGCATACTGAGGAATTGGCAAAACAATACTCCGAGCAGCAAGTCGAAAAAAATCCCGGGCTCTATACTTGCGGAGGAAATGAAAACAATTTCCGTTATCCGTATTGCTACGGTGATTACACGTACGCGGAAAAAGTAAAAGAAAAAACGAAAACGGTTGAAAAATCTTTACAAGTCGCAACACTTGAAACCATGGAATCAACGGCTCATTAAAGGAGCCTGTCAATTTACTGACAAAGCCCAAAACGATATTTGGGCTTTTGTCATGTTTACAAACCTCAAAAAAGCCATACTGAGTATGGCTTTTAATAATACGGTGATATCATCAAATAAACAATAACACCTGTAAGGCTGACATACAGCCACAGCGGCATTGTCCATCTGGCGATTTTTTTATGGCGCTCCACCTGCATGCTGAAGCCTCTAATCAGCGTAAACAGCGCAAGTGGCACGATGATTGCAGAAAGGCAGATATGCGTAATTAATATAAAGAAATAAATCGGACGCATAATCCCTTCTCCGCCATACAGCGTATTCTCCGCAATCGAATGGTATGTGACATAGCAAATCAAAAACAATAATGTTGTCGTAAAAGCAGCTAAAATAAAGCGTTTATGCGCCTTAATGTTTTTTTGTTTAATCATAATCAATGCCGCCAACAAGAAGATAAACGTAAAGCTGTTGAATATCGCATTCAGCATTGGCAAAATGTGAATATTCGCATGGCTGAACTGATCTAATTTAGGCATAAAAAACAAGCACTGCGATCAAACCGTTAATCAGAACTGTCAGCGTAAGGACAATTCCAGTATAATTTTTCGGTTTATTTTCTGTTTGATTCATTTGGTGACCTCTCCTAATTTGTACTGGCTATCCAAATCGTATGCAAATTCAACGGAGATGTCAACGTTTTCGATGGCTTCGTCAGAAATTAGACACACTTCAGAAGGCCGATGCTTAAAAAGCACCAGCCTTTTGGTTTATGCCTCTTGCATTAAATGATCAACGACCTTATGTTCATTTTCATTCAGCAAATTCTTTTGGATTTTCGAATGAATGGGTTTGTTCATATGCTGATCTAGGATGTCAGCTGATTTTTTATCACCGGCAATGATCATTCGCTCCCATTTTTTTGCCGCGGCTTTCTGGTCGAGATTGGCCGCCAGCCGCTTGTACAGTCTCGTTTGATTCTCCGTTACATGATTCTTCAGGTGTTCCTCTTCTAATGATGCCGATTTGGTTTTAGAAGACTGGCTGCTCTCCCAAGACTCATTGATTGCGTCATATTCATAATTTTCGACCGCTTCAATTTTGCCTAGAACGGTTTCTATAATTTTCACTTCATTTTGCTGCGTTAAAATAAAAGCTGTACTTGGATACGTTTTGCGCAAATTTTCCAGCTGGTCAAGTACAGCTGTCTCCTCCCAGAAAAATGTTGTTTCAACAGGAATCTGAAGCGTGATCGCTTCCCATATCCCGCTATTTGAAACAAAAAATACAAGGCTGCGCGGCATATTTTTTCCTATTCCATTAAGGTGCTGATAGATTTTGTCACTGATTGCATTCAGACACTTTTCTTCCTCCGGGTCACTTGCTGCCAGATATTCTTTTAATCTCCCGAACCCTGACTTAAGGGTAATTTTCCATTCTCCCCCCTGTTGCTCTGGATCCCTCATATCTGTGTTGAGATATAACGAAAGAATTTTGTCCGGGGTTCCAATTGGACATAACGCAATTTCTTAATCAATGAATCAATCGGCATTCATCTTCCTCCTTTTGCAACGGGTTACTTTTCTTTTTCCTCTCTCAAATCCGATCAAACCTTACTTGCGCTAAATTCTAGCAATTATGGATTTATCATTTACAAACGCCTCTTCTATCTACTACAATTGGTTACTGTGTTTCTAACTTTTTTTTGAAAGGGGTTTGATTTTGATTACCATTAAGGAAAAAAACCGCCAAGAGCTTGAAGAAGAGCTGAATCATTTAGAATTTCAACTTTATCGCATGCAGGAAAATATAAAGGATCTATCGAAAGATGCCAGAGTGCTTGGTATTGATCAATCGAAAGATGAAGATTGGATGATTGTTTCCTCGATTGATGATGGCCAAACATGCAAAATTATGCTCACGGATTGTGAAACAGCTTATAGAGGGGAAAGCTGCTTTTCACTTGTAGCATCCTATCAGGACGATGCCATTCATATTGGAGATATTAAAGGACCTCCGAATTACGGTTTCGGTTCTATTTGTATGAAATATTTAAAGGATATTGCCAGAGACTGCAATATCCCGAAAGTTACCGGCGACATAGCCAAACGGGATTGGAATCATGTGGACAGGCTCATTCATTTTTATGAAAAACATCAATTTGAAGTATGTATTGACTACGATACACAATCAGGAAGCATTAAATGGACAGATTTTTAAAAAAATCTGGAAGAATGTGCCGAAATATGCTGTAATGGTGTAAAACCGCTTAGGAGGATCTGAAGTGTTTGCACCCAAACTGAAACCGGGAGACGAAATTCGAATCGTGTCTCCCGCCACCAGCATGTCCATATTAACAAATGAAGCAAAGTTGCACGCAAAAACGACATTAGAACAATTGGGTTTTCGGGTGACCATTGCTGAACACGCAGAAGAATTAAACGAATTCCAGTCATCCTCTATTGAATCAAGAGTAAGTGATCTGCACAGCGCCTTTTTCGATCCCGACGTCAAAGCTATTTTAACGACACTTGGCGGATTCAACAGTAATCAGCTGCTACGTTATCTTGATTACGAGAAAATCAAACAGAATCCAAAAATATTTTGCGGCTATTCCGATATTACGGCTCTCGCTAATGCCATTTATCAAAAAACCGGTCTCGTTACATATTCAGGCCCCCACTTTTCTACATTTGCAATGAAAAAAGGATTGGAATATATAAAAGATTATTTTCTGGCTTGCTGCGCTTCGGATGAAGCCTTTGAAATTCTGCCATCACAAGAGTGGAGCGATGATCAATGGTTTTTAGATCAAGAAAACAGGCACTTTCACCCTCATTCCGGTCCTATTGTGATCCAGGATGGCTATGCTGAAGGCACATTGATTGGCGGCAACCTGTGTACACTTAATTTGTTGCAGGGAACGGAGTATTTTCCTGAGACAGACAACACAATTTTACTGATTGAAGATGATTATATGTCAGACGCAAACATGTTTGACCGCGATTTACAATCGCTCATCCACCTCCCTTCTTTTTCAAATGTAAAGGGGATATTGATCGGCAGGTTTCAAAAAGCATCAAACGTATCAATAGATCACGTAAAAGCGATAATTGGTACAAAAAAAGAATTATCCGGCCTCCCCGTTATCGCAAACATAAATGCCGGGCACACCTCTCCAATTGCCACGTTCCCTATTGGGGGAACATGCAGGCTTGAAGCTGTTTCGGGTACATCACGAATATGGATTGACAAACATTAAACAGCTTGTAAAATCTTTTACAAGCTGTTTTCACATCTGCACGCCATCTCTGTCCACATGACAAATGTCATATATGATGTATGATGTGTGCTACTACAAAGACATCCTTCTCTTTCGTATACTTAAGCGAGACACACAATGAGAGGATCCTTTACTATGACTGAACCAACCCTTAAACACAAACAAAAACTGCTGACAAAGCAAGTCGCTGCTTTTGCTCAGCCCGAAACAAAAAACAGTCTGATTCAGCTTTTAAACACGTTTATCCCTTTCTTCGGACTTTGGTTTCTTGCTTATTTCAGCCTCAATGTCTCCTATCTTCTTACTTTAGCATTAACAGTGGTTGCCTCAGGGTTTTTGACAAGAATTTTCATTATCTTTCATGACTGCTGCCATCAATCATTTTTCAAACAAAAGCGCTATAACCATATTCTCGGCTTTCTGACAGGTGTTCTGACTTTGTTCCCTTACCTTCAATGGCAGCACAGCCATTCGATTCATCACGCGACCAGCAGCAATCTGGATAAACGCGGAACAGGTGACATCTGGCTGTTAACGGTAAACGAATATATAGCCGCATCTAGACGCACAAAACTTGCATACAGACTTTATAGAAATCCGTTTATCATGTTTATTCTCGGACCAATTTATGTTTTTCTGATCACCAACCGTTTTAACAAAAAAGGCGCAAGACGTAAGGAGCGCGTGAACACGTACCTTACAAACCTGGCAATTGTGTCATTGGCTACTGTTTGCTGTCTCATCTTTGGCTGGCAATCGTTTTTGCTCGTGCAAGGCCCTATCTTTCTGATCTCAGGTTCAATCGGCGTGTGGCTGTTTTATGTACAGCATACATTTGAAGATTCTTATTTTGAAGCAGATGAAAACTGGAGCTACGTTCAGGCCGCTGTGGAGGGCAGTTCATTTTATAAACTCCCGAAACTCCTTCAATGGCTGACAGGCAACATCGGTTACCACCACGTTCACCATTTGAGCCCAAAGGTGCCCAACTACAAGCTTGAAGTTGCTCATGAACATCACGAACCATTAAAAAACGTACCGACAATTACCTTAAAAACAAGCCTGCAATCACTCGCCTTCCGCCTTTGGGATGAAGACAAAAAACAATTTGTATCATTTCGGGGTATAAAACAAATATCTTTCCGCCTTCCGCCTGATTCAACAGAAAAACAGAAGCTGCGGGAGAACGCCTGACTATTAGGAGGTCTTCTTATACAACAAGAAGACTTCCTTTTTATTGTTCGGTGGTGCAATCTGGCTTTTACAATGGTAAAGTTACATTTAAGATGAAAAGCTGAAAATGAGGTTATATCATGATCAAAAAGCATTTTACATTTCAAAAACTAAGCGGAATCACGCCTTATATATGGACGATATTTTTCATCCTGCCGTTCTACTTTATATTTAAATCATCTTCTACATTTGTTATTATCGTCGGAATTATTTTGACGCTTTTATTTTTTTCGGTTTATCGATTTGCTTTTGTCTCAAAAGGCTGGGCCATTTATTTGTGGGCGTTTCTGTTAATCGGCATTTCAACCGCCTCCATTACGCTGTTCAGCTATATTTATTTCGCTTTTTTTATCGCGTATTTTATCGGAAACATAAAAGAACGCGTTCCTTTCCACATTTTATATTACGTACATTTAATAAGCGCAGCTGTCGCAGCGAATTTCAGTCTTGTGTTAAAAAAGGAATTCTTTCTGACACAAATTCCTTTTGTCGTCATCACCCTCATCAGTGCGATTTTATTGCCGTTCAGTATCAAAAGCCGCAAGGAGCGCGAACAGTTGGAAGAAAAACTCGAATTTGCAAATGAACGGATTGCCGATTTGGTAAAATTAGAAGAAAGGCAGCGGATTGCCCGCGATCTCCACGATACGCTTGGTCAAAAGCTTTCACTTATCGGTTTAAAAAGCGACTTGGCGAGAAAATTAATATACAAAGATCCCGAACAAGCAGCGCGTGAGCTGAAAAGCGTTCAGCAAACAGCGAGAACTTCTTTAAATGAAGTCAGAAAAATCGTATCCTCTATGAAAGGCATCCGGCTCAAGGATGAAATCATAAACATCAAACAAATTCTCGAAGCTGCTGACATTACATTTATCTACGAAGATGAGAAAATGCCCGAAAATATCTCATTGCTTAATGAAAACATTTTGAGCATGTGCTTAAAGGAAGCTGTCACAAATGTTGTCAAACACAGTCAGGCTAAAACATGCCGAGTTGATATCCAGGAGCTCTGGAAGGAAGTTGTTATTACAGTGTCAGACGATGGAACATTTCAAGGAGGAGAAACGTGCTTTTCAAAGGGACATGGCTTACTCGGTATGAGAGAGCGTCTTGAATTTGCAAACGGGAGCCTTCACATCAACACCAAAAACGGAACCAAGCTTACCATGAAAATTCCTAATAACTCAAAATAAACAAAAAGGATGGCTTACATGATTAGTATATTTATTGCAGAAGATCAGCAGATGCTGTTGGGCGCTTTAGGATCACTATTAAACTTAGAAGACGATATGAAAGTCGTCGGCAAAGGAACAACCGGACAGGATGCTGTCGAATTTGCAAAAAAACACCAGCCCGATGTATGCATTATGGACATTGAAATGCCCGGAAAGACAGGACTTGAAGCAGCTGAGGAATTAAAGGATACAGGCTGCAAAATTATTATCTTAACCACTTTTGCCCGCCCCGGCTACTTTCAGAGAGCCATTAAAGCCGGCGTTAAAGGCTATTTGTTAAAGGACAGTCCGAGCGAAGAACTCGCGAGCGCCATCCGAAGCGTCATGAATGGAAAGCGTATCTACGCACCTGAGCTGATGGAGGATATGTATAGCGAGGCCAACCCTCTCACAGATAGAGAAAAAGAAGTGCTCGAACTTGTGGCTGACGGAAAAAATACAAAAGAAATCGCCCAAGAACTCAGCATTAAAAGCGGAACGGTGCGAAATTATATCTCCATGATTCTAGAAAAGCTTGAAGTGAAAAACCGAATAGAAGCCATTACGCGTTCAAAGGAAAAAGGCTGGTTTAAGTAAAAGAGGATCTTGACATATGTCCAAGATCCTCTTTTTGTTAATCTGCCGCGACCCGCGCTGCACCGATTTCTATGATTTATAAAAATAAAGCCGGTCAGTATATTTATATTTATTGGAGAGACGGGTTAAAAAACTTGCCTTCCACCTGGAATGACAGATTTTCCTCCTTAAGTATGGCTTCGCCTATTTCAAGCTATTCAACGACGCTCTGTGAGCACACTTCAACTCAAGGGTATGGCAAAGGAGTCATGTTTAGACTTTCTGATTGGTATCGCAAAACTGCCAATATGGCTTCAGATTGGGACAACAAGGCTTCAGCAATCCAAATCAAATAATCTAGGTAGAAGTTTCAAAATCACTATTCTCTAAAGAAGCATGAGAATCGTGATTTCTTGTATTGTCCTCACAGTTGCCAGTCTGCTGTGCTTAATCCTGAATTTTCACTTACACAGAGTCAGGTCCGGTTTCAGAATCTATTTTCTTATTAAATTCTGCCTTTTCATGAGAGCCGTCAACCTATCTGTTTAAGTTGGTCCATGTGGCACCCGCCTTGTGCAGCAATAAATTTTCTCTTTCCAGCACGTTCTAATGTATTATAGGGGAAGATTCATTTTAAATTTTGTAAGCCATATGAACACACCTCATTGGTGCCAGCTCATTCCTTCAGCTTTAGCTCCGTACGTCTGTCTCCATGTCTTCAGAAGACATAAAACTATATCTCTCGGCACGATAGGTGTAAAACTCCAACACCGAACCAGTACAACATTTGCGTATCCTCGCATCAACATCACCAAACATTATTCCGTAACCTGCATCAGACATTAAACCTAATGACTCGGAAGCTGAACTGATCACGAATACCGTCAACCACGATTTCCTATATGAACAGTTAGTATGTTAGGAAGACAGTCAAGATATTTCATTGTTTTGGGAGAACAGCGCAGACAAAGCCCTCTTCCATTTCCTTGTCCACCAAATCACAAAATAAGCCGTTATCCCAAGTCTAGGAAACGGCTCATGTCTCTGGCTATACGTATTTAGATGTGATTATCTGATTAAGGGATCTTTCCTTTAGCAGCCTTCTCATTTAAAAACAGTTTTTTCACTTTAAACCGCAATGAACGTGCTGATCCCAAACGACTCCGTAATGCGGAAGGCTTGATTTAAAACAAGATCCCAGAATACAGCACTTCGGCAGGAATGAAACAGTGTAACCCATGATCAAAAGCTCAGAAACGATCTGTTATCTTTAATCAAATCGCTGCTCCAAAAAATCAGGTATCGTCATGATTCCTGATTTTAAGTAACGCGGCCAAAAGACAAATGCCAGAAAAACCAACGCCAGCGGCGCACATGCTTCCCAAGACAGTCTGTCATAGACAGAGAGGCCGCGTAGCTTTGTCCATTTAACCCCACCATCTGCTCGGTTGATACATTCGATAATAAAAGCGAGCTTCCAATATATAAAGCAGTAAGGCTTCTCCCCCTAAGGAATAACGGTTAGAGGATGCAAGTGAGCCCCTTGTCCTTCGCCATAAAAATAATGCAGGTATTCATGATAAGAAACGATACAATCTTCAAAGCAAAAGCCAGCAGCTCCTTCTGCAAAGATAAAGATGATAGGGGCCGTTAACCTTCTATTTATCATTGCAGAAGGAGCACAATTTTTTATCGGCATATTATGTTTTACGTCTCTAAAAACAAAAAAAGGACACGAGCTTAGAGCTACATGTCCTTTATCTTCATCTATTCTATTAATTTAACACTTTTACACTTACTGTTCTGACGCCCCAATTATGTGCATCACTTTTGTTTGGTACAAATACGTCAATTTTATTTCCTTTTATTGCGCCGCCAGTGTCTGCTGCTGTTGCTTCTCCATAACCTTCAACATAGACTTTAGAACCTAGCGGAATCACGTTTGGATCAACCGCAATAACTTTAGCATTCGGGTTCTTGTTTAAGTCGATGCCTGTTGCTGTAACGCCGGAAATGCCGCCGTCGTTAGCAGAGTAAGCAGTAGCAGTAACTGTTAGTTCTTTTGTCGCTTCTTGTTGATTTGTATTAGATTCAACAGCCTTTTCTTCTGTTTTAACAGAAGTGTCTGCTGCAGCCTTTGTTTCTTGTTTAGGTTGCTGTTGAACAGCTTCTTGTTTAGGTTGCTCTTTTTGCACAGCCTCTTGTTTTGTTTCAGTTTGAGGTGCGCTTGTTTGCGCATTCTCAGTCACTGTGTTTGCTGCTGTTGCCTGACCTTTTACTGAAAGTGTAGATCCAGCATAGATCATGTCAGAGCTTAAGTTATTCCAACCTTTCAGGTTGTTAACTGTCGTACCGAATTTTTGAGCAATCTTAGAAAGCGTATCTCCCGCTTTAATTGTATATTGCCCAGATGTGGTTGTTTCTTCTGAAGAAATGGTCAGTTTTTCTCCCGTAATGATTGTATCAGAAGTTAACTTGTTCCATTCTTTTAGGTCCTTCAGGTTCACTCCGTTTTTCTGAGAGATCCCCCAGAGCGTATCACCCTTTTGCACCGTGATTTCTTTCGCAGAAGCGTGAGCTCCGAATGCAGTTGTTGAAAGTGCTGCAACTGCTACAAAGGACATAATCGTCTTCTTCATAAGTAAATCCTCCCTTGTTAGCTTTTTATTGGCGGCTAACAGGTGATATCGTAACACATGTAAATGTCAAATCAATAACAAAAAGATATGATTTAGATTACAGTTCCTTTACATGAAGGATTTCTCTCTGTTGGAAAGTCTTACTGAACCCTTGATATAATAGGCTTTTCAAGTCTTTTAAGTTTGAGTCAAAAAAAAGAAAAGAAAATGTGTTTTTCAAAGAAAATAAGGTTGATTTATGCTTTTTTTGGGGCTGTCACCTTTACATAAGCTTGTATTTCTTCTAAAAAAAGCCGGCCATATTTTGCTCTTTTTTGTTCTCCGACTCCTTTTATAGACAAAAGCTCTTCATCATTTACAGGCTGTTTTCCTGACATATCTTTCAGCGTCTGATCAGAAAAAACGACAAAAGGCGGAACACCCTGCTCTGCTGCAATTTGCTTGCGTAAGGTGCGAAGCCGTTCAAACAGCTCGTCATTTTCTGTAATGGCTTCTGCTTTTAATGCTTCTTTTCTCGCTACCGCTAATTCGCTTCTCAGCACATTTCTCCCTTTGCCGCTAACAAAAAGAGTCGGAAATGTTCCATCTGACATCCTAATAAAGTCGTCAGCAATCAGAAATTCAATAAAGTCGCTGATTTCACTAACTGATTGGTGCTTTAATATTCCGTATGTTGAAAGGCTGCTAAAGCCGTTTTCGAGCACTTTTTTATTTTTTGATCCAGCGAGCACCTGGGCAACCATCGTCTTCCCAAAACGTTCATTCATACGAATGATACACGATAAGACCATCTGCGCTTCTCTCGTCACGTCATGGGCTGTTCTTGTATCTGTACAGTTTCCGCACTGTCCGCAGGCGTCAGGTTCCTTTTCTCCGAAATACATCAGAATAAATCGCTGCAGACAATCTTCCGTATGGCAGTAGTCAACCATTTGTCGCAGTTTTTTCAAGTCCTGCTTTTGCTTTTCTTCATTTTCCGATTGCTCGATTAAAAAGCGCTGCACCATAATATCTTGCGGAGAAAATAAAAGCACACATTCACTGTCGAGGCCATCCCGTCCAGCTCGTCCCGCCTCCTGATAGTAGCTTTCCATATCTTTCGGTATCTGTGCATGAAGAACAAACCTGATATTTGATTTATCGATGCCCATCCCGAAAGCAGATGTGGCAACCATGACCTGCAGCTCATCGTTCAGAAACCTTTCCTGCTGTTCTTTTCTGACTTCGTCCTGTAAGCCCCCGTGATACCGCCCTGCGCTAATTTGATTTCGTTTTAACCGCTCATATATCCGATCTGCTTCTTTTCTTGTCGCGGTATAGACGATTCCTGCTTCATGTTTGTTTCTTTTTACATACTCATCAATAAAACGATCTTTGTTTTCCCCTTTTGCAACTTTCAAAGTCAGGTTGTCACGGGAGAAACCGGTATACACCGTGTTTTCTTTTTGAATATGCAGCTGACGGCATATATCATCATGCACCTCAGGTGTTGCTGTTGCCGTTAATGCCATGATGACAGGTTTGTCATTTAACTCGTGAAACAGAATTTCAATGTTTCTGTAGCTTGGCCTGAAATCGTGGCCCCATTGAGAAATACAGTGCGCTTCATCTATTGCTACTAAAGGAACGTCGATGCTTTGCAAAATACGTATAAATTCTGTTGAGGTTAACCGCTCTGGTGTAATGTAAAAAAGCTTATAGGCCCCTTCTTTCAGGCCGTTCAGCCTTTCATATATTTCTTGATTGGTTTGCGAACTGTTGATGTAAGCGGCTTTGATTCCCGCTTCTTCAAGAGCATCAACCTGATCCTTCATTAATGATATTAACGGCGAAATGACAATCGTTGTTCCTTCAAACATCAGTGCCGGAATTTGATAGCATATTGATTTTCCCCCGCCCGTCGGCATAATGCAGACCGTGTTTTGTCTCGCTTCTGTCACCGAACGGATGGCTTCCTCCTGCCCTCTGCGCAGCTTTTCATAACCGAAATAATGCGCCAACAGAGATTGGGCTTTATGTAACATAACGTCTAACCCTCGCTTTTCCTTCAATTTCTCCCATCATATCACAAAAAATAGACCTGCATTTCTTCCCGAATGGAAATTGAATTTTCGATATAAAAATCCTTTTTCAGATAAAATAAAAAGCCATTTCCATAAAGGAAATGGCCTTCGCTACATCTTGCCGTATGCAAGTAAGAAAGTTTTAAACCACCACTCCTCAAAGTGGGTGTTTGCAGAAACGTTCCTGTCGTCCTCTGCAATGGAGGCATGACATTCCGGCTTCGATATAAAACTCCCTATTACAGCTTAAAGGTTAAAACTTAATTAACAATACGTACAAAGTAGCTTCTTTTATATAGTACACCATTGGACATATTTTATCAAGGGGGCAAATCAATTGTTCAGAAAAACTTTTTTTCATTCATAAAACTGTTTTTTCGCTAATATATCTAATGATTCGACAAACAAAAAATATATTACAATAAAAAAAACATCATTTTCTAGCGGCAAGAAGTGATCACTTTCTTCTATATAATATGTACGCAAAAAAACTCCTATCTCACGGATAGGAGTCTTCATTCATTAAAACTTAGCAGCAAGCTCTTTCGCTTCTTGCAAGCCTTTTTCAACAATTTCTTGTGCTTTATCAGGCGCTGCGTTATGTCCCTCAATGACAACTGTGTGCAAGTCTTGAACACCCCAGAAACCAAGAACTGTTTTCATGAAGTTTAAGGACATTTCTAGTGAAGCCATTGGTCCTTCTGAATAAACGCCGCCGCGCGCGTTAAGAAGTGCAACTTTTTTGTCGCCCATTAAACCAACTGGTCCTTCTTGTGTGTATTTGAATGTAACGCCTGCGCGAGACAGGTAATCCACATAAGTATGAAGCACTGCTGGCACTGTGAAGTTCCAAAGCGGGAATGCGAACACCACTTTATCAGCTTTTACAAATTGGTTCAGATATTTGTCAGCTGTTGCAGCTTTGTTTTTTTTCTTCCTCAGTCATTTCCATACCTTGACCTGCTTTAAATGTTCCGTTAATCATATCTCTTCCAAGGTAAGGAAGGTTTTCTTTATGAAGATCTAATTCAATCACTTCATCATTAGGATTGTTTTCTTTATATGCAGCTAAAAATGCTTCGTATAGTTTAACTGAAACACCTTCTTCAGATGTACGGTCACTTGATTTTACAAATAAAACTGTAGACATTTGTATTCCTCCTGGTAAACTTTTTATATTAACTTACAAATAGTATGTTACTTTCTTTTTTATTTGTCAAAGTCAATCACTTTATTTCGAATATGAGATTTTTTTATAAAAAAAAGCAAGTACACCTTATATCGGTGTACTTGCTTGCGATTTTCAATTTGAATCCTGCTCGCGGTTTAAAATCTCATACGTTTGAGAACTTTTTTGATCAATTGTTTCTTTATTAGATAGATCTTTAACTTGTTGGTGAAACTCCCTTTCAAATGACGGAGCATCCGTTTCCAAATCGTCCTCTACATCAGCTTGGGCTTCCACGGTCATTCTTGCGTACGGAACAGCTTCCAATCTTTCGTATGGGATATCTTGACCTGTTTTTTCACAAATTCCGTACGTCCCGTCTTTTATCTTTTGTAAAGCGTGATTAACTTCCTCCAAAAGCTCCCGGTCTATTTCTTTTACCGTTTGGTCTGTCATGCGGTCTGTTACAAGCGTTCCGTGGTCAGCCATATGGTTATCAACCCCATTAGACAGCTCTCCTACTTCTTCAGTCATTGATTGTGTTTTCTTTTTTTCACCAGACAATTCTTTTTGCATATGAAGCAATTTATGGTAGAGATGCTGGGTTTGTTCTTTAGTCAGTGCCATGTGTATCCTCTCCTTTTTTTCTCTGTTCCCAGTTTTGAATACTGACAAACCAAAAAAGGCGTTTTTACGGCACAAAAAAAGACCAAACCATTCTTTAGAGACGGCTGGCCTCAGTTAGTTTATTCAGTTGCATAAATACTTCGTCAGTACCGCTTGCACTTCGCTTAAATCGGTATCTTTCGCAAATTCTAATTCAAAGGTTTTGCTTCTTGTCATTAATAAAAGTCCGGTGTCGGGATCAAACATTCCCGCTTCTTGAATGGCAAAGCTTTCAATCGTTTTATATGGAAGAAATACACGAACCTTCTTTTTAGAAAACACCTTATTATCAAAGAAAATAATACGTTTATTTGTAAAGCAAATTTGGTCAACCCGGAGCTTATAAATCGATTCTATTCTTTCCCCTTCAACGAGCAAAGCTTCAAGCTTCTTTGCGTCAGTTGGCCTGCTAACAGAAAAAATACCCAATGAAGAACCCCTCTTTCTGCATTTATCTATTTTTCTTATGACGAGATTACATTAAATAAAATAAGTCCTTTATCCCTATATAAGAATACGACATAGAAGACATTTAAACCATTACGAACAGATTACATTTTTCACATTTTTAATTTGTTTCTTGTTTTTTGTATTGCTGTCATCATGTAGTACGCACCAATAGAGAAAAAAGTTTCATTTTTCACAAATATTTTTTTGAAAAATGAGTTTTTTAACGTTTTCTTCTTTGTATCTGTTTTATTTTCCCTTTTTGAATCAAAGAAGAACCGCAGCTTAGCTGCGGTCCTTTGCATAACCATCGTATCTTCAATTGTGCCATCTTTATAAGAGTCTGAAATTGATGGGACATATGCTTCCTGCCCGATGAGCCGTTCATGAAAGGCTTCTGTTTCTCCTTCAATCAGGGATTCTCGGTGATTATACCTCTTCAAAATATTCTTTATAGTATCCGCCGATTTTATTTGTATTATCGACGACAAACAGAAATTCCTCTGTCTCATTCTTCACTTCATATTCTTTCCCTGGTGTTAATACACGATTTACAATGTATTTTTTTGCGTTTGTCTGAACACATTTTACTTTTTTAACGGTTTCTTTTTCAAGCCAATTTTTATGTATCATGATGAAATCTCCTTTACTTGTCTATAAGCCTATTGTAGCTTTTTTCTTTTGTAAATTGCAATATCGGTTATTCATTGATTTTGTTATGTTTTCTAGTATAGAATGTTTGTATACGCTTACTTCCATAGTAACGATCACAGCTAATTTCCGCTCTTCAATGAAGCAATATCCATTCTATCACCAAGAATCTCAGAACAGGCCATAAAAATGACTGGAGGTTTGTTACGAATGAGTTCTTTAACGATGCAAGTGAGTAAAAGGCTGGAGACATTTTTACAGGGAACGAAAAAGCTTTATATTGATGGGAAGTTTGTTCCGAGTGCCTCAGGGGCAACCTTTGACACGCCCAACCCGGCGACAGGCGAAACCTTAATGTCGCTGTATGAAGCCCGGGCAGAAGATGTGGACAAAGCCGTTAAAGCTGCCCGCAAAGCCTTTGATCAAGGCGAGTGGAGAACAATGTCTCCAGCATCGAGAAGCAGACTGATGTATAAGCTGGCAGATTTAATGGAAGAGCATAAAACTGAGCTTGCTCAGCTTGAAACCCTTGATAACGGAAAGCCAATAAACGAAACAACAAATGGAGATATCCCGCTGGCTATTGAGCATATGCGCTATTACGCCGGCTGGTGCACAAAAATAACAGGGCAGACAATCCCTGTTTCCGGCTCCTATTTTAATTATACACGCCATGAGCCTGTCGGCGTCGTCGGCCAAATCATCCCATGGAATTTCCCGCTCCTTATGGCGATGTGGAAAATGGGTGCGGCTCTTGCAACCGGCTGTACAATTGTGCTTAAGCCTGCTGAGCAAACCCCGCTTTCAGCTCTTTATTTGGCTGAGTTAATTGATAAAGCCGGTTTCCCTGACGGTGTGATCAATATCATTCCGGGATTCGGTGAGGATGCTGGAGAAGCACTTACCAACCATGAAGCGGTTGACAAAATTGCCTTTACCGGATCAACAGAAATCGGAAAGAAAATCATGGCCACGGCGGCAAAAAGCATTAAGCGTGTAACCCTGGAACTGGGCGGAAAATCACCTAATATCCTGCTACCGGATGCCAATTTGAAAAAAGCCATTCCAGGCGCTTTAAACGGTGTCATGTTTAACCAAGGCCAAGTCTGCTGTGCGGGCTCACGCGTCTTTATTCATAAAGACCAGTATGATGAAGTTGTTAATGAGATGGTGTCTTATGCTGAATCACTCCGCCAAGGAGCCGGACTTCATAAAGATACCCAAATCGGCCCGCTCGTGAGCAAGGAGCAGCATGAACGCGTTCTTTCTTATATTCAAAAAGGGAAAGATGAAGGAGCAAAAGCGGTCACTGGCGGAAGCTGCCCTTATGAAGAAGGATACTTTGTCGCGCCGACTGTGTTTGCGAATGTTGAAGACGATATGACAATCGCCAAAGAAGAAATCTTTGGACCAGTCCTGACGGCGATTCCGTATGAAACAGTGGATGAAGTCATTGAACGAGCCAACCATTCTGAATACGGACTTGCTGCCGGCCTATGGACTGAGAATGTAAAACAAGCCCATTATATTGCAGATCGCCTTCAAGCCGGGACTGTCTGGGTAAACTGCTATAATGTGTTTGACGCAGCTTCGCCGTTCGGCGGTTATAAACAATCCGGACTAGGAAGAGAAATGGGCTCATATGCTCTAGATAACTACACAGAAGTCAAAAGTGTATGGATTAATCTTGAAGACTAAAAGCTTTTAAAAAAACTGCTGCCTGCCAGCAGTTTTTTTCTTTCAGTAATGGCAGCAAAAGCTGATGAATATATATCTTTCTGAAGGAGTTGAGCGTGATGAGCACACTTCAGGAGAAGGTGAGGCGCTATCAGCAAAACACGATTTCAGAGCTGAAAGATAGGCAAAATGGTGACGGTTCTTGGTCATTTTGCTTTGAAGGGCCAATCATGACGAATTCTTTTTTTATTCTGCTCCTCACCTCACTTGATGAAGGTGAAAATGAAAAAGAACTCATTTCGGCGCTCGCAGCCGGCATTCGCGAAAATCAGCAGCCAGACGGAACGTTTAACAATTTCCCTGACGAAACAGGCGGCAATATAACAGCTGCCGTCCAAGGTTATGTCGGAATGCTGGCTTCAGGATGCTACCATCGAACTGATCCGCACATGAAAAAAGCTGAAAAATTTATTACATCACATGGCGGCTTGAGGAATATTCATTTCATGACAAAATGGATGCTTGCAGCAAACAGCCTTTACCCTTGGCCCGCATTATATGTACCATTGTCGCTTTTAGCAATTCCCCAACATTCCCGGTTCATTTCTATCAGTTCAGCACCTATGCCCGTATTCACTTTGCGCCGATGGCTGTCACACTCAATCAGCGATACACACTAAAAAACCGCAATATTCAATCTCTCCGCCACCTCGACCCGCACATGACAAAAAACCCTTTGACATGGCTCCGTTCTGATGCTTTCGAGGAGAGAGACCTCTCTTCTGTTCTGACTCATTGGAAGTGGCTTTTTCGTGCACCCTTTGCTCTTCAGGAGCTTGGCTTACACACAGCTAAAACATATATGCTTGACCGAATTGAAGAAGACGGCACACTGTACAGTTATGCAAGCGCCACAATATTTATGGTATACAGCCTTCTGTCACTTGGTGTGTCACGCCATTCACCGGTCATCCGAAGGGCCATTAATGGCATCAAAGCATTGGTGACTGAATGTGGCGGCATTCCTTATTTAGAAAATTCCACTTCCACTGTTTGGGATACTGCATTAATCACTTATGCGCTTCAGCAAAACGGCGTTGCCGAAACAGACGGTACAATTACAAAAGCCGTTTCTTTTTTACAAAAGCGGCAGCATACCAAGATAGCAGATTGGTCTGTCAACAATCCAAATGTATCTCCAGGCGGCTGGGGATTTTCAAATATTAACACGAATAACCCTGATTGTGACGACACTGCAGCCGTCTTAAAAGCAATTCCCCGCAGCTTCTCTCCTTTTTCTTGGGAGCGAGGCGTGGCTTGGCTTTTATCGATGCAGAACAATGATGGAGGGTTTTCCGCCTTTGAAAAAAATGTGAACCACCCTCTTATCCGCCACCTCCCGCTTGAATCCGCCGAGGATGCGGCTGTTGATCCCTCAACCGCCGACCTTACCGGGCGTGTGCTGCACTTTTTAGGTGAAAAAGCCGGCTTTTCAGTAAAACATCACCACATTCAGCGTGCTGTGGACTGGCTTTATGAAAATCAGGAACATAATGGATCTTGGTACGGACGTTGGGGTGTTTGCTACATTTACGGCACATGGGCTGCCTTAACCGGCATGCACGCCTGCGGAGTTGTTCGAACCCACCCTTCGATACAAAAGGCAATCCGGTGGCTCAAAACCATACAAAATGATGACGGCAGCTGGGGTGAATCCTGCAAAAGCGCGGAGGTCAAAACCTATGTGCCGCTTAAAGAAGGAACCATTATACAAACTGCCTGGGCTTTAGATGCTTTATTGCTATATGAAAAACCCAGTCATCCAGCAATTGTGAAAGGAATGAACTACCTCATGGACAGCAGTTCTCATGACGGTAGAAGCTTGACTTATCCAGTGGGAATCGGGCTGCCAAAGCAGTTTTATATTCGTTACCACAGTTATCCTTATGTGTTCCCTTTGCTGGCTGTCGGCAAATATTTGAATTCTATTGAAAAGGAGACAGCATATGAAACGTGAATCTTATCAAACCGAGATGTTCAATTGGTGTGAAGCCTTAAAAGATCAGATTCAAAAACGAGGACAGCTTGATCAATTTGAGGATCAAATCGAAAGGATGATTGAAGCGCTGGAGGATGACCAGACGACAGAAGAACAGTGGTATCAGCAGGCCGCCACACTCTATCGTGATATTACACAATCAGAAGAAACAGGTGAAAGACGTGCCTTCGTTCCTATAGGAAAACATGTTCTTCCAAAGCTTCCGTACAAGTACTCTGCTTTAGAACCTTATATTTCACGTGATATTATGGTACTTCATCATACAAAACATCACCAAAGCTATGTTGACGGACTGAATAAAGCAGAATTGGAGCTTAAGAAAGCCAGAGCTTCAAAGAACTATGACTTGATCACTCATTGGGAAAGAGAGCTGGCATTTCATGGAGCGGGCCATTATTTGCACAGTATTTTTTGGTTTTCTATGCATCCAAACGGAAAAAGACGTCCTACTGGAGCATTGTTTCAAATGATCGATCTCTCATTTGGAAGCTATTCGGCCTTTAAGGAGCATTTTACCCAAGCTGCAAAAAAAGTGGAGGGTGTCGGGTGGGCCATTCTTGTCTGGTCCCCTCGTTCCGGACGGCTGGAGATTTTAGCCGCAGAGAAGCACCAGCACTTCAGCCAGTGGGATGTTATCCCTCTTTTGCCGCTTGATGTATGGGAACATGCTTACTATTTGCAATATAAAAATGACCGTGGGAGCTATGTTGATCATTGGTGGAATGTAGTCGATTGGCGTGAAGCCGAAAAACGTTTTGAACAGGCAAAAGAAGTCGTATGGAAACTCTATTAAAAAAGCCCCCTTTTCCAGGGGGCTTCATTTTTTAAAAAATACCTAATACATGTAAAAATACAATAATGATTGCAACGGGTGAAAGATAGCGTATCAGCAGAAGCCAAACCGCAAACCACTTTCGCTTGAGATTTGAGCCGCTTTTCAGCTCGTTAAACAAGTCTTCTTTCGGTATTTTTAACGGTACAAAGATAGAAATCAATAACGCTCCTAACGGCATTAAAATATTGCTGACCAGAAAATCAGCTGCGTCAAAAATGGACATGTGAAAAATGGTGATATCACTTAAAATACCGTATGATAACGCAGACGGTACGCCGACCAGAAAGATAGCCATCCCGCCGATCCAGGCAAATCGTTTTCTTTTACTCACATCGCCTTTTGAAAGCACAGCAACCAAAATTTCAAGCATTGAAAAGGCGGATGTCAGTGCTGCAAATAAAAATAGAATTAAAAATGCTAATAAAAAGACAATTCCAAACGGCATTTGATTAAATACAGTCGGCAGCACATTAAATAACAGGACAGGTCCTTGATCCGGTTTGAGGCCGAATGAAAAAACAGCTGGAAAGATTGCGATTCCCGCCATAATGGCGACAAGAACATTCAAAACCGTGACAGATACAGCAGACTGCACCAGATTTTCTTGTTTTTCTAGATAAGCACTATACGTTACCATTACAGATACACCGACACTTAATAAGAAGAAGGACTGGCCCATCGCATATAATATTGTATTGGCGTCAATAGCGGAGATATCAGGTGTCAGGAAAAACGTAAGGCCTTCCATCGCTCCATGAAGTGTAACTGAACGCACCATTAAAATAATAAATAATATAAATAGCGCCGGCATTAAAATTTGGCTTGCTTTTTCAATTCCGCTGCTTACACCCTTTGCGACAACCAAAATTGTGACCAGCATAAACAGCAGCTGGCCTCCTACAGCCAAATATGGATTTGAAATGGTATTCGCAAACAGCGTATCAAACCCTGATGTATGCGATAAACCGCCGGTAAAGCCTTTAAAAATGTAATTTAAAATCCATCCGCCGACAACGCTGTAGAATGATAACAGAATAAAGCACGTCGCCATGCCCAAATAGCCTATCCAATGCCATTTAGACCCAGGAGCAAGAGATTTATAGGATTGGACGGCATCTTGCTGTGTTTTTCTGCCTATGATGAATTCACCGAGCAATAATGGCAGTCCGATTAATATTGTAAATAAAATGAAAATAAATAAAAACGCGCCTCCTCCGCTGGTGCCTGCGACATATGGGAATTTCCATATCGCACCGAGACCGATAGCCGATCCAGCTGCTGCTAAAATAAAGCCCAGCTTCGAAGACCATTGATTAGCTTCCTTCACCCTATCACTCCTATTTTTCAAAACAGTTTAAAGGTTCATTGTAAGAATATCTACCTATATAGTCAAGAATATTTTGATTAGTTTACATAATATATTTATCATCTATCTACATAGATATATCAGAATACAGTCAATTTATTAATATTGAATTATTCAGAAAATTAATTATAATAGGGGAATACCAAAAAATCTGTAAGAATTTCTGCTGAAGTTCTTGATCAGTGTATGAGGAGTGTTTGTATGGAAAACATCAGAAAGATTAGTCATTTCGCGGGACAAACCTTCGGCATCTGGGTTATTGTTTTTGCCGTACTCGGATTTTCGTTCCCATTATTATTTTCTTGGATCAGTTCTTATATTACGATTTTTCTCGGCATTATCATGTTTGGAATGGGGCTAACACTGCAAACCGATGATTTTAAAGAGCTGATCAGAAAACCTTTGTACGTCATTATCGGAGTGATTGCCCAATATACGATTATGCCGCTTGTTGCTTTCGGCTTAGCCTATGGCTTGCATCTCCCCTCGGAGATCGCGGTAGGCGTCATTCTTGTTGGCTGCTGTCCGGGTGGAACTGCCTCTAATGTCATGACATTTTTAGCAAAAGGCAACACGGCCCTGTCTGTTGCTGTCACTACAATTTCCACCTTGTTGGCACCTGTTTTGACGCCGGTATTGATTATGCTGTTTGCCAAGGAATGGCTGCCTGTCTCGCCTGGCTCATTATTTATTTCGATTTTGCAGGCTGTATTGTTTCCAATCATTGCAGGCCTAATCGTCAAAATGTTTTTCAAAAAACAGGTCGCAAAAGCCGTTCATGTCCTGCCGCTTGTTTCAGTCATCGGTATCGTTGCGATTGTATCAGCTGTTGTAAGCGGCAATCGGGAAAACCTGCTTCAATCAGGATGGCTTATTTTTTCAGTAGTTATCCTGCATAATGGCATTGGATATTTACTGGGGTTTCTTTGTGCAAAGCTGTTAAAAATGGATTATGCATCTCAAAAAGCGGTTGCAATTGAAGTCGGCATGCAAAACTCAGGGCTTGGCGCAGCACTTGCTACGGCACATTTTTCACCGCTATCCGCTGTTCCTAGCGCGATTTTCAGTGTTTGTCACAACCTTTCAGGCTCTCTGCTCGCTACATATTGGTCTAAAAAAGGTAAGAATCAAAAAGAAGATTCAAACAGCAGAGAACTGACTCTTTAACATTCTATTCTATATAAAAAGGTACATCACGTTTAGCCGTGATGTACCTTTTTTGTTTTATCCCTCTAACAAAAGCTGTTCAGGATCTTCTAGTAAGTTCTTAATAGTGACAAGGAATCCAACTGCTTCTTTACCATCTACGATCCGATGATCATAAGATAAAGCAATATACATCATTGGACGGTTTTCAAAACGTTCTTCATCAATTGCGACAGGGCGCAGCTGAATCTTATGCATACCCAGAATACCAACTTGAGGGCTGTTTAAAATCGGTGTCGACATGAGTGAACCGAAAGTCCCTCCGTTTGTAATTGTAAATGAGCCTCCCTGCAGCTCACCAAGGGTTAATTTATTGTTTCTCGCTTTTTTCGCAAGCTCGCCGATTTCTTTTTCAATGCCTGCAAATGTCAGACGGTCTGCATCCCTTACAACTGGAACGACAAGTCCTTCTTCAGCTGCAACAGCGATTCCGATATCATAGAATTTTTTAACAATCAGCTCATCGCCTTGAATTTCTGCATTCAAGAGCGGATATTTTTTCAATGCCGCTACAACAGCTTTTGTAAAGAAAGACATAAAGCCCAGCTTCACTTCATTTTGCTCAAAGAATTGGTCTTTGCGACGTTTTCTGAGATTCATAACAGCCGTCATGTCAACTTCATTAAATGTAGTCAGCATCGCAGATGTTTGCTGAACTTCGACTAGACGTTTTGCAATCGTCTGTCTGCGGCGTGACATTTTTTGCACTTCAACAGGTTTGTCAAAGCTTTGCTGTGTTTTTTGAGCCTGCGGCTGTTGTTTTTGCTGCTGAGGAGCTGGTTTCGCCGCTGGTTTTTCATACGCCTCAACATCCTGTTTGCGCACTCTTCCAAGCGGGTCGCCAGTTGGAACCTGAGACAGGTCAATCCCTTTCTCTCTCGCCAGCTTACGGGCAGAAGGAGATGCAATTGTTCTTGATTTTGCTTCCGTTTGCGCTTCCTGGCTCACTTCTTGCGCCGCTGGTTCAGCTTGCTTTTCTTCTTTTTCACTTTCTTTGCTTTCAGCCTTCTCTGAAGGAGCAGGGGCAGAACTTTCACCCGCGCCTTCTGTAATGGTACCGATAATTTCTCCAACTTGGACGGTATCACCCGAATCTTTCAATACCTCTTGAAGAACACCCGATTCTTCTGCTGTCAATTCAACATTTACTTTATCCGTTTCAAGTTCAAGCAGATATTCACCCTGTTCTACATAATCACCGGGCTGCTTTAACCATTGGGCTATTGTTCCTTCTGAGATTGATTCTGCTAATTCAGGTACCTTAATTTCCGCCATTTTTTCATTTCCCCCTTAGTTTTTGCGAGTCAAGCTATCAGATACAATACGTTCCTGTTCTTTTTTATGAACTGTCGGATCTCCCTCTGCAGGACTGGATCGTCTTCTTCGTCCAATATATTGAACGCTTACTCCTTCTGGTGCAAGTTCTGTCAAATAAGGGCTGATATAGCTCCATGCCCCCATGTTCTGCGGCTCTTCCTGAACCCAAACGATTTCTTTAAGATTCGGAAGCTTTGCAAATAATTCTTTGACTCCTTTTGCAGGGAATGGATACAGCTGTTCAATTCTCGCAATGTGAAGCCACTCTTTCCCGTCTTCTAACTTGTTGAAATGATCGCTGATGTCTATAGATACTTTACCGCTGGATAATACGAGCCGCGTCACTTTTTCATATTCATGAGAAAGTCCTGACTGTTCGTAAACAGGCTGGAAGCGGCTTTCGCTGAGCTCCTGCACTTCAGAAACGGTATTCGGATTGCGCAGAAGGCTCTTCGGAGTCATGATAACGAGCGGTCGAATTTCCTCACGCAGCAGCATTTTAGCCTGTCTTCTTAATATATGAAAATATTGAGCGGCGCTTGTCAGGTTGGCAACCGTCCAGTTGTTCTCAGCAGCTAGTTGCAGGAACCGCTCGATTCTACCGCTTGAATGCTCAGGGCCCTGTCCCTCGTAACCGTGCGGGAGCAGCATCACTAATCCGGATTTTTGGTCCCCATTTTGCGCGTCCGGCAGAAATAAATTGGTCAAAGTACACTTGAGCAGCATTGGCGAAATCTCCATACTGCGCTTCCCACAGGACAAGTGTTTCCGGTGAATGCACGTTATAACCGTATTCAAAGCCGAGAACCGATCCTTCAGACAGCGGGCTGTTATGAACGGCAAATGATGTGTCACAATCTGACAAATGGTGCAACGGCACAAATTCTTTGCCTGTCTCACTGTCGTGAAGTACAAGGTTTCTTTGGGCAAACGTTCCGCGCTCAGAATCCTGTCCTGTTAATCGAATCGGTGTTCCGTCTTTCAGAATGGAAGCAAACGCGAGAGATTCAGCCAATGACCATTCCACTTTTCTGTCATCATCAAACGCCTTGGCCCGTCTTTCTAAAATGCGTTTTAGCTTACCGAATACATTAAACGACTCCGGCCAATTGACCAATTCGCCATTCAGCTTGCGGAGCACATCAAAATCAATAGATGTGTCTACATCCGGAAAGCCGTTTGAAACAGGTTCCGGAAGTTCTATTTCACAAGCGATAGGTTCCTTTTTAGCCGGCACTTTTTGATAAGCGTCTTCTATGCGTTTCGTTACCGACTTTTCAATGTTTTGAACAACTTCCTCGGTTAGCACCCCATCTTTAATGAGCTTTTCCGCGAAAATATGTTTGACAGTCGGATGCTTTCTTACAGCGTCATACAGCATCGGCTGAGTAGTTGACGGCTCATCCATTTCGTTGTGTCCGTAGCGTCTGTACCCGATTAAGTCAATCAGAAAGTCCTTGTTGAATGTTTTTCGGTATTCTACCGCAAACTTAACAGCTGAAAGACAGGCTTCAGGATCGTCCGCATTTACGTGAACAATCGGTATTTCATAACCCTTCGCCAGGTCACTGGCATAGTTTGTTGATCTTGATTCAGCGCTTTCTGTTGTGAATCCGATCATGTTATTGGCGATAATATGAATCGCCCCGCCTACTTGATACCCTTTTAAAGAGCTTAAATTCAATGTTTCAGCGACAATTCCTTCCCCAGGGAATGCAGCGTCTCCATGAATTAAAATCGCAAGTGATTTTGTTTCATCCTGAACCGGGTATCCGCTTTGTGTTCTTGTTTCCTGCGCCGCTCTTGTGCTGCCTTCAACGATCGGGTTGATAAATTCCAAGTGGCTCGGGTTATTCGCCAGCGTAATACGCGCCGACTTCGTTTCAGCGTCTTGAAGCTCGCGGTTCGCTCCCAGGTGATACTTGACATCCCCCGTCCATCCGTAGCTGATGCCGATTGATCCTTCAGACGGGACTAAATCTTTGTTCGGCGCATGCTGGAACTCTGAGAATATGATTTCATACGGTTTGCCCAGCACATGTGCCAGCACATTCAGGCGGCCCCTGTGCGCCATACCGATGTTAACGCTCGTTGTACCTGATTTGACAGATTGTGCGATAATGTCATCAAGCACTGGAACAAGAGCGTCCAGACCCTCAATTGAAAAACGCTTCTGCCCGACGAAGGTCCGGTGTAAAAATTGCTCGAATCCCTCTACTTCCGTCAGTCTTTCCAGCACAGCTGACAGCTTTTCGGCTGAGTTCTTTTGGAACAATTCACCGGATTCAATCTTTTGAGTCAACCACTCTCGCTCTTTAAAGTCGTGTACATGATCAAATTCAAATGAGATGGTTCTTTTATACGTATTTCGTAAATACTGAATGGCTTCTAGACCGTTCGTAATGTTTTTAGGAGCGTCTTTACAAATGACCGACGCAGGTATTTCTTTTATTTCCTCTTCTGTTAGCCCGTAATCGGATAGTGGAAAGAGCTCGCTCTTTTTCCCATCCTTTCTGAGCGGATTGACGGAAGCGTTCAAATGGCCATAGGTTCGTATATCTTCTGCAAGTCTGATTGCTGATGCGATCTTTTGTATCAGATCGGCTGTAACACGTCCCTTTTCTTTTGTTCCCGATGCCTCTTTTATATCGCTTGGAGGAGCTCCTAGTTCATCGAACATGTCCTTCAGATCCGGATCAATACTGTTCGGATCCTGGGTGTACTGATCGTAAAGCTCCAGCGCATAGCCGAGGTTCGGACCGTAAAAATCTTCCCAATTCATTCGTTGTTTCATATTATTTTGAAACATTTGAATATTACCCCCAACCTAGATAATCAAGTGATTCATTCACTATCTTAAAATAACTTTCGAACGCTGTGTCCAAAATTATGTAATAAAAACGCTTCCAACGATATTTTACCACTGTTTGCAATTTGATTCTACCTTGATTGTTCACAAAATAGTAAAAAACCTTTATAAAAAACAAAAAATTTAATCATTTACAAAAAGAAACGCCAAAAAGCATAGAATAAAGGGTTATCCTATGCTTTTATGGAGCAGTTTTTTAAGAAGCGGATACAGAACATCCGGAAGCTGATCGACATCCGGGACAAATATACTGAACTTCCCGTACATATCCTGTATCGTTTTCATTTGTGATTCTTCAATTTCTGAGTTGGAGAGAAAAACATTTATGACTTCTATTCCCCTTTTTCGAGCTTCTATAACCGCTTCACTTGTATCGACAATCCCATTTTGCTCATAACCAAATGCGGCCGGCTCTCCGTCAGAGAACACAATTAAGAATTTTTGCGCCTCGCTCCGCTGCAGCATTTTTTTCGTCATTTGCCTGATCGCATAGCCGTCACGGTTGTCTTCCTCAGGTTCAAGCTGCATAATCGCCGGTCCCGCTGCCTGTCTTAAGGACGACTGAAATGGAATTACCGTATTAAAATAGTTCGGCTGACTCGTTTCGGTCGCATCGTTTGTATCCTCCCAGAAGCCGACAATTTGATGCGGAACTGCTACTGATTTCAAGGCTTCATGAAACAATACGATACCCCGCTTCGTTTCATCCATTTTGTCGAACATACTGGCTGAACAGTCGACCAGTAATGTAAAAACAGCGTCAATTTCTGAAGAAGGCTCTTGTTTTTTGTAAAAAAGACGCGGATTCCGCTCCGTAAAATAACGGAGAAGCTTGTTGTTCAGACGGCCCGCGTGGAGGTCAGTCCTTGGCAGCGTTTTTTTGTGTTCAAGCGTTTTTTGAATCATTTGTTTTAAACGCTTCTGATACGATTCGATCGATTTTGCCTGCTGTTTATAAGAAAGCTCTTCATCTTTTGTTGCAGGCTGCGGTTCTTTATAAATCGCAAACGCGAATTTATTTTCCTTTCCGTCGGCAAGACCCGCGCCGTTCGGCTGGTCTTTTTTGGACTCTAGCGCTTCCAGTTTGGAATAGTCTTTTCGTTTTGTCTGTCTGGCTGAACCTTGAACAGAGCCGAGAGCTTGGTCTCCATCGTCCCCTTCACGAGAAGCATCTTTTCCTAAATCGGATTTTGCGCCGTGTTCAATATCAAATTGAAGGAAGCTTTTAGACGGCGCTTCTGTTTCACGGTGCCAAGTCGGCATTTCTTCATCGTGAATATCTTCATCGCCGTCTGATTTTTTCGGAAGCGTTACGTCATCACTCAGCTTCGGCGCTTTTTTCTCTTCTTCAAATAACGGCTGCTCTGCGGCTTTAGCGTAATCTAACTCAGGCAAAAAGAAGTAGGTATTCAGCATGTCTTTATCAAGTACCTCTTCAAGTCCGTCCATGATGTCTTCGACAATTTTCAGAACGTGGCGTGTAGAGTCAGCTTCATACACACGCAAGAGCTGCTGTTCAATAAACGGTCGCATCAGATCAATATCATCACGCATAGACGGGATGGTTTCCAGAGGCGATTCCGCCGTCAGCTTGGTATACATGGCGCAAAAGAGTGCATCCGTAAAAATGCTTCGTTCTAAATTTAAAGTGAGCTGTGTGGAGAAATGTTTTCTGTACATGTCTTTTCGTTTTGCAAATACATGTTTTGTGCCGGGACGCTCGTGTTTGATACATTCTTCAATTCTGATGTCCTCAAGCAGCATAAACAGCTGTTTGGCAAAGCTTTTGAATGTAAGATGCCGATGGATATCATCCAAAAAGTTCGTAAACTCTTGCAACGAGCTGTATTTTGTTCCGACCGATCGAAGGTAGACATCGCTTTTGAGACCTGCTTCCATATCTTCAGCTGCTCTGTCCTTCCAAAAGTGGCTCATGTAGATTTTTTTTTCAAATGGGTTGTAGTAGGACTGAACGCCATACTCCACTTCCACCGCCTCACTTTTGGTGAGCGTTTTGGCCAAATCGGTCAGCATCATAAATAAAAACGAGTCAATTGTGCTGTCATTAAATTTGATAAATTTCATCGCACATCCCTCATTCAAACAGAGTTTCTGCGATATTTCGGACCGCCGCCTTTTCACGGTCATCGTCAAGCTTTTCTACAATTCCCCGTTCGATGGCCCGTAGCGGCGGAATATAAGCGGCTAAATCACACGTATCAATTAAAGCTCTAATAGATGCCGCTTCTTCAGACACCTGCCCGTTATTGGCCTGAACGATCAGATCAGAAGACAGCGTGATAAACCGGTCAATCAATTTCTCATCATGAAGAGCAGACTGAGACATGAGTACTTGTTTCAGCAGTTCGCCTTTAATATATGGCACATCAATAATGACAAAACGGTTTTTAAGCGCTTCATTCAGCGGTACGGTTCCAACGTAGCCTTCATTGATAGCAGCAATGACTCCAAACCCTTCTTTTGCCCGAACGACTTCTCCTGTAAACGGATTTGTCATCATTTTTCTATAGTCCAATACACCATTTAAGATGGGCAGGGTTTCCGGCTTTGCCATGTTGATTTCGTCTATATAAAGAAAGTGGCCTTCATTCATGGCTGTTGTCACAGGCCCCGAGACAAACTCGATCGTTGCCTGCCCAGATTGATTTTCAATGGTTTTATAGCCAACCAGTGCTTCAGCATCCAAATCAACTGAGCAGTTGACACTGTGCATTGGTTTATGAAAATAACTGGACAATGTTTCCGCCAGCTTAGTTTTACCTGAGCCTGTAGGCCCTTTTAACAGGATATTTTTCCCCATCGCCAATGCGATAATGGCATCGAATAAAATGGCTTCATCCTCCGCCTCATAGCCTGATGTCCCGATAAGCGATTGAAATTCTGGAGAAATCGGCTGGCTTTTATATGATAAAAGCTTATTTTGTATATCTTCCGGCAATGTTAAGTGCTGCAATTGAGATGTCATAGACAGGTTTCCTTTCCTATTCGTATTCCATTAACGAGTATACTAAAAAAGCCCCTGTATGCTCAATACAAAGGGCTCCCGCTATATTACTGTTTCTCGTTATTGCCAGAAAGCGCTCCGCACACAATTCGCGCTCCTGAATTTCCGCTCGGATTCGTCAGATAGTCGTCAGCCTGTTCATGAATAACAAACGCGCTGCCATCCTGGTCGAGAATATTCAATTTGCTTCCTTTTTGTAAAGAGGTTTCAGGCGCATTCATAATAACATCTACTTTCCCGTCTGCGCCGACTTCAAGATTCGGAAGATCTCCGGCATGATGTCCCATCGGATTATTGAAGCCGTGTTCTTTGTTCAGCGGATTAAAGGGTCCGCCCGCAGATTCAAAATCCGGCCTGACACATGATCCTTTTTCATAAATATGAAAACCGAGTGAAGCCCCGGGTGTCAGGCTGTGTGCTGAGATGTGAAAATCGAGCCCTTCGTCTTCTGATTCTTTTATTTCAATATACCCGACTTTTTTGCCTTCTCTATTGACCAGCTGGATCTGATGACTAAACGCTGACGTTTCTATCACCTTTTTATCCGGTACCCGCCGCGGATGGTCAGGCGGTGTTTGACTGCATCCCGAAAGACCCAGTGCCGCCACCACGATAAGGAGCAAGAAACGATTCATGCTGTCTCCCCCTTGTTTTTTCTAACAGTGTGGTCAATCATATTCCGATATAAACTAAAAAAAAGCCTTTTAAAAGGCTTTTAGATTAGGGAGCAGGACGTTCTGCCCAAACGCCCCGTCTGTCTAATGTCCATGCTCAAAGTTTAAAAATAACTTCGTGCTCCCAAGTAGCGCTGTTTCCAATACGAATTGCTGAGATTGGAAATGCCCACACCGTCGGAGCTTGCATGAATAAAATTGCCGCCGCCCAAGTAAATCCCCATGTGAGACGGTCCGGATTTATACGTAGTAAAGAAAACAAAGTCACCGACTGACGGCTGGCTGACTTTTTGCATCACATTCCAGTACCCTGCCGTGCTCAGCCTTGAAATAGATGATACTTTATTAATGAGGTAATAAATATAGCCGCTGCAATCGAAACCGGAAGGCGTATTTCCTCCCCAGCGATACGGAACACCGACATATTTTTTTGCCTCCGTTATCATTCTGTCAATCTTTGTTCTTATTTGAACGTTTGATCCTGATTTGTCTTTCGGGACATTCTTATTGGAATTATTTGATTTAGTCGTTCCTGAAATTGTGAGAATCTGTCCGATTCGCAGAACATCGCTAGACAAATTGTTTCTATCACGAATACTTTGCACAGTGACGCCCAGCTGATTCGCAATCTTCCATAACGAATCACCTGATTTCACTTTGTATGTAGTTGTTTTTGAAGAATTTGAGTTTGACGGCTTTTTTGAACCGCTGCTACCGCTATTGGATGAGCTGCCTTTTTTTATTTTTAATACTTGCTTAGGGTAAAGTGTATCTGATGTTAAGCCATTTAAGGTTTTCAATTCGGCAACCGTCATATTTAAACTGTTTGCGATTTTCCACAGAGAATCACCAAGCTTTACAGTATATGTACTTTTTGATGGACCTGTAGAATTTGAACCGTTGCTTTTTTTCGGTCCATTCGAACCGTTTGAACTGCTTGTCCCTTTAATTCTCAGTTTTTGGCCAGGACGAATCAAATCACTGCTCAGGCTGTTTAAGCTTTTAAGCTCTGAAACACTCATTTTATGATTTTTGGCAATCATCCATAAAGAATCACCATATGCCACGGTGTATGTTGACGTTTTGTTTGAGTTTGATGAGGATGTTTTGCTTTTTTTGCTGCTTTCTGGAACTTTCAGACTTTGTCCGACATAAAGCATTGACGATTTCAATTTGTTTTCGGATTTCAATGCAGAAATACTCGTATGATACTGGCGCGAAAGTTTCCAAAGAGAGTCACCGCTTTTCACCTTTATCGTTTTTGCATCCGCGGGTGCTGCTGCCATCGATGACCCAACAACTGCGGAAACAGCCAAACTGGCTACGATCTTCTTTTTCATTCATGCAACCTCCTAAACTTTTCATGACACAAACAGAAAGAATTAGTATTCCGTTTCCAAAAATGGCACACAGACGTTATATCGTCACTTTTTTAGCGTTATAAACAAATTTTTATAGATCCGGCAGCAAATGTAGCTTCGTTCGACCTTAAACCTCTAGATAAACACCTAGTATTTTACATAATTTGGATAGGTTTATCGAAAGTCTAAGGAACTATTTAAGCGGGGGTAAAATGATTGGTTTATGTTGATGAAAGAAGCAGATTTTCCTCCTTTTCTGTCTGTTTTTCTTTCAATTCTCTACCAAAGTGTCAAATCCCTTCTTCTGATTGCAACACTGCCCAGCTTTTCTAAACAGTTAAAAGCCTGTCCATTTCAAATGAACAGGCTGAATCCATTATGCATTAGCTGATTGAGTATTGTGTTTAACATATTCAAGAATGCTGACGGCAGCTTTTTCAGCACCGCCTGCCGCTTTCAGTGACTGGCCAATTGCTTTTGCTTTCTTGGCATAGATAGGATTGCTGATCACTTCTTGAATGGTTTCTTTCAGAAGGCTTTCAGACAACTGTTCTTTTTTCAGCACTTTCCCCGCACCTACTTGCTCCACCTGTTTTCCGACAGCGAATTGATCGGCTCCCATCGGAATGACAATGAGCGGTGTTTCAAAATACAAGCCTTCGCTTGTGCTGTTCATTCCGCCGTGGGTGACAAACAAACTGGCTCTTTTCAGGATTTCAAGCTGAGGCACATACGGGCGCACAATAAAATTATGCGGAATATCGTTTAACTCACTTTGTTTAACATGCTTCCCAATGGACAGCACAACTTTTCCGTCAAAGTCTTTGCATACCTCAAGACATTGATTGAAAAACTCTTTTTGATTATTAAAAATAGTTCCCATAGAAATAAACAGCACGTTTTCATTGTTCATTTGTTCGAATGGAAAGTCATTGCTTTTGGCTCTTTTTGCAATTGAAGGACCAACAAAAACATAGTTTTCTCCGAATTGCTCTGCCATTGGCTGAAATTCTCTTGACGTAAAGACGATCGTCAAATCTCCATCGGACGAAAAAACGTCAAACGGCTTGGTAATTTCCGCTTGAAACTCGGAATTTAAGGTTTCTGCGAGCTGCTGATAGGATTCGAAATAAGGTGAGTCTTCAAATGGGCTGCTATTGAATGTATCCATCATTTCCTTTAAAAAATCCTCATTCATCGCAAAAGTCGTACATAATGAAAATCTCGGCAGCTTCAGCAGATTGGCAATGATTTTACCGGCCAAGAAATGGTGATCATATATGACATAATCATATGATTCGTTTTTGACTTCATTATAAATATGGGTGGCGATGTCCTTACACGCTTTTAAAAAGGCACATATCATTTCGGCAAAATCTCTTTCCTCATTACCAGTTGCGTTTTTTCCGAAATAATCTTCTCTAAAATCGTTATATTCACGAAATTCAATATCAAGCGCGGTGATTTTTTCTTCGTATTCCTTTACTGCATAGTAAGTAATGTTTTCTCCTCTTGATTTCAGTTCCTTCATTACACCGATAGACGGATTAATATGGCCCTCTCCCGGAAAACCGATCATTAATACATTAGCCATGCGGCCACGCCCTTTCATTAAAATTTATGTAATATTTTATACAGTACTATAAATACAAAATCAGGTAAAGTATTTAACTTAATTAATATTAATCTTATATAACTTTTATACCAGGTTACATTTCCCGACTTTCTATTTTCAAGAAAAAAAGCATTCAGTATGGCATGAATGCTTTTGAAAAAGGGTTCTATTTCAGTCTTTTTGTCTCATGAGACAAAAGCAGTTCGGGTCCTTTTGTTTATTTTTATGTTCTCGGTGAGATGAGCGGGTATAACACACCATCCTTCGCAAACGACATCTTGCCTGTTTCCTCAGAAACAACCAGTACAAGCGCATCTGTATATCCAGACATCCCCAAAGCTGCCCGGTGTCTGGTTCCCAGATGAGTATCCACTTCTTGGGTCGTCAGCGGGAGAACGTTTCCTGCTGAGACGAGTGTATTTTCCCTCACTAATAAAGCGCCGTCATGAAGAGGATTTCCCGGAAAAAAGATGCTTTCAATTAATGAAGCACTGATTTCTGCATGAAGCGATGTTCCTTTTTGAATAAACTTGTCAACCGAGTCTGTCCTTTCAATGACAATTAACGCGCCATGCTTATTTTCCGATAAATTTTTAATCGCCTTGGCCAGTTCCACAAATGACGGTGTAAATTGTTCAATGTATGATTGCAAATAAAAGGATGAGGCGATGCCATGCATATTTTGAAAAATACGTCCCAAGTCATCCAATTCACAAAGGAGGCATTGATCTTTTTCATGAAGCGTTTTCAAAATAAGAGAAGCATCCCCTAATATCTGTTCTAAATGCGATTGTATCTTTGCCGTGAATACACTTTCTGTCATCTGTTCGTAATGCATGGGCCTTCATCTCCTTTTCATATTTTCAACTTTGCACGCATGCTTATCTTATTGATGCACATTCTATTGGTAAAGGAGGTATGTAAAGAATGGAAATGGAAAGAATCATTCAGTATATCTGCACCTTTTTAGGCGTTATTTCGCTTTCTTTTATTTATGCCCAAATGTTTAGAAAAACGAAACCGACAAAAAAAGAATAGGCCAGGCGTTCATTGCTTTTTATACATAAAATGTTATAATTTCTCTCGTTATGATAAAGAAACGGGGATCAATGTATGAAAGAAACAAAAAACGCCGGACAAAAGATAAAACAGCTTTTGCACATTTTAATTCCGATTTTAATCACTCAGGCGGGCCTTTCTCTCATAACCTTTTTAGATACGGTGATGTCAGGGAAAGTCAGCGCCGCCGATTTAGCCGGTGTGGCCATTGGATCAAGTCTTTGGACGCCTGTCTATACTGGACTGGCGGGGATATTAATGGCAGTCACCCCAATCGTCGCGCAGCTATTAGGCGCTGAGAATACCAAACAAATTCCCTTTACTGTCTTACAGGCAGTATATGTGGCCGCGCTTCTAAGCATCGCCGTTTTAGCGGCTGGATATGGAATAGTTGATCCTGTTCTATCCCGTTTGAACCTTGAGGCTCACGTACATGACATTGCGAAGCACTTTTTAGGTTTTTTATCTTTGGGGATTTTTCCTTTATTTGTTTACACCGTTTTGAGATCGTTCATTGATTCATTAGGAAAAACACGAGTCACCATGATGATTACACTATGTTCACTGCCGATAAATTTTGTGTTAAACTACGTATTTATTTTCGGGAAATTCGGCATGCCTGCCCTTGGCGGAGTCGGCGCCGGGCTTGCATCAGCGCTTACGTATTGGTGCATCTGTATCATCAGTTTTATCATCATTCGTAAAGCAGCGCCGTTTTCTGGATATGGCATTTTCCTTACCATGTATAAGTTCTCTTGGGAAGCATGCAAAAATATGCTGAAAATCGGATTGCCTATCGGGTTTGCCGTGTTTTTTGAAACGAGCATCTTCGCGGCTGTCACTTTGCTGATGAGCCATTTTAATACAGTGACCATCGCGTCCCATCAGGCCGCCATGAACTTTGCGTCACTTTTATATATGCTGCCGCTCAGCGTGTCCATGGCTTTAACGATAGTTGTCGGGTTTGAGGCCGGAGCAGCTCGTTTTAAAGACGCTCGCTCTTACAGCTTTATCGGCATCATGATGGCGGTAGGCTTTTCTTTGTTTACAGCTGCGTGTATCCTTTTATTCAGAGAGCAAATCGCAGGCATGTACACTTCTGATCCGGATGTCCTCCGGCTCACGCAGCACTTTTTAATTTACGCGCTGTTTTTTCAGCTTTCCGACGCAGTGGCAGCACCTATTCAGGGCGCCCTCAGAGGATATAAAGATGTCAATTATACACTTGCAGCGGCTTTTATTTCTTATTGGGTTATCGGCCTTCCTGTCGGATATGCGGTCGGCACGTTTACAGGACTTGGCGCGTACGGTTATTGGATCGGGTTAATTGCAGGGCTAGCGGCAGGAGCAGTCGGTCTGTTTTTCAGGCTGGTTAAACTGCAAAAACGTTATTTATTGAAACAGGAATTTTAAAAGAGGTGATATGCATGGCACAAAATCAGAAATTATATGAGTATCTGTCTCAGCATGCGGAAGAAATAAGTTCAGCATGGTATGAAACAATCGAGGAAACTGACCCAAATTCAATCTATGCATCAACAGACCCGGCCGTCATTAAAAATTTAAAGAGCCAGAACCTTGCTTTCAATTATAAGATCAGCCGTATCTTTATAGATGAAGAAGAGGTATACTTACCCATTCTAAAAGCCTGGGCTTTTGAAGTCACTCAGGATCAAGAGCATTTAAAAACGCCTATCCACTATATTATTCGTGAGTTTGTCAGAGTAAGAGACTTGTTTGTTTCCTATGTGAAGGAATTTGTTCATATCAATCAGGATACCGTGAAAAGCGAAGAAGCCGAGGATTTATATCACACTCTTATTAAGGCGTTTGATCTTGTGATTCATATTTTTATAGAAGAAATGTACAAAAACACAAGCCTTCAGCTTCAGGCCCAAAAGGATATGATCACTGAATTGAGCGCACCGGTGATCGTGCTGTTCCACAGTGTGGGACTGCTTCCGTTAATCGGAGATATTGATACCGTCCGTGCTAAATTCATCATGGAAAATACCTTGAATCAATGTGCGAAAAAAAAGGTGACGCAGCTTTACATTGACTTGTCCGGGGTAGCGGTCATTGATACCATGGTTGCCCACCAGCTTTTCAGTCTGATTGAGGCGTTGCGTTTAATTGGCGTTTCATCCACATTGTCGGGGATCCGACCGGAAATTGCGCAAACAGCGGTTCAGCTCGGTTTGTCTTTTGAGGACATCTCACTGAGATCTACCCTTGCGTCAGCAATTGCATCCGACTTGAAATTAAAAAGGTATAAGGTCCCTATAGACCTTATACCTTTTTTTAATCATTCCATTGATATGTCCAATACACTTCTTCTTCAAACCATGTTGCCATAACAGGTTCATTGTTTTTCAGTTTTTCCTCAAGCTCGCGAAGCATACCTTCCGTCTGGGTGCGATGAGCTCTTAACGCGTTCATTTTAATATCTGCTACTTCTTTGATATCAAGTACGACGTCTGCTTCACCAAGCACCTCTTCTCTATTGCGTGTAATAGCCATGCATAGTGTGCGCGGACGGTCTTCTTTCTTTTTGCGGTACAATGCCCGGATGACCGCTTCCCCGCATGCATCATGGTCAGGGTGCACGCCATGTCCCGGATAAAATGTGACAATTAAGCTTGGTTTCACATCATCTATGATTTCTTCCATGATATCAGCTAAATATTCATCATCTTCAAACTCAAGCGTTTTGTCTCGAAGCCCAAGCATCCGCAGGTCATTGATATCCATTGCTTTGCAGGCGTTGATAAGCTCTTGTTTTCTTAATAACGGCAAGGTTTCCCGGTTAGCAAAAAATGGATCTCCCATATTTCTGCCCATTTCGCCTAACGTAGCGCAAGCATATGTAACGGGCACCTCTTTTTTTCTGTTTAAAGCTATCAGACCCGCCACACCGTATGATTCGTCATCAGGGTGAGGCAGGATTACAAGCACGTGTTCTTTCATCATTTTTTCACCCTTTTCTTTAAACTGTGAACGGTTTTTCACTGATTTGAAGTGAAATAGCAAGTTTCCCGCCCGGCAAGTGTCCTGCCATTAATAAGCGGTTTTCTTCATCAACTGTGTACTCAGTCAGGCCTTCAGCATAAATCCAGCCTTCTTCTGTTTTTAAGCCGACCCGGTAAGGCCCGCTCCCTTTGATTTTAGCTTGATGATAGGTTACTTTTGCATTGCGTATATAAGCAACAACCGTCATGTTTTTTTCATTTAAATGTGCCGAGTAAGAACCGGTTGTGGTTTCTAAATGGATATATACAGGGCGGTCCGCATATCGTTCTAAAGATGCTTGCACATCTTCTTTTATGATTGCTTTCATAATTGCTCCCCTCTTTCTTCTTTTAAATACTGTACGCGTTCTGTATGTAATTTGACCAGTTGATATTTGACAGCCGGTTCCAGCTGTGAATTCACAATGCGCTGTATAGCGGCGTAATATTTTTCCAGCATAGATTTACGGAGTCTCGGATGTGTTCTCTTATCCAAAAGCTCAAGATCAATTGCCTCTGTAATCGCTTCTTCATCTTCATTTGAGAAAGAGCGGCTGTTCCATAGCGAGGCGTATGCTTTTCCTATTTCTATATCATTGTCCATCGTCCTGCTCCTTTATGTCTTACATACATGAAATGATTATACATAATATATAGGCAAACTGAAAAGCCAAAGGCTCAATGGCTTTTTGATGCCCGTTTCCATTTCACTTGTGAAAACGTAAACAAGACTAATGCAGCCCATATACAGGCAAAGGTAAATGCCTTCGAGCTTGAAAATGGCTCATGGTAAATGAACAGCCCGATCAGCAAGGTGATGGTCGGTGCAATATATTGTAATATACCGACTTGATACAGCGGCAGCCGCTTCGCCCCTTCAGCAAACAATAAGAGCGGCAGCGCGGTAAACACACCGGCAAAAAGAGAAGCACCCATGCCCCGCCGCTTTCTGCACCCGCAGGCTGAATATGGCCGCTAAGCAGCAAATACCCCAATGCAATCGGCATAATCATGAATGTCTCCAGCGTTAAACCGATAGCGCTTGAAAGACTTGTTCTTTTTTTGGTAAACCCGTATAAGCCGAAGCTGAATGCAAGCAACAGCGCGATATACGGAATGGAGCCGTATTGAAACGCAGAAATAATTACACCGGCTGCCGCAATCGAAACAGCAACCAATTGAAGGCGATTCAGCTTTTCCTTTAAAAACAAAATGCCTAGAAGAACTGACACAAGCGGATTTATGTAGTAGCCAAGGCTTGCTTCAAGCAGAAATCCATGATTGACAGCCCATATGTATACAAACCAGTTCATCGAAATGAGGATTGAAGCGAGAAATAAGGATAGTATGCCTCCGTTCTTTTTTAAAGACCGCAGCTCATGCCATCCCATTTTCCATTGACGAAAGAAAAATAGCACGATACACATAAAAACAAAAGACCAAATGATACGGTGAGCTAAAATATCAAGTGCAGGCAGCTGTTCAAGAAGCTTCCAATAGAGCGGAAACAGCCCCCACATGGTAAAGGAAACGGCTGTGTAAAGAACGCCTTTTTTTGTTTCTGAATGATGCATATTTTGTCCCTGCCTTTCTTTAGAGCATCTTATATTATATCACGTGAAAGATCGAGCAGGCATATACTATTTTGTCCGTGAAGAAAGGGTGTGACGAAGATGTTTGAGTGGAACAAATACTTTCCTTTCCACAATCAATTTTCCAAGGAAGCATTAAAAAAGGCTGATCCAAAAGAGGTTGAGCATTATGTAAACAGTGTAATGGAAAGTGTGTTCGGAAGTGATTCCGCGGCTCAATTTCCATTTCGCGATCCCCTCCCGACTAAAGAAAAAACACAGCGCACCGAACCTGATATAGATATATTCGAAACAGCAGACCATGTGTTTGTAAAGGTTGCAGTAACCGAAAGCCAGCTGGAACAGCTCAAAATTAAACATACATCTCATAGATTACTGATTGAACATTTCCCAGGTTCGACCCATCCTAAAAAAGTAAATCTTCCCTGCCTTGTCAAGCGGAAAGGGACGAAAGCCGTTTATAAAGACGGCCAGTTGGAAGTCATGTTTTATAAACAGCAGGACTACAATATGTCCGAGGTAGAAATAATGCGATAAAAAACGGCCTGCTTCTGCGCAGGCCGTTTTTCCTAATAGAAACCGGGATAACCTCCGCCATACGGCACTGGACCGTACGGTGCACCTCCGTAACCGTAGGGAACAGGCGGATACGCATAAGGACGCGGATAATTAAAAAGAGCACTCCCAAGAAAACCGCCTAATAAACCGCCGACTAAAGGAGCGCCAAACAAAAAAGGGTTTCGTTCCGGGTATCCGGCCGGACCTGGGTTCCCGCGAAGATACGAGTGTTGAGGGTACATGACTTTTTCCTCCTTTATGTCTGCCTATATGTAAGGTATTCATCCAGGAAGAAAAACGATTGGGCTAGAGGCTATTGTTACATTAATTTTTATTGATAAAGCATTGTTACAAAAATAATCCAGCCAATAAAACACAGCCCAGCCCTGTTACCGAGAGGACCGTTGAAAGCAGTGTTCATGTTTGAAACGTTTCCTTCGTGCTCAAGCCGAAAAATTCCTTTATCATCCAAAACCCTGCGTCATTTACGTGACATGCGATCACGCTTCCCGCACCGGTCGCAAGCACCATCAATCCCGGATTTACACTGCTGTCCGCCATAAGCGGAGCAGCCATCGGGATTCCCAAATAGAGAAAAGGCACCTTTAATTCTTTCGCTATGGCATAAACAATAGGAATCAATAGAACAAGGCTGACTTCAAAAAAACAGAGCAATGCCAATTGAGGCAATAACCACAGCTGTCTGTATTCTTTTCCTTCCGAATTTGTCAATCAGTGTAATGGCTATCCGATAACCGCCTCCCGCGTCTGAGACAAGTCTCCCAAGCATTGCACCAAACCCAAATAGTGAAGCTAAATGTCCCAACTGACCGCCGATTCCCGCTTTTAAAGAAGGTACTATTTTGCTTAGATCCATTCCCAGGCCGATCACCACTACAAATGAAACGACAATAAGAGATACAAACGTATGTAATTTCATTTTAATGATCAGCAATAACAAAATAAGAACCCCGGTTGCAACGATAAAAACCGGCATAACTAACCTCCATTATATTTTTGTTTTCTGATATAGCACAGGATGCTTATCAGAAAGCGTTTTCACTTTTTGCCGAAATAAAATACTTGGCGATATGATTGTCATCTTTTGATCAACTAGTATTTTCACACTAATCTTCTAATCAACTATTGTCAATAATATTTATGATTTTATAGGCTGCCAGATAATATAATGGTTATATATTGATCAATTATTGGTTATATGTTATGTTTTTTATCAAGCCAGCAAATTTTTAGCTATCAATTGGCTCCGATAACAAAACAATGTGTTAACAGGCTGATAAAATCTGTGTCTCAAAAGGAGGTATTCAAATGCCATTATTACGTTTCGATCTAATAGAAGGCCGTGATCAAAAAGCATTACAAGCACTATTAGACACTACTCATCAAGCAATGGTAGAAGCATTTGGCGTGCCGGAGAGTGACCGATATCAAATTGTCCACCAGCATCCCGAGAATGAGCTCGTGATTCACGATACCGGACTTGGGTTTCATAGAAGCAAGGATTTGATCGTCATCAGCATTACAAGTAAAACAAGAACAAAGAGCCAAAAAGAAAAATTATATGCCTTGCTGGCTGAAAAACTAGAAGCAGAATGCGGTATTTCCCCGGAAGACCTAATGGTTTCCATTACAGAAAACGGTGATGCTGATTGGAGTTTCGGGCTCGGCGAAGCACAGTTTTTGAATGGCAAGTTATAAAATGGTGAAACGTATTCATCTGCTTTACACTTAGAAAATGGCCAGTCAATGAAATAAAAAAGAGAGATCCTTATTCAAGACCTCTCTTTTATTATTTCTTTTTCAGAAAAGCTGAAATAACCAGAATGAAAACAGCCAGCAAAACAAAATATAACGGAGTGATCCAGATTTGGTGGATAGAATTAGGGTCTCCCTTTTTATATCCAGTTTCAATGCCTATGTAATTCCAATGAAAGCTGACAGGGTTTTGATCGTAAATATAAAATTCAGGCAGATAGAGTTCCGGTTTGCTGATTTGAACAACAAGATAAATGATGATTCCCATTAACAACAGGATAGCTGTTAGTAACTTTTTCAAGGAAGGACCCCTTCCTATTTATGTATGTTGAATTCATCCTAACATCTCTTTTTATCCATGTAAAATAAAAGCTGATACACATCATGGCCTAAAATAAAAAGTCATGTAAACGGCATGACCCACTTACATGACTTTCTCACTGAAACAAACCCTTTTCTGTTCCCTTCCATTATTTCTCTTCTTCGCATACTGTGACACCAGGCTCACAAAATTGATCGGCCCACGCTTGCATTTCTTGAAATACAACTTCCAGCGCTGTTCCTTTTTCAGTCAGCGTGTAGATCACTTTTACCGGTGTCTCGGGAAGAACCCGGCGTTCTACAATTTCGTTTTGCTCTAGCTCTTTAAGGCGCTCTGCCAGCATTTTTTGGCTGATCATCGGTATGGTTTCCGTTATCTCTTTAAATCGTTTCGGCCCATCCATTAGTACATGGATGATCAGACCGTTCCATCGTTTTCCCAGCAATGAGAAAGCTGACTCCATTTTAGGGCACATTGTATTTCCCACTAGTCTTCATCCCTTCATCTATTGTTTGACAAGTATTCACTGATCCATTAAAATGATCTTTCAAGTTACATTTAGTAAGCTTCTAACTTTTCTATTATCATACCACGTTTACCCGAAGGAGGAAACATTATGACTGATACTCTGGACATTTTGCAAGCACGGGCATCTGTTAAGGAATATGATACGAATGCCCCGATCTCTAAAGAGGAACTGACTGAACTTTTGGAGCTCGCGACTAAAGCGCCTTCTGCATGGAACCTGCAGCACTGGCATTTTACAGTATTCCACAGCGATGAATCAAAAGCGGCTCTTCTGCCTGTAGCATATAACCAAAAGCAAATTGTTGAATCATCTGCTGTTGTTGCCATTTTAGGCGATCTAAAAGCGAATGAAAACGGTGAAGACGTTTACGCTGAATTGGCAAACCAAGGTTTCATCACGGACGAAATCAAACAAACGCTGCTGGGCCAAATTAACGGTGCTTACCAAAGTGAACAGTTCGCACGCGATTCTGCTTTCTTAAATGCTTCATTGGCTGCTATGCAGCTTATGATTGCCGCAAAAGCGAAAGGCTATGACACCTGCGCAATCGGAGGATTTAATAAGGAGCAGTTCCAAAAGGAATTTGATATCAGCGAGCGCTATGTTCCGGTTATGCTTATTTCTATCGGTAAAGCAGTGAAACCTGCACATCAAAGCAACCGCTTGCCTCTAACAAAAGTGTCAACTTGGCTGTAAATCTAAGAAAAACCTTAGTCCGGATAAACATGGACTAAGGTTTTTTTATTGAAACGTATCTTTGTACCATTGGCGAGCCTGTTCAGCTTCATGCTGTGTGAGCTGATGGCCCCCATCCTGCCAAAAAACTGAAGCAGATGCCCCGCTGTCAAGCAAACAGCGGTGAAGCTCTTCCGATTCTTCCTTTGTGCAGAGCGGATCATATTTCCCGGCCCCAATGAAAACAGGAAGCCCTGTCATATCGGGAAGCTCAAGCCCCCGGATCGGCACCATAGGATGATGCAGAATAGCCCCCTTTAAAACATCCGCATAATGAAAAAGCAGGCTTGCCGCGATATTTGCACCGTTTGAGTAGCCGACTGCAATCACTCGGCTCTGGTCAAATTGATGCGTTTGTGCCGCCTCGTCGATAAAATCTTTCAATTCTTTTGTCCGCTCAACGAGATCCTTTTCATCAAATACACCTTCGCTGAGGCGTTTGAAAAAGCGCGGCATTCCATTTTCGAGCACTGATCCCCTGACACCGAGCAAATGAGCATCCGGATCTATAAATCGTCCCAATGAAAGGAGATCATGCTCATTTCCTCCGGTTCCATGTAACAGCAGTAAGACGTTGTCAGATGTTCCTTTTTCAAAAATATGCTTCATCATGTTCCCCTCCTACAATTCAGGCAAAAGATCTGTAATTTGTTTGCGGTGTTGCTCCAGCCATTCGGGCAGCTTTAATGATGTCCCCAGCTCATCAAACGTTTCATCTGTCATAAAGCCTGGTTCATCTGTGGCGATCTCAAATAAGATGCCTCCTTTTTCCCTGAAATAAATTGATGTGAAATACTCCCTGTCAAGAATTTCTGATGAAGGGAGATGTTTTTCAGCAATCACCGGCTGCCAATTGGCCTGCTCCTCACTCGTTGTCCGAAACGCTATATGATGAACTGTTCCATAACCGCCGACGCCTCTTTTTTCCGGCTGCAAATGAACGTCGATCACGTTTCCGACAGCCGCTGCGGATTTGAGTCTAACGATCTGATCTTCTTCCGCCACTTTGCTGTATCCGAAGCTTTCCACTAACAATTGAATCGTCGCTTGTGGATCATAGGAGTACAGCAGCACGCCTTTCATCCCGGTGATGGCTTCATGTTCTGAAATGCCGTCAGGTGTCCACTCGCTTTTTTCGCTATCGCCGTCTTCCATGATCGCTAACGGAAGGTCTTCCGTATCATCAAAGATAAGCGCCTGTTCCCCGCATAGCATTTTCTCCTCTGCATTCAGCCCATTATTTTGAAGGCGTTCCTTCCAGAAAGCCAGAGAGCCTTTAGGAACTGAAAAGTAAATCCGGCCGGCTTGGCCTTTCCCTACCGTCCCCTGCCCGCTTCCTTGAAACGGGAAAAAAGGTAAATAATGGTCCCTGGATCTCCATTTTGATTCCCAAAGTAAAAATGATATGTTCCCGGGTCATCGAAATTCACTGTTTTTTTGACAAGCCGAAGCCCGAGCACTTCAGTATAAAATCGCAAATTTTCTTGCGGATCTCTGGCAAATGCTGTGACATGGTGCAATCCTTCTGTTATCATCTCTTCACTCCTCAATTATCTTGATTTCGAGATATTTATTATTTTAAACCTATATTGTGCAGGATGCAAACCATGTGATTTAATTAAATAATTGAAAAAATCATTTTTTTCTAATAATTATCTTGTGATCTTATCTTACAACTGCTATTATAGTGAGCATTATCATGTTTCAGGAGGAAAGTAAATGGTTAAAAAAGCACTTATTGTTATACTCATCATTTTACCATTCGTTCAGCTTGCGCTTTTGCCGCTTGTGAATCGAATTGAACCGATTATTTTCGGCCTTCCTTTTTTCCACTTTTGGCTGCTGCTGTGGATTATTATTACGCCGGTATGTTCATTTGGCATTTACCTGGTGCAAAGAAAAGATGGAGGAATTGAATAATGCAAGGAAATCTCACTGCACTTATGATTACGGCTATTATCGTATTAACTGTTGTCTGTATCGGATTTCTCGCCGGGAGAGACAAATCATCGCGAACCTCGGTGGAAGAATGGTCTGTCGGCGGCAGACGTTTTGGCGGCCTTCTCGTTTGGTTTTTAGTAGGCGCTGACCTTTACACGGCATATACTTTCTTAGGCCTGACCAGTACGGCTTACACAGGCGGTAGTGTTGCGTTTTTTGCCATTCCTTACTCTGTATTGGCTTATTTTATCGCCTATTTCTTCCTGCCGAAGCTTTGGAATGTTGCGAAAATTCACAAATTAACAACTCTCGCAGATTATGCGCGGGAACGTTTTGACAGTAAGCTGTTGGCAAGTCTCGTTGCAATTGTCGGGGTCCTGATGCTTATCCCGTATATCTGTCTTCAGCTTAGCGGAATTCAAGATACGCTTCAGGTTGCGGGCACCGGCTATATCAACGTAAAGTTCGTTGTCATTATCTCATTCATCCTTGTTGCTCTTTACACGTTTTTCAGCGGGATTAAAGGGCCAACTTTTACAGCCATTATTAAAGATATTTTAGTATGGGTGATTATGCTGTTTATGGTCGTTTCACTCCCGCTTATTCATTTCAACGGCTGGACGCCGATGATTGATACATTGGTGAAGGAAGCGCCGCAAATGCTGACGATACCGACAGAAGGCCCAAAAGGCATCCCTTGGTTTATTACAGCATCTATTGTATCCGCCTTGGCACTTTTTATGTGGGCGCATGCCGCTACAGGTGTATTTACGGCGAAAAGTGCCGATGCAGTTAGAAAAAACAGCATGTTTTTGCCGCTTTATAACATCGTTTTAATCTTAGTTATTTTCCTTGGTTTTATCGCTTTTCTTGTGCTGCCGGAAGATACAAATCCAAGACTGGCGCTGCTGCATCTAATTCAGGCGTCTTACGGCGGCGTGGCACAAGGTTTTGCCTATGCCACTATCGCCCTTGCCTCATTGATCCCTTGTTCGATCATGGCTATCGGAGCGTCGAATTTATTTGCCAATAACTTATACCGTGACTTGATCCATCCAAATGTGTCACAAAGCAAACTGACCCTTATTACACGTTCCATGGTGTTTGTTGTGATCGGTCTTGCTCTTCTATTTGGAATGCTGTTCCCAACTGCCTTAGTGACACTTCAGCTTTTAGGCGTTTCCGGCATGGTGCAGATCTTCCCGGCAATTGCCGTCAGCTTATTCTGGAAGAACCAAACGAGAGAGGCGACAATAATCGGATTATTAGCGGGCCTTGCGGTTACGTTTATTGTGTATATCACGCAATCTGCACACGGCATTTATGAAGGATTCTGGGGATTGTCCGCCAATATCATCGCTGTAGTCATTCTCAATCCGCTGTTTGTAAAAAGAGCAGGTTCAAATCCAGTCAAAGAAGGTTTATTTGCTAAAAAAACTGAACCGAATTCGAACCAGAAGGGTGCTTAAAAAAAGCCATACGCGGTAGCCGCGTATGGCTTTTACATTTCTTTTTTCAGCGTTTCAATTGCTTTTTTCATTTGCGTATCATTATTTGACAGCTTTTGTTGAAGTTCTGTCATTAGTTTTGTTGTAGTATCGCCAGTCAGCACGCCTGTTTCTTTCAGATTCTCTTTTTTCTGGAACTGTTTGATGACTGATACAAAATCTTGATCATACGCACTGTTTACCTTTACCTGATAGCCAAGTGCTTTCAGCATTTGCTGAGCGACTTTGACTTCCGTGCCTGTATTGCCCGATTTGTACGTTTTATCAGCGTCCAAATATGGGAGCTTGGCGTAATCAGGAAGCTCTGCTTTCACTTGCGGTTTGATGCCTTTTTTATGGATCCATTCACCGTCAGCAGTCAGCCATTTGGCCATTGTCAGTTTGACTGTTGAACCATCCTCATACTCTTTTGCGGTTTGCACTGTGCCTTTTCCGAATGTGGTTTCTCCAATTAACGGAATGCCTGATGATTCATGAAGAGCAGCGGCCATGATTTCAGCAGCGCTCGCTGTTCCGTCATTTACTAAAACGACAGTCGGCTTGGTGACTTTTCGTTCTTTTTCTGCTTTCATGACTTCTTTTGAGCCGTTTTTGTACTCAACCTGCATAATATTTTTCCCTTTATCAAATAAACAAATTGCTCATTGTAATCGCCTGGTCCATTAATCCGCCCGGGTTGCCCCTCAAGTCTAAAATATAGCCTTTGGCACCTTTTTTCTCTAAACTGTCAATCGCATTTGTCAGCTCTTTAGCAGTTGTTTCAGAGAAAGAAGTGATTTGGATCTCACCGATGCTGTTGTCTTTCATCTCAGAATAGACGGTCTCAACAGGAATCGTATCGCGCTGAATGGAAAGATCAATCTCTCCCACTCCCGCTCTGTTCAGGTCAAGTTTCACTTTTGTGCCCTTTTTGCCGCGGATTAAAGCGACAGCTTCATTTACATTCATGCCTTTTACGCTTTTACCGTTCACTTTCAGGATTTGATCCTTCGGTTTGACTCCGGCTTTTTCAGCAGGTGATCCTTTGATTGGCGCAACAATAAGGATTTCACCGTCTTTTTCCTCTACTTGGGCTCCTATTCCTTCAAAGGATGCAGAAATGCTTTCTTCGAATGATTTTCCTTCCTCTTGATCCATATATGTAGAGTAAGGATCGTCCAGAGACTCAATCATTCCTTTAATTGCTCCATCTACTAATTTGTCATCATTTGTTTTCTTGTAATAATCACTTTTGATTTGCTCATACGCTTTATTTAATTTATCGAACTTACTGTCTCCTGTGCTTGTTGATTTCTGGCCCAGAATGCTTGAATTGCCCGTAATAAATAAAGTCAGCGCCGAAGCGACAACCGCAGTGATCAGCACAACAAAAAACAGTTTCAATTGCCGTTTCAATTAAACACCACCTTTTTCTTCTTACATTATTATCATGGACGATTTCCTATTCGTCAACTCGGAGCAGAAAATATAGAGATAGTGCCCTTCTTTAGCGTTTCATAAACCTATGCCTTTTCACGACATATAATAACGAAAAAGGAGGATACCATTTTGAGCCGATATTTAGAAATGCTGTCCTTATTCGGTGTCTCTGGTGCACATCCAGGCGGGCTTGCTTTTTCAAAAGCCCTATTGCAAAAAGCCGCGCCTCCGCCTGACCAGCCGATTCTTGATGCCGGATGCGGAACGGGGCAAACTGCGGCTTATTTAGGACATTTGCTTTATCCTGTCACAGTCGTTGATAGAGACCCTGTCATGCTTGAGAAGGCCAAAAAAAGATTTGCAAATGAAGGGCTGGCCATCCCTGCATATCTTGGAGAGCTGGAACGTCTTCCGTTTTCTTCAGCATCCTTTTCCTGCGTCCTGTCCGAATCTGTCCTCAGTTTTTCCCATGTGACATCCTCCCTTCAAGAAATTAATAGAGTATTGAAGCCGGGCGGAATGCTGATCGGTATTGAAGCGGCGCTCAAAAAACCGATGCCTCCGCGCGAAAAGAAGCAAATGATGGACTTTTACGGTTTTACAAAGCTTTATGACGAATTGGAGTGGATGGAATCGATTCGTTCCCATGGATTTCAGAAAACAGAAACGATCACCCTTTTGCCGGAAGATATGGAATTTGAACCGACTACAGAAATGGATGTATCGCACGCGATTGATCCTATCTACTACGATACGCTTCAGTCCCACTATGACCTCATGCAGGCATACAGCGAGTATATGGGTCATTGTATCTTTATCGCATACAAGTAAAACGGCGCTTCCCCCCCTCTTTTCGTCCAACCTTTTTTGTCTATCTTTCATAAGCTGATAGAAAGACGGATTAGGAGGGAATTGTATTGGAAAAATACTATCATATTTGCCGCCAGCACCAAGGAAAAGTTGCTAGAATTACAGAAAGAAACGGCAGAGTCCACGTGGGCAGAATTACACGGGTCACCAACAGTAAAGTTTTTATTGCTCCAGTTACTTCAGGTGGCCCCAGAGGCGGATTTGGCTATGGATATTGGGGCGGCTACGGATATGGATATGGAGCCGCGTACGGTATTGGCCTTGGGCTGATTGCAGGTGTGGCGCTCGCCGGTTTATTCTTTTTTTAATGGAAAAACCCGCTTATCCAATGATAAGCGGGTTTTTTATTTTATATCTTCTTCACTTTTTCAAAGTATTCTTCTAATGTTAAGTCATGATCATGGATGACCTTTGCAGCCTTTTTGCCTACATAACGCAAGTGCCATGGTTCGTATTCGTACTTTGTGATGTCTTCTTTGTTTTTAGGGTAGCGAATGATAAAACCGTATTTATATGCATTGTTCTGCACCCATTTTCCGTCTTCGGTGCTGCCGAACGCTTCATTTAGCTCAAAACCATTGCTTCGGCTGGAAATATCCATTGCAAGCCCTGTTTGATGCTCGCTTTCACCAGGATATGCGACTGCTTCTCTTGCTTTCTTTTCCCCTTTTAGGCTAACTTCATTTTTAAAGATAGCCTGCTGTCTGTCATACGAGCGGTATCCTGAAACAGCTGCCAGCTCATAGCCATCCTTTTTCGCGGCGTCAAACATCGTTTTTAATGCGTCTGCTGCTTCTTTTCTGATGTATCGCTTTTGAATTTTTTCTTCAAAAGAAAACTCGACATCAGGGATAACTAGATCGCTAGGTTCATAGTCTCCTGGCAGTGCGTATTGCTTATTGACAAGGGCGAGGATATTTTTTGGATTTTGAATGGTTTCCAAACCGTCCACTTTTTTAATGTTATTGAAAAACTTGCTTTCCAATAAGAACTCACTGTCCTGCGTATTTGTTTTTTTGCTGTCAGCTGTTTTTTCTTCTGTCTGTTTTGATTCTGCGGTGGTTTTCGTATCCTTTTCAGCATCTCCGTTTGACATGCTGCAGCCGGCTCCGACAATTGCCGTCACACTCAAAGCGGCAGCCAGCGAAAACCATTTACCGGGCTTTTTCATCATCACATTACCTTCCTTTTATCAATCGTTTCCGTATCCATAAAGAAGAGGCTGCCGGCACCCAGCACGCCTCTTGATTTATTTTATTGTGATACAGAATGTAAAGCTACTTCTATCATATCATGAAAAGTGGTTTGACGCTCTTCCGCCGTTGTTTCTTCTCCTGTTAATACGTGATCGCTCACCGTCAGGATCGACAGCGCTTTTCTTCCATGCTTCGCTGCCAATGTATATAGAGCGGTTGTTTCCATCTCTACGCCGAGCACACCGTAGTTGGCAAGCTTTTCAATTTGAGAATCGTCATTGTAGAACTGGTCAGCAGTAAATACACTGCCTACCGTCACCGGTACGCCTTTATCCTTAGCTGCGTCATAGGCATTTTTCAAAAGCTCGAAATCTGCGTTAGGCGCGAAATCGATACTTCCAAAAGCGACTCTGTTCATTTGTGAATCAGTAGAAGAAGTCATAGCCAAAATGACGTCGCGCACTTTGACATCTTTACGGATGGCGCCGCAAGAGCCTACTCTTATTAAATTTTGCACATCATAGCTTTGGATTAATTCATTGACGTAAATTGAAATGGACGGAACACCCATGCCCGTGCCCTGCACAGAGATTTTTTTGCCTTTATATGTACCTGTAAATCCATACATGCCTCTGACTTCATTATAGCATTCCACATTTTCAAGATACGTTTCAGCGATAAATTTTGCTCTGAGAGGGTCTCCCGGCAAAAGCACCGTATCTGCAATTTGTCCTTTTTCCGCACCGATATGTACACTCATCTCATATCCTCCTATAAACCAAAATTAACAAGCAGTCCGTTCATTTTACAACGGATGTCATGATGAGACAAACTTCAGCATTGATTATAAAGGAATGTTCCGAAAAAAGAAAATGATCCGAGGTATTTTTAGGCGCCTTAGAGAAAATCGGGATAATTGCGCTGCTGATATGAGAACCTAACGGCAAAAGGAGGGATGAAACATGGGTAAAAAACAGCGCAACCGAATTACCGGACAAAAAAAGAACAACCACATACCTGCTAAAGACGTTATCGCGGCTGAAGAGGCGCACGAAAAAGAGTATTCCGCGGCCAAACGAAAACCTTAAAAAACAGAAAACTGCGGATGTCCGCAGTTTTCTTTTGTTATGTTGTTTGCACAATCAGACGATTGATTTTCCTCCATCCGGCGGGAAGCAGTTTATAATATGTTTTCCCTTTTCTGCCTTCATCAATCAAAATCACATCCCCTGTGGCCATAAATCTCGCATCATAATCACTTGGAACAGTATCGAATACATTAAACAGAGAGAATGCTCTTTTTAGCACGTCTTGATGATTGCTCCCGTTCAGTTCAGTTCGATAGACGGCTCTGTAGCCTTTTTTTTCACCAAACCGGGGTGTTTGAAATATTGTCACATCGTAAGAACAAGACTTCTTTTTAAACACGGATAACATCATCAAGATCCCTCCCTTTTATTTCTATAACATATTGGCGTTTCGACCTCTTTTTCCTCTCTCTACTTTTGTCGAAACGAATGAAACTTTTCGTCAAAACCTTTCATGAGGAAAAACAGCAGCAGGCCGAGACTGAAGCCTCCTAAAACGTCAGTTAAAAAATGCACGCCGAGGTAGACTCTGCTGGCACCAACCAAAATAACCACAGTACCGGCGATTATGTATACCGCTTTTTTATGCTTTGACAAAAACGGGAGGTGTTTCACTAAAAAGTAGGCGATTACAGGATAAACACAAGCAGCGTTCATGGAGTGGCCGCTCGGAAAGCTGAAGGACGACTCATGAACGAGCGGTTCAAAGTCGGGCCTTGCCCGTTCGATCCACTCTTTTAATTATTTTTGTTTAATAGACGATCGGCACCGAATATGAAGAGCATCAAAAGACCGGCCCAGGTTTCTTTTGTAAAAAAACAGCCCTGCCCCAATGACTACGATAAGAGGCAGTAAAAAGGAAGTAGCCCCAAGATGAGTCATCCAAATCATCACATCATTCAGCCAAGGCTGACGGATAGCTGCGGCTGACTTACTGATCATTTCATCTGCTGATTGAACAGCATTTGTATGAATAACCGCGGCTAAAAAAAGAAAGAGAAGAAACAGACTGACTGGCTTGTACAAGATTTTCCCTCCTTTAGTTCTTAACTTTCCTATCAGCCGAATAAAAAACCGGAGCTGGCCGCTCCGGTTTCAAGCCTTAACAATCTTCATCCAGCTCTTCATCTATCATACATTTTTCTATCAGATAATCAAAGGTAATATCGGCGATTTCAAACAGCTCATCTTCACTCGGTATGTAGCCCCGTCTTGCAAGCTCTCTGTAAAAAAATTCAGCGATTTCTTCCGTGTCAATCACAAGATCTATTTCTTTCATAACCGTACCGCCTCCTTTTTTATGTTTTATGAAAAAACGGGATGAATTATACCCGGTGTTCTAAACAATTCTTTTATTCATATACATTGAATAAAAAAACAAGCCATAGGAGGCTGACTTATGATCGCTAAAATGATGGAAGCATTGGACGGAGAAAGATTCGATATGGTGATGGAAAAAACGCTCAGAGGTATGACGCATGTCATGATGTGGGGCTGTCTGCCTTATTTTTTATATGTCATCATCCGCTTGTTCACAAACTAACTGAAATGTTCTTTTAAGCTTTCCAGCACAAACATCATCATATCTTTATACTCTTCATCTTTAAACATTTCGTACAGAATTTTGTAGTCGTTGTAAATATCCAAAAGCTCATCAACAATTGATACAGCCAGGATGCGCAGGGTATCTTGATCTTCATCTTCGCCTTCAAACTGAAGAAGAGCAGACGGTACAATATCTTCGCCGATCTCATGGGCAGTTTCTCCGACATAGTGGACAAACAAAAGCTGATGCACAAACTGGTCCATTTCATACTTTCTGAGAACCAGCGTGAGATCCTCTTCCTCCGTTTCAAGCCACTCTCCATCCTTTAAACGAGTTAGCTCATAAATAATATCTTCCCAGCCATCTTCCAAATACCTCCAAATTTCGGTTCTGTGGCCGATAATGCGAAAGAGTTCTTTTCCATAATCTTTTACATAAACGACATCTCCAATGAGGAATTCATATTCAATATCAAGTTTTTCCATATCGACAATGACGCCTTCATAATCTTTATATAATTGAATGGATGATTCAAAATATAAGACTTCATTGTGGTTTACTTCATAAAGGTAGTGCTTATCGATTTGGTGTACTTTTGTGATTGTGCCGACTGTCCCATACATAATGACGACTACGATATCCCCTACTTGGAATTTCGGTTTATTTTGCTTCATGGTGTCTCCCCCTCGCCGCAACATTTCTGATACGCTATCGTATGCTGGGTTTCACCAATTCGCATGGGCATGAAAACCATAGGAAATATCCAATTATGGTATATGTATGTGCAGAAAAAAAAAATCCGCAGTGGCTCTGCGGATTCAAACATGCGGTTATTTGCCGTGCACCTCGGCCTCGTATTTTTCCCAAGCTTCATCAAACGTCGCCATCGTGTCCAGATAATCAACATTCAGCTCCAAATATGAGCTGATTTCGTGATAATCGGTTGATGTTTTTGGGAAGCTGTGATCCTCATACGCCTGATTGGCAAACTCGCTGATGCTGTCCTGCGGCTTGGGATGTCTGTATTTCAATAAATAGTGATAAAAGGATTTCATGGGTTCCCCCTCCTGGTGTCTGTCTTTTGTTGTTCTATTATACAGTGCAAGTGTAAAATTACAACAAAAGAATAACGAACATCATTCAGGAGAAATCAAAATAGTTGCGTTTTAAATAGTTGCGTTTTAATATCCTTTCGGTTTCCATGAGCTGTTGATACGTCAGACTTTCAGGGAGTTTTTTTGTGTTGATTAAAAACAGCTGATCCTCAATATCCTTTATCGTCGAATCCTCTTGGTAGGCCATTCCGCAGGAAGAACAAATCATCGCAGGGGTGTTTGTCAGCTCTATGGCTCTTGTGCCGTCAGGAAGCTCCCAATAAACTGTATTCGTGCCAGAGAGCGCCTCAAGCTCACCGCACCATTCGCATGACTTCATGAAGAATCTCCTCCGCTTTCTACCTCTTTTTCTTTTTTCTGCTGGGCTAAAAATTTCTTTTTCTTTAACTGGTCTCTTTTCTCCCGCCGGTCCTTTAATGTTTCATGCCCCGGATTCGCTGTATATGCTTCTCTCCTTTTGATTCTGACCACGTTATCCGGTGTAAAAGAAATCTCTTTGTCAGCAAAAATGGCACTCAGTCCAATTGGTTCTTTTTTGTCAGCGGTTTCAGGAAAAACAGACTCAAAATAGGCGTCAGCCTGGTTAGGGATATAATTTTCAGGTTCCGGATAAGAGGTAATGACTCCTTCAAAATTTCTCAAGATGATTTTGTCAGGGCTTTGCGACAAAACATAGTTTGGCTGCAAGGCGATCTTCCCCCCGCCGCCTGGTGCGTCAACGACAAAGGTAGGAACCGCGTAACCTGAAGTATGGCCTCGCAGCCCTTCAATAATTTCCAGCCCTTTTGAAACTGGAGCTCTGAAATGTCCGATGCCTTCTGACAGATCACATTGATATATATAATAGGGACGGACTCTGATTTTCACCAAGTCATGCATAAGCTTTTTCATAATTGTTACCGAATCATTAATGCCTGCTAACACGACGGCCTGATTTCCGACCGGCACCCCTGCGTTCACCAGCTTTTCGCAAGCCTCAACGGATTCCTCCGTCATTTCGATGCTTGTGTTGAAATGGGTGTTCAGCCAGACCGGATGATATTTCTTTAAGATATCGCACAGTTGATCGGTGATTCGCTGAGGAAAAACGACAGGCGCTCTTGTACCGATTCTGATAATTTCCAGATGCGGAATACTGCGCAGCTCTTTTAAAATGTATTCTAAAATTTGATCATTGATCAGCAACCCGTCCCCGCCTGAAATCAGGCAGTCCCGGATCTCAGGTGTCTCCCGAATGTAGGCGATCGCGGCATCAAGCTGCTTTTTAGGGACACCCATTCCGATTTGACCGGAAAAACGCCTCCTTGTGCAGTAGCGGCAATACATGGAGCATTGGTTCGTGACAAGGAACAGGACTCGGTCGGGATAACGGTGTGTCAGACCGGGTACCGGAGAGTCTTCATCCTCATGAAGCGGGTCTTCCTGGTCGTATTTTGTTTTGTGCATCTCTTCAGAGAGCGGCACAGACTGCATTCGTATCGGGCATCTCGGGTTGTCGGGATCCATTAAGGAAGCATAGTAGGGTGTGATATTCAAGGGGATCGTTTTGGTAGAAATTCTGACGCCTTCTTCTTCTTCTTCGGTCAGGTTAATCACTTTTTTCAAGTCTTCTAAGGTTCTTACAGTATGGGTCAGCTGCCACAGCCAATCATTCCATTTTTCTTCCGGAACATCCTTCCATAGCTCTATCTCCTTCCAATGCCGTTTCGGTTTATACCATTTGTTTGTCAAATGAAATTCCTCCTCGTACATTTCTTTTTGACTTACAGGCGTTTGCACCAGATATTCATATTTTCGAGCCCTTCTCCTATATAACAATTATTGATCAGCCTTCCGCCATACTGATACCCGGAATGATACAGGACAGCATTCATTCCGAAAGACGCAGCGCGGGCGAGTGAAAATACTTGAAAGATATCTTGCTTTATCATTTCTATAGGCGGGATCAAACACAGGAGCCGGATATGTGCGGAATACTTTTTTATACAGCATAGATAACTGATACATATCGTTTGTTTCTGCTTTTCTCATTGTAAAAGGAGACCTGATTTCGATTTGTGGCTGAGGCTTTGTTTTATATAATAGCTCTATCATTTCCTGCTCGGCTAAATAGGTATCTGTTTGTCTTCGTTTTTCTGTGAGATAACGGACCATGACGGAAGCGCGATGGCCGAGATAGTAGCCTTCGAGAAAGCCCTCTGGCGTAAACAATTGTTTAGCCAGCTCCGCCTCGTCATGCTGCTTGGTGTACACGATGATTTTTTCGGCACCCTCCTCTTCGGCCGCTGTCATAATATCAGTCAAGGCTTCTTGAATAGCGCCTTCATAACGAATGACTCTAATTCGTTTATTAAAGCGGTCATTGTCTATGACAGCCGTGACACCGCTATTCTTTACCGTTTTGATCATCAGCATCCTCCCCGTCTGTATGAAGCCCGCACCAATCCATCACAAAAAGAGCTATAATTTTAGCTGATTCTAACATGGCTTCAACCTCGATATACTCGTTTGCCTGATGTGCCGTTTTCGTCTCTCCCGGTCCAAAAACGATAACAGGAGTATCTCCCGCATGATACAAAAGGCCGCCGTCTGTTCCCCAAGGCGACGCTTCGATGATCGGCTCTGTTTGTTTCATTTTTTGATAGGCTGATTGCAAGACTGATAGTAAAGGATGGTCATCAGGCAAATCATTCGGCAGCCATTGAGCCCCGAACCATTCCACTTGAATTGGATGGCGTTTAAACCATTCATCATGGTATTGTAAATCTTTCAGCCAGTTTTCCAATTCAATTTTTACGGCTTCAGGCTTTTCATGAGGAGCAATTCCGCATCTTCCTTCTATGACGACGCGGTCTGCTACCGAGGACGGCCATGTTCCGCCTGAGATGGTGCCAATATTGATTGGAACCGGGATTGGAATATGATCATACAGCGGGTCAGAGATTTTTGCGTTCCGGACTTTTTCAAGCTCTTGAATGGCTGTAATGACATGCATGCTTTTTTCAATGGCGCTGACACCTTCATAGCGTGTGCCTCCGTGTGCCGCTAATCCTTTAACCGTGATCCGAAACCACATCGAGCCCTGCTGTTTAATAAAAAGCTTCATATTGGTCGGTTCCGGAATTAACGCCCCATCCGCACGATAGCCTCTCATAATGGCAGAAAGTGTTCCGGCGCCGCCGCACTCTTCATCTATAACACTCTGAAACAATACATCGCCTTTCAGTTTGACATCGCAGGCGTGCAGAGCTTCTAATGCAAATAGAAGGGCTGTATTGCCTCCCTTCATATCAGTGGAGCCACGGCCGTAAATTTTACCATTTACTTCAGCAGCTTGAAACGGTTCATACTTCCACTCCTTCAAATTTCCTTCTGGCACAACATCGATATGCCCGTTTAATATCAGAGATCGTCCCCCGCCCTCTCCCGCTTTTTTAGCGACAATGTTCGGGCTCTCATGAAAGTCCGTCCGGTCTGATATAAAATAGGGATGCTGTTTTAATTGCTTTAGGCTCGGCTCCCACACATCAATGTCCATATGAAATTGCCGGAGCTTTTCAAGGACTACTGCCTGTGCGTTAAATTCCTTGCCGAATGTGCTTTTTTCTCCAACCAGCCTTTTCAAAAGACGAATGGCTTTGGCTGAATTCTGATCTAGCCATTCAATTACTTTTCTTTCAATGTCCTGCATCATCACTCCCCCTTATTAAGAAAAAGGCATATCCACTATTATTTCAGCGTCGGTCAACCCGATCACCTCGTCAATTGTTGAGCCATTCATCAGTTCTTTTAAAACAAAATGATCCCGGCCAACTGTAAGAACTGCTTTTTCAGTAATGATCATATCTACACAGCCTGCTGCTGTTAACGGAAGGGTGCAGGCTTCTGTTAATTTGGGCCTCCCTTTTTGGTCAGTATGGCTCATGACGACAACCACTTTTTTCGCTTTCTGGGCGAGCTCCATCGCCCCGCCCATGCCCGGCACCTTTTTTCCGGGTACAAGCCAATTCGCAAGGTCTCCCGACTGGCTTACCTGCAGGGCGCCTAAAATCGTAATGTCAATCATGCCTCTTCTGATCATGGCAAAGGACATTGTTGTATCAAAGTAAGATGCTCCCTTTACAGCACGGACAGGGAATCCCGCGGCGTTGCATAAATTTTCATCCTCATTCCCTTTTTCGGGACTTTCGCCAATTCCGAGTACACCGTTTTCCGCCTGCAGCATAACCTGCATATCAGCCGGCAAAAAGTTCGGCACCAAGGAAGGGATGCCGATACCAAGATTCACGATCATGCCTGGCTTGATTTCAGAAGCAGCCCGTCTGGCGATCTGCTCTCTTTCTGTTACTCCCAAGCCCATTTCCACCTCACCCCTTCACTTCTCACAACCCCCTCAACAAAAACCCCGGGCGTTACAATCATTTCTTCTGCAATATTACCCATCGGCACAATCGTCTCAGCCTCGGCAAAAGTTCTTTTGGCGGCCATTGCCATAAGCGGATTCATGTTGCGCGCTGTTTTGTCATACGTTAAGTTGCCGAATTCATCTGCAATGCAGGCATTGATGAAGGCAAAATCAGCCGTCAGCGCTTCTTCAACCAAGTATTGCTTCCCCGCTACAGACACAATCTCTTTTTTCTCACAAACCATTTGATTATCAATGCCGATATCGGTCAAAATGCCGCCAAGACCGGATCCACCGGCGCGAATCCGTTCTGCGAGCGTGCCCTGAGGCGAAAATCGTACCTCTAATGTGCCGTCTGTCATCTGTTTTCCGGCTACAGGATTTGAACCGATATGCGATGCAATCAGCGTCTTGACTCTCTTATTGACAATAAGCGGTCCAATCCCAATTCCCGGGAATCCAGCATCATTGCAAATGACAGTTAATTCTTTTACACCGCTGTCCAATATCGCTTCAATCAAAGAAGGCGGAGAGCCGACTCCACCGAAGCCGCCAAACATAAGGACCGACCCATCACACACATCAGCAATTGCCGATTCAATGCTGATTGTTTTTTGAAATGGTGACATATTGATTTCAATCCCTTTTCAGTTTTTTTCAACTTCTGCAACTGTTTCCGAAAAAGTTGATATAAGCTCTTCCATCTCTTCGTCTGATATTGTGAATGGAGGAGCGATGATTACGGCATCTCCTTCCCCGCTGTCGATTCCAGCCTTGGCAGGATAGACAATGAGCCCGCGTTTTTTTGCTTCGCTGATGATACGCTGGGTCATCGACCGTTCTTGCGGAAACACTCGCTTTGTCTTTTTATCAGCCACAAATTCAACGCCTAAAAGCAGTCCTTTGCCGCGGACATCCCCAATGATGCCGCTCCGATGCATCATCGCTTCAAGTTTCTTTTTCAGCTTGAAGCCCTTTTCTTCAGACTGTTTGATCAAGCCGTGTCTGATAACATAACGCAAAACCTCAAGAGCGGCTTTGGCTGAATAGGGATGAGCACTGTAGGTGTGACCGCTCATAATAACACCCGATCCTTGTTTTATCGTTCGGAGGATCGTATCAGACACAACTGCAGCTGCAATAGGCGCGTACCCGGCACCGAGTCCCTTTCCAAGCACAGCGATATCAGGAACGGTATGCCAATGTTCTGTCGCAAGCATCCTTCCAGTTCTCCCGAGTCCTGTCATCACTTCATCCGCAATAAACAGCACACCGTGTGAGCGGCACACCTCTTTCAATCTCTCATAATATCCAGAAGGAGGAGTAATCGCTGCTCCCGCGGCTCCAATAATAGGTTCTGCCACAAAGCCCGCAATAAACTGACTTCCGATTCTTTTTATAGCGGTTTCCAGCTCCTCCGCGGCCGTTTGAACAAAATCTTTTTTTGCCTCTTGATTCAGCCGATATATATGCGGGGCTGAGAGAGCGGGATAACGCTCAAGCAAATGTGTGAACCGGTACCTTCGTTCATAAAATCCCGATAATGAAAGCGCTCCCAAAGTTATTCCGTGGTAACTGCTCCATCTTGAGAGAAAGATGGATTTCTGTGTCTGCTTTTTTTCCTGCCAATATTGAATGGCGATTTTCATTGCCGTTTCTATGGCTTCTGATCCGCTATTGACAAAAAAAGACCAATTCAATTCTCCCGGCAGCTGCTCGGACAGTAAAGCAGCTAATTGCTCGGCCGGCTCACTCGTAAACTGCGAGCGATAAGCAAAAGATACCTTATCAAGCTGTTCTTTCAGCTGCTCAGTTACTTCATCTACCCCGTGGCCGATATTGCATGTCACCGCACCAGATGAGCCGTCAAGATATTTTTTTCCGTTCTGATCATACACATATGTGCCCTTTGCATGACTGACAACCGGATATTCCGCACTAAGCTCTGGCTTAATTAAATAACTGCTCATGCTTCCACCTCAAAAACACCTTTTCTATATTGTATGAGTGTTTAAATAGCGGCATGACGTTCCCTATAAAACTTTTTCGCACAAAAAAAAGAGCCCTTCCGAATTCCGAAAGGCCCTTATGATATGTCATCTTCTAGCAAATAAAAGCGGCTCCGACAATAATTAATAAAATGAACAAGACAACAATCAATACAAATGTATTTGTCCCGCAGCCAAATCCTCCGTAACCGTACCCCTGATATCCATGCATATTGTTTTTCATCCTTTCTTATCACGATATACGGCATTGTATGCGGGCCAAGTCCCAAACGGTCTGTGCAAATGCCCATCTATGTAAGGAAATAATGAAAAACAGTGTGCACCCGCTCATATTTTTGAAACTTGAGCTTTTCATAAAAATGAGTGACGCCGTCAGAATTTGAGGCCACTAAATAAGCATCGTCCATTCCTAAAGATTTGGCAATGGACAGCATCTCACCCACAAGAATACTGCCGTAGCCCCTTCTTTGAAACTGATCCAAAATCGCCACTTCTTCAATTTTAGCCGTTTTCTCTTGCGAATCAATAAAAAGTTCCCCGCAGCCAATCGGAATGTTCTGTGATGAATCGCTGTAACAAACAACAAGCAAAATCGTACCCGCTTTGTAAAAAGGATATTTTCTTACTAATTTTTGTTCTGCAATTGCCTCTCCTATATAAAGCGAGTCATAAATTTTCATGATAGAAGAACCGTCACTAAGACTCTTTGCCGTCCCCCATGCCGTGAAAGGATGTCCCGTCTTTCTCTTCCAGTCTCCAAGCTTCATGCTGTATAACAGCTCATCTTCAACCACAAAACCGCTTTTCACAAGCGACTGCTTCAAAACGAGCGGAAAAACATGCTGAGGAGACGCTTTTAAATGGATATAATTCGCATCAAGCAGCTTCGGTATGAACGGCAAAAAGTCCGGTATATGGTCCAATGGAAACGTATCATGAAGCTGTACAAAATTATGAGAAAAAATTTGCGGCAGATTGGGATCTTTATATACACTGTAATGATCAAACAACTTCGATTCAGACGTTAACGATAGATATTGATGCTCCGTTTTTGAAAAATATCCTGTCATGAATATCTCCTTTTTATGACCTATACATTTACTCGATTGCAATATTTAAATTCTTTATAATCTCATCGTACACCGGATAAAACGGCTTTCCAATTGGAAATTGTTGAATGTTCCGGAAAGAAGCGGGTATTGGTTTCTGCTGTAAAAAGAATTTCCTCACCACTTGCTCGCTGATTGGATGAAAAACACCATGTAGAAATAGAAACCGCTCTCGTTCTATAAAAAACAGCCTTCGTCCAGGCGGATTGGCGATCACCCCAGATCTCTCCCGCGTGATAGGCGGCCCTTCCGGCAGACCCTCGAGCACTTCTTTTTCAATCGTCAAAATATCTTTTCTTTTAAATTGATAAAATTGAAAAGCATGCTGACTTTCTATCCGTCTTTTTTTTCCGGCGTCAATGTAAAATACTGCAGGCCGGTCAGCTTCTTTTACCAAAACATAATTCGGAATGTTTAAACATTTTCCCATATGATATTGAAATAAATACGGATCTGGGATAATAACAGTCCGATCTAGATACACTGAACGCCATCTCTCTCCCACAGGATGCCGTACACCTTGATCAAGAAAATACACATGTTGATCAGATCCTTTTACAAACGTGCCGTCAATCAAATCGGCGGGCAGAAACTGATAAGCGTTTTGAAAGGAATTCGGGGTCTTATACGTTGTATCTAATACTTCATTTATCGGCAGGAACGGGGCAAATGTGTTTACTCTTAGCCAAAAAATTGAGTCGCCGTGATTCCAATGCTTCATATCATCGTCCCAATAGCTGCCATATTTATCTTTGATTCGATCAAGCAGCAATCGGCGATGCATAACAGAGCAATGGTCGACTTGAAAAGCGGCCTGATCAAGCACCGTATTGGCATTTCTGTAAAAATGGGACATTTCCTCTCCTCTTTCGTTTACATGAACAACTTTTTGTTTGGAATAGACTGCCTGTACTTCAGGATGACACAAAAATGTCTGCACCATACGGCTCAGCCGATTTGGATGATAAACGGTATCATCGGTGAGATAAGAAATATAGTCGCCGGTTGCATACGGTAGTGCGTCATTAATTAGTGTGGCATAACGGGTTGTTTTTAATCGATGTTGAGGATGGACGAAGCTGTTTTTATAGTGAATGCGGTGGTCATGAAGGTACTTGTGAATCACCGCAGTCGTTTCCTCATTTGAATGGTCATCCATGACAAAAAGCTCCCAATTGCTATGAGTTTGATTGATGACACTTTCAATCGCCTTTTGCAGATAATCAGGTTTGTTATAACTCGTTAAAATAATGGAAACTTTGTCCCCCATCTCTCCAAGCCTCCTATTGTCACACATGAAAACGGCTCCGCAGCAAGCAGAGCCTCTGTCATCATTTAAAAAGAACCCCAGCTTACAATACTTGAGAGGGCAACATTTGATCTCGTTTGATGGTTCTGAAAAATAACCAAATCACCCATGACTTCTTTAACGATAACATTTTGAAGCGTATCTCCATTGATCAGATTAACTCTTGAAACCGGCACACCAAGCTCTTTAGCAAATACGAGCTGGCGTCTGAGATCAGATGGATTTCCGTCTGAAGCTGTTTGACGTATAAGCAGAATCAAATGCGATTCGTCGTCATTTTCTTCTCGGTTCACTTTGTTTTTAACTCCCAATCCCTCTCCTTTATCCTTATGCTCTGTTTCACAATATGAACATGCTGTCAATTGCGGTATAGGCATTGTCCATCCATAGAAAAAAATCAGCATTTTCCTTAAATATATGAAAAATAGCTCAGCTACGGCATTCGACTCATACCAATTGCCAATCAAAAGAATATGATTAAACGTGAGTTCAATAATTTATAGGAGGTGTGTGTGTTGAGCAGTGAAAATGCGCAGTTAAAAAAGGATATTATTAAAAGCCTTTTAAGCCCTTTATTTACAAATGCAACAGAAGGAGGAGAAAACGTGGATAATAACCTTAAAGAATTACTTGAAGCCGCTATAGATAATAAAGTGGACGAAAGCGAAACGGTTACTGCCGAATCTGTTTTAGATCCTTCCCTGCCTGCAAGATGGATTTTTGCCAGAATTACACCTGGCACTACCATCAGCATTGTGACAGATTCCGGTGACATGATCGGTCCGGTTGTCTTTGTTGCTTTTGATCAAGTTCACGGCATCGTATTTGTCACACAGGAAAGCTCTGTAACTCCGCCAGGTCAAGCGACAACATTGATTGATGTAGATAAAGTAGAAAGCGTTACATTCTTCTCATAACCTCTGATGAAAGTTTTATATATCCAGTCGGGATATGGAGGAATATACAGTTATTTTGACCGCTGGGCTGAAGATTGCTTTCAGCGCGCTCAGACAGAATTCATGTCTGCAGATACACCAGACACAGAAGCGCTGTCAAGCATTGAAACGTTTCAGCCGGACTTCGCACTCATGATGGTTGGAGATCACGTTCCTCACGACTGGCTGACCTGGTTAAAGGGTAAGGGTATCCCCGTATATGTTTGGCTGACAGAAGACCCATTTTATATTGATATCAGTCTTCAGGTGATAAAATACGCTGACGCGGTTTTAACAATTGATCAAAATGCTGCTCTCTGTTATCAGGAGCTTGGTTATCAGCATATCTATTATGTTCCGATTCCTGTTAATCATCGGCTGTTTAAAAAAATGGACACCGAACATTCCTTTCATTCACAATTGCTTATCATCGGCTATCCTTACCCTAATCGGGTTCAGCTTGTGAAAGAAGCGGCATATCTCCCGTACACCGTTCGGGTCATCGGAAAGGAATGGAGAAAATACCTGCCTAAAAAAGTACTCAAACAGCCGCATATAGATGTAGTCAGCACATGGGTTCCGCCTGAACAGGCGGTTCATTATTATAACGGGGCAGACATCGTGATCAATCCACATCGGCCGTATCATTTTACGTTCAACAAAAATAAAAGCCGCATTAAAAATGCAAGCTTTAATAACCGCACCTTTGATATCGCTGCATGCGAAGCATTTCAACTAGTGGATCTCCCCGCGGCACATCCTTTTTCATCCTTTATTTCTTATCACAGCGTCGACGACTTTAAGGAAAAAGCCGCTTTCTATATCAATCATCCTGAGGAACGAGACAAAGCTGCGGCGCTAAATTATAAAGAGACGGTTCCTGCTCATACATTTGATGAGCTTCCCGAAAAACTGAAAGCCATTCATCTGGCGCTTACTTGAAAAATCGTTCATTTCATATGAACGATTTTTTCGTGAACATAAAAAAGCAGCCGAAAATAGGCTGCTTCTTTAATCATCAGATCTGTCCTTCAGCTGTCTTGGATTCACCTGTTTATTCAGGTTAGGTTTTCCGCCAAGATGCTGAGAAATCTGTTCCCATGATACAATTTTGAAATTTTGATTGACAGCTTGTCCATTTTCTATATTTTCTCCGTCCTGCGCTACAAAAATGCCATACGGATATTTTGGCCCCAGCCCGAAACCAAGAACATCAATACCGTCAGTATCACTCGTCCCGTCTATTTTCTCGCCATCCGTAATTTCAAAATTGGCAATATACCGATTGCCTCTTTGCCTTTCATACATCGCATAGCTGTTATTGCCTTGACTTGAGGCGATGAGATAACCTTTTCCGTCCGGCGCATAATAGATGGTCAGTCCCTCAATATCAGCTGTTAAATGCTTTCCATCAGCACGATCAATGACTTTGCCCTGTGATCCTCCAGATGGTTCAGCATTAAATTTCCAAATTGCTGTGTCTTCCTCCGCTATATAGAGATTTCCGTACTCATCATCTGCGACGAGACCTTCAGTTTGAGAATTTAATTTGAATTGCCGCACTTTTTTCCCTGTTACATATCCCTTTCCATTGTCGGCCATTTCATATTGCTCGAACTCTCCTTGTTTTCCCGACACCAACGCATAAAATGCCCCTGTTTTTTGGCTGTGATACAGGCTGAAACCGTAAACCTCAGACATATCAGTGGAAATGGGATGTTTCGGATCTGTGATGCTTTTCAATTCACCTTTTTCCCCATCAATGGCGTAAACTTCAATCGAATTTTTTCCTTCTGTCCGGTTTGAAGCAGCGACAATGTCAATCTGTTTGCCGTTGAGGGGAAAATCATAGCGCAGATCGACATTATTCAGCTTGCCAAACTCGTAAGAATTGATCTGTTTGCCATCCAAATCATACACGACTAACCCGGACTTCTTGTTTGTCGTTATCAATTTGCTTTTTTCCGGATGCTTTGCATCAACCCAAATGGACGGATCATCTGCAGCGTCATCTCCGGAAGCAACCGGCTCAGTCTCTCCCTTTGCCGTCACTTTGAAATGATTCACTTCACCAGCATGATGAGCCGATACCGAGTTTGCAGATAGGCTAAGCAATAAACATGCAGCAGCACTAAACAGAATGGTTTTTGGATACTTCATTTTTCAGCCCCCTTATTTAAACCTTCTTTCTTATTGTAAAATATACGAAGTTGGTGAATAGTGAGACAATTGAACCTTTTTTACGTAATGTTTCTGACTCAAAAGAACGCTTTTTTATATCGGCGTGAGAAGATGGAATGGGACCTGCTTATAAGGCGCGAAAATAGAGAATAAGAATATTTAGTACACTGTTTATTTAGTTTAGATTAAGCCCATCTCTTCATTTTTCTTAAAAATTCCCTGCATTTTGTCTTATTGGTTGCTTTCATTAACTCGATTAAAAAGTTGAACCTATGATGAATGGTAGAGATAAGAATATAAACCAGAAGTTTTAGTCACTGGCGGAGCGGGATCAATCGGAAGTCAAATTGTCAAACATCTTTTGCTACTTATACCTTGTATTCAGCAAAGACGACTGTAAACAGTATGGTAAGGAGTCAAAAGTATGCGGAGGATCGGCGGCTTTCAATTGTACTGGGAGATGTTATTACAAAAGACAGAGCTGCCCAAATTATTAAAGATCTGCATATAAGAAAAAAAGCATAAAACAAGCCTGTCTATCGATTAGACAGGCTTGTTTTTGCTTGCACTTTATTTGTCAAATAGGTGCTGATAGTTTTCATATCCCTCTTCTTTGAGCTTATCCTTAGGAATAAACCGCAGCGCCGCAGAATTGATGCAGTAACGAAGTCCGCTTGGCCCAGGTCCGTCATTAAATACATGTCCCAGATGGGAATCGGCTGTTCGGCTTCTGACTTCTGTTCGAATCATTCCGTGGCTCGTATCCTGTTTTTCTTCCACTTCTTCTTCCTCAATCGGCTTAGTAAAGCTTGGCCAGCCGCAATGGGAATCAAATTTATCCTTAGAAGTAAACAAAGGCTTTCCTGACACTATGTCAACATAAAGCCCTTCTTCCTTATGATCCCAATACTCATTTTGAAACGGCGGCTCCGTTCCGTTATTTTTGTGTGACCTCGTATTGCATACGGTTTAATGATTTTATTCTTTCTTCTTTATTTAGCGTCATTTATTTCGCCCCCCAATGCTCACTGATAAATCCAGCTCTTCCGGAGCCTGTCCGGTAACGCTGATAATGCCCTGGATTCTTTTTATAAAAATGCTGATGGTAATCTTCCGCTTCATAGAATGGTTCAGCCTTTAAAATGTCTGTCACGATAGGATCTTTAAAAATGCCGCTTTCCGACAGCCGCTGTTTTGATGCTTCAGCAAGCTCCTTTTGTTTTTCAGTATGATAAAAAATCGCTGCACGGTAAGAGCTGCCGCGATCAGCGAACTGGCCGCCTGCATCTGTCGGATCAATTTGCTGCCAGAACAGCTCTAATAGCTTTTCATAAGGGAATACATCAGGCTCAAACGTGATTTGTACGGCTTCACGATGCCCTGTTGTTTCGCTGCATACTTCTTCATAGGTAGGGTTTTCAGTATGGCCGCCTGTATACCCGGACACCACTTTTTCGATTCCCGGCTGTTCGTCAAAAGGTTTGACCATACACCAAAAACAGCCGCCTGCAAATGTGGCGAGTTCTTTTTTTTCAGACATACTGGTGCCTCCTTTGTTAATACGTGGTATTATTATATTATAGCATGTAAAAATAGAATGAAAATGATTCTGCTTTTCAATAAAATTCTATAGGTTTTGAGTATTAGCAATTATGTAATGGGGGTTCACAAATTTGAAAGTAAGAACACAAATGATGTATGATATGGAAACTTTACTCCGTAAAGTTTTTAAACAAATACGCAATGAAATCAATGACATTCTAGATAAAGAGCTGTCGCGGAATGAATTTACCATTTTGCGCATTTTAAGTGAACAGGGACCTAAGAAAGTGACTGAATTTGCGCCCATTTTGGAAGTATCAGCAAGCCACATTACAGCAGTGACTGACGCGCTGGTAGAAAAGGAATGGATCACGAGAATCAGATCGAAGGAAGATCGGCGGATCATCCGTATCCACATCACTGAAGCAGGTAAAAAAATCGTTCAGCATTTCAATGAGAAAAAAACTGAATATTTCTTTAAACGCTTTGATTGTTATACTGATACTGAACTTGCCACATTAATCGAGCTTTTCAGCAAACTTGATAAAAACGGTAAAAAAAGACACATACCCTCTATCAGGGTATGTGCTTTTCGAAGCGCCTTTCTTATCTATCAGTAAACAATTTCATCGTTTTCCAGCGGCCGTATCTGTAGTACAAAAACGCCACACAGCTGCTGAATAAGAAACTCATACCGATTCCGAAACCGATCCCTTTCTGTCCAAGCCAAGCCGAAAACAGAGCCGTGAAAGGATATCTCAAAACCCAGAAAGAAATTAAATTTAAAATCAAGACCTGCAACATGGCCCCAGCGGCTCTGACAATTCCGTTCAGCACAAAATTAATACCGATAAACGGATAGAAAAACGCAATCCACCGCAAATATTGTTCACCAAACGCTACCGCGTCAGGCTCACTAATAAATAACCTCATTAAGTATTTTCCAAATATCCAAATGATAATAGCAATGACGAGCATGCAAGAAAAAACAGCTATCACACCAAGCTTCGCAATCGATTCCACTCTTTTATAGTTTCCGAGTCCGATATTCTGCCCAGCCATGCTGTTGACCGCCGTACCGGCCGCCATAGCCGGAAGTGTGATGATGCTGTCCAGCCGCTGCACCGCGCCAAATCCAGAGACCACATGTTCTCCATAGGAGTTGACGACACTCATGATCGCCATCATTCCGCCTGTAATCACCATCATCTGCAGACCGGCGGGAATACCGAGTTTCAGAATCAATGCAGTCTCTTCCCACTTAGGAGCTCTTGGCATAGAAAACGGAACTAGCTGATGTTTGATGACATAAAACAAACCATATAGAAACGCAATCCCCTGTGACAAAACAGTTGAATAAGCTGCTCCCGCAATCCCCATGCGAAAAACAGAAATAAAGAGCGGTGCCAGCACAGCATTCAGCACAACGGCAAAAGCGATGAACCGCAGCGGTGTTTTGCTGTCACCAAGCGCCCGAAGAACCGTACTGATAAAGTTATAACCAAACAAAAACAGTATGCCGATAAATTGAATCTGCAAATAGATCTCGGCAAGCGGAATCATAGATTCCGGCGTTTGCAGAAGACGCAGCAATGGTTCTGACAAGAAAAAACCGGCTGCGCCGAACCCGATGCTTAAGCCTGTCAATAAAACGACAAAGGCATTGATGTACGACGCCATTCCTTTCTCATCATCTTTTCCTTTTTGCTGAGACAAAATGGTTAAGGTCGCATTATTAAGTCCCAAAATAAAAGACAGCACGGTTAATACAATCGTGCTTGATACCGCGGCCGCGCCAAGCGCTTTTGCCCCCAGCAAATTGCCGACCCATAAACTGTCTATGAATTGAAAAGAAACCTGCAGAGCATTTCCCAGCATAATAGGCACCGAAAATAGGATGAGCTGCCTCAGTACGTTTCCCTTCGTAAAATCGTATGCTTTCATTTCTTCTCCTTGTTCTCTTATATTTTCGTCCAGCCGCATGAAAAAAGAGACGATGCAGCATGTCTCTTTTTTTCACGATTTATCGGCTTTTTTTCGGTCTTTCATGCCAAATGTAAACACCATCACACTCAGAAACAATGCGCAGTACGAAATGTTCAAGTACATTTGATCCATATCTTCAGCGGCCAGATGATGATAAGCAAGCCAGCCGAAGTAAAGGGAAAACGTAAATGATAACAAACTGAAATACTGGTAAATCCGCTTCATTTCAGTCACCTCTATTGTTTAGGATGGTAATAGGAAAATTCAATTTCATCTTGTTCTAAATTAATTTTATTTGCTTTAACATACATACCGTTCGTTAATGGCATTTCAGACAGACGGACCTCAATGCTTTTATCGCCGGGATGAACATGCACAAAGGATGGAAGTTCATAGAAGCTGTCCATATAATTTAACACAAAGCTAATAGGAATACTCAATTTCCCTAAGGAAAATTTCGTTACATTCAGCTCGACATCGCCATTCTTTTTCACGGTCGGCTCAAATGCGATAAACGCGTCAATTGACGTGGAAAATGCTTTGATTTTCCCCGCTACATGGACATCGTCACCAATATCCACTTTGTAATCAAGCTTGTTTGACGCTTTCTCGTTTAAATATGAGTTGACAAAAGCAGCTAAAGATTCTTTTGTGCTGGTCACTTGAAATCCGTACTCGCTTTTAGAGGTATCCTCTACCTGAGCTTGCTTGCCCGGCAGCATGAGCAGCGTCACAAACCCTACTGCTAATACAATATTGATTGCAAGCAATATAAAAAACAGTCGTTTCCAGTTATTCATGATTTCACCCTACTCTTTCGGTAATCCTTCTTTTTCAATTGCTTGATAGACCCGTTTTGCTATTAAGGAATAACCCGTTCCATTAGGATGAAAATCATCTTCCTCAGAAATTCGTTTACTGTCACTTTTTTGATTGAACAAGTCTTCTATATTAATGATTTTTGCATGTTTATCTTTTTTCAGCTCTTTTTTAGCAATGTTGTTCCAATCTGTGACTACCCCGTTAATTTCCTGTAATTCAGATAGAGTAAACGTAAACGGATTATACATGCTGACATAAATCAGTTCTGCGTGATTATTCAGCGCCCGGATCTCTGAAATGATTTTTTTAAAACGCTTTTCGTACGGCTTTTCCTCTTCCTGGAACGGTTCGACAGTTAATTGCAGGAAATTTTGGCGAAGGACCTTCATCAGATCATTACCGCCAATTGTTAAAAAGACATAATCTGCATCTTTTATGCCTTTTTGAACGTTTTTATCTTTTAGTTTCTCTAACAAATCTTCCGTACGATTCCCTTTGACGGCATAATTTTTAACGTCTACCTTTTTGACTTGCTCATTTGACCGGATAGAGTCCGCCACCTTGCCAACATATCCCTTGCCCTCGGGATCTCCGACACCTTCTGTAAGCGAATCTCCGACAGCGGCAATGACAATGTGCTCTTTCGTTTTCAGTTCATGGGCTTTTTGTTTTCCCTCAGATGCTGTACGTAAGCTAGTACACGCAGTAAGAAGCAAAATCAAACTGGCCATGAGTGCAAAAATGCGCAGTTTCAATCTTGTTGCTCCTCCCCATTCTACTAGTGGAAAGTGTATCATGTTTTAGGAGATTTGAAAATGCCTTGTCTTCGAGATTACTTGAGTTTGCTGGCTGTTTTCACATCAACGATGATGTCATCGTATGGTGTATTTTCTACTCCATTGTAATCTTTCAGCACTTTACCGTCAGGGCCTACTAAATAAAAAGAAGATTGATGAATGACCTGATCCTGGCCTTCAGGTTTCTTCACGATCGCTTTAAAGCTCTCAAACGCAAACGTCTCGATGTCACTTTGACTGTATCCCGTTAGAAAATCCCAGTTATCAAAAGATAAAGGATAATTTGCCGCAAATTTTTTCAGCTGCTCCGGGTTATCATTCTCTGGATCAACACTGAAGGATACAATGCGCACATTTATATTCTCAGCCTTTAATTTCTTTTGAAGATCTGTCATATGAGCTGTCATCGGGGGACATACGGTCTCACAATTGGTAAAAATAAAGTCTGCGAGCCAAACCTCTCCTTTTAAACTGTCTAAAGAAACATTTTTGCCATCTTGGTTTTTAAAAGTAAAAGGCTCCACCTGGTAATTAAGCGGATCCTTAATCTGATGTCCTCCGCAGGCACACAAAAGCAAAAAAATCAGTCCTGCCGCCAACCCTTTGATCATCTTCATGCCGTTCACCCTTTCCAGCTTAAAGCGCTTACTAAATGCCGTGCTCACCTTCCTACATCATTGTTTCATTCTATACCCGCAAAAAAAATTCCTGCATGCCCCTTCGTACGCCTGCGCGCGGCATAGCAAAGGGGACACACAGGAATAAACGGCGTATCACGCGTTGTGTTTTAACACCTCTTGATGAAAAACAGCCTGATAATCAGTCCATTTCATCCGGCGCTTCATATATTGTCGGAAAGAATACACTTTTGCCCTGCTATTTGATGAAAACACCTCTTTTAAGTAAATCTGCAAATGCTGATTCAACATAAAGAAATAATGTTCATCTTCCTTTAACACAGGTATTTCTGTCACTTTCACCTGAATCCCGTCGCTTCGTTTGAACTCTAGGCTTTTGAGTAACAAGCTATCAATCCTCATTTTTTGATTGTTTTCTTCTATTATATACAATGCCGGCCGGGCTGTCTGTCATTTTGCGCGGTTGTGCCGAAAAAATCAAATCAGCAGATGGAATAAATCTTGATCCTTATTTACCTCTAAATAATGAAACGCTTTTTTATTCATCCGTTCAATCAGCGGTCCATAGTCAGCTTTGTTTTGAAGCTCAATGCCGACAAGAGCCGGTCCGTTGCTCTTATTGTTTTTCTTCGTATACTCAAATCGTGTAATGTCATCATTCGGCCCAAGAACTTCGTCAAGAAATTCACGGAGTGCACCAGCTCTTTGCGGAAAATTGACGATAAAATAATGCTGAAGTCCTTCAAAAATCATAGACCGCTCCTTCATTTCCTGCATTCTTCCAATATCGTTATTGCCGCCGCTGACAACACATACTACGTTTTTCCCTTTAATTTCTTCCTTATATAAATCCAGTGCCGCAACAGAAAGAGCACCCGCCGGTTCAGCGACAATCGCACATTGATTATATAATTCAAGAATGGCTGTGCATACCTTCCCTTCAGGCACGAGAAGGATGTCATCAACTACGGTTTCTAGCGCTTGAAAGGTTTCATCGCCGATTTTTTTTACTGCCGCTCCGTCCACAAATTTATCAATTTTATCTAACGTAACGACATGTCCAGCTTTGTTAGATTCAAAATAAGACGCAGCGCCCGCCGGTTCAACCGCGATCACTTTTGTCTCAGGAGACACGTTTTTCATATACGTGCCGACCCCTGCAAGAAGCCCGCCTCCCCCGACACTTGCAAATAGAAAATGCGGTTCTGTATCAATGTCATTTAAAATTTCGACTGCCAGAGTTCCCTGGCCGGCCATTACATCCGGATCATCAAACGGATGAATAAAGGTTCGGTGTTCCTGCTCACAGCATTCAACTGCATTTTTATACGCATCATCAAAAGTATCACCTGTCAAAATAATATCGATAAATCCTTTTCCGAACAGTTCCACTTGTGACACTTTTTGTCTTGGTGTTGTGGAAGGCATGAAAATTTTCCCATGAATGCCCAGGTGTTTACACGAAAACGCTACACCTTGTGCGTGGTTTCCGGCACTTGCGCACACGACCCCGTTTTTTGTCTGCTCGTCAGAGAGCTGCTTCATTTTGTTATAAGCCCCTCTGAGTTTAAAAGATCTGACTACCTGCAAGTCTTCTCGCTTCAAATAAATATTGCATTCGTATCTCTCAGAAAGTCTGTCATTCCTTTGCAGCGGTGTGTGAGTCACAACGTCCTTCACGTTTTGATGAGCCTTTAAAATGTCTTTCACTTGGATGAGAGAGTTTTCTTTAAGCAACGGTTTCATGTACAGATTCCTTTCTTGTTTTAAATCCCTATTTAATATGCCATTATAACACGAATATTCAAATAATAAGACAATTATTTTTATTTAGTAAATAAAAAAATCAATCGCATTCTAAGTTCGCCGCATCCAGCGATAACATCTGTGTGACCTGCATCCAGCAGACATAAGAACAAAGTTCTAAAGGATAAAAGATGTTTTTAGATGAAAGGCATGTTATAATAGAACCAATTAGAACCAAAAGGAGCCAATAAATGATTACCGCACCTCAACCTTGCACTTTTCATAATCTAATTGGAGAGCATCAACTCTTTCTCGAAACAAAACGAGTCGCTATGCAGTTTGCCTTATCAGAGCTTCCTGTCCTGATCACAGGAAAAGTCGGAACAGGCAAGGATCATTTTGCACAAGCCATACACCAAGGCTCTTCAAGAAATGGCGAACCATTGATCAGTATCTATTGCAGCACCCATTCAGAAGAAAGCCTTGCATACGAGCTTTTTGGCTCTGACGGAATCTCCGGTGCGTTTCAAAAAGCCGCCCGAGGCACACTTCTTCTTAATGACATATGGAATATGCCGGTTTCTGTACAAGCTAAGCTTTTAGAAGCACTTGACTCTGATGGGGAAAAACCGAGAATCATCTGTGCTTCTGTCATCCCGATAACAGAGGTTGCCAAAAATACATTCAGGCAAGACTTATTTTACAGGCTGAATATTTTAACGCTCACATTGCCGGTGCTGACCGAGCGAAAAAGCGATATCCCCCTTTTGACCCAGTATTTCCTTTCAGAATCCGGGCAGCCTTTATTAATTGAGCCTTCAGTCTTTCCGCTGCTTAAACAGCATCCATTTGAAGGGAATGTAAGAGAATTAAAAAACGCAACAGATTATATGGCGGCAGTATCCAGCGGAGGAACCATTCATCCGTATGACGTTCCGCCCTATATACGGGACGGACTAAATGAAAAAACGACGAAGAAAAAAGCGAAGCTTCTGACTTTAATGGAAAAAGCAGAATTTCTGTTTATTTTGGAAACCATAAAAGTGTTAAATGAAAAAGGCGAACCGGCAAGCAGACGGATCATTTCTGAACGCAGCAAAAACAGCCAAACCTCACTAACGCCGCAGCAGGTCAGAAGCCGTCTGGATTATTTGGAGAAAAAAGAGTATGTGACAAAAAGCCGCGGACGTGCGGGCACAAAAATTACGTTAGAAGGGCTGAATTTTTTAGAAACGCTGCAAAAACAAATGATGTAGCAGCGAAAGCGAGGAGAATGTACGTGTATACAATAAAAGAAGAGATTGCCAACGCCATCACCCACGGCATCGGTGTGTTCTTATCCATTCCAGCATTAGTGTTCCTGATCATATTTGCGGCTAATTACGGATCCGCATGGGATATCGTCAGCTTTACCATATTTGGTGTATCCATGCTACTGCTTTATTTGAGCTCCACCCTGCTTCACAGCATTCAGCACAAAAAGACGAAAGATATTTTGGAGATTATTGACCATAGCGCTATTTACGTGTTGATTGCCGGAACCTACACCCCTTTTCTGCTTGGACCGTTAAAGGGCACACTCGGCTTCACCCTGCTGATCATCGTTTGGTCGCTTGCCCTTTGTGGAATCGTGTTTAAAATTTTCTTTGTAAAACGGTTTATCATTTTATCTACCTTGATGTATTTATTAATGGGATGGCTGATGATCATCGCGGTTAAACCTTTATATGCCTCACTGACAGGAGCTGGATTCAGCCTTCTTTTACTTGGCGGTCTGCTGTATTCCGCCGGAACGATCTTTTATATTTGGAGAAAGATTCCCTTCCATCACGCCATTTGGCACAGCTTTGTTTTAGGCGGAAGCGCAGCGATGTTTTTCTGCGTGCTGTTCTATTGTGTGAAAGTGCCGTTTTTATCCTAATGAAAAAGTGCAGTCTCAGTGACTGCGCTTTTTTAGGCCCGTAATTGCTTCTCACTTGCCGGAATATAAGCTTTAGAAAATGACAATTCTATATCTGCTGGTTTTAAGCGTTTAAAAAGCGACCCCTTCAGCACTTCATCTGTTCCTGTCGTTTCCACTATTACAACCGGAAGACTGCAGCGGGCGGCAAGTTCCAATGGATCGATGCACCCATCTAAAGAAAGAATCATGCTTTGGCCTTTTTCTAATTGGGTCAAAGTATCTTCATATACCTTTTCTGAACTGCTCTCTTGTATGACATTCATCCGTTCAAGCCATTGTCCGATAATCGGTAAGCGAAACACTTTGGGGTTTGCGATAAAACCGGCAGGCTTCTCAATATACCCAGCAATTAAAGCAAGTTCAGCTAATCGCAAACGAGAATGCACATACAAAACAGGACCGCTCGGTATCGGCTCTGGCTGATGGATGGTGATGACAGATCCTGAAATACCGATACAGCCTTCCAAAAACGCCTTTGGCTGCTCGTAAACGAGTTTCATCTGTTTTTTGTATGACAGACGCGGATCCAGCATTCTTTGATTAAACAATTGTTTTATATTTTTTAACAGCATATACACAATGTAAATCACTAGGCAGCTGTAGCGAATCAATTAAAATCCTCCCGCTTCAGATGATGCATTCTTTTTTTCATACACTAAAAATTCATAGTCATACGGATTTTTTTCGTCCTTCGTCCCTTGCTCAGAAGAAACAAGCTTCCATTTGCTCTCATCAAATTCAGGAAAGTAGCGGTCTCCATCAAACTGGTGATGAATTTTTGTCATATACAGCCTGTCCGCATAAGGAAACAGTGCCGTATAAAGCTGTGCGCCTCCGATCACGAAGCATTCCTCAGTATCTGAAGCAATCTGAAGTACGTCCTCTATTGAACTGACAACGGTACACCCTGGAAATTCTGCATCGTGTGCAGATGTCACAACAATATTTTTCCGATTTGGAAGCGGTCGTCCAATTGATTCATATGTTTTTCGCCCCATGATGATTGAATGTCCTGAGGTTACTTTTTTAAAGTATGCAAGGTCATTCGGCAAATGCCACGGCAAATCATTGTCCTTCCCGATAAGCCGATTGGCATCCATCGCGAAGATGAATGAAATCATACGCTGACCGCTCCTTTAATATGCGGATGCGGATTGTAATCTTCAATGATAAAGTCATCAAACGTAAAGCCGAAAATTGAATCAACCTCTCTGGCAAAACGAAGCTTCGGCAGCGGGCGGACATCTCTGGTCAGCTGCAAGTTAACCTGTTCAATGTGATTTTGATAAATATGAACATCTCCGAATGTATGAATAAACTCGCCCGGCTCAAGCCCTGTTACATGAGCGATCATCATTGTAAGCAACGCATAAGAAGCTATATTAAACGGCACACCGAGGAAAACATCGGCTGAGCGCTGATAAAGCTGGCAGGACAGCTTGCCGTCAGACACATAAAATTGGAACAGGCAGTGGCACGGAGGCAAGGCCATTTTATCAATTTCACCAACATTCCAGGCACTGACGATTAAACGTCTGGAGTTCGGATTTGTTTTAATATCTTCAACAAGACGTGAAATTTGATCAATGGTTTCTCCGTCAGCTCCCCGCCATGAGCGCCATTGTGAACCATATACAGGTCCGAGTTCGCCGTTTTCATCGGCCCACTCATTCCAAATACGCACTCCGTTTTCCTGCAGATAGCGTACATTGGTATCCCCCTTTAAAAACCAAAGCAGCTCATGCGCAATTGATTTAAAGTGAAGTTTTTTTGTGGTCAGCATCGGGAAGCCTTCCTGCAAATTAAATCTCATTTGATAGCCGAAGGTGCTGATTGTTCCGGTTCCTGTACGGTCTCCCTTTTTCTCACCATGATCTAAAACATGCCGGCATAATTCTTTATACTGTTTCATTTAATCATCCTTTAAAAGTAGTCTTATAGTAGTGTAACACAATAAAAAATCATTTCTGAACCCAGAAATGATTTTTTTTATAGATTAGCTGACAACAGGCTTTTCGTCCTGTTCTTTTTCTTCATCTTGCAGATCCTGATGTGTGTGGGCAATTCTGCTCGCTGCTGCGGCTGCAAGTGCTGCGACAATATCATCCAAAAACGTATGGATGCCGTCAGGGCTTTCATCGAGCTCCTTAATAATTCCGATCTTCTCTTTATCCAAATAACCAAAGTTGGTCAAGCCGATCGAGCCGTACACATTAACGATTGAAAGAGGGATAATTTCATCTATGCCGTAGAGCGGTTCATCTGTTTCAACAAGATGCTGCAGCGGTTCAGGAAGAAGTTTCTGCTCTGCAAGCTGATCAAGCGCCAGCCCTGTTAATACAGCATGGATAATTTCACGCTTGTTCAGTACTTTTTCTACATTCTCCATACATACACTAAGCGGGAGATTTGGATTGTATTTTTCCTGAAGTTTTTGAACGATACGCGCAATGTCTTCTATCATAACGCCCCGTTTGTTCAGCATATCCTTTGTTATATCGACCATTTCATTCATTGTGTACTTTTTCATATCTAATGGCATCTCCTTTAGGCACTCATCCAGTTGGGAGGTGTGTTGCGGTCCCAATAAATGCTCCCAAGCTCATGGTGTGATTGAAATCCATCTTCTGCTGTATGATAATGAAAATTAAACCAGTAGCCGTCATGTGGGGGGTGGTCTCTGCGCACATGGAACCTGAGAAGGTCTTCTCCGGTTGACCGATTGTAAACGTGAAAGATTTTCTCCGTTTTCCCCGCTGAAGGCTTGCTTGAAATCACAACATCTTGATACGCTTCATCGTCTTGCAATGTCGCTAAGAAATCACATATGACATTTTCGATTTTCGGCAGAATCTCTTTCCGATAGTCATCTTCAATGACCGGAGCAATTTTGCTGCCAAATTTCAAAAAAGACTGATTTTCAGCGCTGTCAAGGAGCTGTTCCTTGTACGATTGAAAAAGTAATTCGGGGTCTCGCCTGTCTTCCGATTCATAATCATCGTACAAATCATGCTCATCATAAAAAGCGGTGTAATCATTCTGCTCAAGACTGCTCGGCTGTCCTGAAGGCTTGTCTGCCATGAGTGCAGCCGGAGGAGATACGAGCCCAAACGTTACGATGGTAAATAAAACCACAAGGGTCTTTCTCATCCACAAGTTCATGACTGCTTATTCCTCTCTCTTTTATTGTCATGTTTCTCTTATTTTATCATATGTCGAACTTACAAGTCATGCACTATATGAAGCTCTTACTCAATTTAGGAGATTTGTTGCTTTGCTGCGCGTGTAAAAACGCTTACAATATAATATGAAAGGAGGCCTTCCGCATGATTGACGCTTTGTTTGCAACGGTTTCACTTTTAACATTATTATATTTTGTCGTCATGGAAGTCACCGATTAGAAACAAGCCCGTGAGGTTCTTCACGGGCTTGTTTCTCTCTCGATTTGAATAACACCGTAGTGAAAAAGCGCTGTTTTTCTTTTCAACACGTTAAAACCAAATTGTTCAAAGCGCGGGCTTT
>NZ_JH600295.1 GCF_000245335.1 Bacillus mojavensis RO-H-1 = KCTC 3706
AATTGTTCAAAGCGCGGGCTTTTCCAATGGTCTTTGAGCACCACGCTTTTTCTGGCTGCCCGCACCGCTTCTTTGATACAGCCATCCGCCAATGCAGAATCCTCAGCCAGCTCTCGTAATGGCGCGATGCCATCAGATGACTCTACAGGCTCATGAAACATCGGATCAAAATAAATGACATCTACTGATTTGTCAGGCAGCTGCTTTAGATAGTCAAAGCAATCCGCATGATTCACTTGTATTCTTTTCATGGCAGATTGAAGCTGTTCTATACCGGTTTCCCACGAACGGAGCCCCGCATTCACCAGAACGGACACAAGCTTGTTTTTTTCCAGCCCGATCACCGAACCGGTTTCGCCAACCGCCATACTTGCGATAATGGCGTCGGAAGCCAACCCGAGCGTGCAATCCAAAAAAGAATCTCCGGCCGTTAAGCCAGCTGCCCGAAGCATTGGCTCTTGCTCGCCGCGAATCAACCGTTTAGCTCTGAACATCGCTGTATTCGGATGGAAAAAGAATTTACCGCCTTGTTTTGTATAAAGTTCGAACCGCTCTTTTCCAACCACGAGCAAATCACGCTCAGCTGCCTTCAGCATATTTTCAACCGTTTGTTTATTTCGGCTGCAATATTGTATACCCAGCTCTTTCGAAAGCATTTTTGCGATCTTTATCGTGTGGTCTGACGGTCTATAGCTTGTTGTAATCATGATCTATACTCCAAAAGAAAATGCCCGGTAAACGGGCATTTAGCAGTGTGCATCAAAGGCATCAGTCAAGTTTTTCATGATTTCTTCCATTTCGTGCCCTTCAATCTCATGGCGCGGAATAAAATGCACGACTTCTTTGCCTTTCAAAAGAGCCATTGACGGTGAAGAAGGCTCCTGGCCTGTTAAATACTCACGCATTTTTGCAGTGGCTTCTTTATCCTGGCCCGCAAATACTGTCACCGTATTGTCAGGTGTTTTGTCGTTCTGCAGGACTGCCTGAGTTGCCGCAGGACGCGCAAGACCTGCCGCACAGCCGCAAACAGAGTTAACGACTACGAGAGTTGTGCCCTCTGCTTTCCCTATGAAATTTTCTACTTCTTCTGCTGTTGTTAATTCTTCAAAACCGGCCCCAGTCAGCTCGCGGCGCATCGGAACGACAAGCTGGCGCATATATTCTTCATAAGCCATTGACATAAAAAAGCCCCCTCTAAATATCCTTCATCTGAAGTAAAGAATACTATAGAGAGAGCCGGATTTCAAATGTTCACATCTTAAAACAAGAGAATGTGATCCCGATGTCTAGATTTTCATGATACCGCCCGTATTGGCACTTGTCACAAGTTTAGAATAACGGGCCAAATAGCCGGTTTTCACTTTTGGCTCAAAGCCTTTCCAATTCGCTTTCCGTTTTTCCCATTCTTCTTCCGGCACTTGAACGTCCAGAATGCGTTTTTCGATATCAACGATGATATGATCGCCGTTCTCAACAAAGGCAAGCGGTCCGCCTTCTGCTGCCTCTGGTGATACGTGTCCGATTGAAAGGCCTCGGGATGCCCCGGAAAAACGTCCGTCTGTAATCAATGCTACTTTCGGACCAAGCCCCATTCCGACAATCTGTGATGTAGGTGCAAGCATTTCAGGCATACCCGGCCCGCCCTTTGGCCCTTCGTAACGAATGATGACGACATCGCCTTCTTTTACTTTCCGGTTGATAATGCCGTCTAGCGCCTCATCCTGAGAGTCGAATACGACAGCTGGCCCTTCATGTCTCGTAATACCGTTCTGTACGCCGCCAGTTTTGATGATAGCGCCGTCCGGAGCCAGATTTCCGAATAATACAGCAAGGCCTCCCTTTTCAGTGAATGGCTGATCTAATGGATGAATGACGTTATAATCCTTCACTTCATGACCGGCAACGGTTTCTCCGAGTGTTTGACCTGTAACTGTCAGCGCGTCTAAATGAAGTGCTCCTTCTTTTTTGGAAAGCTCATTCAATGCTGCAGACACACCGCCCGCTTCATGAAGATCTTCAATAAATACATCAGATGCAGGTGCCAGCTTGGACAAATGCGGCACGCGCTCTGCAACTTCATTGATGCGTTCCAAAGAGTATTCAACGCCAGCTTCATTTGCCAGGGCAAGCGTATGAAGTACAGTATTTGTTGAACCGCCGAGCGCCATGTCAAGCGCAAACGCATTGTCAATCGCTTTTACTGTGACGATATCTCTCGGTTTGATGTCTTTGCGAATGGTTTCCATTAATTGCTTAGCTGATTTTCTGACAAACTCTTTTCGTTCCGGCGATGTCGCGAGAATGGTTCCATTACCAGGCAAAGCCAATCCAAGTGCTTCTGACAGACAGTTCATTGAGTTTGCTGTAAACATTCCGGAGCAAGATCCGCATGTCGGGCAGCCGAACTGTTCTAATTCCTGAAGTTCGCTTTCGCCGATTTTTCCGGCTTGATAAGCACCGACTCCCTCAAATACTGAAGATAGAGAAATTTTGCGCCCGTCGCTTGTTCTTCCTGCAGCCATTGGTCCCCCGCTGACAAAAATGGTCGGAATGTTGATGCGCACAGCCGCCATAAGCATTCCCGGCGTGATTTTATCACAGTTCGGAATACAGACCATTCCGTCAAACCAGTGCGCTGATACGACAGTTTCCACTGAGTCAGCGATGATCTCGCGGCTTGGGAGCGAATATCTCATTCCGATATGCCCCATCGCAATTCCGTCATCTACACCAATTGTATTAAATTCAAACGGTACGCCTCCGGCTTCTCTGATTGCTTCTTTTACGATTTTCCCAAACTCCTGCAAGTGAACATGACCGGGAACGATATCAATATATGAGTTACAAACCGCAATAAACGGTTTGCCAAAATCCTCTTCTTTTACACCTGCTGCACGAAGCAAACTGCGGTGCGGTGCTCTATCGATTCCTTGTGTGATCATGTTACTGCGTAATTCTGCCATGGTGATCCTCCTAAATAGTCTCAATTGTTAGATTGAATATTATTTTAACAATTTTCAGTTTATTTGTGGGCTGTTTTTGCTTAATTACATGATGTCAGGCCGCCCTATCCTCGGTTGTTGATTCATGTTTTTATATTTATATAGCTTTCTGTCGATGTGAACCCTCCAACTATTTAATATTGTTACTTACTATATATAGTTTTCGACTATTTTTCAACAATATTCGAAATAATTTTTATAAAAAGTGAATTCAAACTAAAAAGGTGCATGATCTGCACCTTTCCTTCTTTTTTATTCGCCTTTTCTTCTGCTTTCTGTCATTTGCTTCCAGACTGAACCTTTTGCCTCTTCACCATGTTCAATTCGTTCCAGCGCCATTTTCACTTGAAGGCTCACTTCAAATTCTGGATCATCTTCAGCAGCCCGCAAAGCTTCAATTGCGCTTTCATCACCGACTTCGTAAAGGAACATAGCGGCGCGCCACCGGACTAGCTTGCTTGAGTCGCTTAACGATTTTATCATCGCAGGGATGGCTTGGGGGTCGCCGATATCAGACAGGCAGTCTCCAGCCGTCCTTCTCACCGATACAGACTTATCCTCAAGCGCCTTATACAATAGAGGAAGAACATCAGGTGATTCAATCATTCCTAAATACACAACAGCCTGCCTTCTAATGGATACCTTTGGATCATCCAATGCTTTTTGCAAAACGGGGATGTCCTCTTCTTTTGGATCCATCTGCTCCAAGTGTGCGTAACGCTGTTTCCAATCCTCATCATCCAGCATGTCGAGCGTGACTTTATAGGCTTTGCGTTGTACCGTTTGTTTCGTTTCGCCTTTCCCTTGAGCCGCTGCATCCGTCAGCCGTTTCAGCCTTTCATCACTGTATGCGGCCTGAAGCTCTTCTGTCACGTCATGGCCGATTTCAGTAAAATCGCCGAATCTGACGCCTTGTTCTTTCCAGGCTCGTTCAAATACAACATTTGACGCTTCAGCTCTGAGTTTTAAGATCGCCTGCTGAAAACGGTCAGGAAGCCCGAAGCGTTCTTCACGCTCGCCATCTGTTAATTTGACTTGCATAGGAATTCCGCTGAACATCTGTACAAAAACTTTCACCTCTCCAAATGACTCTTGTTCCGAGCGGTTTTCTGCACTCTCAGCGCTTTCCATTCCAAATGCCGTCCGGACTTGCGGTAAAATGTCTTTCCAGTCATATCTGGCGTTCCGTTCAACCGCAAGAAAGTCGGCAACATGATATACCCCTTTAACTCCTTCAATATTTAGGATTTCCACGACAACAGGCGGGGCGCCTTCTGCCTGATCCGGTTTATAATTATTGCTTTTGCCCGCCGGAAGCTCTTCCGTTAAGATGACCTTCATTGTGTTCGGGCTTGGCGTCGGTTCAATTGATTTTATCTTCATGATTGTCCTCCTATAGCCTATCTGTGACTTATTCTAACATAGTCGCCCCGCGCCTTCTATTACGATGTTTCAATATCAATTCCGGGAATTTCTTTTTCTAATTGACTGACGAAATGAAGCATAAATTTATGCCTCTCGTCAGCGATTACTCTTGCGGTATCTGTATTCATCATATCTTTGAGGAGCAGCAGCTTACCGAAAAAGTGGGCATAGGCACTCTTATCATTTCCATAAAGGCTATGTCCCTTTGCTCCAGCAAACATAAACGCTCTTGCTATCCCTACTGCCCCGACCGCATCCAGCCTGTCAGCATCCTGTACAATTTTCCCCTCAAGTGAAAGCGGTTCTTTTCCGAACTTTTCCCTGTCCCGAAAGGACATTCTTGTAATAATGTGAATAATTCTTTCAGCCTCTTCTTTTCCGGCTCCTAAAGAAACAAGCCGTTCATACACCTCGCTGACTGAAAGCCTGGCTGCGTCAGGCAGCTTCACATCAATCAAATCATGAACCAAGGCTGCCGCTTCAACGATGAACAAATCCGCATTTTCCTTTTTCCCAATATATAAAGCAAGCTTTGCAACTCTTGATACATGAAGCCAGTCATGACCCGAGCTTTCCCCGTTCAGAACAGATTTGACCCATGTCCTGATTTGCTCTGTCTGCATCCGTTTTCGATCCTGCACCAAAACACCCTCTTTAATGTCCTAATAACTTCGCAATAACGTCTTCCAGCTCTTTCGGATTTGTGTTTGGCGAATAGCGGCCGGCTATTTCTCCGTTTCTGTCCACTACAAATTTAGTGAAATTCCATTTGATTGCCTTTGTTCCGAGCATGCCTTTCGCATGTTCTGTCAAATACACAAAAAGCGGGTGGGCGTTTTTTCCGTTCACCTCCACTTTTGAAAACATGGGAAACGTAACACCGTAATTTGTTTTGCAAAATTCCTGTATGCCTTCCTCATCGTCAGGCTCCTGATTCATAAATTGATTGCAGGGGAACCCTAAAATCTCCAGGCCCTCCGGCTGGTATGTATCATACAGCTCCTGAAGCTGCTTAAATTGAGGTGTAAAGCCGCATTTACTGGCTGTATTTACAATGATCAACACCTTTCCGGCAAATGGCTGAAGTGTCATGTCTTTACCTGTAATGGTCCGTACCCTCATATTATATATAGACATTGAAATTCCCTCCTACTGAACCTGAGTGCTGTGATTATTCTACCTTTTTTCCTGTTTCAAAACAAAACGGAAGCTTATTTACATATAGTTTTATCAATTGGCCAGCTGTTCATTTGTACAGACATCGTGCTCAACGGATGTCCTTCTCCTCTTAGGATCATTTGTTTATGAATAGAAATATTTTCCAATAAAAGGAAGCTATTATTGTATGTAACACTTGACACCTGAAAAAACTCATTACAGTGAAACCAAAAGTCATATGTTTGCGTTTATTATATAGTGTTTTCTGCTGTTCCCCTCCAAACCCTTTTAGATAGATTGAAAATTGGCGAGAAAATTCCTATAATGAAGAAAATTAACGGGGAAATGATGGAGGTGGCACGTTGCCTATTAATATACCTACACACCTGCCGGCAAAACAGGTGCTTGAGAGTGAACATATCTTTGTAATGGATGAAAGCAGAGCATTCCATCAGGATATCCGGCCGCAGAAAATCATTATTTTAAATTTAATGCCGAAAAAAATTCAAACGGAAACTCAGCTGCTCAGACTGCTTGGGAATTCGCCTTTACAGGTCCATTTTACATTTTTAATTCCAAGCACACATACACCGAAAAATACAGCAAGGGAACACCTTGATGAGTTTTACACGACATTCTCCAATATCCGTCATAAGAAATTTGACGGCATGATCATCACCGGTGCGCCGATTGAGCATTTGGCGTTTGAAGATGTTTCTTATTGGGAAGAGCTCAAGGAGATTATGGAATGGAGCAAAACGAATGTCACGTCAACCTTGCATATTTGCTGGGGTGCTCAGGCAGGTTTGTACTATCATTACGGCGTGGAAAAAATTGAAATGCCGAAAAAAATCTTTGGTGTGTTTGAACATACTGTTCTTTCCAAGCACGAAAGATTGGTAAGAGGTTTTGACGAGCTATACTACGTGCCGCATTCCCGGCATACAGATATAAATATGGAACAACTGCAAGCAGTGCCCGAGTTAAACATTCTTACTGCATCAAAGGAAGCAGGGGTTTGCTTAATTGTGTCAAAAGACGAAAAACAAGTCTTTTTAACAGGACACCCTGAATATGATACAAATACGCTTCTTCAAGAGTATGAAAGAGATCTGGAACGAAATCTTTCGACTGTCGAGGCGCCGAAACATTATTTCGCAGAAGACAGCAAAGAGCCTGTCAATCGCTGGAAAGCACATGCGACATTATTGTTTATGAACTGGCTTAATTATTATGTTTACCAAGAAACTCCTTATGAATGGGACTAATTTTTCTTTTTTAAGTGATACGCTGAGCAAAAAATATGATAAAATACATCTGATTCAGTATGCGTATAACAAAAATTTAAAATACTGGAATCCGAATCTTTTAAAATTAGCTTAATTTTTTCACTGCATTAATAATTCAATTATGTATTTGTGTTATGTTTATGTATAGACAATAACTCCTTACGATGCATGAAGCTTGCTTGTTGTTGATTACATTGAGGTGAATTTACTTGAATACCAATAAAAGAGTATTAATTTTGACTGCAAATTACGGAAATGGACATGTACAGGTAGCCAAAACGCTTTATGAACAATGTGTACGTCTCGGCTTTCAGCATGTAACAGTTTCTAATTTGTACCAAGAGTCAAATCCGATTGTTTCAGAGGTAACTCAGTACCTTTATTTAAAAAGCTTCTCAATCGGAAAACAGTTTTATCGTTTGTTTTATTACGGAGTTGACAAAATCTATAATAAACGCAAATTCAATATTTACTTCAAAATGGGAAATAAACGATTGGGCGAACTTGTGGAAGAACATCAGCCCGATATCATTATTAATACATTTCCGATGATCGTCGTACCCGAATACAGACGGAGAACTGGAAGGGTTATACCTACCTTCAACGTCATGACTGATTTTTGCCTTCATAAAATTTGGGTTCACGAAAATGTGGATAAATATTATGTAGCGACAGATTATGTGAAGGAAAAACTGATTGAGATCGGCACACATCCCAGCAACGTAAAGATTACGGGTATCCCGATCAGGCCTCAATTTGAAGAATCTCTGCCGGTTGAGCCGATTTATAAAAAATACGATCTTTCGCCTGACAAAAAAGTGCTGCTCATCATGGCTGGCGCACACGGTGTATTAAAGAACGTAAAAGAGCTATGCGAAAACCTTGTCATGGATGATCAGGTGCAAGTGGTTGTCGTATGCGGAAAAAATACGGATTTAAAAGAATCCCTGAGCGTACTTGAAGCAGAAAACGGCGATAAATTAAAGGTTCTTGGCTATGTTGAGCGAATTGACGAGCTCTTTCGGGTCACAGATTGCATGATTACAAAACCAGGCGGCATTACGTTGACAGAAGCAACTGCTATCGGTGTGCCTGTTATTCTGTACAAACCAGTACCCGGACAAGAAAAAGAAAATGCAATTTTCTTTGAGGACCGCGGGGCTGCCATTGTCGTGAACCGGCATGAAGAAATTCTCGAGGCTGTCACCTCCCTTCTTTCAGATGAAGATACCTTACAGCGAATGAAGAAAAACATTAAAAGTCTTCATTTGGCACACTCCTCTGAAGTGATTTTGGAGGATATTTTGAAGGAAGCAGAAATGATGACGACCAAACAAAAAGCCAAGGCGCTTTCTTAACTGATGTTCTTTCAGGAGCACACGATTTTTCGTGTGCTCTTTTTATTCACATCCACATTTTCGTAAAAGCGGTTACATTTTTTTGAGAAATGTGCCCTTTTTTTGAAAAATAAGCAGTTTCGCAACTTGACGCGTGCTGCCAGATGGTGTATAGTTGAACCATCATTTAACAACGCAACGAAGTTAAATGATGACAAAATTTTTTTTAGCACATGGGTGCTACAGTACTAGGAGGAATTAAGCAATATGCAAAACGGTAAAGTAAAATGGTTCAACAACGAAAAAGGATTCGGCTTCATTGAAGTAGAAGGCGGAGACGATGTATTTGTTCACTTCACAGCAATCGAAGGAGAAGGATACAAATCATTAGAAGAAGGACAAGAAGTTTCATTTGAAATTGTCGAAGGTAATCGTGGACCTCAAGCTTCTAATGTTGTAAAACTCTAAACTCAATACAAGTTGACAAATAGAGGAGAGGCAAATGCCTCTCCTATTTGATTTTCATTTGAATTTCGATCGCTAAAATATTTTGTTTGCACCTCTGCTCAATCTCTTCAATATGCTTTTCCATTGATGGCTTTCCTTTTTTCGCAATATCCGCAAGTTCTTCTAAATCATTGTATATTTCTATAAATGTTTTGTGAAGGATTGATTTTAAGTCTTTATCATCCATAGCTGTGTTCCCCTTCTCTACCAAGATACCTCAAATAGTAAAACAGACCTACTCATTCAGGTTCAATAGTTATATCGGCTTATTTTTTATTTTTATTTTCTATTTTGGCACATAAATTATAAAAAAACTCTGCAAAATAGTTGCGGAGGTGTTTTTTTGTGAACTCAGAATTTCATGATGAGGATCAGACTGGATTTACCGATAAACGGCAGCTGGAGCTAGCGGTGGAAACAGCGCAGAAAACGACGGGCGCCGCTACAAGAGGCCGAAGCTCCACAGTACTCAATTCCGCATACCAAGCCATCGAGGACGCCAGAGAGCTTTCACTGTCTCAAGAACTGGCAGCTCTTGATGATCCTGAATTTGTACAGCAGCAACAGCAGCTGTTAGATGCCTGTCAGCATCAGCTGGATGAATTCCAAAAATAAAACCGCAGCTTCTGCGGTTTTATTTTTTTAGTGCTTGGTTAAGACATCTCCATATGACTTAAGCTTTTCACCCACTGTACATTTATTGATACAAAATGAATGTGCATATGTTTTGCCAAATTCCTTGCGAAACTGCTTCTTAATAAAACAGTCCTTGCAATATTCATCATGCAGTTCTGTCAGTTCCTTATATATTGCTTTCTTATCCAATATTGTCATCTCCGTTACAGTCTAATTTCATGTGGCTTTCTACGAATTGATGAGATAGGATTTTTTTTGCGAGGCCGTCAGCTTCCTGATTTTCTTTGCGCTGTATCGTTTCGTATGTCGGACTCAGCTTTAGTGACTCAAGAAGCGCTTCAATTTTATCAAGCCATTCATTATGGGAGGGATCATAGCAAGGCCAGCTGCCGTCAAGCTGATTCAGCACAACAAGAGAGTCCCCTTTGATGGTGATTGAATTTCTGCTAGCTCCGAGCTCTCTTACTTCTCTTATCGCTTCATAAAGAGCGGCATATTCAGCTTCGTTATTGGTTTTCAGACGGAAGCTTTTATTTTTTCTTAAACGGTGGCGCGTCCCTCCCAATGTATAATAAATGACGATTCCGAGCCCGGCCAGCTGGCTTTCCTTATCGAAACTGCCGTCAAAATAAACGGTAATGTCATCGGGTTCATGTGCAAGCTCCTCAGTCAGCTTTTCTAATTCCTTCAGCGTCCAGATGCCGCCCTTCTCATCTTCGAATTCAAGTTCCTTCATATAAGGAAAACGGCCGAGTTCCCTCGCAAGCATACGCGCTTCCTGAACAG
>NZ_JH600296.1 GCF_000245335.1 Bacillus mojavensis RO-H-1 = KCTC 3706
ACAGTCAGCCTAGTTTTCGCCCAAAAACGAGACAGGCCCTGTCCCTTTTGCTTCTATTTTCATGTGCGGTCTGAGATTCAATATAATCACCTTACCATTCATTAGTTGCCGGGCTTGTGCTATAATCAAACCATTATTAACCCGGAAAGGAAGCTTCTTCATTTTGTTTAATAACTCTTTTTGGATCTTTTTTGCGATCATTCATTTTATCATTGTTCTTTTATTTTATAAAGGATTTGGCAAAATGGGTTTATTTGTGTGGATCGGCTTTGCAACAGTCTGTGCCAACCTTCAAGTCGTCAAAACGGTTGAACTGTTTGGCTTAACAGCAACGCTCGGGAATGTGATGTACGGCACAATCTTTTTTGCTACAGATGTGCTGAATGAAAAATACGGGCCAGCTGAAGCGAGAAAAGCTGTATGGCTCGGGTTTTCGACTCTCCTGACACTGACATTTGTTATGCAGGGCGTTTTGCTTTTCGAACCCGCTTCGAGCGATATTTCACAAACAGCGCTGGAAACGATTTTCGGTTTTCTCCCGAGAGTTGCTTTGGGAAGTCTGCTTGCCTTTATCTTCAGCCAAACACTGGATGTTTATGTATATTCGGCAATTAGAAGGATATTTCCTTCCGATCGGCTTCTATGGCTGAGAAACGGCGGCAGTACAGCAGTCAGCCAGCTGTTTGATACATTCATTTTTACCGGAGTCGCTTTTTTTGGCACATATCCGGCGGATGTTTGGCTTCATATTTTTATTTCTACATATTTGATTAAGTTTGCGGTTTCTCTGATTTCGCTGCCATATGCTTATGCGGCGAAAAAAATGTTTCCGAGTGACGAAAGGAGTACATGATGCCTACAGAAATATATGTTGACGGAGCGAGCGCCGGTAATCCAGGGCCTTCTGGCATCGGCATTTTTATCAAACATGAAGGAAAAGCAGAATCTTTCTCGATTCCAATCGGAATGCATACCAATCAGGAAGCAGAATTTCTGGCGTTAATTGAAGGCATGAAACTGTGTGCAACGCGCGGGTATCAATCGGTCTCCTTTCGAACTGATTCAGATATCGTGGAACGCGCAGCCGATATAGAAATCGTGAAAAACAAAGCGTTTCAGCCGTTTTTGGAAGAAATCATCCGATTAAAATCAGCCTTCCCTCTTTTTTTCATCAAATGGATTCCCGGAAAGCAAAACCAAAAAGCCGATCAGCTGGCAAAAGAAGCGATTCGGATGAATGACAGGAATTAAATTAAGCAGTATGGTTCATCCTATTGATGAGGTGAACAAATATGAAAAAGAAAGATAAGGGCCGGCTTACCGGCGGTGTTTCCCCGCAAGGCGATTTAGAAGGAAATACACATAATGACCCCAAAACAGAGCTTGAGGAAAGAGCTAAAAAAAGCAATACAAAACGCTAGAGGTGATCTTACACGATCTCTCTAGCGTTCAGTTTTTCAAGCATACGCTCAATTCCTTTAATTTGATGGCGGCGAAGCATGACAGCCGCCTGCTCCATTTGCAATGTAAAAACAGCTTCTGTCAGCGTACAGAATAACGGAACCGAGCAGTTAATTTCAGCAAGCTTTCTCGATATTTCCAGGTCGCTTATACCTTGCTGAATTTTCCCCTGCTGTCCCTTTGGAAGAAGCGACAGATTCTCCAGCAAGCGGTCGATTGTTTCGTATTCACGAATCAGTTTATACGCGGTTTTTTCTCCAATGCCTTTTACTCCGGGATAATTATCACTGGAATCGCCCATCAGCCCTTTGATGTCAATTAAAGCCTTGGGCAGGACACCTGTTTCTTCGTAAAATACATCTTTTGTATACACTTTATAATTGCCGATTCCTTTTTGTAGCAGCGCAACGCTTACTTTGTCCGTTAACAGCTGAAGTAAATCCCTGTCGCCTGTTACGATCGTAATATCGGCTTCTTCAGAAAACATAGCTGCAAGTGTTCCAATGCAATCATCCGCTTCATATCCGGCAAGGCCAACATTCATGATGCCAAGTTCAGCGGCCGCTTCCTTTGCCAGATCAAATTGGGGGATCAGTTCAACCGGCGGCTGGCTTCGGTTTGCCTTATAATTCTGGAACAGATCATTCCGGTACGTTTTGCTGCCCATATCCCAGCAGCATACAACATGTGTAGGCTGAAATGTTTCCACGGCTGTGATTAAATGCTTCAAAAATCCGTTGACGCCGTTTGTCGGAACCCCGCTGTCATTTATCATAAAGTTGCGATGCACGGCTGTGGCGAAAAATGCCCTGAATAAAAGAGCCATGCCGTCAACAAGCAATAATTTATTTTTCATATGATAACTCCTTTTTCTATCAGTCGATCTATTTTACCATAAGTGACGCGAAAATAAAAAAACAGCATCTCTTGTATAGAGATACTGTTTTGGATGGTTCAATCAATCGTTATGTCTTTTATTGCTGGCAATCAGCTTTTCAGCTTCACGTCCTGCGTAAGAGTCGAAATGGGTTTGAAACCCGTTTTTCTTTTTGGCATTGTTATTGGCCTGTGCATTTCTGTTACCCAGCTTTGTTCTGCCCAACATAAATCCCCCCTTACGTCGGATACATATAGTATGCGCGTAACGGGGGATCTGCACTCGAGGCAGGATCATCCAGCTTATGTGCGGCTGACGTATTCTTTGACCATTTCTTTTGATACCAGACGTCTAGTCGGTACGATGCCTTTCTTGGCCAGCTGATTCATCTTTTCTGTCACTTCATTAATAGCATCTGTTGAAAATGGCTCATCGTTTTTGCATTTCGCAACAGCTTCTTCAATCGCCATTTCACGAAGGTGTTCAAGCTGCATAAATGTTTTAATATGCTCGTGCTGTTTTGCAGAATGTGCAGAAATTGCTTTATGTACCTCAGACATCAATCGTTCATCTCGCTTTTTCTATTTAGTCTATCATGACTTGAAATGCAAGCCAACTGAATTTTTACATTTTGATTGTATCACCTGATCTCTGCCAAGTTATACATGCTTGATATGCTTCTTCAATCTCTTTCATACGTTCCCCTTCTGCGTATCCTTCTACATACGTATCTCTTTGGCCCTCTATTTGCGCCAAAGCTTTTTCCGCCATTCCATACTGCAGGCGTCTGACATATTCAGCATAATGAGATATAAGGCTTTCTTCTTCATTTTTGATCCAGAGCTCCGTTATTTTCATAAGCTTCGTCCGCACCGCTTCAATGAAGCCTGCTTTTCCTTTCTGTTCAAAAAACTGCTTCGGAGATTTGATTTGTTTTTGTTCCTGTTCAAATGCACGTTCATCGATTTCAGGTTCAACTTCTTTCAGCTGTATGCTGTTAGAAAGCTGATCATCCGCATAAATGGAGAAATAACCGTCTTCCTTCAATGTGTTTTGACAGCTTTCCAGCCACTCTTCAGTGATATGCCGTTCGATAAAACCGCTCATTCGAATATCGAGTGTTTTGATCTCCTGAATATACTCAAATTGATATTCATGTAATACGGTTTTCATCGCCGCACCGATATTCTTTTTCCAGTCTCCATTTTGAAGACCTGGATGAAATGATGATTTTAACAAATCATTCGCAAAAAAGGACAAACGCTGTGTAATGTGATATAGCTGCTCCCTTGTATCCTTTTTTACTTTCTCTATAATGGTTTCTGAATTGCGGCGTTCCTTGATAGCAGCAGCTGCCCGCTCAAACGATAATAGAAGACGCTTTTTTTGCGCTTCCTTTTCTTCTTTGGACTGATGCTGAGATTGATGAAGCTGTACGACCGTTTCACATAGTTTGTCTGCTTCTGAGCTAAGCTGTGCCGCAGCTGCTTTCTTTACATCGACCTCAATAAACTGGTCTAACTGTTCTCTTACTTTTGAGAACTGATTATGATTCGTTTTCGATTTCCCTAAGAGCTCTTCTTTACTTGACACATAAAAGAGCTGCGGATCATGAATTCCTTCTTTTAAAAGCTCTGATCTGACATAATCCGTGACTGTTTCGAGTTCTGCTTTATCTTTCGCTAGATCAGCGGCATTAATGACAAAAAACATTTTATCCATGCTGAGCGATTCTTTCACGAGTCCCAGCTTACGTAAAAATGAGCGGTCTCCTTTCGAGAACGAATGCTGGTAATAGGTCATGTAAAAAAACGCATCGGCATCCTTGATATATTGAAATGCAAGTTCTGTATGCCGTTTATTCAGACTGCTAGCCCCAGGTGTATCGACGATCGTAATTCCTTTTTCAGTCAGCGGGCATTTATAATAAACGGTCACTTCCTTCACAGCACAAGCCGTTGTCTCCTCGGCTACATACGGTTTTAACTCGGAGAGCGGAATCGTTAATATCTTTTGGGCTTGAATATATTGCTGATATTTTTCATAGGCAAGCAGGAAATGACTGATCATATTGATTTGTTCTTCTTGCAGACGCTCTTTTTTGATTGCCTTTTTCCATTTTTCCGCAAATGACCGTCCTTGTGGTTCCTCTTGCATTCCTGTGAGCTGCATGATTTCAGCCGTAATGTCATCCTCCGTCTTAAAAATGACATCCGCTGTTTTGTGGGATTTGCCGTTTACCGGTTTCGTTATTTTGTTAATCGTTGCTGTTGTCGGTGTCGGTGATGACGGCAGCACCCTTTCACCAACCAGCGCATTGGCAAATGAGGATTTTCCCGAACTGAATCCTCCAAATAGAGCAAGTGTGAATTTTCGGCCTTCCAGCCTTTTAATCCTTTCACGAAAAGCTGAGATTTGTTTTGACAGCATACGATATTCGCCCAATAGATCCGACAGTGTGTAAAAGCGTTTTATCTGATCTTGAAGCGGCAGCTCTTTCCCGCTTTTTATTTCTATTTTTTGGGTCTGCTGCTGCATATACTGTGCTTGGCTTTGTTTCTGTTCTGGAGCTTTAACCTTTTTTTTCTTCTTTCTAAACCAGTCCGGATCTATGTTTATTGGGCTTGCAGACGCCTCTTCCCAGATCGCCCACATGCGGCCGGCTTTCTCACGGGCATATTGTTCGTGACTGGCCTGTTTTTGAAGACAAGCCAGCTTTTCCGATTCCTGTGTGAGACGGCTATTGATCGTTTCCTGTTCTATGGATGCGCTCTGTTTTACCGTGGCGGTAAGTGTCTTGATGATGTCTGATGCTTCAACTTTCGCCTCTTTACGGATCAGCTCTGCCAAATCTTTTGTATATCGCAAGACATATTCAGAAGAATAGGCTGCGCCTTGTTTGACTGCGCGTTCAATGATATCAACATGAAGCGGCGTGCGATAAGCCTGGATCAGCTTTTCACTTTCAGCTGATTGAATACCAAATCCCTTGGCGAGCTTATGTAAGATATCTATGATATGCCAATCCGCTTCCGCTTCCGTTCTTTTTTTTATATCAGAGAAAAACTCATTTCTCCTTTTATCTCTTTCCTGTGCAGTCTTTGCTTTTGAAAAGAAAAACCCAGTCTTAAAAGAGGGTTCAAGTGATTCTAAGTAAGCTGCTGCCAATTCACGCATTTCAAAAGGCGTCAAATTAGCGTTTTTTAAAATTCGATTGACTTCCTTCTGCATCGTGCTTTCTGCCTCAATCGGTTTATTTGCTGCTTCGGCTGATTGAAACTGCAGGGAATCGACCAGTCGTGCTTGCTTTTCAAGCTGTTCTCCAGAACTTGGATTTTCCGTATCCTCTTTCATGAGCATCTCTGTGTGCTCTCTCAATAAATTCTGTACTTTTTGTTCGGTAATGGAATGCAAATTTCTTTTTGACTGCTGTTCGATTCTTTTTAACTTTTTTCGCAGGATACCGATTTGATTGAATGGGTGATTCGGTTCCGTCACCGACGTGAAAAAGAGTGCATCCTCTGGAATTCCTTCTTGACAAAGCATCGCCTCCACTTGCGCCTTGTAATCTTCAAAGCGTGTCTCGGTCTCATCATGTCTGTCAATTTGATTAACGATAAAATATATATTCGGAATGCTGTCTTTGATTGACCTCAGAAACAGTACATTTTCCTCTGAATGGACATGGTTATAGTGAACCACGTAGAACAGCGCATCTGCCTGGTGAAGAATAGATGCCGCCGATAAAAAATGAGCCTCATCTGTTGAGTCAATCCCGGGGGTATCAATATATGCAACTCCTGGTTCGACTTCAGTATACCGGTCAAAAATTTCTACAGTTTCAATCTGCTCCCCATCCTTGCAATATTGCTGCACCTTGTCTTTATGATAGGCACCCTCCAGCTCCGCACACGCTCCGTCTGTTGTATGAAGACGAACTCGCTTTTCTCCATTTCTGATCACAACAAGATTAGCGCTGGTCGGAATAGGACTTGTCGGCAGAATATTTTCCATTAACAAGAAATTTAACAGTGATGATTTCCCTGCTGAATAATGCCCTGTAAACGCGATATAAATTTCATCATCTGCGGCCTTCTCAACAACTGAAGCCAGTTTTGCCGCTCTTTTTTCATCCTGGTTCTCAACCATTTGTTCATAGAGTACCCCAGTTTTGTACAAAAGTTCTTGCCTGCTGCGTTCTGTCATAAGTCTGAACCCCTTTGTGCCGTTTCAATTATGAATCTTTTTTGAAAGATCTGAATACATCTCACTTCCATTTTACACAAGAATGACCCAAATTTCTTTAAGAGAACAGAAAAAAGCTGCCGAAGACGGCAGCTTCTATAAAAGAAAATCTGCAACTTTTTACAAGTTCCAGATTGTTCAAACAGATTTATTAGAGATTCCTTTCAATACAAAACCAATTAATACACTATATGTACAAACCGCCCCAAGCAAAAACAGCATTGTCATTTGCTTCACCATCCTGATTGAGAATCTTTTTCATCTTCATTCTAACATGGATGAGAATGATATTCAATCTCTATTTTGCTGTATATTCGCGTAATGCTTGCTCCTCTGCACGTATTCTGACAGACAGCATAACGGCATTTAAAAGTGAAAACAGACACATGGTAAAGTACGCTTGATACAAGAGCGGAATCAGGATGATTTCTAATACGACAACCGTATAGTTTGGGTGCTTCAGCCATTTGTAAGGCCCTTTTTTGACAAGTTCAGCACCCGGAACGACAAGAATTTTTGTGTTCCAGTATGCTCCCAATGAACAAAGCGCCCAATATCGAATCGCTTGTACTGCCAATATAGCCGCTGCTATGCCTGACCACCAGCTTGAAGGCTGTTTGTGCAGCAGCAATACTTCCGTAATTAAAGACAGAAAAAAAAGAATGTGCATGGTGATGATATACGGATAATGCCCCTCTCCGCATTCTATCGCTCCTTGTTTTTTCACCTTTTGTTCGTTTCGTCTCGCCACAGCCATTTCCGCTGCCCTTTGAGCAGTGAGCACAGTAATCAACATCCAAAACATGAGTTATGCCCCCTTTTCCCAGCTGAACAGCAGCAATTCTGACGAAAATCCCGGCCCCAATGCACCGATCAGCCCCCGTTCTGCTTCGTTTTTACTTCCGTTCTGCAGATGGTGGTCGATCACATACAGAATGGTGGCCGATGACATATTTCCGTGTTTTTTCAAGATGGTTTGCGAAGACGCAAGCTGCTCAGGTGACAGTTCAAGACAGTTAATGTATGCATCAATGACTTTTTTTCCGCCAGGATGAGCCAGAAAGACCGTAATATCGCTGAATGAAAGCTGATGTCCATTCAAAAAATCCTGGACATTTGTTTTCAGCCATTTTTCAACCAAAGTCGGAATATCTCTTGAAAAAATGACTTTGAAACCATGGTCGGTAAAGTCCCAGCCCATAACATCTCCAGATTGTTTCATCAATACAGATTGCGAATCCGATATATTCGGCAAAAGCTGCAGCTTTGTCAGCCGGCGGTCTGCCTTCTCCCCGCATAATAATGCCGCTGCAATTCCGTCGCCAAAAAGTGATGTGCCGATCAAATTGCTTTTCGTTTTATCTTCTGGCTGAAATGTCAGACTGCACAGCTCAGCGGCAATGACAAGAACAAAAGCCTCCGGATATGCTTTACAGTACTCAGCAGCGCGCGCAAGTCCGCTCGCCCCTCCTGCACAGCCGAGTCCCCAAAGCGGAATTCGCTTCGTATAAGGAGAAAACGGGAGTTCATTCATCAGCCGCGCCTCGATGCTTGGTGTGGAGAGGCCCGTGCTGGAGACGAAAAAAACAGCATCCACTTTTTCATAAGGAATGGGTTCTTGAAGATAGGCTGCATTTGCGAGACACGTTTGAACAGCCCTGACGCTATGCTTGAGTGTTTCCTCTATATAAATTTGATTTTTTTCTTCAAAGTTGTGCCCTTCTTTATACCATTCAATGGGTCTCACAAATTGTCTCGATTCAATTTGCCCGTTTTTAAAGGAGGTTAACAGCCGTTCTATATCTTTAAAGGAATGCTGAAACATATATCTGGCAAACTCCGCCGCCTTTTCTTGATCCACATCATTCTCAGGAAGACTTGTTCCGATCGACAAAACAAATGCCATATGATCACCTCTTAGCATACATTGTGCCGCAACTTTCTTTTTTATATGCAAAAAACTCCGCCGTAGCGGAGTTTACACTGCTGTTTTTTGCTGATTGACATCAGCTTTCTGTTCTGTTTTTTCAGCTTTCGAAAACATATTATATATCATATTCAAGACAACAGCCGTAAAGCTGCCGGCAACAATGCCGTTTGTTGTGAGAAGCGTTAAGGCACTTGGAAGCTGTTTAAAAATGTCCGGCACAACTGTCACACCGAGACCTAGCCCAACTGAGCAGGCAACGATCAGCAGGTTTTCCTGCTTTGCAAAATCAATTCGGCTGAGCATTTTGATGCCATAAGCAATGACCATTCCAAACATGGCCACCATCGCTCCGCCTAACACGGCAGATGGAATGATTGTCGTAAAAGCAGCGATTTTGGGAAACAGGCCAAAAGCCATTAGAAGCACGCCTGTCACCACAATCACTGTATTTTTCTTGATTCCTGTCAGCTGGACAAGTCCGACATTTTGAGAAAATGCAGTGTAAGGAAATGCGTTAAATATGCCGCCCAGCAAAACAGCCAGTCCTTCTGCACGATACCCTCTGGATAAGTCCTTTTCTGACAGACGGCGGTTGGTCAGATCGCCTAAAGCAAAGTAAACGCCTGTTGACTCTACAAGGCTGACGATGGCGACGATGGACATTGTAATGATAGGGGCCGCATGAAAAGACGGTGCGCCGAAATAAAACGGCTGAATCATTTGAACAAAGGCTGCGTCTGAGACATTATCAAATTGAACTTTCCCCATAAAATACGCGATAAATGTCCCAATCAAAATCCCGATCAAAATGGAGATGGACTTGATAAATCCTGTTGTAAAACGGTATAGAAGCACGATGATGCTTAAAACGATCAAAGCGAGAGCAAGATTAGAAAGATCACCGAAGTCCGGACTGCCTTCCCCGCCGGCTATATTATTCATGGCCACCGGCATAAGTGTAATACCAATGATGGTAACGACAGAACCTGTAACAACAGGCGGGAAAAACGAGACGAGCTTTCCAAAGAAAAACGAAATGAGAATCACAAGAATACCTGAGGCGATAATACTTCCATAAACAGCGGAAACCCCGTATTCGGAGCCTATCGCAATCATTGGTGACACAGCGGTAAATGTGCAGCCAAGCACAACTGGAAGCCCGATGCCGAAAAACCGATTGCACCAAACTTGTAGAAGTGTAGCTACACCGCACATAAAAATATCAATCGACACCAAGTAGGTCAGCTGCTCCGCCGTCAGCCCCATCGCCTTCCCCACAATCAGGGGAACGACAATGGCGCCTGCGTACATGGCGAGCACATGCTGGATCCCTAGTGACAGCGTTTTGCCGAATCCGTTTTTCATGAACGAACCTCCTGTACAAAAGATACTTTTCCTTCTGCTAAAGATTCAATTCTCGCCAAAGATTCCACCCGATAGCCAAGCTTCACAAGCTCTTCTCTTCCCGGCTGAAAAGATTTTTCAATGACAATGCCAAGTCCCGCTACAGAAGCTCCAGCTTGCTTTACGATCGATGCCAGTCCAAGTGCTGCTTGTCCATTTGCCAAAAAGTCATCGATAATCAACACGTGATCCTGATCTGACAGATGATTTCCCGATACTGCGATTTGGCTTTCTGTTTGCTTCGTAAAGGAATATACAGACGATGTCAGCAAATTGTCAGTGAGCGTTAAAGACTTATGTTTTCTCGCGAATACGACTGGCACACCCATTTGTAAACCAGCCATTACAGCTGGAGCAATTCCGGATGATTCAATTGTAACAATTTTTGTTACTCCGTCTTTCTCAAATCTGGCGGCAAACTCGTCACCGATTTTCTTCATGAGCAGCGGATCAATTTGATGATTTAAAAAAGCATCCACTTTCAATACCTGATCTGATAAAACGACGCCCTCTTCCTCTATTTTTCGTTTCAGTGCTTCCATCCTGTCATACCTCCGTTTAGATAATAAAAAAAGCATTACCCGCTCAAAACAAAGAGCAAGCAATGCTGAAATAACAAAAAACCGTATACGTCCGGTCTCATTGCTCACTCATAGTCGGACATTTACGGTGCCCGGTAGAAACTTGCGTGCCATATCCACGCGATTATATGAGTGTTCCTATCATATTGTTACAAATTATATCAAGATTCCAACCTCTTGCATAGATGAAAAATAAAAATTCCCGAACTTTAATTCTTTTTTCGAAAAGATCATTCGTTTTTCATGAATATTTCGATAATAAATTAGCCTGACGTTTGAAACGCCAGGCTTTTTCATTAAGATAAATACAGATTTGAGTATTTATTTTGCAAATAATCAATCAGGTAACGTACATTCAGCTCTTCACCTGTTGCTTCTTTAATAATGTCTAATGGCTTTTTCCGTTTTCCGTGAATGTGCACTTTTTCCGTCAGCCATTGTTTAATCGGATGAAACTCCCCTCTTTCCAAGAGAGTATCAAATTCAGGCAGATCATCGAGCATTTTATGTTTCAGCTGCGCTGCATACATATAACCAAGTGCATACGATGGGAAGTAGCCAAAATCTCCACCCGCCCAGTGAACATCCTGCAGGATTCCCTCTGCATCCTCAGAAGGAGTAATACCTAAATAATCCTGATATTTTTGATTCCAAAGGGTAGGCAGTTCTTCCACAGATACTTCATTGCTGAAAATCGCTTTTTCTATTTCATAACGAATAATAATATGCAAAGGATACGTCAATTCATCCGCTTCAACTCTGATAAATGAGGGTTTTGATTCGTTGACAGCCCTAACAAAATCATCAAGCGATATGTTGCGGAACTGTTCAGGAGACGCTTCTTGTATTTTCTGATAGTATGGTGTCCAGAAATGCTTGTTGCGTCCAATAAAATTCTCGTAAAATAGTGACTGAGATTCATGGATTCCCATTGAAGCACCATCTGATAAATTCGTCCCGCTCAGCGCTTCGTCAATATTTTGCTCGTAGATCGCGTGACCGCATTCATGAATTGTTCCAAAAATAGCCGTCCGGAAATCTTTTTCATCGTATCTCGTCGTCACCCGAACATCCCCGCGGTTCATTGTCGTCGCAAATGGATGAACGGTTTCATCGAGCCTTCCACCGTCAAAATCGTAGCCGAGCTCTTGCAGGAAATAAAGGCTGAGTTCTTTTTGTTTTTCCTTAGGGAACACTTCATTGATAAAGCTTGTATCCGGCTTATTCCCTGAGGCTGACACTTGTTTAATAAGAGGTATGATCGCTTCTTTCAGTTCAGAAAACAGCTGATCAAGCACCTTGACCGTCACACCCGGTTCAAACAAATCAAGCAATGCATTATAAGGATGCTCTTCATAACCCCAATATTCAATAAATCGTTTATTGTATTCGATCAGTTCCTCCAAATAAGGGGCAAACAAACTGAAATCAGATTTTCCTTTCGCTTCCTCCCACGCCGTCTCAGCCTTAGAACAAAGAATAACATATTCCCTATATTCTGCTTCAGGGATTTTTTTGTTTTCTTCATACTCTTTTTTCGCCAGCTCTACAGCCTTTTTCGTATCTTCAGACAAATCATCAAACCGTTCATAAAGCACATCAATAAGCTCCTTCATTCGATCTGATGTCTGAATATTGAATATATCTGTTGAAAGCTGACCGATGCTTTCAGCACGGTCCTCTGAGCCATTTTTCGGGGCGCCTGTTCTGGAGTCCCAATGCATTAAGGCAACCGCTTCACTATAATGTGAGATTCTCTTTAAAAGATCAAAAAATTCCTTTTCGTATGTATGTATCTCCATATCCATTCCCTCCCTATTCTAGCCGTTCCATTACAGGCTACTGGAAGGGTGTTTGAAAGTCAAATTGTTTGTATAAAAGGCTGCCGGTCTAGTTGACGGCAGCCTTCATCACTCAATTTATTGTCATTTGATTTTTGGGCGGCGGTGTTTTTCGTTTTTTCGCATTGATTTTTTTATCCACCCAAACTGTAGCCAGAGGTGTTAACAAAGAGGTGACAATGACGCTTGTCGCAATGATTGCAGTTGCAGATTCAGCTACAGGGGCAAACGCAGAATTCGCTTCCGCTAATGCGTATGGCACAGCGACAGCCGCTCCCGCTGTTGATGAAGCTGCCACTCCCGCGACCCCGTCTCCCCGGGCAATGAAACGATCAAGCAAAAACAAGGAACCGCCGGATAAGATGACAACAGATACACCAATCAAAATGCCTAATAGCCCTGACTGAATCAGCATTCCAAAATTTAAAGTGTTGCCAAGTGAAAATGCAAAAAACGGAATGATTGCCGGCACAACCTTGCTGAATAAATCTCTGAGATCATGATCAAGATTTCCAAGAATGCAGCCGAGCAAAAACGGAATGACTGTTGCTGCCAGCGTTTCCCAAGGAAAAGCAGCCAGTCCGGTGACACCGAACGTAACCATGGTCATAAAAGGCCCAGATTCTGTACTGATAAATGCGAATGCGCCGGCATCTTCTTTTCTGCCCATATGATTCATGAGCGCCAAATAGAGGCCGCCGTTGGTTTCATTCATCACTGCAACAATGGCTAGAACAGAAAGACCTGCAAAAAACCCGGATTGTATGCCTTCATCGGGTATAAATTGAGCCGCAATCACACCAAGCAGTGCCGCAAACCCAATCTTTCCCAATAATAAGGTAATCCCTTTTCTTGCAATATAGCCTGAGGAACGGAAATCAATCGTCGCTCCAACGCAAAAGATAAAAACGCCTAGTATAGGAAGGGTTCCTGTAATAAGCGCGCCGGTAAACCCTCCAAAGAACTCTGCTGTTCCAGGCGCAAACGTATTGAGCGCTGCTCCCAGAAACAGCGGAATAATCATCATTCCGCCAGGTACCCGTTCAATTGTCGCTTTGATTTTCATTTATATTCTCCCATCCTCCGGTTATGGAAAAACAATACCCCTTATGTGGCTACACTTGGAAAACAGCCTGTAAATCCTCTTTTGAACAGCTTTCCAGCTGGCTTCCGACTCCGACGGCACCAGCTCCTGCCTTGAGCCATTCCGGAACCTCAGACGGATGGATTCCGCCAGTCGGTATAAAAGTAACCTGAGGAAAAGGGCCCGCTAAATTTTTCATGAAAGGGATGCCGAATACACCGCTTGGAAACAGCTTTAATGTAGTAAATCCGCATGTCAGCGCTTCCATAATTTCGCTCGGTGTCAGTACGCCAGGGATATAATGCGTCTTCACAAACGATAGGTGTTCAGCAAGATCTGTTGAAAAACCCGGACTGACAATAAATTGTGCTCCTGCTTCCGCAGCTTCTCCCGCCTGCTGCGCAGTGATGACCGTGCCCGCTCCGATTAAGACATCCTCCCGATTTCTGTAGGACTCAATAATAGCAGAAGCTCCAGGTGTCGTATAAGTGACTTCAATTGCTCGAATCCCTTTATTTATTAAACTCTCAATCTGCTGACAGGCCTGCTGTTTATCCTTTGAACGAATGACTGCAATCAGCCTGGCTTCTTTCAGACGGTTTTCTACTCCATTGGACTCCATATTTAACAATCCCCTTTCTTATGGTGAACCGTTCTTTGAGCAGATAAAAATGCGGCTAGTTTTTCCCTTGTCGGCAAACCGTCCATGTCCCCCGGTGCCTGAACTTGCAATGCGCCGATCGCATTCCCCCTTTGTACTGCATCCTTGTACGGCAAGCCATCAAGAATCCCACTGATGACGCCGACAGCAAATCCGTCTCCGGCACCGACTGTGTCAACGACCTGATCAACCCGGCAGCCCTCTGTATATCCTTCACTTTCCTTTGATCTAAAGTAAGCGCCTTCTTTTCCAAGTTTAACAGCGACAAAGCTTACACCTTTTTCAAGATAAAAATCCGCAATGCCTTCAGGCGTTTTTTCGCCAGTCAATAGCTCTCCCTCTGCGATTCCAGGGAGGAACCAATCCGAAAGCCCCGCCAAATCATTAATCGTATGTGCCATTGTTGCTTGATCAGGCCAAAGAGCGGGTCTTAGGTTAGGATCTAATGAGATGGTTTTTCCAGCCTGTTTCATGTCTTTCATTACATAATAGGTGAAGTCTTTCATATCGGCAGACAAAGCCGGGGGTATACCCGTAACATGCAGATGGCCAGCGCTTTGAAAATAGTCTCTTGGGTATTCACCAGCTGTTAAAGTGCTTGCAGCTGAGTTTTTCCTGTAATACGTTACCTCAGGATCGCCTTCTTTCACTTTGGACTTCAGCAGCAGCCCCGTTGGATTTCCATCCTGAGACCGGATCACGCGAGACACATCCACTCCCTCTTTTTTCAGCTCCTGAAGAATAAATGTTCCGAGCTGATCATTGCCGACTTTGCTCATCCAGCCCATTTGGAAGCCAAGTCTGGCTAGACCGCAAGCCACATTGCTTTCTGCCCCGGCCAGCCCTTTTGAGAATGTGGAAGCTTCATGAAGGCCTCCATACTCATTTGCATAAAACATGGCCATCGATTCGCCGAAAGTAACTGCATCAAGCTTCATTTCCCAACCTCCCCTTCGTTGAGGGCACCTTGGATTAAAGTGACTTTCTCATGATGACTTTTGCCTCTAATTCGATGGTTTGAGGCGCTCCCTCGTCACCTTCAATCCTTTTTAATACGCGTTCCATCGCCGTCTTGCCCATATCATGTGACGGCTGGGCGATCGTTGTAATGCCCGGGCCGATGAGTTTATACCATTCCGTATCATCGAATCCGGCAATCCCTGTATCTTGGGGAATGCGCAGCCCTATTTCTTCCATACAGCTGATAATCTTTAGCATAATCAAGCCATTTAAAGCAAGAATCGCTTTTCTTTGCTCAGGCATCTCGTTGATAAAAGAGCGCAGCGCCTTCTCAAGCTGCTTCTTGTCTTTGACATCAATTTCATACATTCGCTTGATTCCATCCACATTTCGCACCGCGGCAATCTCCTGATAAACAGCCGCTCTCTCCGCCCGGGGGCTGATGGATGCAATCGGTTCGGTAAACAGCGCGACATCTGTGTACCCTTTGCTGTAAATCTGCTGGAGGATCTCTTCAGTTATCCTTCTGTTGTCTGTCGTTACCGTATCCAATTTTAGATCCGGCAATTTGCGGTCAATTAATACTGTCGGAACTTGATGTTCGGCAAAGGAATATAAAATATCCTTGTTTTCCCCCGTTGCATTTAAAATCAGCCCTTCTACAGAATGCGCTTCGAGCTTTAGCAGCATTTCCCGTTCTTTTTCAGGACTGTTATCAGTGTTGCACACCATGATGCTGTAGCCAAATTGATCACAAACCTCTTCAACTCCCCTAAATGCTGCAACTGAAAAGGGATTTGTAATGTCGGCTACAACAAATCCGATTAATTTGCTTTTTTTTATTTTCAAACCTTGTGCCATCTTACTCGGCCGATAATTCAATTCAGCGATTGCTTTTTTTATTGTTTTTTACCTTTTTCAGGAGAAATCGCGTCTAATTTTCCCGTTGATATAACGAGAAACGGTTGTATTTTGATACTCCTGCAAATTCAGCTACGTCTTTGATGGTGATATGGCCTGTTGTTTTCTTTTTCATTCAAGTGCTCCTGTATCGTCTTATAATTTGAAACCGATTTCAAAACCGTTACAACACAAGAATACCATATTTTTAAAAATTGAAAAGTATTTTTTTAATAATGTGCTTATTCACAAAATTTACGTTGACTCTTTTCTCTATTTATCCTAAAATTTTCTTTGAAACCGTTACCAAAATATTTTCATTCAAGTGATGCTGAAATCCTAACCAAGGGGGAAATCCAATGGAAAATCGTTATTCTGTACACCCTGAACAAGTAAAACGCTTTACAACCGAGGAGCTTCGCAGTCATTTTTTAATGGACACGTTATTTACGGAAAATAAGCTGACCATGTATTACTCCCATGAAGACCGCGTTGTGATCGGCGGTGCAGCACCCGGACAGAGCGAACTGAAGCTTGATGCCGGAGACTTTCTTAAAACTGACTTTTTTCTGGAACGGCGTGAAATCGGTATTATTAACGTCGGCCAGCCTGGTGCGGTGAAAGTCGGCGATGATGAATATGTGCTTCAAACAAAGGATTTTCTATATATCGGGATGGGCAATCGGGATGTATCATTTAAAAGCCTGAACGGAGAAACAGCAAAGTTTTACTTCGTCTCCTCGGGCGCGCATCAAAGCTATCCGACGCAAAAAGCCGCTCTTTCTGAACTGAAACCGGACCGGCTCGGCGACGCAGCAGCATCAAATGTAAGAAGCCTGTACAAAGTCATCCATCAAGATGGCATTCAAAGCTGTCAGCTGATGATGGGAATCACAATGCTAGACGAAAACAATAACTGGAACACCATGCCGGCACACGTTCATGATCGCCGGATGGAGGCTTATCTCTATCTTGATCTTGAGAAGGATTCAAAGGTTTTTCACTTCATGGGTCAGCCGGATGAAACACGCCACCTTGTTGTCGGAAATGAACAGGCTGTCCTTTCTCCTGCCTGGTCCATTCATTCTGGCGCAGGAACATCTAACTACAGTTTTGTGTGGGCAATGGCTGGTGAAAACTACACATTTACGGACATGGATCTTGTGCCGATGGATGGGCTGAAATAAGATGAGTTATCTGCAAGAGGCATTTTCATTAGAAGGAAAAACGGCACTGGTAACAGGACCGGGTACGGGAATCGGCCAAGGAATCGCCAAAGCGCTGGCAGGCGCCGGTGCTGATATTATCGGCACATCACATAAAAGCAGCCTCTCAGAAACACAGCAGCTTGTAGAACAAGAAGGCCGCACATTCACTTCCTTTACATTGGATATGAGCAAGCCTGATGCAATAAAGGATACAGCGGCTGAACTGTTTGAAACACAGCAAATCGACATCCTTGTCAATAACGCCGGCATTATTCACCGGGAAAAAGCGGACACTTTCGCTGAAGAGAATTGGCATAACGTGCTGAATGTGAACCTAAACAGCTTGTTTATCCTGACACAGCTTGCCGGCAAACACATGCTGAAAAGAGGCCATGGGAAGGTTATCAATATTGCCTCTCTCCTCTCTTTTCAAGGCGGTATTCTTGTTCCGGCCTATACAGCAAGCAAGCATGCCGTTGCTGGTTTAACAAAATCGTTTGCAAATGAATGGGCCGCATCCGGCGTACAAGTTAACGCGATAGCGCCTGGCTATATATCCACTGCCAATACACAGCCTATCCAGGATGATGAAAAGCGAAATGAAGACATTTTAAAAAGGATTCCAGCCGGCCGCTGGGGCAAAGCTGATGATATCGGCGGGACGGCTGTTTTTCTGGCGTCTCGCGCATCTGATTATATCAATGGACATATTTTAGCAGTAGACGGCGGCTGGCTTGCCCGCTGACCAAAAGAAAAAGCTGATGATCATAGATCATCAGCTTTTTCGCGATTACATCATATTCGGTTCAACAGGTAAAACCTTTTTCACCTCATCAATGATGCGTTCATTTTCTCCGCCCGCATAAATATGAATCGAGCCGCTGTCTTGATTTGAGCGAATCAGACGGCCAATCCCCTGCCGCACGCGCAACAGCATATACGGAAGGTCAACCTCTTCAAATGGGTCTTTTCTCGCGCTATTGCGTTTTGCTGTAAATACAGGGTCATGAGGCGGAAACGGCAATGACCAGATCGTGACATTCTTCAGTGCGTCACCAGGAATATCAAGCCCTTCCCATAGGTGAACTGAACATAAAACCGTTTCCT
>NZ_JH600297.1 GCF_000245335.1 Bacillus mojavensis RO-H-1 = KCTC 3706
TTGGAATTTTTCTACTAAGCTGCTGATTTCCTCGTCGCCTTCAAAGTAAATCGGATACGGCAATTCCCAAGCAGCTGCGAGCTCTTTAAACTCGTTTAATTCCTCAAAAGACGGAAGAGCACCAGCGTTCTGCCTTTATAGTGCTTAATTGTCTCTATTGTTTGAGCTGTTTTTTGTTTCAGCGCTCATTTCTGTTTTCCCATAAAGGGTAACAGTCATTTGTTCGTCATAATCATAAGGAGAATCAACCGTTAACGATAAGTAATCGTGAATTCCCAGACTGTCCGCAATGTAGTCAAACGAACCGCCTTCTGACAGCGTTGCAGAAGAAAAGATATACGGAATTTTCTTTGAAAACACTTTCTCGCCAAGCACTTCTGCTACTGTTCTCGGCATCACGACAAAAGTGGATTCCGCTTCCTTTTGCTCCAGCCAGCTGATCGCATCCTTTTGATATAAAGATAGTGAATACGCCATTTGCTCTACATATTCCTCAACGACTGACAGCTCGTATTGATCAATGGTGTACATTTCTGACTCAAATACGAGTGCTTCACCAATTTTATCAAGCAAACGGCACAGCTCGTCCGCCGCTTTTTTGACACGCTGATCATTCTTTATTTCCAAACGGTGCGACCCGGCAACTTCTCTTGATTCTTCAGAAAGAACATAGAAAAACTCGTCGTTTGCAGCAAGTGCATCTTCTATCAATTCAGCAAATTCTTCTCTAATGTCATTTTGAAGCAAACGTTCTAAAAATAATTCGAGAGTTGATTGCTTGACTCTGTAGGTTAACGCTTTTTGCGCGGCAAACTCTAACAGATGCCCTTCATCAAATACAACCGCACTATGATCAGGCAGCAGCGGCAGCTGTCCCTCCCGCTTGCGCGATTCTTCCGTCCATACATGTTCCATATAGAAATCATGTGAACAAATGATCAAGTCTGTTGACTTGCGATAATAATCTCTTGATAGCGTCAAGCCGCATCTATGTCTCATATCACATGTCAGGCAATCTTGAAACGAGTCGTAGCTTACTTGCGACCATTCTTCATTTGAAAGGTTCGCGTATTGCTTTCGGTCGCCATACGGATAGAACCGCTGCATGGCCTGTGACTCATGGACAAATGACGGTAAAGCTTCATAAAGATCAAGCCACTTTTCATCATCAGATCGCTGCATTGTTTTTTCAAGCTTTTTCAAGCATAGATACTGCTCATGTGATTTCGATAGCCTTGTATCAATCTTTAGATCCAAATGTTCAGCCAGTTTCGAAATGTCTCCCTCTTTTTTCACGAGCTGTTCGATTAACGTTTCATCAGCACAAGCAATAATGGCCGGTTTTCCGACATATCTTGCATAGCTGATCGCAAAAAGAAGGTAAACAAGTGTTTTCCCCGTTCCAACTCCGGCTTCGGCAAACATGACTTTTTTCTCTTTAAACGCCCGTTCCAGCTGAAAAGCCATGAACACCTGCTCATCTCGAAGATCAAACCCTTTTTCGGGAAGAATATCGTAAAACACGTCACCAATCCAATTGTTCAATTCTTCATAAAAATTCTTTGTTTTCGTTAAAGAAAAAGGCAAACGTGATGTTGTCACCCAGTTCCAACCCCCAACTATTCGGCATTCAGACCATCAATATTATCATTTCCCGCTGCTGAATACAATAAAAAAACTTGGCAGTGCCAAGCTTTTTGTGAATTACTTTCGGTTGATCACATGCGAGGATAAAAAAGGATGGTCTGTTGAATGAATATGTTCTACCGCTTTTTCTAAATTATTTTGCGCATGTGAAATCACAGACGGAGACGCATCATCAGCTCTGCTGAGCTCCTTCAGCTCGTTTGCGGTTGCGTCAAGCGCCCTTTGAATGAGATTAAAATGTTCGCTGTTCAGCATGAGATCACCTCTAATTGAAATAATCATCATTGTATGCGAACTTTTCGTTTTATATACATGCTTTCCGCATGTTATCACTGAAATGTGCACAAACTACAACTGATACTCCGTCATGGACTATCCGTCTTATCAACAATATTCTATCAGGGAGTGATGTTGACATGAGTTATAAAGACCGATTAGATCAGCATTCTGAACTGTTTCATCACAATTGGACGCGGCCTAAACGTTCTAAGTCTCAAGTAAACGGTCACACCGAAATGTCCCAAACCAACATTATATTAAGAAGTAACGCGAAAGCGCACCGTTGGTAACGATAGAATATGGCTGAAAGATGAAAGAAGACGCATTCAGAGCGTCTTCTTTTTATGCGTGTTCCGTTTTTTTACGCTGAGGTCTCACTTTAGACCAATACTGATAGTAATCCGTTTTAATAAATCCATTAAAGAGCTTTCGTTTCTTCGTCGCTTTTCTTCCATATGCTTCCTCAAAATTTTCATTTGAAGTCAGCATATACACAGACCACGTATCCAGCGGTTCGAACGCCTGTCCCATTTCTTTGTACATCTGCTCAACGGCTTTTTTCTCTCCGAGACGCTCTCCGTAAGGCGGATTGCCGACAATTACGCCAAACTCCAGACTTGTCGTGAAGTCTTTGACCTGCATCTGCTTAAATTCAATTAAATCTCCCAAACCCGCTTCCTCTGCATTTTCTTTTGCGATTTGCACCATGCGGTGATCTACGTCACTGGCGAAAATCGTAAGCGGCTGATCATAGTTTGCCTTTTCTTCGACTTCAAGCCGTGCTTTGTCCCACAGATCTTTACCGATCCACTCCCAATCCTCTGAGACAAAATCGCGGTTAAATCCTGGGGCAATATTTTGGCCGATTAATGCCGCTTCAATCGCGATCGTTCCGGAACCGCAAAAAGGATCGACAAATGGAC
>NZ_JH600298.1 GCF_000245335.1 Bacillus mojavensis RO-H-1 = KCTC 3706
CGCCTGATCTTTCAATAAAGAAATTTCCACCTTATATTCGGCGCCTGTTTCTTCGATCCAGTCATTGGCTTTGCCGGACTGCAGCTTGAGCTTTTCAACAATCGCTTTTTTGACGATCCGCTGACAGTCGGGAACGCTTGCAAGTGTTGATTTAACGGATTTACCGATGACAGGGAATTTCCCGTTCTCCGGTATAAATGAGCGCCAATTAACCGCTTTCGTTTTTTCAAACAGCTCATCAAATGTTTTCGCTTTAAATGTAGCAACTTGAACCTTTACGCGGTCCGCCGTTCTCAGCCAAAGATTCGCACGGCAAATCGCAAGCGCATCACCTTCAAAGATAATTTTTCCGTTATCAACCTTGCATTCATATCCTAAGTCACAAACTTCTTTTGCAACTACAGCTTCAATTCCCATCGGCGCTGTTGCAATTAGTGTATACTTCTTCATCGTATCACCCTGTCTTTTAAAACTTTTCTCATCAAGATAAAAGCTCTCCTTAGACGGGAGAGCTTGATTTCATCATTTAATTTAAGTGATCTAACGTTCTGTAAGCCATGTTTTGTTCCGTCGTACTGCAATCGGCTCATCACCTCGTACTCAGGCGGCAATCATCTATCTACAGAAAGCATTCTGTCCTTCTCTCCGTTGAATTCCGTCAAGAAGGTTCCCCTACCAAAATTTGGGTTTCTCGCTCGAGGGGTTTACCGCGTTCCACTCTCACCATTTCTAGTGAGACTTCGTCACTGTGGCACTTTCAAGGATACTCAGCCATATCCAAAGGACGTAGGCTTTTTTCCTGCCGTCAGCCTATCAAGGCTGCCCTAGCTTATGACTTCGCTAGGCACGAACACTACGGGCATCTCAGCACCGTGCGAGCATGGACTTTCCTCTACAGATTCAAGATCTGCAGCGATTACCCGAACGTTAAGAACATGAATTATTATATAACAACTGATTGGAATTTACAAGCGCCATTTATTACCAGCGCAGATCAATCATAAAGCTTGCTGCCAAAAACATGCTTTTCTAAGTTAGACAGCCGTTTTAAGATATCAAAGTTCGTTGTGTTTGATTGCACTGGCTGTTTTTTGCTGGCTTCTTCAAGCTGTTTTTTCAGCTGCAGATTTTCCTGTTGCAGTTCTTCAATTTCCTGATGGAAGGTTTCATAATCCTTAATGATCATATCTAAAAATTTGTCAACGTCTTCTTGTTTGTAACCTCTAACGCCTGTTTTAAATTCTTTTTCTAAAATGTCTTTCGCAGAAAGCTTTACTTTATCAGCAAGCATCTTTTTCTACCTCGTATCGTGAATCATCATCTTATATTTTTTCAGAAATCTGTACGATTGTCAAATTTCTCTTTCTTTGTTATGAATAGCTGTCTTCCTCTACTGTCACTCTCAGATCATCCATGGTAATAAAGTAGATCGGATAGCCATCCTGTTCGTGTCTTTTTTCAGCTGTCTCAAGCATATACTTTGGGGAACCATCCATTTCCGGGTCATATAAAAGCATAAGCGCGTCAGACTTATCAATGAAGAACTGATTTTTTTGTTTAAATTGGAGCGGGCTTTCATAAGGACGGTGAGTCAGGCTTGCCTCGTAGTCCGCCTGGGCCAGAACAGCTTCATACAGTTCCTTATTCGGCTCTTTCCAGTTCTTTTCCTGCTCGTAAAATGGTGTGATAACAGCAACCTTTAAGTCAGGATATTCTTCCTGCAAATCATATGCAGCTTCGGCCGACCAGAGTTCCGTTCCGAGCTGCCCTGAAATTAAAATCCATTCTAATCCTTCATCCAAAAAAGCAATCAGCCGGTTCTTAATGGCTTTTTTTATGTAATACAGCGCCTTGTCATCCTGTTTAAATATCCCCAGTTCAAACGGTTTATATCCTGTTATTGCTAATACCTTCATCATTTCACCTGCTTTAAAAAATGGGGCTCCCATTGGGCCCCATTTGATGTGCTGCGTTGTTACACCATCAAGCTGCACGTTTTCATACTAGTAGTCGCAGCAAGGTTTTCCTGCTTGAAAATGCTGATGCGTAGCCGGATCAACATTTGAGAAAGTGTGTGGAAAGTAGTGAACGTGCTGGAAATGCTGGTGATTTACGTTTGTTGTGTGCTGTGGGTGAATGTGCGGCACGATTGTATTTGAAAACGTATGGTGTTCACAGCAATGAGTAGGATGGACAATCGGCGCCATCATGTGCGGTCTGCAGTGATGCATAATTTTAATCCCCTTTCCATAAACTTTATTACAATACTAAGCTATGAAAAATAGGGGGTACATGTTCTGATGCAAAGACCTATTTTAAAAGTGTGCGATTAAGCTGTCTTTAAAGTTTGAAAATACGAAAGCAATCAAAAAACAACGACGAAGAACAAATAAAAAACTCCCTTATACATACCAACTCTCCCTTTAAAAATAACTAACGTCATTTTACAGGATTCGCCGGTATTCTACAACAAAATCGTTGTGAATCCAGCAAAAAAATTTCATGGCGAAAGAAGTCGTCTTATGCGCTTTCCCGGGGAATATTTAAGAGGAATATTTCCTCTTCAGACGGGCAATTCTCACACGCAGATTTTCCGTTTCTTTTTCTGATAAGAACGCCTCATCGGCAAGTAATTGTTCAGCTGTATGTAAAGCTTTCCCGAATTCCTTTTTCTTATGCTCAAAATATTTCGCAAGCTCTATCGCTGAAGTGTACCTGCATTTTTGGTGCTGAGAATGGGATAGTTTCTCCCAAAGCAGGACTGCATCTTCTAGGCGGTTTTGTTTTTTGTACAGCAATGATAAATCCAAAAGGGCTCTGTCTTTATTTTCAAATGACTTTTCTTTAAGTCTTTCAAGCTGATTGACTGCTTGGTCTGTTTCCTTATGGGCCATAAACCATTTGGCCATTGCGTAAGCTTCATCATGCTCTTTTGGCGTATCAGAAGCGGAAAGAATTTTCTTTGACATATGAATGTACAGTGAAATTAATGACAGCACATCCATTTCATTATGGTGCAGCACACCCTTTAAAAGATCCGGTTCCTGTGCCTTAATAAAATGAAAGTACAGCATCGGCGCCAAATAGCCCGGGGTGTCTTCTTTTCTGCTTACGCCGAGTTCTTCTTTTTCAACTGAGCCAAGCGACACGCGTTCCATTTTGTGCTTCCACAAACGCCTTGCCCCATGCAAGAGGTCAAAATGCCCGAATTCCGGAAGCTTCGGGAGCCTGTCACGAATCAACGTATGCCTTGTTTTTACCTGCGGCCAATCAAAAGCTTTTCCGTTGTAGGTTACAAGTGACGTAATATCAACCTCGCTTAAAAAGCTCTGATACAAGGCGACTTCATTCCCCGGTTTCGGCAGAAGATGCTGTTTGACCGCCACTCGATCTTTATATACCCTTGCATGGCCGAGCAAAAAAATCGTATTGCCGGCTCCCCCGCCAAGACCTGTTGTTTCTGTATCAAAGAAAAAGAGGCTATTGTTTTCATATCCTTTTGCAGATAATGTATGCGAGAGGCTGCTTTTGTTCCATAATCCGATGACTTCATCCAGCTCGGAAAAACAGTAATGTCCGTGCCGATGGGAGAGCGGGTATTCCACTTCCCTGATCAGACAGTATTCATCCTCAAAGAAGAAAGGCTTCACGCCATAAGCCTCCCACTCTTTAAGAAACGGTATATCAGAGCGAATGTCTGAAGTCCCATTCTCTTCTATCTTGTGTTCTGCTTCCTCCAGCACCATATGCTTTTTCATACGCTTGAGTTTTCCTTTTAACGACATGCCTAACCTCCTTTCCTTATGACATTTGATCCAACAGCTGCAAAATTCGTTCCTTGGCTTTTATTCCTTCTATTTCAGTACCTATACAAGACGGACAGCCATCATGACAAGGACATTGTTTTATCAGCCGCTTAGCCGCTTCAATAATGTCAGCAAATCGTTTAAAGACTTCCTCTGCCAAGCCGATTCCGCCCGGATAATGGTCATACAAAAATACCGTTGGCAAACCGGTATGGGCAGCTTTGATTTGTGAAACGACATGGACATCATTTCGGTCACACATAATATACACAGGGACAATATGCTGCAAAACATTCGATATGCCGAGAAGCAGCTGTTCGAGTGTCTTTTCTCCAATGTCTTCATCAATGGTTTTGATTTCAAGCCAAGCCGCACTCGTGTGCAGTTCTTCTTCCGGTAAATGAATAGGGCCTGAACCGATATTTTCAAAAGTAGTCATCTTAATCTTTTTAAAAATAGTCGGCAAAGCATTTACCGTAACATCGCCGTAATGTAAGGATGTACGGCCTCTCTCTTTTGTTTTGTCAATTTCCAGCACCTTCAGCTGGACTGCCAGATTGGCATCTGTGTAATACTCCACATCAACTCTTCTGACATAAGCCTTTTTATGATCCCAATCAAGCTTTTCCACTTGGAATTGCACGCCTTCATGCAAATAGATCGCTTCATCATGAAGAAGTGTCATCGCACTAAACCGATCCATTTCACCGATGATTCTCACATTCGCAATATCCGTCTGATCGACAATGACCACATTTTCTTGTGAAGCCGAACGCAGACTGATATTTGAAGCAGGAAACGATTCGTTTGCCCAGTGATAACGTTCCCCATTGCGGTGCAGAACACCTTCTTCCTGAAGGTACTCGAGAATATCACTGACATCCAGCGGCCCGAACTCTTCATCAGCTTTGAAAGGAAGCTCATAAGAAGCGCATTTTAAGTGATCAACTAAAATAATTAGATTCTCCGGGTTGATTCTTGCCGATTCCGGCGAACGGTCAAAAAAGTATTCAGGATGGCGCACAATATACTGGTCAATCGGCGTTGAATTAGCCACCATGACAATCAAGGACTCACCGTGTCTTCTGCCGGCTCTCCCCGCCTGCTGCCACGCACTTGCCACACTTCCGGGATATCCGGTCATGATACAGACCTGCAGCTGACCGATATCAACCCCGAGCTCCAGCGCATTTGTGCTGACAACCCCAAGAATTTCGCCTTCTCGCAGCCCTCTTTCGATTTCTCTTCGTTCTTTTGGAAGATACCCTCCCCGATAGCCTCTGATAGACTTTGCCCCGATCTTTTTTTTCACCAGTTCCTGAATATGGCTTAAAATAATTTCCACCCGCACTCTGCTTCTGGCAAATACAATGGTCTGCACTTTGTTCTTCAGGAACTCTTTCGCCAGCTCGTTTACTTCTACAGTTGCGCTTTTTCTGATGTTAAGCGGCTGATTAACAATTGGCGGATTATAAAATACAAAGTGCTTCCGTCCGCTTGGCGCTCCGTTGTCATCGACCAGCCTCATCGAGTTTCCAGTCAGCTGCTCTCCCAATTCCTTCGGATTCGCGATCGTCGCCGAGGTACAAATAAAGATCGGGTCACTACTATAAAACCGGCAGATCCGTTTCAGCCGGCGGATTACATTTGCGACATGGCTTCCGAATACACCGCGATACGTGTGCAGCTCGTCTATCACAATATATTTAAGGTTTTCAAACAAACTCACCCATTTTGTATGATGCGGAAGAATGGCCGAGTGGAGCATATCAGGGTTTGTAATCACAATGTGCCCTGCTTTTCTGACCTTTTGTCTGATCGCTGGAGATGTGTCTCCGTCATATGTAAAACTTTTAATATCAATGCCCATCTCATCAATGATTTCATTGAGCTCACTTTTTTGATCCTGGGCCAGCGCTTTAGTAGGAAATAAATATAACGCCCGGTTTGTATCGTCCTCGGCAATAGATTGCAGGACAGGCAGGTTGTAGCATAATGTTTTTCCGGATGCCGTAGGCGTTACAGTTACAATACTTTCACCTTTTTGCACATATTGAAAAGCGGAATATTGGTGGGTATATAGGGCATCAATTCCCCTTTTAGAAAGGGCTGTCTTGATTCTCTCATCTATACGTTCAGGCATCGGTCTTGTCCTTGCTTCACGAGGCTCAATTTCATGCCAGTTCACAACGTTTTCATTTCCTTTTAATTCAGAAATGAGTTCAGTCAGTGATTTCTTTTTCATTCTTTACACCTCTTTGTCAAGTACAGTTTACCGAATATTTGTTTGCATGGCTAGGTGCAAATTTTATACAATCGGACAACAAAAAAGCAAGGCATCCGCCCTGCTTATTTCGCTTTTATTGTGAGCAGCTTTGTTTCGCCTTTGTGTGCAGCCTTTTCACCTGCAGGCTCTATTGTTTCCACAGCTTCCCCATTCATAATAACGATAGGGATGACTGCGCTGCTCGCTTTCTCTTTTATTAACTCCAAATCACACGTGATGAGCGGGTCGCCGACCTTTACTTTGTCACCTTCTTTAATATGAGCGGTAAATCCTTCTCCGTTCATATTTACGGTTTCTAAACCGACGTGAATTAACAGCTCGATTCCCGAACGTGCCCGGATGCCCACAGCGTGTTTTGTATGAAACAGCTGAATCACTTCACCTTCAACAGGTGAAACAATTTCACCATTAGAGGGTTCAACTGCAATTCCTTCGCCCATCATTTTTTGTGAAAAAACAGGGTCCGGCACATCTGTGAGATCCATTACCGTCCCGTCTGCCGGAGAATAGATGACCTCTTCCGTACTTTTTTCCTCTGATTTTCCCATTCCGAATTAATTTTTTTCAGCAATGTGTTATCTCCCTTCCAATTCATCAACCGTTATCCCTTCATTCACCACCTATTTAACCACACTTTCAATTTCGCTTCAATTTATAACAACATCTGGCACAAACGCATAGTCTGATTAAAAAAGGCGGTGGCTCATTTGGATTTTAATGATGACAAAGAGAATGAATTGTCTAAGAAAGAAGAGATCATCAATCAAGCAATGGACCATCTGTTTCAATCTTCTGCATTAGGAAATCTTTTACATGGTTTTCAAAACCTGATCGACTCTAGTTTCAAAGATGTACAGACAACGATAGACGTCAGAGAAAGTGATGAGGGTCTGTATGTCGATATCACAATTCCAGCAACGTTTCGAGACTGCGAGATTCTCATCGACATTAAGTCCCGGTACCTCCATGTAACGCTTCAGGAAAAACAGAAGGAGCAAAACGCCTCCACATTAACAAGCATGACAAGGACCGTACAGCTGCCTTACGAAGTGCATCAGGAAGAAATGGAAACGTCATGGAGTGAGCAGACAATGACACTTTTCTTCCCAAAAAATAAGCATGAATGATTTGATTCATTCATGCTTCTCTTATTTAAAAAAGCTGGTAAACCCCTTTATTAATGAGCCAACTTGATTCATGGCACTCATGACTTGGCCTGTTGTATCCATCATTTTATTAAAGTCAAACTGCCCGTTCGCTTTTTTGAATTGTGACATAATACTTTGAACCTGTGAAGGCTGCTGCTGATTCGGTCTTGCGATAGGATAAGGATTAGGAAATACAGGCGGCTGCATAGGCATAGACTGAGGCGGAATATACGGCTGATAAAACTCCTGTTGTCCGTAATGCTGCGGAACGTATGGTTCAGAATGAACAGGCGCATTCTGGTGATAATATCCCTGCATTTGCTGAGGATAATAATAACCCAATTGCCGAGGATTGTTTTGAGGTCTTCTTTTCATTGCGAATTCCTCCTAGACTCAACATATTTCTCTCCTCTATATGTATGAATCATTTCTTTTGTTTGTGTCTGATGCCAATAAGCGCGTTTGTCAAATTGTGTCGAAAGTTTAAATTTTTTAAAAACAGAAAAAAGTCGAATCATTATGATACCATATTTTCAATACAGATGAGAGGGGATGCACCATAATGAACGTATCATACTTAAGCAAACGTTTTGCAGAAATGAAGAAATATGAAACAGACTGTGTGAATAAACTGATGGACTTTGCCAAGTTCCTCTATATTCAAGGACACCTCAATGCAACTGATTTTCGTAACAGTATGAAGGTTCTGGAAGCAAATGGAGCAGAAAGCCCGGCATATGAGCTGAATTAACGTCCGGCCCCCTATAATAAAAATGAAGACAGCCTTTATTGGCTGTCTTCACTTGCAATTTCATCCTTCACTGTCTGCAATGTGTAAACGACTGATTCAGTGATGTCTTTGAATCGCTTTTTATGAATATGATGAACATATGACTGAAGAATCAATTCCAGGAAATTATCCTTTGCAGTCTCTATTTGCTCAGCATGCACGTATTTCGGACGGCGTGCTTTTATAAATTCAAGCGCCCCTTCCGCCCAGTGAGCTGCCAGAGAATCATTTTCCTCGACAGCAGGCTTAATCGTTTCATAAAAATCGTACGAATGGTTATTTTCTTTCCCTTCCTGATAACGTGCAGCACCTTTCTCAGCGGCTTCAATCATCTGTTCGGTAAGTTTCAGCAGTGTTTGTGGTTGCAACATCCTTCACCTCAAAGCTTATCGTACCAAATTTTTCTCATAAATTCAGCCGATGCGATATACCTTGTCCACAGCATACCTCTCTTGAGGAGATCGGTACAGCTCGTTTATGCATATATGAATATCCATGATTTCTTCTTCCAGAACACTCAAACGTTCGTCCTCCGTTTCACGCATTTCAGCCTCGAATATATCTATAGAACGGCTAAGGCTCTGTTCAGCACAGTTTAATTCAGTTTCTATATCAGAAAGCATTCGGAGAATATCTGTCTTGCTTACGTAACCGGACATTTGTGTTCCTCCCTTTACTCTTCTCTCCCGGTTAAATTCTTTGCTCGTACGGCGCAATCCTTCCGCATGACAAAACTAGAAGCAAATCGCCAAACAAACAGGTATTCCACGAAAAGCTGAAGTTTTCGACAAAAAGACACGCAAAAATTGTATGATCCTCATGCTTAATGCACACGATACTTGTGAGGAGGTGCCGTATGAAATCCAGACCGAAAAAAGCCGGCCAGCAAAAAAAGACTGAATCAAAAGCAGTTGATTCTTTAGATAAAAAACTAGGCGGCCCGAACCGTCCTTCTACGTAAGAAGCAAGGAAATTCCTTGCTTCTTTTATTTCTTCAGCCAATGCTCCACTGCAAAAAGCGCATGCAGCTGACGTTTTTTGTTTACATACCAGTCAGTCAATTCTATCTGCTGCGGTAATGCCTCACGCGCAAAGAAGCCTTTCTTTATCTTTCCATGAAACCAATCTGTTTTCTTTCCGTCTAATGAATGAGTTAATTCAGGGTAGCATGTCCTTAGCATAGGAGATGTTCTTTTTGTGATTCCGATCATTTTTTCCATATCAAAACGGGAGCCCGTATGCGGCACTGTGTGCAAAAAGTCATAAAAAGAAGAAAACAGTTCCGGGCTGAACAGCAATTGTGACAGCTGTTTACCGAGCTTAATCCTCTCTTCGGTTTTAGAAAAACGCTTGGCCGAAACACCGTAAAGAATGCCGTCTGAAGATGGAAAAATAACGGTGTTAAAATGAAACCAGTCACTTAAATAAAAAGGAATCGTGCCAAAAACGTTCTTTTTGAACGAAGGATTTTGTATAATAGGTGTTTGGATAGTGTTTTGTTCATTTATAATGAGAGCATACATGAGCCGCTCCGTGTTTCGTTCATGCCAAAAACGGGTCCACTCTTCTGTCATAAATTGTGATACGCCAAACAATTGCAGATAGCTGAACAGGGGCTTCCCGATTTTTACAGACCAGTGGTACAAAAGAAGCTGCGGATAGGCATCTGAAAAGATGAGCCAATTCGCTCTCTCATAGGCCAAAAAGAACCACCTTTGCTGTGACTCATGCAGACCAAGCTGAAACAGACTGCCCTTTAAATCAGTCATTGACCAGCCGGCATTGCGTGAAACGAAGGAAGCTAAGAGCGACCATTTAATTTCCGGATGACAGTCATAGAATGCCTTATAAGCATTCGTTCTTGAAATATTATCGGCGTTTTTGACTGCCGTCTGCCGCTCAATCCGGCGAAGAAGTTTTCTGATGGCCTGTTGTTCTTGCACGTTCATTCACTTCCGTCACTAATAGTTTAATAAGGAGGATGAGAAAGTGATTCGGTATCCTAACGGAAAAACGTTTCAGCCGAAACATCCGGTTTCATCCCAAAGCAGTCATAAAAGAGCGCCATCTTACAGTAATCGCGGAATGACCCTCGAAGATGACTTAAACGAAACGAATAAGTATTATCTGACAAACCAAATTGCCGTGATACACAAAAAGCCGACACCTGTTCAAATTGTAAATGTCCATTATCCAAAAAGAAGCGCTGCAGTCATAAAAGAAGCCTATTTTAAGCAATCATCGACAACAGATTATAACGGAATTTATAAAGGGCGGTACATTGACTTTGAGGCGAAAGAGACAAAAAACACAACCTCTTTCCCCCTGCAGAATTTTCATGACCATCAAATTGAGCATATGAAACAGGTAACGGCTCAAGACGGTATTTGTTTTGTTATTATATCCGCTTTCGGTCAGGTTTATTTTTTAGAAGCTGATAGGCTGTTTTATTTCTGGGAAAGAAAAGAAAAAAATGGCAGAAAATCCATTCGAAAAGATGAGCTAGAGGAAGCAGCTTATCCGATTTCTCTTGGATACGCGCCAAGAATTGATTATATTAGTATTATTGAGCAGCTTTATTTTTCGCCATCATCAAGTGCGAAAGGTTGATTAACGAAAGGTTGAGATGTTATGTCAGATCAATTTACGAGTCGTGAAGCTCGACGTAAAGCGAACAGCAAGTCGAGCCCTTCACCGAAAAAAGGCAAGAAACGAAAAAAAGGCGGATTGTTTAAAAAGACGCTATTCACTTTACTCATTCTGTTTGTTTTAGGCGTAGTCGGTGGTGCCGTTACATTTGCCGTCATGGTTTCTGATGCGCCATCACTGGACGAAAACAAATTGAAGACGCCTTATTCATCGACAATTTATGATAAAAACGGAAAAGAAATCGCTGAATACGGCTCCGAAAAGCGGTCCTATGTCTCGATAGATGAAATTCCCGATGTTGTAAAAGAAGCCTTTATTGCGACAGAGGATGCCCGTTTTTATGAGCACCACGGGATTGATCCTGTCCGTATCGGAGGCGCCTTAGTCGCCAACTTTAAAGACGGCTTCGGAGCTGAAGGCGGAAGTACCATCACCCAGCAGGTCGTAAAGAACTCCCTTCTGTCACATCAGAAAACGCTGAAACGGAAGGTGCAAGAAGTCTGGCTATCGATTCAGCTTGAACGCAATTACTCTAAAGATGAAATTTTAGAAATGTATTTAAACCGGATTTATTTTTCTCCTAGAGCCTACGGAATCGGAAAAGCGGCGGAAGAATTTTTCGGCGTCACAGATTTAAGCAAATTAACTGTGGAACAAGCTGCGACACTTGCGGGTATGCCGCAAAGTCCGACAGCGTACAATCCCGTTAAAAACCCGGATAAAGCGGAAAAAAGACGGAACATCGTACTCAGTCTCATGAAAAAACAAGGATTCATTTCTGATTCTCAATATAACAAAGCGAAAAAAGTGGCAGTGAAAGATGAAGGCGTTGTATCACAGAAAGAATATGAAAAAACAAATTCAAATAAATACAGTGCGTTTGTTGAAGAAGTCATGAAAGAAATTGAAGAAAAATCTGATGTCAATCCAGGTACTGACGGATTAAAGATTTATACGACATTAGATACAAAAGCACAAGACAAACTTGATGAATTAATGGACGGAGACACTGTCGGATTTACTGAAGGCATGCAGGGCGGTGTAACGCTTCTCGATACAAAAACCGGAGAAGTCCGCGCGATTGGTGCCGGACGCAATCAGCCTGTCGGAGGCTTTAACTATGCGACTCAAACTAAGGCACAGCCTGGTTCGACCATAAAACCGATTTTAGACTACGGTCCAGTTATTGAAAACAAAAAATGGTCTACGTACGAACAAATTGATGACTCAGCTTATACGTATTCTAATGGAAAACCAATCCGTGATTGGGACCGTAAATATCCAGGGCTTATGTCTATACGTTACGCCCTTGCACAATCTAGAAATATACCAGCTTTAAAAGCATTCCAGGCAGCTGGTAAAGATACTGCTGTAGACTTTGCAAATGGGCTTGGACTTGGATTAACAAAAGATAATGTATCAGAGGCCTATTCAATTGGCGGTTTTGGTGGAGACGATGGGGTTTCTCCTCTAAAAATGGCTGGCGCATACAGCGCGTTTGGAAATAACGGAACATATAATTCACCACATTTTGTAAAGTCTATTGAATTTAACGATGGCACGAAGCTTGACTTAACACCGAAATCAAAGTCATCTATGAGTGATTATACTGCGTTTATGATTACAGATATGCTGAAAACAGCTGTTAATACAGGTACTGGACAGCTTGCACAAGTACCCGGAGTAGAAGTAGCTGGAAAAACAGGAACAACCAACTTTGATGAAAACGAAGTCCAAAGGTACAATATCGCAAGCGGCGGTGCCCGAGATTCTTGGTTTGTCGGTTACACACCGCAATATACAGCAGCCGTCTGGACAGGTATGGGAGAAAACGAAGCTGGAAAGAAATCACTTTCAGCTGAAGAACAAAAAGTTGCAAAACGCATATTCGCCCAGCTTATTGCCGATGTCGATGACGGAAGCGGATCATTTGAAAAGCCAGACAGCGTAGTGGAAGCCACTGTAGAAAAAGGCTCTAACCCGGCAAAACTGGCAGGGCCAAATACGCCAAGCGATAAAAAGCTCACAGAGTACTTTGTAAAAGGCACAGCTCCTTCTACTGTTTCTAAAACCTATGAGAAAGAAGAAAAAGAAGAAACAGCAAAACTGTCTGGTTTAAGTGTGAAATATGATAAAGATAATCAATCATTGACATTAAGCTGGAATTACGACGGAGATGCGACCTTTGCTGTTAAGCAATCTGTTGATGGCGGCAGCTACTCTGAAATTCAAAACAGCTCTGCAAAAGAGGCAGTCATTTCGGGCGTGCAGCCAGGCTCTGTATACAAATTCGAAGTGACAGCCGTCAGTGATGATGGCAAAAGTTCAGCTTCGACATCCTATGAAGTGCCAAAAGCCGAAGAGGATGAAGATAAAAAAGACCAGCAGCAAACGGATGATGAGAAGACTCAAGATGACACACAAACTGATGATTCTCAAACAGATGACAGTCAGAAAGATCAAGATCAGACAGATGATTCAACAAACGATCAAGACAAAAAACAAGACAACACGAACACCAACCCGTCTGACAACAGCAACCAAGACCCATCTAACGATAACAGCAGCAATAACAATGGCCGCAAAGAAGAAGATGCGTCAGATGGTGACTCAACAGATGATACAACAGGAACGGATACAGATAAAAACAAAACAAATACATCTGGCAATACACAAACGAATTCATCATCAACTGAAAAACGAATTAAATTCAAAGCCATCACTAAAGGTGATGGCTTTTTTCTGCACAAAAAAACCTCCTTTTTAGGGGAGGCTTTATCGTTTCATCGCGTGATGCTTATAAAAATGCTTTTTCATTTCTGTAAAAAGTTCATCTAGCTGGATAAAGCAATGATATTGGGTCGGCTTCAGCAGAATAAACTCCACTCGTTCAGCCCAATTTATTGGCTTAGCCGGAAATGATTTTTTTGTCAGTTCTGACCAATTCAGCGACATCACCCGCTCACCCGCTGTCCAATGAAACGAAACAAGTAAACATACAATCCCTTTAAGCATGTCGTTTTGATCGCATCTGGACTTTCTTGTTTGAAATACGGGGAGAAGTGATTCTTTTGTTTCTTCCCACACTTGAAATAGATACGGAACGTACTTGGCGCTGTTTTCCCACGGAATGATGTCTTGTGTGGTCTCAGAGAAGTCAAAACACAAAGGGTTGACCCTTAATGCTTCCTTGATATCGGTGAAGTCAATGTGGCCTAGACTGCGCAAATATTGCTCATAAGAAGCTAACAATTCATTCGCTGCCGTCATCGTTTCACCAGCCCTTTTTTATCTCTCTTCTGCCCTTCTCTGCACAGAGATAGCAATGGACATTCCGCACAGCGCGGCGATTGTGCCTTACAATGATATCTTCCGAAGAATATGAGCCGATGATGAGTAACGGACCAATCTTCTTTAGGAACCTTGCGCATCAGCGTCTTTTCGACTTCCAGCACAGAATCCTTCCACCGGCAGATGCCCAGACGCTTGCTGACCCTCTCGACGTGGGTATCCACTGCAATGGCTGGTACGCCAAAGGCAACAGATACGACAACATTGGCAGTCTTCCGGCCAACTCCTGGGAGTTTCACTAGCTCATCACGGTCCTTCGGTACTTCTCCGCCATAATCTTCAATAATCATTTTGCTCAGTTTTTGAATATTTTTTGCTTTATTACGGTACAAACCGATTGATTTGATATCCTGCTGGAGCTCTTCCAGAGAAACAGATAAATAGTCTTCCGGCCGTTTATATTTTTGAAATAATGTTTTGGTCACCCTGTTTACAAGTGCATCTGTACATTGCGCAGATAATGCGACTGCCACCACTAATTCAAAAGGATTGGAATGAACAAGTTCACACTCCGCGTGGGGAAACATGTCGCCTATCTTCTCTAAACAGAATTCAATTTGTTTTAGATTTAACACGATTGTCACCTTTTCACTTTATTGTTCAAGCCAATTGTAAAAAGGAACCTGCCTCTTATACTCTTTTTGCGGCTCATTCTGTTTTGTTTGAACACGCCGAAATTTTTGGCTGTGGATTTTGGCCTGCTCCACTGTTTTCAGCCCGTTTTTCTTCCATTCAAATAAAATCCGGTCAATGTAGCGAAAGCTGAGTTTTCCTGATAATACAGCCTCTTTTAAAGCGTGCTTAATCAGCTGTGCATCATGCTGATCCTGATCCTGCCAAATGGCCAGTGTTTCACACTCTAAAGGAGATAATGGTCTAGCAAACTCTTCTTCAAAAATCGTATAAAGGCTTTTTTGTTCCCCTTCTGCTCTTCTTTCTTGTGTTTGATTCTGGGCAAGCTCTATATACTCATAGAGCTTGCCCCATAAAGGCTGGAGTGAATATTTCTCAAACTTGATTCCGTTTTGGTCTTCGCCTTCCTCAATAAACAGAAATCCCATTTGAATAAACATACGCAATCTGTTTGTGCATTCTTCAACAGAAATCGTCATGCCTTCCTGCAGTTCATGCGGTGTAGGAAAATAAGATCCCTTTTCTAAATGCATTTTGATTTTCAACAGCAGAATCAGTTCTGTTTCATTAAGTCCAAGCTGTTTATAATGGGTCAGCAGAAGATTGGGGATCGTCGACATCCCCATCTCCTGCATATCAATAAATTGCTGTTTTTTCATCGTTACACCTCTTACTGTAAAGGTTAGTGTTTTTCCCCTTTACTGTAAAAAGTCTCCCTTGCAGGAGACTCTTTTTTCTTGTTTCATTTACATGTATTACGGATACAGACGGTTCAACAGTCTTGGGAACGGAATTGTTTCACGCACGTGAGGCGCTCCGCTGATCCAAGCGACTGTCCGCTCTAATCCAAGGCCGAATCCGGAATGTGGAACTGATCCATATTTTCTAAGTTCAGCATACCATTTATATGCGTCAGAATCCAGTCCATGTTCTTTAAGACGCGCTTCCAAAAGTTCCATATCGTGAATCCGTTCAGAACCGCCGATGATTTCTCCGTAGCCTTCAGGCGCGATCAGATCTGCGCAAAGCACTACATCTTCACGGTCAGACGCCGGCTGCATATAGAACGGTTTTAAGGACGTCGGATAGCGAGTAATGAAAACAGGCTTGTCATAGTGCTCTGCAATCGCTGTTTCATGAGGCGCTCCAAAATCGTCTCCCCACTCGATATCGTCAAAGCCTTTTTCTTTCAGAAAGTCAATCGCTTCGTCATACGTGATTCTTGGGAACGGCGCTTTGATTTGCTCTAGTTTTGACGTGTCTCTTCCTAGCGTGTGTAATTCAATTTTGCAATTCTTAAGAACTGATTGCACGATGAATGACACGTAATTTTCCTGTACTTGAAGGTTTTCTTCAAATTCTACAAACGCCATTTCCGGTTCGATCATCCAGAATTCGATTAAGTGACGTTTTGTTTTCGATTTTTCTGCTCTGAACGTCGGTCCGAAGGAGAATACTTTTCCTAATGCCATCGCCGCAGCTTCCATGTACAGCTGTCCGCTTTGAGACAGGTAAGCATCTTCATCGAAGTATTTTGTCGCAAAGAGCTCAGTTGTTCCTTCAGGCGCGCTTCCAGTCAAAATCGGCGGATCTACTTTTACGAAGCCTTCGTTATTAAAGAATTCGTAAGTAGCACGAATGATTTCATTGCGGATTTTCATGATCGCATGCTGGCGCTTTGAACGAAGCCATAAATGTCTGTGATCCATCAAAAATTCCGTACCGTGTTCCTTAGGCGTAATCGGATAATCAGTCGCTTCGTGAATGACTTCAATATCTGTCACAGCTAATTCATAACCAAGCGGAGAACGCTCGTCCTCTTTGACAATTCCTTTTATATAGAGTGACGTTTCCTGCGTCACAGATTTAGCCGTTTGGAAAATGCTTTCTTCAACCTCCGCTTTTACAACGACACCTTGAATAAAACCAGTACCGTCTCTCAGCTGTAAAAACGCGATTTTCCCGCTTGAGCGCTTATTAGCGACCCAAGCTCCGATCGTTACTTCCTCACCTACGTGCTTGTACACTTGGTTGATTGTTGTTTTCAAAATATTTCCCTCCAAAACAAGAAGACATTCGGAAGCTTTTGCCCCGCGAACTCTTTTATCATCACTTTATTATACCCGGTCTTAACTGACCGGGTCAATGCAGATAAAAAGCGGCTTTTTGTCAGCCGCTTTCTGATCTGTTAGCTATGTTTTTCTACAAAACGTTTGATTCGTTCCACCGCTTTTTCAAGAAGGTCTAAGGATGTTGCGTAGGACAACCGGACATTATCAGGAGAGCCGAATCCGGAGCCTGGAACAATCGCGACCTTTTCTTCTTCAAGAAGCGCTTTGACAAATTCATCTACATCTTTGAAACCGCATGTTTGAGCTGCTTTTTTTGCATTCGGAAATAAGTAAAAAGCACCTTCCGGCTTCACGCAGCTGAAGCCCGGGATTTCAACGAGCTGATCATAAATCGTGTTTAATCTATGCTCAAATGCTTTTCTCATCTCTTCCATTGGCTCAGAAGGTCCGTTGTATGCGGCAATCGCTCCGTATTGTGCGACAGATGTCGGATTTGACGTGCTGTGGCTTGCAAGGTTTGTCATCGCTTTGATGATCTCTTCTGCTCCAGCCGCATAACCGATTCTCCAGCCTGTCATGCTGTGTGATTTTGATACGCCGTTGATGACGATCGTTTGCTCTTTCAATCTGTCAGACAGCTGGGCGATGGAAACGTGTTTCTTGCCGCCGTATGTAAGTTTTTCATAAATTTCGTCAGATACGATCAGGATGTCATGATCAAGGCACACTTCGCCAAGCGCAGCCAGCTCTTCTTCCGTATACATAACGCCAGTCGGATTGCTTGGTGAATTAATAACGATTGCTTTTGTTTTTTCTGTGATCGCTTTTTTCAGCTGCTCAGGAGAAATCTTAAAGTGATTTTCCTCAAGTCCTTCTACATAAACAGGCTGACCGCCAGCAAGTTTCACCTGTTCCGGATAGCTTACCCAGTACGGCGTTGGAATAATCACTTCGTCTCCTTCATCCAAAATCACTTGGAAAAGGGTATACAGTGCATGTTTGGCACCAGTACAGACAATCAGTTCAGACGGTTTGTATTCAATATTCTGGTCACGTTTAAATTTCTCTGCAATGCTGTTCTTTAATTCAGCCAAGCCGCCTGAAGGCGTATATTTCGTATGTCCTTCGTTCATTGAGCGTACAGCTGCATCAATAATGTGCTGCGGTGTATTGAAGTCGGGTTCACCCGCTCCGAGGCCGATGACATCATGGCCTGCCGCTTTCAATTCTTTCGCTTTCGCTGTAATTGCCAGTGTTGTAGACGGTGTTAATGCGGATACTCTTTTTGCCAGTTTCAACTTGAACTCCCCCTAATTCGTCTTAAGGCGTGATATTTTTGAGAATCTTTCCAGTTGTAAAGTCCACATAACTTAAACTGTATTGTCCTTCTTTGTCTAAGTACGTTACTTCCCAAAGCAGGACGTTCCCTTCTCTTGCCAGGTGAACCTCTTTTTGCTTTGAAACCAGGCCTTCATCTTGTATGATTTTCGCCGCTTTGTCCTCGGTGATCCCCTCTTTTGCTTCTTTTGAGAGAATTTTTGCTTTTTTATCAGCAGGAACCCACACATATAATTTGATGCCTTTTTTGTCGGTTCCCTTTACGATATAATATTTTTCTTTTCCGACAAATGTTTCGACTTGATCAACGCTGGTGAGGTCGGTTTCTTTTTTCGCTTCAGCAGCTGCTGCTTCATGCCCCTTTTCCTTTTGTGCCATGGCTGATTTATAAATGCTTGCCGAGACAAGAAGTACTGCTAAAAAAATAATACCAAATATGGCGGTAAATATTAATGCTTTTTTTCTCATCTTCTCACCTACGTACGATAAATGGTAAAAACGGCTTGGTTTTTGTTTTCTTCATCAAGTGCAAGACCGAACATCAGATTATCTCTTTTCAGTGTCCGATTCAGCGTGTCTACAATTTTATAAAGGTCATCCGAATGCTCTACATTAATTGTTGAAAGAATTTCGATTTTGCTTTCCATTTTTTCATCCTCCAAATTGAACAAATATTGTTAGTCATACTCCTTTTCAGGACGCGCCATACTAGTACCACAGAGCGGAAAACCGCTTTAACAAATAAAACACGTCCTACTCCCACACCGGAAAGCCGCTTTATGCGGCTTTTATTCACTTTTCCCGGCAACATAAGCTTCAATCTCACTGTCAGTCACTTCAGATATTGCGGATGTCGGCAGAGCATCAAGAAACAGGCGCCCGTAACCAGCTGTTTTGACCCGTCTGTCTAATATGACAATCGTTCCTTTGTCTCCAGCTGTCCGGAGCAAGCGTCCAACTCCTTGTCTGAACGTCAGCACCGCTTCCGGCAGTGAGACCGTTTGAAACGGATTGCGCCCTTTTTTTCTCGCCAGCTCACATTTTGCAGCGTGCAGCGGATGATCCGGAGCACGGAAAGGAAGTCTTACGATGATCACTGTCGTCAGCTCATCGCCAGGGAAATCAACGCCTTCCCAAAAATGATTCGTTCCAAGCAAGATGGCCTGATTTGCTGTTTTGAACGTTTTCATCAGTTTTCCCGGACTGCCGCCGGTTAAGCCCTGAGCCAGAAGCTGAATGCCGGAAACACTCATGGCGGGCTTTAGTTCCTGATGCACTTTTTTCAGCATGTCATGAGACGTAAACAGCACAAGGATTTTCGGCTGTTGTTCTTTTGCCATCAGTTCGATATAGCGTGCGGTATCCTGTATAAATTCAGTCTGCC
>NZ_JH600299.1 GCF_000245335.1 Bacillus mojavensis RO-H-1 = KCTC 3706
TTTGGAATCATTACCTGCATCCGCTCATCGTAAGAAAAAGGAGATGCAATCCTCATTGTGCGGGGGAAAAAGTCGCTTAACCCCAAACGCTCAATGATAAATTGGAACGAATTTTCTATCGTTAGAGTTGCAGATGTAAGAACAACACTGTTTTTCCGCGCAAAAAACTGATCAGCAAGAAGCTCGCCCGGTTCCAGCGGCTGTGCATATATAGCTACAGCATTTTTCGCACCTTTAGCATCTATTTCAATCCAAACCGCTTCATGGTCATCTGAGCCAAAGAACAGCTGATTGAGAGTCTGTGCGTACTCCCCCAAGTCATTCATGCTTCTATTATATTCATCGGCCAAGAAAGCATTTTTGCTTTTCATGGCCGTCAGATGTTCTTCCATCAGAGCCGTTTGGGCCTCAAAAAGCTGCTGCAAATGCGCCAGCATAGAGCAGAGCCTTTCCGCTCCGTCTGTTAATACGGACCATCCTTTATCGTGAGTTTTTTTGTTCACGTTAAAGACAAGACGGTTTAAGTCTTCTTTAGGTTTTCTTCGTTTGACAAAAGAATGCACAGAGCTGAAGAAAGCATCACTTTCCGCCTGAATATGCTGGAGCCACTCCTCCATTTCAAAAAATGAATCCACCGGCAGGCTGTGGCGCTGAAAAAGCTGTCTCATTTTTTTCAGCAGTCCCTGCTCTTTCAGCGTTCCGATTCTGCTCAATTTTGTATGCAGTTCTATGTAAGTTGCTCTTTTTCCTAAATGTTCGCTTGCGGCACGTTCAAAATGGTGTGCTTCATCAATAACAAAAGTCCCGCTATCCGGGAGTTCTTTTTTTTCTGCTTGCCTCATCGGTAAGCAGAAGAGAATGATTCGTAATCACCAGATCAGACCGCATGGCACTTTGTTTGGCCCGTTCATAAAAACCGATCACTTGATCCCTCTGATTTCGTTTATAAGATTGATCATCATATGCCAATCTGTCCCACAGCAGCTTACCGCCTGACGGCAAATTCAGTTCTGCTACATCTCCCGTGTTTGTCTCTGTCAGCCAAACAAGAAGCTGGGCTTTTGTCAAAACGGCATCATAGTTATCGTCTTCTTCATGAAGCACCTGCTCAAACTTATAAAGGCACAAATAATGCGATTGCCCTTTTAAGATAGCCGCAGTCACCGAAAAAGGGAACATATCTTTGATGATCGGCAAATCCTTCGTCAAAATCTGCTGCTGAAGAAGAGTTGAATACGTGCTGATGACGACTGGCTTTTTTGACTTCTTAGCAAAAAGTGCAGCCGGAATCAGGTAGCCGATTGTTTTTCCGATGCCCGGAGCAGCTTCAATCAGCGCATGTTCACGATTGGCAAAGGCCTCGGCCACTTCTTTCATCATCAGCATCTGGCCTTCCCTTTTTTCGTAATGGGGCATGAGCTCAGAGAGCGCTTTTTCATTTCCCGCTGTCCAATTTTCAATCTCAAATAGAAATGCTTCATCTTCCTTGAGACGTTCAATCTCTGGTTCAGGTTCTCTGACAGAAAAAGAGGAAAAACGCGTATAGCCTGGCATATCTGTATGTCTGTTTTCATAAATGAACATATCTAACAAATGCGTCAGATCACTGATAAAATGCTGTGACAGCCTTCTTAACTGCTTTAATGTCGGATAAGGAAGCCGCCTAAGCTTTTCAAGAATTTCCAAAAAAATAAGTCCAGTGACTTCAGCGTCGCTGTCAGCTCGATGCGGCTGATCATGCCGCAGCTGAAGCTCTTCGCTTAATTCAGTCAGCTTATATCCCTCAAATCCCGGAAATGCGATACGGGAGAGCTCGACAGTATCCAGCACTTCACAATCTGGAAGCTGGAAACCCGCTTTATGCAACTCATGCTTCACAAACCCGAGGTCAAAATGGATATTGTGTGCGACAAAGTAAGCGCCGTCAAGCAAATGAAACACTTCTTCAGCCACTGCTTCAAACGGCGGCTGATCCTCTACCATTTGATTTGTGATTCCCGTAAGCTGTTCAATAAAAACCGGAATGGATTTATTTGGATTAATATATTTTGAAAACCGCTCAGTAATTTGTCCATTTTCAATTACAACCGCTGCAATTTGAATGATTTTATCGCCCTTTTTTGGCGAATTCCCTGTTGTTTCTACATCTATAACAACGAACCGTTGCTTTTTCATTAAAATGGACACCTCAATTCTTGCATACGACAAAAGTGTAACACGTTTTGTACGGAAATGGAGCGGCAAAACCGTTTTACGCTGAAAATCTTAAAAGAAAACCCCCGGTAAAGGGGGCGGTATATCTACAAAATGGTGCTGGCAGGTTCTTGTCCAAGCATTTGTTCAATTTTGTTTTTGGTCATTCAAAACGGCAACTTTCGGCTGATGTTTTGCCGCTTCTTGATCAGACATCGTTTTGTAGGAAATAATAATCACCTTATCGCCTTTCTGTACAAGGCGTGCAGCAGCTCCGTTTAAACAGATGACTCCGCTCCCGCGCTGACCGGGAATAATGTATGTTTCCAGGCGTGCTCCATTGTTATTATTCACAATTTGCACTTTTTCATTAGGAAGCATTCCTACCGCATCAATAAGATCTTCATCAATTGTAATGCTGCCCACATAGTTAAGATTTGCTTCTGTAACCGTTGCCCTATGAAGCTTTCCGCTCATCATCGTGCGATACATCATTATATTCTCTCCATTTCTCGAATATCAATAATGATATTGTCTATTAAACGCGCTTTTGTAAATGCAACTGCTACAGCCAGAATAATCTTTCCTTCCACCTTGTTCACAGGCTCAAGCTCCGGATAGGAATAAAGCTCAACATAATCAATGTTGCCGCTTGTCGTTTCAATGATGTCTTTTGCAGCTTTGATGACCGCTTCAGGATTTCTCTCACCTGCTCTGATCAGCTCGGCACTCGTCTGAAGGGCTTGGTAAAGCTTAGGTGCTTCTCTTCTTTCCTCAGCCGTTAAATACACATTCCGGGAGCTTTTAGCTAACCCGTCTTTCTCTCTGACCGTATCTACAGCAACCAGTTCAATATCCATGAAGAAATCACTGATTAAACCATCAACAACTGCCACCTGCTGTGCATCCTTTAAACCAAAATAAGCGCGTGTCGGTTTAACAAGGTTGAACAGCTTCGTCAGCACGATGGCAACTCCGTCAAAATGTCCTTCTCTTGAACGCCCGCATAAAACATCTGTACGTCTCTCAACATGTATCGTTACATTTTTTTCACCGGGATACATGTCACTGGCATCAGGGGTAAAAAGAATATCCACGCCGATGTTTTCCGCATGGGCGGCATCACGTTCCAGATCGCGCGGATACGCTTCAAAATCCTCACCGGGACCGAATTGCGTCGGATTTACAAAAATACTCATCACGACGGCGTCATTTTCTTGTCTGGCTTTGTCTGCCAAGGTTAAATGCCCTTCATGAAGAAATCCCATCGTCGGAACAAATCCGATTGTTTTGCCTTCTGACTGATATTGTGTAATGATTTCTTTCAGCTGTGAGATATCTGTAATCTGCTTCATCTTATTTTCCTCCGTACAAGCCTTCCAGGACTGACTGATTCATCTGAAAGGAATGCTTTTGTTCAGGGAAAGCACGACGTCTTACATCATGGACATATCCACTGATTGCTGTTTCTATAGTGCCGTCAATTTGCGTATATTGTTTCACAAATTTAGGTGTTCTAACAACACCATGACCGATAATATCATGATAAACAAGAACCTGTCCGTCCGCTTTTACACCAGCTCCGATTCCAATGACAGGGATGGTTAATGTCTCTGCGATTTTTGCCGTGAGTTCTGCAGGCACACATTCAAGCACAAGCATCATGGCTCCCGCTTCCTCACATTTTATACTGTCTTCTATTAATTTCTTTGCGCTTTGTTCATCTTTGCCCTGGACTTTATATCCGCCTAATACACCGACTGATTGCGGTGTCAGCCCTAAATGACTGACAACAGGAATGCCACCGAGCGTCAAGGCGCGGATGGATTCAAACACCCCTTCACCGCCCTCCAGCTTCAGCGCGTCAGCTCCGCTTTCCTGAACGATAGCTGCGGCATTTTTCAGCGTATCCTCTTTAGACAAGTGGTAGGACATAAACGGCATGTCGGTTACGATAAATGTATTTGGCGCACCTCTTTTGACCGCTTTCGTATGATGGATCATATCCGCAACTGTCACACCGACAGTTGAATCAAGGCCTAGCACGACCATTCCTAATGAATCGCCGACTAAAATCATATCCACTCCCGCTTGTTCAGCAAGCTTGGCTGCCGGATAATCGTAAGCCGTCAGCATGACAATCGGTTCTTCATTCTCTTTCATTTTTAAGAAATCAAGTTTTGTTTTCACTTTTTCTCCTCCTCATTTTTAGAGGAGATGAGCTGCCGTTTCTTATCCAAGCCAAAAAACCTTCCGCTACACGAGAAGGATTCTTCACTTTCTAAAGTTCGGCGAGTTTCATCCCTCTGTCCCAGTCCTTTTTGGATCAAGGCAGACTGCTGCAATGTCTATCTATTTTTTATGAATAGGTGCAGTTCGCAGGCGATACTGCCCAATGGAAGTATATCAAAATCAACAGGGTTGTACCAACTACAATGATCTCATTTCGATATCTGCCGAATAGATTTTTTTTATGCCTTCCTTCGTTTCTAAAAGAAGAACACCCTCTTCGTCTATTCCTAAGGCTTTCCCATAAAATGTTCCGTTTAGCGTTCTTGCTCTTAATTCACTGCCGATTCCAAGCGCATAGCTTTCCCACAGAAGCTTAATTGGCGTGAAACCATGCGTCAAATAATCGCGGTACCGTTTTTCAAAAGAAAGCAAAATATGCTGCATAACGCTCGCCCGATCTATTTTTTCCCCGGCTGCCAAGCTAAGGCTCGTCGCGATTTCCTTAAGCTCCTCGGGAAAATCGTCGGCCTCTTGATTAACGTTTATGCCTGTACCGATAATGACTGAACGGACACGGTCTTCTTCCGCCTGCATTTCAGTTAAAATGCCAACTGCTTTTTTTCCGTGAATTAATATATCATTAGGCCATTTAATATCCGTTTGAAGGCCTGTTGCCTCCTCTATTCCTTGCACAACAGCTACCGCAGCAAGAAGCGTAAGCTGCGGTGTTTTTTGAAGCGGAATGTCTGGACGCAAAATCAGACTCATCCAGATGCCTGTTCCTTCTTGAGAATGCCACACCCTTGACATCCTCCCTCTGCCGGCTGTTTGTTTATCCGCGACAACGAGAGTGCCCTCCGGCGCGTTATCATTAGCAAGCTCATGAGCCTTTTTTTGAGTGGATGAAAGGACGTCATTCACTGAGTTTTCCAGGCTTTTTGATGAGCCGATACCCTTTTCTTCTGACAGCTTCCACTTCATAGCCTTCTTTGCGAAGCTCCTCAATATGCTTCCATACAGCTGTTCTCGAACATCCGAGAGCATCACTGATTTTTTGGCCGGAAATAAACTCGCTTCCGGCCTGAGAAAATAATTCAATAAGATCGTTTCTTAAGGTTGATCGCATGTCTTCAGCCACTCCTCTATGTGTTTCTTCTGATTGGAGAGCTTTCCCGTTACAACAGCCTGCTCTATCCGCTGTAATTCTTCAGACACCCATTTTCCAGCGGGCTGGTTTCGCAGTGCAAGTAAATCCCGCCCTGTGATGGCAAGATCCTTCAAGCTTTTGATGGGCAGGCTTTGATAAGCTTCTCGGACTTCCTTCAGTCTCTCACCGTTCAGCTGCTTGGTTTGCCGGAGCATTGATATTTTGACCGCGGATAAAAGCGCTTTTTCACCAGCCTTGTACATAGACATAGCGTCAAGGCTCTGGCCAAACGTGTCGGCAATGTGAGCGGCTTCCTTCATCACTTTTCCAGGCAGCTTCCAGGCTTTCAGGAAAAGCATCGCATCTTTCAATTCTATCTGAAGATCAATTAAAAGCGCTGCCCACAGTTCCTCACGAGAAGTGAGAAAAGAAAACGGAAACTCGCTCGCCGTAAGCAGGTTCTCTCGTTTGTGATAAAAACCGGGCAGTTCTTTATAAAGCCCCGTATGTACAAGCATTTGAATGGCCTCTCGGGACGCTTTTCCCAGTAAAAGCTTCTCGAACTCTATTGTTTTTCGTTCGACTGATACATGTGACAGAAGTGTTTTCTCTTTTATGATCGCTTCTTCTGTTTCTTTCGAAAGCGTAAATCCGAGCTGGCTCATAAATCGCACCGCTCTCAGCATGCGAAGCGCATCCTCCTGAAACCGGTCCTCCGGTTTTCCAACCGTTCGAATCAGCTGCTGATCAATGTCTTTCTTTCCGCCAAAATAATCAAGAACTTGACCGTCAGCTGTCATAGCCATCGCATTAATCGTTAAATCCCTGCGTTTTAAATCCTCTTCTAATGATGTAATAAAGTGTACTTCTGACGGCCTTCTGTAATCTTCATAATCTGATTCAGTCCGGAATGTAGTGACTTCATAGGTATCATCTTCCCAGAGCACGATAATTGTCCCATGCTCTTTGCCGACATCAACCGTCCGCTTAAAAAGCCGTTCTACTTGGTCCGGTGCCGCATCTGTCGCAATATCGACATCTCCAATTGTTCGTTTCATATAGCTGTCACGAACTGCGCCTCCGACAAAGTAAGCTTGGTGGCCTGCTTCAATTAATGTGCGGAGCACGGGAAGTGCTTTGATAAAATCTTGTTTCATGTCATCACTCCGGTTCTGCTAAATCGGCATATATCTGTTCATACTGGCTGACAATCTTTTGTGACGAAAATTCATTATTGAGCATTTCCATGGCCGCTTCGGTAAACCGCTTGCTCAGCTGTTCGTCTTCTAAAATGCGAACCGCTTTGGCTGAAGCGGCTTCGACATCGCCGACATCCACCAAAAACCCGCTCACATTGTTTTTTATCACTTCAGGGATACCGCCAATATTCGTTCCGATGCAAGGTACTCCGCATGCCATCGCTTCAAGCAGGACAAGGCCGAAACTCTCTTTTTCAGACAGCAGCAGCTTCAAATCACTGATTGAATAAAGCTCCTCTACACGGTCTTGATTTCCAAGCATCAGCACTTGTTTTTCCAGCCCGTATTTTCTGACAAGCTCACAGGCGACTGATTTTTCAGGGCCGTCTCCGACTAAGAGCAGTTTTGCTTTTGTTTTGCCGGCTATATTGCGAAACACCTGGATGACATCCTGCACACGTTTGACCTTTCTGAAGTTGGACACATGGATCACGACTTTTTCATCCGGCAGTATGCCATGTTTCTCTTTAATGGCCGCTGTGTTTTTCTTAAGATAGACGCGTTCATCTATGAAATTATAAATCGTTTCTATTTTTTTCTCCGGCTTAATTAAATCGTACGTTTCAGCAGCAAGGGCTGATGAGACCGCTGTCACCCTGTCTGAAGCCTCTATCGCAAAACGGATAAGTTCTTTTAAAGAGGGGTCGTAGCCTAATACTGTAATATCTGTTCCATGCAAAGTTGTCACGATGCCGATATTCCGTTTCAGCATTTGCTTTGCGAGATAAGCGCAAACCGCATGCGGCAGAGCGTAGTGCGCGTGGATGATGTCTAAATTCTCCCGTTCTGCAACCTCAGCGATCTTGCTTGCCAATGTTAAATCATACGGCGGATATTTAAAAACGGCATATTGGTTTACTTCAACTTCATGAAAGTGAATATTAGGATGGTATGTATTTAATCTGAACGGGATGCTTGATGTTATAAAATGGATTTCATGTCCCTTTTCAGCAAGCTGTTTCCCGAGTTCTGTCGCAATGATACCTGAGCCGCCGACGCTCGGATAGCATGTAATGCCTATTTTTAGTTTTTTCATTGTTCGCCCCCAAGCACATCATGATCCAGCATCAGCATTCGATTGGAAAAGAAGCCCTCGGCGTACCCTACACCCGCTTCTTTGCCGTACAGCTTTTCTCTTGCTTCAACGATCTCGATATAACCATTCGTCAATGGTGTTGAAACAGAATTCTGTGACGGTACAAACTGGCTTTTGTAGGCATTGAGGCTTTTTCTTTTTATCCTCAATTGTATCCGAGATATCAATAACAAAATCAGGCTGATGAAAACCATTTATCATATAATAGTAGACCTTACTTACTTTATGCGCAGGCAGGCTGTTTTCATCCTTATATTTATGAATTCCTGCTGAAAAGATCGCTTCTTCAACCAGTGCGGCAGCATTGCCGTGATCCGGATGACGATCCTTTTTATATGGCATAAACACCGCTTTCGGCCGGCAGGTTCTAATGATTGTGACAATCGCCCGAATCGCATCATCACTCTTCATCAGCCCGCGGTCAGGGAGCGTCAACTGAATTCTTTTGTCTACACCTAATATACGGGCTGCTTCGGCCGCTTCTTCTTTTCGCAAACTGACTGTTCCGTTCGAAGATAACTCAGCTTCAGTCAAATCGCATATCACAGCTTTTTTTCCCTGTTTGACAAACTTTGCTATTGTACCTCCCATACCGATCTCGACATCATCACTATGAGCGCCAAAAGCAAGAACGTCAGCATTATACATGAGGTTCTTCTCCCCGAAGAAGATTGCGGAATTCAAAAACGCCTTCATTTAGTGTGCGAACAAGAATTTCTGCAGTTCCCATATTGGTGGCAAGCGGAATCGAATAAACATCACATAAACGGATTAATGCCGAGACATCCGGTTCATGCGGCTGTGCGGTCAGCGGGTCGCGCAAAAAGATAACCAGGTCAAGTGCGTTAGCGGCAATTAACGCGCCGATTTGCTGGTCTCCACCTAAAGGGCCGGATTGAAAACGCTGAATTTTAAGGCCGGTCGCCTCTTGAATTTTCAATCCCGTTGTTCCCGTTGCATATAGATCATGATGACTCAAAATCTCTTGATAAGCGGTTGTAAATTGGATCATATCCTGTTTTTTCTTGTCATGCGCGATCAAAGCAATTTTCATCATTTATCCCCCTGTCTAATCAATGATATTTTCCAATCCGTACACAAGCTGATCAATCTTCATGACTTGTTCTACAGACAGTTTTACACCGGACATGAAGGAAGCACGGTTATAAGAATCGTGACGGATCTGCAGCGTTTGGCCGTCCATGCCGAACATCACTTCCTGATGGGCAATCAACCCTGGAAGACGAACACTGTGCAGACGGATTCCGTTTAGCTCCGCACCTCTTGCTCCTGGTAGGATTTCTTTTTCATCTGGATGCCCTTGCTGTTTTTCTTTTCGAACTTCAGAAATCATTTCCGCTGTTTTGAGAGCCGTTCCGCTTGGCGCGTCAAGCTTCTGATCATGGTGCAGCTCAATAATCTCAACATCATCGAAGTAGTTGGCAGCCATTTTTGAGAATTTCATCATGAGTACCGCACCCAATGCAAAGTTTGGAGCGATGATAGCCCCGATCCCTTTTTCTTCTGTCAGAGTTGTAAGTTCTTTCAAATCAGCTTCAGAGAAACCGGTAGTACCCACTACAGGACGGACACCGTGTTCTAATGCAACTTTTGTATGTACTTTGCCGATTTCGGGTGTTGTTAAATCAATTAATACATCTGGTGTTGTTTCTGTAAGACAGGCATGGATATCTGTGTAAATAAGAGCATCAGACTCCACAGCCATCACATCAGATAATTTGTGCTGATCGTATGTATGGTCTACTGCTCCGACCAGGTCAAAATGAGGTGTTTTTTCAGCCAATTTAACAGCTTCTTGCCCCATTCTTCCCCGCGGTCCTGCAATGACTACTTTAATTGTTTCGTTTGACATCTTGATCTCCTCTACTTTCCTTCTTCTTTTCTTGTCCAGCGGTCTTTATCTCTAGTATTAAATTTATGCATGACTCGGTCGTGGGCTTCCTCCAATGAAATATCAAGAGAGTTGGCTAAACAAACCAATACAAACAGCACATCGCCCATTTCCTCTTCCATGCTTTTATCATCTTCAGTCGCTTTTTTTGGTTTTTCTCCATAACGATGATTGACTTCTCTTGCAAGCTCGCCCAGTTCTTCGGTTAATCTTGCCATCATGGCAAGCGGGCTAAAATACCCTTCTTTAAATTGGCCGATATAGCGGTCCACCTCAGCCTGTATATCTTTCATTGTTTTATCACTCACTGCACGAAACCTCCTATCATCCTCTTACATGTTAGCTAATTCGGATACGTTTGACAAATGTTTAAGCACGTTTGCTGTTTTCTTTTGCATCCACTATAATATAAACGCTATCTAATGGAAGGAAAAGGGGTTTTGTGTGATGCTTGGAGAAATTAGATTAAAAAACATAATTTTTATTTTAATCGGTGCAGCAATTTTTTCATTTGGCCTGGTTCATTTTAATATGCAAAACAATCTGGCAGAGGGTGGATTCACGGGAATTACACTATTGCTTTATGCCCTTTTCCATATTAGTCCTTCTATTTCAAACCTGGTTTTGAATATCCCGATCTTTTTTATCGGCTGGCGTTTGCTGGGCAGGACGATGTTTGTATACACACTAGTCGGTACTGTAGCACTGTCTTTATTCCTCAGCATTTTTCAGCGATATGAAATACATATGCCCCTTCAGCATGATCTTGCGCTTGCCGCTTTATTTGCCGGCGTATTCATTGGAGCCGGCTTAGGCATTATTTTTAAGTACGGCGGGACAACGGGCGGGGTTGATATCATTGCCCGTTTGATCAATAAGTATTTTGGGATACCAATGGGCAGAACAATGTTTGCTTTTGATGCTTGCGTGATCATTTTATCATTGCTTACCTACCTCTCTTACAAAGAAGCCATGTACACATTGGTTGCCGTATTTGTGGCGGCACGACTGATTGATTTTACTCAGGAAGGCGGGTATGCAGCTAAAGGTGCAACAATCATCTCTGCGAAAAACGATCAGATTCAGAAGAAGATTCTTGAGGAAATGGAACGGGGCGTTACCATTTTGAAAGGACAGGGATCCTACACGAAAGAGGATCTAGACGTACTGTATTGTGTAGTGCCGAAAAACGAACTGGTCATGCTAAAAAGTGTGATTAACTCCATTGATCCTCATGCCTTTGTCGCGGTCAGCGATGTACACGATGTGCTTGGAGAAGGATTTACACTTGATGAAAATAAAAATCCGCTCCCGCGCTAATGTTTTTTGGATGACAAAAGGCGGCTGCCGCCGCCCCTCTTACTCATTTTGGGTAATCCCGTTTTTTCAGTTTCTTTTTTTCCGCTCTGTATTTTCTGTAACCGACATAAGTAAGTGCAGTAATGATGATACCTCCTGTAGTGATCATCACCCATAACAAAGACGGATCTGCATCATCCTCTTCCACCCTGTCAAATACACTCTTCAGGTCGTTCTGGAGTAGGGATAGCCGTTCAAGCTTCGTACTCTCGGTCATTTGCTGAAATCCCTCTTGCTCGATCACTGCAATATGTTTTCCGACTGTATCAAGCTGATCTTCTGATATATCGATTGTAAGACTTGGATAAATCAAATCATACAAGCTGATAAATTCATTCCACTTTTCATGAAAGCTCGTACTTTCATTTTTTTGGACATCCTGCTTAAGTGCGGCAAAGACCTCCATAATCGGCTTCTCCAGTGACCCCCAAAGGGGATCAGACTGATTGTCAACAGCATCCATCAGCATTCTGAACTGTGCGGCTGCTCTGAGCTTTTGTGTATCTGATGCATCAGCCTGTTTTAAACTCCGTACCATATCGTTATAGCCCAAAGTAATTTGGCGAATTTGGGCTCCGGTTAACATGCTGTCTTGCTTCTGCTTCTCAGCGGATTTTAATGTTTTTTCAAAATACGATAAGACTTGTAGCGCCTCTTCATATTTCGATTGGCGGGTCATTTGAAAAACCGTATCGGATAAATCATTCAATTCCTTGAGGCTTCCCCGCTCTTCAGCCTTGGCATTCCCATTATAAAAAATAAGAGCAATCAACAAACAGATCGTCAGCTTTCGTTTCATGCAGGTCCCTCCCACTCTCTCTCCTTACAGAATATGAAGGAAAGGACAAGGATAGACCAAGATTGTCTTTACGTCAGTTGAAGCTTTGTTTGCTTTTTCGATATGACAAGATAGAAGGCAAGCCCGATTGAAAAGATGCTCAGCCAAAACGTTCCATATCCTATGTCAGTCATATATTCAGAAAGCATGGAGTATTGAGGCATCATCCCAAACAGGTAATCAATGACATCATTATGAAGCGTCCAAACCGCAGCAATAACAAGATGCCATAATGAAAACCGAAAATACGGGCTGTACAGCACTCCTTGGACAGCCATTGCAAAATGCGAGGCAATCAGCATATAGCCTTCCCATGGCAAATCCCCCGTTACAGCCAGCACGAGAATATTCATGACGACCGCCCACAAGCCATATTTCACGAGCGTGACTAACGCAAGCGCTTCAAAAAGCGGAGCATTCCGCTTCATGAGAAAGGCCAGCAGCACAAACAAGAAGAAAAACGTTGCTGTCGGGCTGTCCGGAACAAAGACGAGGAAACGGGCCGGTGTCTCCAAAAGCTGAGGCAAGTACCAATAGTAGCCGTAAACCGTCCCCAGAAAATTGATGGCTAAGACAAGAATAAGCATCGTTCGCTGTCCTAATACATATTGAAACCATTTCACATCAAATCAACTCTCAGTCTGTAAAAATAATATGTCCATAATAAAAAAGCTGACGCCTGGTCAGCTTTTGATAATAAAAGTATATCCTTCCATTTCGCAATTCACAATACGTTATTTTGCGGTTGTTTCGGAAATGAATTTCGCAAGTTCTTCAAGCTGCTTATCATTTCCTTTGAACACACCTGCCGGCATTTGGCCTTTTCCTTCAACAGCGATCTTTTTGATTTCTTCCGGCTTCAGCCCGGTGTCTACCAATGAAGGCCCAGCCGCTCCGCCTTGAAGATTATCCCCGTGACATGAAATACAGCCCTGCTCCTGAAAAATTTTATATCCTTCGGCACTGGTATCGATATCCGCTTCTTTTGTGATTTTCCCCTGCTCCTCCGCCTTTGCCCAATCGTGAGTGGCTACAGACTGCCAAGTCAAAAATACAGCCGCGGAAATAGCTAAGAGCATCATCCCCACAGCCACAGGACGCTTCCAAGGCCTTCTTTCCGTTCCCCTGTCGAGAAATGGCGCCAAAAGCAGAGCACCAAAGGCGATCCCCGGCATAATCATAGCGCCGACCACCGTAAAGCTCCCTGCGGCGTATTCATATTTCAAAAGCTGATATAAGAAAAGAAAATACCAGTCCGGCAGCGGAATATAACCTGTATCAGTCGGGTCCGCCATCCGCTCCAAAGGCGGCTGGTGTACAATCGTCAAAACAAGAAAACCGATCAGAAAGACAGCTCCGACCATCCATTCCTTTAATAAGAAATTTGGCCAGAAGGCTTCTGTTTTACCGGGATACTCTGAGTAATCCTTCGGTATATTCGGCTTTTTCTCAGCCGGTATCCTTGAGTCTCCTACAAATTTCATCCCTTTGCCCCGGTGCATGTCATCCCCTCCCTTTTATTCGCAGATCAAGTTTAAAGCGGTCCTGAAATTCCCTGCTTGCGGATCATAATAAAGTGTGCGGCCATCAATCCAAACAATGCGGCAGGAAGAAAGAATACATGGATCGCAAAAAACCTAGTCAGCGTTTGGGCGCCTACAATATCCGGATGCCCTGCCAGGAGTGTTTTGACTTGCGTCCCGATTAAAGGAGTGGCTTCAGCGATCTGCAGTCCAACTTTTGTGGCAAACAGAGCCTTCATATCCCAAGGAAGCAAGTAGCCTGTAAACCCAAGCCCGAGCATAACAAAAAAGATTAACACACCGACTATCCAGTTCAGTTCCCGCGGCTTTTTATACGCCCCTTGGAAAAAGACCCTTAGCGTATGTAAAAACATCATCACAATGACCAAGCTTGCGCCCCAATGGTGCATCCCCCTGACAATCTGGCCGAATGCGACTTCATTTTGCAAATAATATACCGATTCCCAAGCATTTTTAATATCAGGCACATAATACATCGTTAAAAACATCCCGGACAACACTTGGATAACGGTTACAAAAAACGTCAGTCCCCCAAAGCAGTACACAAACGCAGAGAAATGATGGGCGGGATTCACATGTTCCGGCACTTCGTGATCGGCAATATCCCTCCACATCGGTGTAATATCAAGCCGTTCATCTACCCAGTCATAAATTTTGTTCAGCATGTCACCCTTCCCCCTTAGGCTTTGCTTTTCCAAGATACAGGAAGCCGTCTTTAACTTCTTGCTCGTAATGATCAAGAGGCGCAAGCGGCGGCGTGCCAGGGACATTGGTGCCGTCTTTTTCATAGAGTCCGTAGTGGCAAGGACAGAAAAATTTATTCGGGTTTTTAGGATCGCTGTTCCAGTTAACCGTACACCCCAAATGCTTGCAAATTGGTGAAAGTGCTACAATCTCATCCCCATTTTTGAAAACCCAAGCTGATCTCGATTCTTCCGACTCATACCAGGCATCGACTTGATTAATTTTGAAATCAAAGCGCTGCGGCTCTTTCGTCAGCTCATCTACGCTGACAACCTGAACCATGTCCTGCTTTCCCGTCGATTTTAATACCGGGTCGAGTGCAAAGCGAACCATAGGCATGAGCATACTAGCCGCCATAAACCCCCCTACGCCTGTTAGCGTATAATTTAAAAATTGACGTCTCGATATATCATGTCTTCCGCCCATCTCTTCTCCCCCCTCAAGGTCAACCCTGCAAACTGACTAAAATAGAAAATATTTCATAACTCTAGACACCCTCATAATATATGAATCTCTCAGCAAGGTCAATATATCCAAAATATTGTTTATGAGGAAATATAAGTGTTTTTACGAAGCGTTCCATAACTGTAACAAAACGTTCAAAATTTCAGCTGTGCGTTCATCTAATATTTTTCTTTTTAGGGAGTCATTTAAGTGCTCTAACGGTACAGAAGGCGCAACAATAATTTTCCCTAATGACTCTTCGCTTCTCCAATGATCATCAGCTGTCAGCAATAGAACATGCTGAAAATCTGATTTGACCTCCTCCTGTAAATCTTTCAGCCCTTGAACAGTATTTTCATTTCTATCAACATATGTATAAGCAGGCAATAAATATACCCGTCCTTTTAACTGCCTTTCCAATTCTTCCGCAAGAAGCTGCGTAAATTCGCCTCTCTCTGCCGCTATTTTTATTTGGCTCCCCATTTTAATGTTAATTAATGGTATGACAGCGGTATCAATGTAATCTTTAGATTGTAAGTAGTCCTTGGCATCAGGCATTTTCCACCTCATCATCGTTCTCCCCTTTTTACGACAACAAGCCTTGCATTACGCTGCAAGGCTGGTCATGTTATGTGAGCTGATTCAATTGGCGCGATAATTGTTCAAATGCTTCTTTATCATGACGATCAAGCGCATCGTCAATGTCTTTTAATAATTTTTCTCTTTGGAATGTAGAAATGGCGTGCTCCAGGATTTGTTCAGCCAGCCCCTGATCTTTTTTGTTTTCAAACAGATCTTTCGGAATGTGAGGGTTGGACTCCAGCACCGCCGCATACTCAGGAGAACTGTAGGCTGACCGGAAATTAAGCTGGATAAACAAATCCTGCTGTTTATTTAATCTAATATCATGAAAAGATTTTTCCGCGTCGGTTGTCATGACATTCTCTTTATAAAACCGAAACGGAACTTCTTCAACACAATGTGTTGACATTATAATGCCTCTCGGGCAAAATTCTGCCTGCTCCACAAAATGAACCTTTTCCATTAAAGAATCGTGGCTCATTAAGTAGTTCAAGATCCATACGCACTCTCTGCGTTTTAGCTGATAATGGTTTAAAAACCAACGGATAAAATCCTTTTTCTCATTGACAGAAACAGGGGTCTGCATGTAATTCCCTCCTCTATCGATCGTATAATCTATACTTATATGTTCCACATAAGCGGTTAAAATTCCTGCTTATCTAGAAAATTCATCCTCGATCCGCAAGATTATTTCTTCCAGCTCTTCATTTGCTCCGTCTATTTCGAGTACCTTTTTCAATAGCGGCAGCGCTTCTTGTTGAAGGCCTTCTTCTAATAAAAAGGTTGCGTATTCGTATAAGAAATCTCTGTCCTCACGATAGTGAAGAAAAGCAGCTTCAAAGGATTGTTTTGCTTCTTCGTACTGCTCTAATTCGGTGTAAGCGCTGGCCAGATACCAATTGTATTTCGGATCTTCTTCCCCGTAGCCGCGCACCTCTTGAATCAGATCAATAATTTGCTCATAATCCTCTTCCTTATGATACACAGCAAGGAGAGTATGAAGTGCTTCGACGAAGCCAGGATCAAGAGCAAGCGCTTCCTGAAGAAGTTGTTTCCCGTCTTCTGATTTCCCGATTTTTAACGCCATCTTTGCGGCATAGAGGAAAAGCTCTTTGTTGTATTCATCATATCTGATACCCTCTTTTGCCGTTTTTAATGCCTCTTCATACATCCCTTCAGCCTCATAGCTTTTTGAAAGCGGCATATAAAGTGATGAATAGGATGGATCAAGCTCTTTTAAATCGGACAGCTGTTTAATAGCCGTTTTGATCAGTCCGGCCTGTGAGGCTGTAAATCCATAGCCGAAAATTGTATTAGGGTCAGGATTCTCATCTACAGCTTTCTCATACCACGGAATGGCCTCCTCAAAATCTCCTGATGCACTTAGCGATTCTGCCAGCCTTTGGTGGACATTAACGCCTCCGATCTCACTCTGCTCCCCAGCCGTTCTTTTAAAATATTGAACAGCTTTTGCATAGGCTCCTTGCGTAAAGTAAAGCTCGCCTAACGCAAAATCAATGATTGGTTCATTTTCAAGAATAGACTTTGCCTGTAAAAGCTTTTGCTCACTTACTTCGAACAGTCCCTGCATCTGATAAAGATCAGCCATGAGCAGCAGGCTTTCCGGATAAGATGGGTCTGATTCCGGGATCGTTTCCAGCACAGCCAGCGCTTTTTCTTCTTCGTCAATATCTATTAAAAGTTCAGCATAAAAATTCGTCAGTTCTGTTTCATTCGGGTATAGATCATGCAAATCACTGATCAGTGAGATCGCTTTCTCTACATTTCCCCACTCGTAATAAAGCTGTGCTGCGATGGCTTTATCTTCATCATGAAGCTGTGTTTCGGCCTTCGAGAGGGTGTTGAGTCCCTTTTCTGTTTCTCCTGCTTCAACTAATTTTATGGCTTCTTGAATTAATGTATTCAAATCGGACCGGTCCTTTCTTTTCCTAACAACATCAACCATACATAAAAGTCTTATTTGTTCAGGGGTTAATCCTATCATAATTCAGGTGAAAAGCCCTCGGCAAATAAGATGCTTACACTGTACGTTAAGGAATTTCTGAGTCTTATTAGTTTATCAAAAGATCCTGCGATAGCAAATAAAAAAAGGAAGATAGCCCTCTATTACAGTAAAGCAGCCTTTGACCTGCCGACTTGTAAGTAAAGCCCCCTCCCTCTTTTGAATTTTTATATTCCTCTATAAGACAGGCTATGTTTTTTTCCTTCAGTTTATGACTGATAAACAACTCGCACAACAAATCCTGAAGTATAAACTTCAGGATTTGTTTGAAAGCTTATTTAAATGATCAAAGAAGTTTGGATATGACACATGTATGGCGTCGGTCTGTCCGATCTCAACCGGCTCTTCTGTTAAACAGGAAGCGATACCCAGCATCATGCCGATCCGATGATCTCCATGACTGGATACTTTCGCGCCGCCTTTCAGAGTTTGTTTGCCGTATACCTTCATCCCGTCTTCGGTCGGTTCAATCTCAGCACCGAGCTTTCGAAGCTCTGAAACAACTGTGTCGATACGGTTCGTTTCTTTCACTTTAAGCTCTGCAGCATCCTTAATGACTGTGGTTCCTTCCGCCTGAGTCGCTAGGAGCGCAATGATAGGTATCTCATCAATCAAGCGCGGAATAATATCTCCGCCAATTTCAACCGCTTTAAGAGATGACGTTTCAATGATCAAATCTCCATAGGGCTCTGCGCTTTCCTCAACAGATGGTATAATTTCAAGCTTTGCCCCCATGTTTTGAAGCACGTCGATGATACCGGTCCGAGTCGGATTTAACCCAACGTTTTTCAGTACAATTCTGCTGTTTGGAATCATTGCGCCAGCTGCAAGGAAAAACGCCGCTGAAGAAATATCTCCGGGAACAAAAATATCTGCAGCCGTAAGCTGCTGGCCGCCTTTTATGGAAACACTTGTCTTGTCCTCTGCCAGTTTCACTCCGAAAGCAGACAGCATCCGTTCAGTATGGTCTCTGGATTTATGAGGCTCGTTGACGGTGGTAGTCCCCTCAGCCTGCAACCCGGCAAGCAAAACAGCCGATTTAATTTGCGCGCTTGCCACAGGTGATACATAGTCAATGCCTTTTAATGTACCGCCGCTAACTGACAGCGGTGTAAATTCTCCGCCGGCTCTGCCGTCAATTTTAGCGCCCATTTGTTTCAGGGGCTCTGTTACACGTTTCATTGGACGCTTCGCAATGCTTTCATCCCCAGCTACCGCGCTGTAAAAAGGGCGGCCCGCAAGGATTCCGAGCATCAGACGAATCGTTGTGCCTGAATTACCGACGTCTAACAGGCTTTCTGGCTCACGCAGGGAATCAATCCCTTTCCCGTGAATGACTACATCACTGCCGTTACGCTCAATTTGAACACCCATCTTCCTAAAGCAATCGATGGTGCTCAGACAGTCCGCTCCCGGCAGAAAATTTTTAACAGTTGTTGTGCCTTTCGCAAGCGCACCAAACATAACAGAGCGGTGAGAAATGGATTTATCACCGGGTATATGTATTTCTCCGTTTAACGCCTGCACCTTTTTCTCTTTTCATTTTTCCACCTCCAATCAGCATAAAAAGTTTCATATTCCGCCCGGGCTTCTATGCACTGTTCGGCCCGTTTGCGGTCATCATCGGATTGAAAACTGATCCTTAAAATCCCGTTAATATCTTCTCTCGTTTCAATAATGCGGATATTCGTTATACTAATGCGTTCCGCAGCAAGTATAGCCGTTATCTCTGAAATTACACCAGGATGATCCGGCACGTCTACGTATAAATCATAAAATGCCGGTATTGCGCCCTTCTGCCGAAGAGGCAGTCCGTCACGGTAGTCCTTTGCCGTTTTAAAATAATTGAATAGTTTTTCGGCATCCCCATGCTCAACATATGCCCGGATCGTTTCAATTTCACGAGTCCACTCATCAAAACGATCTAAAATCTTATCTTTATTATGTAAAAGAATATCACGCCACATTGCGGGACTGCTTGATGCAATCCGGGTAATATCCCGAAAACCGCCGGCTGCAAACCGCTTCACAAGCGGATAAAGCTCTTCCGAGTGATGGGTCTGATGCACAAGACTGGCTGCAACAATATGCGGAAAATGGCTGATCACGCTCGTTACGCCATCATGCTCTTCAGGCGACATTTCTACAAATTGGGCATTCGTCCCTTGCAGCAAATATTTTAACTGATCAACGGCTTGTCTGTCCGTTTTATGGCCTGGGGTTAAAATATAAAACGCATTTTCAAACAAAAATTCCTTTGCGGCAGCAACTCCTGATTTATGCGAGCCTGCCATTGGATGCCCTCCGACAAATTGGTAGCCGGCAGGCAGCACTTGATCGGCGTAATGAACCACTTTTTGCTTTGTGCTTCCTACGTCAGTAATCAAAAGCGAATGCTTAATTCCCGAATGAGCCAGTTCATCAAGCATAAGCAGCGTTTGCGCAACAGGTGTGGCGATAATAACGGTTGCAGCTTTTTTCGCGCCGTCAATAAACGAATCAGCACTCTCATCTATCACACCTAATTTTAAAGCAGCCACCACCTGCTCATCTGAGATGTCGACCCCAATAATGCGTTTTTCCGGATGTTTTTTTTTGATGGCTAACGCAATAGAACCGCCTATCAATCCGAGACCGGCGAGCAATATTGTATCTTTGATTTGATTCATTCGTCATCACCTGTTCATAGACTAAAGAGGTGATACTTGATCACCTCTTATAAAATTTCAGCTAAAGTTGCAAGAATTTCCTCGTTTTGCTCTTTCGTCCCGATCGTAATCCGGAGTGAAGTCGGGAATCCTAATGCATTTCCTGATCGGACTATATAACCTTTTTGCAGCAATGCCTGAAACAACTCATCAGACGGGCGGTTAAAGTCTATTAAAACAAAGTTTGTCTGTGAAGGGTAGCACTTTAATCCGTGCGTTTTCGTCAAAATCATAATACTGCTGAAGGCCTGCTTGATTTTTCTCGATGCAAGAGGCGATAAATTCTTGATCGTCAAGCGCTGCAATCGCTGCTGCCTGCCCAAGACGGCTGGTGTTAAACGGCTCTCTGGCCGGCTCTATTTGGCGGATCAATTTTTCGTCAGCAATGCCGTATCCAACTCTAAGCGCCGCCAGACCGTAAGCCTTTGAAAACGTGCGCAATATCATAAGATTGGGATACGTATTCAAAAGCGGGATGCTTTCCGGGTAATCCTCAGCTGTTACATATTCATAATATGCTTCGTCAAGAACAACGAGGACACGAGAAGGAACACGCTCCAGAAATGAAATCAATTCTCCTTCAGCTGTATAAGTGCCAGTCGGGTTGTTCGGGCTGCAAACCCAAACAACTTGAGTCTGTTCGTCAATCGCTTCAAGCATCGCGTCTAAATCATGAGAGCCGTCAGCACGAAGGGCAATTTCACGAACTTCAGCGCCTTCAATCACCGCATTATGCTTATATTGCGGAAAAGTCGGGGCTGCTGCAATCGTGTTTGTTTTGTCGTTTAAAAAAGCCCGGCATAAAATTTGAATGATTTCATCTGAACCATTGCCGAAAATAAGTGATGTTTCGCTGACATTGAGGTGCTCACTAAGCCTTGTCCGCAAAGCGGCGCTATACCCATCGGGATATAACGCAAGCTGTTGAATTTCATGATGAAGCGCCTCTTTTGCAGCTTCCGAACAGCCATACGGATTTTCGTTTGATGCAAGCTTCACGACTTTATCCAAACCATATTCAGCTTTTACTGCTTCAATTGGTTTACCCGGCTGATAAGGCTTCAGTTGTTTTAAATGTTCTTTGATACGCAAATCCAGTCACCTCATTTTAAACTGTACAAACCGCCAAACATCTTCGCGTAATCTTCAAACTCCTGCACTGCACGATCTCTCGTCTCAATGCTGATGAGCCGATCCTTTAATTCTTCTATCTTTTTGACGAGCGCACTTCCCACTACGACACCGTCGCAGATTTCATTCATCTTGACCACCTGCTCGCGGCTGGAAATACCAAACCCTACAGCAACCGGCACAGAGCTGAGATTCTTCACTGTCCGGATAAATGGATAAGCTGATGAATTGAACTCATTTCGGACACCGGTCACACCTAACGAAGATACACAGTAGACGAAGCCCTCGGCTTGTTCAATAATGGTCTTCAAACGGCTTTCGCTTGTCGGTGCAACTAAAGAAATATACGTTACCTCGTGGGTTTTGCATTCCGCTTGAAGGCTGGCGCTTTCTTCTAAAGGCAGATCCGGAACAAGCAGGCCGTCTATATGATTTTCCCGCAGTAAAGCGAAAAAGTATTCTTTGTTCAATTGTAACACAGGATTATAATACGTAAAGAGGATAATAGGAATATTAACGCCACTTTTTTTCATTTTTCCGCCTAATTCAATCGCCTTTACAATATTCATCCCATTTTCAAGCGCCCGTTTTGAAGCCCGCTGAATCACCGGACCGTCTGCCAGCGGATCTGAGTATGCTACACCAATCTCAAGTGCCGTGGCTCCCGCTTTTTGGAGAGACTTAGCCAGTTCGATTGAAACTTCTGGCAACGGATCACCCGCTGTAATAAACGGAATAAACAGTTTTTCCGACTGGGCCTGGTCTATGTTAAACATCCGCTTTCACCTCATCTTCCAATACGTTCATTAATGTGTTGACATCCTTATCTCCTCTTCCTGATAAACAGACGAGGATAGTTTGATCTCGGTCCATCTCTTTTGCGATTTTGAATGCCTTCGCTAATGCATGAGCAGATTCGATCGCTGGTAAGATTCCTTCTTTTTCTGACAATAGTTTTAACGCATCTACTGCTTCTTCATCAGTTATGCAATCGTATGTGACACGGCCGCTTTTATGCAAATAGGCGTGCTCCGGACCAATTCCCGGATAGTCAAGCCCTGCTGAAATTGAATAAGGCTCAATAATTTGACCGTACCCGTCTTGAATGAGGTAAGTGAGCGAACCGTGAATCACGCCTATGGTTCCTTTCGTAATGGTAGCGGCATGAAGCGGGGTATCAATTCCTTTCCCTGCCGCTTCAGCACCGATCAGTTCAACCTTTTCGTCTAAAAATGCCTGAAACATGCCTATGGCATTACTTCCGCCGCCTACGCAGGCAACGACTTTATCAGGCAGCGATCCCTCAATATTTTGCAGCTGATCCTTCGCTTCCTCTCCGATCATTTTTTGAAATTCCCGGACAATTTGCGGGTAAGGGTGTGGCCCGACAACCGATCCGATCATGTAAAAATGATCCTCACAATGCTGAACCCAATAGCGGATGGCCTCATTTGTCGCATCCTTCAGTGTCCCGTTTCCGCTTGTAACCGGCACAACCTCCGCTCCAAGAAGCTTCATTCGGAATACGTTCAGAAACTGGCGGGCGACATCCTCCTCACCCATAAATACAATGCAGGAAAAACCAAACTTTGCAGCAACTGTCGCGGCGGCTACCCCGTGCTGCCCTGCACCTGTTTCTGCAATGATTTTCGTTTTGCCCATTTTTTTTGCAAGCAATGCCTGGCCTAAAGCATTGTTGATTTTATGAGAACCTGTATGGTTTAAATCTTCTCTTTTCAAATAAATTTTAGCGCCGCCTAAATGCTCTGTGACTCGATCGGCATATGTTAATGCGGTCGGCCTGCCGGAATATTCCGCTAACAGCTTCTGATATTCTTCCCGAAAAGCGGAATCATCCTTTATTTCCTTAAATGCTTTTTCAATTTCTTCTAACGGCTGCATAAGAGTTTCCGGAACAAATTTCCCGCCAAAATCGCCGTATCTGCCTATTTCATTTGGATATGGATACATACTGTTTCATCCTTTCTTCTAAGAGCCTAATCAGGTTGACATTTTTTTGTCCGTTCTTTTCTATTCCGCTGGCAAGATCGACTCCGCCCGGTTTCCATTTCAATAAGTCTGCGATTGTGTCGGGATTCACACCGCCTGCGATGAAGCACCGTTTCCCCGTTTGTTCAGCTTTCTGCTGATATTCCGGCACACACTCCCAAGCAAAAGCCACTCCAGTCCCGCCTCTTGCACCTTTTACAGATGAGTCAATCAAAAAACCGTCTACACAATCGTTAAAGCGGTCCATATCCTGAATTGCTGTGCTGTTATGATGGAGCGCCTTCCATATTTCACAATGTGTCAGCAGGCGAAGGGCTTCAGCATCCTTCGGTGTCTCATCACCGTGAAGCTGGATGACGTCTAGTTGCAATTCGTATGCTATACGGGCAATCGTTCCCATCGTTTCATTCACAAAAACGCCGACAATCTGTTTTCCGGTGCGAACTTGGCTCAGCCACTTTTTCACATCAGCAGTGGATACTTTTCGTTTACTGTCAGCAAAAATAAAGCCCAAATAATCTGCCTGTGAATCTGCTGCAAGCCGCAGATCCTGCAGTGACCGTATGCCGCAATACTTTAATGCCGGTTTTTTCATCTCTTCACTCCCCATACAAAGAATGGATTGCTTTTTGCTGTGAATGTTGTCTCATCAATGACTCACCGATCAGAACAGCTCGGGCTCCATGTTCCTTAACAAATGTTAAATGTTCTAAAGTACCAATGCCGCTTTCACTGACAAGCAAGCATTCTTTCGGAACGAGGGATGCAATCTGTTTTGTCTGTTCGAGTGAAGTTTCAAACGTTTTTAAGTTTCGATTGTTAATACCGAGAATATCAGGTGTGAATACCTTTACTATTTGTTCAAGTGTCGTTTGATCATGGACCTCAACTAACACGTCCATTTCCTTTTCCTTTGCTTCGAGATACAACTCGTGAAGCTGTACGGGATCAAGCACCTCGCCGATTAACAATATGGCATCTGCTCCGATTCTCTTTGATTCTTCCACTTGAATAGAATCAATAATAAAATCTTTTCTCAGCACAGGAATCGAAACAGCACGCTTTACGTCTGATAAATACCTGTTTTTCCCTTGAAAAAACGGAAAGTCAGTTAAAACAGAAAGCGCGTCTGCCTGCGCAGCTTCATAGTCTTTCGCAATCCGCTCCGGAACAAAATCTTCTTTAATGAGCCCTTTTGATGGCGACGCTTTTTTGACTTCGGCAATCAATCCGATAAAACGGTTTGCGTCAGCCAGCGCCTCTTTAAAAGACCGTTTTTCAAAGGGCTGCTCTTCTGGCAGGATAAGAGTTTTGACTTCTTCTTTTTTTTGATTGATTATGTTTTCAAGCATAGATCTCTTCCTCTTTCTGTTTCAGTCTGTCGAGCTGCGCTGCGGCACCTCCGCTTGTAATCGTTTCTAACGCAAGCTCCGTTCCTTCCTTCAGTGTTTCGGCAATACCGGCCGTGTATATCGCAGCGCCGGCATTAAAGGCTGTAATATATAAAGCTGATCGGCTGCTTTTATTTTCAAAAATATTCTGAATCAAATGAGCGCTTTCTGTCGGTGACTGCACCTGTATATCTTCAAGTCTGCCATTTTTGAAGCCGAAGTCCTCGGGTGAAACTGTATATTCCCGGCGCTCTCCATCCTTGATCTCAATCACATCGGTCGGTGATGTAACCGAAAGCTCATCTAAACCGTCACGGCTTGCTGCGAATAGTACATGCTTTGGCTGAAACATTTCGAGTGCGCTTGCCATCAATCCCGCTTTTTCAGCAGAATAGACCCCAATCACCTGACGCTTCGCCTGCAAAGGATTGCTGAGCGGTCCGAGCAGATTAAAAATCGTTCTGAATCCGAGCTCTTTCCTTGTGCCCGCTACATGCTTCATGGACGAATGATAAAGCGGCGCAAAGAGAAATCCCATGTTATTTGTTTCAATGCTGACTCTGACTTCTTCAGGTGTGGTTTGGATTGGAATCCCAAGCTCTTCAAGAACGTCGGCGCTTCCACTTTTAGAAGATACGGAGCGATTGCCGTGCTTAGCAATTTTAGCTCCTGCTGCTGAAGCAACGATTGCCGATGCCGTTGAAATGTTAAAGGTAGAGATGCCGTCACCGCCTGTTCCGCATGTGTCAACCACATCAGAAAGTCCGTCTACCGTAAGGGCATGTGTCCGCATGGCCTTCACAAAGCCCGCCAGCTCCTCTGCAGTTTCGCCCCGATGAGCCAGGATTGACAATATACCACCCATTTCAGAAGCAGTCATCTCTGCTGTCATCATCATATTCATAAGCGCTTCTGCTTCAACCGCAGTAAGTGTCTTTCCGTCAACGCACGTTTGCAGAAATTGGTTCATCCGCTTCATCCCCCTTGCTACGAAACATGTCTTCAGCAATATGAATTGTTTTCAGCAGTGCGCCCGCTTTGCTGCAGCTTTCCTCATATTCAGCTTCCGGCACAGAATCAGCAACAATACCTGCTCCAGCCTGTATCGATGCCACACCGTTTTTTACGCTCATGGTGCGGATCGTAATACAGGAGTCGATATTCCCGTCAAATCCGATGTAGGCGATGCAGCCGCCATATGTCTCCCTCGGTGTCGGCTCCAGTTCATTTAAAAGCTGCATGGCACGGATTTTTGGGGCCCCGGTTAAAGTTCCCGCGGGAAAAGCCGACATTAGCGCATCGACAGGGTGAACGCCCTCTTTCAGCCTTCCTGTGACGACTGAAATGATGTGCATGACATGTGAAAATGAAACAATCTTTGTGAACTCCGGCACAGCAACCGATCCATACTCCGCCACTCTGCCGATATCGTTTCGAGCTAGATCAACGAGCATATAATGCTCTGCTTTTTCTTTTTCATCTTTCATGAGCTCAATTTTGAGTTTTTCATCTTCCTTTTTGTCTGCGCCTCTTTTTCTTGTTCCAGCAATCGGATGGATTTCCAAATGCCCGTCTTGAACGTGGATTAACCGTTCCGGAGAGCTGCCGACAATCTCTCTGTCCGGGAGTTTTATATAGTACATATAGGGCGAGGGATTGACGATTCGCAGCACTCTGTACAATTCGAAGGAATCTGCTGTTATCGGAATCTCAAATTTTTGTGACAGAACACCTTGAAAGATGTCGCCTGCTTTTATATATTCTTTGATCTTTTCTACATCAGCCATAAACGCTGTTTTTTCGTAGTTTGAAGATACTGTATCGAAACTAGGTGTCTTATATGACTCAGATGAAAGAAACAGTTCTTGGATGTTTTTTTGATCCATCATCTTATCAATGAGGCCTTGGAGCTCTCGGTGATTTTTATTGAACACTGCAATTTTTTCAGCTTCGGTTTCTTGTCCATTCAATCTGGCATACTGAATAAAGTGGACGTTTTTTGTTTCATGATCATAAGCAATTAATGTGCTGCAAACAAACAGCATACACTTTTCAAATTCCGTTTCCTTTCTGTGGCGAGGAACAGAAGGTTCAATTATGGGAATCATATCATAGCTTAAATACCCGACAGCTCCGCCGACAAAGGGAATGGCAAGCTCTGGCGTTTTGATTTTGTATGCTGCAGTCATCCAATCCAGAACCTCTTTCAATTCTTTTCCAGTGTAAAGGGATCTGCCATTCTCATCTTGAGCAGTAAAATCATTTTGCTGTTCTTTGATCGTGAGAAATGGCTGAAGGCCGATGAACGAATATCTGGACCAATTTGATGTGTCATCCTTGCTTTCTAGAAGGTAAGTGATCTTCCTGTCCAGCTGCTCGATCATTTGGATAGGTGTCAGTGTGTCAACTGTGAATGTCTCCACAATCGGTATGGTGCGGTAGGACATGCTGTCCTCTAAAAATGCAGAAATGTTTGATTGGAAATTCATTGCTCTCACTCCTTATGGCAAGGAGAATGAGAAGAAGGCATGAGAGGGAAAATCAAGATATAACAAATAAACCCAAAAGAAAGGCTTCTTTTGGGTAGAATAAACATACATGTCTCAGCTCAACTAGACTCATTCTCTGCTACCCTATTCTCTAACTCAACTCATTCACTAAGCTTTATACACACTCTTGTGTATTTCTAAGCTGTTCTTATCGTATTACAATTCATTATTTTTTGTCAATGATAAATCGGGTCTTAATACGACCGCTTTTTCCAAATAGACATGTCTGATTTGATGCTGAGGAACATCAGTCTGAACAGTCATCATGACCCTTATACATTTTTTCAGCCCGCCAGTAACATCCATTTCCTGCATGCATGTCACCGGTACATACTGCCAGCCAGAAAGCTCGCGCACAGCTTTTGCCGGAAAAACAGAGTGCAGGTCAGGTGTCGCCGATAGAAGCATTTGAACAACATCTTCCGGCTTTGTTTTGTTTTCTTCTATCATTTTCTCTAACAGCTGTTTGGTTTTTGTAAATTTCTTCTTCAGTGTCCTGTTCTACTGTAGTTGCTCCGCGAATTCCACGAATCATCATGATGTCTCCTCCATTCGCCATTTGTTCAGCCAGCTCTCAAGTTCATCTCTCGAAAACGTATGGTCGGCGACTTTTCCTAACTCTTTGAGAACGATGAATTGAATCATACCGCCGCGGGTTTTTTTATCATTCATCATACGGTCTAAAAGCACGGAAGTTGCCGTTTCTTTTTTTATGCGGCTTGGATAGCCCAGGTTCTTAAACCAGCTGACTAAACGATTTCTGTCCATTTCACAGCCGGCTTCCTGTTCACTTATATATAAAGCAAACTGCATACCGAGTGCTACCGCATCACCGTGGGTGATCTGTCCGTAGCCATACTCCGCCTCAACTGCGTGGCCAAGCGTATGCCCAAAGTTAAGAAAGGCTCTGATTCCTTCTTCCTTTTCATCCTGCTGAACGACAGACGCTTTAATCGAAATGCCTTTAAAAATCATATCATTCAGCTGCGCGCTGGTAATATCGTTCAGTGAGTGAATGTCCAGCAGGTCTTTCAGGAATGCTCTGTCATAAATAAAAGCATGTTTAATCACCTCTGCCATCCCAGACCGAAGCTCTTTTTCCGGAAGGGAACGGAGGAAGTCCGTATCGTAGAGCACGGCTTTTGGCTGATAAAATGCGCCGATCATATTTTTCCCAAGCGGATGGTTTACCGCTACTTTTCCTCCGACCGCGCTGTCATGCGCCAAAAGCGTTGTAGGCATTTGAATGAAATCGATGCCGCGCATAAAAGTGGCAGCCACAAATCCTGCAAGATCTCCTACAACACCGCCTCCAAAAGCGATGATGCATGAGGAGCGATCCATATGAAATCGAATCGCTTCACTCTGCAGTTTCGTATACATATCCATTGATTTCGCCTGCTCTCCGCTCGGCACCGTCACTTTTTTGACAGGCCATTTTTCTTCCAGCAGGTGAAGCATTTCATCACCGTACAGGCGATCCACTTCTTCATCGGTAACAAGCATAATGCGTGTGAATGGCCTGTTTAGCGAGGTTAATAGTTCGCAAGCCTTTTTTCTGATTCCTTGTCCGATAAATACAGGATACGAAGAGGAAGCGGTTTGAACATGCAGTGTTCTCATTAAAATTCCCTCGACAGTTTTCTCATATTCTCCACGTTTTCTCTAATGCGGTCAATTTGGTCTAAGCCGAATTGTTCAACAACAGCGTTGGCAATTTCCCATGCAACAGCAGCTTCCGCCACTACACTTGCCGCTGGCACTGCGCAGCTGTCTGAACGTTCAATGCTTGCAGAAAACGGTTCTTTCGTTTCAATATCCACACTCTTCAGCGGTTTATATAATGTCGGAATCGGCTTCATGACTCCGCGGACAACGATTGGCATTCCTGTCGTCATGCCGCCTTCCAATCCGCCAAGTCTGTTCGTAGCACGAGTATATCCTTTTTCTTCGTCCCAAATGATCTCGTCATGAACCTCGCTTCCATTTCTCCCGGCCGCTTCAAAACCGATGCCGAATTCCACACCTTTAAATGCATTAATAGATAGTACTGCCGCAGCAAGCTTGCTGTCCAGTTTACGGTCATAATGAACATAGCTGCCCACGCCCACCGGCATTCCTTCAACAATCACTTCCACAATTCCGCC
>NZ_JH600300.1 GCF_000245335.1 Bacillus mojavensis RO-H-1 = KCTC 3706
AAATACAGTCCTTCCTTTGCGTTTTCTGTAAAATAAATAAAAACATTGCGGCACACAATCAAATCAAAGTCTTGCTCGTAGCGATCCGCAAGCAAATTATGTTTTTGAAACCTAATGTTCTTCTTTATGTCATGTTTCACTTCATAGCTCTTATCAGCGTTTTGAGTAAAATAACGATCCTTCACAGAAGACGGCACTTCTTGCAAAGACCGCTCCTGATACACGCCTTTTTTCGCTTTTTCCAATGCTTTATCATCTATATCAGTGGCCAAAATCTGATAGCCTGGGAGACCTTTCTGCTGATCTAAAATCATTGCGAGCGTATACGGCTCCTCCCCTGTAGAGCATGCCGCGCTCCATATTTTTAAAGGCTTCGAATGTTTGATTAAAGGCAAAATAGCCGTTTCAAGAACTTCCCATCTTTTATAATTACGATAAAATTCTGAAACATTAATCGTCATTCTGTCTAACGTTTCATTTAAAAGCACCTGATCCTTTTCTAATGCCGCTGCAAAATCCTTAAAGCTTTGAAAACCTTTTTTCTCATAAAGGGATGTCAGCCTTCTCTTCATTTGCGCTTCTTTGTATAAAGTTAAATCAACTCCGGTTAATTGCTTCCATTTGGTTGTAAATACGCTGTATGTATCCATCTCTTCTCTCCTAGTCTCGCTGTCTTTTGTCCTAGTATAGCTTGTTTTATCAGGAAATTGTATTGTTTCAAATAAAAAAATCAGCTTTTCAGCTGATTTCAGATATTTGGTAAAGACATGGTTGCCCCCCTGCCGTTTAGCCATATATTTGAGTCAATGTAAACCTTTACAAAAAAGCCGAAACCGGCGATATGGATATGCCAGTTTCGGCTTTTTCAGCAATGATTAATAGATCCAGCCTGTCATGAGTTGTTGATATGATACTAACTCTTCATCCTTAAAGAAAATATGAATCTCACGCTCAGCGCTTTCAAGAGAATCAGAGCCGTGGATAATATTTTTTCCGACAAACATGCCGAAATCCCCGCGAATGGTGCCTGGCGAAGCTTCTTTAGGGTTTGTTTTTCCAATCAGCTGCCTGGTCACTTCAACGACATTTTCGCCTTCCCACACCATCGCAAAAACAGGTCCAGAAGTAATAAACTCAACAAGCTCTCCAAAGAAAGGCTTCCCTTGATGTTCAGCGTAGTGTTTCTCAGCCATTTGTTCGGTTACTCTCATCAGCTTTGCGCCAGCTAATTGTAAGCCCTTACGTTCGAATCTAGATAAAATCTCCCCGATCAGCTGCCGTTGGACACCGTCCGGTTTCACCATGATAAAAGTCTTTTCCATCACATTCTCCACCCCATCATATGTATGTATAGGCTTTCACATTGCACACCGAAATCGTAACATCTTTCAGATAATTAATCAATCCGGGGCGGAGAATTTTCTTAATATCTACAAAAATTTAAAATTTTCTTTTGCCGATATATTTTGCGATGGCTGCAAGAGAAGAACGCGCACGCCCTCTCGGAAGCGTGTTTAGCTTTTGGAAAGCTTTTTGCAAATACATCTCGCTTACTGCCATTGATGCTTCAATTGCATCTGTTTTTTTGATCTCTTCAATAATAGGCGCAAGCTGTTCTTGTGTGGTCTCGCTGTTAATTAACTTAAGCTGATTCTTTAAAGCTGGGTTTTTTAATGCATATAGGACAGGCAATGTAACATTTCCTTGAAGCAAATCGCCTCCAACCGGTTTACCCAGTTCTTCTTCAGTTGAAGTAAAATCAAGAATATCATCAATGATTTGATAAGACATCCCGACATAATATCCAAACCAGTAGAGCGCCTTATGAATCTTTTCTTCAGCTCCGGACGCAATAGCCCCCAGCTGGCAGCTGACAGCGATAAGAAGCGCAGTTTTTCTTTTTATGCGCCGCAGGTATGTTCTGAGATTCTGTTCCATGTTGTATTTGTCTTTGATTTGTTCAATCTCTCCGAGACACACTTCAACAATGGTCTGCGACAAAATCCGGTGAGCTTTCGGCTCATTAATTCTCGTCATCATTTCAAGAGACCCGGCAAGCATATAATCGCCTGTATACATCGCAATCCGGTTATCCCATTTTGCTTTGATCGTCGGCTTTCCTCGGCGAAGCTCCGCATCGTCAATAACATCATCATGAACCAACGATGCCATATGAATCATTTCCAGAGTGACAGCCACATATTTAATCTTATTGATATCGTAATCGCCAAACATGCCGGAAAGCAGAACGAAGACAGGCCGAATCCGTTTACCTCCTGCCTGCAATAGATGAAGACCCGCCTCGCTCAAAAGCGGATAATCGGAGCGTACGGTTTGTTCAAGCTCCCTTTCAATTACATCAATATCGTCAATTTAAAAAAGAGTAGGCCATTTTAAATTTCATATCATTCACCCAACATCTGTGTTTTCATTTCCATCCGATATGCGTGGCAGCGACTCCGCCAGTAAACGAATGATATTTGACATTTTTCAGACCCGCCTCTTCAAACAGGCCTGCCAGTTCCTTCATACCAGGGAATTCTCTGGCTGACTCTTGGAGCCATGAGTATTCTTTATAGCTTTTTGCAAACAGCTTCCCGAAAACGGCATAATATACTTAAAGTACATAAAATAAGCCTGTTTAAATCCAAACATTTCAGGCTGTGAGGTTTCCAGGCATACCACTTGTCCGCCAGGCTTCACCACACGTCTCATTTCTTTCAGTACAGTCAAATAATCAGGTACATTACGCAGTCCGAAACCAATTGTTACATAATCAAATGTATTATCATCAAAAGGGAGCTCCATTGCATTTCCGTGCAGCAGTTCGATTTGACTGAAGCCGCCGTCTTTTACTTTCTGTTTGCCGACGCTCAGCATGTTTTCGCTGAAATCCAAGCCCTTTATCTCACCGGTTTTGCCGGCTGCTTTTGCAAGAGCAATCGTCCAGTCGGCTGTTCCGCAGCAAACATCGAGAGCTTTGGCGCCTTCTTTTACACCCATAATGCGCATCGTTTTATCACGCCATTTTTTGTGCTGCTGAAAACTGATGACAGAGTTCATTTGGTCGTAGTTTTTATATATTTTTTCAAATACTCCGTGTACCCGCTGTTCTTTTGAGTCCTGCATAATGGTTACCCTTCTTCCACTTTCTGATGATAAGTTTGATCTTGGCTGATTGTTTTCAGGCGGTTTAATAAAATATGTTGAATAGGTGAGCTTAGAGGTAGAAGTGACTCAATGCTGTTCTTTGCTTTTTTAAAACACTCTTCCAGCATCTCTTCTTTTGTTTTCCCCAGCTGTATAACACTGCCGAGCACATCTAAAAATGTATCATTTCCGTTCATAAGCCGCTTATATACAAAAAAATCACTCGATAGTTTCTTCCAGCGCGGGAGATTGAAATGTTCAGACACCCGATGGAATAAAGCTGATTCAACGATGCCGACACTTTCGAAAAAATGGTGTTCGTCCTTTATCGATCGATCATACAGACGAATTTTATGTTCATTGATTTCTTTAATTGCTGTAGCGAGCGTTCTAATCATATAGATATCCTTCATTTCAGAGAGTAATGAATAGTACAGTCCGCTGAAATAATCGCCTGCAAGAACAGTCAACTGGCGGTTCTTGTTTTCGTCTCGTTTTATGACTCTGGCTGTCGTTACTTCATCATGGGTATCAAGGGCGCTTTGTACAAGCATCGCTGTTACAATATAGTTTTCTCTGTCATTGTGTTTTATGTCGGCTTCCTCAAATAATGCATGAAAAAGAAGAAGCTTATCCTCATCAATCTTAGGCGCAGAAATATGCTTCGCTAAATAGGGATGAGACAGCTTTTGTTTTATTTTCGTGTTTAGATTGGCTAAAGTTCCGTAGATGTCTTGCAAAAATATCACCCTTGTCCCCAAATTCACATTTATTTCTAAATCATATGTATGAGTTTTATTTTGTCATAAGATTACGCAGGTATCATTATAGCATAAAAAAAACAAATT
>NZ_JH600301.1 GCF_000245335.1 Bacillus mojavensis RO-H-1 = KCTC 3706
TTTTCATTTCTCCGTATGCGGTTTGAATGAGCGCCTCTCCTCTGACTTTAATGGCAGAAGTATGCTCTGTAAACTGAGCAATGATCACTTCTCCCTTGTCGAGTTTTTCGGAATGGTGAAACTTAGTGTCCGTTCCCCTTGTCAGGCCGATCACATTCACTCCATCCTCAATTGCCTTAATGACGACAAAATCGCTTGAATGCTTTTCGTTCATTTATAGCACCCTCTATCTTTATTAGTCCTGGCGTTTAATATGTTCCAATACTTCTGAACGTGCAGCAGCATCATCTTTGAAAATGCCTCTGACAGCTGAAGTGACTGTTTTGGCGCCCGGCTTTCTTACGCCCCGCATTGTCATGCACATATGTTCCGCTTCAACAACAACCATTACGCCATGCGGATCAAGCGTTTCTACGATGCTTTCTGCAATTGTAGAAGTGATGCGCTCCTGAAGCTGCGGGCGCTTTGCAACTGCCTCAACGGCACGCGCCAATTTGCTGAGCCCTGTGACTTTTCCGCCCCGCGGTATATAGGCAACATGTGCTTTTCCGTAAAAAGGAACAAGGTGATGCTCACACATAGAATGAAACGCGATATCTTTTACAAGAACAAGCTCTTCATGGTCTTCCCCGAAGATAGTCTGGAAATGTTCTTTAGGATCTTCATTCAAGCCGGAGAATACTTCGGCATACATCTTTGCGACTCGTTTCGGAGTATCAAGAAGCCCTTCTCTGTTTGGGTCCTCTCCGATCGCTTCTAAAATTTGACGAACAGCTTGTTCGATTTGTTCTTTATTAACTTCTTTCATGTTCTGTGTCCTCCACCAATGAATACATTTAATTTCGATTCTAGCACATATGCCCCGCTAAAAGCAAAGTGAATGCACACGCTCCTAAAAAATGAAAAGCCCCTTAAGAAGGGGCTTTTCTGTGAAGAAATATAGTGTATGTAAGCTAGATGCATACACGATCTATATTCACAATTATTTTCCGGCAACTGCGTCTTTAAGCGCTTTACCTGGTTTGAAAGCAGGTACTTTGCTTGCTGGAATTTCGATTTCTTCACCTGTTTGAGGGTTGCGTCCTTTACGTGCAGAACGTTCACGCACCTCGAAGTTACCAAAACCGATCAGTTGGATTTTATCACCGTTTTTAAGTGCATCTAAGATCGTATCAAAAACAGAGTCAACTGCTTTTGTCGCGTCTTTTTTAGACAATTCGCTTGCTTCCGCAACCGCATTAATAAGTTCTGTTTTGTTCATGCCTTTCACCTCCTCCCAAAAGGAATACTCAGTTCGTTTATTATCATTTCTTCACAGTTCAGTCTGATTCTAAACCTGCCTGAAGAAAAAAATCAGACAAGCAAGAGAAAGACAATTAAACGGCTTTTAAGAAAAACTGCACTCCAAGGAAGGTTTGTCCATCAGAGTGAAGAATTTCTGTATGTAGAGTAACACATATAAAAAGCCATATCAAGCATTTTAAAGCGTCAATCCCTTGCTCGTCAAGGATTTAACGTGATTTACCGAACAAATATTCCTTTTTTTCCTTTTTTCATCCTATTCCTTGATCCTTTTCCAATATTAAGAGCAAAGAAAAAAGACCTCCTATTCTATAAAGAGGTCTTCCCGCATTACAGGATAATGGCGATTAAGCCGCCTGATCCTTCGTTTATGATTCTTTCTAATGTTTCTTTTAATTTATATCGTGCGTTTTCAGGCATCAGTGACAGCTTTGCCTGAATCCCTTCTCTCACAATAGAGCTGAGTGATCTGCCAAAAATGTCAGAGTTCCAAATTGAAAGCGGATCATCCTCAAAATCCTGCATTAAGTAGCGTACCAGTTCCTCGCTTTGTTTTTCAGTTCCGATAATCGGCGCGAATTCGCTTTCGACATCCACTTTGATCATATGGATTGACGGTGCGACAGCTTTCAATCTCACGCCAAACCTGGAGCCTTGCCGTATAATTTCCGGCTCATCCAGACTCATGTCAGTTAAAGCAGGCGCTGCAATGCCGTATCCCGTCTGTTTGACCATTTTTAAGGCGTCAGACACCTGATCATATTCCGTTTTCGCATGGGCAAAATCCTGCATCAGCTCTAGCAAGTGGTCTCTGCCCCTGATTTCAACGCCTACCACTTCTTTTAAGATTTGATCATATAAATGGTCCGGCGCATACAAATCAATTTCTGCAACCCCTTGGCCGAGCTCAATCCCTGCTAATCCGGCACTTTCAATAAACTCAAACTCGCTGAATTGACCGACAACCCTGTCGACATCACGGAGCCGTTTAATATCCTTAACAGTTTCCTTTACTGACTCCTGATAGCTCTCGCGAAGCCAATGGTTTTCTTTCAGCACCATGACCCAGCTTGGGAGATTTACATTTACTTCAAGCACCGGAAACTCATAAAGAGCCTCTCTGAGAACATTGAGTACATCGTTTTCACGCATACTTTCTACACTCATTGCCAAAACAGGGATATCGTATTTCTCGCTTAAATCCTGGCGCATCGCCTCTGTTTCCGGGTGATACGGTTTTACTGAGTTAATGACCATAATAAAGGGTTTTCCGACTTCTTTCAGCTCTTCAATGACTCTTTCTTCTGCCTCTATATAGTCACTTCTGGCGATATCACCAATCGTGCCGTCTGTCGTAATGACCACTCCGATGGTCGAATGCTCTTGAATCACCTTCCGCGTTCCGATTTCAGCAGCCTCATGGAACGGGATTGGTTCTTCGTACCAAGGCGTATTAATCATCCGCGGGCCGTTTTCATCCTCGTATCCTTTTGCACCCGGCACTGTGTAGCCTACACAATCTACTAATCTTATATTGACATCGAGTCCGTCTGATACATGAACAGACATCGCCTGATTCGGAACAAATTTAGGCTCTGTAGTCATAATCGTTTTTCCGGCTGCGCTTTGCGGCAGTTCATCCTGCGCACGTGCCCGGTCTGCTTCATTGCTGATATTCGGGAGCACCACAAGCTCCATAAACTTCTTAATAAACGTGGATTTCCCTGTACGGACAGCACCAACGACTCCTAAGTATATATCGCCTCCTGTTCGTTCAGCGATATCCTTGAAAATATCGACCTTTTCCAAGTGATCCCCTCCCGGACTTCCTATCCTTATCAATTTTATTAACCTTTTTCAATCAAACACAGGACACTATATGTGTATGACGTTGTCCTATTTCAATATGACATCTTTAGAAAATTTTTCATCCTTAATCTATTAAAGTATAAGAAAACCTTTCTCCCTATTTGTATGCAAGGGAGAAAGGTTCATTCCTTTTTTATATCATTTTCTAAAAAACAGGTTCTTGTTTGTCATTAACGGTATATTTCACTGAAATGCGGGGACGAAAGGCGTCTCTTCCCATATCATGTCCTGTATTTCCGTTCCGGGTTTAAACGTTTTTTTGTCTTTTTTTGAGACAGGAAACGAGCTCTGTCCGATAGTCGGCATAAATTTCTCCGTCTCCGTCAATCATAAGCGGCAGGGAATTTCCTGAGATTGGGCTTGTGACAGAAAGAGAGTCAGCCTCCCCTAGTTTTTTCCCATCAAGTGTAAACAAGTCCCGCGCTAATACATCCTGATATGGCGGATATTTATGTTCTTGGCGGTACATTTGAACGCGCAATTTGATATCACGTATTTTTTCAGCCATCTTTACATCAATCAGTTTAACAGTCGGATTGTCCTCTACATCGACAAGCACGTATTGATAGTCTCCGCCGCTTTCATATGCCGTGCTTGGAGGTTCGGCCATATATCTCGGCGCTAAACGGTTAAAATCTATCGGATATTTTTGATAAAGCGGTGTTGACATATCTTTTGTTTGAATCGGTAGCAGTCCTCCGTTTGCCTTTTGAAATTCATCAACGGCAGATTGAACCAGCTTTAATTGGTCCTGATATGGAGTGGCTTGTACACTGCTTTTCCGCTCATGTGGATATAAACATCCTGATAAGAAAATCACTGCTACAAAGATAATAGCGCACTTCAGTTTAACCATACAGCACTTCCTTTTACAGCTTTATTCATTAACAGGGCCGCTGAATACCACCACAAAAACAATAATTCCTGAAATCAATACACACATGTAAGCAAACGATGAAACCGTAATCTTCAGAAAACGGTTTCGGCATTTAAAACGGCTTAAATAGATGCATGCTACGGCCAGAAACATCAGCCCCATGGAACCAAGAGCAAACCACATTTTGATCAATGCCAGACTCAAATAAACCGCGCCCCCTCCGACATTTGTTTTGTAAGCGTTATATTTTATTTTAATATACAGGGCTTGAAAAGATCAACCAGATTTTCCATCCTTTGATAGAATAAAAAAAACTGAAGCAAAGAGGGGGACTTTGCTTCAGTCAAGTTGACTATATTCACCTACGTTTAAGAAACACTCTCTTGGACTTCGATGCTATAGTATGCGACGTTGCATACAGATGCATCCTCTCTTGCCTAAATCGGCAAAATGTTCAGGAGATCCCAAGGTCTGGGTATTCTTCTGTGTTTCGGGCTTTCGTGCAATTAGAATATGCGGACTTTTATTCCGTTGCCACTTTTATTTTACTTGGTTATCAAATGTATTCACCAAGTCCTCCATCTCGTGGGTTTTCCCTCTCGCCATTAAGGATTCAACAGCGGTTTCTACCTTTTGTCCATTAAATAGGACTTGATGGAGGGCTTCTGTAATCGGCATTTGCACCTGATATTTTTCTGAAAGCTGGTAAGCCGCTTTTGTCGTGCGTACTCCCTCAACGACCATTCCCATTTCTTCAAGAACGTCCTCAAGCTTGTACCCTTTTCCGAGTAAATTGCCGGCACGCCAGTTTCTGGAGTGAACACTTGTGCACGTAACAATCAGGTCGCCGACACCTGTCAAACCGGAAAACGTTAGCGGATTCCCGCCCATTTTTGTGCCGAGTCTCGCAATTTCAGCAAGACCACGCGTAATCAAAGCAGCCTTGGCATTATCGCCGTATCCTAAGCCGTCTGTGATGCCAGCAGCAAGGGCGATAATATTTTTCAGAGCGCCTCCGATTTCTACACCGATAATATCAGGATTTGTGTACACCCGAAAATTGTGATTTATAAATAGATCCTGCACCTCTTCTGCAGCCTGCATGCTCTTTGAAGAGGAAGTGACGGTTGTCGGATGCCGGAGTCCTACTTCTTCAGCATGGCTCGGCCCGGAGAGCACAACAATGTCCTTTGTGACATCACTCGGGAGCTCAATTTCCATAATTTCAGAAATGCGCAGGAGTGAATCCGGTTCTATCCCCTTACTCACATGAACAAAGACTGCTTTTTTCGTCATAAAAGGCACTGCCTGTCTCAATACTTCCCGAATCGCTTTGGTTGGAACAGCAACTATGATGAAATCTGCGTCTGTAACAGCTTCTTTCATATTTGTTGTCCCTTTCATAGTTGTAGGCAGCTTAACATTAGGCAAATAGTCTTTATTCTCATGCAGCTCATTGATTTGATGTATTAACTCTGCACGGTGAGCCCAAACGCACACTTCATTACCGTTATCGGTTAAAACTAAAGCCAGCGCGGTTCCCCAGCTCCCTGCTCCAAGCATTGTTACTTTTTTCATTTTGATTCACACCTTTTTATTTTCTAGCTCTTGCAAATATTTTGATTGGTGTTCCCTCAAAACCGAACGCGTCTCTGATTCGGTTTTCTAAAAATCGTTCGTATGAAAAATGCATCAGTTCCGGATCGTTTACAAACACAACAAAACTCGGCGGCTTCACTGCAACTTGAGTCGCATAATAAATTTTCAAGCGCGACCCGTTATGAGTTGGTGTCGGGTTCATTGCTACAGCATCCATAATGATGTCATTTAAGACATTCGTCTGGACACGAAGTGAGTGATTTTCACTCGCTTTAATGATTGCAGGCATTAGCGTATGAATCCGTTTTGTCGTTAATGCTGACATGAACAGAATCGGTGCATAGTCAAGGAATTGAAAATGATCGCGGATATTTTGTTCAAATTCTTTCATCGTGCTCTCATCTTTATCAACAGCATCCCATTTATTCACTACGATTACGACAGCCTTGCCTGCTTCATGTGCGTATCCCGCGATGCGCTTGTCCTGTTCGATAATGCCTTCCTCACCGTCAAGCACCACCGCAACAACTTCGGAGCGGTCGATGGCTTTCAGTGCCCGCAGCACGCTGTACTTTTCAGTCGTTTCATATACTTTACCTTTTTTCCTCATGCCGGCAGTGTCTACAATGACAAAATCTTGCTGGTTATAAGTAAATGTTGTATCAACGGCATCTCTAGTCGTTCCCGCCACGTTGCTCACAATGACACGGTCTTCGCCAAGAATCGCGTTTACCAGAGAAGACTTCCCTACATTCGGGCGTCCGATTAGGCAAAATTGAACGACTTCATCATCGTATTTTGTTTCAGGGATGTTTTTGAAATGCTCCGCTGCGGCATCCAATAAATCACCGAGTCCCAGCCCGTGTGTTCCTGAAACCGGATAAGGTTCACCAAAGCCCAGCGAATAAAAATCATAAATATTCGCTCTCATTTCTGTGTTATCCAGTTTATTTACCGCTAAAACAACAGGCTTTTTCGTGCGGTACAAAATTTTCGCTACTTCTTCATCAGCAGCTGTCACACCTTCACGGCCATTCACCATAAAAATAATGACATCCGCTTCATCCATGGCGATTTCGGCCTGCTCGCGTATCTGTGTTAGAAACGGCTCATCACCGATATCAATACCGCCCGTATCAATCAAATTAAAATCATAATTCAGCCATTCAGCCGAGCTGTATATCCGATCCCTTGTCACACCAGGGGTATCTTCTACTATTGAAATTCTCTCACCCGCAATCCGATTAAAGATTGTGGATTTTCCTACATTCGGTCTCCCGACAATGGCTACGACAGGTTTACCCATAGTACCCTTCCTTTCGATCCAGCCGCTTTCATTTTTACATAAATTCTCAACCGGTTATTTAAATCATCTCATTCACTTTTATGAAAAGAAACCCTTCAGAGGAAGGGCTTAACTCATTTATTATATCAGTTTTTACTGGGATCACAACTATTCTTAAAAATGTTTCACGATCAAATAGACATCTTCCCCAATTCTATGGGCAATTCCGTCAAGGATCGCCTCAAGGTTTTTAGCGAAAAGCTCCATCTCTTTTTGGTCATCACAAAAAAAGATAGGTGTCCCTCCCGAAGCCCGGTTCCGGTTTGTTGTGATGACAGACAAAATCACTTTCGTCAGCGATTCACTCATCCTATCACCTTATCCTGTTTTTTGATAAATTCCGTAGGCATTCTGATTGCATTTTCCAAGGTCGGAACATTGCTGATAATCTGAACAGCTGTATCCGGGTGATGAATTTGCGGCAGGACAAAAACCCCCACTCTTCCGTCATTAAGATCCCGTTTCGCAATTGGCGTCAGGGACGGCTCCCCTGAGTCCCGATACACTCCCAGCACATTGGAAACATCAAATAATATGGCCTGACGCTGACCCAGGTTGGCAATGGTTGCAGCTGAATTAAAATTTTTAGGCGTTAAAATAAACCCCATGCCATGCTTTAAAATCAGCTCCTGTTTCTCTGGAAGTCCAATGTTCATCATATAAATATTATCAACAAAAAGACCCGGCCCTTCAAAGTGAGGCTCTATGTACTCGATATCCACAATATCTTTCAATACACTGCCGGACATAAATTTCATTGCCAACAAAAAACAAACAACAGCGGTTATAACAGCAACCCAGATTGAGAAAAATACGTACGCCGATGTTGTCAATAGAGCAGTAAAGATTACGATATAATTTCTGCTTTCAAACGCAATGGCGATTCCTTCAATATAAGTGCTTCCTCTTGAAACAAGTTCGTACGAATCCATTTGTGTCAGCGTATTCCTCTCCATATTTCTGACATCTCTGAATTGAGTGGCTGCAAGAGTCAAAAACGTGATAGCCGTAAACTCCTCCTGCAATAGCGCAGGCATAATAATTGCCCCTAACCCTGCTGCAATAAGCCCAAGTGCAATATGAATGACTTTACCATGAATATAGGTTGGATACTGGCGGTAATCTGTTTTCAGCATATACAGCCTTGTGGCGACTCCTGCTACGACCCCCGCAATAATCGGATAGATGTAATCGCTCATGACATTTTAGTAGCTCCTTTGTTTGATCTTTTGCCTCTATGGCCAATTTGACTGGCAAGCTGTTCATATTTTGATATACCAAACAGCAATATCATCCCTGCAGAGCATGCGTTTAGCCATTGAAAACCTCCAACAGCCGTATGCCCTGCCAATTGTTGAATGACAAAAGAATACACTAGTTCCCCTTGGCACATTCCAAGGACATATAAGGCAAGCTGCTTCTGAAAATCCCTTTCAACAGAAGCAGTCAAAAGCACACATAATACAACAGCGGCCCACTCAGGTTTTATGATGAACCAAACTGGATCATATAATGCAAAAAGATAAACAAACGCATACCCGGACACAAGCGTCAGGTGCACCATGATATAGCGAAATCGTTTATACATCCCGAAATACCCGGAATAGACGCATCCGCAAACGAAAAACATCACGTATGCCGCATTCAGTGAAAAATATAAAGTAAAGTGATGTATGCTTAAGATGATATTAGTCAAAATAAATAATGAGACGGCAAAGCGACTTTTCGTCTTTCCAAGAATAAAGGTTGTCAGTACCCACAAAAACCACATTGACCAATAATAATAAAATTGTTCCATATCGCTTCCTCCATACTCCCAGTATGGAGTCTAAACACTTTTTTTAAACAAACCGCCTCACGTAAAGGAGAATGATCATGGGAAAAGACAGACAGGAGAAAAAACTCAAGGCTTCTGGCAGAGTGGAATCAGACCGGGACCAATCGATTCACTATGACGGAGCCACCAGCCTTGAACAAAACGGTAAATTCAAAAAGCGTAAATCATAATACAAAAAGCCCAAAACTCACACGGTTTTGGGCTTTCCTTATCCAACTATCAACGTACATTGTAATTGGAAGTATGAATGCCTCTCTCTGTCAGCCAGTGATGAGTCTCACCTTTGATGACAAGAGGAGCCTTTTGCAAATCAGAAATTGTTCTGGTGCCGAGCACAGTCATAATCATTTTTAATTCCTCTAGGATCAGCTGAATCTCTTCTAGCAGCCCTTCTTCGCCTTTTTCAGTCAGCGCCTTTAAGAAGTGCCCTGCCATTCCTATACAGGAAGCCCCGAGAGCTATCGCCTTCGCGGCATCAAGCGCATTTTGAAGGCCGCCAGACGCAATCATTGGTTTATCAGGAAACTCAGAGCGGATTTCCGCCAGGCTCGCTGCTGTTGAAATACCCCATGAGTTGAAAAAGGTGATCTGCCGCTGTCTTCGGAGATTTTCTATTTTCGAGAAATTTGTCCCTCCGTAACCGCCGATATCAACAGCTGCCGCACCTGCCCCATACAGCTTTTTTGCTGATTCTTTGCTCATTCCGAAGCCTACTTCTTTTATTATGACAGGCACTTTGACTTCGCTGCAGATTTGTTCAATACGGGAAAGAGCTCCGATAAAGCTTCTGTCGCCTTCTGGCATGACAATTTCCTGAATGACATTCAGGTGAATCTGCAGCGCGTCCGCCCCAATCATTTCGACAGCTTCCTTCGCCTGACGGGCTGTCGCCTCGCTTCCGAGATTGGCAAAAATCAGCCCATTCGGATTTTCCTTTCGGACGATTTCATACGAATAGCGTTCAGACGGGTCTTTTAACGCCGACATTTGCGAGCCGACAGCGAGAGGGATACCAGCTATTCGAGCTGCTCTAGCAAGCGCCTTATTAATTTCATATGTAAGTTCTCCGCCGCCGCCAGTCATTGCATTGATAAAAATCGGCGAACTGCTTGAAAGTTCGCCGATTTTTGTGGAAATATCTACTTGTTCTAATGCAAGATCGGGCAGACTGACATGAACGAACGTAATATCATCAAGACCCGTCTCCCGCTTTTGGCCGGTAGACAGGGCATGATTGATGTGTTCTCTTTTCCGTTCTGCTCGAGTCACGTTTATCACCAATTATTTTAGTTTATTAAGCTTATCTCCGATCAGATCTCCAAGCTGGAAGCCAGTGCTTGTTTCTTCCTTCGCCTGATATTGGCGGTAATCCTCTTGATCGGCTTTCGGCGTTTCTTCAAGCTCACGCATGCTTAATGAAATGCGCTCTTCATTTTCATTCACATCAAGAACCTTCACTTTTACAGTCTGTCCTTCTTCAAGAACTTCATGCGGCGTGCCGATGTGTTTATTAGAAATTTGAGAAATATGAACGAGACCTTCCACGCCAGGAAGAATTTCAACAAACGCACCGAAGCTCACGAGGCGCTGAACCTTTCCTTCAAGCACATCACCCGGTTTGACTTTCTCCCCAACTTGGCTCCAAGGCCCAGGCAGCGTTTCTTTAATAGATAGAGAAATACGTTCATTATCCCGGTCAACCGATAATACTTTCACTTTTACTTCCTGTCCTTCTTCCACAACGTCAGACGGCTTTTCAACGTGGGAGTGGGAAAGTTGTGAAATGTGCACAAGCCCGTCAATACCGCCGATATCAACAAACGCGCCGAAATCAGTCAGACGCTGCACTTTACCATCAAGTACACTTCCAACCTCTAGAGACTGAAGAAGGTCTTGTTTTTTATTCGCTTGCTCACTTTCAACAACCGCACGGTGTGAAAGGATGACGCGGTTTTTATCACGGTCAAGCTCTACTACGAGCAGAGACAGTGTTTTTCCTTTATAGTCGGTAAAATCTTCTACAAAATGCGCTTCTACAAGTGATGCCGGAATAAAGCCTCGAACGCCGATATCAACGACTAGACCGCCTTTTACGACATCTTTTACTTCAGCTTCAAACACTTCTTTTGTTTCAAATTTTTTCTCAAGGTCTTCCCAAGCGCGGTCTGCATCAACAGCACGTTTAGATAAAATCAAAGCATCGTCTTCCACTTTTGTTACTTTCAGGTCAAGCTCATCGTCTACTTTTACGACATCCGATGCTTTCTCTACATGAAGACTTGATAATTCACTGATTGGAATAATACCGGACTGTTTGACATTGATAATTTCAACATCGACATGCTTGTCCTCTACCTTTGTCACAATCCCTTTTACTACATCTCCAACCTCTGGCACTTGAACATCAATTTGATTCATTTCCTCTGTCATTTGAATAACCTCCTTGGTCCAAACCTACACAGCTTAATTAAAAACGGTTTGAAAGCTGAACACGTATCATACATGTTCGCTTTTAGCCGAATATGTATTAAAGAATCATCCAAAAAAAGATTTTGAATGATCAATAAAAAGTTTTATTAGTATTAACTTCTAATAAAAGGACAGGTTTGTCAAGCAATAACATTCTTTCTTTGTTGAAAAATTCAAAAAAAGTGGCCTCCGCCGGTATCAGCGGGACTTTTGCTCCACTACATCAAGAATTTTTTCAGCAACTTCCTGAATGGAGAGAGAAGTCGTGTCGATTTCAAGCGCGTCATCTGCTTTTCGAAGCGGAGAAACTTCGCGCTCTGAATCGAGTTTATCTCTTCTTGCAATTTCCTCAATTAATGTTTCATAGTTGACATCGTAGCCTTTTTTTACATTTTCTTCATAACGGCGTTTCGCTCTCTCTTCAACAGATGCCAAAAGAAAGATTTTCACTTCGGCATTTGGGAGTACGTGAGTTCCGATATCACGCCCATCCATGACAACGCCGCCTTTTTCGCCGAGCTGCTGCTGGCGTTTCACCATTTCTTCCCTGACGCTTCTGTGCTTGGCAGCAATTGAGACCTGATTGCTGACTTCGTCTTTTCTGATGTCCTCAGTCACATCTGTGCCGTTGACAAGCACCTTTTGTCCTTCTTTGGTTGTGATCAGCTCAATATCTGTTTGCTTTAACAGCTCAGCCAATTTTGCCTCATCTGTCAAATCAACTTTTTCTTGTAAAGCCACATACGTAATGGCCCGATACATCGCTCCCGTATCAATATATATGTACGATTTTTTCTCAGCCACAATTTTGGCAACGGTGCTTTTCCCCGCAGCAGCCGGGCCGTCGATCGCAATCGATAATTTCTTTTCCATAATTCCTCTCCTTGCTCTTTTCTCCTCTATGGATTGTATCATGAACTTTATGAAAAAGGGTGAAAAATTCCTGAATAATTAATGTTTAATGGTTTCTACCCAATCATTAACCTCCATTTTATCAACCCCTTCATATTGAATCACTTTTGAGACATAAGGTTCAATATGCTGATAGTGAAAAAGAAACTGGATACCAACTAAAATCACTGCCTGAATGAACAATAATTTGAGCAGCAGCCGTTCAAAGGTCTTCATCGGCCCACCTCCATTACAAATAGTATGGAAGTGTTTGCCGATGTTTATTCCAATCTTGCCTTCCTTCTCTTGTTTAACTGGCGGCGAATGCAATACTGAAGAAGGAGCTGCTGGTCACCTGCTGAAATCTCCGAATACTCCAAGGTCATTTTACGTTTGCCGGTTTTTGAATCATCAAAAACGCGTCTGACAACCGCGTCAGCCTTTATTTTGATGCGTTTTCTCCTCTTCCTGAAGGCTGATGAAAAGGCGCAGCGTATCCCCGTGCTGAAAAGAATAGTCGCCTACCAAGATCAAAGCGATACCGCCAGCGCTGATATTGTACGAGAGTGTATGAAACTTGTCTTTTTCATCTGCCGGCTCGACCAGCACATCCAATACCGCGTCAGTTCTTACATATTGCCGGCGCTGAATTCGTTTCATTTTTTCACGGGGAGGCACTTCAAGGCGAATCATTTGAAGCTTGTCCTTCACTTTTCCCTTCATGCGGCTTGAGAAGCGGTAAGGCACTTCGTCTTTACCGACAAACTCTACCGTTACTTCAGTATCGTGATGTAATATCACGGTTCTTCCTGTGTGTACATCAACTGGATATGCGATCAGGAGCTCTCCGTTTTCAATGCTCACAGCTTTGCTCTTTGCTATTTTTAATTGATTTTCTTCTATGTATTCTAAGTGTACAGTATCCCCAATTTCTATCATTGACTTCACTCTTTCGCATTCAATATATTCACTTTTTTATTAAATCATGTAATGAAAAAAAGGAAAAGACTTTTAGTCCTTTCCTCCTAGTTTTTATAGGTCTTTATATATAGGTTCGGCATTTTTTAGTTTTTCGACCTTCTCTTCCGTTCCGTCATTAGCATTTATATACATTCTGAATGTATCATTTTCAATCGTACCCAGCATTTCATAGCACAATACTTCCTGGCCTAATTCATTTGTGATCACAGCAAGCCTTGTTTCTCTCACTTCTACATTTTTGTTTAATTTTGCTTTTGCATCTTGTTCAGAAATAACCGGCTTTGGTATGTCTCTTTTTCTGTGGGATGTTAAGAAATCGCGTGCTGAAAAACCGACAACCTCGCCGTCATCCAAGGCAACTTTCATACGGA
>NZ_JH600302.1 GCF_000245335.1 Bacillus mojavensis RO-H-1 = KCTC 3706
GGATGGCTTCTGGATACATCCTGATATTATTTTCTATTGGAACATATGAGAATACACCGATTTTATCGTATTGCGCACTTTCATCGATTTCCAGATCTTTTGTTTCATATCCATTTTTCTTTAGAAAAGCAAGGGCTCGATTCGAACCATCATTCAAGCTGATTTTTTGATCTTTCACTTCTCTGTTCTGGATTAAATAAACCGGGTGTCCGCCTTTTTTTGTAATATCCATATATATCGCTGCTTTATGATCAGGATCTTTCATACTGATACTGTAGACGTCACGGTTTGTTTTTTTCCCGCTCTTTATCACTTTGATTGCATAATTGTCATCCGGTGCAAAGCGTTGGGCAATTTGTTTTGCTTCCTGTGCAGAAATTTCTTTCCCCTTCAGATGGGCAAAACCTTTCTCTTCTTTTTTGGTGCTGGTGAAACTAGGGCCAAGATCTGTTCCGGAGGAGAAGGACCCGACATTTTTTCAACCGTCTTAAAGCTGTTGATGATCGTGTTATCACTCTGTTTTTCGTCAGAGGCCAGCGCCATCTCTACATCCATCCAGCGCAAGTTCTTGCTCATGACAAGGTGCTGAACGTGGCGCAATTCATTTTGGATATCTTCTGACTGCTGATAAAGCTTATTTAGCGAAGTATATTCTTTTTCATCAAGCGGTTTTTGATCCAAATCTCTGATTGACGTTTTGTAGCTGAAATCGCCGATCTTGGATAACAGCTCTTCCGTTTTGTTAAACGGCATTAATGTAAGCGGCAGCTGACTGACACTGTTATGGGCTTCTGATGTAATTCTCCAAACATCTATCAATGCGGGGGACAGTGATTTTTTGCTGTTCATGGCAAGCGTTGCGCCAATTTTATCATGCAGCTGGTCTACCTGATAGGTGAGCTCATGAAACGCCCGCTGATAGTTATTTTCAGCATGAAGAAGGACAGCGTCTTTTTCCTGGTGCTCTTTGTATCCCCAGTAACTAGTACCGACAATTGCAATACCGAGCACTGCGATTAAAATACCTCTGATCATTTATCACACCTCATTTTTATGCTTTCTTATGTCCTGCTACTCACAGAAAATGTGTTTACCGATTCTCTTAATCTGCGGGCGTCCCCAAATCCACGCGCTGGTAGCTGTATCCGGATTAAAATAATACAGCGCTTCCTCGGACGGGTCCCAGCCATTGATGGCGTCTAATACTGCTTCTTTTGCTGTTTCGTTCGGCTGCATATAAATTTGTCCGTCAGCCACCGCTGTAAAGGCAAGCGGTTCAAAAATAACACCCGCTACTGAATTTGGAAATAACGGACTGTTTAAACGGTTCAAGATAACTGCTGCAATCGCAACCTGTCCCTCGTACGGCTCGCCACGCGCTTCCCCGTAAACCGCTTGAGAAAGCAGCCGAATATCATTATTGGAAAAACCGCCCGGCATGTTAGCTGCAACCGCATCCTGTTTTTTTGTTTTTGCAGGCGTGTTGTTTTGCTGTTTATTCGCTTGCGGCTGCTGTGTTATTTTTTCAGCAGGCTGTTTCTGCCGCGTCTCTGCTTGCTGCCTTGCTTTTTGAGTCGCTGTTTTTGACGGTTTCGTTTGGTATTTCAGCGGTATTTTTCCGTAATGCGTGAATGTATTGCCTTTTTGAAGCTGCTCCATGACATATTCACGGTAATATTTAGACTTAGATATCAAGGTCTGTTTGGTTTGGGCTCCGACCAGACCGTCTATCTCTTTTAAGCCGAATTGATCCTGAAAGTTCCGTACTGCCCAGTATGTCCCCCATCCATAAACCCCGTCAATTTTCCCATTATAATATCCGTTATATTGAAGACGCGCCTGCAGCTCAATCACATCGTCCCCTGTTGCCCCTCTTTGAATGACTTGATTAGAAAAGGCTGAAATTGTTTCAGTATTGATAAACGTCGTAATTATAAAGGAAAATAAGATGAGACATGCCATAATCGATCCTTTGGACTTCATCTTTTCAAGCCTCCTACAGCAAATTTTTGAGTGTAAACGTATTTTCTGTAACGAGGTTATTTTTATACACTCTTTCCTTCTTATCCCTCACAGCTTAAAAATTTCAACAACTCAAAAAGCCGCACTATGGCTGTGCGGCTTTTCTATATCTGCATCATATTGACAGAACGGGCTTTTTTTGCTTTTCGTAAACCAAACCACCATAAAAATAACATAAATGGAAGCATGTAGTAGACCCAGTTGCTGAGGGCTGTCAGGATAAAGTCATACGACCCATGTAAAAGTGAGGGCAGGACCAACGAAAGGAGAAGCCATTTCATACGTGCTTTATCAGCTGAGAAACGCGCTTTTCCGAGGTAAAACCCCATAATCACTCCAATTAAGGCATGGCATGAAACGGGCAGCAGCGCTCTGACAAACGCATGCTCCACACCATGACCGATTAAATAAAGAATATTTTCGAGTGTCGCAAAACCGAGCGATACACTTGCACCGTATACAATTCCGTCATAATGCTCATCAAAGTGGGCGTGCGGATAAACACTAACCATTAAAATAAACCATTTCAATGATTCCTCCAAAAAGCCAGAAGACAAAAAAGAAACAAAAAAGCTTCCGCCTCCCACATTCTCTTTTTGAAGGACATACTGGATAAATATAGTGGGAAATACAAGAACAACCCCAAGAAAAAATGAGCGAAGCACCATATGTACAGGTTCATTATCATACTGATCTTTTAAATAAAAATAACTTAACAGCGCGATGCCGGGAGCAATTCCTGCAGAGATGATTGCAAACATCAGGCAACCTCTTTCCTTTATATTCCTATGTCTATCCTACCATGTTGTGTATGAATTTACATCTGTCTGACTTTAAAAAAACAAAAAGAGCATACGAATCCTTCATATGCTCTCCTCTTTTCACTGATCTTCTCTTTTTGCAATTTCGTTTGCGATGTGGCCGCCGTGAAATCTTCCGTTTTCAATGAATATTTCATTTGCGTTGTTTCCGGCAGCGATGACCCCGGCAATAAAAACGCCCTCCACATTGGTTTCCATCGTTTCTTCATTAAAAAACGGACGCCCTGATTCCTCATCGATTTTCACACCGATTTTTTTCAAAAATTGATGATCAGGATGATAACCCGTCATGGCAAATACGAAGTCGTTTTTAATGGTACTCAGCTCCTGCTGGCCGGAGCGGAAAACGACTTCATCTTCAGTGATTTTTTCTACACAAGCGCCAAATTCCATTCGGATTGTACCGTTTCTTACTAAGGATTCGAATTCTGGCAGAATCCATGGCTTAATGCTTGAAGAGTATTCATTGCCCCTATATAAAACGGTGACACGCGCTCCTGATTTTACGAGTTCAAGCGCAGCATCTACACTTGAATTTTTCCCGCCGATAACGACGACGTCTTTATCGAAATACGGATGTCCTTCTTTAAAATAATGGAATACTTTCGGCAAATCCTCACCGGGTACGTTCATATAGTTTGGATGATCATAATAGCCTGTGGCAATGATGCAGTATGGCGTTGAATACGTCTCTTTTGACGTTTCGATAACAAATGTATCGTTTTCTGCTTTTGTCACTTTTTGCACCATTTCAAATGCATTCACACGGATCTTTTTTCGTTTTACGACTTCCCTATAGTACGACAAAGCCTGAATTCTGACAGGCTTTCTGTTTTCGGTAATAAATGCCACGTCACCGATTTCAAGCTTTTCACTTGAGCTGAAAAAGGTTTGATGCGTCGGATAATTGTAAATACTGTTAACGACATTGCCTTTTTCAATGACAAGGGCATCTATGCCAATTTGTTTTAGGTGAATGGCCGCAGATAATCCGCAAGGACCTCCGCCAATAATTATTGCTTTTTCTTCAATCATTTCCGTCAACTCCTGCGATTGGGCATTCAATTCACATTTTTCTATTTCCAAATAAAAAAATCTCCTATTTTATCATAGGAGATTTTTATTTTTTATGCAAATCATCAACTTATATCCAGCCTCTAAAGCGCGAAGCTTCCGCCATTTTACGCACGCCTACCATATAAGCGGCAAGTCTCATGTCGATTCTTCGGTTGTTGGCCATTTCATATATATTGTTGAATGATTTTACCATCATTTTTTCTAATTTCTCTTCTACTTCTTCCTCGCTCCAGTAGAAGCCCTGGTTATTCTGAACCCATTCAAAATAAGAAACCGTTACGCCTCCCGCGCTTGCCAGTACATCAGGAACAAGCAGAATGTCACGATCTGAAAGAATTTTTGTTCCTTCAAGCGTAGTTGGCCCGTTAGCTGCTTCAACGACGATTTTCGCCTGTATATTATGGGCATTTTCTTCTGTAATTTGGTTTTCAATCGCGGCAGGAACTAAAATATCACAATCCAGTTCCAGCAGCTCTTGGTTCGTAATGGTATCGTTGAAAAGCTTCGTCACTGTGCCAAAACTGTCACGGCGGTCGAGTAAGTAATCAATATCCAGGCCTTCAGGGTCATATAGTCCGCCGTATGCATCGGATATGCCGACAACCTTTGCCCCTGCATCATGCATAAATTTCGCCAGATAGCTTCCGGCGTTTCCGAATCCTTGAACGACGACTCGCGCACCTTCAATATCGATGCCTTTTTTCTTCGCCGCTTCTTTTATGCAGATGGTTACACCTTTTGCTGTCGCTGATTCTCTCCCGTGAGATCCGCCAAGCACAAGCGGTTTGCCTGTAATGAACCCAGGCGAATTAAATTCATCAATTCTTGAATACTCATCCATCATCCAAGCCATGATTTGTGAGTTTGTAAATACATCCGGTGCCGGCACGTCTTTCGTCGGACCGACAATTTGGCTGATAGCTCTGACATAACCCCTGCTTAGACGCTCCAGCTCTCTAAACGACATATCCCTTGGATCACAAACAATTCCGCCTTTACCACCGCCATATGGAAGATCAATGATACCGCATTTTAAACTCATCCAAATGGAAAGTGCCTTCACCTCTTTTTCAGTTACGTTGGGGTGAAAACGTATCCCGCCTTTTGTCGGACCGACGGAGTCATTGTGCTGGGCACGATAACCCGTAAAAATCTTGACTGAACCGTCGTCCATACGAACTGGTATTTTTACCGTTAATAATCTCATCGGCTCTTTTAACAATTCGTATACTTCTTCAGGATATCCCAGTTTTTCCAGAGCCTTATGTATTACGGTTTGAGTTGATTTTAAAACATCAAGTTTGTCCTCTTCTGTATGACCGGTGTTTCGATCGGCTGCCATTTGAGTTAACCTCCTAGAATCTTCTGTTTCTCACATGCTCCCTTTCAGAGAATAGTATACACCTTCATATGATCTATGCATAGGATAAACGTTATGTTTTTCCATGTTTTTTAACAAAAAAAACCGCTGTAAAAAACAGCAGTTTTTCTTCCATTCTTATGAAAAATGAGTTTGGATTGTCTCCACAGCATTTCCGTCCATAATGAGCTTACCATACTCTTGTAAGCGATAAATCGTTAATGTTGTTGGATTGCCGTATTCAGCCAGGACCGCCACAACACCCTCGGCAGTCTGTGATCCCAAGTCTTCTAGGCTTAGAAAGTACTGTCCTTCATAGTGGTAGACAGTCCCTCCCGTGATACCGATCCGCTGTAAGCTTTCAGAAAGCTGAATGATATCTTCAAAGGAATGGAATTGATATATGATGTCCGCGCTTTCGTCAAGCTTGACTTGCATTTCGATGTAATCATCATCATACTCATCTTCTTCTGAATCCGCTTCTTGGTTCTTTGTTACGATCACAACCATCCCTTGTGCTTGGAGAGAATACACTTCCACTGCAATCGGTCCATTCGCTTCAAAGCCGAGCTCTGTATTTGCTTCATTCATCATATCTTTAAATAACTGGTGGACTTTAAATGAGTCCTTCCAGAGGTCTTCTTTTGTTAATCCACGATCAGTCAAATCATCGAGGGTCAAAAAGATTTTAATCTTATTGTAATTCAGACGCTCAAGCCGCATAACGTTCCCTCCTGCCTCTACTTGCACACAAATCATATAACACATTATATGAGGTGATGAGTCATAGGTTCTTAATTGTTATCAGTTTACACTGAGTTCACTAGTAAGACAAGCACAATGCAGTTTTTTATAGACACACTCTTTAGAGAAGTCATTGAGGTGCTGCAAGTATCACGATGTGTGCCTCAGGCTCCGCCCCTAAACGAAGGGGCACTTTTGTTGTGCCGTACCCGTTGCTGATGAGGTATGCAGCATTTTTAACAAAACCGGTTGTACCAAGCTCATAAGGGCCGAATTTTCCAAATCGAATCTGCCCGCCATGGGTATGTCCGCTGAATATCACATCAATACCATCATTTTCATGGATTTGCTGATGGATCTCAGGGTTATGACAAACCAGAACGTTCAACTGGTTCCCGTCAATTTCTTTAATTGCTTCTTCATAATCATCCATCTCCATCCTGATGTCATCCACTCCGGCTATGGTGATGGTATGTCCGTTATAGGTAAAAGGAACCGATTCATTTCGAAGCGTAATAATACGGTACGCCTTAAAAATAGTATACAGTTCACGCTGACTGACCTCATAATCATTGTTTCCCCACACAAACATGACAGGGACTCCCAAACCCGCAAGCCTTCTGACATTTTCCTCAATTCTCGAGCAGGACACCCCGCCTTCAGCTAAATCACCGCCGATTATCACCAGATCCGGCTTATGGCCCTGCGCTTCCTCTAAAAGACCGTGATCAACAATACGCTTGTGAATATCAGATATAAAAAAAATCGTTAGAGGCGGCTTCCCCTTCATTTTTGATAACGTAAATGTATGGTTTTTTAGATGATTGCCTTTTGCCACTGAATACATTTTTGCCGTCATTGCCGCTGCCGCAATCGCTAATGCACCCGCAATTTTCATTGATCGCTTCATAAAAAACTCTCCATTCTTTTAGAACTTATCAATAAGACGGACAATAAAAAAAAGACGTTTCTATCGTTTGAGAAAACGCCCCATTTTATTTACTTTCAAAATATAGATTAATATCGTATTGGTGCTTCATCAATTGAAAAACAGATTCTCGCGCCTTCCATTTATCAGGCTGCGGCCAGAGATCAGTGCTTTTCTGAATAATTTCACATCTCAGTTTATGGAAATCCCCCTCGGCTTTTTCTTCTTTTTTCTTAAAATAATATGAAGTGCAGTATGCAAAAGCAGTTGCCATCATCCACAATAAATAAAAGGTATGGCTTAGCATTTCTTGAAGAATGAGCTGAGGCGCCGGGCTTTTGATCATCATTAAAAGACATAATAAGCCCAGGCAAATGAGTGAGGTCCACCGCCACCTGCGGCATTGCGCAGCATAGTTTTCGTATTTTTGTTTTCGTTTCACCAACGCCTGTAGCATCTGTTTGGTCGGCGCGTCCGTAAATCGGTCCAGCTGGTTCCATAAGGATTCCATACACTTCACACCTTGTCCCTTTTCATTGCTACAATATATGAGCCTGCGATCAAAAAGATGCCCGCTAATAAGTCAAAGGGATGTCCAAAATTTGCCCGGTATAAACGTCATTTCCGTTCAAATGATTATAGGCACGGATCTTTTCTTCTCCTGATCTGCTTTTATAATATTTCATGGAAATGCGGTACAGCGTTTCTTTCTTTTGAACGGTGTGCTTCACGATATGTTCTGCCTCGGTTTCTTGAACTGGTTCAGGCTGCTGCGGTATTTGTTCCTGCTCTTTTTGGACTGTTTTTTCTGGGGAAGGGGAAGCAGCCGCGCTTTTTGCTTCCTGTTTGTTTGCTGTCTCCTCTTTTTCCGCTACAGCAGGCTGCTTCTTATCAGTTGTTGCTTCTGTTTGCTTCTCTGTCTTTTTGTTTTCAGATTTTTTTTTGACTCTTCGCGCAGAACTGTCTCTTGCGTTTCTTTTTTGTCCTCTGGTTTTGGACCACCTCGTATTTACTCTGGCTGCTGTCTATAAACACATCTTCATAATCATCGGGATTTCCCGGATGGCTTTTCATTAGATAAAATAAGGCGACAAAGACGATAACCGGCACAAATACAAACAGTACCGCGAGAGTGGTAAATAACGGCGTTCTTGTTTTGCCTTGCTTTTTTTTCTTCTCTCTTTGATTTTTTACAGATTGTCTTGTCGGAAGGCTTTCTTCATCCTCTTCGAAAAGGTCGTCCGCCAATGCGGCATTATGGTCTTCATAAAGATTCTGAGCTTTTCTTCTCTCAACTCTAGACATGTTCGTCATGTGTATCCCTCCTAACATGTTCAAAACGAATCTGACAGGCAAACACGGCATCAATAATAAAATGCGCCGTTACCGGAACAAATAAATTACCGGTCCATTCATAAATCAGTCCAAGCAAAAAGCTGATTGCCGTCACCATGATAAATAGCAGCCATTTTGTCAAATAACGAAAATGAAGAACAGCAAAAACAAGACTTGCCGCCCATAAACCAATATGGGTCTGCAGCACTCCCCTAAATAACATTTCTTCAGCGAAAGAAATTAGAAGCGTTAAAAATATAATATGAGGGATTGGCCTTTTACTGAATAATTTTTTATTAATTCCGCCGTCATCATATAAATGAGACGGACACCATTTCATGATTGCCATGTCGGCTAAAACGACAATAACTGCAAGAGAAACACCATACCAAATGATTCTTGTATCTCTAATATGCCAGAGGCTGAAAAAATCACTTATATCCTGAAAAAAGAACAAAACGGCAGCAGCGGACACCATGATGACCAGAAGCTGTGTCATGTATAGCTGCTTCAGTATATCACGGTCAGACAGATGCTGGATCAAATCCCTTTGCTGTTTCAGTTCGGTTCACCTACAGTCTCTAGACTGAATATACGGTGCAATTCCGATCTCCAGCCGTCTAATGGCGCTATTTGGACGCGCTCCTCTTTTTGTTCATACAGCGAGAGATCAAAACCGCAATGTGAACAGCATGGCATGCTTCCTTTATCGGACTCGTATGTTTCATCAAAATAGGCTAACAACGATTGTCTTAAGCAGCCATCGCGATGAAGCAAAGCTGCCACGTGACGCATTTTTTCAAGTTTCAGCTCCATGCGATACGTGATTTCCCGCTTGATCAGATCAATCGATGTTTTCCCCTGCATAAAGAGATGGATGATCATGCGCGACTGCGTCTCTGTGATACCATATTGCATGAATAATTCGCGCAGTTTTCTTTCGTCCCGTTCTTCCGTTTCTTCCAGCACGCGAATAACATTGGCGATTTCTCCATCCGCAAGACTCTCCATTTGGATAATCTGCTCTTGCAATTCGAAATCTCCAGGCGCTCTGAGCAAAATGCTGACACTCGGTTTTCCGTCACGCCCTGCTCTGCCAATTTCCTGCATAAAAGCTTCAGCCGTCTGCGGGAGATAAAAATGTATGACATATTTGATATCAGATTTATCAACACCCATTCCAAACGCATTTGTACAGCAAATGACATCAAGCTGGTTATTGATAAATTGCTGCTGAATTAACATTCTGTCGCCAGAATCCATGCCGCCATGGTAATAATCAACCCTGCTGTTTGTTTTGTTTTTAATTTCCTCCGCTAATTCCTCTGCCCATTTCCTTGTCGGACAATAGACAATTCCCGGACCTTGCAGGTTTTCAACCAGCTGAATGACCCTATCTATTTTTTCGGCAGTATCCGCAGTATTTTCAACTTTGAGTGCAATATTCGGCCGGTTAACCGAGTTAAGATGCCGTTCGGCATGATGCAGTTCAAGCAAATTCATGACATCATGCAGCGTATCCTTCGTCGCCGTAGCCGTCAGAGCAAGCACCGGCGGATGCCCAAGTGTTTTTCTCAGCTGTCCAAGCTTTGAATAATCCGGCCTAAAATCATGTCCCCACTCCGATATGCAATGCGCTTCATCAATAACGAAGAGACTGATCGGAACGCTCTTTAATTTTTCCAAAACATATGACGACTGCAAAGCTTCGGGCGACAGATACAAAAATTTGTACCGATGGATATGCTCTAAAACGAATTGTCTTTCCTGCCTGCCGAGCATACTATTCAAAGCGGCAGCCCGTTTTTCTCCCCGCGCTTTCAGCTGCTGCACCTGATCCTCCATCAAAGAAAGCAAAGGAGAAACGATTAATATCATACCGTCAAGCATGTAACCGGGCAACTGGTAGCAAAGAGATTTCCCTCCCCCTGTCGGAAGCATTGCAATGGTATCCTTTCCGCTGAGAACGCTTCTGATGATGTCCTCCTGTCCTTTTTTAAAGGAATGAAAACCAAAAAACTGATATAACACTTGCTGTAACTTAGTCATACTGTTTCACCTGCTTTGCCAATGCCAGCCTGATTTGAAAGTAGCTGAACCGCTGCTCTAGGCCTTCTCGAATTTGTTTGATCTTGTTTGTCCGCATGCGTTTGGCGAACTCAGCAATTTGGAGCTGATCCTCAGCCGAAATATATTCATCAATCACAAAAGCCGGCTCATGAAGAGAAATTTCGACGATATGGTCTTCAATTGTGGCAGTTTTCAGCTTTCTGATTTCAGCAATTCGCTGAATCGGAATCCCTTGTCTGACCATCTGCCATGTTTTTCTCGTAGACTCAGTCAGCGCATTCTCCAGATGCACATCGGAAAGAAGATCCTTTAGTATAGAATCTTCACATTGCGGCAAGGAATGAATAAAATAATGTACCGCAGCCCAAAACAAGACATACACGTACCACTCGTCTTCTTTCAGATTGTCAGCAAGCTGCCTGCTCGTATAACCGATCCTATTATATGAAGTTAATGAGTAGACAAAGATAAGAGCGGCTTTCTCGTCAAGCCTTTGCAAATGATCCTCCAGCATTTCCTGCAAGCCCCTTGCCAGTTTTTCATGATCCTTCTGCATGTGCATGTATCGCTTGACCCAGTGAAGCGTCTTATAATCTTTTGTGACGGGAATATACTGTCTGCTGCTGCGCTGCTTATTTGACAATACCTGTACGAGAAGGGAAAGTCTTTTCCAGAGCACGCTTGCGGCCTGCTGAAAATAAGCGCCGTGGCAATGGGCTGGCCAAGGCCGTTCACTCAGCGCCTGCCTCAACATGCTTTCGCCTCTTATAGTCACTCTGTATGTATCTGTTTCTGACATTGGTTCCAGAAATGACTGCTGTTCAAGCTTGCGAAGTGATCCTGATATGTCGCTTCTTGAACATTGCGGAGCCATTCCAAAATATCTTGCAGTCTGAAATAAGCCGGCATCTTGAATGGTTTGTGACGATCTTTTTCCTTTAAATAGGTGAAAAACGGCACTTCCTGTCCGTTCCCCGTTTATTTTAGAAAGGCAATCGAGAACCATAATATCAAAGTAATGTAATGACAACCTATCCACCCACATTCTTCCTGACAAAAATCGTTGGTTTGCTCTTTTTATTTTAACAGATTTTAAACATAAATCGACGTTTAAAGTCATCATTAGGGGGATGTTATGTAGATAACCCCTTATGTGATAAGCATTCTCAATCATTTTTCTGTTGAAATGTGGCATCAACATCATTACAATAAGTAAGAGGAATAGGTGTTAAATTGATTAAATATAAAAGATTGATCCATTTGTTCCACCAAGAACAATCTGGGAGGTTTTATTCATGGCAAAGTACACAATCGTAGACAAAGATACATGCATTGCATGCGGCGCTTGCGGAGCGGCTGCACCAGACATTTACGATTACGATGATGAAGGCATCGCGTTCGTAACGCTTGACGAAAATAAAGGCGTTGTCGAAGTTCCTGAAGTACTGGAAGAAGATATGATTGACGCTTTTGAAGGATGCCCTACTGATTCCATCAAAGTGGCGGATGAGCCATTTGAGGGCGACCCGCTTAAATTTGAATAGAAGTAATCGAAAAAGCTCCCCTACGGGAGCTTTTTTTATTTAATGAATA
>NZ_JH600303.1 GCF_000245335.1 Bacillus mojavensis RO-H-1 = KCTC 3706
CAGCGACTACCGCTGTTTTCAGCGCACTGTCGGATAATGCCGGGGAGTGTAAAAACCATGTGTAGGCCGGAAGAATCAGAACATAATTCAGAATGCTCATCAGCACCGTCATAGCTGCAGTTCCAATCAGAAGACTCACTGTCAGGCCTTTTGCTGAATTCAGCTTTTTAAATAAGAAAGCAGTCGGCAATATAAAGAGTGTTCCGGCAATGAAATTTGCAATTTGTCCTACAGGCACTCCAGCCATGCTCCCCTGAATGATATATTGAAGAACATTTTTTATCGCTTCAACGGCAATACCCGCTAAAGGTCCGTATATAAGAATCGCAATAATGGCAGGGACATCACTGAAATCAATTTTTAAATAATCAGGAAGCCCCGGAAACGGAAAATTTAACAGCATCAATACAAATGCAATGCTGCTCAGCATGCTGATCACGACTAATTTTTTTACTTTCAAGTTGCTCTCTCCTTTTCGATCACATCTTACTCGAAAAGCGGAAAGGTTCTTTTTCCAGCCAATAAAAAAACCGCTCTATGATATAAAAGCGGGGTTTTAAAAATTGGCTTGGTAAAGAAACGTCTGAAAACCTTTTTTTCAAAACGCTGCTGAACCTCCATCTTCTCCCATCCAGACTATACTGTCGGCTTCGGAATCACACCGAATCCTGCTGTCAAAAACAGCTCGCGGGCTTAGAGCCAGTTGCTCATCACCGCCGGTAGGGAATTTCACCCTGCCCCGAAGATTGATCATATGAATTTGGTTCCATTATAAACGATAAATGATTGGTTGTATAGATAATTGCTTCAAATTAAAAATATCACCAAAAGTCTCTAAAACTGGTCAATTCCTCACTTTCCTTTTATCCTTTACTGCGTCAATACACATTGACACTCTATTGAGAATATGTTAAATTATCAGATATTTAGTTTGTCAATTTAGGAGGAAATCTTACGATGTTTCGAGTATTGGTCTCAGACAAAATGAGCAACGACGGCTTACAGCCACTTATTGAATCAGACTTTATTGAAATCGTCCAAAAAAACGTAGCAGATGCAGAGGATGAATTACATACCTTTGATGCTCTATTGGTGCGAAGTGCGACAAAAGTAACAGAAGACCTTTTTCAAAAAATGACTTCTTTAAAAATCGTCGGAAGAGCCGGTGTCGGTGTGGATAATATCGATATTGACGAAGCAACGAAACATGGGGTTATTGTTATTAATGCGCCAAACGGAAACACAATTTCCACAGCTGAGCACACATTTGCGATGATCTCATCTTTAATGAGACACATCCCTCAGGCCAATATCTCTGTAAAATCCAGAGAATGGAACCGCACAGCATATGTCGGTTCGGAACTTTACGGCAAAACACTTGGAATTGTAGGATTAGGCAGAATCGGAAGCGAAATTGCACAGCGTGCGAGAGCCTTCGGTATGACCGTGCACGTTTTTGATCCTTTCTTAACAGAAGAAAGAGCGAAAAAAATCGGTGTAAACAGCCGTACGTTCGAAGAAGTCTTGGAAAGCGCAGATATCATCACTGTGCATACACCGTTAACAAAAGAAACAAAAGGCTTATTAAACAAAGAAACGATTGCAAAAACGAAAAAAGGTGTTCGCTTAATTAACTGTGCACGAGGCGGCATTATCGATGAGGCAGCTCTTCTTGAAGCTTTAGAAAGCGGCCATGTTGCCGGTGCGGCGCTTGACGTTTTTGAAGTTGAACCGCCGGTTGATAATAAGCTCGTTGACCACCCGTTGGTGATTGCCACTCCTCACCTAGGGGCATCGACAAAAGAAGCGCAGCTGAATGTTGCAGCGCAAGTATCAGAAGAAGTGCTGCAGTTCGCAAAAGGTCTTCCTGTTATGTCAGCCATTAACCTGCCTGCCATGACAAAGGATGAATTCGCTAAGATCAAGCCTTACCACCAAATCGCAGGAAAAATCGGCAGTCTCGTATCACAATGCATGAAAGAGCCGGTACAGGATGTCGCGATTCAATATGAAGGCACAATTGCTAAACTTGAAACATCGTTTATTACAAAAAGCCTTCTGTCAGGCTTCTTAAAACCACGCGTTGACTCAACAGTTAACGAAGTAAATGCGGGCGGTGTCGCAAAAGAACGCGGCATTAGCTTTAGTGAAAAGATTTCCACTTCTGAATCTGGATACGATAATTGCATTAGCGTAAAAGTAACAGGAGACCGCAGCACCTTTACAGTTACAGCTACGTATATCCCTCATTTCGGAGAACGCATTGTCGAAATCAACGGGTTTAATATCGACTTTTATCCAACAGGCCACCTGGTTTATATCCAGCATCAGGATACGACGGGGGTCATCGGCCGAGTGGGACGTATTCTCGGAGATAACGATATTAACATTGCAACCATGCAGGTTGGCCGTAAAGAAAAAGGCGGAGAAGCCATCATGATGCTTTCTTTTGACAGACATTTAGAAGATAAAATTGTGAAAGAACTAACAGATGTTCCTGATATTGTGTCTGTAAAACTTATTGATCTTCCATAATGAAAAAACTCAAGCTTTGCAGCTTGAGTTTTTTTGCTTTTAACGGTTTTCTGTTTATGTATGTTTGTGCAGTACTTCTAACACGTTTCTCAGCTCGGATACTGGTATTTGCCCAGGTGCTGAAGCCTCTTCTCCTGCGCCGAATGTGCAAGCTGATCCAAATATTTCACCGCTCAGCCTGCTGACCAATCCTGTTCCCGCCATTGACATTGTGATCATCGGGCGGTCCGCATATTTTGTCTTCATGGTATATGTGGCATCAAGCAAGGTTAAAAGATCACCTGTATCCTTCGGCATTACAGCTATTTTCGGAATATGCGCTCCTAACTCCTGCATTTTTCGAAGCCGAGAAATGATCTCGTCCTTTGCAGGTGTTTTCTGAAAGTCATGATTAGACATAATTACATGGACACCGTTTTCTCCCGCTAAAGATACTAGCGCTTTCAAGTTCGCCTCTCCTGAAAATAGTTCAATATCGATAAAGTCTATGTCTTTTGTGCGGATAGCCGTTTCCAGCAAAGCGATATAGGAACTTACATCCATTTCTTTGCTCCCGCCTTCTTTATGCGATCTGAATGTAAATAGAAACAGCTTGTCTCTCAAAGACTCTCGCAGCTTTGAGATCATCTTTATGACTGCTTCACTGTCGTCTGCTTTTTCAAATCCATCGACTCTCCACTCGACAATATCCGGATCCAGTAATTTTACAGCTTCTGCTTCTTTTAAAATTTGCTTTTCTGTTTTACCCATCAGCGGAACGATGATTTTTGGCATCCCTTCTCCAATGGAAACTCCTTTGATTGTTAGCGTGTTCACTTATCTCAAATCCTTTCAATCCTCACTTGTTCTATTATACACTTACACTTATTTTGTGAAAATTCCTATTATATCAAAAAACAAAAAAGCCCAAAGGCTTTTTCAGTTTAAAGAAATCGGATTGGGGGCAACGGGTACCGGTATGGGATCTGAAACATCATATTTTCCAATTTTATTTGATCTAGTTTCTGTAAAAGTCACTTCTGTAAATCCAAATTCCTTTGCTGTTAAAAGAAGTCCCTCAAGCATTAAAATACCGGTGATTGAATCCTCGACTGCCGAGTTTTTTGAGAAGTGAATATATAAATGTTTATGTTTTTCTGTTATTGATTTGATATCACCTGCGTGAATAACAGGTTCTGTATCCGGTTTACTGTTTGTTTCCATTTCTTTAACCGCTTCTTTTATTGTTTGAAACGTTTTTTCAGAGGGAACAAGAAAGTCTTGACCGTCTTCATTGTGATACAAATAGTAAGCTTTGTTCGTCTGTGTGTGAACAGGAATTTCAGTCAAAGTGCCATAGGAGCCAACTTTTGCACCAGCCCCGTTTTGATCGGTTGAAAACTTGACTCTCTCATAAGGGCTCCATTTCATTGTTTCTTTCAGCAATTTTTTTAATAGTTTAGCGTCTTTTAGAGAATCAACATCAATGTTCTCGTTAACTTGTATTCTTAGTTCTTTCTGTTTCTCCGTTACTTTCACTTCATCCATAAAGGATGGAATGGTGACGGCGTGATCAAGATAGCCTGATTGGTCACTGGCAAACAGGACATCCTGTATGTTTTGGTTTGAATTTGTTTTTTTAATGCTGATGGGTACGATTGTAGACGTATCGGCATCGGCAAACGCTACAGTTATATAATTGCTCTGTTCCTTTTCAGAAACAACAAACGAAGTCTGATCCAGCAACGGTGCTGCTTTTTGACTGTCTGCTGTCTCAGTTTTCGTTATAGCGTTTTCTTTAACCGCTTCTTTTTGAGGCTCTGCCTGATCAAAGAAATGAGGAGAAATAATGAAAGCGATATAAACTGCAGCAGCTGCTGCACATACGGGGCCAATCCATTTTACAGGGGGCTTTTTCTTCCGTTTTACCATCGAAAGCCGCTTGTATATGTCTTGCGGAGAACGATGGTCTTTAACTGCTGGCAGTTGACTTAACAACTCCTTTATCTGTTCTTCGTTCCAATCTGACTTCATCATCCATTAGCTCCTCCCTCAAAAGCTCCATATGTTTCCGAAGTACCTTGAGCCCTCTGTGTTGGGTCGTTTTTACTTTGCTTTCCGAGAAGCGCAGAGCATTGGCTGTTTCCTGTATTGAATATCCCTGTATAAACCGTAAGATAATCACAGCTCTTTGATCGATCGTGCATTGATCAAGCGCAGCATAAATTTCCCGGACATTTTCATGTTGAACCGCGAGTTCGTCCGGAAGCAATTGCTGATCTCTGACATCCTGTGTATCCCAATCAAATGTGCCGAGTACACGCTGTCTGATTGTCTGCTGCTTACGGAACCAGTCTATCGCCACATGGCGTGCAATCGACAAAAGCCATGTTTTTTCACTGCTTCTTCCTTCAAACGTATGATATGAATTTAATACACGAATATAAACCTCTTGAAGAAGGTCTTCAGCCTGGCTTTTATCCTTTACCATATAAAATAAAAATTGGTATAAATCTTGATGGTATGTTTTATATAACACTTGAAAGGTTTCTTCCATAGGAAACCCCTCCGTTTCTTTAGTCGTAATAATAGCTTAAAAGTTACATTACAACTATATTACGAGAAACTGGAATTTGGAAGGGAATTTATATTAACATATCCTTAAATTTTATTAAGAAAACACCCGCTTAGGTCAGCGGGTGTTTCTTATGGAACAAGATTCTTCGGCAAATTCAGACTCGACTTTATCATTTTGTCGGAATATAAAACGTAAACGTCGTTCCTTTGTCCATCCGGCTATGCACTGTAATGGTACCGTTGTGAGCTTCCACAATATTTTTTACAATAGCCAGTCCCAGTCCGGTTCCTGCTCTGCCTCTTGTCCGTGCTTTATCTGCTTTATAGAATCGCTCAAAAATAAATGGCAGATCCTCTTCCGGTATCCCCGAGCCGGAATCTTTGACGTCTATTTTTACTCCATCCTTAACGGTATGAACGGAGATGGACACATTGCCGCCTGATTGAGTATGACGCAGCGCGTTATCAATTAAATTAGTAAACACTTGCTCCATCTTATCTTCATCAAACATCAATTCCTCTTCAGTGAGAGAAATGTCCTGATGCAAAGAAATATTTTTTTCTTTGGCAACGCCGGAAAATTTACGCATGATCTTTTCTATAAATTCATTAAGATTGATTTGTTCATAATGCAATCCAGTATGGCCTGATTCCATTCGGGCTAAATCAAGCAAATCGTTGACAAGACGGCCCATTCGCAGCGACTCGTCATATATAATTTGAGCAATCTCTTTTCGATCTTCTTCGGAGCTCGCAATGTCATCGACAATGGCTTCACTGTACCCTTGAAGCATGGAGATCGGCGTTCTTAATTCATGGCTGACATTTGCGATAAAGTCCTCACGCAATTTATCAAGGCGGCGTTCTTCGGTCATATCTCGAAGAACGGCAACCGCGCCTCTGACATGCGATTCCGCATACAGCGGCGACATCAGCAGCACCCATGATCTGCCCTGCAGCGTCATTTCAATCATTTGTTCTTTTTCAGTGCTGACAGCGTTTTGAAACAGTTCTTTTGCTTCTGGCGGAAGATTGTCGCCTTCTTTAATATTCATATTCTGCTCATAATACCAAGCCTGCAGAAAACGTTCAGCTGGCGGGTTTGTCACGAGAATCGTGCCGTCGATATTGATGGTAATCACTCCGTCAGCCATACTGCTTAATATGTTTGAAAGCTGTTCTTTTTCTTGGTTGAGCGCATTGATATGAAAGTTAAGCTGCCGTCCCATTTGATTAAAGGCGGTTGCCAGCTCACCGATTTCATCCTGGGTTAAAATCGGGATTTTCGTGTCAAACTTGCCCTTTGCCAAATCCTGTGCGCCCTCTCTCATTTTTCGAAGCGGATACGTGACCCTGCTTGATAAAAAGAAAGCAAAAAATGTGGTCAGCACAATCGCAATGCCTGCGGCAAGAAATATATAACGGGTCGTGTGTTTTGTTGTATCTTTGACGGCAAGCAAAGACTGAGATAAAAAGACCATGCCTTTTTTTCCGTCTTTTTCATACGGAACACCCACAATCAGGCGTTCATTATCCGTGTCTCCACCACTCAGGCCCGTTCGTTTACTGACTTTTTTATGGTTGTCCAGAGCCTGATGTAAATCCTTGTCCCGCTGTATTTGTTCAAGCGTGATAGATGAGAGCCGATTTTTATCGTTTGGCGAATACCAGTACTTTTTCTCATCCTGTATAATCGCAATGCTTGTTAAGTTATCAGCAAGCTCCCAAGTGATCGACCTTGCCAGCGCCTGATCCTCGTGTTTTTCTAAGATGACTGCGACTTTATTTGCAAGCTGGGTTAAATCATTTTCGGCTTCTTCCACATGATAATTTTCGATAAATTCGAGTAAAAGAACCGTTAAAATAAATAATACGATCAGGACAAGCGAAAGGATCGTAGCCCATAGCTTGCCTACTACGCTTTTCCAAAATTTCATTCAGCGCCTACCTCGAATTTATAACCGACGCCCCATACAGTGACGATTTTTTTGGCAGCTCCCGGTGATACTTTATTGAGTTTTTCACGGAGACGTTTGACGTGTGTGTCTACTGTACGCAGATCGCCAAAAAATTCATACTGCCACACTTCCTTAAGAAGTTTTTCCCGATCATACACTTTGTCAGGCGTTTTCGCTAAGAAGTAAAGGAGCTCATACTCTTTCGGTGTTAAGCTCACTTCAGTTCCGTCTGCAGTTACCCGATGGGCATCATGATCGATTGACAGATGAGAAAACACCAATACGTTTTTCGTCGGCGTATTCGCATTGAAATAAGAGTTTTGAGATGCCCTTCTCAGAAGCGCTTTTACCCGCAGCACGACTTCTCTCGGACTAAACGGTTTGACAATGTAGTCATCTGTTCCCGATTCAAACCCCTGCACCCGGTTTGCTTCTTCTCCTTTTGCGGTCAGCATAATAATTGGTGTAGCTTTTTTTTCGCGAATTTGGCGGCAGACCTCAATTCCGTCTGTGCCAGGCATCATAAGGTCAAGCAAAATTAAGTCATAATTGGTTTCGAGGCCTTTGGCAATAGCTTCATCGCCATTTTCCGCTTCTTCAATCACATAATTTTCACGTTCAAGATACATTTTTAAAAGGCGGCGAATTCTGGCTTCGTCATCAACTACTAATATTTTGGTTTCATTGGTTTGGTCCATCGTTTTCCCCCTGCTTTCCTTCTGTTACTTTCATTTTATCAAATCGTGAGAAAGTTTGAGAACTGTATCGCTTTGTTATCGACTATGCATAAGAATGAAGTCCGGCTAGCACAAGATTTACGAATATTAAATTGAACATAATGATGGCAAAACCAATGACGGCCAGCCATGCTGATTTCTCTCCGTGCCATCCTCTGGACAGCCTTAAATGCAAATATGCGGCGTAAAACAAAAACGTGATTAGCGCCCATACTTCCTTCGGGTCCCAGCCCCAAAATCTCGTCCAAGCAAGCTGAGCCCAAATCATGGCAAAGATCAGCGCGCCGAGTGTAAAAATCGGAAAACCGATGGAAACGGCCCTGTAGCCAACCTCATCCACCAGATCAAGATTCACGTTTTTCACCAGAGGATGTAAACAGGCACTGATTCTTTTTCTGACGATCAGGCGAAGCGCTCCGTACAATAGGAGTCCAGCTCCAAACGACCAAATCACTGTGTTTACCTTTCTGCCTGAGAAAAGGGCCGGAAGCTCTGCAATGGGCTGCATTTTCCCCTCGGTGATAAGCTCACCCTCATGCGGACCTACAAGTGCGGGCATTTCATAGACCATCACGCTTTTTTCCTTATTCTTATCCACCCAGTTAAACTCAGCTTCATAGCCGGCAAAACGAAACACAGATGTTATCACAATAAAGGCAACTGCCGTCACCATAATAAACATGATAGCTTCAAGCCAAAAGGTTTTTTTACTTGGTTTTGTCTGATCAACATGCTTCAAAAGAAAAATGACACCTGCGACAAAACTGATGGCGAGTATCGCTTGCCCCAGCGCGGCCGTAGTTACGTGGATATACAGCCAATTGCTCTGCAATGACGGAATTAAAGGCGAAATGTCCGTCGGAAACATGCTGGCGTAAGCAATCAGCAATAAAGCAATCGATAGTGTAAACAGACCTAATGAAGGCAATTGATAGATAAAATAAAGGATAATAAACGCAAGCACAAGCATCATGCCAAAGGCCGTTGTAAATTCAAACATATTGCTGACAGGCGCATGGCCGCTGGCAGCCCACCTTGTCATAAAATAGCCCAGGTGGCAGAGAAAACCGATAATCGAAAGGGTAATCCCGATTGTCGCCCACCGGTTTGCCCTGTCTTTTTTATTTTTCCTTCCGCGTATGGCCCCGCCGAAAATTGGGACCGCGATTAAATACACGAGAAAGGCTGCATAAAGAAAATTTCCGCTCAGCTCCGCCATGACACCACTCCCTTTTCGCCTATTTCTGTGTTTTCATTAATTCTTTTTGGTCTGCTGGTTCAGTCAGCCCCGTTTCGGCTAAAACAAATGTTAAATCCTGCTTCAGTCCGTACCAGTTTTTATTAGTATGGCCGGCAACCAATACTGCACCATCCTGTGTATGCAGCCAGATTCTGCGGTGCTGCCAGTACATGCCTTGAATGACGCCAATCATAAAAATGGCTCCGCCGATGGCAAGCACCCAAAGCGTCAGATCTTTTCTGACTGTCAGACCGGTTATGTTTTTCGTTTCGACATGGTCAAATTTTAACTTGTACTTATTGCTGCCCGACCCTTCAATTGTTTCTTGAATGGCCACAAAGCTTTTTTCGCCTTTTGGCTTATCCGGCGTTATGATATTAAAAACAAAAGCCGGATTGTTTGGGATTTTTGTTTTTGTGCTCGGCTCTCCGTCCTGATTAAAATAGAAGTCAGGAAGGTAGCTGGCGACCTCAACTTTGTAACCGTTGCCAAGATCATAAACCGAATCTGGATCCAATAGGTTGATTTTTAAGCTCCCAAAGGATTTTTTTGATTTTTTGTCAATCAGCTGAAACACCATCTGATCGAGCTGATTCTCTTTATAATCCACCTGATAAACAGAAAACGAATCAAAGCGCAGCGGCTGATTCACACGAATATCTTCTTCTTTTACTTTTTTCAGCTTCGGCTTCTCTCCATAGACAATTTTGCCTTCCCGTTTATAGAGAACTGCGTCTGTTTGAAAGTTTTTCGCGACCTTTCCGCTTCCGACTCTGTCAATGGCATCAGCGAACACCTTTTTTTCTGTCTCGCTGTTATAAGTCTCTACGCTGAATTGATTGTTTTTCAAATAATATCTTCCGTCTGTGCCTGGAATTGCCGCAGTTTCGCCTTCTCTGACCCAGAGCGTTTCATCGATGTACATGCCCGGCACAAATCTCAGCATAGCGCCAATCAGGAAAATGATTAATCCTATGTGATTAACATACGGACCCCAGCGGGAAAAACGTCCTTTTTCCGCCAGAATGCTGCCCTCTTTTTCTCTGATTCTATAACGCTTTTTCTTTAAGAGAGTGACAATCTTTTCTTTTTCTTCCTTGTTGAGCTCGGTCTCGGTTTTACTGAACAGCCTTTGCCTTTTTAAGAAAACAGGGCTTCTCCTGACACCCTGATTTTTCAATGCTCTGTACAGGGGAATCACGCGGTCAAGGCTGCAGATGACAAGAGAAATGCCGATAGAGGCAATCAGCAGCAAATACCACCAAGATCCATATAAATGATGGAGCCCGAGTAAATAATAAAGCTGGCCGAACGTGCCGTATTGTTCTTTATAATATGTATCAGCCTGAGCGCCGGGGGGCAAATAGGCTTCTTGAGGAAAAATAGTCCCGAATGCTGATGCTGCAAGGGTTATGACGATAAGCCATATTCCGACCTTAACCGAAGAAAAGAAGTTCCATATTTTATCAATGATCGTTTTGTTATAGGTTTGTGAGCGTCTAGCACTTCCATCGTATCTCATATCGGCAAGCGGGGGCTGTGTTTCCTGAAGCGCCCTGCCACATGATTCACATAAAACGGTTCCGACCGGGTTGATATGTCCGCATTCACATTTTACCTGTTTCATCCCGAGGTCGCTCCGGGTTTTATCAGATTCATATAGTCATGGATCATGCTTTCTGTCATAGTGCCGGTCACCACCTTGACAACTTTTCCTTCCGGATTGATTAAAAAGGTTGTCGGGAGCGGGGATACGCCATAGGCATCAAGCACCTGACGATCTGTATCCAGGACAACCGGAAAATTCACTCCGTAGGATTTCATAAAATTATGTACTGCTATCTTTGACTCCCCAACATTTACCGCGACAATTTCAACGCCTTGGTCTTGAAAATATTTGTATTGGTTCGCCATATAAGGAAATTCTTTTTTGCACGGCTCACACCAGGTGCCCCAGAAATTCAAAAAAACACCTTTTCCTTTTAAGTCACTCAGTTCAATACGTTCCCCATTCGTATCTTCAAGGACAAAATTCGGTGCCTCGGACCCTTCAGATATGCTCTCTTTGTCGGCAAATACAGCATTGTATATTGTATAGGCCAGCGCGCAAATCAAAATGAGAAGGATGCCGGTCCGAATGAATAAACGCCTTTTTTTCTTCATTGTCCACTGCCCCCTTCCCCTATTGCAGATCCATTCAATTATATCATTGCACATTCATTTCACATTTCTAACTTTTTGAAGGTTATGTGAAACTTAGAAAGCGTTTTTACCGTGTTCCGCTAGCGCTCTGAGTCTTTTGACTTCATGCGGCGTGAGCTCTCTTGCGTCTCCCGTATTTAAGCCTCTCAGATTTAAAAATGCGTATTCTTCCCGCTTCAGCTTGATTACTTCATGTCCAATCGCTTCAAACATGCGGCGCACTTGCCTGTTCCGTCCCTCATGGATGGTCAGCTGTATAATGCTTGTTTGTTTTCTCTTATCCAATGAAAGCAGCTTCGCTTTGGCAGGCGCTGTTTTGCCTTCCTCCAGCATAATGCCGCGCTCCAGCTTTCTGATCAGCTCTTTAGACGGTATGCCTTTTACCTTTGCTACATATGTTTTGTTTATTTCATATTTAGGATGCATCAGCTTGTTGGCAAACTCGCCGTCATTGGTTAAAAGCAAAAGACCGCTAGTATCGTAATCCAGACGTCCGACCGGATAAATGCGCTGCGGCACTTCTCTTAAAAAGTCAGTCACGACTTTGCGCCCTTTGTCATCTTCCGCTGCGGAAATCACGCCTCTTGGTTTATATAAAAGAAAATAAACAGGCTCTTCACGTTCCACCTTCAAACCGTTTACTTCAATCTGATCAGAACCGGTTACTTTAACACCAAGCTCTGTTATTACTTTGCCGTTCACCTTTACTTTTCCTTCTTTAATCAGCTCTTCTGCCTTTCTGCGTGATGCAACTCCGGCGTGAGCAATTACTTTTTGCAGTCTTTCCATGTCTTTCACCTCAAGTATTATCTTACTTTTTTCAACCTGAACAAACAAGCTTTTTCAGATTTCGCATGCTTTATCTAAAAAAACGCCATTTTCAGGCGCTCCCAAATAATAACGTAACGATGATGATAGATGCAACTACACCGATTAAATCAGCAAGAAGTCCTACCTTTAACGCATCACCCATTTTTTTTATGCCGACCGCTCCGAAATACACAGTCAGCACATAAAGTGTTGTATCCGTTGACCCCTGCATCACCGATGCCAGCCTGCCAATAAAGGAGTCCGGTCCATAAACTGCAATTAAATCGGTCGTCATTCCCAGAGCAGCCGTACCGGAGATCGGACGGATCAGCGCAAGCGGAACCACCTCAGCCGGTATGCCGATGGCGGAAAAGGCCGGCTTTAAAAGATCCATAAAAAAGTCCAGCGCGCCTGATGATCTGAAAACGGTAATTGCAACAAGCATCCCGACTAAGTAGGGGATAATCGAAAATGCGATCTCAATTCCTTCTTTTCCGCCTTCAACAAAGGATTCATATGTCGGCACCTTTTTGATTGTTCCATAAAGAAGAATGCCGGCAATAATGATAGGGATCATGGCTAAAGACAGCCAGTTGATAATTTCCATCGGCTTACCTCCCCTTCTTTTTACGGCGGTAATAAAAATATCGGTCAATAATAATGGCGCCGATTCCAGAAATGAGTGTCGCCAAAATGCTCGGTCCGACGATATCTGTCGGCGTTTTGGAGGAATAGGCCATTCTCACGGCGATAACCGTTGTCGGGATGAGAGTAATGCAGGAAGTATTAACAGCCAAAAAAAGTGATCATGGAACGGCTCGCTTCCGAACGATTTCCATTCAGCTTTTTCATTTGCTCCATTGCTTTAATGCCAAGAGGTGTGGCCGCATTCCCCAGGCCGAAGAAATTCGCCATGAGATTTGATAAAATGTAGCCCATTGCGGGATGATCCGGCGGTATGTCAGGGAACAGCTTAGAAATAAAAGGTCTGCACATACGGCTGAAAATATCAAGCAATCCTGACTGTTCAGCTATTTTCATTAAACCCAGCCAAAAAACAAGCACGCTCATAAGTCCAAATGAGATTGTGACAGCTTCCTTGGCTCCTTTAAACACCGCCTCATTTACATCCTGCAGCGTTCCATTGCACATCGCAAATACGAGCCCGATCACAGTTAAGCTGACCCAGATTATATTGACCATTTTGCCCCGCCAGCCGCATTCAGAAAAATTGATTTAAATGTTTCAAAAAACTTTTTTTTCGGTTTTTGATTTCGTTCGTTTTCGTAATAGATCGGCACTTTTGCAATGGTTTCATCGTTGAACATGACTTTCATATGTCCTACAATATCCGGAATTTTTGAAGCATCCTTTTCCCAGGCTTTTTTCGGTTTGAGCAGCGTAGTGTTAATTTTGACATCTTCTTTTTCTTCTTCGGTAAGCAAATAGGTGATGTCTCGTTTGATGAAAGCTTTGGACTCATAAAATGTACCTTTGAGCTTCGGAATGTCTCCTTTTTTTGCGATTAAATATGTTTGATAATGCTCAAATACATAGTTAAACATATTCATATGATCATCCCAATCGTCAGGGTCATTAATGGTCACGGCTATCAGATCAACGCCGTCCTTTGAAGCGGTTGAAACCAGTGTGCGTTTTGCAAGCTTGGTATAGCCTGTTTTCCCCCCTGTACTGTATGGATACAGCATCGTCAGCAATTTATTTTTGTTTTTCCACACGCTTTCCATTGTTTCTGCTTTGTATACTTTTGTGCCGGAGATGGTTTGATAGTCTTTGAGCTTCATGGCGTATTTCGTTAAAATAGCCATGTCATAAGCTGATGAGTAATGATTTTCATGGTCGTCCAATCCGTGCGGGTTTTGAAAACGGGTATTCTCCATACCGATTTGCTCTGCTTTTTGGTTCATCATATAGACAAATCCATCGAGGCTTCCCCCGACATACTCAGCGATCGCAACAGCAGCATCGTTCCCGGATCTCAGCATCAGGCCATACACAAGATCCTTTAATTTTACTTTTTGCCCTTCGGTTAAATAAATGGCCGAGCCCTCTGTTCTGACCGCATTTGCAGACACAGTCACGGTTTCTTCCATTTTTCCTGATTCAATGGCGAGAACAGCGGTCATGATCTTTGTAATACTGGCAATTCGCCTTTTTTCATGCTCGTCCTTGGCAAATAACACTCTTCCTGATGTGCCGTCAATGACAATCGCGCTCTTCGCACTGACATTTATAGCTGCATGGGCTGTGTTCACATTTACATTTGCAAATAGAAAAGAAATAATGACTATTAATACAGCTTTTTTAAAAATGCGCATGTTTGTTCACGTCCTTGTGGTGGTTTGTACAAGTTTATGCGCATGTCCATCAGTTATGAATAACAATTGTGTCTTGGCCTGCAAACATAAAAAAACTCTCCCGTAAAAGGAGAGTAAGTGTTATCTGATTGATGCCATGCTAGATCCGGACGCTTCGTAATGAGCCAGTTCTTCCCTCATCTTCAGAAACGCTGCGCTCAGCGGCAATAATAATTGCTCCAGAGACTGCGGAACAGCATGGTAGAACTCAATTGCGCTGACTCCGGTATATGACGCCCGGCTGTTTTCACACCAGGTGTCTTTCTTTGGCATAAAGAACTCTTCAATGCATTGATGATACACATTGTAAAGTGTTTTTTCCGCTCTGGTTTCCTGAAAAGGCTCTTGTATAAGGAGGCGGCGGCATGCTTCAGCGCCTCCTTCACAAAATACTGTCATTCTTCTCAGCGTGCTCAGCACATCACAGCAGTAAGCCTCTTCAACAGGCAATTCAGCCTGCATAGACGCCAGCGTGGTTTGATTTAAATAATCATTAACGGTATTGACAACCATTGATAAGAATTCGCCTGTTTTTTGAGTCTGCACTCGCACAATCGAATGTCCCATTTCGTTTGGTATCTTCCCCTCATGTCTTTGTCTCTCACATTTTGCTTCTTTCATGATAGCTACTTCTTCCTTATATCTTATGTTGATGAAAAAGCGCGATTCATTATTTCTCTATTTTATATCTTCAAAGGTTTGGTTAAAGTTTTCAAAGAATAAATCCGCTTCTTCTTGAAGAACGTCATCTTCCGCATTTTCAGGCAGCGGCGGAAGCTCGTCCAGCGTTTTTAAGCCGAATTGCTCAAGAAAAGTCGGCGTCGTGCCGTATAAAATGGCCCGTCCCGGACCGTCAGCGCGCCCGACTTCACACAGCAGCGCCTTGGCGACAAGGCTGTGTAAAATTCTTTCTGATTTCACACCTCTGATATCTTCAATTTCCGCTCTTGTGATCGGCTGTTTATATGAAACAATCGCCAGCACCTCCAAAGATGCTTGGGAAAGGCCTTTCGACGGTACTTCGATCAGTTTTTTCAAGTACGGCGCAAAGTCCTTTTTGGTGGAAAGCATGTACGTATCTGCATATTCAATAAGTTCAATGCCTCTTGTATCATGTCGGTATTCGTCTGCCACATCCGCCATAATGGTGTTCAGTTCAGGCTCTTCTATTTCAAGCACTGTTAACAGCTGTTTTTTGGTCAGTCCTTCATCGCCTGCCGCATATAGAAGGGCTTCCACTATAGCTTTCCAATTCACGATATCAAGCCCCATGAATGGATTCACTCCCCATAATGTAAATATCTGAAAAATTCCGCTCCTGCTCAATCAAAATCAGCTGATTTTTCATCAGTTCTAAAACTGCCAGGAAAGTGACAACTAAATGTTCTTTTTGCTCATATGAAAAAAGATCCATAAAGTTAATTCTTTTCCCTTTTGATTTCAGGCTGTGGACGATTTCATTCATTCTGTCTTCGATTGGTATTTCCTGTCTTGTAATTGTTGTTTCCATCGGCCTTGTTATTTTTTTTCGCTTCAGCACTTTTTGAAAAGCGCCAATCATATCGTATACCGTGACTGACAGCTTTTGCTCCGATTGTTTCACTTCTTTTGCATATTCGCTCAAATCACTCGGCGGTTTCGTAAATGATTTTTGTCTTTCTTCTTCCCGTTCCTTTAATTCCTTCGCCGCGTCTTTATATTTTCTATACTCAATGAGCTTTTCAATCAGTTCCTCCCGTGGATCTTCTTCCTCAAGAAATTCATCCTCAAACAGCTCTTCCTCTTGCTTCGGGAGCAACATTCTGCTTTTAATACTGAGCAGTGTTGCAGCCATCACCAAATACTCGCTGGCGATATCAAGCTCAAGCACACGCATCGTATGTACATATAATAAATATTGTTCAGTAATCTTCGCCACGGGTATATCATATATGTCAATTTCAAGACGATTGATTAAATGAAGCAGCAGGTCCAATGGGCCTTCAAACGTATCAATTTTCACTTGATATTCTTCCATCATCTCACCATTTTCAAGTATCGCTCTCATTGCCGGATAAACTGGCTACCCTTTAGTATAAGCCACCAAAAAGCTCTCGTCCAATACTATTTCATTTCCTGTACTTCAAGAGATTTGTGCTGAATATTCAAAATAACAAGATATCCGCCTACACCAAAAAGGGCAGGTGTACATAGGATGCTCGCGTAGACCATAACAAAGGAGGCTGAATGTTCATGGGAGAAAAGTGCTTCAGCGGCAGTTTTGCTTTAATTGTCGTTTTGTTTATTCTGTTAATTATCGTAGGTGCTGCTTGGATTTGCTAGAACTAAAAAAGAGCGGGTCCAATGCGCTGTTTTTTCCTTTCATCTGTCCTGTGTTACACTAAAGGCGGATTAAAAGGAGGAAGCATCTTGTACCCGAAAGCTTATATCGATTATCTCGTTGAATTTCACGCAACACGAGATTATTTTGAATGCCATGAAATACTAGAAGAATATTGGAAGGAAGATCCTCCGAACAAACGAAAAATACATTGGGTCGGCTTTATCCAGCTTGCTGTTGCTTTGTATCATCATAGAAGACAGAATACAGCCGGGGCCAAAAAATTGCTGGCAAACAGCATACGGATTCTTGAAGCGGAAAAACAAGCGGTGGAAGATTTGGGGCTTGATCATACCCGTTTACTGGAGCTTATGCAGTCGGTTTACGAACAAATTGAACTGGGATCTTCCTATAAAAGCATCATGCTGCCAATTAAAGATGAGAGGCTGGATGAAGCATGCCGCATTGAATGCAAGCGAAAAGCTTACAGATGGGGGCAGCCCAGCACACTCACCGATAGATTTCTTATTCATAAACATCGTTTGCGGGATCGGACTGATGTCATCCGTGAACGCGAGAAAGAAATTGAGCGAAGAAAAAAAAGCAGAGGCTGATAACAGCCTCTGCTTAATTATTGTATGAAATGTCTTGATCCTGCTGACCTTGACAGCGTTCGAAAAAGCTCTGCGTTAATTCATTCGGAACCAGTACCTGCGTTTTGAATAAATGCTTTAAAGCATCCATCATCTGTTTTCCGATTCCTTGATGGCGATGAGAAGGATTCACACTGATATGCCGGATTTCAACCTCGGAATCCTTTTTTTCAACTCCGATTGCTCCGACGATATCCTCGTCCTCTTTCCACAGAAAGAGCTGGCGGTCTGTATCCGTTTCGTAGTCCTTAATTGTCTGCTGAAGCTGCTTAAGATCTTTTTCATTCGGCATAAATGAAAGAAGTCCCATCGCAATCTTTTCAAACGATTTTTTATAACGAATTAACATAAAAACCCCTCTATATCCTAATGTCCAGTTCTATCAAACGGAAAAGTATAGGTGATCCGTTTTCTCACATTATATCATTTTCGCCATATTTTTAAACTGTTTTCAGCAAATTATTCAAATGAACGGTTTAAATTTGCCATTTCTATGGCAGAAACAGCACAATCTACACCCTTGTTGCCCGCTTTTGTTCCAGCCCGTTCAATGGCCTGCTCAATGTTTTCCGTAGTGACAATTCCAAAGATCACTGGTACGCCTGTTGTGTTCGCTGCTTGCGCGATGCCTTTTGCAGCTTCGTTGCAGACATAATCATAATGAGTCGTTGCGCCTCTGATGACAGTGCCGAGTGTAATAATGGCGTCATATTTTTTTGTTTCCGCCATTTTTTTAGCAGCGAAAGGAATTTCAAATGCGCCCGGAACCCAAGCCACATCAATATCGTTTGTATCCACGCCGTGTCTGAGCAATGCATCTTCTGCCCCGCTCAGCAGCTTGCTTGTAATAAAATCATTAAATCTACCTACGACGATTCCGATTTTAAGACCTGTACCAACTAAATTTCCTTGTATGATATTCATATGATTCCCATCCTTTTTTGTGATTTCTGTTATTAGAAATGAAGTAAATGACCTAGTTTGTTCATCTTTGTTTGCAAATATTTTTTGTTATGCTCTTTGGCCTCCATTTGAAGCGGCACTCTTTCTGTAATGCTGAGTCCATAGCCTTCAAGTCCGGCAATTTTCCGCGGATTATTCGTCAAAAGCTTCATATTCCGCACGCCGAGATCGCGTAAAATTTGAGCACCAATGCCGTAATTGCGCAAATCAGGCAAAAAGCCGAGCGCCTCATTAGCTTCTACAGTGTCATATCCTTCTTCCTGAAGCTTATAGGCTTTTAACTTATTAATCAGACCGATGCCCCGGCCTTCTTGGCGGAGATACAAAAGCACTCCCCGGCCTTCTGCGGCAATTTGCGTTAGCGCGGCGTGAAGCTGCGGGCCGCAGTCACAGCGATGAGACCCAAACACATCACCTGTGAGACACTCTGAATGAACCCGGACCAATACTGGTTCTTCATTAAACGGCACATCTCCCATCACAAATGCGACATGCTCTTTTCCGTCGATCTCATTTGTGTATCCGTACACCTTAAATGTGCCAAAATCAGTCGGCAAGGTAATATCGACTTCCCGCTCTACAAGTGTTGTCAAGTTGTAGCGGTACTCAATTAAATCTTTAATGGTGATCATTTTTAATTGATGCTTTTTCGCAATTTCTATCAGCTCAGGTACTCTTGCCATCGTTCCGTCTTCATTCATAATTTCGCAAATGACGCCTGCTCCCTGAGAACCGCAAGCTTCAGCAAGATCGACTGCCGCTTCTGTATGGCCCGCTCTTTTCAGAACACCTCCCTTTTTCGCAATCAGGGGAAAAATGTGCCCCGGACGCTGAAAATCTGCCGGCACTGAACTGCTGTCCAGCAAAGCTTTGACAGTAAATGATCTTTCCTGTGCGCTGATTCCCGTTTTTGTCTTACGGTGGTCAATGCTTACTGTAAAAGCAGTGTGGTGGGAATCTGTATTGTGCTCAACCATAGGATGAAGATCGAGCCTGTCAGCGATTTCCTCACTGAGAGGCGTGCAAATCAGCCCTCTTCCGTGCGTCGCCATAAAGTTAATCACTTCAGGAGTCGCATGCTCCGCAAGAGCCACAAAGTCTCCTTCATTTTCTCTGTCTTCATCATCAACAACAATGATGACTTCGCCTTTTTTTAAAGCGTCTAATGCCTCTTCTATCGGATGAAACATGCTAATCTTCCTCTCTAAAAGCCGTTTTCGCTTAAGAAGGCTTTTGTTATGGTTTGTTGGTTCTTATTTTCATTGGCTTTATGCAAAAATCGATACATATATTTTCCGATCATATCGCATTCGATATTCACTTTGGAGCCGATCGTTTTTTCGGAAAAAATCGTTTCGCTGATGGTGTGCGGTATTAAAGAAATAGTCACCGTATCATCTGTTAGCCCGAAAATGGTTAAGCTCACACCGTCAACTGTTATAGATCCCTTTAGAACCAACGTTTTTGTTAATGACGGATCCATTTTCAAATCATAGTAAACTGCGTTGCTTTTTTCTTCAATACGTGTGATTTCTGCGGTACCGTCAACATGTCCTGAAACGAAATGGCCTCCAAATCGCCCGTTTGCCGCCATCGCTCTTTCCAAATTCACTTTGCTGCCTTTTGATAAATCGTTCAGCGACGTTGCTTTGACTGTTTCAGGCATGACATCAACTGTGAATTGGCTTTTCGTGAAATCAGTAACAGTCAGACAAATGCCATTCACTGCAATGCTGTCGCCCAAGTGAACATCCTCTAATATTTTTGAGCATTTAATTGTTAAGGCCATAGAAGAGCCTGTTTTTTTCATGGATTCGATTGTGCCTGTTTCTTCTATAATTCCTGTAAACATGGTCACCATCCTACTCGTTTTTCGGTTTTGCCGTCAGTTTGATATCACGGCCAATTTGGGTTATATCTGTGAATTGTAATAAGGGGACATCTTTCATTGATTGAAAACCTTCACCGGAGATTAAGCTGGGAGCAAGCGTTCCTCCGATTAATTTAGGGGCAAAATAGAAGATGATTTCTTGAAAACAGCCTGCTTTGACGAAGCTTCCGTGAACAGCTGACCCGCCTTCCACATACACCGACATGATGCCTTCTTCTGCAAGGATTTTCAGCACATCGGGAATTTGTATACGATCTGTTTCCAGAGTAAATATTTTCACTCCACAAGCGGAAAACCGTTTTTTCTTGTCGTCATCAGCATGTGTTGTTGTGAAAATCCAAGTCGGCGCTGCCTGATCGCAAATCACATTGGCGTCATCGGGAATCGAAAGTTCGTTATCAAGTATCACCCTGACCGGCTGTTTTGAAACATCCGGCAGCCTGCAGGTTAAGCTTGGATTGTCAGCTTTCACAGTGCCTGCTCCGACCAAAATGCTTTGATGTGATTTCCTGTATTGCTGAGCATCCTGTCTTGCAGCTTCTGATGTGATCCATTTGCTGTCACCCGTACTGGTCGCTGTCTTTCCGTCTAGGCTTGCGGCAGCTTTTAATGTGACGTAAGGGAGGCCTGTCCTCATAAAATGCAGAAATTTTTCATTCAGCTGTTCCGCCTGATCTGCCAGAATGCCTTCGTTTACTTCGATGCCGGCTTCTTCTATCATGCTGATTCCCCGTCCGGCCACAATCGGGTTAGGATCTCTCATTGCGACAAATACTCTCTTTATCCCGGACTTGATAATCAGTTCGGCACAAGGCGGTGTTTTTCCGTAATGGCTGCATGGTTCAAGGGTGACATAAATATCAGCGCCTTTTGCATGCGCGCCTGCCATATGGATAGCATGGACTTCTGCATGAGCTTCGCCGTATTTTAAATGGGCGCCCATCCCGACAATCTGTCCGTCTTTCACCACAACAGCGCCCACGAGCGGATTCGATTCGGTCTGTCCTTCACCCTGCTTCGCAAGATCTAACGCCAGTTTCATATAATACTCTTCCATCTGTTTCCCTCCCTTCTTTATTCATTTACCGTCAAAAAAGCCCCGAATTTAAGAAAAATTCGGGGCTTTAGGTATTTTACGCAATAGGAAATAACACTATGCATGTTGATACATTTTGCATAGCGGTTCTTCATCCTTCTCCCATCCAGACTTTCACTGTCGGCTTCAGCTTAAACTGAATCCACCGCGTACATATGCACACGGGTCACGGGCTCTAAAGCGCATGTCGCTTTACTACCGCCGGTCGGGATTTCCACCCTGCCCCGAAGGATACAATCTTTATTCATTTGTCCTTAATGGCTATTATAGCGGTCCTTTCTTAAGTACGCAATGAAATAAACTTACAATTTGAGAAATCGAAAAAACACCCATCGTTCGAAAGGTGTTTTTTTAGTTAATCATTTATTTTTGCAACCTTGATTAAACCGTCGATCCGCTTTGATTTGCTGAAGTACGCCTTGATCTTATCGCCTTCTTTTATATCAGACAAATCTTGATTTAATTTTTTTCCGTTAAAGATGATCTTCGTGCCGTTATCTGCTTCTCCATGATATTCTGTTCCGTCAATTTTTGTCACTTTATATTCTTGGATTGTATACTCTTCTTCTTCGGAGGACAAGGTTTGTCCAATCGCTGTCGGAACGTCCTTCAGTTCCACACCATTTATGTACATATAACCCCCTGCAAGTAAAAGCAGAAGTACTAACAGAATGGTAATCTTGGTTTTTATTCTTCCCATTTTTAAAAAACCTCCAGCCAATATGAATCTATTCATTCATATGAGTTATTCCTTTTTTTCATGAATAAAAAACCGTAAATTCTCGTAAATTATTAATATAACGATGCATAACGGGAATATGTTTCACATTTCTTCAAAAATTTCTTTTCTATAGATATACGAATTTATGTTCTGGTTTTAGGGGATGCATGAGAAAAAGAATAAAAAAGCAGTTCCTTTTCAGGAAACTGCTTATACTTAGTTGGTTTTACGAATGTCGCTAAATGGGAAGAAAACAAACTTTGACGTACCCGCAATTTGTTTTTTCGTAAAGAGTCCAAGCCCGTTTCGGCTGTCCATTGAATTTCGGCGGTTATCCCCCATAACAAAATACTTGTTATCAGGCACTTTGATTGGGCCGAAATCATCAGTTAGGTGGTCATAACCATTTTCTTTTGCTTGCTTTTTATTTGCCTTCAAATAAGGCTCAGCCACTTTTTTCCCATTGATATAAAGCTGGTCGTTTTTCATTTCGACTGTGTCTCCGGGCAGGCCGATCAACCGCTTGACATAGTGGACATCATCCCCGTTTAGTACGATGATATCCCCTCTCTTAAACTCGCCTATGTACTTAACTGTCATATTGACAAATACCCTTTCATGGTCATGAAGGGTAGGCTCCATGGACTCACCATCAACAACATACGGCGCAAAAATAAAATTGCGGATGAGTAATGCCAGAACAACTGCGATAATAATCGCTTTGGCCCATTCAAATATTGATTTTTTCCTAGAAACGTTTTCCGATTTCAACTGATTTCCTCCAATAAACAACGGTCTTCAATTTATGTTATCACGAATCGATAAGAAATCCCATTAGGACCATTGAAGCGAATTTTCACATCTATTCATTCTCCTGCCAGAATCAATTTGTTCCCATTTCCTAATGAAATCGGAAGAAGAATCAATCAGCCTCCAAAGAACAAATCCAATATATTGCCGGCAGTTGAAGTTTCTTTATTATAAAACTCCGAATATCCGCATTTCTTGCAGTAGACGACGAGAAAACGGTTATGCTGCACATCAAACAACTTTGACAATCCGGTTCCGGTTGTGGCAATTTCTTTTTGGCCAGCTTCAGTGCTTCCGCATTTTATACAGCCCTTGTTGTTCATCAAACGTAGCCCCTTTTCAAAAAAATAACATTGATATTATTTCATTTTACTACAAGTGCCTTTTGTGATGAAACATGTCAACTTTAAAATTTGTTTAAATTTTCCCCATGGTGATTGAACACAGTTATGATTTACAACCAATCGAAACATAGCTATAGGATTCAACTCAAATCTCTCAATGCCTTCTATATCTACCTGGTAATCCCGGAATCCTTGAAAACGTCTGTTTGTTTCCTGTCACAACCAGATACAGGCTGTAAGCGAAAAGAAAAAGCTCCCTCATATCGGGGAGCTTTCTGCCTGCCTATTAGCCTTCTACGCGAACTTCTTTCATCACGTCACCGTTAGACATGTTTTTCGCGAATTCTAGACCGCTTGTTACTTTGCCGAATACAGTGTGAACACCGTTTAAATGAGGCTGCGGCTCATGGACGATGAAAAATTGGCTGCCGCCAGTATCTTTTCCTGCGTGTGCCATAGAGAGCGCGCCCGCTTCATGTGTGTGCGGGTTTCCTTCTGTTTCACATTTGATTGTGTATCCGGGACCGCCTGTGCCAGTACCGTGCGGGCATCCGCCTTGGCTGACGAAGCCTGGAATGACTCGGTGGAATGTAAGGCCGTCGTAAAACCCTTCGTTTGCAAGCTTTTCAAAGTTTGCAACTGTACCCGGTGCTGCTTCCGGATAAAGTTCAAATTCAATTTTGTTGCCGTCTTCTAATAAAAAGTAACCTGTTTTCAATTGTATGCCCACTTTCTTTATTTTAATTTTCAAAGGAGAGATTTATGTATCATCTATTATGGCTTGTCTCTCCTTGTCGCGGCTATTATACCACACCTTTTTTGGGAAAACGACTCTCCCGGCTTTTCTCCAAAATAAAAATGAAACCTGAACCTCTCTATTTCCGTCTAACCTATCGGAACTGTATTTTTCATCATGATTCAGGTCCTCGCAAAGCAGCTTTTAACTGTTGCTTGTGAAATGAAGGAGGTCAACTGCTTTGAAAAAAATATGGATTGGAATGCTGGCAGCGGCCGTTTTGCTGCTGACGATTCCGAAAGTCAGTCTCGCGGATGCCGCAGTCGGAGATGTCATCGTGACACTTGGCGCAAATTTGTCAGAATCAGATAAGCAAAAAGTGCTTGATGAAATGAATGTCCCTGATAATGCCACAACCGTAACCGTGACCAATAAGGAAGAACACGAGTATTTAGGAAAATATATACCGAGCGCGCAAATTGGCTCAAGAGCGATTTCGTCATCGTCTATTACCATTGCCAAAAAAGGCTCTGGATTGAACGTTGAGACACATAATATCAGCGGCATTACGGATGAAATGTACCTCAATGCCTTGATGACAGCCGGCGTTAAGGACGCGAAGGTTTATGTTACCGCTCCGTTTGAAGTGTCCGGTACTGCGGCTTTGACAGGCTTGATTAAAGCATATGAAGTTTCTTCTGACGAAGCGATTTCTGAAGACGTTAAGCAAGTCGCCAACCAAGAGCTTGTGACGACCTCAGAGCTTGGTGACAAGATCGGTGACGAAAATGCGGCTGCGCTGATTGCAAAAATAAAAGAAGAGTTTGCTAAAAACGGTGTGCCTGACAATAAAGCCGATATTGAGAAAAAAGTAGATGATGCGGCTGCCGATTTAAATGTCACACTGACAGACAGCCAAAAGGATCAGCTTGTATCCTTGTTCAATAAAATGAAAAATGTTGATATCGACTGGGGACAGGTCGGTGACCAGCTTGATAAAGCGAAAGATAAGATTAGTAAATTTTTAGACTCGGATGAAGGCAAGAACTTTATCCAGAAAGTCATTGATTTCTTCGTTTCCATCTGGAATGCGATTGTTTCTATATTCAAATAAAAAAAGCGCCGAATTTCCGGCGCTTTTTTTATTGCTTCACACTCGTTTTAAATGGCAGATCCAATTTTACAACATCCTCGTACGTTTCTCGTTTTACGACTAAATGTGCCTCTCCGTTTTCTACAAATACAACGGCCGGCCTTGGAATTCTATTATAATTATTGGCCATGCTGTAGCCATACGCACCTGTACAAAAAACAGCCAGCAGATCTCCTTCTTTTACTTCCGGCAGGTCAATATCCCAAATGAGCATATCTCCGCTTTCACAGCATTTGCCGGCAATCGATACCGTTTTATCGTGCGCTTCTCCGATGCGGTTAGCTGTAACGGCTTCATATTTTGCCTGATAAAGAGCCGGACGGATATTGTCGTTCATTCCTCCGTCAACAGCCACATACTGCCGAACACCAGGCACTTCTTTTTGGGAACCGACTGTATAAAGTGTTGTCCCTGCGTCTCCTACAAGTGAGCGGCCCGGTTCGATCCAAATTTCCGGTATGTCAAATCCATAGCGGGCTGCATTAGTTTTGACAGCTTCGATAATTTTTTCTACATATTCAGTGGCATGAAGCGGTTCATCTTCTTCCGTGTAACGAATGCCAAAACCGCCCCCAAGGTTCAGTACCTTTGAAACAAATGAGTAAGATTCTCTCCATTCGTCAAGTTTTTTGAAGATTTTTTCTGCCGCTAGCACGAAACCGGCTGTATCAAAAATTTGTGAACCGATATGGCAATGAACCCCCAGCAGCTGAATGTGTTCTGACTGCAAAACCTGTTCAATCGCCTGTTCAGTTTGTCCGTTATGAAGGTCAAAACCAAACTTTGAATCTTCCTGTCCCGTTGTAATGTAGTCATGCGTATGTGCTTCTACCCCGGGGGTGATCCGCAGGAGAACATCGATTGAGTAGCCAGTTTCTTTGCACAAATCTTCAAGAAGGGAGATTTCATAGAAATTATCAACCACAATGCAGCCAATACGGTGTTCAAGTGCCATTCTCAGTTCTTCCCTGCTTTTGTTATTTCCGTGAAAGTGGATGCGCTCCGCCGGGAATCCCGCTGCAACAGCTGTGTAAAGTTCTCCTCCAGACACGACATCTAAGGAAAGCCCTTCTTCCTCAGCAAGCTGAATCATCGCAACAGAAGAGAATGCCTTGCTCGCATACGCGACTTGCGCTGTCAGCCCTGCAGTTGTAAATGCCTGCTTAAAGCTTTTAGCACGCTCACGTATTAAAGCCACATCATATACGTAAAGAGGCGTGCCGTATGTTTCAGCTAAATAGAGAGCGTCTACACCTCCGATTTCCAAATGCCCATGTTGATTTTGTCTGCTAGTGCCGTGTAAGAACAATGTCATTCCCTCTTTCTCCGCTTATGGGTGAAAAGGACAGTTTTATGGACTGTCCTTTCATAATTAAGACATACATTATCATACTCTTCAGTCAGTTTCAATGCGATTATGAATTAGTAGGCTGCCTTAAGCGATTTCTTGGGTGAACAATGCTTGGTCTTACATTCGCACCAGGTTTCGCCGTGCGAATCAGCACCTGCCACAGCGCCTTTCCGTTAAACGGAATGAGCGGCCATAAGTATGGAGTTTGAAGGGATTTTATGCTGGCCATGGCAATAATTAGCACAGTAAATCCTATAACGAGCCCTTTTACATGAAAGAGTGCCACTAATATCATAAGTGTAAGACGGGCCATTTTATTTGCCAGGCTTAATTCATAACTAGGCGTTGTAAAGGTTCCGATAGCGGCAAGCGAGACATACAGTATGACTTCAGGAGAGAACAGCCCCACATCTATGGCAATTTGCCCGATTAGAACTGCGGCAATTAATCCCATTGCGGTAGATAAAGCGGTCGGTGTGTGAATAGCCGCCATTCTGAGAAACTCAATTCCTAAATCAGCTAAGAAAATCTGCAGAATGATCGGGATGTGCATATCTTTATTTAATCCGATAAATTTTAGATTCTCTGGCAGCAGTTCCGGTTGAAGAACAAAGAGGAACCAGATGGGAAGAAATAAAGTAGAAGCAAGAATGCCGAAAAATCGCACCCATCTTAAAAAGGTTCCCACAGAAGGAGCCTGTCTGTATTCCTCAGCATGCTGAACATGATGGAATAAGGTTGTCGGCGTTATAATCACACTCGGCGATGTATCTACTATAATCACGACATGGCCTTCAAGTACATGATTGGCCGCCACATCGGGCCTTTCTGTATAACGGACGAGCGGAAACGGGTTGTAGCTTTGTTTGATAATAAACTCTTCGACTGTTTTGTCTGCCATTGTTAATCCGTCTACATCAATGGCGGCAATTTCTTTTTCCACGATATCAACCAGATCCGGATCTGCAATGTCTTCTATATAACAAATGCTCAGATCCGTTTTTGAACGCTCGCCAACCTTTGTCATTTTGACACGAAGGCGTTCGTCCCTGATCCGTCTTCTGAGAAGCGCTGTATTGACGACGATGTTTTCAACAAATCCGTCTCTGGCCCCCCTGACGACCTTTTCCGTATCCGGTTCTTCCGGATTTCTTCCGGGATAGCTTCTGACATCGATGATAAAAGCAAATCCTGCATCTTCGACAATGACTGCGACTAACCCGGACAGCACTTGGTCGGTGGTTTCATCCAGCGTTTTTACTTTTTCGACCTGAGCGTTGAGCAGCCTGTTTTCAACGATATCGACCAGCTCTTCAGGGTCCTCTTTTCCTGTCCGGTTGTTAATCGCAACAAGCTCTCTCATTAAGTGAATGATAAAGGCAGTGTCACATAATCCATTCAAATAGTACAGCTGAACTTCTCTGTCTAAAATGGTAAGCTTGCGAACACCTACATCATAGCTGATACCCATTCCGACGCGATTTTTAAAATAAGCTTCATTTTTGTCCGGATTCCGATAAACCCGGATTTTCTCTTCCTTTTTGTCCGGCATGATACCCGCTCCTTTCTAAAATAAACTCGACCGCTTTCATGGTGATTGGCGAACCTTTCGAGATATCGTCTTTCCTGCCCATTTTGCCAATATCCCCGATACCGACGATAAGCGGCAGATCAAGTTTATCAAGGCAATAAACCGTATCCCCGTTCATTCTGTGTTCATCAAATTCCCTCTCCCCGATTTTATCCACGCCGTATTCTGTTATCTCTCCATTGCGGTCAATGCTTACGTCAACCCTAGTCCACTCAGCCTGATGGGTTTTAGACGCTACCGCAATCACACCGAGCACTTCAATTGCCGGATGGGTGGCCACATAGGTCAGAGCGGTTTCTCCCGGCCCCTCTCCTTGAAGGCCGGAGTCGTCAAACATGACAAATACAGGGTCATACGGCGCCGATGTAATCAGCCTGACAAGCTCGGCACCGCTACGGGTGGAGGGATTGCCTTTTGATTGAGAAATACATCTCCCTCCAACTCGTCTTGCGGCGTATTCAATTGTTTTAGCGGCATACACATCTCCGTCTGTTACCAGAATGACCTTGCGTTTTGTCGTCATCTCGGCATTATCCTTTCGGTTTAAAAATAACAGCAACGATAAAGGCGAATAGAATGGCTGCTGAGATACCGGCAGATGTCAGCTCGAATATCCCCATACCGATTCCGATAAATCCGTGTATATGTGCCTGGTGCATGGCACCGTGCAGAAGGCTGTGGCCAAAGCTGACAATCGGAACCGTGGCGCCTCCTCCAGCAAACTCAATAAATTTATCGTAAATGCCAAAACCATCTAAAATCGCCCCGATGACGACAAAGGATGTCATAACGTGGGCAGGCGTCAATTTAAATATGTCCAGCAGCAGCTGCCCGACAATACAAATAGCGCCTCCGCAAACAAAAGCCAAAAGATAGTCCACTTAAGATGCACCTCCTGCACGTTCAAATACAACCCCGTGTGCGATGGTCGGAATGGTTTGTTTTTGCTGGATCATGGTCGGACTTAACAGTGCCCCGGTTGCTACTACGAAAACACGGTTTAATTTTCCTTCTTGCAGCTGCTTGAAAATATGTGAGTAGGTTACAACCGCGGAACAAGCGCATCCGCTTCCTCCGGCAAACACCTGCTGGTCAGGTGTATAAATTAGAAGCCCACAATCATCATGTTTAGTGCCGACCGGATATCCCTCTTCTTTCAAGATATCTTTCACAATAGGAGATCCGACGCCGGAAAGGTCTCCTGTCAGGATAAGATCGTAGTCGTCTGCTGTGCGGTTCATGTCTTGAAAGTGCTGTTTAATGGTATCAGCAGCAGCAGGAGCCATGGCTGATCCCATATCAAACGGGTCGGTAATTCCTAAGTCAGCCACCTTCCCTACAGTTGCACTTGTAATTTGAATATCACTTGGTGTTTGACTGATGACAACCGCACCGCTTCCAGTTACAGTAGAAGTCGCAGTATCCGGTTTTTGCCCGCCGTATTCCGTCGGATAGCGGAACTGTCTTTCGGCCGTGGCATTGTGACTGCTCGTAGCAGCAATCGCCCGATTTGCAAATCCGCCGTCGACTAAGGCAGATGCAACAGCAACTGTTTCCATTGATGTTGAGCATGCGCCAAACATGCAAAGAAACGGGATTTTCAGATGCCTTGCCACATAGTTGGCTGTGACATTTTGATTCAACAGATCGCCTGCAAGCAAAAGATCAATATCATCTTTTTTCAAATTGTTTTTTTGCAGCGCCGTATTAATAGCGTCCTCCATTAGCTGCCTTTCAGCCATTTCCCAGCTTTTTTGATTACAGTGCATGTCGTCATAGGTTTTATCATATAAAGAACCGAGCGGACCGTCTTTTTCCTTAGGCCCTACTGCTGTTCCCGCTGCATTGACAAATAAGGGATGCTCAAACACCCAGGTTTGCTTTCCTGTTAATTTCATTTCTTTCTCCTCCTATGACATCAGTTTCTCAAAAGCAAACCGAATCATTCCGACGATGTAAGCAGCCACAACACCAAATACGATGACGTTTCCCGCCAGTTTAAACATGTTTGTCGCTACTCCCAATACTAAACCTTCACTTTTATACTCAAGAGCCGCACTTGCCATACTGTTGGCAAAGCCGGTGACAGGTACAGCTGATCCTGCGCCTGCAAACTGGCCAATTCTGTCATAAATACCCAATCCGGTAAGCAATGCTGACAATAAAATCAGCGTCGCTGCAGTAGGGTTTCCTGCCGTTTTTTCGTTAAAATTAAAAAAATGGATATAAAAATTCTGCAGACCTTGCCCGATCATGCAGATCAAACCGCCTACAAGAAAGGCTTTTACACAGTTCCATACGTAAGGCGGCTTTGGCTGATATGTTTTTACTTTTGATTTGTAGTTTTCTTTTATGTTTGTCATATTGAAACCTCCTTATGGATGATGAATAAAATACAGCCAATGAAATAAAGATCCCGCGATTTTCCCAATGACAATGGCCATTAATAGAATAATGATTTTACTTCTGAGGCCGATTCGTTTAGCCAAGATCGGCAGGACATTTAACACTTCTGTCAGCGCGGCTGCAAGCATCCCGACAAATACTCCGGCCAACAGCCCGACCGGTACGGCAAGCCATTTTGATAAAAAGAGATGGTGCATATGCAGTGTTTCCCATCCCCCGCAAACCGCACCGAGAATAACAGCCGCTTCATAAGCTTGAACAAATCTCATCGTTTTGGTGAGCTGCATCAGACGCGGAATGATTCCCATCACGGTTAAAAAAGCCACAAAACCAGCCCCGACCGTGATGCCCCCGCCGAGCCCGACAAAAATGATGAACAATACACTAACGATCATGCAGGTCCTTTATTGTTTCTTCATTTTCATGCATGGCCACATATTGATCGAGATCAAGCTGATAGTTAAACATTTCAACCTCTAGCGGGCTGGGCTCTTCATTAAGGCGCTTTTTAAAAATGTGGTTAAAAAACACGATCATCCCCAGTCCCAAACCGATGCTGTAAGGGATTTGAAGTAAATATGGATAGTCATTCCGCTCTCCGGTTATGATTTCATATAGTGCAATATGAACATCCCCCATGCTGACATCCTCATGGAAATTCATGATGGCTAGGCACGATCCGATAAACAGCAGCAGCCAGACACCAATAAAAAGAACAGTTGATATGTGCCGTTTCTGATATTGAATTTCAACAATGGTTTCAGCTCCGCCCACAGTTTGAACATCAAGAGTGGGATACTGCTGATGAATGGCTTTGAGCACTTTTATGATATCCAGAATTACGATATTTTTATCTTTTTCGCTCACCTGATAAAGCGGCATAGCCGAGAGTTTCTTTTTCAGCAGGTGCTGCCCTTCTATTTGCGCGGCATCCCCGACCGTTATGATATCCCCCGGATGTGCCAAAACTCGGTGGCGAAGCCTGATAAATAGTCGTCGTTCCATCATTGATCACCATCTTTCGGTGGTTATATATGTAGTATGTGGTTCGATTTTGTTCTCATTCATCTGCTTGAAAAGACCATAAATTACCACACTTTCGCAAAACAAAAAGCCAGCCTGCAGTGACAGACTAGCTTTCCGTATGATCCATTTGAACCTTGATCTGCTTTAATATTTTCTTTTCAAGCCTGGATACCTGCACCTGGGATATCCCCAGCCGCTCAGCAACTTCTGACTGCGTCTGATCTTTATAATACCGAAGATAGACGATTAATTTTTCTCTTTCTTCTAAATCGCTTATGGCCTCTTTCAGCGCAATTTTGTCAAACCATTTCTCTTCTGAGTGATCAGCGATTTGGTCAAGAAGGGTAATTGGATCTCCGTCATTTTCATAAACTGTCTCATGAATTGAAGACGGAGCTCTTACTGCCTCTTGGGCAAGCACGACATCTTCAGCTTCAATTTCCAAATGTTCGGCGATTTCCTGTACGGTCGGCACCCTGCCCAGTGTTTTTGAAAGTTCATCTTTCGCTCGGCGGATTTTGTTGCCAAGCTCTTTTAATGATCTTGACACCTTGACAGTTCCGTCATCACGGATAAAACGCTGGATTTCGCCGATAATCATCGGCACTGCATATGTCGAGAACCGCACATCATAGGTTAAATCAAATTTATCAACAGATTTTAACAGCCCGATGCAGCCAATCTGAAAGAGGTCATCAGGCTCATATCCTCTGTTTAAAAACCGCTGTACGACAGACCAAACAAGACGCATGTTTTTTTCTATGAGGAGGTCTCTTGCCTGCTGGTCGCCATCTTGGCTCTGTTTGATTAATTCTTTTACTTCATGGTCCTTCAGCTGAGCGTTCTTACCGTTTTTCTTAACCTCCACATCCATAACAAATCTCCTTAATTACAAAGCGCTTTGCTTTTTGATAAGTGCTTTGTTAAGCGAATCGTTGTCCCCATTTCGGGTGATGAATCGATACTGACATCATCCATGAAGTTTTCCATAATGGTAAAGCCCATTCCAGAACGCTCCAGCTCAGGCTTTGTCGTGAATAAAGGCTGGCGGGCTTCTTCCAGATCTGTAATGCCTAGCCCTTCATCACGGATGGTCATATATACGACATGATCTTCCAGCGTCACCGAAATATATACTTTTCCATCGCCATTTTCTTCATAGCCATGGATGATAGCGTTCGTCACCGCTTCTGACACCACAGTTTTGATCTCGGTGAGTTCATCCATGGTCGGGTCAAGCTGTGCAATAAATGAAGCAACTGTCACACGTGCAAACGATTCATTTTGGCTGAGGGCGGAAAATTCAAGGTGCATTTCATTTTTCATGATGCCACCCCCAGTGTGAGCAGTGCCTGCTGCTCAGATTGTTCAAAGCGAATAATTTTAAACAGGCCAGACATATCAAACAGCCGTTTCACTGCCGGAGAGATGGCGCAAACGACCATTTCCCCGCCAATTTGCTTAATTTGTTTGTATCTGCCTAAAATAACGCCAAGCCCCGAACTGTCCATAAAGGAAAGGTCCTCCAGATTCAGCACGATATGACGAATATCATCCTTTTCCAATGATTCCGTTACTTTTTGTTTCAGCGTTTCAGCCGTATGGTGATCGAGTTCGCCTGTTAATCGAATACAAAGCACTGATTCTTTGACATGCATGTCAATTCCAAGGCTCATGCTCATTCCTCCTTGATATGATCGGATAATGAGTGTTTCGATTTCGGGGGAATGAATTCCTTCACCGTGACAAAACTAGTGATCATTCGGCATAATTACTTAAATTTTGTCCAATCTCCCATCGCCCTTTTTAAAAACGTTAAGTATCCGGCTTTTTCCATATCATCTTTAGCAACGACAGGACTTTCTGCAAGCACTTTTCCGTCTTTTTTCAGCACCAGCGTGCCAAGCTCTTGGCCTTTTTGAACCGGAGCGCTTACATTGTTGTTCATTTTAATTTCTTTTTTCACATGTTTCATATCCTCGCCTTTTTTCGTCAATACGGAAATCGGCTCAGAAGTGGTGAGTTCTATCACTTTTTGTTTCCCTTTTTTGACCTTTGCTTTTGCTACCGTTTCATTTCGCTTATATAAAGGATGTGTCTCATATTGGCTAAAAGCATAATCAAGCATCTTTGTAACTTGCGCATTTCTTTCCTTAGGCGTGCTTGCCCCGAATACAACGGCAATCGCCCGCATGTTCCCTTTTTTAGCCGAAGCAGTCAGGCAGTATTTCGCTTCTCCTGTATAGCCGGTTTTTACGCCGTCTACACCAGGATAAAATTTGATAAGCCGATTAGTATTCACTAACCAAAACTTTTTATCTGTGTTTTCACGTAAATAATCCTCATACGTACCTGTGAACTTGGTGATTGATTCATATTTCAATAATTCCTTAGCCATAATTGCCATGTCATAAGCCGAGCTGTAATGTCCTTCCTCGGTCAAGCCTGTCGGGTTTTTAAAGGATGTATCTTTTAATTCCAGCTCTTTCGCTTTTTTGTTCATTTTTTTCACAAATTCATCCTCGGAGCCTGAAATAAATTCTGCCATCGCTACAGATGCGTCATTTCCAGATGCGATCGCAATTCCCTTAAGCATTTCTTTAACGGTCATTTCTTCCCCGGGTTCAAGAAAAATCTGTGATCCGCCCATTGAAGCCGCATGTTCGCTCGTACGGACCTTATCACTCATTTTGATTTTTCCTTCGTCTAAGGCTTCCATGATTAAAAGCATCGTCATAATTTTTGTCATACTTGCAGGCGCCAGTCTCTCGCGGCTGTTCTTGTTGTAAAGCACTTTGCCAGTATCACGTTCTATCAGCACCGCAGACTTGGCTTCATGAGCAAGCTCCGATGTATGTTTTCCGTCTTGTTTTGCAAATGCGGACGGTGCAAATGTAAGCAGCATCATACCAATCAACAAAGTGGATAAAAGACGTTTCATCTCAAAAGCCCTCCATTTCATAATCCTTTTTATTTTTTCCAAGCTGAATGGTTTTATACACCACTGTTGGAAAATGTTTCGGGACTTTTTCGACATAAAAAAAAACAGCTGTTTCAATTAGAAACAGCTGTCTTCTTATCTTTTCTGGATTTCATTTTTATTCGTACTTAGCAACTACCGCTTTCACAAGCTGCAAGAATCCGGCTTTCACCTTTTCTGTCACTTCCATGACTTCATCGTGAGATAAAGGCTGATCCAAAATTCCGGCTGCTGCGTTTGAAATGCAGGAAATGCCGAGTACACGGAGACCCGCATGGTTTGCCACAATTACTTCCGGTACGGTAGACATGCCGACTGCATCAGAGCCCATCGTTCTTAAAAAGCGCACTTCTGCCGGTGTTTCGTAGGAAGGACCTGTCACAGCAGTATACACACCTTTTTGAATTGGAATGTTAAGGTCTTTCGCCATTTTTTCAGCCAGGCTGGAAAGATCTTTATCATAAGCTGACGACATATCAGGAAATCTGGCGCCGAAATCTGCTTCGTTTGGCCCAATTAATGGGTTTGTCCCATAAAGTTGATGTGGTCTGTAATGATCATTAAGTCTCCCGCACGGAACTCAGTGTTTACACCCCCTGCCGCATTTGTCACAATCAAAGCCTCGACACCAAGCGCTTTCATGACGCGAACAGGAAAAGTGACTTTTTCCATTGAATAGCCTTCATAGAAATGAAAGCGGCCCTGCATGGCGATGACACTAACTCCCTCAAGTGTGCCAAGCACAAGCTGTCCGGCGTGTCCCTCAACCGTTGATACCGGGAATTCCGGGATATCCTCATATTTTAACTTAACAGGATTTTCGATTTCATCAGCCAAAATACCAAGACCTGAGCCTAGAATAAGGCCGATCTTTGGTGATTCAGGCAAGTTTTGCTTAATAAAAGCGGCTGCGCGTTCGATTCTGTCTTTCAAGAAACAGTCCCCCTATTGTAATAAAGATAAAAAACTTTTACCATATTTCGGTTTTTTCGTTTGGAAATTATCCGCGATGGTTGCACCGATATCAGCAAATGTATCTGCAAGCGGCAGCATTTGCGCTTTCCTATGTTTTTTACTGTATGCAAGAATCGGCACATACTCGCGTGTATGGTCTGTTCCATGATGAATCGGATCATTGCCGTGGTCGGCTGTAATGATTAACAGATCATCTTCTTTCATTTTTTCGAATACTTCCGGAAGACGAGCATCAAATTCTTCAAGCGCGCGTCCGTAGCCTTCCGGATCACGGCGATGGCCGTATAAGGCGTCAAAATCAACAAGGTTTGCAAAACTCAGACCCGTAAAGTCTTCTCCGAGCGTGTCAACCACTTTGTCCATTCCGTCCATATTGGATACCGTTCTGCGGGAAGACGTAATTCCTTCACCATCATAAATATCAGAGATTTTTCCGATTGAAATGACATCTAAGCCGCTGTCTTTCAATTCATTCATCACAGTGCGGTCAAACGGCTTAAGCGCATAGTCGTGGCGGTTTGGCGTCCGTTTGAAATGTCCCGGCTCGCCGACGAACGGCCGTGCGATTATGCGGCCTACCATATATTTCGGATCAAGCGTCAGTTCTCTCGCCGTTTCACAAATGCTGTACAGTTCTTCAAGCGGAACGACTTCTTCGTGAGCGGCAATTTGCAGTACAGAGTCAGCTGAAGTGTACACAATTAAAGCGCCTGTCTCCATATGCTCTTCACCGAGTTCATCCAAAATAGCTGTGCCAGAAGCCGGCTTGTTTCCGATAATTTTGCGGCCCGACCTTTTTTCCAGCTCCTGAAGCAGCTCATCAGGAAAGCCTTCCGGGAACACTTTAAACGGTTTATCAATGTATAAGCCCATGATCTCCCAATGGCCTGTCATTGTATCTTTGCCGTTTGACGCTTCTTGCATTTTTCCATAGTACGCGAGCGGCTGTTCTGATTTTTCAACGCCCTTGATATCACCAATAAGACCAAGGCCGAGTTTTGCCATATTCGGCATATGTAGTCCGTTCATGTGCTCAGCAATATGCCCGAGCGTATTGGCGCCTACGTCATTAAAGTCGGCGGCATCTGGCGCTTCGCCAATTCCGACTGAATCCATTACGATTAAAAACACACGATTATATTTGTATGCAGGCATCCTAAAAGCCTCCTTTTTTCTATACGTCTATTGTATCTCCTAGAGGTCTGACAACTCAAGTATAAACCGTTTTCATTCCCGTTGACAATGCATTTGAAAATAATGAGAAACTTCATTATTTTCTGTCGGTCCTAAAGAAAAAAGCCGCAGCCCGCTGCGGCTAGGCGCGCGGATGGTACTGCTTGTACACATCCTTCAGCCTTGTTTTCGTCACATGCGTATAGATTTGCGTCGTAGATATATCCGCATGGCCCAGCATTTCCTGCACCGCTCTTAAATCAGCCCCGTTTTCAAGCAGATGCGTTGCAAAGGAATGCCTGAGTGTATGCGGGGTGAGCTCTTTTTTGATTCCGGCTTCAAGCGCGATTTTCTTCAGATTTTTCCAAAAACCTTGACGGCTGATCTGCTTTCCGTGATGATTTAAAAAGAGAGCGTCAGACACTTTGTTCTTTAGCAGTTTCCCGCGGGCTTTCGTTATATATTCTTCAATAGCAGAAGCAGCGGTTTCACCGATCGGCACAATCCGCTCTTTCCTCCCTTTTCCGAAGCAGCGGACAAATCCCATTGACAAATGGACATCTGTCGTTTTCAATTCAATCATTTCACTGACTCGGATACCTGTGGCATAAAGCAGCTCCAGCATCGCTTTATCCCGATAGCCAAAAGGGCTCGTAAGCTTAGGCGTGTCCAACAGCCGTTCAACCTCGTTCAGCGCCAGCACCTTTGGAAGCACCCGTTCCGTTTTTTGTGTTTCGATATGTACGGAAGGGTCTTTGTCCGTCACCTTTTCCCTAAGCAAAAATTGATGAAAAGAGCGAATCGATGCCAAATGCCGCGCTGAAGTCTTTCCGGATTTCCCCGACTCCTTCAAGTGCTTCAAATATTGGATAATATGTATACGGGTCACATCGTTCCAATTGTTGACATGAAGGGTTTCTGTTAAATAAAGAGAATAGCTTTTCAAGTCACGCTCATAGGATACGACCGTATTTTGAGAAAGCCCTCTCTCTACCATGACGTAGTGGATGAAATCCTTTATTTGATCTTTCACTCTAGATCTACTCCCCGTTTTGGTAAAAAAAGATTAACCGGTCAAACCATCCGCCTTTTTCTTCCGCATCCATTTCAACAACTTTTACGGCGGAGCCTTCCGGTTTATCGTACCGATGATAGTTTTCATACTCTTGATTTACCCATATCATAGCATAATAGAAGAGAGCGGTAAAACCTGTGAACAGTATAAAAACCTTCAATGTGTCAACAGCCGTTTTTAGGAATCTTCCCATGTCCCAATCGATCCTTTCTCTATGGTTCCTGTTATTTAAACCATATGCCAAACCAGAAAGGATTTATACGTCGAAACAGCAAAAAACCCTTTCCCCAAGAGAAAAGGTTCGAGCCCGGCATCGACTATTCCGTATCGTTTCCATTGCAGCGGTGGCAAATGCCGTGAAACGTCAATCTATGATCTTTAATCTTAAATTTCCAATCACGTTCAATGACTTCTTCTACGTCTTCAAGCAAATCTTCTTCAATTTCATCAACGGCTCCACACTCCATGCACACCAAGTGGTGATGAAAGTGAGCTGCACCCTCCTTACGAAGATCGTAACGGGACACGCCGTCTCCAAAGTTAATTTTATCAACGACTTTTAATTCAGTTAGTAATTCAAGCGTACGGTATACTGTTGCGAGACCGATCTCAGGAGATTTCTCTTTTACGAGGAGGTATACATCTTCTGCGCTTAAATGGTCTTCTTCGTTTTCAAGCAGCACTCTTACTGTCGCTTCACGCTGAGGCGTAAGTTTGTAGCTGGATGAGTGCAACTGTTTCTTAATTCGATCAATACGGTTTTCCATGTCTTTCCCTCCTACGCCGCATTCCATGACTCATTATAACAAAATAAGCGCGGAGTTCCAACTATAATTATTATAAACTGATAAATAAAATGATTTTCTTTTAATTAATGTTTTTAAAAAAGTCGCGATGTCAGCTTTTCCATCAAAACTGGCGACATGTATGCTTCAAAGAGAGACGAGATCAGCGCTAAAAATAAAATGATCAGGAGAACAATGGCATATCGCCCGAACCACTGGATCGGCGCATCATGCAGACTTCGTTTGACGAACAGCTGCCTGATCAGCTTTAAAGAAAAGGCAATCGCACACGTGCCCATAATGAGGTAAGCCGGAATAAGCAGCACATTTTGCGGCAAAACCGAGACAAAGGATAAGAAAAAACCGCTGATTCCCATCTGGTTGACGAGAAACCCTACAGTAAATCCGACGACAATTCCTTTTAGAAAAATCATAATGAAAATGATAGGCATGCCAATCACAGAAATTCCTAAAATCCACATTAGCCCTAAATACTTTACATTATGAAAAATACTTTGCCAAAACATATCGGATGAGCTAGCCTGTTTTCCGTCTGATAGCTGTCCAAAAAATTGGCTTAAATAATAATATAAATCTTCTTTCTGGCTGATCGTCATGCTGTTGACAATGATAGCGCCAAAAATCACACCCATGAAAAACAGGACAGACACAAATATATAAAGTGAGAGATGATCCTTTACATGTCCGAGAAACATGTCCTTATAAGAAATTTTCCGCATATCGTTTCCTCCCGCCCGCTCTATTGAATTGATTTAATAGATTGTATGAAAGAAACGGAAAAACATGCTCTTTTTCAAAAAGAAACGATAGAGATTGCTAGGCGGCTGTTTCGGACATAAAAAAATCCCTATCATCAAATGTATTTTGATCATAAGGATTTTTGTGTTTATGCTTTCTTTTATTCAATATGTCTTGTTTGCTTTTTGTCATTCTTTCATGAGTGCTGAAGGATGGAGAACTGCCTCTTGATAATAAAGCGTCCCGTCCACTGTTTCTAAGCAGATGCTCCCGTTTTCTTTTCGCTCGGCTTTTTGCCATGTTGATCACTCCCTGTTTCATTTTGGTTCATTATAGCAAATGCAACCTGTTATTAAAATGTATTGAACCAGTAAGTAAAAACAGCACCTGTCATGCCAGGTGCTGTTTCATTTTAATGTTTGACCGCTGTAAGAGCGGCGCGTTCAACGGCGGCTGTCACTTCGTGATGGACCTTTGAATCCAGCGGCTGCGGAACCACATCGCCTGGCTTTGTGCAGGCTGCAATGGCCTCTGCTGCCGCCACAAGCATATCGTGATTGATCTCCTTGCTTTTGGCATTCAGTGCGCCTCTGAATATACCCGGGAAGCCAAGCACATTATTCACAGAACGCCCGTCAGCTGCATACGCTGCGCCGGCCTGCAAAGCAGCCTCAGGCTCTATTTCCGGCTTCGGATTGGATAATGCCAAGATGACCTGGCCAGATCGTACGAATTCAGGTTTAATTAACCCAGGAACTCCTGTTGTGGCAATGACAATATCACATGTTTCCATTAACTCTTCGATACTTGCAGCTGTCTGTCCGCCGTATTGCTCAAGACGACTCATCGCCGCCTCTGATTTGTCTGTACCGCATACAGCTTTGACGCCGTAAGCCATAAACATCCGGCAGATGGCTACGCCCGCTGCGCCGAGGCCGATCTGCCCCACTTTTGCTTCTTTCAAGTCAACACCCGCGCTTTTACATGCCGAAATCGCAGCTGCCAGCGTAACGACAGCTGTTCCATGCTGATCATCGTGCATGACAGGGATACTGAGTTCCTCTTTTAGGCGATCTTCAATTTCGAAGCAATGCGGTGACCCGATATCCTCAAGCAGGATGCCGTTAAATCCTGGTGAAATATGTTTTACCGTATTGATGATTTCTTCAGGATCACTTGTATCCAGCAAAATCGGGATACCGCTGATCCCTGCCAGCTGATCAAACAACGCTGCCTTTCCTTCCATAACAGGCATTCCCGCCACAGCGCCGATGTTTCCAAGGCCGAGAATCGCTGTTCCATCGGTTACAATTGCGACCGAGTTGCTGATTGTCGTGTAGATATCAGCCTTTTCAGGTTCTTTCTCGATCAGTCTGCAGACGTCTGCTACCCCAGGAGTATAGACGCGCCCGAGCTCTGCCAGCGAACGGATTGGCATTTTGCTTTTCATTTGGATTTTTCCGCCTTCATGGGCAGACAGGACTTCATCAGACACCGTGTGAAGCCTAATCCCTTCGCCAAGAGCCTGCACAGCCATGATCACTTCCTGAAGCTGTTCTTCATTTTCCACTTGTACAGTAATATTGCGCATCGTGTAATTGGGTCCGACTTTTACCGTCTCCACATCACCAATGTCTCCGCCCAGAAGACCGATTGCTGTAGCCACTCTTCCGAGATTTCCGGGAACCGAAGGCGTTTCTATCATCAGTGTCCGAATCATGTGTTTTGCTATCATTCAGTGATCCTCCCCTTAGCCTAGTTTTTCAGCTTGAGCTGTATCGTTTTTCGTATACCATATACATTTTCCTGTATAACCGTAGATAATGGCAAGACCTATTGCGACAAAACTGAGCCACATAAACGGCAGATAAGAGAAGGTAGAAACTCCTAAAATCCCGGCCATGTAAATGCCGTTATCAGACCAAGGCACCATACCTGAAGTCAAAGTTCCTCCGACCTCTGAATTACGGGATAGAACTCTTCTGTCCAGATGCAAACGGTCATAGCTGTCTTCCATGATCTTCGGTGTCAAAATAAGAGATACATACATGGCACACCCGAAGATGTTCGCCAAAAATGCTACAATCAGCGTAGATAATGTCACATTGCCTGCTGATGTCAATTTTTTTTCAAACAATGAAACAATGACTTTTAACACACCTAGCTTCTCAAGCAACCCGCCAAAGCCTAGGCCAAAAATAATCACGACGAGAGAACCGAGCATGCCTACGATGCCTCCGCGGTTTAAGAGGCCGTTTAAAAATTCAACATCTGTTTTAATAGAGAAGCCGTTGTACGCTGTTGCAATCGCATCCGCGAAATTCATGTCTTGGAAAACAGCAGCCCAGACAGCGCCAAGCAATGCACCAATTACGATAACCGGCATAGACGGCTTTTTCATCGCTAATAAGACAATAACGACAACAGCCGGAATCAGCATCCAAATATGAATGTCAAATGTATTCTGCAAAGAAGATTTCAAAAATTCAACTTTGTCGAGGTCAATATTTTTCCCGCCGTACATAAATCCAACAGCTGTAAAGAGAATAGCCGTAATCACATATGCTGGTATTGATAAATAAAGCATCGCTCTGACGTGAGCCAATACATCTACTTTTGATAATGAAGAAGCCAGGACTGTACTGTCAGACAGAGGAGACAGCTTGTCCCCGAAGTAAGCTCCGGAAAGAATGGCTCCAGCTACAAGAGGAAGCGGAATTCCGAGGCCTTCACCAATTGCGATCATGGCGATGCCGGCTGTTCCTACTGTTCCCCATGACGTTCCTGTCGCCACAGACATAATAGAACAAATAATTAATGTTGCGAGTAAAAAGATACTAGGATGAATAAATTCTAATCCATAATAAATTAAGGTCGGCACGACGCCTCCGGCGATCCATGTTCCGATGAGCGCTCCGACTGAAACGAGAATCAGAACGGCTTCGAGACCATTTGATATTCCGCTTAGAATCGCATTCTGCAAGTCTTTATAAGAATAACCCAGTCTGACTCCTAGAATCATTGCAATAAACCAGGAAATAAAAAGTGCAAGCTGTATCGGCAAGTCCATAAAGACTGTAAACGACATAACAAGTGCTAAAAATGCTCCTAGTACGATAATAATTTCAAATAGTGTTGGCAATCTTACATCCTTCAAAAGAAGTCCCCCTTAATAAAAAAGCTAAAACGCTTTCAATAAATAGTGCAACACGTATACTATACTTCCTCATCCCTATGCTTGTAAACAGCTTATTCACCCGGCTATTCACAGATGAATAAGCTGCATTTTGTTTAAATTTTATTTTTCTAATAGCTCTTTTCCAGCAATTCCTGGCTTTGTCATCTCGTATGGATTTAAAATGATATCCAATTCTTCTTCTGTCAGCACATCATGCTGAAGGCAAAGATCACGGACGGATTGGCCTGTCATAATCGCTTCCCTGGCGATTCGGGCAGCCGCTTCATAACCAAGATGCGGATTCACAGCGGTAATAACTCCAGCGCTTTTTTCTACGTATTGCTTCAAGCGTTTTTCATTAGCTTCAATACCTTTCAAGCAATAGTCAGTGAAGGAACGGAACCCATTGTTCATGATGCTGATCGATTGCAGCAGATTAAAGACAAGCACTGGCTCCATAACGTTTAATTCAAGCTGACCTGCTTCTGAAGCTAGGCAGATGGTATTATCGTTTCCAATCACCTGAAACGCAATTTGGTTAATGAGCTCCGCCATAACCGGATTGACTTTACCCGGCATGATGGATGATCCCGGCTGGCGGGCAGGCAGAGAAATTTCCGCAAGTCCGGCGCGCGGTCCCGATGCCATTAAACGAAGGTCGTTTGCGATCTTCGACATGTTCATCATGCAGACTTTTAATGATGCAGAAACCTCTGTGTAAGCGTCTGTATTTTGTGTTGCATCGACAAGATGGTCAGCGCCGACAAGAGGCAGTCCGCTAATATCAGCAAGATGTTTAACAACTTGTTTGATATATTCAGGGTCGGCGTTCAGTCCTGTGCCGACTGCAGTAGCGCCCATGTTGACTTCATACAGGTGCTGCCGGGATTGTTTAATACGTTTAATATCACGCTCAAGAACACGGCTGTATGCTTCAAATTCCTGGCCGAGGCGAATCGGAACAGCATCTTGAAGGTGAGTCCGTCCCATCTTAATAACAGAATCAAATTCCTGGGCTTTTTGTTTAAACACACCATGCATGTCTTCCATCGTCTTCAGCAGTTTTTCCAGCAGATTCAGTGTGGAAATATGAATGGCTGTCGGAAATACATCGTTTGTTGATTGTGACATATTAACGTGTGTGTTTGGGCTTAAGTGGATGTATTCTCCCTTTTTATGACCCATGATTTCAAGCGCGCGATTTCCGATGACCTCGTTCGCATTCATGTTCATGGATGTACCAGCGCCGCCTTGAATCGGATCGACGATAAACTGGTCGTGCCACTTGCCTTCCAGAATCTCGTCAGCGGCTTGTACGATAGCTTGGCCAATTCCTTCATACAGCCGTTTTACATCCATGTTTGCAAGTGCGGCAGCTTTTTTTACAATCGCCAGTGCGTTAATCATTTCTTCATGGATTTTATATCCCGTAATCGGAAAGTTTTCTGAAGCACGCAACGTTTGGATGCCGTAATAGACATCTGCTTCAATTTGTTTTTCTCCAAGGAAATCTTTTTCCACCCGGTATTCTTTTTGGCCGTTTAACATAATCTTTAACCTACTTTCTCTATAATGGTTATGGTTTTAACGAAATTTACAGGACAACGTCATCGGCAATCGGTGTTTCCATAATTCTCTTCACGATCGGCAAATCTGAGGATTGGCCCAGTGCCCACATTAATTTCGGAACGATTGCTTCTGTATTCATGTTTCTAGAGCGGATAATTAAGTCCTGATTGACTCTGCGGCCGACTTCGTAAATGCTCATATCTTCGCCTTCTTCCAAGCATTGAGTCGTAATGACGACAACAATGCCGCTGTCAATCAGTTCATTCACTTTGGACAAAATGTCTCTGCCTTCAAACGGAACGCCTCCACTGCCATAACTTTCGATGACAATTCCTTTGTACATGCTTTTCAGAGCGTCCAGCATTTCCGGCTTTAAGCCCGGATGCAGTTTGAGCAGACAAACATCTGTGCATAGTGAAGTGTCAACTGTGAAGGCGTCGTTCTCAGGTTCCGTTACTTGTTTGTTGTATTCAATCCCGTCTTCTGTAATAAAAGCGATATATGGATAATTGATGCTTTCAAACGCGTCATAGCTTTTCGTTCTTAACTTGATCGCACGTGTTCCCTGGATGACTCTGCCGTCAAACACAACGTAAACCCCACCTACGCCTTCACAGGCAAAGCGAATGGCATCTGTAATATTTTTTTTGGCGTCTGTCTTTTGAAAGGTAATCGGAATTTGCGAGCCTGTAATTACAATCGGCTTTTTAGCATGCTGCAGCATATAAGATAATGCGGCAGATGTATAGGCCATTGTATCTGTACCATGAGTAATAACAAACCCGTCATAGGCATCATAATTTTCCTTAACAGCTTCCGCTATCTCCACCCAGTATTCAGGCTGCATATTGGTGCTGTCTATATTCATAAGCGATTGGGTTTCCATCGTGTAATCGTTATCAAGTTTTGATACGTAACTTAACAACTCGTCAGCCTTCACCCCCGGGGCAAGCCCGTTTTCCCCTTCAACTGAAGCGATCGTTCCCCCAGTTGTCAACATCAATAATTTTTTCATACCATACACCTCTTCACTATATCTAAAGATGGGTTTGCGAGAAGGCATTCGCTTTTCGCATACTTTTAATGCAATTATAGACACGGAAAATAAAATACGCAAGACATTATTATTCAATTCGCGTACACTTCCGAATACCTATATGATATAATCAGCTCAAGTTGAAAAAGGAGCGGAAGTCCATGAATTTAGATCGTTTAACTGAATTGAGAAAAAAGAAAAATTGGTCGCTTCAATATACGGCTGACCTCCTGGGTATCGCAAAAAGCACATACGCGGGATACGAGTCAGGCTACCGCCGCCCTTCCCTTGAGGCCCTGGCAATGCTGGCAGACCTTTTTGATACAACCTGCGATGATCTCTTAGGCCGCACAAAGCAAAAGGAGACTGCTCCTCAGACCATTGAATTGACCACGTGGAGCAGCCTTGACATTGCTGTTGACGGCAAGCCGCTGTCTGAAGACGAAATAATACAGCTGATCACCTTTATCCGGACAAAGAGAAAAGTTCAGGAGGAACTGAGTTAATTTTCACTCACGACTTAACTTTCCCGTAGGTTCCTCCTCCTCCGGCTTTCAGTTCAAGCTTTCCTGACCTCGCTTTCACAATAAGAGCGGCGGTTTTCGGCGGAACAACCCGAGCCAGATCCTCCTCTGAAGTCTCATGAAGAACAGCCATTTCTGTACCAAAGGCCGTTTTTAGCTTGTCCAGGGTTTTCGGTCCGACACCCGGCACAAATTGCAGCGGAATCTGGTGGACATATCTAGGACGCGATATGCCCTTTCCAGACTGATCACTCAGTTCGCACAGCCTTTCGCTGACACCCTTTGTCAATCTGGCACTTCCGCATTCCGCGCACGCCGTTGCCCCGCTCTCAGTACGCTCTCCGCATACTTCACAAGCCGTTTGATAATACTTTCCCAACAGCGGATCTAATCCGTAATTGGCGGTAATTTTCCTGTTATCCTGTCCCTTTAATGCGAGAGCGAACTCAGAAAAATCAGCTGAGGCCACATATAGTTCATTATATTCTCTGCCGATCTTCCCTAAGGAATGCGCATCAGAATTTGTTAAAAATGAATATTTATTCAATTCAGATACCCGTGAAGCCATAGGTGTGTCACAGCTTAAACCAAGTTCAACAGCATCTATCATAGAAGAATCAAAAACCTCAGTTAAAGTTGACTTAACGCCTTTTCCGTACAAGCTTTTGTGGGGCGTGAAAATATGGGCGGGGATAAACAATCCGCCCATTTCTTTAACTTTTTTTTGAAGATTCAAGCCTGTTTCGTATATCCGCTGTGAACTTAAGTGAATATTTTTCATCCGTTCTGAAAGCCAGGCTGAAAATTGTTTCATATCAGCAAGTGTCGGCATAAAAGCAAGCACATGAATTGGCCCGCTGCATGCTTCATCGTAAATCTCCAGCTCGCTTCCCAATAAAAGAGTTGTGCTGCGATAACGGACTCCGCCGCCCTCAAGCTCGTGATACCTGCCTGAAGCAATGCCTTCCTCAAGCTCTATTATGACTTCCGGGGAATGGCAGTCAATAATTCCGAGAAGTTCAATCCCTTTATATTCACTGGCCTCAACCAGAATCCGGTCCAGCGTCAGCGTTTTTGCACCTGTTATTTTGACAGCCCTTCCTGTATAGGTCCGACCGATATGGATGTGTAAATCCGCGTAAATCTTTTTCATTTTTATGCTTGCAGCGCTTCTTTCAGCTGAAGATATTGAATCGCATAGGCTGTCTTCGCGTCGTAAACCTCGCGCGACTCAACCAGCTTTAGTGCGTCTTCAAGCGTCACCTCCATCACTTCAACAAACTCGTCCTCATCTAGTTCCCGTTTTTCTTCAAGCACAGCAAGCTCTTCCGCAAGAAAAACGTGGACAATTTCATCGGCAAAACCGGGCGATGTATAGAATGCTGTCATTTTAGTCAGCTTTTTCGCTGTGTATCCTGTTTCTTCTTCCAGCTCCCGAAGCGCCGTATACTCCGGCTCTTCTCCTTTTTCCAGCTTTCCGGCCGGTATTTCAACGATCGTCCGTTCCAGGGGCTTCCGGAATTGTTTCACCATTATGATTTTCCCTTCGTCTGTGACAGCCAGCACCGCTACCGCACCAGGGTGTTTTACAATTTCGCGTTTACTCGTTTTTCCGTTAGGGAGCTCGACGTCCTCTACATAAAGATCAATAACTTTACCCGAAAAAATCTGTTCTTTAGCAATTGTTTTCTCTTCTAAGTGTTTCATTTCTTCATCTCCCGTTCTGTCTCTATATCATGCCCCATACATTTTATCATACTAGAGAAAAGGGGGCTCCTTTATGAAAGTATACCGTATGCAAAAGGGCGTCGTTTTAGTGGGGAAAGCGTGGGAGGTGCGGGCGAAGCTCAAGGAATACGGTCGCACATTCCGGTATGTGAAAGATTGGATTTCCGAGCCGTAAAAGTTGAAAACTCCGCTCCTTTATATTACGGTCATTACAAAGCCTAAAAAAGGAGTGTGCACATGAGAAAGCGCAAACTAGGTTCATCTGATTTAGAAATAAGCGAAGTTGGACTTGGCTGTATGTCCCTTGGAACCGAAACAAATAAGGCGCTGTCGATCCTTGATGAAGCCATTGAGCTTGGCATCAACTATTTGGACACAGCTGATTTGTATGATCGCGGCCGCAATGAAGAAATCGTCGGCAAAGCAATTCAAAACAGACGCCAGGACATCATTTTGGCCACAAAAGCCGGAAACCGGTGGAGTGACAAAAATGACGGCTGGTATTGGGACCCTTCAAAAGCTTACATAAAAGAGGCAGTGAAAAAGAGCTTAGCACGTCTGAAAACGGATTATATCGATCTGTATCAGCTTCACGGTGGCACAATAGAAGACAACATTGACGAAACGATTGAGGCATTTGAAGAATTAAAACAAGAAGGTGTCATTCGTTATTATGGAATTTCTTCTATTCGCCCGAACGTCATTAAAGAATATGTGAAAAAATCAAATATCGTCAGCATTATGATGCAATTCAGCCTGTTTGACAGACGGCCGGAGGAATGGCTCCCGCTTTTAGAGGAACATCAGATCAGTGTCGTGGCAAGGGGGCCGGTCGCTAAAGGGCTGCTGACTGAGAAACCGCTTGAACAAGCTTCGGAGACCATGAAACAAAACGGGTACTTATCATATTCCTATGAAGAATTGGCAGAGGCCCGTAAGTCAATGGCCGGCGTTGCTCCAGACCTCACCATGACGGAAATGTCGCTGCAGTATCTTTTAGCGCAGCCGGCAGTGGCCTCAGTAATCACCGGTGCCAGCAAGTTAGAGCAACTGAAGGAAAACGTTCAGGCTGCAAACGCGCGGCGCTTAAGCGAGCAGGAAATCAAAGCGCTCCAATTCTATACGAAACAAGACGTTTACGAAGCGCACCGTTCATAAAGGAAACCAGCACCTGACCGGGTGCTGGTTTATTTGTATTGATGCCAATCGAGCTGGCTTTCATTAAGGAGCTGTTCAAAGCTTTTGTTTTTTTCGATCTCCTTTTTCTTTCTGATCTGTTCCGCTTTCTTTCTTTCCTGTCTCTTCTCATCCTCATCCTTCAATTGGCTTTTCATCTGCATCAGCTTTTCTTTTATATCGGATTGAAGATCGTCCTTTAACTGGTGTTTGTCAGCAGATTTTTGTTTTTTCATGCTCGCTTCCCCCGTGTTTTTGTTTTGAAGCCAGTTTATCATGGAGATACAGGCTGAACAAGAAGACTCTCTTCATAAAAACGCTGTCATATTTTTTCTGACGGCTCAGCACCGTTTAGGTATAATGGTTTTAGAAGGTTATTCATAATAGAGTTGAAAGGTGCTGTGTCTTTTGAAAAGATTCCTTTTAGCTGTCGGCGCTGTCTTGGCAGCTGTAGCTGCTATCGGTATTTGTTTTACAAATATCATTATGTTCATAAAGAAAAAAACCGACGAAGAGATTATAAAAAGAGAAACAGATGATGGGCATGATGTATTTGAATCTTTTGACCGCATGGAGAAAACGGCTTTTGTGATTCCATCGGCTTACGGATATGACATAAAAGGCTACTATGTTGCACCACACGATACCTCAAAAACAATGATCATCTGCCACGGCGTGACCGTGAATATATTGAACTCTCTCAAATATATGGATTTATTTCTTGATCTCGGCTGGAATGTGGTGATTTACGATCATCGCCGGCACGGACAAAGCGGCGGAAAGACTACAAGCTATGGTTTTTATGAAAAGGATGATTTAAACGAGGTCGTCAAATGGGTCAAAGACAAAATCGGTAAACGCGGATTGGTTGGAATCCACGGTGAATCAATGGGAGCAGTGACTGCCCTGCTGTATGCAGGGGCACATCCTGACGATGGCGCTGATTTTTTATATTGCCGATTGCCCGTTTGCAAGCTTTGAGGAACAGCTTGCGTATCGTCTAAAAGTGGAATACCGGCTGCCTTCCTGTCCGATCCTCCCCATTGCCGACTCCTTTTTGCGGTTCAGGGACGGCTACCGCGCACGCGATGTATCCCCGCTTGCCGTCATCAATACCATCGAAAAGCCGGTTCTCTTTATTCACAGCAGGCACGATGATTATATTCCTGTTTCTGCAAGCGAGCGGCTTTATAAAAAAAAGCCCGGTCCAAAGGAACTCTATATTGCTGAAGCTGGAGAACACGCCATGTCATATACAAAAAATCGGGACACGTATAGAAAAACCGTGCAAGCCTTTTTAGACAAAATAACGTAAAAAGCGAAAGGCCCCTAGCCTTTCGCTTTTCCATCATAAAACGTCGGTGATGCCATCCATATGTTCACTGATCCATTCAATCGCAAGGTCTATCGTAGTAAACTCCTGCGCTTCAAATGTCATTTCATCCTGCAATAGCCAAACATCCTTCTTGACGGATTCCGCTCCTCCGATTGACCAGTGCAGCAGGGTGTAGGGATGGTTTTTGTTCAGAAAGGATACCCACGTTTTATTCTGTGCTGTATTCTTAATTGACTTCAGCTTTTGTTCCACGTTTCGTGTCTCCCTACTTTACTAATATGCTCATTCTTGGACTGAGCATTTGAGCCGGACTTTTCAGCGCCAGCGTTTTGGCTTTCTCATTGTAATCGATTGTCATTTGATCGTCAAAAAACACTTTTTGCGACGACTGGATATATAGCGGGATGCCGTTCGTTTCCAGCTGCTCACACTGTCCCGTTAATTCCTCTGTCACCCAAATGGTCGGTACACCGCTTACTGCGCAGCCGCATCCTTCAGCGTCATAACGGAGCTGCGCCTTTTTTCCCGGATTGGCGTCAAGCGCTTGCTGCAGTGCCTGTGCTGCTGCATCTGTCACATGAATGTTCATAAGGTGAAACCCCCGTTTTTTTCATTTTCGCTATTGTAGCACACCACGCGTCCGTTCGCATTGTTTCTGCCTTTTTTCCACCGCTTCGCTTTTTCTTCTGCAGCCTTGATCCAATCAGTTTTTCCCTGTATATACCGCTTGATATTGTCCGGATACTGGGCCGCCAGCTGTTTTTTGAGCGCGGCGTATTCCTTCGCTGTTTCCGGATGAGCTGTGAGATAATCTCTGAACACCAAATGCCTTTCAATAGCAGGATGCCCTTCCTCATAGATATGGACATGATGGGTACGCTTATTTCCGCCCTTTTGGAAATAGCGTCTGCCAATAATGCCGTTTTCTCCTTTTGGCGCATAGCCGAGCTCCGTCATTTTCGAATCATATTGGTTTACGGCCGCGATATCCTTTACTGCAATCAGGATATCAATGACCGGCTTTGCCGCCATATTTGGTATCGATGTGCTTCCGACATGATACACGTCAATGATCTCCGGGCCGAGCACAAGCTTCAGACGATCTTTTTCCTCACTGAACAGTCTTGCCCATTCTTCATTGTAGTGAGCGACTTCAACCTTTCTTTTCGGATAGAGATGAAAGACTGACAGAAAAAGCCCCTCTGACGCTTTGACGGTTTTCGTCTTTTCAAATCCTGCCTGCGTATACAGCGCCACGGCCGGGCTGTTTTTCTCGGCTGTTACTACCTCGATTTTCTCAGCGTCTTCGTTCTGATCAATAACAAATTGCACGAGTGCTCGTCCGATGCCTTTTCTGAAACCGTCGGGATGCACAACAAGCCTGCAAATGGTCAGCTCATGCATAAACTTCTCGTATGAAATGACGCCGAGCAGTTTCCCGTTTTCCCGGAATCCCGCAAATCGCTCCTGAGAGGCTCTGATATCCTCAGCTTTTTCGTGTAAAGCAGGGATTCCGTCAAAACCGATAAGCTCCGCTTCTTTTACATAAGCTGGCTTTTGAACGTCAATAATCTCACGTGATACAGCCTCTTCCTTATGCTGAAGAAATGCAATCATTTGTTTTCTCCTGAAAACAGCCGCTGCTTTTCGACTTTGGCGACGCGGACCGCATACGATTCATACCACACGCTTTTTCCTTTTTCTTTCGCTGCTTGGTGTTCGGTGTGATGCCTCCAATGATTGATTGCGTCCATACTCTCCCAATAGGAAACTGTGATGCCGGTTCCATCCGCTTCGCGAACGCTTTCCACACCTAAAAATCCGGGCTGGCTCGCCGCAAGCGAAACCATCCGCTCTGCTGTTTCTCCATATGCTTCGTCATTTTCACTTTTGACAGAAGAAAAGATAACAGCATAATAAGGAGGCTCAGGTGTTTTTGACAAAAAATCCATAGCGGTTCCTCCTCATATGTTTTTCACAAAAAGAACCCTGTCTTGGCCCGGTCCATCGTAATTTGCAAATACTGAGATGCCATTTACTGTTTTGCTGCCTTTTTCAATCTCAAACCCAAGTCTTGTATGATACGCGATTGACACCTTATTTACCGGGGATGTGACGCACTTTACCCGGGTGCATCCCCTCTGCTTAACCGTTTCAATAAACACATCGTATAATTGTTTTCCAATTTGCATTTTTCTGAAATCTGGATGCACACCGGAAAAATGGATGTATGCCGTTACAGGATCTGATTGCGATTGAAATCCGATTAAAAATCCAGTCATGCTGTTTTGTTCATGTGTAATAAAGCTGGTGTCCTGAAAATGTTCAAAAAATAATCGCGGGAGTTTTTCTTTCAGCTGCCTGCCGCCCCACCATTCATTCATCACAGACGTTACCATTTCATAATCTGAAGACGTGATTGTTCGAATATCCATTACGATTTCTCCCTCCGTCTGGCAAAACGAATGTTTCTTTTTTCTCACAATATAAAAATTATATTTTGCCTGACTGGAATTGTAAATGCCTTCTTTTCTGTATCATACGTTTTCAGACTGCTGAGGGAACATGTTTGCTATTTTTCATACCTAGTTCTCCCCCTCCAGCCGCCGGGAGGGAGAACATTTACAGAAAAATATCAAGCACCTGATCAAGTCTTAGCTTACAGAGCTTGCCGGCGTCTCCTTTGATCCACACTGTCTTTTCAAACTCCTCATAGCGGCAGATTTTCCCTAGCTTTCAGGAAATCCTTTTCTTGACAGCAAGTTTTTCTTTTTTCAGCTCAGCTGTAGGAAATAAAAAGCCGTCTGTCGTGATCAGGCTGACCTTGGGCCGATCCGGCAAACGTGAAAGCAGCTTCTGCAAAATCCGCGCTGTCGTGCTTTTCCCGACAGCGACACTGCCGGCAATACCAATGATAAACGGAATTTTGGCTGAATGAGGGTGCTTCAAGAAAACATTCACATGCTTATTTCGCTCGGCAGCGGACTTGACATGCAAATGAAGCAGACGAACAAGCGGAACATAGATCGTCTCCACTTCTTCTACGGATAAATGATCATTCAGCCCTTCAACAGCTTTTGCCTCTTCTTCAGAAACAGCAATCGACAAATGGCCTCCAAATCCTGACCAAGACTGCCGGCTGTGCTGTGTATATAAAGTATGTAAATTAAGCTCTTTATTTTTCACTGTTTACACCTGACTCTCTGTAGCTTTAAACAAACGCTTACAAAGATTGTAACGGAAAACATTCCTACTGTCTGCTTATTTTTTCAATTTATCTTTTTTAACAAGTCAGCACCGATTCGGTTATATGCAGCCATTTCTTCTTTCGGAACCATACTGCCTCCCGTTCCCCAGACGACATGTACGGCATTTTTCATGCTGTGCCGCAGATCATTTTCAGACATGTAGTGTTTCCCGGTTTCCGCTAGAAACAGCTGAACAGGTCCGAACATGCCGGCAAGCGCAGACGGCTCTAAATGCTTATTTTCAGATAAAGCCAGCAAATGAAGCAAGGCATACAGCGTTTCGTCTTCGATAGTATAACAGCCGCTCAGCAAAGGTTCTATCAGATTGCCGACAAATCCTGACGGGCGCCCAACGGCAAGCCCGTCAGCAGCCGTTACATTATCCAAGCCGATATCCTGTACAGAGATCCGATCATGCAGGCCTGAATATAGACCTAAGAGCATAGACGGTGAATGGGTTGGCTCCCCGAAAAATACATGGACATGGTTTCCGTACAGGAGCTTCAGTCCAAATGCCACACCGCCCGGCCCTCCGCCGACTCCGCAAGGCAAATACACAAACAGCGGTGTTTCAGGACCAGGCTCGATATTCATAAAGCTGAGCTGCGTTTTTAATCGACTGGCCGCTGCCGCAAATCCCAGGAACAGATGACGGGAATGTTCATCATCAATAAAATAACAGAATGGGTCTTGTTCCGCCTGCCGCCGTCCTTCTTTAACCGCTTCACTGTAATCTGATTCGTACTCAATGACAGTGACACCCTTTTTGCGAAGTAAATCCTTCTTCCACTGTTTAGCGTCGGAGGACATATGCACCGTCACGCGAAAGCCTAGTTTGGCGCCAATGATGCCGATGCTTAAACCAAGGTTTCCTGTTGAGCCGACAGCAATGGAATAGCGGGAGAAAAATGAAGTAAACCGCTCTTCGTGCAAGACGCGATAATCGTCTGTTTCCTTAAGCATTCCTTCTTGAAGCGCCAGCTCCTCCGCATGCTTCAGCACTTCATAAATACCGCCACGGGCTTTAATCGATCCCGAAATCGGAAGCTCATGATCACACTTTAAAAGCCATCTCCCCGGAAATGTTTCGCCATACACTTCCTCCAGCTTCTTTTTCATATGGCGTATTTCAAAAAGCGGCGATTCAATCATCCCTTCGGCGGCTTTTGTTTCCGGAAATGCCTCTGCAATATAAGGAGCAAAGCGCCGAAGTCTTTTGTCCGCCTCGTCTATCTCACATTCCCACTCAGCCGCTTGTAATGCCACCCCCTCTTTCTTGCCGGGATTAGCCCAGAATACCGGTCGGGCATCAATCAGTTTCTGAATAAATGGATCTTTTATCAGGTCACGCAGAGTTTCTTGATTTATTGACATCAGCGATTTCTCCTTCCTTTAACAACTATATCTCTTTATAAAAAACTGCCTGCAAACACACCAAAAGGCGTCTCACACAGGCAGTTCCATGCTTATTTTTTCATGAGCACCCGTCCAGCCAGCTTTTCCACAAGTGCTGGAAACATCTGATATAGCTTTGTTCCGGCATTCATCAAACGAGGAAGATTGATTTCACGTTTGTTCGTCATAATGGCAGACGTGATTTGTGCTGCCACATCATCTGGGTCAAGCATCCAGCGTCCGACATTTTTGACATAGTCTCCGCTTTTATCAGCGATAGAAAAAAAGTCAGTCTGAATCGGCCCTGGATTGACTGTCGTCACATAGACGCCCGTGCCCGCCAGTTCCATACGCAAAGCGTTTGAATAGCCGAGCACAGCATGTTTTGTCGCTGAATAAAGGCTGGATTTCGGCGTAGCAATTTTCCCTGCTTGAGAGGCAATATTAATGATATGTCCGCTTTTTTGCTCAAGCATATGCGGAAGAACAGCTTTTGTACAGGCAATCAGACCGAAAACATTGACATCAAACATTGATTTCATTTCATCTAGGGTCGAATCTAAAACCGTTTCAAAAATACCAAAGCCAGCATTATTGATCAGCACATCAACCGGACCGATCTGATCACGGACAAGGGTGATATCTTCAAGACGGGAGACATCCAGAGGAAAAATATCACACTGTCCGCTCCATTCCTCGGTCATTTTTCTTTTGATTTCCTTCAAACGATCCTCACGTCTTGCCGACAGCAAAACATGGGCTCCTTCAGCCGCACATAAATAAGCGATTCTTTCTCCAAGCCCTCCTGAAGCACCTGTAATCCAAATACGCTTGCCAGCTATATTTTTCACCCTGGTCACCTCTCTATTGCTCTAAAGTATGCGGTATTTCCATCCCAATATGACGTGATGCCTGCTTCGGCCGCCAATATATCAAGATGCCCAACCGTTTCTGACATCGTTAAAAACAACTCTTTTTCATAAACAGCAGGAAAGAGCTGCTGACAAACCTGAAAAGCGGTAAGCGGTTTTTCCGACAGCATGTGACGCACATCCTTGGTCCGGCTGCTCTGCTTGTCAAACCGCTTCTTGATCAGCGCTCGTACATTGCTAATCGTATCGCCATGACCGGGAAACACTGTGTTCGGGGCAAGTTCAGACAGCCTCCGCAGCGACCGCTGATAATCCAGTAAAGGCTCCGTTCTTTTTTCCCCCGTTTTTGGTGCTTCAAGAATCGGGTTAGACGAGCTGTTCGCCAGCAGCAAATCACCGCCAAGGATTCTTCCGGTCTTTTCATGAAAGAGAACAATATGCGACTCTGCATGTCCGGGCATCTCCAGAACAGTCCAGTCATCCATCCCGTTAATTTTCATCCCTTCCGTCACCGTTTGGGTCAAGGATCTTGTACAGGAAAATGCGTACGCCGACCGGATAAGCCTTTCTGCTTTCACATCATCAAATGGAACGCCTAACTCAGGCAGGAGCTTTTGAAAAAAATGTTTTTGCCACTCCATAAATGCCTTGTCTCTGCTGATATATGGTTCGTTAAACGGATGTCCAATCACTTTAATGTCATCAAGAAAAAACAATCAAGCAACCCTGCATGATCCGCGTGATGGTGAGTCAGCACGATCTGCTCAATATCTGACATTTCTATATGTACAGCGGCAAGCTGCTCTTTTAGGGCTGCAGCAGCCTCTTTGGTTTTCGGTCCACAATCGATCAGTGTCAGCGCATCACCTTTTACTAAGTAAACGATAACATCACCGACGGCAAACGGTGTCGGGACGCGAATCGGAATGATATCTGCAGTTGTCATTCTTTTGCTCCTTGTCTTCATTCATTACTCATATTTTAGTCTTTTTCTCGGTCTTGTGTCATTATTGCCGTATGAGAACGGCCCTTTTGAAAAAGCTATTGACATTAGCTTGTCCCCCATTGCATAATGAACAACAACTAAAATGAGAACCATTGGAACGCTATGACGAGGAATAGTATACAGGCAATGGCCAGAGAGAGCGATATCCCCAGGCTGAAAGGTATCGCGGCCCGCTTGTTTGTAGAACCTGCCCTCAGAGCGGTTAGGAAAACCTAAACGTTTCCCGCGTTACGGGATTTGAGCTGAGCACAAGTTGTGCTAATGAGGGTGGTACCGCGAGCCTTTTCGTCCTTTACGTGATGAAAAGGTTTTTTGTTGTTCTGATAGAAGGAGGATATCCATGAAAAAGATAGGATTTGTCGGCGCCGGGTCCATGGCTGAAGCTATGATCAACGGTTTTTTGCAAAGCGGCATTACAAAACCTGAAAATATTTATATCACAAACAGGTCAAATGAAGAGAGACTCAATGAATTAAAGGAAATGTACGGCGTGCGACCATGCAGGGATAAGAGCAAGTTTTTCACACAAACTGATATCGTCGTTCTTGCTTTTAAGCCTAAGGATGCGGCAGAGAGCATTGACAGCATTCGTCCTTATATGAAGGATCAGCTTGTCATTTCTGTGCTTGCAGGCCTTACCATCGAAACCATTCAGCATTATTTCGGCAGAAAGCTTGCTGTCATACGGGTGATGCCGAATACTTCAGCTGCCATCAGAAAATCAGCAACCGGATTTTCCGTAAGCGCTGAAGCAAGCCAAGACGATATCACAGCGGCTAAAGCATTCCTAGAAACAATCGGTGAGGCCACATTGGTTGAGGAGCAGCACCTTGATGCCGTTACCGCGATAGCAGGCAGCGGCCCCGCTTACCTGTATCGCTATATTGAAGCGATGGAAAAAGCGGCGCAAAAGGTCGGTTTAGATGAGGAAACGGCAAAAAAACTGATCCTGCAGACAATGGCAGGCGCGACAGATATGCTTCGCCAAAGCGGAAAACAGCCGGCGCAGCTGCGCAAGGAGATTACGAGCCCTGGGGGAACAACAGAGGCAGGCCTTCGCGCTTTAACGGAGGCCCGCTTTGAAGAAGCAATCATTCATTGTATTGAAGAAACGGCCAAACGAAGCGCTGAAATCAAAGAGCAATTTGCCGGAGCCGCTTTAGAAAAGCATTTTTAGAGAAAAACATAAGACAGAAGACAATGCGCTTTCTGTCTTCTTTATCCTAAGACTGGCTGGCAGCTTCTGATTGTTTTAATAATGCAGAGATTGTAAAGGAAAGCAAGTCGGGAAGCACCTCAAAGGAATAAGGCACATACAGTCGTTCCGTCCATTTGTGCGGGTCTTTTCCAGACGGGCCGACATTTAATACCGGAACATACAGCGCCTCGTCTTCCCTGCTTGGAAGTGAGTATCCTCTGTTAAAGAGCGGCATATTGCTTGTGTATGCACCAACATCCTGTTTTTCCAGCTGAAGATAGCTTAAATCCGAGAGCCCTGGGAAATACTGAACCTCCCGTAAAGCAATGCCGTACCTATCAGCTGCATATTGAATGAGCTTGCCGGCAGTATTCTTGATTACCGGATCGTTCTTTGATGACACCGCCGGATAAAACGGAGGGCTATAAAAGAGAACAATGAGCGGCGCATCTTCCTTACACAGCGCAGCGAGTTCTGATACAATTTTAGTCGAAAAATCTCTGTCTCCAAGGTCTCCCCTGTTTGCATAGGTGAAATTCAATATCGGCGTTGTCTTCGGCCCTGTGCTGGGTCTGTACTTTGGTTCATCACAATCTACCGCTCCTTTTTTGGTGCCCGCAGTGATTTATGGGATGTACGGTGTGATCCTTGCCATCCAATTTAAAAAGCATCCACCCGCGACATTAGAACAATCCAGAAATATGAACGTTCGGGAAGCGTTTATGGTAACGCAAAAGGATCGTCTTTTTACAGTTGCTCTTATCGGCATTACACTATCCATCTTCGGCTTTTCGCAGTTCAGCTCTACATTCCCGCAATATATGGCGCAAAATCCTTTTATCGAAGATGGGACAAAATTGTACGGCTGGATGCTGACATTAAACGCAATTGTTGTTTTGGCAACACAGTTTCCCATCGTCTACCTTGGTAAACGGTTTTCGCCGCTTTGCTCCCTGATGCTCGGCAATATCATGATCAGCGCCAGCATGATGATCCTTACCATGTCACACGGCGTTTCTTCACTTGTTATCATTGTGGTTGCATTTACAGTTGGAGAAGTGCTCTTATTCTGTATGATGGATTTGTTTGTAGACCAGATTGCAAAACCCGGATTAAAAGGAACGTATTTCGGAGCGATCGGCTTTTCGCAGTTTGGGAATGTGATTGGCCCTTGGGCAGGCGGCTTATGTATCGATATATTTGGCGCCGGGCATCCAAGTTCCATTTTTTCTGTCCTTAGCGGCATCACCCTGCTTGGCCTGCCGTTTTTAGCGTTTGCCTATCGGAGGATGAAAGCAGGAATCACTGAGCAGCAACCCGGACTGGGGAAGCCGCTTTAACACAAGAAGACGGGAGAGAATCGCTCTCTCCCGCAAAAACGAGGTGATGAAATATGAATATAGGTGATATCTTCTTTCAGCTGATCGTGTTTTTCATGATTGCCGCTGTTATCTCGGCGGCTATCATCGGCTCTAAATATGCGAAAAACCGGAAAGCACAACTGGACCGAATTGAAAAAAAGCTTAACAGCATGTCCGAAGACCAAAACGATTAACCGCTTGGGGCAACGAGCTCTACCTTAATCCGGTCAGGGTCCTCACAATAGACTGCATAATGCCCGTCTCCCCCGGCAAAAGGATGCCGGTCTCGGTACAGCACACGATAGCCTTTTGCCATCAATTTTTCAGTCATCAGGTCGACTTGAAGCCTGGATTCAGCATGAAACGCGAGATGGTTCAGCCCGACACGGCACCTGTGATATTCCGGCTCTAGATATTCTTCTTTTACCTGAACAATCACAAGGTAAAAGTGATCTTTCTTCCAGCTGATGCCGGATCTCCATTTTTGAAACTCTTTATAGCCAAGCTCTGCTAAAAACCATCCCCAAAACCGCTTAGACGCTTCCAAGTCGGAGACATACAGCTCAATATGGTGCATCATGATCACACCCTTCTCACTAACACTTCTTCTACCTTATGCCGGTCTCCCTTTCGCAATATTAAATCTGACCTGAATTTAGTCGGCAAAATATTTTCATATAAATTAGGGCGGTTGACACTCTCCCAAATCGAGGTTGCCATCTCGTCAGCCTCCTGGTCAGACAGGTCTTTAAATTTATGAAAATACGAGTCCGGATTTTGAAAGGCCGTTTCCCGAAGAAGGCGGAAACGCTCTAAATACCAGGTAAGAATCCGGCTTTCGTCCGCATCTACGTAAATTGAAAAATCAAAGAAATCGGAAACAAAGATGCGGGGGTTTTCCCGGTCATCCTCCAAGGTCGGCGATTGAAGAACATTAATTCCTTCGATGATCACGATATCAGCCTGTTCTACAACCTCAAACACACCTTCCTCACGGTCATAGGTTAAATGAGAATAGACCGGGGCCTTTACTCTTTCTTTTTCCTTCGACTTTACGTTCATTCTAATCAAGCGGAAAAACCGCAAGCCCGCCGATCGTGCTGATGCCCATTCGATTTAAATGATGTTTCATCCGGCTCCCAACGCCAAACATACTCCCTACCGGAAGCGGCCACATCTCGGTTTTCATATTTTCTTTCGTTAATGTAAAAATACCGTTCTTATTCTTTTTGGCAAAATTGTCACACGCGATCTTGGCGAGCGCTTTATTAGGGCCGATTCCGACCCGGGCATAAATGCCGACCTCCCGCATGATTCTGTCTTGAATGCTTTTGGCAATTTCCTCGGGCGCCCCAAACAGCTTCTGGCTGCCTGTGATATCCATGAATTGCTCGTCAATGGAATAGGGCTCCACAAGATCTGTATATTCCTCTAAAATGGCGGTGATTTGCAGTGATACATCAATATACCGCTGCATCCGAGGCCGAAGCACAATCGCTTCAGGGCATTTTTCCTGCGCTTCCCACAGGCGTGAGGCATTGGCTACCCCTTTTTGTTTCGCCAGCGGGCATGCAGCCAATACAACTCCGCCCCTCCTTTCCGGATCACCCGAAACAATTACCGGCTGATTTTTCAAATGTGGATTTTCCGCTTTCTCTACAGATGCATAAAACGATTGCATGTCAACGAGAAAAATCACTTTTTCTTTCATCATACACACCTCTAAAAAGAACTTATGTTCGCTTCTGCTATTATATGCGAAAATACGTTCGATTTATACTGGTAAATGATTCTTGTCTGACAGAAAATATGATGCAAGGGTTTGAGAGAAGGAAAACATTTAGTAGAATGAAAGCGAACCATAAAGATAGGAGAATCAAAATGGAGAAATTTGTCGAAAAAATGTTGGGACAGGCATTGCGCCAATACGGCCGAAATGTTGCCATTGATCCGTTAAGCCCGTATGAAAAACAAAGCCTGAAAGCTGCCTTAGAGGAAAGACAAAATGAAGATCCAGACGAGGACCTGCATGCGCATATAGAGGATATCATTTATGACTACGTCACAAACCAAGGGCTGTTTTCTTAGTGTCATGCACCTTCATTGTTGGAGAATTTTCGTATATTTGTTTTAGTATGGCCAGAAGGGACGCGGCTGATATCAAGGGGAAGCGCCCCTTCTCATATGCGGACGCTCAGGCCCATCAGCATAGTCTTTAATCTGATGCCCGGTCTCACCCAGCATTTCAGGAACCCTGCCGATATGAGCTACAGCCTGATGAGTCAACGTCTTTAAACGAAATCCGATTGCTCTCCCGCATTCCTCATGTCTTTAAACTGGACAGGCATTTCTGCAAATGGGAATTACACTTTCATGGTCAGATATAAGCGCCAGACAAAAAAATCGAGTAACTTCAACCTCCACTTCAACGGCTAAACGCCATCGTCAACGTGAAACTTGAACCATCAAAAACAAAGGTCATCCTGCGCGCACATAACAAACCCATATAAACCGGTAAGTAAAAATATTTAATCCTCCGTTGGATAAGGAAATTTTTTCATGTATGATAGAAAAAGATCTTACTAACAGGAGAGAACAATAAACATGAAGACATGGAAAGATATCCACCCAATCAGCTGGACAATTATTATCGGAACCATTTTCGGCAGAATGGCAACATCGATGAGCATTCCGTTTTTAGCGATTTATTTAACAGCTGTCCAAGGCGCATCAGCATCCTATGCGGGGCTTGTCATTGCGGCGAGCTCATCAGTCGGCATCATTGCAAGCTTTTATGGCGGATATATCTCGGACAAATTCGGCAGAAAGAACATGATGCTTGTATCCATTTTCGGCTGGATGCTGGTGTTTGCAGGGTTTGCGGCTGCTTCTCACCTCTGGGTATTTTTGTGGTAAATGCGTTAAACGGACTTTGTAAATCACTGTTTGAACCTGCATCAAAAGCTTTGCTGTCAGATATGACAGCAAGAAAAAAACAAGATTGCTGGTTTTCTCGCGGAGCGCTGCATTGTCAGCACATTAAATAACGTAACGGCTGTATGCGGTGTTTGGACGGAATATGCCTCTTTCAAGTCCTTTTGCATTAAGTTTACCGGCGGCGGGGTGACTTCCCCGTCAGCCATTTCGCAGTAATTCACGTTCAGCTCCAGCAGACGATTGATCTCAGAAACCATTAAATTTGCATTTAAACCGGAAAACGGCTCTCCGACATGCGTTTCTATCCCTTTGCAGAAAAATCCTGCAAGAACCTTGCCAATGCTGCCTGTATACACATATTGCCGCTGGTCGCCCGGAAATTTTTCAAAAATCGGTTCGCTATTCAAACAAGCAGTGTATGTAAGATGATATTTATGCTTGATTTCTTTCAGTGCAGGAACGGCTTCGATCATTCCTCTTGAATTCACTTCCTCGTCAGGAACCGTAATCAAAAGGACATTCCCATCAAAATGACCATTCATTGCCCGCTCAAGCATCGACAGCTGAACAGTAAGCCCCGCTTTCATATCCATCGTGCCTCTTCCAAACAGCCAGTCGCCGCTTTCCGCGTCTGTTCTCACGCGTTCAGGAAGCAACTCTTTTTCTCCAAAAAGGAGTTTAAAAGCTCAGCCGGCTTACAGGCCATATGCTTGAATTCGCCGTAGTCCTCTATGTCCACGACATCAAAATGGCTCAACAATAGCACTGTCTGTTTGACATCTTTCTTTTTGACAAGCGCCGTCAGAAACGTTCTGCCGTCTTCCATTGGATGGAGTGTGACATGAGCAGGGTTATTTTGAAAATAAGGCTTGTCCTTTAAAAGATAATAAAGATATTCCGCAAGTGCGGCTTCTCCTTTCGAACCAGTGACACTTTCGTACTGGACAAGCGAAGTTAAAAGGGTAAGCAAATTATCCTTGGTCTGCCAATTCATCATTTCCGCCCTCCTATGTATAAAAACGCTTCGATTCTAAAAAATAACATGACTCCCTGTCTATTATACAGAAATGTTTGACAAAATCGGATCGTTTGAGCAGTTTATATGACGGGAAAGAAATGACTTGTTATAATCAACCTCTAAAAACCTTACGGGAGGCGAAAGAAATGGCCAGAAAATTATTCACACCTATGACGATTAAAGATGTAACGTTAAAAAACCGCATTGTGATGTCACCAATGTGCATGTACTCTTCTCACGAAAAGGACGGAAAGTTACAGCCGTTCCACATGGCTCACTACATAACACGCGCAGTCGGCCAGGTTGGGTTAATTATTGTGGAAGCATCAGCGGTTAATCCTCAAGGACGCATCACAGACCAAGATTTAGGGATATGGAGCGACGAGCATATCGAAGGTTTTGCAAAGCTGACTGAGCAGGTAAAAGCGCAAGGCTCAAAAATCGGAATTCAGCTTGCCCACGCAGGACGTAAAGCAGAGCTTGAAGGCGATATTTTCGCTCCGTCTGCGATTGCGTTTGACGAGCAATCCAGCACACCGGTTGAAATGACAACTGAAAAAGTGAAAGAGACCGTGCAGGAGTTCAAACAAGCAGCAGCCCGTGCAAAAGAAGCAGGCTTTGATGTGATTGAGATTCATGCGGCACACGGATACTTAATTCATGAATTTTTATCTCCGCTTTCTAACCATCGCACAGATGAATACGGAGGCTCACCAGAAAACCGATACCGTTTCTTAAGAGAAATCATTGATGAAGTCAATCAAGTGTGGGATGGTCCTTTATTTGTCCGTGTATCGGCTTCTGACTATACAGACAAAGGCTTAAACATCGCGGATCATATCGGTTTTGCAAAATGGATGAAGGAGCAGGGCGTTGATTTAATTGACTGCAGCTCAGGTGCCCTTGTTCATGCAGACATTAACGTATTCCCTGGCTATCAGGTCAGCTTTGCCGAGAAAATCCGCGAACAGGCTGATATGGCGACTGGTGCTGTCGGAATGATTACAAATGGTTCAATGGCTGAAGAAATTCTTCAAAATAACCGTGCAGACCTCATCTTTATCGGCAGAGAGCTATTACGCGATCCTTACTTTGCAAGAACTGCCGCAAAACAGCTCAATACAGATATTCAAGCCCCTGTTCAATACGAAAGAGGCTGGTAATCTTGAGATTCGAGATATCCGCGGCTCCGCCGCCGGATATCTCTTTTTTTATTTTTGGAGAAACGATCAGCTGACGTTCTCCGTCTCCCTAGTAGACCAATTAGAGGAGATGACTCCAATGAATGCAGCATGGATCGAAAGGACCTATATGGTTGACGGTTGTGAATTTCATACAAAACACCGAAAAGGATTTAGCGGTGTAACCATTGTTTTTGAAGCCGGCTACGGCACTTCTTCAGAGACGTGGAAACCATTAACAGCGGACATTGATGGCGAATTTGGCATATTCACATATGATAGAGCGGGTATTGGGAAAAGCGGACAAAGCAAGGCAGAACGAACAGCCAACCAAAAGGTGAGAGAATTAGAAAGCTTGCTTAAGGCAGCAGGTATAAGACCGCCTTATCTGGTTGTTTCACATTCATACGGATCGGTTATCAGCAGTTTATGGGCCTGTAAAAACCGAGAGGATATTATCGGCATGGTGCTCCTTGATCCCGCTTTAGGAGATCACGGCACAGGCAGCTTTACATTTATTCCTGAAGAAATGCATACAGCATACAAAAAGCAGATGATGCTCGAGGAGACATATGCTGAATTTTTGAAAAGCCTGCAGCAGGTCAAACAGCAGCAAGTCCATTTAGGAAACATGCCCCTTATTGTCCTGTCATCAGGTGAACGCACTGAGAAATTCGCCTCTGCTGAAGCGGACTGGAGAAACCTGCATAGCAGCATTTTGTCCCTATCCGATCAAAGCGGCTGGATACAAGCAAAAAACAGCTCACATAACATTCATCATGATGAACCTCATATCGTCCATCTGGCGATTTATGATGTATGGTGTGCGGCCTGCCAGCAGGTCGCCCCGCTGTACCAGGCAGTCAATTAAACAAAAAACCCGGCTAAAGCAGCCGGGTCTTTTATTATTTTGTTTCGCGATGAAGGGTATATTTTTTTAACCGCGGTGAGTATTTTTTCAGCTCTAAACGATCAGGATTTGTGCGTTTATTTTTGGTTGTGATGTAGTTTCTGTCCCCTGTTTCAGTGCAAGCCAAAGTAACATTTACTCTCATGTTTAACATCTCCTTATAAAGCGTAATGATTACGTTTTATTATACAGCTTAATAACAGATTGTCAAACACCTTCTCAGCCTCTTGGAACTTGTACCTCTAAGAAATCATAAGCCGTGATGCTGTTCGGAAAAACGGCTGCCGCTTCTTTCTGAAGCTCCAAAGAGGCCTCTCCCTGATATCTTGCGCTGATATGAGTTAAGATGAGCTGCTTCGCCCCAGCTTCTTTTGCTGTTACAGCTGCTTGTTCTGTTGTACTGTGAAAATAATCAAAAGCAAGCTTCACATCATCCTTAGCAAAGGTGGCTTCATGCACAAGCACATCACAGTCCCGCGCAAGCTCTTTTATCTTATCGCTCACTCTCGTATCCCCGGAAAACACGACAGCTCTCCCCTTTTTAGGAGGCTCCAAAAAATCCTCCCCATTTATGGTGCGTCCGTCTTCAAGCGTCACGATTTCACCTTTTTTTATTTTCGAATATACAGGTCCAGGCGGAATACTCATTTCCTTTAATAACGCCGCCTTTAAAGAGCCAGGCATATCTTTTTCTTGTACGCGGTACCCGAAGGCCTCTACACCATGAATCGCGGATGCAGCTGTGACGATAAACTGGTCGTCCTCAAATACGGCTCCCTCTTCAATCTCTTGTATCACAAGCGGATATGTTAGGTGAGTTTTCGTGACGGCAAGACTTGTTTCAATAAACGCCTTGATGCCTTTCGGTCCGTAAACCGTCAGCTCGTCCTCACCGCCCTGAAAAGAACGGCTGCCAAGAAGCCCCGGAAGACCGTATACATGATCGCCGTGCATGTGAGTAATGAAGATTTTTTCTATTTTTCGAGGTTTAATTGATGTATGTAAAATTTGATGCTGTGTGGCTTCCCCGCAGTCAAACAGCCATACAGATCGCCTTTCTTCAAGCAGCTTTAATGCGATCGACGTCACGTTTCTCGACTTAGCGGGAATTCCGGCTCCCGTCCCTAAAAAAAGTAATTCCACATTTCCTTCCTCCTACTAGAACTAGTTACCTACAAGAATACAGGATCAGGCGTAAAATGTGAATCTTGCCTCTGATTCGAGCAAACCTTTCGTTCTAGAAATATTTTTGCGCCATTCTGCAAAAAAAGGGGCTTAAATGTTTGCTTTCGTTGAATTTTAGATTTAAAATGAAGGAAATATACGGGGTACTAAAATATAGCTTCGAATAAAGTGAGGTACTTTTAGTGAAAACAAACCAACAACCAAAAGCAGTAATTGTCATATTCGGTGCAACGGGAGATTTGGCAAAACGAAAACTCTATCCGTCCATTCACCGTTTATATAAAAATGGACAAATCGGAGAAGAGTTTGCAGTTGTAGGAGTCGGAAGAAGACCTTGGTCCAATGAGGATCTTCGCCAAACCGTCAAAACATCTATTTCCTCAGCTGCTGATAAACATATAGATGACTTCACGTCTCATTTCTATTATCACCCGTTTGACGTGACAAACCCTGGTTCTTATCAAGAGCTTAACGTACTGCTCAACCAGCTGGAAGATACATATCAAATCCCGAACAACAGAATGTTCTACTTGGCAATGGCTCCAGAATTCTTTGGAACAATTGCAAAGACATTAAAATCAGAAGGTGTTACAGCAACTACAGGCTGGTCCCGCCTTGTGATTGAAAAGCCGTTTGGCCATGACTTGCCAAGCGCGCAAGCATTAAATCAAGAAATTCGTGAAGCATTTACAGAAGATCAAATTTATAGAATCGATCACTATTTAGGAAAACAAATGGTGCAGAATATTGAGGTTATTCGATTTGCCAATGCGATTTTCGAACCGCTATGGACAAATCGCTACATCTCAAATATCCAAATCACATCAAGCGAATCACTTGGTGTTGAAGACCGTGCTAGATATTACGAAAAATCAGGCGCCCTTCGCGACATGGTCCAAAACCATATTATGCAAATGGTTGCGCTTCTCGCAATGGAGCCGCCGATTAAACTGAACACAGAAGAAATTCGCAGCGAAAAAGTGAAGGTGCTGAGAGCCCTCCGCCCTATTGCAAAAGACGAAGTGGATGAGTATTTTGTGCGCGGACAATATCAAGCCGGTGAAATTGACGGTCTGCCAGTCCCTGCTTATACAGATGAAGATAACGTCGCTCCTGACTCAAATACAGAAACCTTTGTTTCTGGAAAGCTTCTGATCGACAACTTCAGATGGGCTGGTGTTCCATTCTACATTCGTACCGGAAAACGAATGAAAGAAAAGTCTACAAAAATTGTCGTTCAATTTAAGGACATTCCGATGAACCTGTACTACGGCAATGAAAACAACATGAATCCGAACTTACTCGTCATTCATATTCAGCCTGACGAAGGCATTACACTGTACTTAAACGCTAAAAAACTCGGAGGAGCAGCACACGCGCAGCCAATCAAATTGGATTACTGCAGCAATTGCAATGATGAACTGAACACTCCTGAAGCATATGAAAAATTGATTCACGACTGTCTTCTTGGCGATGCGACGAACTTCGCACACTGGGATGAAGTGGCCCTTTCTTGGAGCTTTGTCGATTCCATTTCTGAAACATGGGCAGCCAACAAAACCCTATCGCCAAACTACGAAGCAGGTTCTATGGGTCCAAAAGAATCAGATGATCTTTTGGCGAAAGACGGCTTGCATTGGTGGAATATATAAAGAAAAAGGCTGAAAGTGCTTGTAAAGCATTTTCAGCCTTTTATTGATGTATTTAACTCTCTGCCTCTAAGCGGCTCAAAAAGACAATTGATTTTCTCTCTGTCGTAATCTAATATCCAACTGTTATATGTTTCATACATATCCCGTATTGTTTCAGCTGCAGCAGCTAAAATATCGCAGCCTCGATCATCATAAAGATGAAAAATGGTTCTCTTTTTTATATTGATAAAGTAAATATCTTGAGAAATGCTTGGTTTTATCCCCATATCTTGATTACATATCGCTCTCAGCATTGGAATATATCTTACATCACCAGCTTTACACCTCAGAAAAAATCTATGCGTTTTATCATCATCAGAACAAGTATAAGAGACAGCAATGTGCTGCAGTTTTTTCAACACAGCTTTTTCTCGAATGTACCGTGAGAAAATATGTAATTTGCTCTTATATCTCCTTCCCCCTCCAAAACCAACAGCATCAGCTATAACAAATATATCATCATCATCGGCATGTAGAGACTTAAATAAAGTGACAGCTCTCTTGTATGCGTTATCTATATAAGGGTTGTGTAGATAAGCAGCATTCACATTATATCCTACGCCTATTTCAAACCGGATGCCGATCTGCCAGTTATAAAACAAAGGAGGTGTAAGTCGTAAACCAGGAAAATTTTCAAGTACATACTCATTTACAGGCAAAACATACATCCTTTCGTTCCCCGCACTCTATTTCAAAAAAAAATCCCGCAGCTGTCAGGCTGCGGGATTTTTCACATAATTATTTCATCCATTCCGTATGGAAGACACCGTCTTTGTCTGTGCGCTCATAAGTATGGGCGCCGAAGTAGTCACGCTGCGCTTGGATCAAGTTTGCAGGCAGCACGGCTGTGCGATAGCTGTCATAATAAGCTAGTGCGCTTGAGAATGAAGGTACCGGCACACCTTGGGCAACTGCAAGTGAAATCACTTGGCGAAGCGCTCCTTGGTAGCTTTCTGCAATGTTCTTGAAGTGGCTGTCAAGCAGCAGGTTGTCAAGCTCAGGATCACGGTCGTAAGCTTCTTTGATTTTCTGCAGGAATGCCGCACGGATGATACAGCCGCCGCGGAAGATCATAGCGATTTCACCGTAATTGAGATCCCAGTTGTATTCTTCAGAAGCAGCTTTCATTTGGGCAAATCCTTGGGCGTAAGAACAGATTTTGCTCATGAACAGCGCTTTTCTGACGGCTTCGATCAGTTCTTCTCTATTTTCTGTAACAGGCTTCACTTCAGGTCCTGAAAGAAGGTTGCTTGCTTTCACACGCTCATCCTTCATCGCTGAAATAAAACGTGCGAATACAGATTCAGTGATAATCGGAAGCGGAACACCTAAGTCAAGTGCACTTTGGCTTGTCCATTTTCCTGTTCCTTTTTGACCCGCTTTATCAAGAATCACGTCAACAAGCGGTTTGCCTGTTTCTTCATCTTTTTTCGTGAAGATATCAGCAGTAATCTCGATCAGGTAGCTGTCAAGCTCGCCTTTATTCCATTCAGCAAATACTTCATGAAGCTCATCAGCTGAAAGGCCAAGTACCTGTTTCAGGATGAAATAAGATTCAGAGATCAGCTGCATATCCCCGTATTCAATACCGTTATGCACCATTTTTACATAATGGCCGGCACCGTCCGGACCGATATATGTCGTACACGCTTCACCATCAACTTTTGCAGAAATTGCTTCAAGAATCGGCTTCACAAGTTCATGAGCTTCTTTTTGTCCGCCGGGCATGATAGAAGGCCCTTTAAGCGCTCCTTCTTCTCCGCCTGAAACGCCTGTGCCGATAAAATGAATGCCGCTTTCAGCAAGCTCTTTGTTTCGGCGCTGTGTATCTTTATAGTATGTATTTCCGCCGTCAATTAAAATATCGTCCTTCTCTAAGTGAGGAAGAAGAGATTGAATTGTCGCATCTGTAGCAGTTCCCGCTTTAACCATTAACAAAATTTTGCGCGGTGTTTCCAAGGATTGAACAAATTCTTCAATGCTGTAGGTGCCGACAACGTTTTTGCCTTCAGCCTCCTGCAAAAATTCCTCGGTTTTGCTGCTTGATCTGTTGTAAACAGAAACAGAAAATCCTCGGCTTTCAATATTTAAAGCCAGATTTTTACCCATTACCGCAAGTCCGATAACTCCGATTTGTTGTTTTGACATATTCTAACGTCCCTTCTAAAAACGTTTAACCATTTTAAAATTTACATTAAAATAAAATGATATTTATACTATTGAAATTACCATACTTCACCCCCTTATTTCAAGATATTCAGCTTTTCTTTTCATCTTGAAAAAAATCTTTATTAAAGCTTGTCCCGCTTGTTTTGCTCTCGTCTTTTTTAACCTTTGCACCTTTTCTGATCAGCTTGGAGCCGTACTTTTCATTCAGTTTTTCCATCATCTGCTGAATCGGTTCATCCTTCGCATCCTCTGTAAAGCTGAACAAATCGAGTTGCTTATAGGCCTGCTCTTTTTCTACCAAATCCATTCCGGTAATGCCGAGCAGCCTGATTGGATTTTTGTTCCAATGCTTAAAGAAGAGATGTTCTGCTTCATTATATATCTCGTTTTTTTGATCTATCGGATTCTTCAGTGTGATGCTTCTTGTAATGGTTTTCCAGTCCGCGTATCTGATCATAATAAACAGCTTTGAAGCCATTACTTCCTTACGCTGCAAACGGTCGCTAACGGATGCGGACAGTTTTCGAAAAACAGCTAACAGCTCATCCTCATCGGCAGAATCATGAGAAAGTGTGGATGAATTGCCTACGCTTTTAAATTCATAAATGCGCTCCGGATCAACAGGGGCATGGTGAATGCCGTTCGCTTTATTTTTGAGACGGGGCCCGTTGATGCCGAGCAGCCGTTTTAGCGAGTGTTCGTCAGCGGCCGCTAAATCTCCAATCGTATCAATACTAAGCCCGTTCAGTTTTTCCGCCGTCTTTTTGCCTACGCCATGCATTTCTCCAACTGGGAGAGGCCAAAGGATATCAGGCACTTCTCTTTTTCTCAGGATGGTGATCCCAAGCGGTTTTTTCATATCGGATGCCATTTTAGCGAGAAATTTATTCGGGGCAATTCCGATGCTTGACGGAAGCAGCAGCTCTTTCTGCAGTCTGCTTTGTATTTCTTTTGCCGTCTCATAGGCATTGCGGCTGTATGGTGTATCCGTCATATCCATATAGCCTTCGTCGATGGATACAGGCTCCACCAGATTTGTATATTCACGAAGGATGCTAAACATCGCTCTTGAAGAGCTTCTGTAGCGGTCAAAGTTCGGCGGAAGGACGATGAGATCAGGACAGTTGCGCTTTGCTTCCCAAACCGGCATGGTTGTTTTCACGCCGTGCGCCCTTGCTTCGTAGCTGCATGTGACGACGATGCCTTTTCGTTCTTTGACGTTTCCGGCAACTGCAACCGGCTTTCCTCGGAGAGCCGGGTCATATGCCATTTCCACCGATGCATAGAAACTGTTCATATCAATATGGAAAATAATTCGGCCCTTCCCCGCCATAAACATATCTCCTTTCTGTTCATTAGACAACGGCTTGTACATATAGTAAAATGAAGGTATTGAATGGATGTGATGACAATGTTTGTGGAGTCGATAAATGACGTTTTATTCTTAGTCGATTTTTTCACAATTATTCTTCCGGCTCTGACCGCCATCGGGATCGCTTTTCTCTTGCGAGAGTGCCGTGCCGGCGAGCAGTGGAAATCAAAACGAACAGATGAACATCAGACGGTCTTTCGAATAAACCGAACAGACTTTCTTATTATTATATATCATCGCATTACAACTTGGATACGTAAAGTCTTCCGCATGAATTCACCTGTGAATGATGATGAAGACGTCAGTTCCCTTCTTTTATAAACCGCATTTATAAAAAGGAGGAGAACAAATTGTTAAAAACATATCAGAAACTTTTGGCTGTAGGGGCCTTTTTGATCGTATTATGCTCTGGAAACGCAGCTTTTGCTGCAACAAATCAGGTGGGAGGTCTCGGTAACGTCGGTTTTTTCCACGACTATTTAATCGAGCCGTTTTCCTCGCTGCTGAAAGGCGTTGCCGGACTGTTTCACGGAGAATACGGGTTATCTATCATTCTGGTAACCATTATTGTGCGCGTGGTGGTACTGCCTTTGTTTGTCAATCAGTTTAAAAAACAGCGTGTGTTCCAAGAAAAAATGGCAGTCATTAAACCGCAAGTAGACAGCATTCAAGCCAAAATTAAAAAGACAAAGGACCCGGAAAAGCAGAAAGAACTGCAAATGGAAATGATGAAGCTGTATCAGGAGCATAATATCAACCCGCTTGCGATGGGCTGTCTTCCAATGCTGATTCAGTCTCCGATTATGATTGGGCTTTATTACGCGATTCGCTCAACACCTGAAATTGCTTCACACTCGTTTCTATGGTTCAGTTTAGGGCAATCTGATATTCTCATGTCCCTTAGTGCAGGGATTATGTATTTTGTCCAAGCCTATGTCGCACAAAAGCTGAGCGCGAAATATTCCGCTGTCCCGCAAAATCCTGCAGCGCAGCAATCTGCAAAACTAATGGTGTTTATCTTCCCTGTGATGATGACGATTTTCTCGCTTAATGTTCCTGCGGCCCTTCCGCTGTACTGGTTCACCAGCGGACTGTTCTTGACAGTGCAAAACGTCGTACTTCAGATGACACACCATAAACAGAAAAAAACAGTCGCTCTTACAGAACCGGTGAAATAAAAAAACAACTCCGACTTTTGTTCGGAGTTGTTTTTTATTTCCGTCACTTTCGTGAACCTGCATTCGTTTAAAAAGAAGAAAATCGGGAATACCTTTACTCACATCCAAATGAAAGGAGCTGGTGTCATGACAGAACGCTCTCAACAAAAAAATATTGCTGTGCCTGAAGGAATCTGGATCATGAAACAAACATGGAATGATGTCTTATTTGCTCATTGGCCTGTTGATGACTCTACCCTTCGAGCTAAAATTCCGGCCATATTGGACATAGATACATATAACGGACAAGCTTGGGTAAGCATGCTTCCCTTTATGCTCACAAACCTTCGCGCGCGTTTTCTCCCACCTATTCCCGGAGCCCAGTCCTTTCCAGAGCTTAACCTGCGCACTTATGTCACCTATAAAGGCAAGCCGGGCATTTATTTCTTTAGCTTAGATGCTGATCATCGGCTGGCAGTTCAAGGTGCACGGACTTTCTTTCATTTGCCTTATTTTTACGCCGATATGAAAGCCGAAAAAAATGGGGATGCTATGGAATATAGAAGCAAACGGAGAGACGCTGGAAAAGCAGAATTCGATGCCACGTACCGGCCACTCTCTGCGCCTTTTACAGCGCAAGAGGATTCGCTTGATTACTGGCTGACGGAGCGATACAGACTTTACACCACTCATCGTGACAAGCTATATTATGAGGACATTCACCATCACCCTTGGCTTCTTCAAAGAGCCGAGGCCCAGTTTTCAACCAATACAGTGGCTGATGCTCACGAAATCACTTTACCAAACTCAGAACCGCTGCTTCATTATGCCAAAAAACAAGACGTATTATTTTGGCCGCTTCGACAATGGCGCTGACTGTTAGGAAAAACCCGAATGCCAGATCCGCACTCGGGTTTTTATTCATTATTTTGCTGCTTCTTCAATAATCGCAACAACCATTTCTGCTGTTTTCACCAGCTCTTCAATCGGCATTTTTTCGTTCTTCGTATGAATTTGCTCATACCCGACAGCCAGATTGACCGTTGGGATGCCGTGGCCTGCAAATACGTTTGCGTCGCTTCCGCCGCCGCTCGTTTGCAGCTCGCTCGTGCGTCCGATTTTCGCTGCCGCTTTTTTCGCGATTTCAACGACTTGGTCGCCATCTTGATATTTAAACCCTGGATACATGACTTCGATTTCGACTTCTGCACGTCCGCCCATATCAGCCGCTGCCTCTTCAAAAGCAGCTTTCATTTTTTGAACCTGCGCTTCCATTTTTTCTGGAACTAAAGAACGGGCTTCAGCGAGAATGTGAACTTCGTCGCACACAATGTTTGTTTGTGTGCCGCCTTCAAATCGCCCGATGTTTGCTGTTGTTTCTTCATCGATGCGGCCCAAAGGCATTTTTGAAATGGCCTTGCTTGCGATTGTAATCGCTGATATCCCTTTTTCTGGTTCAACTCCAGCGTGTGCAGTTTTACCGTAAATCGCCGCTCTTACCTTCGCCTGAGTCGGTGCCGCAACAATGATATTGCCGACTTTTCCGTCTGAATCAAGAGCATAACCGTAGGATGCTGTTATCATGGAACGGTCAAGCGCCTTTGCCCCGATAAGACCTGATTCTTCACCTACTGTGATGATGAATTCAATCGTGCCGTGCTCAATGTTTTCTTCTTTGAGCACTTTAATTGCTTCAAACATGGCAGCCAATCCCGCTTTGTCATCGGCACCTAAAATTGTTGTGCCGTCTGTTTTAACATACCCGTCCTCAACAACCGGTTTTACGCCGTTTCCGGGTACGACTGTATCCATATGAGATGTAAAATAAATTGTATCTGTCTTTTTCGTTCCTTTTAATGTGCAGATCAGGTTTCCTGCTCCGTGGCCAGTGATACCCATTGTATCGTCTTCTTTGACGTCTACACCTAAATCAGAAAATTTTTGTTTCAGCACTTTGCAGATTTCAGCTTCGTGCTTCGTTTCTGAATCGATTTGAACAAGCTCTAAAAATTCTTCCAGCAGGCGTTTTTCATTCACCATTTGTAAGTCCCCTCCATGTTAAAGCGGTATGTTACCGTGCTTTTTTTTCGGTCTCTCTTCTGTCTTATGTGCAAGCATGTGAAAAGCTTGGATGAGTTTTTTCCTTGATTCTTCCGGCAAAATGATGTCATCGACCATTCCGCATGCCGCCGCTTTGTAAGGGCTGGCGTTTTGTTTTTTGTATTCAGCTGTTTTTTCGCGTTTTGTCTTTTGCGGGTCAGCTGACGCTTCAATATCTTTATCATACAAAATAGATGCCGCCCCCTCAGCACCCATCACTGCGATTTCGGCATTTGGCCAAGCAAACACGAGATCCGCTCCGATGGATTTGCTGTTCATGGCGACATACGACCCGCCATACGCTTTTCTGATGATGAGCGTTACTTTGGGAACCGTCGCTTCTGCATAAGCAAACAGCAATTTGGCTCCGTGCCTGATAATGCCGTTATGCTCCTGCTGAATGCCGGGCAAAAACCCCGGTACATCTTCGACAGTTAACAGCGGGATGTCAAAGGCGTCACAAAACCGGATAAATCTCGCTGCTTTATCAGCCGCGTCAATCGTCAGGCTCCCTGCTAAATGTTTCGGCTGGTTTGCCACAATTCCGATCGTTTTTTTGCCGAGCTTTGCAAATCCGATGACGATATTTTTCGCAAAATACGGCTGAATCTCAAAAAAAGACTGTGGATCAGCCAATTCCTGAATCACCGCCCGAACATCATATGGCTTTGTGCTGTCAGCCGGCACGAGGCGGTTTATTAACGAGCTGGAGGCCTCATCCACAGATGAAGGCGGTGATATCTGTTTGTCGAGCGGCAAATAAGACAGCAGCTTTTTCACTCCTGCCAGAACCTCCTCTTCCGTTTTTCCGGAAAAGTGAGCATTTCCGCTGACGGCATTATGTATTCCCGCTCCTCCTAAGCTCTCCGCGTCAACCTGTTCTCCTGTTACTTTTTCAATGACCTTTGGACCGGTAATAAACATTCGGCCCGTCTGTTCTGCCATAAAAATAAAATCAGTAAGTGCCGGAGAGTACACAGCGCCTCCAGCGCACGGCCCTAATATAACCGAGATTTGCGGAATGACTCCGGAATATAAGACGTTTCGGTAAAATATGTGACCGTATCCATCTAATGATACCACACCCTCTTGAATTCTCGCACCACCTGAGTCGTTCAGCCCGATAATCGGGGCTTTATTTTTTGCTGCAAGATCCATAAGAGAGGTAATCTTTTTCGCATGGGTTTCGCCAAGCGCCCCGCCGAATACGGTAAAATCCTGCGCAAACACATATACAGAGCGGCCGTCAATCGTACCGTAGCCCGTCACGACTCCATCTCCCAATATACGCTGCTCCCTCGTTAAGCTTCGGCTCTCCATGAAGGGATATAATTCGATAAAACTATCCTCATCCAAGAGATAGGCGATCCTTTCCCGCGCTGTGAGCTTTCCCTTTTTCCGCTGTTCAGCTTGCTTCGCATGTCCCCCGCCTTCTTCCACCTTCCTGCGCCTGTTGTATAGATGACCGATATGCTCATTCATGTTCAATGTCTTGATCTCCTTTCGGTTCACAGAGCTCGACAAGCACGCCGTTTGTTTCCCGCGGAGAAATAAACGCGATCTGTTTCCCGTTTGCTCCCTGTCTCGGCTGCCTGTCTATTACATCAATTTGCCGGTTTGATAATGCTTGAAGCTGATCTGTTAAGCCGCTGCATAGAAACGCAACATGGTGCAGCCCCTCTCCTTTTTTATCTAAAAATGTACGGACAGGGCTGTCAGGCGTTAACGGCTCAATAAGCTCCAAATAAACGCCTCCCGCTTGGAAAAGGGCAATGGTCACCTTTTGCTCTTCAACCGTTTCTTGATGAAGAAACGTTAATCCCAATACACCTTCATAAAAAGCTCTGGCCTTGTTTATGGAATAAACGGCAATCCCAATATGGTCAAGTCCGGTCATTTTCATCCCTGCTTTCCGGCAATAGATATCGCTTGTCCGCCCATACAAAACACGATAAAATATAATCAGATTGTCTAAGGAGTGAAACCATGTCTACAAAAACTGATGAAAAGCGTCTTAATCGTGATTTTGGGAGTTTTTATTCTTTCAACAGTGCTCTCAGGAATCGTTATGTTTTTATAATGATAAAAAAGCAGGCGGCCTATTGAACGGGAACAACCTGCTTTTTTATCAGGGCTTTATGCTCAATGGCTATCTCCTCAAAAGACCGGGAGTCTTTCGTGATCAGCACTCTCGTCCCCACCGGAATCTCTTGAAACAGATAAACAACGTCAGCGTTATGCATACGTATACAGCCGTTAGATACAAATTGACCGATAGATTCTTCCCGGTTTGTCCCATGAATTCCGTAGATCCGGCCGTCTGTCCCTCTCGCATCAAACCCAATCCACCTTGCCCCAAGCGGGTTCTCAGAATTTCCGCCTTCAATATTTTTCTTTCTGTAATAAGGATTCACCGCTTTTACTGTAATCGAAAATTCTCCCTCAGGCGTCAAATCATCCGACTTTCCGCTTGCCACACGATAAACGCCTTCAATTTTGTTGTCGATGATGAGAGCAAGCTCATTTGTTTTCTTGTTGACGATGACATACGGGTCACCTGGAAGCGGATTTTGGCCAAGAGGCCATATCGGAGAAATAATCATCATTATTGAACATAAGAAAAAACGCATAAGCTCCTCCTTTTCCATTAGGTTGACCAATGTAGGATGAGCTCATGCGAGTTAAGCGAGCGATTTTTCTGCTTTGATTCCTTTGAAATAACTTTTGATTACCAAATATTGCTCCATTTCCCCCAGAAGATGAAAAAGTGCGGCTCTTGCTTCAAATTCTTCTCTCGTCGCAGGAAGCGGCATCTCCTCGAATTCTTTTCTCATATCAGCAAGTCTTTTCAAAAACTTGTAGGCTGTATTTCCCGGGTGGATTGCTTCCCGCAGATCACAAAGAAATTCGGCAATCATTTTTCCCTGATCCACCGTAATGGAAATCGATGTCACTTTAGGGAGAAGGCGCTCGATGATTTCAAATTGTTTTTCTCTCATTTTAAAATAATGATAGTGCTGATTTTCGTGGCGCAGAATGTGGTTTTGTACATCTCGATACGCCAGGTTTTTGGCTTCAGTGATTAACTGGTGTGTTTCCGGAATTTCTTTTCCTGTCCAATCTTGCTCACCAGTTAACAAATACCGTTCGATTTCTGCGAAAATGACAGCAAAATTGTCCTCTATCTTTTTTCGATAGGCGATAAGCTTCCGGTCAAGGCTCGGCATATACAGATTCATTAAAAGAGCAACGCCGATTCCGACCGTAATTAACTGGACTTCATTCCAGATGAATTGGGGCGTAATGCCGCCGGACATATACAGATGAAGGATAATAACTGAGCTGGTGACGATCCCTTCGTTTATTTTTAAAACAACTGTTGTCGGGATGAAAATCAGCAAAAGCAATCCAATGACAAACGGATCATAGCCAATCAGTTCGAAAAAGAGATAGGAAAAGAGAATTGCCAGACAGCATGCTGCAAATCGGGCCCATGACGCTTGAAGCGACCGTTTTTGTGTGATTTGTATGCACAAAATGGTGATGATTCCTGCTGATGCAAAGTTTTGCAGATGTAAAAGCTGGCTTATATAAATGGCCAAAGCTGTTCCAAGTGCGGTCTTTATTGTGCGGTAACCAATTTTAAACATGTCGGACTCCATTCTATTTGTTTCTTCAACAAAAAAGAAGAAGCACAAGCCTTCTTCTTTTTCCCTATATTCTATAATATTTTTTCTAAAAAGTCCTGCGCTCTTTTGGATTTTGGCGAAAGAAAAAATTCTTTCGGATTGCCGTCCTCGACAATCATCCCTTCATCCATAAATAACACGCGGTCGGCCACTTCTTTTGCAAAGCCCATTTCGTGAGTAACGATCACCATAGTCATGCCGGTTTTAACCAGTTCTTTCATGACCTGGAGCACTTCTTTGACCATTTCAGGGTCAAGCGCGGATGTCGGCTCGTCGAACAGCATGATTTCCGGATTCATTGCCAAAGCACGGGCGATAGCAACACGCTGCTTTTGTCCGCCTGATAAACGGTTTGGATAGTCATTTCGCTTTTCAAACAACCCGACTTTACGCAGCAGTTCCTCGGCTTTTTCCTGTGCAGTCTGCTTTGATTCTTTCTTGACATTTACAGGCGCGTACATGATATTTTCGAGAACCGTTTTGTGCGGAAAAAGATGAAAATGCTGAAATACCATTCCAATGTTTTCCCGCACCTTTAATGTATTGGTTTTCGGCTGCGTAATCTCTTTATCTTTTATTGTGATGGTTCCGCCGTTAGGCTTCTCCAAAAGATTCAAACAGCGAAGAAATGTGGATTTGCCTGAGCCTGAAGGGCCGATGACGGCAACAACCTCGCCTTCAGCGATGTTTGTTGAAATGTTTTTTAATACTTCGTGTTTCCCAAATGATTTTGACAGCTTTTCAACCTTAATCATTGGATTTCAGCTTCCTTTCTACAGCCTTGCCGATAAACGTTAAAATAAGGACAAGCACATAATAAATCAATCCGGCGATAATCAGCGGCTCAAGGTAATTGTACGTGGCGGCGCCCGCTTGATACGCGCGTCTCATGACATCGCCAAGGCCAATAACGGTAACAATCGCCGATTCTTTTGTTAACGTAATTAATTCATTTACAATGGCAGGTGATATATTTTTGAAGGCCTGCGGCAAAAGCAGATCCTTCATCATTTTGCCGTAGGGAACACCCAGTGCGACTGCAGCCTCTTTTTGCCCTTTATCAATGGCATTGATTCCCGCTCTGATAATTTCCGATACATAAGCAGCGGAATTCAGTGACAATGCGACAACCGCCGCCCAAAACTGGTCAATTTGAAAGCCCAGCAGCTGCGGGAGCCCGAAATAAACAATCATAAGCTGCAGCACTAAAGGCGTGCCGCGAAAAACTGATGTGTAAAAATCAGCAAGCCAGATCAGCGGGCGAAACGTGCTGATCTTGCATAAGCTTAGCACAATCCCTAATATAAGTCCGATAATAGCAGATACCACAACAATTTTTAATGTAATTGCTAAGCCTTCTAATATAAAAGGAATTTGGGGGATCGTTGCTGAAAAATCCAAATTCATAGCCTTTGTCTCCTTTTCTTACAGGAAAAAAAATTTCCTATTCAATAAAAAGGCTCAACGAAAAAGTTGTGCCGCTTTTTTTACTTCTCGCCAGTGAACCACTTTTTCTTCAATTTATCGAGCTCTCCATTATCTTGCATTTCTTTGAGGGCTTTATTGAATTTGTCCGTCAGTTCACTGTCTTTTCTGAAAGCAATCGCTGAACCGGCTTCCTCCGCTTTCGCATCAGGAATTACGAAGCCCTGCAGGTCATCATTTGATTTGAAATACCCTTCTGCCACCATATCTTCGATAATCGCAGCGTCAAAACGGTCCGATTTGATTTCCTGCACCAAATCAGAAATTCTGTTGCGGTCTTCAGTTTTAAAATTATATTCCGGTGAAAGCTCTTTCCCCTTCTCTTCTTGAATGGAGCCAAGCTGAACGCCGACTGTTTTTCCTTTCAGATCTTTTAAAGACTTAATGCCGCTGTCTTTTTTGCTGACAATCATATGATTCGCTGTGTAATATACATCAGAAAAATCAACTTGTTTTTTACGATCAGGCGTCGGTGTCATTCCTGACAAAACCAAATCAACCTGTTTTGATTTCAGTGCTGTAATTAAGCTGTTGAAGTCCATATCCTGCACTTCGATTTCGTAGCCGGTTTTCTTTGCAAGGGCCTTTGCCAAATCTACATCAAAACCGACAATGTTATCGCCATCTTTATATTCAAACGGTTTGTAATCCGCCGAAGTTCCCATAATTATCTTTTTCTTCCCGCTTTCTGAACCTGAGTTGCTTGAGCCGCAAGCAGATAATGCAAAGGTGATGCACGCAGCTACCAGTAATAAGAGCCATTTTTTCATGATCCACTTTCCCCCATATTCATTACTTTTATCATATTTGAATATTTATTCGTTAATTTGTATTTTAAACACTTTCTTATTTTTATGCAATACTATTTTTAAAAATTATCTCGAAGCTTATTTTTCCAGCAATCTCTTCTCCTATCACTAGGCAAAAGGACATCTTTTATAGCGCATCCATTGAATAAACTCTAATATTTATTCATCATGACTTGGAATTTTATGCACAAAAAAACCCCGTGCCGCTCGGGCATCCGGGGTTTTATCTTATACTTCTTCGCAATATTCCTCGAAGGTTTCCTGCAGTTTTGAGACAACTGCCATTGGCTCATGTCCTTCAATTTCATGACGCTCGACCATTTTCATGATCTTTCCGTCTTTTAGAATAGCAAATGACGGAGAAGATGGCGGGTATCCTTCGAAATATTCGCGTGCTCTTGCCGTCGCTTCTTTATCCTGTCCCGCAAACACAGTCACGAGCTGGTCAGGTCTTTTGTCATAATGAACGGAATGGTATGCAGCCGGTCTTGCAATCCCGCCCGCGCATCCGCAGACAGAGTTGACCATGACAAGCGTCGTTCCTTTTTTCGTAAGTGCCTCGTCCACCTCTTCAGCTGTTTTCAGTTCGGTATATCCTGCAGCCGTAATTTCTTGTCTCGCTTGGCGGACAACATCATTCATAAATAAATTAAAGTCCATGTTCAATGAAGACCTCTCCTTTTTCATCATCTGTTCTTATGATAGCAAGGAAACCGCCTTATCGGCAAATGCCACCGCTTATATCGGAGGATTTTTTGCTTTTCGTTTACTCCTTACAAGATAAGGGAATTATATAATCAGATGTATAAATAAAGGAGCAGTTTTGTATGAGCCACCGGAAAGCTTTACTTATTCATAACGGAAACGCCGGCAACAAAAATATAGAAAAAGCATTAGGAGCTGTTGTGCCAGTTTTATCACAATCTTTAGATGAGGTCATCATTAAACAGACAAAGAAAAAAGACGATGCTTATCATTTTTGCCGTTCGATAGATGATTCTGTCGAGACTGTCTTTATTCTCGGCGGCGACGGTACAGTTCATCAATGCATCAATGGCATCAGTTCTTTAGAAAGAAAGCCGTCTATCGGTATTTTGCCCGGCGGAACGTGCAATGACTTTTCAAGAGTGCTGGGCATTCCTCAACATCTTGCAAGGGCAGCTGAAGCACTCGTCTCAGGAAAAAAATCCAAGGTTGATGTATGCCAGATGAACGATCGTTATTTTTTAAATTTCTGGGGGATCGGCCTGATCGCAGAAACATCGAATCAAATCAACGAAACGGAAAAAGCGTTATTAGGAAAAATCAGCTATTTTACAAGCGCGTTACGTACCGTCTCATCCGCTGAGTCCTTTCCTATTTCATTGACAATCGATGGGCAAGAGATAAAAGATGAAGCCGTTATGCTGCTTGTCATGAACGGACAATACATTGGAACGAATCGAATTCCCCTGCCGGATGCCAGTATAAGTGACGGATTACTCGATATCCTCATTTGCCGCAGCACCAACCTCTCCGCTTTGCGCGAGCTGATGAATATGGAACAGGGTTCAATAGAGCGGCTCACCGGAGAGCTGTCCTATGTTCAGGCCTCTCGCGTCGAAATTGAAACAGACACCGTCAAAAAGGCTGATACAGATGGAGAAGTGTATACACATACACCCGCTGTGATTCAAGTCCTTCCGCAGCACATTGACATGCTTATTCCCAGCAATGAATAACTGTCCGCTGGTAAAGGACTTTATAAAGAGCGAAAAGCTTCATAGAAAGAAATCCGTTGACTCTCCCCTAAGAGGAGGTCTTACAGTATAAAGGATACACTTTCGTAAAAAGGGGAAGTTACATGAAGAAACAGAACATCACATTAGCTATATTATTAACCAATTTATTCATTGCTTTTTTAGGGATCGGGCTTGTGATCCCGGTAACGCCCGCGATTATGAATGAATTGCATTTATCCGGTACCGCAGTCGGCTATATGGTTGCATGTTTCGCTGTTACACAGCTTATTGTTTCACCAATCGCCGGACGCTGGGTTGACCGCTTTGGACGTAAAATTATGATCGTGATTGGTCTATTGTTTTTTAGTGTTTCGGAGTTTTTATTCGGCATCGGAAAAACAGTTGACATTTTATTTATATCCCGTATGCTTGGCGGTATCAGTGCTGCCTTCATTATGCCCGGAGTCACGGCTTTTATCGCCGATATCACTACTGTTAAAACGCGGCCGAAAGCGCTCGGCTATATGTCAGCGGCTATTTCGACAGGTTTTATTATCGGCCCCGGCATTGGCGGATTTTTAGCGGAAATCCATTCCCGTCTGCCTTTCTACTTTGCGGCAGCCTTTGCGTTAATAGCAGCAATTTTATCGATGCTAACGCTACGGGAACCGGAGCGAAATCCTGAGAATGAGAAAATAGAGGGGCAAAAAACAGGATTCAAACGGATTTTTGCACCTATGTATTTCATTGCTTTTCTCATCATTTTAATATCGTCTTTTGGGTTAGCATCGTTTGAATCTTTATTTGCGTTATTCGTTGATCATAAATTCGGATTTACGGCCAGTGACATTGCCATTTTGATTACTGGGGGAGCAATTGTCGGAGCCATCACGCAAGTCGTCTTATTCGACCGCTTCACAAGGTGGTTTGGGGAAATCCGTTTAATCCGCTACAGCTTAATTCTCTCAACAAGTCTTGTGTTTTTGCTGACCATCGTAAATTCATATGCTGCGATTTTATTAGTTACCTTCACCGTATTTGTCGGATTTGATCTTATGCGCCCGGCGGTAACAACCTATCTGTCAAAAATTGCGGGAAATGAACAGGGATTTGCCGGCGGAATGAATTCAATGTTTACCAGCATCGGCAATGTATTCGGCCCCATCATCGGGGGAATGCTATTCGATATTGACTTAAACTATCCATTCTATTTTGCAACAGGAGCTTTAGCCATAGGCATTGCGCTGACCATTGTCTGGAAAGCCCCTGCCCATATAAAAGCCAGCATGTAAAAGTAGCGTATTCTTTGTGTACTGCAAAGGATGCGCTTTTTCATTATACTGATCATAAGGGGGGATGGCATGAAGGACTCGTTTTACTCAATTGGAGAAGTTTCAAAACTGGCAAATGTGTCGATTAAAGCGCTTCGTTACTACGATAAGATTGATTTATTCAAACCCGCCTACGTCGACCCGGATACGAACTACCGCTATTATACTGACTCCCAGCTCTATCATCTTGATTTGATCAAATCATTAAAATATATTGGCACACCTTTAGAAGAGATGAAAAAGGCACAGGAATTAGAGATGGAGGAACTGTTTGCTTTTTATACAGAGCAGGAAAAGCAAATCAGGGAAAAATTAGATTTTTTATCAACATTGGAGCAGACCATTTCTCTGGTGAAAAAGCGAATGAAACGGCAGATGGAATATCCTGCGCTCGGTGAGGTGTTTGTTCTAGATGAGGAAGAAACACGGATTATACAGACAGAGGCAGAGGGAATCGGGCCTGAAAACGTGCTCAACGCCTCATACAGCAAAACTAAAAACATTTATCGAATCAGCCGATGGCTTTTCGAACAATAGCTACGGTGCTACTTTCTCGTTTCAGCCGTACAACAACATTGATGAAATGACTTACCGTCATATTTTCACGCCTGTCTTAACGAATAAACAAATTTCTGCGATTACGCCGGATATGGAAATCACAACAATACCAAAAGGCAAATATGTTTGTATCGCTTATAATTTCTCGCCAGAGCATTATTTTCTCAACTTACAAAAGCTGATCAAGTATATCACGGACCGTCAATTAACGGTTATCAGTGATGTTTACGAGTTGATCATACCGATTCATTATTCTCCGAAAAAACAAGAAGAATATCGGGTTGAAATGAAAATCCGAATCGCAGAATAATGGTACATAGAAAAAGAGCATTTTTTGAAGGTATCGTTCAAAAAATGCTCTTTCTGTTTGTTTAGTAGACAGATGTTTTCTCATCTATCGATTCTAAAATTTCTTTGACACGTGCCAGGAATCTTCCACACACGAGGCCATCAAGCACTCTGTGATCTAAAGACAGGCACAGATTGACCATATCTCTGACAGCAATCATGCCATGATCCATGACAACCGGGCGTTTGACGATCGATTCCACTTGAAGAATCGCAGCCTGAGGATAATTGATGATTCCCATCGACTGAACAGATCCGAACGAACCTGTATTGTTGACGGTAAACGTTCCTCCCTGCATATCGTCTGCTGACAGTTTTCCGTCTCTTACCTTTTTGGCAAGGTCGGTAATTTCTCTCGCAATGCCTTTGATCGTTTTTTCATCAGCGTTTTTGATCACCGGAACAAATAAAGAATCTTCCGTGGCAACCGCGATTGAAATGTTGATATCTTTTTTCTGAATGATTTTGTCCCCCGCCCACATGCTGTTCATTTGCGGGAATTCTTTTAACGCCTGAGCGACCGCTTTTACGAAAAAGGCGAAAAAAGTTAAATTAAAGCCTTCTGTTTCTTGAAGGAATCTTTTATACTGTTTCGGTATGCCACCATGTTTGTGACATCGACTTCCATCATCGTCCAAGCGTGAGGAATTTCTGTTTTGCTTCGTTTCATATTTGAAGCGATCGCTTTTCTAACAGCTGTGACAGGAATTTCTTTATCTCCGGCTGCTGAAACAGGATGAGAAACGTCTTCTTTCGTCTCCTGTTTTTGCGCTGGTGCAGGAGCTGCTGCTTTTGGCTTTTCAGTCTGTTCTGAAACGCCGCCTGAATCAATGATACGTTGAATATCTTTTCTCGTGATCCTTCCACCGGCTCCCGTTCCTGTCACTTGCTCAAGGTCAATGCCATGCTCTCCGGCCAAACGAAGTACGGCTGGAGACAAACGTTTCTTATTGGCCTGACTGCCTGCTTCGGTGCGGCTTTCAGGAGCTGCTTGCTCGGCAGTTGGCGCTTCGGTCTGATCTTGTTTTTGTTCAGCCGGCTTTGCGCCTTCTGTTTCGATTTTGCAAATAATTTCTCCGACTTGCAGGGTCTGGCCTTCTTCTCCCACAAGCTCTGTTATTGTACCGGTAAAAGAGGACGGAACCTCCGCGTTTACCTTATCTGTCATGACTTCTGCAATCGGGTCGTATTTGTTCACTTTATCTCCAGGGGCGACGAGCCATTTGCTGATCGTGCCCTCCGTTACGCTTTCGCCAAGCTGTGGCATCGTCATTTGTTCTATTGCCATGATCGTATCCTCCTTACGTCTTTAAAACTCCGCTAATTCTCTCATCGCCGCTTCTACTTTATCAGGGTTGACCATAAAGTATTTTTCCATTGTCGGCGCATAAGGCATAGCTGGAATATCAGGACCTGCAAGCCGTTTGATCGGCGCGTCTAAATCGAACAGACAATGCTCAGATATAATGGCAGCCACCTCACTCATGATACTGCCCTCTTTTGTATCTTCTGTGACCAAAAGGACCTTTCCGGTTTTGGATGCCGCTTCGATGATCGCTTCTTGATCAAGCGGGTATACCGTTCTTAAATCCACCACATGTACAGAAATGCCGTCTTTTTCGAGACGTTCTGCAGCCTGTAAAGCAAAGTGGACACAAAGCCCGTATGTGATCACCGTGATGTCGCCGCCTTCCCTTTTTACATCAGCCTTGCCGATAGGAAGTACATAATCATCTGCCGGTACCTCTCCTTTGATCAGACGGTACGCGCGTTTATGCTCAAAAAACAGCACCGGATCTTCATCACGAACTGCGGCTTTCAAGAGTCCTTTCGCGTCATATGGCGTTGAAGGCATCACAATTTTCAGTCCGGGCTGATTGGCGAAAATTGCTTCGACTGATTGAGAATGATAAAGCGCTCCGTGCACGCCGCCACCGTACGGCGCTCTGACAACGATCGGGCAGCTCCAGTCATTGTTGCTGCGGTAGCGGACTTTAGCTGCCTCGGAGATAATCTGGTTTACCGCCGGCATAATAAAATCAGCAAACTGCATTTCAGCAATCGGCCTCATGCCGTACATAGCCGCTCCGATACCGACTCCGGCGATCGCTGATTCAGCAAGCGGCGTATCCATGACACGCTCTTCTCCAAATTGTTCGTACAGGCCGGCAGTGGCTTTAAATACACCGCCTTTTTTTCCTACATCTTCCCCAAGAACGAAGACACGTGAATCTCGTTCCATTTCTTCTTTCATCGCCAAATTGATCGCATCAATATATGACATTACTGACATTTGTACTTCCTCCCTACTTCGCATACACATAATCGAGCGCTGACTCAGGAGCTGCATAAGGAGCGTTCTCCGCTTCATCTGTCGCCTCGTTTATGATTGCCATGATTTCGTCCAGCATGGTTTGTTCTATCTCTTCGGTCAGCAGGCCTATTTCCTGTAAGTAAGCTTGATAAGTAAATAGGGGATCACTTTTTTTCGCTTCCTCTACTTCTTCGCGGCCTCTGTAGCTGCTGTCGTCGTCATCGCTGGAATGCGGTGTCAGGCGGTAAGAAATCGTCTCAATTAAGGTAGGGCCTTCTCCTCTGCGCGCCCGTTCACGCGCTTCTTTCACCGCTTGATAAACTTCGAGCGGATCGTTTCCATTCACCGTTACACCAGGCATTCCATAGCCTACGGCACGATCTGAAATATTTTCACATGCCACTTGCTTATCGTAAGGGACCGAAATCGCGTATTTGTTGTTTTCACACATAAAAATAACCGGGAGTTTATGAACAGCGGCAAAGTTTGCCCCTTCATGGAAATCGCCTTGGTTTGAAGATCCTTCTCCAAATGTGACAAAAGCCGCAATATCTTTTTTCTCCATGCGTCCAGCCAGCGCAATGCCGACCGCATGCGGCACTTGCGTTGTTACCGGAGAAGACCCCGTCACGATCCGGTTTTCCTTTTGACCGAAATGCCCCGGCATTTGGCGGCCTCCTGAGTTTGGATCTGCTGCTTTGGCAAACCCGGACATCATTAAGTCCTTCGCAGTCATGCCAAACGCGAGCACGACACCCATGTCTCTATAGTAAGGCAGCACATAATCCGTTTCACGGTCAAGGGCGAAAGCTGCTCCTACTTGTGCTGCTTCCTGTCCTTGACAAGAGATAACAAACGGGATTTTACCAGAGCGGTTTAACAGCCACATTCTTTCATCGATTTTTCTTGCTAACAGCATGGTTCTATACATATCAACGGCTTCCTGATCAGTCAGCCCTAATGCTTGATGTCGGTTTGTACTCATTCAAGCGCCTCCTTTATGCTTTTAAAAATGAATGGCTTTGCCATCTGCAGCAAGCGCTGCTTCTCCAATCGCTTCAGACAGCGTCGGGTGCGGGTGGATCGTTTGCCCGACCTCCCACGGCGTCGCATCCAGCACTTTTGCAAGACCTGCCTCTGATATCATGTCGGTGACATGCGGGCCTATCATATGCACCCCGAGAATATCATCTGTGGCACGATCAGCTATGATTTTTACGAAGCCATCGCTTTCCCCGTACACAAGTGCTTTTCCGATCGCCATAAATGGGAACTTTCCTATTTTGACATCGAATCCCTTCGCCTTTGCCTCTTCTTCCGTTAAACCCACACTAGCTGCTTCCGGGCTGGAATAGATGCACTTCGGTACAAGTGCCGGGTCAAGCGGGTGCGGATTAAGGCCTGCGATATGCTCCACTGCAAGAATTCCTTCATGTGACGCCACGTGGGCAAGCTGAAGGCCCCCGATGACATCCCCGATCGCATAAATATGAGATTCTTTCGTCTGGCAGCTGCCGTTAACAGAGATGACGCCATTTTCAGTGACAACTTCGGTGTTTTCCAAACCGATGCCTTCGATATTTGCCTGTCTGCCAATGGAAACAAGCATTTTTTCCGCTGTATAAGTGGCGGTTTCTCCGCCTTTTTCCGCCTGTATGCTGATTTCACCTGATGATTTTTTCAACGTATCAGGCAGCACTTTAGCTCCTGTAACAAATTGAATTCCTTTTTTCTTAAGAAGGCTTTGCATTTCTTTTGAAATGTCCTGGTCTTCAGTCGGCAATATCCGGTCCGCATATTCGACAACCGTTACATTTACGCCAAAGTCATGAAGCATCGACGCCCATTCAATTCCAATAACTCCTCCGCCGACGATGATCATCGATTTTGGAAGCTCCTCCATTTGAAGTGCTTCATCCGAGGTTAAAACAAACTCTCCGTCCGCTTCCAGACCCGGAAGCATTCTCGGCCTTGAGCCTGTAGCAATAATGACCTGCTTCGGGATCAGCATGTCATTTTCTTCGCCATTTCCCCGTTCAACAGAAATTGTTCCCGGCAGCGGAGAGAAAATAGACGGTCCAAGGATGCGCCCATATCCGTCGTACACGTCGATTTTTCCTTTTTTCATTAAATGATTGACGCCCGCTGCAAGCTTATCAACAACCGCCTGCTTACGGTGCTGCACCTTTTCAAAGTTGAGGGACACGCCGGACGTTTCGACTCCGAATTGATCGGCTTCACGGGCTGTCCGGTACACTTCTGCGCTTCTAAGCAGCGCTTTACTCGGAATACAGCCTTTATGCAGGCATGTTCCGCCAAGCTTTTCTTTTTCTACAACGGCTGTTTTTAAGCCGAGCTGCGCCGCTCTGATCGCCGCGACATAACCGCCTGTACCGCCGCCCAGAATGACTACATCATACTCAGTTGCCATCTGACTCACTCCTGTCTATTCAATGCGATATTGTTTGGATTGCTCTTCGCCCTGCAATACCCTGAGCGCCCCTTGGGCCAGAGATTGCAGTTCGTTTTCTCCCGGATAAACTAAAACGTCCGAAATCCAATCTATGTATGAGCTGATGCTGGAAACAAAGCTTTTGCCGTAAGCCAGACCTCCTGTCAGAACAATGGCCTCGACTTCGCCTTTTAATACGGCGCTTGCTGCTCCGATTTCCTTCGCTACCTGATACGCCATGGCATCAAAAATTAAGCGGGCTTTTTCATCGCCCCCCTGAATCATTTGTTCAACTTTCACAGCGTCATTTGTACCGAGATAACCGGAGAGCCCGCCGGTTCCGACCAGTTTTTTCATCATTTCTTCTTTTGTATATTTTCCTGAAAAGCATAAATTGACGAGATCCCCCGCAGGCACTGTTCCTGCGCGTTCAGGACTGAACGGCCCCTCTCCGTGAAGGCCGTTGTTGACATCCACCACCCGGCCCCGATCATGCACCCCTATTGTAATGCCGCCGCCCATGTGAGTAATAATCATTTTCATATGCTCATATCGTTTGCCAAGAGAGGCTGCCGCCTTACGGGCGACAGCTTTTTGATTTAAAGCATGAAAAATGCTTTTTCGTTCAATTTCAGGCATGCCTGACATTTTAGCGAGCTCTGACATTTCGTCAACTACAACAGGATCCACAATATAAGATGGAATGTTGAGACCGTCAGCAATTTCTCTTGCGATAATGCCTCCTAAATTGGAGGCATGCTGTCCGGCATAACCGCTTTTCAAGTCCTCTATCATGTCGTCATTCACTTCATATGTCCCGCCTTCTATCGGGCGGAGAAGACCGCCTCTGGCACAGACAGCATCAAATTTCGAGATATTAATGCCTTGTTCATGAAGCGTTTCGAGGATATGCTTTTTTCGAAACTCATACTGGTCAATAATATGGTCGAATTGCTGCAGCTCTTCTATGTTGTGTCTCAGTGTTTTTTCAAAAATACTGCGTTCATTATGAAAAACACCGATTTTCGTCGAAGTTGAGCCTGGATTAATGGTGAGAATGCGTTTTTCATCATGTAGCATTTCAAAACCTCCAGATCAATTTCTTAGCGTCTGCTTAATATATGGTGGCCGTTTTGCAAAAACTGGCTTCTTGAGCGGCGATTGCGTTCAATTCGCTCTTCAGCCAAGCGGTCAGCCGCTAAATACGTCGGAATGCCGTCACGCTGGGAAATGTCAAGGACCCGTTCAATATTAGCGTAAATGCCCTCAACCTTTTTCAGTGCACGTTCCGCATTATAGCCGTAAAGCTCATCCGCCACATTGATAACGCCGCCCGCGTTGATGACGTAGTCCGGTGCGTAAACAATGCCCATTTCGTGAATTTGATCGCCGTGGCGAGTTTCTTTCAGCTGATTGTTAGCCGCGCCTGCAATCACTTTTGCTTTCAGCTGCTTAATAGTATCGTCATTGATGGTTGCACCAAGAGCACACGGCGCATAAATATCGCAGTTTTGTGAATAAATATCTTCTGGATCAACTGCACGTGCACCAAAATCTTGTACCGCACGTTCAACTGATTGCTTGTTGATATCCGTAACGATTAAGCTTGCTCCTTCTTCATGAAGGTGGCGGCATAAATTGTAAGCCACGTTGCCAACACCCTGTACAGCGATGGTTTTTCCTTCAAGAGAGTCTGTGCCGAATGCAGCTTTAGCGGCAGCCTTCATGCCTTTATACACTCCGTAAGCCGTAACAGGCGACGGATTTCCTGAAGAGCCGAATGCAGGGGAAATACCTGTGACAAAATCTGTTTCATCATGAATGATATCCATATCCTCAACCGTTGTGCCGACATCCTCAGCCGTAATATATCTGCCGTTAAGCCCTTGAATATAGCGGCCGAACGCGCGGAACATTTCTTCATTTTTATCCTTGCGCGGATCGCCGATGATGACCGTTTTTCCGCCTCCCAGGTTTAAGCCTGCCGCCGCGTTTTTATAGGTCATGCCTCTTGCAAGTCTGAGTGCGTCCTCAATTGCAGCTTCTTCATTTTCATATGTCCACATTCTCGTTCCGCCAAGTGCAGGTCCCAGCGTCGTATCATGAATTGCGATAATTGCTTTTAATCCTGATTGTTCGTCTTGGCAGAAAACCAATTGCTCATAATCGTATTTCTCCATATATTTAAACAGTTCCATATCAGTTCCTCCTAAAGTGTGTATTCTTCAGATGCGCATAATGCCAGCGCGATCGAATACAGTTTGTTTTCAGCGGAATCCGCTCTGCTCGTTAATGCAATCGGCGCTTTGGCTCCCGTAATGACAGCCGCCACGTGTGCTTTTGCAAAATAAATCAGTGATTTATATAAAATATTTCCCGCTTCAATCGAAGGAACGAGAAGAATATCGGCGCTGCCCGCTACGTCTCCCGAAATCTTTTTCTGAGCCGCAGCGATTTGCGATACTGCATTATCTAAGGCAAGCGGACCATCTACAATGCACCCTTTAATCTGCCCTCTTTTGTACATTTGGGCGAGAGCAGCTGCATTGACCGTCGCTTCCATCTTCGGATTTACCGTTTCTACCGCTGCAAGGGCAGCCGCTTTTGGCATATTGTTCCCTACTGCACGCGCGACATGAACAGCATTTTGAAGAATCTGCTGAAGCTCCTCCAGCGAAGGGGCGATGTTCATAGCCGAATCTGTCACAAACATCAGTCTCTCAAAACCGGGAATATCAAACACGGCCACATGAGAAAGGACACGGGATTTCCGCAGCCCTTCCTGTTTGTTTAATACCGCTTTAAGCAAAACAGACGTCGGCACATTCCCTTTCATTAAGACATCCGCCGTTTTTAGATGAACAGCGCGAACCGCTAGCTTCGCTGATTCCTCCGGCGTATTGGCATGAATGATTTCCACTTGATGCCCTTGCATGGATGATGTCAAGTCGTTCAGTTTTTTGCTGTCGCCCACTAATAAAAAACGGACGGACAAATGCTCGGCTGCCAGTTTCACAGCCCGGATCACTTCCTCATCCTCAGCATGAGCAACCGCAATGGTCTTGTTTTTGTGCATCGACGCTTTGCCGATCAAATCTTTCAGCTTCATCAGTTACCACCTTTCTTGTCTCGACTCCGCTTTTTATTATGCAAGTTCTATGCCAGCTCGGTGCGATGCTGTCATGATGGATGCGAAGAAAGATTCGTGCAGACGTTTGCGCTTATTCTGCAAATTATTGCATGCCTTCATTTGCAAGGCCGTATTTATCCATTTTGTAATATAAATTTCGAATGCTGACGCCGAGGGCTTTCGCTGTTTTCGTACGGTTAAAATGATGCTTTTCCAGCGTTTGCTGAATCAAGTGAGCCTCAAATTTTTCAACGGCCTTAGACAGTTTTTCGCCTTCGATGTCAGGAAAATCAAAACCCGCTCCCTGTTCTGCGCTGTTTTCTTTTTGTTCTATTTCAAATACAGGCAAATGCTCTTTTTCAATCCATTCCATGTGCGGCTTCAGAAAAATCATGGCTCGTCCAAGGACATTTTCCAGCTCGCGGACATTCCCCGGCCAATGGTAAACCGACAATGCCCGCAAAGCCTGCTGCGTCAGTCCCTTTACATTCCGGCCGTAATCCCGGTTAATTTTTTGAATGAGCCTTTCACTGAGTGCTTCAATGTCTTCAATCCGCTGACGCAATGGGGGAATAGAGATGGGATAACGATTAATACGGTAATACAGATCTTCACGGAACGTTCCATCCGCCATTGCTTTTTCGATATTTACATTTGTGGCTGCAATAATTCTCACATTAACAGGGATTGCCTTCGTGCCTCCCACTCTGACGATCTCTTTTTCTTGAAGAACGCGCAGCAGCTTCGCCTGCATATTTTGCGTCAGCTCGCCGATTTCGTCTAAGAAAATACTGCCGTTATTGGCTTCTTCAAATAAGCCCTTCTTGCCGCCGCGCTTTGCTCCCGAAAACGCGCCTTCCTCGTAGCCAAACAGTTCCGATTCCAGAAGATTTTCTGAAAGAGCGGCGCAGTTTACGCGGATGAATTTATTGTATTTCCTGTCGCTTTCGTTATGGATGGCATGGGCAAACAGCTCTTTTCCAGTGCCCGATTCTCCGCGCAGCAAAATCGTTGCCGGCGTTTTCGCTCCGAGCTTCGCCTGCTCAAGCGCAACCAGCATTTGCTCACTTTTGCCGATAATGTCGTCGAAGGTATATTTCGCTTCGAGCGTGCGGATAATCTGTCTGGCCCTGTTAAGCTCTGCGGTCAGCATTTTAATTTCTGACACGTCATGGATCACGCCGACACTTCCTTTTAAAATGCCATCCACAATCACCGGCGCTACATTGACGATGACCTCTTTTTCATTCGGGCCGACCTTCATTCTGACGCCGCGCACTGGGCGTCTTGTCTCAAGCACCTTTAAATGCATGCTTTCTCCTTCAGAAATATCAGTGCTTGCCGGCTTGCCGATGACTTCTTTTTCAGAAAGTCCCGTCATTTTTGTGTATGCTTTATTGATCAACAGGCCAATGCCATTTTCATCAACGACAGAAATCGCCTCATCAGAGGATTGTATAATCGCCTCCAGCATCGTGCGCACCTGTTTTAGATTTGTCACTTCCTCCGCCAGCTCGACCGCATCTGTAATATCCTTAAATACACAGAGTGCTCCGAGCAGACGTCCGCCTTCATCAATGATCGGCAGCCTGGTTGTTACAATTTGCAAATTTTCACCCAAAAGCTGCTTTTGATTGTATTCAGGCTCTCTTGTTTTTAAAATCCGAGGCATCTTAGTGCTCGGGATGACTTCTTTGATCGGGCGCCCAATGACTTCCTCGCGTTTTTTTCCCACCATTTTTTCAGCCATATGATTAAACAGAATGATCTCTTCATTGATATCAATAAAAATCATCCCGTCATGGGTGGAATTAAAGATCCGGTCATGTTTGTAGGTTTGTTCTTTTAACATTTGAATCAGCTGCTGTTTTTCTTCCATGAGCTGAAACACAATATAAGCCATCTTTCCCGGCATAACAATGGTCTGCTCATGCTTTTCCTGAAGGAGTTCGTCAAGTACAGCTTGATCACCCGTTGTATGAATGACGATATCCGGCTTTTGTTGTATGTATGGTTTCCAATCTGATGAAACGGCAATTCCATAATGTTTTGCTTCTTTTAATCCCGGCGCTTCGGGGTTTTTGTCAACCACGGCAATAATGTCTATGATGGCTGTTTTAATGAGAATTTGTAATAACGCCGTTCCCCTTTTACCGGCACCTACGATCAGTACCTTCTGCATCCCGATACCCCTTTGTATGAAAAAATTTGCATACCTGTTTTTTCTGTTGCAATAATTTGCACAACCCTATGTTACCACGTTTTCTTCTCTTGACAAAATATTTTTTCCGCTGGACAATAAAGGAAATGAAAAATAAAGGGGTTTTCTGAACATGAGCCGACTTTTTGCGCTTTTGATTTTAGTGCTCCCCGGCGCCATTTCTGCTATGGGCATTAAACTGATGAGAGATATGCTTTTCGGCCATACGGTAAAGCCGTTTTCTTCTCTTTGGCTCCAAGGTTTATCAGGATTTATCTTTTTTGTTTTCGGCCTGTATGTGCTGGCCGGGTTCATCTTGTACAGAGACAGAAAACGCAATCAAGTCAGTCCGCGATTCAGAAAACAAAAGATGTAAAAAAGCCGGAGCGCGCTCCGGCTTTTTTGTTCGCACTATTCATCAGGCAAGACAGTCTTGGCAATCGTTTTGTCCAGCGCTTCATAATCATAATAAGAAATCGTTTCATACAGTTCCTTACGCGTCTGCATATCATCAAGCCCTTCTTTTTGCGACCCGCGCTCCCTTATCAGGCTAAACATCCGTTCATAAGCCTTTGCCGCAGCTCTGAGCGTGGTGACAGGATAGATCACCATCTGAACCCCCATAGCAGCAAATTCATCAGCATGATAATACGGCGTTTTCCCAAACTCCGTCATATTGGCAAGAAGCGGGACAGGGATCTGTTCAGCAAACTCGCGAAATTCGTTTTCCGTTTGAAGCGCTTCCGGGAAAATTGCGTCCGCTCCCGCCTCAATGTAAGCCGAAGCGCGTTTTATGGCGGATGCAAGTCCTTCCTGCGCCCTTGCATCTGTACGGGCGACAATGACAAGTGATGGCGCCGCTTGTTTGATGGCTTTTATTTTTTGCGCCAATTCCTGAGCCGTGACAAGCTGTTTACCATTCAAATGTCCGCATTTTTTCGGAAGCTGCTGGTCCTCTATTTGCACAGCTGCCACTCTTGCCTCCAGCATCTCGCGGGCAGTGCGGGCAGCGTTTAATACCCCGCCAAAGCCCGTATCGATATCAACGAGCAAAGGCAGGTCTGCTGCGCGGACAAGATCTTTTGCCCGTTCGGCCATTTCTGCCGACGTAACAATTCCGAGATCAGGCAGCCCCCTGCTGGCCGTATAAGCCGCACCCGATAAGTATAAGGCAGAAAAACCGGCCTCCTTCGCAAGCAAGGCGGCCATCCCGTCATGAGCGCCGGGAATTTGCAATATTTCCGGCGCACACATCAGCTTGCGGAAGCGTTCAGCAAGCTCTTCTTGTGACGATTGCTTATTGACGATCCAAGACATGATGCGAGTCCTCCTTTTACATACAGAACATATCGACAAAATCGTTTACACGCATGGTTTGCAATGTTTCATAACTGGTGCAGTTCTTGTAAATATGGTTTTGCTGTTTCTCAGAAAAATGGGTTTTGAGATTCGCAGAAAACTTTTCTAACAATTTTGGCACAGCCTCTTCTCTTCGAAAACGATGCCCCAGCGGAAATTCACATTCAACCATCTCTGTACTCGTTCCGTCTTTAAAATGAATCTGAACGGCATTTGAAATGGAGCGTTTATCTGGTTTGAGGTAATCTTCAGTATATGCTTTGTTTTCAGTTACTTCCATTTTTTCTCGAAGCTTATCTATTCTTGGATCACTTGCCGTATCTGCCTCATAATGCTGTGCAGTGATATCACCGAATATTAAACCAATCGCTGTGATGTATTGCAGACAATGATCGCGATCCGCCGGATTATGCAGAGGGCCTTTTTTATCAATGATGCGAATAGCTGATTCATGCGTTCTGATGACAACACGGTCAATTTCATCGATACGGTCTTTGACCTGCGGATGAAGAATGACGGCACACTCTGCCGCTGTCTGGGCGTGGAATTCCGCAGGATAAGAGACTTTGAACAACACATTTTCCATGACATAAGCGTCAAGCGGGCGGGCAAGCTTGATCTCTTTCTTATTGAATAATACGTCTTGAAAGCCCCATCCCGGAGCGGTCAAAGCTGTCGGATAACCCATTTCGCCTTTTAACGCCATCAGTGCGAGATGAACGCCCCTGCTGGTCGCATCTCCTGCGGCCCACGATTTGCGCGAGCCTGTATTAGGTGCATGCCGGTATGTCCTCAAGGCTGCATTGTCAATCCAAGCATTCGAAAGCGCATGATTGATTTCTTCCCTACCACCGCCCAGCAGCTTTGCGGCTACAGCCGTCGTTGCCACCTTGACAAACAACACATGATCAAGACCGACTCGGTTTAAGCTGTTTTCTAACGCCAGCACACCTTGAATTTCGTGAGCCTTAATCATCGCTTCAAGGATGTCACGGACCGTTAATGGCTCTTTTCCTTCAGACAGCCTCACTCTTGATACATAATCAGCCGCCGCAAGAATGCCGCCCAAATTATCTGACGGATGCCCCCACTCCGCAGCAAGCCACGTATCGTTGTAATCAAGCCAGCGGATCATACACCCTATGTTAAATGCTGCCCGTACAGGATCAAGAACATATGACGTTCCCGGCACTCTGCTTCCGTTTGGCACAAGGGTTCCGGGGACAATCGGGCCAAGCAGCTTGGTGCATTCGGGATAGCGGAGCGCTAAAATCCCGCAGCCGAGTGTATCAAGCAGAACGTGACCTGCCGTTGTAAACGCTTCTGAACTCGTAATCTCTTTCTCAAGCACATAGTCTGTTATTTCTTCCATGACATGATCCGTTTTCAGCATTCGACCAATTCCTTTCATGATTTTGATTTGTTCTCATATCGCGGGCCGGTATAGCGGACACGAGGGCGGAACAAGCGGTTATTGGAATGCTGTTCCATCACATGTGCACATAAGCCTGCCGTTCTCGCACTGAAAAAAACAGGCGTATACAATGGAATTGGTATGCCAAGCATCCAATACACCGGGGCGGCATAATAATCCAAATTCGGATAAAGCCCTTTTTCCCGCTCCATCAGCTGCTCCCCCGCTTCACACATTTCGTATAAGCGATGATCGCCGGCTTGATCGCATAGTTGCTGAAACGCTTCTTTCATCATAAGCGCTCTCGGGTCCATTTTTTTCATGTACACCCGGTGGCCGAAGCCCATAATTTTTTCTTTTTTTCTCAGTTTTGATAACAGGATTTGTTCAAAATCAGGCGTTGTTTTTGCCTCTAAGAGCATATACATGACCGCTTCGTTTGCGCCGCCATGTAGATTTCCCTTCAAAGATGCTACAGCTCCTGTCAATGCGCCATAAAGATCCGATTGTGTTGAGGCAATCACCCTGGCTGTAAAGGTTGAATTTGGCATCTCATGCTCGCTGTACAGGATAAGTGAACGGTCAAAGATCCGCTCTTCCAATGCGGATGGTATTTTTCCCGTCATCATGTATAAAAAATTCGCGCTGTAGGATAGGTGCTGAAGTGGGGGTACCGGTTTTCCTTTATTTACCATTCTATAGCTGTTTGCTGTGAGAGCAGGCATTTTTCCTAAAAGCTGATAGGCGCGCTCCTTGTTTGCAGAAGGCGATCGATCGTCAATTTGGCGGTCGTAGCCGGCAAGAGCTGACACCCCGGTTCGCAGACTATCCATCGGATGAGTATGTTCAGGCAGCAGCTCAAGCAGACGGACAATGTCAGCCGGCAGGTTTGAAGCGCTGTTGATCTTCCTTTTGACCGTTTCCGTTTCATTGTCAGCCGGCAGCCTCCCCTCCAGCAATAGATGCACCAGTTCAAGATAGCTTTTGGTTTTTGAAAGATCTATTAAATCATACCCTCGAATCAATATCTGACTATACTGTGTGTCAAGATAAGAAATATTCGTTTCTGCTGCGACGACCCCGTCAAGACCTGGAGAAAAATGCTGTTTACCATCCATATCCTCAACCTCCGCTTTGCGTTATTATCTGTCAGATTGTGCCAAGCAGGTGCTTGGAAATAATGAGTCTTTGAATTTCATTTGTGCCTTCATAAATTTGTGTTACCTTTGCGTCCCTAAGCAGCCGTTCGACCGGATAATCTTTCATATAACCATATCCTCCATATATTTGGACTGCCTCAAGTGCAGCTTTCACTGCTGAATCAGAAGCAAATTGTTTAGCCATGGACGCTTCCTTTCCGCAGGCCAGACCGCGGGTATGGAGATCTGCCGCATGATAGACAAGGTGCCTTGCCGCCTCTGCTCTTGTCGCCATATCGGCGAGCTTAAACGATATGCCTTGATTGGCTGCGATAGGCCTGTTGAATTGGACACGCTGTTTCGCATAAGCAACCGCATATTCCAGGGCAGCCTCTGCGATTCCCAGCGCTTGTGCTGCAATGCCGATGCGTCCCACATTCAGGTTCGCCATCGCGATTTTAAATCCATCCCCCTCTTGGCCCAGTAAATTCTCTTCCGGCACTTCCGCATTTTCAAATATCAGCTCTGTTGTGTTGGAACCGTGAAGCCCCAGCTTTCTTTCTTTTTTGCCGACTGTAAAACCAGGTGTGTTCTTTTCAACGATAAAAGCCGAAATCCCGTTCCTGTTTTGGCCTGGGGCAGTTAAAGCAAACGTAATATAGAGGTCAGCGGCACCCCCGTTCGTTATGAAGATTTTCGATCCGTTTAAAATATATTTGCCGTTCTTTTTGATTGCTGTGGTGCGAAGGCTCCCGGCATCCGATCCAGAGTAAGGCTCAGTCAGCGCAAATGCACCCAAATAGTTTCCTGAGGCGAGTTTCGGTATATATTTCACTTTTTGCTCTTCGTTTCCGAAGTACAAAATCGGATTTGTGCCCACTGAGGAATGAACCGAAAGAATGACACCGACCGCCGCGCTGATTTTAGAAATCTCATGAATGGCCAAAATATAAGAAACAACGTCCGCTCCAGCGCCGCCATATTGTTCCGGCACTGGTATTCCCATCAAGCCGTGTTCACCCATTTTCTTCATTAGCTGAAATGGAAATTCATCTGTTTTCTCCATGACCTCCGCAGCAGGAGCAATTTCTTTTCGGGCAAAATCACGCACCATCTTTCGCATCATGACTTGCTCTTGGGTTAAATGCAACTTGGCCACCCCCGGGTTGGAATTGACTTCAGGTATTCTTCTCCTCGCCGTAATGATAAAAACCGCGTCCGCTCTTTTTGCCGAGCCACCCTGCTTTGACGTACTTACGAAGCAGCGGGCAAGGGCGGTACTTGGAGTCACCAAGCCCGGAGTGAAGGACTTCCATAATCGACAAACATGTATCCAGCCCGATAAAATCAGCTAACTTAAGGGGTCCCATCGGGTGATTCATACCAAGTTTCATAACCTGGTCTATTGCGTCTGGCTCAGCTACCCCCTCATAAAGGCAATAGATGGCTTCATTGATCATTGGCAAAAGCACACGGTTGGAGACAAATCCGGGAAAATCATTGACTTCGACCGGCGTTTTCCCCATTTTTTCCGCTAATGCAATAATGGCTAACGCAGTTTCATCTGATGTCGCCAGGCCGCGAATGACTTCAACCAGTTTCATCACAGGAACGGGGTTCATAAAATGCATGCCAATGACATGTTCAGGTCGGTTTGTGACAGCTGCAATTTCTGTTATCGGCAAGGAGGATGTATTGCTGGCCAAAAGCGTATGAGCCGGGCAAATATGATCAAGGTTTTTGAACAAATTAGTTTTGCCGTCATGCTTTCTGCAATTGCTTCAATCACAACATCCGCATGCTGCGCCTCCTCCAGCGCCGGGGAAAGCGAAATACGGCTGATAACAGCCTTCACTTCTGCTTCCGTCTTTCTTCCTTTTTCAGCATCGCGGGTCAAATGCTTTTTTATGTGCTGAAACCCCGTTTCCGCTGCCTCAGGATTCAAATCATACAGCCGCACATAAAAGCCGGCTTCAGCCGCTGTTTGGGCAATTCCGCTTCCCATTTGTCCGGCGCCGGCTACCATGATATGTTTGATTTCCATTCAAATCCCCTTCTCCGTCAATGTTTTAATGAACTTGAACCAAGACAGCGTCTCCCTGAGCCGCTCCGCTGCAAATAGCAGCAATCCCCAGTCCACCTCCCCGGCGCTTTAATTCGTACACAAGTGTCATCAAAATTCTCGCACCGCTAGCACCGATCGGGTGGCCTAGTGCAATTGCTCCGCCATTGACGTTTACTTGTTCAAGATCAAACCCAACGATTTTTTCACATGTTAATACAACAGAAGCAAATGCTTCATTGACTTCAAAAAGGTCAATATCCTGTAATGTAAAGCCGGTCTTTTTCAGCAGCTTGTTTATTGCGTATCCCGGGGCCGCCGCAAGCTCATGCGCTTGCATTCCGGCTGTTGAAAAACCAAGAATGGTTGCAAGAGGACGCTTTCCAAGTTCAGCGGCTTTTTCCTCAGACATTAATACAAATGCTCCCGCTCCGTCGTTGACTCCCGGCGCATTGCCGGCTGTAATGGATCCGTCACTCGAATAAATCGGAGAAAGTTTCGCAAGCTGATCGAGAGTGGTATCGCGGCGAATCGCTTCATCTTTGTCAACAATGTTTGTTTTTCCTTTCCGGCCAAGCCAGCTGACAGGAACAATTTCTTCATCAAACTTTCCTTCATCGGCCGCAGCAGCCGACCGCTTATGACTTCGAAGGGCCCATTCATCCTGCTCTTTACGCGAAATGCCATATTCCTTGGCCGCCGTATTTCCGTGAACGGCCATGTGCACTTCATCAAAAGCGCACATTAATCCGTCGTAAACCATTAAATCCCTCAGCTCCCCGTTACCCATCCGTGCCCCCCAGCGGCCAGCGGGAACAGCATACGGAATATTGCTCATGCTCTCCATGCCTCCGGCAACAAGAATGTTCGCATCACGCGCCCGAATCATTTGGTCACATAGAGTGACAGCGCGAAGGCCAGAGGCGCAAACTTTATTTAGTGTTTCCGATGGCACACTCCAAGGCAGTCCGGCTATACGGGCAGCTTGCCGGGAAGGTATCTGGCCCGCACCGGCTTGGACAACCATACCCATGATGGCGCCTTCCGCCTGATCTCCAGAGACTCCGGCACGCTTTAACGCCTCTTTCATAGCAGCGCCCCCGAGTTCAGCAGCTTTTACTTCTTTTAACGCACCTCCAAATTTGCCAAACGGGGTTCTTGCGGCACTTACAATGACTGTTTTCCTCATGGTTTCACCTCAAATCAAAAGATAGACAGCGCTTACATTTCTGGGTGTCTTCTATGAATGTATGCTTTGAAACAGGTATGAATGAATGAAAAAGAAGGCTGCACCGGCAGCCTTCTTGAAAACTAATTTGTTCTATTCAATTTCTTAGCGATGGCAGCAGCCCGCTCAGGAAAATCTGTGAAAATGCCGTCTGCTCTCATTTTCATCAAATACTCCATATCGTCTGGCCGATTGACTGTATAAGGCCTTACCTTAATCGAGCTGTTCCGCATTTGCTGCAGCACTTCATCCGTTACCGCCGGGCTATGCAGCTTTGGGTGGTAGCCGGCTGCCGGAATGGATTTTACATATTGATCAGCCTGATATAGCACATCTGAGGTCAGCACCGCCCGTTCAATATGGGGTGCCAGCCGGCCGCATAACGCTAAGCTTTCATGGTTAAATGCGGACAGAATCGTTCTTTCTTCTATTTTAAATCGCTTTACTGTCTCAAGCACTTTTTCTTCCATTCCTTCATAGCGGATCACGCTATTTTTTAATTCAATGTTAATCAGAAAATCCTTTTTTTCCGCCCACGAGAGCACGTCTTCAAGCAGCGGCACCCTTACATCGCCGACTGTTTGTTGATGACCGGCAGCCGCATCAGCGGTTTTCAAAACATCGTACCTCGTGTCCTTTACGAAACCTTTTAAGGATGTCGTCCGGTCAAGCCTTTCATCATGAATAACAACAATATGTCCGTCTTTTGTCAGCTGAACATCAAGCTCGATTCCATCCGCTCCGTTTTCAATCCCTTTTTCAAATGCAATCATTGTATTTTCGGGATAATGACCTGATGCCCCCCGATGGGCAAAAATCTTTGTCATTGTTTCACCTCAAGCCTAAAGTTGCCCGTTTTCTCTATTATACTGATTTAGGCCTTGTCACTCTAGAATGAAGTGTTTTTGTACTCTGACTACTGTGCGTAATAAGAGTCAATTCCGGCGACAATCGCGTCAGCAGCTTTTTTTTGATATTCTTCACTCCCAAGCTTGTCCGCATCAGAGCTGTTTGTTATAAATCCAAGCTCAGCCAGCACACTCGGCATTTTTGAATATGTAATGACATAAAAATCCGATTCTTTCACGCCCCTGTCTCTTGTTTGCAAGGATGATACCAGCTCTGACTGAATATCTGATGCCAGCCGCTGACTGTTTTCCGCTTCATAATCAGACTGAAAGTACGTTTCCGTGCCTGAAGCAGAGGAAACGCCCGAATTCACATGAATACTGACAAAAAGATCAGCATGGTTTGCACTTGCTTTTGCCACTCTTTCCTCCAAGGTCAGAAAATGATCATCCATCCTTGTAGCGACAGGAATTGCTCCTTCCGCTTTCAGCTTGTCCACAACATGACCGGAGACAGCCAAATTAATATTTTTCTCTAACAGCCCGTTTCCGACTGCCCCGCTGTCTTTGCCACCATGACCGGCATCAATATATACCGTTTTCCCTGCTATCGGCTCTGCCGCTTGTGCACAGGGCGCGAGCATAAAAGCCAATCCGCATATCGCTAAACTCCTCCATAACATTCTCAACGTTTCTCCCTCCGGTCTGTCATTACGAGTTCTTTTGCAGCTGAATATCTTCCAGCTGTAAGGTTCCGTTTTCTTTTTTTGTATATTTCACCTGGACTTTTGTGTGATCTGGCAGGTCCTCACAATCGTCGCGTTTGTCCCTTGGAACTTGTATCATGGTTTCTTCTCCGTTAAGGGAGACGGCAATTGTATGAGGATCAGCCGAACCAATGTATTTTCCCTCTTCTGTAAACTTTGGGACTGAATCATCTGCGCTTGCAATACTGCATCCGGAAAGCAGCAGCACAGTTAACAGAAATAGACCAGTTTGTTTCACATGATCACCTCTTCCTGATGTTTGGCTTTTATCTTTGACCAGAATGTCGGATTTGTAAAGCTGGCACGAAAGCCGGCACGACGTTTCCATGATTTTCAAAAGGGCTATCTGACCTGCTGATTTCCTGTTGTTAGAAAGAAAGCAAGCGGATCTGTCTATGAAGATGTCTCTAAAAGAGCTGCATTTTAAGAAAAAATTAGCGGAAAGAAGCAACTTTTTATTCATTTTTAAAAACTTGATGAATAGAGTGAGCAGATGGTTTGACGGAAGGGTTGGACAGGCGTAAGCTTTTAAAGAATATTCACTTTACAAAAAGAAGATACAGCTCATGAAAAAATGTTCTGCTGCTGGCCGCGGCGGTCATCACTTGCTCCATTCGCCATCAAATCAAAGGCGGCTACAAGAGCCCCGAAAAAGAGCGAAGAAAACCATATTCGGCACTCAAGATATTCAGCCGGTGAAGCAGATTGATTGCATCAAATTTTACATATAGGCTAGAATATGTGCGAATCCAAA
>NZ_JH600304.1 GCF_000245335.1 Bacillus mojavensis RO-H-1 = KCTC 3706
AAGCACAAGGGTCAAAAGCGATTGTGCAAATTCATCACGGCGGAACTGAATGTCCTCCTGAGCTTGTTCCGAATCAAGATGTCGTTGCGCCAAGTGACGTGTTTGATAACGGTAAACAAATTGCCCGCGCATTGACAGAGGCAGAGGTTGAAAACATTGTGAAGGCTTTTGGAGAAGCGACAAGACGTGCCATTGAAGCCGGATTTGACGGTGTCGAAATTCACGGTGCAAACGGCTACTTGATTCAGCAGTTTTATTCTCCAAAAACAAATCAGCGCACAGACCGCTGGGGAGGAAACGACGAGAAACGATTAGCCTTCCCGCTTGCTATTGTGGATGAGGTGAAACAAGCAATTGCTGATCACGCGAAGGGTGCATTTTTAGTCGGCTACCGTCTGTCTCCGGAAGAGCCAGATACACCGGGACTGACAATGACAGAAACCTTCACGCTTGTTGATGCCTTAGTAGAAAAAGAACTGGATTACCTCCATATTTCATTGATGGACGTCAACTCCAAAGCGCGCCGCGGCGCAGACTCAACACGTACACGTATGGACTTATTGAATGAACGTGTCGGACACAAGGTGCCGCTGATTGCTGTTGGTTCCATCCATTCTGCTGATGACGCGCTTGCTGTGATTGAAAACGATATCCCGCTGGTGGCGATGGGGCGTGAAATTTTAGTGGATCCTGATTGGGCTGTAAAAGTAAAAGAAGGACGCGAAAAACAAATTGAAACTGTGATAAAAGGCACAGACAAAGAAAAATATCACTTGCCTGAGCCGCTATGGCAAGCGATTGTGAACACACGTGGATGGGTTCCTTATAAAGATTAATTTGATGTGACTGCCGGAATATTCGGCAGTCTTTTTTATAAAAAAGACCCTTAGGAAAGGGTCCTTTTCGTTAATCGAATAATTTGTGCAAATATTCAAACTGCAAAATGAGAAGCTGACCAATTCCTTCGGTTAGAAAATCGAACAGCAGTCCGTCACGTTTTCTGTTTTTTTCTGCGTATGTCTCCTATATACTTTAATTGCTCTTTATCCTACGAACATCCAGCGTAAAGGGTTTCAATCCGTTTTTACCTTTCTGTTTCTCATGGTCCAACCAACGAATATACATACGACCATTGCAGCAAATGAAATGAAGTCAATCAGCATGCCTATTTTGTGTGACTCCACAACGATGTTTGAATTGACACAAAGCGAAAGAATAAATATAGCGATTAGCAGCCCGTACGTTTCACGCATTTTTGATCACTCCAAGCGTATAAACCAAATAGTCATCAATCTTCCGCATTTATTATAACAGATTTATCCAAAAATAAAACGCCTCCTATTTATCAGTGGAAACCAATAAATAAAAGACGTTTGATTTAAGTGCTTTTGCTGATCATGCTTAAGAAGCCTTATGTTCTAATCTCAGCTTATCCGCAACCATTGCAATGAACTCTGAATTTGTAGGTTTTGCCTTCGTCATGCTGACTGTATAACCGAACAATGAGGATATGGAATCAATATTCCCTCTGCTCCATGCCACTTCAATTGCGTGGCGGATCGCTCTCTCTACACGGCTAGCGGTTGTATTGAATTTTTTGGCGATGTCCGGATAGAGGACTTTTGTAATACTGCCGAGCAGTTCGATGTCGTTATACACCATTGAGATCGCTTCACGCAGATAGAGATAGCCTTTAATATGTGCAGGGACGCCGATTTCATGGATAATGCTTGTGATGCTCGCGTCGAGATTTTTCCTTTTTGGTTCAGGCTGGCTGCTGCGTATAATGCTGCTTTGTGATGACGGCGCGCGATGCGTCACACTGCTGGCATTTCCGCTGACCTGGCGAATATGGCCGACAAGGTTTTCCATATCAAACGGTTTGAGAATAAAGTAGGACGCTCCCAAATCGACGGCCTTTTTCGTGACATCTTCCTGTCCGAAGGCTGTCAGCATGATGACGTTTGGCTGTTTTTTCAGATCTGATTCTCTCAGTCGCTCTAAAACAGCAAGTCCGTCCAAATGCGGCATAATAATATCCAAGACGAGCACATCAGGATCTTTTTCTTTAAATAGCGACAGGCACTCCTGTCCGTTATAAGCAACTCCGATGACTTCCATGTCTTCCTGTCCTTCTATATATTCACTCAACAGGCTTACCAGCTCTCGATTATCGTCAGCAACACAAACTTTAATTTTCTCCACGTTTCTTCCTCCCCAAATGTAGTTAACAGGATTCCACCTTGCTACATGTTTACATTCGACAAAACCGCTATATACCCTCTAAAAAAATCATAACTAACAATAATAGTGGCATATCTTCGTTATTCTATGTTTTTCTCTGTTTTTCGACTAAAAATGAAATTTGACAAATAAGGAAACGTGAATTTGTCGAAAAATCTTCTTTTGTTCATTTTAACGTATGTATGATGAGAAGTGAAGAGGGAGAAAAGCAAAAAAACTGCCGGAATTCCGGCAGTTAGCTTGCTTTTTCTTTTCCGTAAATATCGATTCCTGCTTCAGACAGCATCCATTCAATATGCACGCCGTAGCCGCTTGTCGGGTCGTTGACAAACACATGGGTGACGGCGCCGACGACCTTTCCATTTTGAATGATTGGACTTCCGCTCATGCCTTGTACAATGCCGCCCGTTTCCTTCAGCAGTCTTGGATCGGTAATTTTTAAGACCATTCCTTTTGTAGCCGGAAACTTTTGAAGTGTCGTGCTGACGATTTCGATATCAAATTTTTCTACCTTATCATCATCAATGACCGTTAAGATTTCAGCAGGCCCTTTTTTCACTTCATTTGAAAAGGCAACCGGCAGCGCCTTGTCTGAGATTTTGTTTTTAATCGGCTGATGCAGCGTGCCGAAGATTCCAAATGGGCTGTTTCTGTTAATGTCCCCGATCGTTTTGCGTTCAGAGGAAAATCGCGCCAGTTTTTCTCCAGGATTTCCTCCTGTCCCTTTTTCAATTGATGTTACAGTCGATTTGACGATTTCTCCATCTTCCACGACAATTGGTTTTTTCGTATCCATATCGGAGATCACGTGGCCAAGTGCTCCGTATTTTTTTGTTTTCGGCTCATAAAAGGTCATTGTGCCGATGCCCGCGGCAGAATCCCTGATATATAAACCGATTCGGTATTTGCCTTCAGCTTCATCCTTTTGAGGAATCAGCTTTGTTTTGATCTTCTGTTTATCACGTTTGATCAGCAAATCAAGAGACTCTCCGGTTTTTCCCGCATTTTGAATAAACGGGGCAACATCATTCATTTTTTCAATTTTCTGTCCATTCATCTCAATAATAATGTCGCCTGCTGTAATACCTGCCGATTCACCAGGGGATTTTTTCCCTTCGCTTGTGTTAATTTGATGAAATCCGACGACAAGCACTCCCACGGAATGAAGTTTGACACCGATCGATTGGCCGCCCGGTATGACTTTTAAATCCGGCAGAACTTGCACTTTTGTTTTTTTGATTGGAAATCCGGCAAGATCATATACTAATTCTGACTGGCCTGATTTTTTGCCTGTGACTTTGATTTCATGCGGGTCTTTCTCAACTGTAAACGCTTCTGATGATTTTTCCTGGGCGTTTACAGATAAACTCGTTTCAATCGCTTGTGTTTGGGTTTCAAATACTCTCATTTGCGTTGGAATCAGTAAATACTCTTTTAATGGTTTGCATAAACCTACACTTAATAACGAAACAAGGAGAATTAAACCTATTGCTTTTCTAATGTTATCCGGCATTCACTACTTCACTCTCCTCGCTCCTACCCCACACCTTCTTTATGAATTGCTGCTACATCATTACTTTTGCCTTCTCAGCCCTTATTTATAACTGTCATATAAAGAAAAACATTGGATATACTGATGAACGAATGGATGAGTATACAAAAAAATAAGCTGCGCATATGCGCAGCTTTAGACTGTTGACAAAAGTTTAAAATCGAATAAAGTTTTAAACTTTTGTCATCCTTTCAGCGTGATTGAAAACCCTTGAAGTCTAGAAAGGGCGGGTGCTGTCATTCGTGAGCACCGTCGCTTAGACTTGACAACGATTGCGAGGGTTTGTCAGCACGCTGAAGCTGCTGCGCATATTGCGCAGCTTATCCAGTTGTTTTGACTTGATCCGCTTGTTTTAACAGCTCTTTCGCATGGCGTTTTGTTAAGTCTGTGACTTCGACTCCTGCTATCATGCGCCCGATTTCAGCCACCTTCTCTTGTTTAGTCAGCGGCTTTACACGCGTCGTCGTTCTTCCGTCTTTTAATTCTTTCGCAATGTAAAGATGGGTATCGGCCATGGCTGCCACCTGAGGCAGGTGCGTAATGCAAAGCACTTGTGATCCCATTGATACTTTGTGAATCTTTTCAGCAATAGCCTGAGCGACCCTGCCGCTTACGCCTGTATCTACCTCGTCAAATATAATCGAGGTAACGTCCTGCTGTGAGGAGAAAATGCTTTTAATGGCAAGCATGACCCTTGAGAGCTCTCCGCCGGAAGCAACTTTAGAAAGAGATTTCAGCGGCTCCCCCGTATTGGTAGAAATCAAAAACTTCACCAGATCAATCCCTTGTTCAGTGAGCTGAACAGGCTGCCCGTTTACAACCGGCGCTTCCTCACCGCGGGTTGCTGTTCTGACCTTAAACTCCGTATCGAAAGTCGACTTTTCCATATATAAGCTTTTCAGTTCACGATGGATTTCGTCAGCCAGCTTTTTCGCCCATGTTTTTCGGATTCGGGAAACGTTTGCCGCTTCTACTGCAACATCTTTACCAACCGAATCCAGCTCCTGCTTCAGGCTCTGAAGATGGCTGTCTCTGTTTTCAATTTGATCAATCTCTTCTTCAATTTTAGAAGCATATTCTAAAATATCCTCAACGGTTGCCCCGTATTTCCGCTTTAGCTGCTTAATCTCATTAAGACGCGCCTCAATAAAATTCAATCGTTCCGGGTCATATTCAAGCTCATCCAGCATATTTCTCATCTGAAATGTAGCGTCCTCCAAAAGATAGTAGGAGTTCGAAACACTCTCAGACAGTTTTTGCAGCGGTTCGTTAATATCGGATAAATCTTCAAGCTGAGACGACGCCATTCCGACCCAGTCCAGACCGCCCTGCTCGCTGCGCAGCGCATTATAAGCATTTTGCAGTGATTCAAATATTTTCTCAAAATTTGAAATTTGCTGACGCTCTTCTTGCAACTGCTCATCTTCGTTCAGTTCGAGTTTTGCTGATTCAATTTCTTCCAGCTGAAATTGAATCAGATCAAGCCGGTGTGCCATTTCCTGCTCACTTTCAGAAAGCTGCTTCAACTTTTTAAGCAGCTTCATGTAGCGCTGATAACCTTCCTGATACGCTTGAAGTGCGCTTTCCACTTCGGCTCCCGCAAACTTGTCCAATAGCTGAAGATGATTTTCGTCCTCCATTAACAGCTGGTTATCGTGCTGCCCGTGAATATCCAATAAAAGCCTGCCGATTTCTCTTAGCGACGCAATCGTTACAAGTTTGCCATTTACCCGGCATACGCTTTTACCGTTCGTGCTGATATCCCTTCTCATGACGATCATTTCATCTGAAACGTCAATCCCCTGTTCAGCACAAACGTCAAAAACGGGATGGCCGCTGTCTAACTGAAACAGCCCTTCAAGCTCGGCTTTTGTTTCTCCATACCTGACAAATTCAGATGAGCCGCGGCCACCGACTAAAAGTGAAATGGCATCTATGATGATGGATTTGCCGGCTCCGGTTTCTCCTGTTAAAACCGTAAGCCCGCGTTCAAAAGAAACCGTCAGTTCCTCAATAATGGCAAAGTTTTTAATCGATAATTCAGCTAACAAACAGCATTACACCTCTTATCTTTGTTAGATTTCCTTTACAGCAGCTCTAGGAGCCGGCTTTTTACGCCGTCGGTATCTTCAGGAGTCCGGCAAATAATTAAAATGGTGTCGTCTCCGCAAATGGTCCCCATAATTTCGTCCCAGTCCAGATTGTCCATCAGCGCTCCAATTGCCTGGGCATTGCCCGGCATGGTTTTCAGCACAATCATATGGCTTGCTGAATCTATTTTCACAAAAGCATCCATCAGTGACCGTTTCAGCTTAGACAGCGGATTGAAACGCTGGTCCGCCGGTAGGCTGTATTTATATGAGCCATTATTTGTCGGCACCTTCACAAGGTGAAGCTCTTTAATATCGCGTGAAACCGTGGCTTGTGTGACCTTGTATCCATCCTGCTTCAGCATGTCAACCAATTCATCTTGGGTTTCGATTTCATTGCTTGTAATGATTTCTCTGATTTTGATATGCCTCTGGCCTTTGTTCATGTAAGCACCTCTATTTCCAGCTTATCTGTTCTTATATGGTATATGATTCTCCGTAAAAAGTACATGAATGCAGAAAAAAGGAATAATAGCGCCCTATTATTCCGGTACATCTGCTTTTTTTTCTTTTAACGTCCTATGTGCTTCTTCCACTATGCGGCTGATTTCCTCTTCAGGCAAGCCTGCGCCTTCTTGACCTTCACCCGGCCACTGCAAATGAAGGAGAAATTCAATATTTCCGTCTCCTCCCGTAATTGGAGAAAATGACAGGCCTTTGCAGAGATAGCCCTCGCTAGCCGAAAAACTGACCATACGCCGCAGGACATCTTCATGCACCTTCGGATCTCTGACAATGCCTTTTTTGCCGACGGATTCCCGGCCTGCTTCAAACTGAGGCTTGACAAGCGCAATACAATCGCTGCCTGGTACAAGCAATGTTTTTAAAACAGGCAGGATCAGCCGAAGTGAAATAAAGGATACATCAATCGTAGCAAACTCCGGCATGCCCTTTGTGAAGTTTGCCGGAGTCGCATAACGAAAATTCGTGCGTTCCATCACAACGACGCGTTCGTCCTGTCTTAGTTTCCATGCAAGCTGGTTGTAGCCCACATCCACCGCGTACGACTGTTTTGCGCCGTTTTGCAGAGCACAGTCCGTAAAGCCGCCGGTGGAGGAACCGATATCAATCATAATTTTCTCCTGAACAGAGACAGGAAATTCTTTCAGTGCTTTTTCAAGCTTTAAACCGCCTCTGCTCACATATTTCAGCGGGTTTCCTTTGATGGTCAACGGAAGCTCGCGGTCAATTTTTTCACCAGGCTTGTCCAAGCGGTTTTCATTCGAATACACGATTCCTGCCATAATGGCCCGTTTCGCTTTTTCCCGCGTTTCCGCAAGCCCTCTTTCCACTAGTAATACATCTAATCGTTCTTTCTTAGCCGTCATGATCCAATTCCTTTATGTGTCTTGGGCGGTGCCAGCAATCGAATTCGGTCTGCCACCTGCTGTTTCGTTAATCCGATTTCTTCAAGAAGCGCCGTTACGCTTCCATGTTCTATAAATCGATCCGGTATGCCCATTCTGTCGATCGGCGTATGGTACATCCCCTGGTCATGAGCGAATTCTAAAACCGCGCTTCCAAATCCGCCTTCTAAGACCGCTTCTTCAATCGTTAGAATCGGCAATCCTTCATTTAGTATGTCCTTCATCATCTTTTCATCAATCGGCTTAATGAATCGCGCGTTGACGACGCGTACGGAAAGGCCTTCTTTTTGCAGCTCTTCAGCAGCTTCAAGCGCCATTTCAATTGTTGTTCCAAATGTTAAGATGACCGCGTCGTTACCCGGACGCAGCACCTCCCACGTCCCGATTGGAATTGTTTTTAGTTGTTCATCCATTTTGACGCCGAGGCCGTTTCCGCGCGGAAAACGCATGGCGATCGGACCGCCGTCATAGCTCAGCGCTGTATGAACCATATGCTGCCCTTCATTTTCATCCTTTGGCATCATTAAGACCACATTTGGAATGTGGCGCATAAACGCGATATCAAATACGCCTTGATGCGTCTCTCCGTCTGCACCGACTAATCCGGCGCGGTCGATTCCGATAAACACATTGGCGTTTTGACGGCAGATGTCATGAACAACCTGGTCATATGCACGCTGCAGGAAGGTTGAATAGATAGCCAGAAACGGCTTCATGCCTTGTAATGCCATAGCGGCTGCCATTGTAGCCGCATGCTGCTCTGCAATGCCGACGTCGAACATTCGGTCAGGAAATTCCTGCGCAAAGCCTTCAAGCTTCGAACCCACAGGCATTGCCGGTGTTATCGCCACGATTCGCCCGTCCTCACGTGCCATTCGCTGTACTGTGCCGCTGACAAGGCTGCTCCATGCAGGCGCTGCGGCTTTTGGTTTTACAAAGTCACCTGTATTAATTTTATATGGGCCGGTTCCATGCCACGTACCGGTCGTATCGGTTTCGGCAGGTTTGTACCCTTTTCCTTTTTTGGTGATCACATGCAGCAGGACAGGGCCTTTGGTTTTTTTAGCGTATTGAAGATTCTCAATCAGCTCATGATAAGAATGTCCGTCCACCGGGCCTAAATAAGTAAATCCGAGTTCCTCGAAAAACATGCCTGAGACAAGCATATACTTCAGGCTGTCTTTGACACGTTCTGCCGTGGCGGCAAGCTTGCCCCCAACAGCCGGAATCTTCTTAAACAGGTATTCAAGCTCATCTTTCACCCATTGGTATTTCCCGGCTGTTCGCAGACGTCCGAGCATAGAATGAATGGCGCCGACGTTCGGAGCGATACTCATTTCATTATCGTTGAGGATAACAATCATGTCTTTTTTCTCGTCACCGATATGGTTCAGCGCTTCAAGCGCCATTCCGCCGGTCAGCGCACCGTCACCGATAATCGGAATGATAAACTCATCCGTTCCTTTAATATCGCGAGCGGCCGCCATTCCCATCGCACCTGACAAGGAAGTTGAGCTATGCCCGGTTTCCCATACGTCATGTTCGCTTTCGCTCCGCTTCGGGAATCCGCAAAGCCCTTTATATTGTCGAAGGGTCTCAAATTCTCTTCCCCGGCCCGTCAGCAGCTTATGGACGTAAGACTGATGACCTACATCCCACAAAAACTTGTCTTTCGGGCTGTTAAATTCCTTATGCAATGCAACGGTAAGCTCAACAACACCCAAATTAGGGCCAATGTGTCCGCCAGAAGCCGATAAAGTCGTAATCAGAAACTGACGGATTTCATCACTTAATTTCTCTAATTCATCAATGGACATGTTTTTTAAAAACGAAGGGTCCTGTATTGATAAAAGATCCAAAGCGGATCAACTCACTTTCAGCATGAATTTCTGCATTGATATATGTCTTAAATGCCGAGCTGAACTCAGATCATTTCTCAGGCATAAAAAAAGACAAACGCGCTCTTCCTTTTGTTTTTTCATCGAAACTGCTTACATTTTACCATATGTCGTGCAGCCGCTTCAAATAAGGATCGTTTTAGTGGTCTCTTGCCGCAATTAAATCACAAAGCTCATACAAAAGGTCTTTTTGAAGGGAGAGACCGCCAATCAAGCGCTTTGCTTCTTCTATGTGACCGTCCAATTTCTTTTTGGCCCCTTCCAGTGACAGAAGTGACGGATACGTTGATTTTTCGTTCGTTGTATCCGAGCCGACACGTTTGCCGATTTTCTCTTCACTGCCTTCTACATCTAAAATGTCGTCTCTGATTTGAAAACCGATTCCAATGTGGCTGCTGAAGGCGCGCAATGTTTCAATTTCTTCCTCAGGCGCATCCGCCAAAATAGCGCCGGCGATGACGCCAAAACCGAGCAGTTTGGCTGTTTTCCGTTCATGAATGGATTCAAGTTCTTCAAGCGTGACCTGACGATTTTCTGCTTCCATATCGGCGATCTGCCCCCCGACCATGCCCTCGGTTCCCGCCGCTGAAATCAGTTCATTCACAAGACGAAGTCGCTTCTCAGCAGATACCTCGTCTGACACATGGGACGTAATCAGCTTAAAGCTTTCCGTAAGCAGCCCGTCTCCCGCTAAAACAGCCGTGGCTTCACCAAATACTTTATGGTTTGTCGGTTTTCCGCGGCGCAGATCATCATCGTCCATGCAAGGCAGATCATCATGAATTAAGGAATACGTGTGAATCATTTCAACAGCGCACCCGACTGGGATACCATCTTTTTCACTTTTTCCGTATGCATTCAAAACCGCCAGCACGATGAGAGGCCGCAGCCGCTTTCCTCCGGCCTCAAGGGAATACAGCATAGATTTCTTTAATGAATCCGGGATATTAAGGTTTTCTGTATATACAAAGAGCTGTTCTTCAACCGCTTTTTTACGCTCCGCCAGAAAGCTAGCTAATTTATTTGTCACCTTCGTCTTCCTCCTGAACACTAAAAGGTGCCAGTTCGCCGTCTTCTTTTAAAATGAAGTCCATTTGCTTCTCTACTTTTTGAAGCTTTTCATGGCACATTTTTGAAAGGGCCATTCCTTCTTGAAAGTAGTTAATTGCTTGCTCCAGAGGCACATCGCCTTCTTCAAGCTTTGATACAATGCTTTCTAAGCCTTTCATCGCTTCTTCAAACGTCATGTTTTCGTTTTTTTTCATGTCTGTCATTTTTCTTCCCCTCTCTTATTTAATACTTCACAGGTCAGCACGCCATCCTTCAGCTTTACCTCCAGCTGGTCTTTCTCTTCTACCTGACTGACGCTTTTTATGAGTTCATCTTCCTTATAAGCCAAGCTGTATCCTCTTTCCATAATTTGAAGGGGACTTAACGCGTTCAGCTTGCCCAGAACGGTTTGAAACTGAGAATGCAGCTGCTTCATTTGGATATTCATATTTTTTTTAAGCTGATTCGTTTGATCCTCATACCGTTTTCTGGCCTGCTTCAGCTGTTCATGGGGATGCAGCGCCTCTAATCTGTAAGTTTCGCGCTCAAGCTGTCTGCTTTTCCGGTCCAAAAGAGCGGTAAGCTGAGCTTGAAACTGCTGGTAAGCAAGGTCAAACTGCTGCTCTTTTTGCTCAAACAGCCGCTTAGGAAAGCGAAATGCATATGAGGATTGAAGTGTTTGAACCCGTTCTTTTTTTTGGTTGAGATGCTGCTGCATCGCTCTTGACATCCTGACTTCCGCCGTTTTCGTCCGTTCCATTAAATCAGTTGTATGCGGCACTGCAATCTCAGCTGCCCCTGTAGGTGTCGCCGCTCTGATATCCGCAACAAAATCACTGATGGTAAAATCCGTCTCATGGCCGACAGCTGATATGATCGGTATGTTGGAAGCAAAGATCGCACGCGCTACGATTTCTTCGTTAAACGCCCACAGTTCTTCAATTGATCCGCCGCCTCTTCCGACAATTAATACGTCGCACATCTGTTTTTCATTCGCCTCTTCAATGCGCCTAACGATGGATCTGCTCGCATGTTCGCCCTGAACGAGCGCTGGAAGTACAATGACTTTTACAAGGGGATATCTTCTTTTTAGAGTTGTAATGACATCTCTGACAGCAGCACCTGTGGGTGATGTCACAACCCCGATTGTGGCTGGAAATGCGGGGATTTGTTTTTTGTAGCGTTCGTCAAATAAACCTTCTCCGGCTAGCTTCTTTTTTAATTCTTCATACGCTAAATAAAGCGCTCCGACCCCGTCAGGCTGCATTTCTTTTGCATATAATTGATAGTTTCCGCTCGGTTCGTATACGGAAATTCCGCCTCTCACCAGCACTTTCATCCCATTTTCCGGTTTAAAAGGAAGACGCTCGCTCTGTCTGGCGAACATGACCGACTGCATCCGGGCGTTTTCATCTTTTAATGTGAAATAAATATGGCCTCTCGTGTGTATTTTTACATTCGATAATTCGCCTTTAATCCAAATATTTTCAAGGTGAGGATCTACATCGAATTTTCGTTTTATATACTTTGTCAGCGCTGAGACAGTAACATACGCTGTTTCACCCATGTCTCAAACTCCTCTCGTAAGCATTCCTGCACCATAACTAAAGAAAACCCGCCCTGGCTTAAGGAGCCTGAAGAAGCGGGTATCGTGCTCATTATCCAGAGGCAGTGCTTTGTTCCATCTCTGAATATCTCCAAAGATCTATAATAACGTACGTTTCGCAGATTTAACAGTATTATGCGCAAGCATCGTGATGGTCATAGGACCGACTCCGCCTGGAACAGGTGTAATAAAGGATGCTTTTTCCTTCGCTCCTTCAAACTCTACGTCTCCGCAAAGCTTTCCGCTTTCCAAACGGTTAACGCCGACGTCAATTACGATGGCGCCTTCTTTTATCTGGTCAGCAGTGATAAAGTTGGCTTTACCGACCGCCACCACCAGGATGTCCGCTTTTTTCGTATGTTCAGATATATCTTTTGTTCTTGAATGACAGTATGTCACTGTCGCGTTTTCATTTAATAAAAGCTGGCCGACAGGTTTACCGACAATATTGCTTCGGCCGACTACAACAACCTCTTTACCGGAAAGGTCAATATTGGTTTTCTTCAAAAGCTCAACAATTCCGTGCGGCGTGCAAGGAAGAAATGTATCTTCACCTAATAGCATTTTCCCTACATTTAACGGATGAAAACCATCTACATCCTTATCAGGAGAAATACGTTCAATCACCGCTTTTTCAGAAATATGGTCTGGAAGCGGAAGCTGAACGAGAATTCCGTGAAACTCAGGGTCTTCATTGTATTTGTCAATAATCGAAAGCAGTTCAGCTTCTGTGAGGCTGCTGTCGAATTGATCAAGCTTAAAATTCATGCCCATTGTTTCTGCCGCTTTTTTCTTTCCCCGCACGTAAGAATGAGAAGCTGGGTCATCTCCAATCAGAATAACCGCCAGGCCGGGAGTGACGCCTTGCTTTTTAAGCTCTTCTACCTCTTTTGCCAATTGTTCGCGTTTTTCTTTTGCCGTTTCTTTTCCGTCGATGATTGTTGCAGTCATTTTCTTTCCTCCTATGATTGTTCAATATCAGATTTAATGTTAGAAAGAACCCCGTTTACAAATTTTGTCGCTTTGTCATCACCAAACCGTTTCGCCAGCTCAATCGCTTCGTTCATGGAGACATTTACCGGAATGTCTTCGGCATATGCCATTTCGTATGCTGCCAGACGCAAAATCGCACGGTCAACATTGGCAATCCGATCAAGCTTCCAATTCACCAGATGTTTCGAAATCATTTCATCCAGCTGAATCTGGTGTTCCAATACCCCGTGTACAAGCTGTTCAAAGAAAGGATCTGTCTTTTCTTCATCTAATGCGTGCTCAATGGCTTCATTCACTGCAATATCGCTGACATCAATTTGAAATAGTGCCTGCAAAGCTTTTTCTCTTGCTGTTCTTCTTTTCATTTTCTTTCTCCTTTGATCCTCTTTATCTGCTTGTCGTTAAGCCATAAAGAGATCATAACATATTTTTTTCGTATCCGCATATTGAAATCAAGGTTTTTCGACCCTATTACCGAATATTTTTACAGCCCTTCATATGATCATTCGGATTTCACGATCATGAAGAAACTCGGCTGACTTGAGCCGGCTTTCTTCATGCTTTGAAATAAAGGGTAACGTGTAAAAAAACCAAAGGGCCGCCCTCCCCTTGGTTTCCTGTTAAGCCATTTTACATTTCTTCGTCGATTTCGACTTCCTGGGCTTTTGTGTCAAATTGAATGCCGACGATGTGAATATTGATCTCGTTAATTGAAAGAGACGTCATATTTAATAAGGTTTGACGAATGTTTTCCTGAACGGCCGCTGCGACTTTCGGAATAGAAACGCCGAATGCGACAACACAGTAGACATCGATCGTAATTCCGTCATCCGCCAAGTCGACTTTTACACCTTTGCCATGGTTTACTTTGCCGAAGCGCTCGACGACGCCTGTCGCAAAGTTTCCGCGCATTTCAGCAACGCCGTCAACTTCAGAAGCCGCAATACCGGCAATCACCTCAATGACTTCCGGCGCGATCTCAACCTTACCTAAATGCGTGTCTTCATGATCCATCTTAAGCAAGCTGTTGTCTTTCATTCAATTCACCTCCGTAAAAATTATGAGCCCATTACATCATATGTTTCTAAAAATTTCGTATTAAACTCTCCGCTAACAAATGTTTCGTGTTCAAGCAGTTTGATGTGGAACGGGATTGTTGTTTCTATGCCTTCGATGACGAATTCGCTTAGTGCGCGCTTCATGCGGGCAACCGCTTCATCTCTCGTTTTTCCGTATGTGATTACTTTCGCAATCATGCTATCGTAGTACGGAGGGATGGTATAGCCCGGATACGCGGCTGAATCTACACGGACACCTAAACCGCCCGGCGGCAGATACATTTTAATTTCACCAGGTGACGGCATGAAGTTTTTGCTTGGGTTTTCCGCATTAATTCGGCATTCGATGGCCCAGCCTTCAAATACAACATCTTCTTGCTTGAGGCTGAGTTCCATTCCTGATGCGACTCTGATTTGTTCTTTAATCAGGTCTGTTCCTGTCACCATTTCTGTAACTGGGTGCTCTACTTGAATTCTTGTGTTCATTTCCATGAAGTAGTAGCGCTGTTCTCTGTAGTCATAAATAAATTCAACTGTTCCCGCGCCTGTGTAGCCAACTGCTTTTGCAGCCTTAACCGCCGCTTCACCCATCTGCTCTCTGATTTCTGAATCAAGCGCAGGAGATGGTGATTCTTCCAAAAGCTTTTGAAGGCGTCTTTGAATCGAGCAGTCACGTTCGCCCAAATGAATGGTATTTCCATAATTATCGGCAAGCACTTGGATCTCAACATGACGAAAATCCTCTATGTATTTTTCGATGTAAACACCAGGATTTCCAAATGCAGTTGCAGCTTCCTGCTGAGTAATCTTAATGCCGTTAATCAGTTCCTCTTCGGTGCGCGCAACCCTGATTCCTTTTCCGCCTCCGCCTGCGGTGGCTTTTATAATTACAGGATACCCAATTTCATTAGCTAGCGAAACCGCTTCTTCTACATTTTCTATAATTCCTTGTGAACCTGGAACAATCGGCACGCCCGCCTGTTTCATCGTCTCCCGCGCAACGTCTTTTGTTCCCATTTTTGAAATAGCCTCAGCGCTAGGTCCGACAAACGTGACATTCACTTCTTCACATAATTCCGCGAAGTCGGCGTTTTCCGCTAGAAATCCGTAACCCGGGTGAATAGCGTCTGTACCGGTCAGCTTGGCGACACTTACGATATTTGTAACGTTTAGATAGCTGTCTTTTGATGCTTTCGGTCCGATACAAAAAGCCTCATCAGCCATTTGTACATGCAGGGCATCTTTATCAGCTTCTGAATAAACGGCGACAGTCTCAATACCGAGCTCTTTACAGGCTCTGATGATTCTGACAGCAATTTCTCCTCTGTTGGCGATCAATAGCTTTTTTATCATGTTAAGTCTCCTTACTCTGCTTTTACAAGAAATAGAGGTTGTCCATACTCAACCAGCTGGCCGTTTTCAACTAACACTTCAACGATTTCGCCTTTTACTTCCGCTTCGATTTCGTTAAATAGCTTCATTGCTTCTACAATGCAGACAACAGTGTTTTCATTTACTTTAGAGCCTGCTGTTACATAAGGACCGGCTTCCGGTGATGAAGAAGCATAAAATGTTCCCACCATCGGTGATTTGATTTGGTGCAGGTTTTCATCTTGTTTCGGCGCCTCTTGTGCAGGTGCCGGCGCTGCTTGCTGCGCTTGCGGAGCTGCTGCTTGTACAGGTGCTGACGGCGCTTGCTGCATCACTTGTACAGTGCCCGCTTCGTGTTTTTTCAGTTTTAGGGAAACACCTTCATTTTCATATACGAATTCATCAATTGAAGATTCGTCAATTGTTTTAATCAGTTCGTGGATTTCTTTAATATTTAACATTCAATCGCACTCCTATGTATGAAATTTCTTTTTTATAGGTTACTACTAAAAGTACATACTATGTTTATCTTACAGGAGCGGACTTTTGAATTCAACTCTAATATGACTGGCATGCAAAAAGCCCGCGTTTCGGCGGGCGGTTGTTCATTAACTATTTGGAAGGCTCAAATGTGACCGCAACGTCTTTCATCGTTTTAATTTCTTTGGCAACAAGGTCTATGATAGCTGTAGCTTTAGATTTAGAGTGTTTGTCAGATTTGACGGTGATGTTGATTTTGTCTCCTTCCGCATTTACGAGGGCATCTTCATAGCCTTGTGTTTTAATTAGTGTTTCAAGCTGTTTTTCTGTTCCTTCCGCTTCACTGAGGGCTGTCATTTTATCATATGCCTCGCTCTTTTCCTTTGCTGTTGCATCGTCGCTGGATACGATTGCATTCAGTTCTTCCCGTTCTTTGCTTCTGGCATCTTCCAAATCAAGGCGGTATGTTGTGAAAAGATCATCGTCGGCGGTTTCGGTCACAACCGTTCCTTTTTCACTCGCTTCAGCGGAAGTTTCTTTGTCTGAAGAAGAATCTTTCGTACCCTTAGTTCCGTCTTCTTTTTCCGTTTCAGTACCATTTTTTTCCTTTGTGTCTTCCTTGGCAGGTGTTTTTTCAGTTGCTACTTCACCGCTGTCTGACGGGCTTTTTTCACTTTGCATCTGCACCGCGTTTTTACTTTCAGGTGACATGATATAATAAACACTTAACACCACAACAAGACTGAGCATTGTTAACAGCCAAACAGTTTGTTTTTTGAGCACTTATGAATCCTCCTTTATTTTTTTAGGGGCAACCGCAACCCGGTGGCTTGGAACATCCAGGACCCGTGTCACCGCTTCAATAATGGTTTGTTTTATTTGAACGTTGTCCACTCCTTGAGCAACAACGAGTACACCACGTATATCCGGTTTTTTCGTTTGAACGACAACAGGTGTTTCTTTATCCCCATTCCTGATCATAACGATTTCTTCCTCTGATGTTTGATCCGTCACGCTTCTAGTTCCGCCTTCTTTGTCTGTTTCTTCAGTTGTTGTATTTTTGCTTGATTTGTTTTTTTCATACACCTTCAGTGACGTTGCGTCCACATTAACCACAACCGAGACATCCTCCACGCCGATAATCGTTTCAAGAATTTCCTTCAGCTGGTTTTCATATTCTTTTTCATAATCGCCAATAGAGTTTTTAGGATCATCAGATTTTGAGGCCTTAAACACTTCAGCTGTTTTCTCTTTGCTGTCCGCCGAATCAGCTGATGCCGGTGCTGTTATGGTCTGGGCGTTTTCCGTTTTCTCCGGTGAAGAAAAGAGCTGGCTGACAAGCATAAAGGAGACGCCGAGAACAAAAACGAACAGAAAGTAATGATATTTGGTCAGCTTCGGTTTTTCGCCGTCCTTCGATTGCCCCGGAAGAAACTGCTTTTTCAATACGTTCCATAATCCGTTTTTATTCATTGCCGATCCTCTCCCCGCCTTCCATATGAACCGTAATTTTCTCACTGCCGATTTCCCAGATGTCTGCAAGCTTTCCCTGAATCTGTTTAGCTTCTTTTTGTTCCGCTGTATCTTTTGTGACGTATGCATGATCCGTATTAATGTCGACCGGCGCGACCGTTTGGACCGTTTTTTCAGAAGACGGGGCCATATACACGCTGATTGTTTTGATATCCTCTTCTGAATCTACTTTTTCTCCTGCCGTGATCTTGATTTGGTCTACTTTATATTCGTCATGACTGAACATCTCCTCCGCTTTCTTTTTTAGTTGGACAGCCATTTCTTCTAAAATATATGCGCGCTGGGAAGCTTGTATTTCTATTTTTTTTGAATTGATCTGATTTTTTATTTCGGCAGATTCCGATTGCCCGTTTTTTGTGAGGTATTCAAAGATGACTTCGGGGTCTGTTTTGAAAAGCTTAAAAATTGGAGTAAGCATGACGACGATCAGCAGCAGGCTGATGACCATTTTTGCGTACTTTTGCATGCTGGAACTCGGCAGCAGCATATCAATGACGATTGCAAATAGGATAAATAAGACGATGCTGGTAAGCCATTCAGTTAGAAAACTCATCCGTCGGCCTCCTTTACTTCATCATCATCGTGAGGTTTCCGGCTGTAATAATGACGGTAAGGCTTAAAAAAAACATGAGAGACACAATGGCGAGAGCCGCAAAAATATAAATGACGCTTTTGCTGATGACATCGAGACAGGTAATGACCGGACCGCCGCCGAGCGGCTGGAGAATCGCGGCTGCCAGCTTGTAAATAAAAGCGAGAGAAAGCACTTTGATTGCCGGAAAAGCCGCAATACAAATCAAAATGGCGACACCTAGAATTCCTACCGTATTTTTCAGCAATAAGGAAGCGCTGATCACTGTATCCGTTGCGTCAGTAAACATTCTTCCAAGAACAGGGATGAAGTTGCCGGTAATAAACTTAGCCGTCCTGAGCGTAATGCCGTCTGTCACTGCCGCCGAGGCCCCCTGCACAGAAATGACGCCGAGAAACACAGTGAGAAAGACTGCCAGCGCTCCGATGGCGATATTCCTGAGAAGGTTAGCCAGCTGCGTTACTTTGTACTGTTCTGTCATTGTACTGACAATGCTCAGAATCGCTGATAAGAAAATCAGCGGCATGACGATGTTTTGAATCAGCAGACCGCTCGTATTCATAAGAAAGAGTATAACAGGATGAAAGAAGGCCGCAGATACAGCTCCTCCAGAGGAAGCCAAAAGCGCCAGCAGGAGAGGAATGAGAGCCAAAATAAAACTGGTCATCGTCTGAATCGCCTCTGTCGCATAATTGATCGCTACATGAAAGCTGTTCAGCGCGAGGATAATCAGCACCATATAGACAATTGCGTAGGCAACCTTGCTGACTGTGCTTTGCTGAAATGCATTTTGCAGAAGCTGAAGAATGACGCAGAAAATCGTCAGCAAAATCAACGTGCCTAGAAGCTTTCCATTGGCAAGCACTTCATGAAACAAATAAGAAAAGAGAGCCTTCAGCCATTCTTGCGGTGAAAAGGATTTATCGCCGTTTATAAACTCAAGCAAACTTCCTTTTTGACTTTCCGGCAGCAGGCCGCCGTACTCCGTCATTATGTCATTCCAAAATTCACCGATCTTGTCTGTTTCAAGCGACTCTGCCGTTTTTTCAGCCAATTGCTTCGGCGTTTCGGTATGTTCTTCTGTTTGGACCGAATCGTCTGCAGCTTGTACAGTTTCTGCGCAGCCTAATACGAGAAGCACCGCAAGAACCAACGCCCATTGAAAACGCTTCAATCTGCCGCCTCCTTTCGGTTATGACATGGAAGGTATAAGTCCGAGAATCGTTTCAATAATCACGGTTAAAATAGGAACAGCCATAACGAGAATCAGAATTTTTCCCGCCAATTCTATTTTCGAGGCAATGGCTCCTTGACCGGCATCCTTGGTGAGCTGCGCCCCGAATTCAGCAATATAGGCGATTCCGATAATCTTTAAAATCGTTTCAACATATACCATGTTGACATTGGCGTTGACGGCTATTTTTTCAATCATTCTGATAATGTCGTAGATTTGATCTACCAGATAAAGAAAAATAACACATCCGGCAAATACGATAATTAAAAAGGCAAATGTCGGCTTTTGTTCTTTCACGATCAAAGAAAGGAAGGTGGCGATCAGCCCTAAACCTACAATTTGAACAATGTCAATCTGCAAGCCCCCCTATCCTTGAAATAAAAACACAGCTTTTATCTTTTTAAAGAGGTCATCCACAATGGTGGCGACCATAAATAAAATATAGATAAAACCTAACAGCGTCACCCACTGGGCGTACTCTTTTTTTCCCATCTGATCCAAAATCGTGTGTAAAAACGCGACCACGATTCCCACTCCGGCGATTTGAAAAATGACATTCACGTCTACTCCCATTTTATTTTTGCTCCCCTCACGTTTACATCAATAGAAGAATGAGTAACAAGCCCGCTAAAAAGCCTAAACTTTTTATCATCTTTTCATTTTTCGCTTGTGCCTGCTCAGCATCCGCTTCCGAGGCCTCTAAGTGTGTAAGTGCCAGCTTGATATGTTTTTGCTGTGAGATTCGATCGTGAATCCCAAGCGTCTCGCCGAATTGTTTCAGCACTTCATATTCAGCTTTTTTCAGTGACATGTTGTCCCACACTTTCTTTAAGCTTTGCTCCCATGCCGTTTTAGCGGAATCACTGCCTTTTTCCAGCTGTTCGCTAAAACTGAGAAATAGAGCCGAAACAGGCTGCGCAAGCTGTTTTGCGATCTGCTGCGAAGCAGTATGAAGCGGTGTATGGCCGTACATGATTTCTGCCTCAAGGGATTGGAGCGCCGCACGCAGCTGACGGATTTGCCTCGGCCGTTCTGTATAAATTTTCGCCGTCTCGAAACCTGTCCATGTTGTCGCAGCTACTATGAATACAGCGCCTAACAGCTTCAGCATGTCTTCACGTCCCTCGTTCCCGAAAGCACGTTTCCGTCTTTGTCATAAATACGGCTTATCGTGCCCGGCCCCTTCGTTCTGGATAATTCCAAATAGCGGTCAAAGGCTTTTTCTTCCCACAGACGCTTTAATGAAGGCCGCTTCATTAGATCAGAAATACTCCAGCCATGCGCGGATACGATGACCGAGACACCGGCATGCAGCGCCTCGAGAAGTGCGTCTGTATCCTCCGCTCTTCCGATTTCATCGACAATTATCACCTCGGGACTCATGGACCGGATCATCATCATCAGCCCCTCTGCCTTCGGACAGGCATCTAATACGTCAATTCTCTGTCCGAATTGATGCTGCGGAATGCCGCGCAGGCACCCGGCAATTTCTGAGCGTTCATCGACGATGCCAGTCTTTACGGGCGCAATGCGGTTCTTGCCGCTGCTCGCAAGTCTGGCAAGATCCCGAAGCAGGGTTGTTTTACCGGTTTGCGGCGGACCGATAATCAATGTATTCAACCAGCCGTTTTGATGCAGATAAGTAAGCAGCGGCTCTGCAATTCCGAGCTTTTGCCGGGCAATTCGTATATTAAAAGACGCAATGTCACGGAGACCCTTCACTCCTCCGTTTTCTGTAATGACTCTGCCTGCAAGTCCGACTCTGTGACCGCCCCTAATGGTGACATACCCTTTCTTCAGCTCTTCTTCGAGCGTATACATACTATAATTGCTCAGCCGGCTGAGGATCAGATGGGCATCCTCGGCCGTTCCCGCATAGGACAAAAAAAGAGGTTGTCCTTTTCGTATCAGTTCAACAGGGCGGTTAACCCGAATTCTGATTTCTTCGATTTCCAGCCATTGATGTTCCGGTATTTCAGAAAGGGCGTTTTTCATGGATTCAGGGAGAACGTCAGCAATTTCATTCAACAGAGTCTCCTCCTTTCTACCGATCGGCTTCTTTAAAATGTATGATGTGAGGCAGACTTTATGACAAGCCTCTCTTTATTTATGGACACCCGCTAAAATCAAAACGACACCCGTAAAAATCAAGATCAGCTTTGCGTATGACAGCTGCCCGGCAATTTGGTAGATTCCCACAGTCATGGTAATGATAAAAATCAGCGGACCGACAATAGCAAGTATGCTGTTGACCACAACCGCTTTGCGGACATCATTTGTCACAAGCATCACAATCGCGGCCGTCAGCTCAATCATGGAGGATAAAACTCGCAATCCGGCCATCGTCAAAACAGTAGAATTGATATTTCCAAGAAAAAATTTCATAGCACTCTCCCAACCTCCCATTTTTTTATATGATATGCTCTAGCTTGCGGAAGTAGTCTTGCCATTTTCGTATAAAAGAAAGATTCTGTTTTTGCGTACAAAAAAAGCCTGCTCCCAATTGGGAACAGGCCTCTTTTTTCTCCTTACGCTCTTGAAACGTAAGAACCATCTGATGTGTTGACTACAAGTGTGTCGCCTTCATTGACAAAGAACGGCACGTTTACAACAAGACCAGTTTCGGTTTTCGCAGGTTTTGTACCGCCTGATGCCGTATCACCTTTAATGCCAGGTTCAGTCTCTACCACTTTCAGCTCAACCGTGTTCGGTAGTTCGATACCGAGTGTTTCATCTTGGTACATCATGATGTGTACAGACATATTTTCAAGCAGATATTTTAATCCTCTTCAATTTGAGTTTCACTCAGTTCAAGCTGTTCATAAGAACTTGTATCCATGAACACGTGCTGGTCTCCGTTCGCATATAAGTATTGCATTGTTTTTGTTTCGATTTGCGCTTTTGCCACTTTTTCACCAGCACGGAATGTTTTTTCCTGAATCGCGCCGGTACGCAGGTTGCGAAGTTTAGAACGAACAAATGCCGCGCCTTTACCCGGTTTTACGTGCTGGAAGTCAACAACGCGCCAAATGCCGCCATCCACTTCAATTGTTAATCCTGTACGGAAATCGTTTACTGAAATCATGTTTAATGTCCTCCTATATTCTAATCACAAAATAATGAGTTCTTTTGGGGAATGGGTAATTGTCCGGTTGCCGTTTTGTGTAATCACGATGTCATCTTCAATTCGGACACCGCCTGTTTCTGGTATGTAAATGCCCGGCTCCACTGTAACCACCATGCCCGGTTCAAGGATAGCTGAAGATCTGACGGACAGCCCCGGCGACTCATGAACTTCCATGCCGAGCCCATGCCCGGTTGAATGGCCGAAGTACTCACCGTAGCCTTTTGCAGCGATATAATCCCTTGTCAGGGCATCAGCCTCTTTGCCTGTCATGCCCGGCTTAATATGTTCGACGCCACGTGCCTGAGCATCAAATACGACCTGATAAATTTCTTTCAATTGATCACTTGGCTGGCCTACAGCGACCGTACGGGTAATGTCAGAACAATATCCTTTATAGTAAGCGCCAAAATCCAGCGTAACAAGATCCCCGCTTTCAATCAATTTGTCACTCGCCACCCCATGGGGAAGGCTTGACCGAAGGCCCGAGGCGACAATCATATCAAAAGAAGAGCTGTCCGCTCCTTGGCTTCTCATATAAAATTCCAATTCATTGGCAACAGCTATTTCAGAAATGCCGGGTTTCATAAACGTCAAGATATGGCTGAAAGCATCATCTGCAATCTTCGCAGCTTCCTCTAATATCTTAATCTCTTCATTAGACTTAATCAAGCGCAACTTTTCCACGGATTCAGCCACAGGCACTAATTCAGCCTCACTGATAACCGCGTTATATGACGCGTATGTACCGTAGGTCATACTGTTTTGTTCAAAACCGAGGCGTTTGATGCCGAATTTTTCAATTGTGTCGGCAGTTGTTTGAATCAGGCTGCCGCCGTGCTCGATGATTTCAAAGCCCTTTACCTGAACCTTCGCCTGCTCCGTATAACGGAAATCCGTAATAAACGCAGCCCTGTCCCCGGATATGACAGCTAAGCCCGCTGACCCTGTAAAACCGGTCATATAGCGTAAATTGATGCTGCTTGTAATCAGCATTCCATCTATTCCCAGCTGTTCGAACAAGTTTCTTAATTTCTCAAGTTTCATCTTTATTCTCCCCCTTGCTGGCTTAATAAATAGCGAACAGCAAGCTTGTAGCCTTCAGATCCAAGGCCGACAATCTGCCCTTTCGCAACAGGAGCGATCACTGACTGATGCCTGAATTCTTCTCTGGCGTATAAGTTTGATAAATGCACCTCTACCACAGGAAGACTGATGCTTGAAACAGCATCCCTGATTGCATAGCTGTAATGGCTCAGCGCGCCCGGGTTCAAAACAATTCCGTCATATTGTTCCTCAGCCTCGTGTATGGCGTCTATCAAATCGCCTTCATGATTAGACTGGAAGAAAGTAAGCTGAATATGTAAGGCTTCAGCAAATTGAAAAAGATCTGTTTCAATATCTGTCAGGGTGTGACGCCCAAATACATCCGGCTCACGCTTCCCCAGCCGATTGACATTCGGGCCGTTCAAAATCAAAAAATGAGGCACACGGCTCTCTCCTTTTCGCTAGGGTTTCTCATGTAAAAAATGTTCACTTCTCGTGAACATTTTATCATAACAGAAAAGGATAATACACTATTCTCTCTGTGTTCCCAGCGCACGTGCCAGCTTTTCCGAGTTCAACTCATTGTATTCAAATGAAATGGAATAGCCGACAAACAGCCCGTAAAGCAGATAGATGCAAATCGTTGTAATAATCGTATCTGATTTCAATTCAGTTACGGCACGCACATCCTGGAAAATCGGGTTAAACACAAAAAACACGAGCAGCCAAAGCAGCAAGCCGTATAAAATACCAGGCCACATCGTTTTCAAGCGTTTCAAGAGAAGAAAATAAAGAAACGCCCCGCCAATCGAAATGATGCCAATCACAATGATGCTGATAATCGTTCCTAAACCATGTTTTTTCCACTCGCCGAGCACGAACGGCTGCAATATCATATTGGGGCTGATTTCCGAAAAATGAAATAAGTAGGCGATATAACCGACGAAACTCCATAATACGCCCCCGCAAAAACCCGTCGCCGCTACCCTGCCGCCCATTGGCACAGGCGGTCCCTGATCCTCTATTGATTGTTCGTTTTGATCTGTATTTTTTTCACTTGTCATTACGGCACCTCCTTATTAAAGTGTGCCCAAAAAATGAAATGTCAATAAAAAAGCTCACACATTTTGACAGAAGCGAGTAAAATTTGAAAATAACGGGTATACTGCATGTAGAAAAAGCTAGGCGCTGGTAAATTTTGAGCCTGTCAATCTAGAGGTTTAGCGCTGTTTCCTGTACAATAGAGTGAAAGGAAATGGTTAGCAATCCTAAAGAAATAGGCAGGTTGATGAATATGTCAAAACATAAAATCCCGCCCGCTTACGGCGGGCAGGCGGTTGTGGAAGGCGTTATGTTTGGCGGAAAACACCATTACGTTACGGCCATCAGAAGAACAGACGGAAGCATTGATTTCTTCAAGCTTCCCCGGAAACACAATCCGAAGCTGAACATGGTAAAAAAAATACCATTTATAAGAGGGATCGCAGCTATTATTGAAGCGAGCGCTAACGGCACAAAGCATTTGAATTTTTCGAGTGAACGCTACGGACTTGATCCGTCTGAGGACGAGACGCTTAAGGAAGAAAAAAAATCCTCGGGACTGTCAATGTATCTCAGCCTCGCAGTGATCGGCGTCTTATCCTTTTTGTTCAGTAAATTCGTATTTACATTGGTTCCTGTTTTCTTAGCTGAACTGACAAGACCGGTTTTTCCATCGGACACAGCGCAAATCGCAGTTGAAAGTCTGTTCAAATTGATTTTGCTGCTCGGTTATATTTATTTTTTATCCATGACACCGCTGATTAAAAGAGTGTTTCAATATCATGGAGCCGAACATAAGGTCATAAACTGTTATGAACAGAATTTGCCAATTACTGTAGAGAACGTTCAAAATCAATCACGGCTTCATTACCGCTGCGGGTCCAGCTTTATTTTATTTACCATTATTGTCGGTATGTTTGTATACTTACTTGTTCCGACAGATCCGCTTTGGTTGCGTGTTATAGATCGTGTCGCGCTCATACCGGTTGTACTTGGGATTTCCTTTGAAGTTCTGCAGCTGACAAATAAAGTGCGTGATATTCCCGGTTTGAAATGTCTCGGATACCCAGGCCTCTGGCTTCAGCTGTTAACGACTAAAGAACCTAAGGATGACCAAGTTGAAGTTGCAATCGAAAGCTTTAACGAGCTTCTCAGACTCGAAGAAAAATCTGAACAAAAAGAGCAGCCTTCTCACAACGTCATCTAATATCCGTTGCCCTGCTATTACTTTCGGAGGTGGACAGTTATGAATCATCGTGTACAACCTATTATTGCTGTATTAATTGCGCTGGGAGCGTTCGGTTTTCTCTATGTGCTGGTAACCAATCCCGGAGAAATGGCCAAAATGGCGATAACCGTCATCCTGGCAGGTATCATTATTTATTTTATTGTGAAATATGTAATGAATCGAAATACTGGCAGTGAAGGAGCAGCTTTTAAGAAAGCGGCCAAACAATCGCGGCGCCGGCTGAAAGAACAAAAAGCAAAGCACCGCGCCGGGCATAAGGGACGGGTGAGCCACCTGCGAAGCGTTCCAAGCGCCAGCAAGCCTAAGCCGATGATTCTCAAGAAAAAAAGCCAGACGCAGCTGACTGTCATAGAAGGGAAAAAAAATAAAAAGAAAAACAGAGCGCTTTTTTAATAGGTCCACTGCTTTAAAAACTGCTCTGTCCGACTTTTACCTAGCTCAATCAGGGCTAGTTTTTTTTGTTGTGTTAAATGAAATTCGGTCGCCATCACGTTGTCAACCGGAAGAAAAATGATATTTTGCTCATAGCGTGACGCGATATGTCTTGCGTCATGCGCATCCTTCATCGTTTCAAACAGAGCGCCAAACAGTTCAAAAGCGTTCCGGATATTTTTTTTCGGCCGTTCCCTTTCATTCGGCGCTAGCGTCACCCCGATGACAGGTCGTTTTCTTTCTTTGGAAAACAGCCATATGGGAAAATTGCTTAAAACGCCCCCATCCACAACTGTGGCGATTCCTGTATCTGTTTTTAATTTTATTGGTTCAAAAAAATAGGGAATGCTGCAGCTCATTCTTACCGCTCTGGCAACCGGAAACATATCCGGATTTAATCCGTAGCGGACCAAGTCGTCGGGCAGCACGATCATTGTGCCGTTAGTCAGATCCGAAGCGATGAGACGCAAAGAGCCTTTTTTCAAATCGCCAAAAACCCGCACGCCTTTCACTCTTAAAAGGTCAGCAATCCACTTTTCTAACATGTCTCCTTTAAACAAGCCCAGACGCCAATAAATGGACACCCATTGAAGCATTTTTAAGGGGAGAAATGAGTATCGCTGGTCCAGCAGGCTCTCTCCGTCCGCTTCTTCAATCAAAGCGTGAATTTCCTTACTTGAATAACCTGATGCAATAAAAGCGGCAATAACGGCGCCGGCGCTTGTGCCGGCAAGCCGTGCAAAGCGGAATCCTTTTTCTTCAAGCGCTTCATACGCGCCGGCAAGCGCCACGCCTTTTACCCCTCCGCCAGAAAACACACCGTCAATATACATCCCATACCCTCCCCCTCCATCCGATGGTTTACTATCATTTTAAGAAAAAACACGGAGAAATAGACCAATGAATGAAGCAGGGCGCATTTCATCAAAAAAAGGCGCCTCCTTTGAGACCCGCCTTTTTACTGATTATGATGTTCTGTTTTCTTTTGAATTGATTTTAGCTCTTTTTTACGCGCATCGTCTTCTTCAAAATATTGAACAAGATCACCGATGCGATCAATGCTGTTCCAGCTTAAATGATGCTCAATTCCTTCAACATCGTTATATATTTTCTCTTCATCAACACCAATGATTCTTAAAAACTGCTCAAGCAATTCATGTCTGTATACTAGCCGTTTGCCTATTTTCTTTCCTTTAGACGTTAGCACGAGACCGCGATATTTTTCATAAATTAAATATTCGTCTTTATCTAGTTTTTGAACCATTTTTGTTACAGAGGAGGGATGGACTGCCAATGCTTCCGCGATATCAGAAACCCTTGCATATCCTTTTTCTTCAATCAGCATATAAATCTGTTCAATGTAATCTTCCATACTTGGTGTCGTCATCGAAACCCTCCCAAAAAGCACCTTAACTTTATAAATCATTACAAGTTTACACTAATGAACTTGAAAAAACAAGGATGCTCTGCAGGCCCAAAAGCCCTTTTTACCGCTTATAATTCCATTCATCAGAAGCATATTTTGTTTCTGCCAAGTCCTGAACAAAATCAAGTTCTTCCTGAGATAGTTCGTATGGCTCCAAGTGAATATTCAATCCTTTTTCAAATCCGGATTTAAAAGCCTTGCGTGCATCGTCCATCGTCACCTGGTGATCGGTGAGTTCATTAATCGCAACCGCTTTATTTTTAAAATTGCGCTGCATCCGCTCTCTGACTCTTTCACTCGGATACAAAAATAGATCGAACAGCTTATCCTCATCCAAATCAAGCAGAATGGATCCGTGCTGAAGGATGACGCCTTTTTGTCTCGTTTGCGCGCTTCCGGCCACCTTACGTCCCTCGACAACGAGCTCATACCAGGACGGCGCATCAAAACAAACGGATGACCTCGGGTTCTTTAAGCTTTCTTTTTCTTTTTCGGTTCTCGGAATGGCAAAATAAGCGTCCAGACCAAGATTTCTAAAGCCTTGAAGTATGCCTTCCGAAATAACCCGATATGCCTCGGTTACAGTCGCCGGCATTTCCGGATGATCCTCAGAAACGATTACACTGTATGTCAATTCCTGATCGTGGAGCACCCCTCTTCCTCCGGTCGGGCGTCTGACAAATCCAAGATTATACTTATGTACTGCTTCAAAATTGATTTCCTTTTTAATATTTTGAAAATATCCCACAGAAAGTGTCGCCGGATTCCAGCCGTAAAAACGGATGACCGGAGGAATTTTCTTCTCACTGTGCCAATATAAAAGCGCTTCATCAAGCGCCATATTGAAAGCCGGGCTTGCATTTCCTGAGTCTATAAACCGCCAAGTTTCTTTTTCCATTTTGAGACCTTCCTTACCGTTTTAATAGAATCAGTTTAACAAACTGCCGGGAAAATGAAAATATTTTAATTCCATTATGGATGACAATCGCGCCGTGCTTTACTATAATAGTATTTGTCGAAAACGTCTCTATGCCTTGTTTAAAGAAGCAGGGTTTTGATTTTATACGTTAAAGGAGTAGAATCACATTGTCTAATATGATCGTTTTAATTATTTTTGCTGCGTTTATCGTCTATATGATTGCTTCATATGTCTATCAGCAGCGAATTATGAAAACACTTACGGAAGAAGAATTCCGCGCAGGTTACCGCAAAGCGCAGCTTATCGACGTTCGTGAACCGAATGAATTTGATGGCGGACATATTTTAGGCGCCCGTAACATCCCGCTTTCTCAGCTGAAACAGAGAAAAAATGAAATCCGTCCGGACAAGCCTGTCTATCTGTACTGCCAGAACAGTGTCCGCAGCGGACGCGCGGCACAAACCCTGCGCAAAAACGGCTGCACTGAGATTTATAATCTTAAGGGCGGCTTTAAAAAATGGGGCGGAAAAATTAAAGCCAAAAATTAAAAAACAGCTGTCTGATATCAGACAGCTGTTTTTTAATTTACAAGTTCACTGCTTACGTTTTTCTCATATCTGAGTACAGGCTGCCTGGCTGCTTTTGTTTCATCCATTCTTTTGACGATTGTTGTATGCGGTGCCTCCTGTACGAGCTCCGGAGTTTCCTCTGCTTCTTTCGCAATTTGGATCATAGCATCAATAAACGCATCCAGCGTTTCCTTGGATTCTGTCTCTGTCGGCTCAATCATGATGCATTCCTCAACATTAAGCGGGAAATAAATCGTAGGCGGATGATACCCAAAATCGAGCAGCCGTTTTGCAATATCCAGCGTGCGCACCCCAAGCTTTTTCTGGCGTTTCCCTGACAAAACAAATTCGTGCTTACAATGGCGGTCAAACGGCAGATCGTAATAAGGGGCAAGCTTTCTCATCATATAGTTGGCGTTCAGCACCGCGTTTTCAGTAACGGCTTTTAACCCGTCTGGGCCCATAGAACGGATATACGTATACGCTCTGACATTGATGCCGAAGTTGCCGTAGTAAGGCTTAACACGGCCGATCGCATGAGGGCGGTCATAATCAAAAGTAAACCGGCCTTCTTTTTTGATTAAAACGGGTTTTGGCAGATAAGGAATCAGATCTTCTTTTACGCCAACCGGACCTGAACCCGGACCGCCTCCGCCGTGAGGCCCTGTGAAGGTTTTATGCAAATTAAGATGCACCACATCAAATCCCATATCACCGGGTCTCGCTTTACTTAACACGGCATTTAAATTAGCACCGTCATAATACAGCTTTCCTCCGGCTTGGTGAACGATCTCCGCCATCTCAGTGATCTGCTCCTCAAATAATCCGAGTGTATTCGGATTCGTCAGCATAAGAGCTGCGGTTTCTTCATTCACCGCTCTTTTTAAATCCTCTAAATCAACAAGTCCGTTTTCATTCGATTTCACCGTAACCGTTTCAAAACCGGCAACTGTTGCAGAAGCAGGATTTGTCCCATGAGCTGAATCGGGAACAATGACCTTTGTCCGTTTCATATCTCCGCGCGCCTCATGATAAGCGCGGATCATCATCAGTCCCGTCCATTCGCCATGCGCACCCGCCGCGGGCTGAAGCGTGACCTCATCCATTCCCGTAATTTCTTCGAGGTGCTTGCTTAAGTCATATAAAAGCTCCAAAGCGCCTTGCACTGTGTCTTCGTCCTGAAGAGGATGAATCGCGGCAAAACCGGGAATCCGCGCGATTTTCTCATTCAATTTCGGATTGTATTTCATTGTACAGGAACCGAGCGGATAAAAGCCCGAATCAACCCCGTGGTTCCGTCTGGACAACGCTGTGTAATGCCGCATAATATCCAGCTCAGAAACCTCCGGCAGCTCTGCGTCCTCATCACGGATATAGCTGTCTGACAAGAGGTCCTCCACTTCCATTTCCGGTACGTCAAGCTCCGGCAGACTGTAGCCGACACGGCCTTCTCTTGAAAGCTCAAAAATAAGTGCCTGATCCTGATTATTCATGGCGATCCCCCAATTCCTGAATGAGTGCGTCAATTTCTTCTTTTGTTCTCAGCTCTGTTACGGCAATAAGCATATGGCGGTCAAGCTCCGGATACGTCAGACCCAAATCGTAGCCACCGATGATCCCATTTGTCAGCAATCTTTGGTTTACCGATTTCACAGGTTCATCAAGTTTGATGACGAATTCGTTAAACATCGGCCCATCAAACATTACGGTGAGCCCCGATTTTTTCGCTTCTTGCTTAGCATAATTGGCTTTGAAGAGATTTTGGCGGGCGATTTCTTTTACGCCGTTTTTCCCGAGAGCCGTCATGGCGACGGAAGCGGCCAGTGCGTTTAATGCCTGGTTCGAGCAGATGTTTGAGGTCGCCTTATCCCTGCGAATATGCTGCTCTCTGGCTTGCAAGGTAAGCACAAAACCTCTTTTTCCGTTTTCATCCTCCGTTTGTCCGACGAGGCGGCCCGGCACCTTTCTCATTAATTTTTTCGTGACGGCAAAAAATCCACAATGGGGTCCGCCGTATGCTGAAGGAATCCCAAATGGCTGTGCGTCGCCAACCACAATATCAGCCTGAAAAGCGCCCGGCGGGGTCAGAAGTCCCAATGCAAGCGGATTGGCTGAGACAATAAACATGGATTTCCCCTGATGAGCGATCGGCTCAATATCCTTCAACGGCTCAACCCGCCCAAAAAAGTTTGGGTACTGCACAATGACTGCTGCCGTATCGTCACAAACAGTTTCACGTAAAACATCAAGATCAGTCACTCCATTTGCAGCAGGGACTTCAACAACTTCAATATATTGTCCTTTTGCATAGGTTTTCAGCACTTCTCTCGATTCAGGGTGCACGGTTGTGGACACCACGATTTTTTTCTTTTTCGTATGTCCGGAGGCAAGCATCGCAGCTTCCGCCAAGGCTGTTCCGCCATCATACATAGAAGAGTTGCTGATATCCATTCCTGTTAATTCACAAATCATCGTTTGAAACTCGAAAATTGCCTGAAGCTCCCCTTGAGAAATTTCCGGCTGATATGGCGTATATGCTGTATAAAACTCAGACCTTGAAATGACATGATCCACAATAATCGGCTGATAATGATCATATACACCGGCACCTAAGAAAGATGCGTATTGAACGGTATCACGGTTTTTAGACGCCAGCTTTGTCAGTTCTTTTGTTAATTCCGTTTCTGATTTTGCCTTTTTGATTTGATACTCTTTTTTAAATCTGACATTCTCCGGTATATCAGCGAATAAATCATCGATCGTGTTTGCTCCGATGGCATCAAGCATTTCCTGTTTATCCTTTTCTGTCGCGGGCAAATAGCGGTGCTTCATGTGTTGACCCCTCTCCAAAGAAAAATTTTAGCGTTTATAAAAAGGTGTTTTAACTACCTTTGCTTTTACTAATTTTTTGCGAATCTCCACTTCTACAACAGTTCCGATCTCACTCGCTTCAGCATCCACCAAGGCAAGGCCGACGTTTTTCCCCAATGTCGGTGACTGGGTGCCTGTGGTTACCTTTCCGACGGACTTGCCGCTTTGAAACACTTCATATCCGTGTCTCGGTATTCCTTTTTCAATCATTTCAAGACCCACGAGCTTTCGTTTCGCTCCATTTTCTTTCTGTTCACTCAATACAGACTTACCAAAAAAATCAGACTCTTTTTTGTGTTTTACGGCAAAGCCTATACCTGCTTCAACCGGCGTGATGTCGCGAGTCAGCTCCTGGCCATAGAGCGGGAGCTTCGCTTCAAATCTGAGTGTATCACGTGCGCCTAGACCGCATGGCACAAGCCCGTGTTCTTCACCTGCTTCAATGATTTGTTTCCAAATTCGGACGGCGTCATCAGCGCGGCAGTAAATTTCAAACCCGTCTTCACCCGTATAGCCGGTGCGCGAAATCAGTGCTTTGCAGCCGCTGATATCAGCTTCATCAATAAATGCAAATGGTTTTAAAGCAGACACATCTGCAGATGTCAGATGTTTTAAGATTGTTTCTGCTTTCGGACCCTGCACGGCCAGAAGCGCGATCTGATCTGACAAATTGTCAATCTGGACATCTCCTGCTGCGTGTTCTTTGAGCCAAGCAAGATCTTTTTCTATATTAGAAGCATTTATGACAAGCAAATAGCGGTTTTCAGATTTTTGATAGATGAGTAAATCATCAACGGTGCCGCCATCCGGGTAGCACATCGCGGTATATTGCGCACGGCCGGTTTTTAACGCGAATACATCATTTGTCATCAGCTTTTGTAAAAAAGACAGACTGTCATTCCCCTTGATTTCGACTTCACCCATATGAGAAACATCAAACAGCCCGGCTGCTGTTCGGACAGCCTCGTGCTCTTTTTTGATAGAAGAAAATTGAACGGGAAGCTCCCAGCCTCCAAAATCAATCGTCTTCCCTCCATATTCCTTATACAATTCAAATAACGGCGTTCTTTTCAGCATCAAATTCCTCCCCTTTTTCAACGGCGCAGCTAAAAACACATACAAAAAAGGACAGAGAAACACCTCATATTAAATGAAGGTTCTCTGTCCTGGCACCTGAAAGTTTACTTTGCAATAGCAAAGACGTCCCCTTTGGTGGCTTGCGCATTTCACACAAACACTCTCCAGAGTTGCGTCGAGCAAGAGTTCTTTTGCCTGAGAGATTCACTCCGCAGCTTGCTCCTTCGGCGCCTGTATCCCGATTTTCTCGGTCAGGTCTCTCCCCTTGCTGTCATTCGCTCATATTTTCATGCTGTTATGGACATACTATAGCAATATCTTACATCAAATACATACTCATATCCTACCATCATCACTATATGCGGGGCAACAGCAATTTGGGCGGATTTTTCTTATATTGTACATTTTAAAAATTGAAGAATATGAAAGGCGGTTTCACAGCAATGAATGCAGAAATAACATATGATACAAAATGGCCTGAAGAATTTGCCGATAGACTGAATAACGACGGTCCGTGGTCAAACTGGGAGCTATACAAGCTTTCATCAGAAATTCAGGAAACATTGGCGATTCCTGAATTTGAAGGCTTGCGGGCCCCATTATATCTCCCTTCCTTTACGCCGCTTCCCCATCAGCTTGAGGTTGCGCAGAAGGTCGTTGAAAAAATGAACGGAAAAGCGATTTTAGCAGATGAAGTGGGGCTCGGCAAAACTGTTGAGGCTGGACTGATTCTAAAAGAATATATGATTCGCGGGTTAGCCAAAAAAATTCTGATCCTTGTGCCAGCTTCTCTTGTTTCGCAGTGGGTGAGCGAGCTTCAGGAAAAATTTTTGATCCCGGCTGTTGAGCAAAAGAAAAGCTATGTGTGGGAACAGTGCGATATCGTCGTGTCCTCCATCGATACTGCAAAGCGCTCGCCCCACCGGGAAATTGTGCTGTCAATCCCATATGATCTCGTCATTATTGATGAGGCCCACAAGCTGAAAAATAGTAAAACCAAGAACTATGAATTTGTCCGGAATCTTGTAAAAAAATACTGCCTCCTGCTGACCGCGACGCCAATCCAAAACCGTGTTGAAGAAATTTTCAATTTGGTTTCCTTATTAAAGCCTGGTCATTTAGGCAATCAGAATCACTTTCAAGAAATGTTTTCTAAAAAGAAATCCAGCTTAGAAGCGCATGATCATTTAAAAGATCTAGTGAATAAAGTCATGATTCGCAACAGGCGGCATGACACCGGCCTGAATTGGAAGCAGCGCCGCGTCGAAACAGTGCCGATTGAATTTTCTCCATCAGAGCAGGCGCTTTACGATGAAATTTCCCGTCTGAAAGAAAGCATTAACAAACCGGCCAGCATGTTCTCCATTATGACACTCCAAAGAGAATGCTGTTCAAGCAGGGAAGCTGTGTACATGACACTGAAAAAAATGCTCGACCAAAAAGAAAAACAGGCACCAGCCATTGATGAACACACCATTTCTATATTAATGGACCGCATCAATCAAGTGACGCAAAATTCTAAAGCCAATCAAGTCGTTGATCTGATTAAAAAGATAGACGATAAAGTCATTATTTTCACAGAATACCGTGCCACTCAAATTTATCTGCAGTGGTTTCTTCAGCAACACGGCATCAGCTCTGTGCCGTTCAGAGGCGGATTTAAACGCGGAAAAAAAGACTGGATGAAGGATCTTTTCCGCGGGAAGATTCAAGTGCTGATTGCAACTGAAGCAGGCGGCGAAGGGATCAACCTGCAGTTTTGCAATCACATGATTAACTATGACCTGCCATGGAATCCGATGCGGCTTGAACAAAGAATCGGAAGAATCCACAGGCTCGGGCAGGAGCGTGATGTTCATATTTATAACATGGCTACCAAACATACAGTGGAAGAGCATATTTTAAAGCTTTTATATGAAAAAATTCATTTATTTGAAAAAGTGGTCGGCGAGCTTGATGACATTTTAACAAAAATTCAAGTCAACAATTTTGAAGAGCACCTGCATGATATTTTGTACCATTCGGCAACCGAAGAAGAAATGAAAATTAAAATGGACAACTTAACCTCATTTTTGTCATATAAAAAACAGCAGCCCGCTGAAAAAAGAGGATCTTAGCCGAAAAGGAGGTTTTACAAGTGAGACAGCAAGAGGTTCATCAATTTCTGCTTCGTTTTTTCCAGGCAAACAGCTGTCCGATCATCGACCAAGGCCCCGGTTACATGACGGTGCAGCTTACCGTTGAAATGGACAAACAGATCATGAATCGGCCTTTTTACTGGCACTGGCGCGAGAAGACCGGAGGCGACCCGAATCCGATGAAAATAACGTTTATTACAGATAAAGAGTCTGCTCCAAAAGACCTAGATGGCGAATTTATTTATTTCGGGGCGCCACGTCTATTTCAAATATTTAAAGCTGTTAAACAAAATGGGAGATTTACCAGAATGTATGAGAAAATTGAATCAGGTGGAGCGAAAATTCCGCTTCAGCCTTGGCTTGGTATAAATGTCATGATTTCATACCAGTCCGACATGAAAAAGGATAAGCTATTGTCACTAGGTCTTCACCTTGTCTCTGGAACCATGATTGAAGATTTTCAAAGCAAGCTCATACAGCTTTCATTGACATCACAAATATGTGACTATTGTTTCACCATATCGCCTATGATTAAACCTGAAAGCGGTCTTAAGCGGATGGAGAGCTATATTACCCAGGCCGCTATGCAAGAACCGTCAGACTGGGCAGAGCAGGCGGTAAACAGGTGGCAAAACGATATGAAATTGCTTGATCAGTTTTATGAGCATACAGAAGAAAAACCAGAAGAGTACCACCTTGAAAAACAGGCGTTAAAAGCCTTGTATCAACCAAAGATATCAGTTCAGATCGAGAATGGCGGATTATTTTTTCTGCAAAATAATATTTCGAGCTAACTTTTTTCATATTCGACATCGTTCTCGTTTTTTTTGGAAAAATGCTATTATAATAAAGGTATATTGGAAAAAAATTCTGGCTATACAATTGGAAAATGACTTCCAGAGATCACAGAAGGCGTACATCATGGCCGGACTGGCTGAAATACATAAACAAGTATTTTAGGAGGAGAAACTGCATGAAAAATGCAAAACAAGAGCACTTCGAATTGGATCAAGAATGGGTTGAATTAATGATGGAAGCCAGAGAAGCAAATATCAGCCCTGAGGAAATACGCAAATATTTACTTTTAAACAAAAAGTCTGCTTATCCTGGTCCGGCAGCCAGAAGTCATACCGTAAATCCTTTCTGAATGTGCTATAATATCACAAGGAAGGTGATGACATTGATTGGCCAGCGTATTAAACAATACCGTAAAGAAAAAGGCTACTCACTATCAGAACTAGCAGAAAAAGCTGGGGTAGCGAAGTCTTATTTAAGCTCAATAGAACGAAATCTACAAACGAACCCCTCCATTCAATTTCTCGAAAAAGTCTCCGCTGTTCTGGACGTCTCGGTTCATACTTTGCTCGATGAAAAACATGAAACCGAATACGATGGTCAATTAGATAGTGAATGGGAGAAATTGGTTCGCGATGCAATGACATCTGGGGTATCGAAAAAACAATTTCGTGAATTTTTAGATTATCAAAAATGGAGAAAATCTCAAAAAGAGGAGTAGTGTCTGAGCAGAGGCACTTACTCCTCTTTTGTCAATGAACATAAGGAATGGCTCAGTACGCATGTACTGAGCCACCTCTTTTTTCTATTAATGTTTATCCTCGCTATGCGCTTTTTCATTTTCTTTAATGTAACCGTCTTTATCAGTATGTTCCTTTTTGATTGTCAAGCCATTCCACTGTGTAGCTTCGAACGAGAATTGAAGCTGTAAAGAGTTGCCTTGATATTTATTTTGAACCATTTGTCCCTTTTCATCTTTTGTTTTATCGTCTTTAAATTGGATTTCCATTTTAACCTGGTCAAAATCGGTTGGTGTTTTTGGAACACCATCATATTCAGGAGCGGTTTTACCGTCAATTGTCGCTATATTGACTTTTCCGCTTGCGTTTAAGAATTTAGGATCAATTTGTTTTTTAATTTTTTCAGTCGCCGTAGCATCATGCTTAGAGGACATTAAATATAAGTCTTTGAGGTTGGCATCATCCAAAATGATGTTTTTCGGATAGCCGTTGCCTCCCTCTTTGCCGACTGTCAATAATGTAACCTCAAACTGGCTGAGAAAATCTTCTGGAGATGTATTACTTCCGCCGTTGGCTTTAAATTCCCCATAATTCAGGGCCATTAATACCTCTTTGATCGCAAGTGAGCCGTTATTTTCAAATTGGAAATCTTTCGTCAATTTGTCTCCCGGCTTTAGATTTGATAAGTTGACACTTGCAGAATTTTCTTTAGCTGCTAAGTCAAGCGTACCAGATGCAAAAGTAGCATCTGTTGATTTAATATCGTTAAATGCTGCCCATGTTCCTCCTCCTACTAATGCTAATCCTAGTGCTGCTGATGCAACTCCTAAACTTAATTTCTTTTTCATACCCATGGTAAACTCCCCTTTTATTGAATGATTATATTATCGAAACCTGTTGCCAGGTTTACAACTGATGTTAAGTGGACATCGTATTGTCCTTTGTCTCTGTTTCCAAGGCTTTCGTCTTTCTTTCAATCTCTCTAATCGCACTGCTGATTGTCACAAAGGAGTAGATCAGCAGCATAATGCCTGGAACAATCAGTAAAATAGCAGTGCCGATCGGCTGACTGGCAAAATGAAGCATGTAGCCGGCATAAGGAATCTGAAAACCTGTATATTGCGCGCGGACATTCTCATCCGACACAGGCGCAGAATCCGCTGCAGCATTATTATCCCCTTTTGTTTGGAATAACAAATGATCGCCTTGCTTTGTAATATCAATAATTCTATGGGTTACCGCAGTGTCTGCATCCTGCATAAATGTGATTACGTCTCCCTTTTGGAGCTTTTTCACATCTGTGATTTCTTTCACGAGAATTAATGAGCCCGTTTTAAATTCAGGGTCCATTGAGCCAGACAGTACTGATTTCAGCGTGTATCCGAATACTGCCGGCTCTCCCCCGGATGAACGTGTTGATATCACAACAAGCGTTAGCACAATAATCAGAGTAAAGATGATAACGTAAAGGATATTACTGATCAGCTTTAATGCTTTTTTCATCCTCTTCCCCGCTTTCCTTCTGAACTTGTTGATTTTCTTTGTCTTCAGTTACGTCTTTGTCAGCTGTTTTTTCTTTATCTGCTTCTTCTTTTCTGTCACTTTCTGCTTGATTGTGCTTAGTTTTCGCAGCCTGCTGACTTTCCTTTTTCGATGCTGTCGGTTTTTCGTCACACTTCCCAATTGTCATTGGTTCAGACCACTCATACCTGCTGCCGTCCGCCGGATAGCCGGCCGGTTTATATACTTTAAACGCATAAATGCCAGATTTCACTTTTTTCTTTGTTTCAATTTTGTAAAGTGATTCGCCTATTTGGTTGGAAACGTATCCTTTATCTATTACGTTCCCGTCTTTTAGCGGTTTGCTGGTGTTTGCCAGTTTATGAAGCTCCCACTTCCATTTCGATTTCTTAAGTTTCTCGCCTCTGTTTTCCAGCTCGGCAAATAGACTGACAGGTGAACAGACAGTACCTTTTGTATCTGTTTGATTCACCACGTGTAAATCACTTTGGTCCCACCGTTTATCATAATGACAGTTTTTATCTGTGTGTTGAAAGTTCTCACACGTTTGAAGCGAGACATCCAAGTTTTCAATATCATGAAAAGCAGCGCTTGTATCTCCGGTAAATTGTAAGCATATCGCGGCTGTCAGACTGAATACGGCTGAAAGCTGAAAAACAAGCAGCAATCTCAGTTTCGTCTTAGCCTTATGCTGATTGCGGAACAATCGAAACATACCTTACCTCCTGTAAAACACTGTAACTAGATGTGACAATCGTTCTCTTTTAAGAACCGCACAAATTGAGTATAATCAACGATTGATGGATTGAAAAACACCAAAATCCGCCATTTCGTTCGTTTAAGAGAATGTTTTCACCATATTGCATAGCCTTACTCAATATTGCTCACATTTTTAAGTTTTTTGAATTTTTTGGGATTGTTATGTGAGAAATTAAACGCATATCAGGTTAACATTTGGCAATAATAAACAACAAAGAAAGGGTGACGGCTTATGATCAAACAATGTGTAATTTGTCTGTCTCTTCTAGGTTTCAGCACCGCTGCCGCTCAAGCAGAAGAAGGGCCGCTTGTAACCGCCCGCCACATGTCAAAATGGGAAGAGCTTGCTGTAAAAGAAGCAAAAAAAAGGTACCCGCTCGCACAGGTACTGGTTAAACAAAAAGTTTGGGACCGCAAAAGAAAAGACGAAGCTGTGAAGCAATATCATTTAACCCTGAGAGAAGGCTCAAAGGAATTCGGCATTTTTGTCACGATTTCATTCGATCCTTATAGTCAAAAGGTGAATAAAATTGCAATTTTAGAAGAATATCAATAAGGTCCTCCATGTGAAGGACCTTGTTCGTTATATTGGTGCAATTTATTTTTTCCTTTTCAGCCATAGCCTAAAACCATACGGTAAAATACCAAACCAATGCTGAGAAGCTGGCGTTTTTGTTTCTTTTCGAACCTCTTTTCGTTCTTTTCGCTCATCTTTCGGAGTGTCTATATATTTTACAAATTGCTGAGTCATATATTTGACATAATCATTCGTTTTCACGTGATCACCTCATCATTCAGTTATTATGAAGTGTTGGCTCACACGACTTTTTTTATACACATCCCCCTGGTTTATTCTGTCCAGCTCAGCAGTTTTTTCTGATTTTGATCGAACAGCAGCTGGGCGCTCTTTTCTGTTCCCGACTCTGTAATGGCTTTAAGGGTGATTTCTTGCTGTTCTTTTATGGTTGTTTCGTGAATGTCATAAGAAACCTGTCCATATGGAAGCTGCTGTGAACCCTTTTGGCCTTGTCTGTGCTCAAGAATATGCCTGATGGATAGAAGCGCACCATTTTGCAGCAGATTTTCTCCTGTGTAATACTCTTTTGTTTCCTTCTCAAACATATGGCGTGAAACAAATTGAGAGGCGGTGAAATTCACAACCAGCATCACAAGGGCAAATGTAAAAAGAACGGCTGGATAGATAAACCCTTTTGAGCAGTGCATTCACCCACCACCTAATGACGTATATACCGGAACAGCGGTTTGATACTCTTTATCATTCTCACTCTTGACTTTCAGCCAAAGCATCCCTTTTCTAACCTCTGCTTTCATTGTTTTAATATGGCCAAGAATCGGAACATGCCCTTTCCCGTCTACTCTTTTCCTGATCATTGAATGGTAGATTTCAAAACGGACCTCTTGCCCAGACAGATTTCTGCAGATTAAGACGCTGCCATGCTCAGCTGTCTGCACAGTCTGCGACTGCTTGCACTCATTCATGATCTGCTCTACCGAAATGATCCATTCTCGCTGCATGAAGCCCTCATTCTCCTGTTGACGTGCCAAAAATAGATGAAAGAACATCGCTAACGATCCTGATATGAGCAAATAAGCAGAAAGCGAAAATAGCACATTAAGAAGCGTATAGCCAGTCTGTCCGCAAAATGTTGAGGCAAAATGGCTTGTCTTTATAGGCGTCTGATGAGATACATACGGTTTGATATTCTCCCTCCTCCTCCCATGTCATCGAGTATTTGTTATTGTTCATTGAAACAGTCTTTGATGAATTTCCTGCCCCTGTCAGCATATATTGGCCTATGCTTTCATTAACAAGCTGATAACCAATTTCTCTAGAGTCCGCTATATGTTCATCAGCTATCAGCTTATCCCACATCGGCACAATTGTCAGAAGCATAAACAGCCATATGCTAAGGGCAGACATTGTTTCAATTGTAGAAAAGCCTTTATTTTCTCTCCACATTGACTCTTCCGCTCCCTAAATAAACTGTAATGTCATAGGCGGCATGCCCTTTTATACGTATTTTTCCGCCTATATTCGGGTGCCCTTTCTCATTAAATTCCAATCGGTCTTTTAAAGTCAGTGATTCTGCTAAAAGACCATCATCATAAATACGGTCTATAACAGTGTCACCTATAATTACTTGATATTTTTTCTCTTGAAAAAGAATTTTTGTTCTTTGATGATTGGAAATTGCAGTCTGCTGCGCAAGTAAAATATCGTTTTTCAACTGTGATACTGTCTGCCGTAAAGCTGTATTTTCATAAACAGGAGGAAGCGTGGTAAACACCGCAATCAGCATAATAGAGGCGAGACTTAAAACAAGCAGGCTTTCTAAAAGGGTGAAGCCAGCTTCTCCTTTTAATTTAATGTTCAACCTTAACCTCCCCGCCGGTAATGATAATTTGCTTTCCATTTGGACAAACCGCATCCTTTTTCACATAGCCTTCTGCCTGTAAATCGCCGAGGCTTGGTGTCTTCCCGTCATGATCGAGTTCATATGCTGTTACCTGCGCCTTTATCATGTTTTGGAGGCCTTCACAGCCTTTTTTCTGAATGGTTTGATTATGTTTTGTTACATTCGGTATGGTGATCAATAGCAAAATAGAAATAATAAAGAGCACGATTAGCATCTCCACAAGTGTAAACCCTTTCTCATTCATCAGCCTCTTCCTTTCACATTTGATTCATCATCTGATACATAGGCAGGAGCATCGATAAATACACAATTAAAATCATCGCTGCCACAAATCCGTAAATAATGGGCTGAAGAATGCCTGTCCATTTTTGTGACTTGTCCTCAAGCCGCTGCAATATAAACTGACTGTATGTGAAGAGTTCCCGATCCAAGCGGCCGCTTAGCTGGCCATGAGATATTACTTTTGAAAAATCACTTTCGTAAAAAGGCCGTTTGTATAAAGCAGTTTCAATGGTTTCACCGGCTTTTAACTGTTCAATCATTTGTTCAGCTTCGTGGCGGTAGAAAGGGAGAAACGTTTGATGTCTAAATGCTTTCAAACTGTCATAAATAGAAAGTCCTGATGCCAAAAGACTGCTCAGCTGTAAAGAAAAAAAGTAGCTGTTAAACAGCCTGATCAGCTTTCCAAACAGAGGAATGCTTACGCAAATGTGCATTTGGTGGTCAGGGGATTTTTTCTTAAACACCAACAAATAATAAAGACCTATCCCTGCGGCCAAAATGGCCGTTAATATGAAGACGGCATCAAGGTGCTGAAAAAACGCAAAAATGATGCCTGTTGTGCGTGAGGTTTCTACATTCATCGATTGATAAATACCGGAAAACTGAGGGATGATGATGTTTTGCAGCATATAGAGCATGACACCAACGGTAAAGATGAGAAAAAGAGGATATCTCAGCACCCTTTTAATATGCTCTGCCTGCGCTGTTTTTCGTTCCAGCAGCTCTCCGCTCTGAATCATGGAAGCCGGCAATTCTCCATGTGTTTCAGCAAAATAACAAATACCAATGGCTTCTTTATGAAATGACAAGCTCTTTAATACAGAGTAAAATGATTCCCCTTCTCTCAACCGTCTTATTGCGGCAGCCAAGTCCGCCAGCTGCCTTTTATTCATTTGCAGCTGCATTAGGCGCAATCCGTCTAAAAGACTGTATCCGCCCGCTGTCATTTCCCCTAGCCTTTTCAGTAAATAGGCTTGATCCTTTAACGGCCAAACTTTTCTAATCTGTTTCATGATAAACCCACCGGTCATAGTTATTTGTCGTTAAATAGCCGAGCGCAATCCCTTTTCTTATAATTTGACGCAACGTTTGATATTGGTAATTTGCATTATCCCCTTTCGCTTCCTGAATACACTGCTGAAGGTTTTTCCCGTATAGCAGCTCGTATACGCTTGCTCTCCTTATGTTTCGTGACAGTCGGCAATACACTGAAGAACATCCGTTTTCACAATACGGGCAAGCTAAATCAACTAAACGCTGAGCCGCTATCGCAATAACCGTTTGCTCGATTTCATTCATATTAATGCCAAATTCAAGCAGCCTGTAAATCGCGCCCTTGGCATCTCTCGTATGAAGGCTCGTCAGCACTAAATGACCAGTCATCGCTGCCCGCACCGCGATTTGGGCTGTTTCAGCATCTCTAATCTCACCTAAAATGATCATATCGGGGTCATGGCGCAAAATAGCCTTCAGCCCTGTGGAATATGTGACCCCGGCTTTTTCATTCACCTGCACCTGGAGAACATCTTCATCCCTCGTTTCCACTGGATCTTCAAGTGTGACAATGTTTCGATTAAAATGTTTTTTTGCATATTGAATCAGAGAATATAACGTTGTTGTTTTCCCAGAGCCTGTTGGTCCGGTAAAAATCAGCATGCCGTGGGAGTGTTTTAAAAATGAAAGCAAGGTGGCTCCTGTCTGTGGGAATAAAGACAGTTTGTCAATCGAAGGGATATTATACTGAGGCATCACTCTGATGACGAGGCTTTCTTCGTTAATTGTCGGGAGCGTTGACATCCTTAAGTGAACGTCACCCTCTTTTAATTTTAGAGTAAGCGATCCACTTTGCGGCTTTCTTCTCTCCCCAATGTCCATATCTGAGAGAAACTTAAAATGAGAAATGAGCCTTACACACTCTTCTTTTTTCATGTTTCGCTTTTTCAGCAACGCATTGTCAACCCGAAAATGGATGATCGCGTCCCGTTCCCTTGGCACAATGTGAATGTCAGAGGCCTTCGTCTTATATGCCTCTTCAATTAAGGTTCTACTTATGTTTTCTATCGAATCCAATTTGATTCCCTCTCCTTTCAAAGCGTATTGTAGAAAAAAGAAGACATAGTAATCAAACAAAGAAAATGTGATTTTCTGATCTATTTACAACCTAAAAAAATCATTTATCCCTATCAAAATAGAAATTCAGCTTTATTTAACACATGATTTTCGATTTTAATAAGGATATGAAAAGAGATTAAATGGACAGTGTACGCAGTCCGGCTCTGGCATCTAAGGAGGGAATGATAAAATCGGAGTTTGACGCTTACTAAAAACGGCGGATCACTTTAGCGTATACAAAATAAAAAGGAAGAGGCAGCTACCTCTTCCCGACTATTTGTTATGCTGATTTAGAAATGTCACTTAATGCTTAGGCTTTCTGGTCTGTGTCTTTCTTAACGGAAGGATCGCCTAACGCAACAATACCCGTTAAACGTTCATTTTCAAGAATCGGTAAACGGCGGATTTGATGCTCTGCCATAAGCTGACTCGCTCCATCGTCAGACCTATCCGGATGACCGGCAACGACTTCTGTGCTCATGATGTCACTAGCTTGGCGCTTCTATTTGATCTTCAGCTAATGTTTTGGTGACAATGTCCCGATTAGAAACGAGCCTTGAAGTCTGCCGATTCCACTATTGGAATAAGACCGACATTGGAATCATTCATCTTTTTGGCTAGGTCAGTGACTGCTGCGGTCAGTTCAGCAGTCAAAGCTCCTTTACCGAGTGCTATTTATTCTTTAACTATGCACAAAAAATGAAATACCTACTGCCTGTGCCTTTTTCGTGAATTTTTTCTCTTCCTTTCTTGCAGCATATCTCCCGTCCAGCCTTTTTTCTTCAGATACAGGTAAATCAGAATTGTTGAACTGAAGATTAAAAATAGAGAAAAAAGATATCCGTATTTCCAATTCAGCTCCGGCATCACCGAAAAGTTCATTCCCCAAAGGGCGCCAAGTGCTGTAATCGGCGTAAAAAGCGTCGTGAAAATAGTAAGGGCTTTTACGATTTCATTTCCCCTATGAGAAGTAATGACCTCTTCTGAATGCAAAAGGTTGTTAAGCTCCCCCTCAAATTCACTGATGTATGTGAAACCTCTGTCAATTTTCAGATGCGTGCGCTGATAATCCTTTTTCCCTTCATTTTGAGGCAAGAAGGTTTCTTTTAACGCCATCTCAAGTTTTTTGGCGCTTAAGATCAAGTTTTTCCAAATCATCAGCTCATGGCGCAGTAAATGAACGCGGTTTAAAATACTTTTGCTGTTATCATCCTTGATTTGCCACCTAAGCTCTCTCAATCTCACTTCAAATTTGTCGACACCGATTAAATAAGCATTCATTAATTCCCCTAGAAGTATTAAGAACCCCTCTATGGCATTGTTCGCTCTTTTCATTTGCTGGACAACTTGTTTCCCCTTAATCCCTTCTAATATAGAAAAATCAAAATTGATGGTGAAAAAATATTGCCGTGTGATATAAAAGTGAAATACGGTGTGATCCTTTTCTTCGTTCAGCCCTTGATCATATACGATCGAGCCGAATACCGCTTCATTCTCCGCTTCTGTTGTATCCACGCGCAAAAAGTTAATATGATGATTATTTTCAAACCATTTTTCACATTGCGGCCAATGAGAAAAATGGATCAGATCTCTTGCCTTATCTCTTTCCTGAGGCCCCATTTGGTACCAAAACCAATCTTCACCTGTATGTACCTTCATGTTACGATCCTCCAGACTTTTATTCTTTTGTTCTTTAATTGCCCAATGAAAAGCATTCCTAAACCATTTAGGCACTTTATCACATGTTTTGTGAGCTATTCCCGGTGGTATGGAATGTAGAAAGACATCGGAAAGGGAGGTGCATGCCTTCCTTGGAGAAGGCAGTTTATTTTGGAATTTATCAATTTATTAGCAGTCGCGTTTTTAATTTTGTTGACGGGATTTTTTGTCGCCGTAGAATTTTCGATCGTAAAAGTAAGACGATCCAGAATTGATCAGCTTGTTGCAAAAGGAAGAAAAGGGGCTAAAGCGGCAAAACATGTGGTCACTCATCTTGACGAATATTTATCAGCCTGCCAACTGGGCATCACGGTCGCAGCTTTAGGACTCGGCTGGCTGGGTGAACCGACCGTACAGACTCTGCTTCGTCCGCTCTTTCATAAAGCAGGCTTAAACGAGTCGCTTACCCATCTTCTTTCTCTTATTATCGCCTTTTTAGTGGTAACGTATTTAAATGTCGTCATTGGGGAGCTGGCCCCGAAGAGCTTTGCGATTCAAAAAGCAGAAAGCATTACGCTGATGCTCGCGAAACCATTAATCTGGTTTTATAAAATCATGTTTCCGTTCATTTGGCTCCTTAACCAGTCTGCCCGATTAATCACGGGGCTTTTTGGGCTGAAGCCGGCATCAGAGCATGAACTGGCTTATACGGAGGAAGAGCTTAGAGTACTGTTGACCGAAAGCTATAAAAGCGGAGAAATTAGAAAAAGCGAATTAAAATATATGAATAATATATTTACATTTGATAAACGAATGGCAAAGGAAATTATGGTGCCGCGAAACGAAATGGTCAGTTTGTCTATTGAGGATGACTCAATCCCAAGCATGCGGGAAACGGTTAAGCAGACCAAATATACCCGGTACCCGATTGTTAAGGAAGATAAAGATAACGTCATCGGTGTGATCAATATGAAAGAAGTGCTGTTTTCATTGCTGACGAAAGACTTTTCTTTTCAGAAGCACAAAATTGAACCCTTCATACAGCCTGTCATTCATGTCATTGAGACCATTCCGATTTACAAATTACTCATCAAAATGCAAAAGGAACGCACCCATATGGCGATTCTCATTGATGAATATGGCGGAACTTCAGGTTTGATCACCGTCGAGGATATTATTGAAGAAATTGTAGGAGAAATACGCGATGAATTCGATTCAGATGAAGTGCCTCATGTTCGGGAACTGGGAAAAGATCATTATTTATTAAATGCGAAATTATTAATCAGTGACGTAAATAACCTGCTTGGAACTGATTTATCAGATGCTGAAGTTGATACGCTCGGAGGCTGGTTTCTCACACAGAACATAGACGCCGAGCCCGAAAGTGTCATTGAATATGATGGCTACTCATTCAAGGTTAAAGAAATTGACAGTCACCATATTTTGTTTATCGAAGTAAAAAAAGCTGAATAGCCTAGCACAGGCTGTTCAGCTGTTGCTTCTCTTGCGTGTTGAACGCACTTCAAAAAAATACATCAAGCAAGAAACATCTTAAGATTCTTCTATCTTAAATCCTTTGTTGGCTAAAGCTTTAGCAAGACTTTGCTCTGTTTTCACCTTCGAAAAATCTAATCCGAGCTTCACAACAGTCTGGGCGATTTCAGGCCTAATTCCTGAAATAATTGTCTCAATGCCCAGCAGTTTAGTGCTGTCAATCACTTTAAAGATTTGAAAGGCAACCATCGTATCAACGATGGGAACACCGGATATATCTAAAAATAAATATGAAATCTTTAACGCCGAGCATTGGGCCAAAACGGATTCCAAAATGGTTCTCGCTCTGTACGTGTCAATTTCACCGACAAGGGGAAGAATTCCAATCTCTTTAGAAATCGGCATAATCGGTGCGCTCAATTCATTGATCATTTCTTTTTGCGCATTTAATTGGATCACCGTGACCTGGTGATATTCTTCTGTAAATACTTCGATAATCTCATCAATCGTTTGATTCAAAATCTTGCTCCACTCACATACATCCTGAATGCCGATTTTTTGGGAAGAAGCAGCTTCACTGTAGTCCTGAATCCATTGCCACATAATGTGTCTAAACGCGTTAAACTGACCAACACTTTCCGTCACAGTCACCTCATGAACAGCACGGTCTCGGGCACATTGAAGTGACCATTGCTTAAGCTCGTCCTTCACATCTTCTTTTCTAATGGATTTTGCTACAATCGCTACCAATGATTCATGCTGCTCTTTTAACTTTTGTTCTAATTTTTGCTGATCTTTAGCAGAATACAGTAAAGTTCCTTTTAACGTGCATGTTTCCAGCCATTGAAGTGTAATATCTTCTTTGTGCTCTGTTAAATACTGATCTAGAGCTTTCATTTCAATCGGTTACCTCCTGTGATGTTTATCTTTCAAAAAATTTATGATTGATTTGTATAACTTGTCTCACGTTACACATACTATTTTTACATACAGTGGGCTATAGCCAAGCGGTAAGGCAATGGACTTTGACTCCGTGATCGTTGGTTCGAATCCAGCTAGCCCAGTTTCTGAACCGTGAAAAACCGAAGATAAGCTGATTCAAGCAAATCAGCGGATCTTCGGTTTTTCATCATGCAGATTGATGAACCGTTTTCTTCTTCGATAGCTTTAACAGTTCTCCCGGATTGTATCCGATAACAAGCTTCCTGTTGTCCACGAGAATCGGACGGCGCAAAAGCTTCGGTTTCTCAATTAAAAGTTCAAGCACTTCGTTTACAGTCATATCTTCAATGTTTAAATTTAAATTTTTGAAGGTTTGGCTTCTTGTTGCTAAAATTTCGTCAATTCCTTCTGTCGTTAAAGATAAAATATACTTTAATTCATCCATCGTTGGAGTTTCTCTGAATAAGTGACGTTCGTTAAATTCAATCTGGTGCGCTTTGAGCCAATGTTTTGTTTTTCGGCATGACGTGCAGCTTGGGTATGAGTAAAATGTTAATTGTTCCATTATGTTTTTTCCTCCTCCAGTTAACCATCTCTTTGTAGAATAACTACCCGTATCAATTTTTCTTTAAACCATTTATTGAACTTTTTTTCGGGTTATTTCTAAAAAACCGTACATATAATAGAAAACGCAATCAAAGGGTTAAATACCATTTTTCATATTAATAATGAAAATGTTTACATTTTTGTCCGTGATCTATTATAATAACAGTCAGAGGGACTCTCGGGAGGGGATAAAAAATGAATCGCATGTTCCGGGTGTTAGGATTTTGGACGGGAATATTTGCAGTCATGTTTTATTTAGGTGATATGAAAGATGCTTCCCTTTTATTTTTTGGACAGACGATCTTATTTGTGTTTCTATCGTATTTGAATTTAACAGAACGGATGTACATTTATATCTTTGGCGCTTATTTAACCATCTTCTTTGCCGGCTTCACATACTATTCCATTTTTATTATGGTACCAGGCGGCGGAGGACATTAAATGCAAAAAGAGACAAACCTCACCGGTTTGTCTCTTTTTCTATAATGAAAATCCATTTAAAAACGGATTTTGATCCTGCTCAGTCTGCACGTCAGTTTCAGGGCCATGTCCACTTAACACCAACGTGTGCTCAGGCAGCGTAAGCAATTTTTCATGGATAGACGTAATCAGCGTTTCTTGGTCGCCTCCATGTAAATCTGTACGGCCTATCCCGCCTTGAAACAGGACATCACCGGAAATCACCAGGTCGGCATCCTTCACGTAGTATGAAACGCTTCCTGGGGAATGTCCCGGTGTAAATAGCGTCTCCAGATGGAAAGGCCCGATATTCAGCTCACCGTCCCCTTCAATCAAATGATCTGCCGGCTTAGCTGTCACTTCTATCCCTCTCAGCATTCCTGAGCCGTTCAATGAGGCATCTGTAAGCCAATTCTTTTCATTTTGATGCAGATAGACAGGAATGTCCCATCTGTCTCTCACGTTATCCAGCGCCCCAATATGGTCAAAATGGGCGTGTGTCAGTAAAATGGCTAAAGGCGTTAATCCTTTTTCTTTTATGTATTGATTGATTTTATCTCCTTCGCCGCCCGGATCAAAAATCAGGCATTGATCATCACTGATTAAAAAATATGCATTCGCTTGAATCGGCCCTACAGGCATTCTTCTCCATTTCACTTTTCTCACCTCTTTCCTTTTTATGCTCCTATTATGAAGGTTTTTGAAAAAAGATTCAAACAATCGCTATGAAAACGCTATCGACAAACACACTGAAAACGGGTAGAATAAAAATGGAAAGAATTGCAGGTTTTTCAATGTAAAGGGGGCTGCGTAATGTTACTTGTCGTGATTTTCGGCCTTGTCGCTCTTTTCGCTTTATGGGGAGTCTTGCGTTCTGTGAAAAACAAAAATATACTTGGATTTTTATTAGCCGGAGCCACCTTGTGTGTGTTTGGCTGGTTTACAGTGATGACGGTGATAAACAGCGGTTATCCTACTGCACATTAAAACCTGTATCCAGTGGGATACAGGTTTATTTTTTATTGCTGTAAATGTTTATTCACGCTTTCTATTTTACTTTCAAGCGTCGTTTTTTTGTCCCGTCTGTCATCGATGCGAATGTTGGTCGCCACTCTGTGAAGCCCTTTTTGAAACGGCGCTTCGTGAATCGCCTGAATCACAGTGAAAAGGTCGCTGAGCTCGCCTTCAATCAATGTGTTCATCGGTGTCAGCTGATATTTGATTTTCCCTTCGGCTTTATAGCCCTCTAAAATTTTCTGCACATCCGCCACATAGGCGCTTACACTAGGTGTTTCTGTTCCGATTGGGATAATGGTTACATCTGCGATAGCCATTAATTATTCCATCTCCTTTTTATCAATGATGATTGGCTTCATTTCATGTGATATTAATGAAATTATGCGCTCAAAATGAAACCCGTACAACGCATATTTTCCGTTCGGGGATACTTGGATCGGCTCCATTTCAGGCAAGGTAAGAATATCCTGTACCTCTCCTGATTTCATATCGATCGCAGACAGCTTATATGCGTCCCCGCTTTCTTTAAACGTGTAAAACAGACCGCCAGCCTCATCAAAATCATACTCCATCGGAGCCAGGCTTGTATATTTGGTTTGGAGCGGCCATTCTGCTGTAACTGCTTCACCATTCAATTGCGGTGATGTAAATTTATACAAGCCGTTCTCTCCGGAATCTGCTTTGACGGTAAAGTTCATATTATGAAATGAATCAAAGTAAAGGACATCCTCCTCCAGCTTTTTCTCCTTTTCAGAAGCAATATCATACGTATACAAAGGGCCTTCTTTATCGTTTCTTCCCTCTTTTAGATAGTCAAATGTGTTCTTTGAGGTCCAATGGACAAACGGAACCTGTATTGGACTTAAAGCAGACTTGTCTTTTTTTGCATCCACGTAATATGTATTGAAGTTCCAGTTTTCAGTGAATACCGTAACCATCATTTGATACGGATCATACTGATTCCATGCTGCCTCCAGCTCATACGTTTCGTATTCTTTCTGGTACAGCGTCTCCCCTTTCTGATTCAGCAAAACTACTGCTGTCTGTTGGCTATGCGTGATCTGCAGCAGAATCATCTGTTCTTTGGGATTGATTTGAACATCAACGATTTGACCATCCGTCTGATAGAGCTTTACCGTTTTGCCATTAAAGATTTGATATGCAAGAAGCTCTGTTTTTGTCGGATTTGAGGCTGTATACAGAATTGTGTTGTTATTGAGCCAGCCTTCCGCTCCGTCCGCTTTTCCTGCTGGCAGCGGAACAATCTCTTTTTCCTCAATTTTTGCCGTCGCTGCCTGTTTTTGCTGCTGATGAGACGGTTCGCATGCCGATAAACAAACTAACAATGCTGACAGCAGAATCAAACAAACTGATCTCATCAGCCTCCCCCTCCGATCATATTTATTGTCCCATATTTGATACGGCACGAAAAAGAAAAAGTTTCAGTTAGTCAAGAAAAAATAACGACCTCCATAAGATCCCGCTTGTCGCCTGATAAATCTGTGTAAACTGCTCAAACGGCAAGGGATTTTGACCTTTTCCGAGTTCCACCGTATAACCTTCTTTAAAATAGTGATGAATAAACCAGTCGCGGAATCCCGCATAGCTGTCAATATCCTTGACACCTTTATAAATGTTTCCGCTTATCGTCTCAAAATCCTTTATTACAGAAGCCGATTCTTCGGGCTCAAGGCCTTTATATCCCCAATAGATTTCTTCTCCCTGAGTGTGAAGGGCCAGCAGCCTGTCAGGCGGATCCGCCGTTATCAGCTGCTGCATCGCAATGGATTCCGGCTCCGTGAGCGGAGAAATTCCAGGAAAATCTCGGTAGCTGGGCATTTTCGGTTTGCGGTACTTTTCAATTTCCCATAAAGACGGGAATTGTTTATTTAAATCAACGCCGTTAATATTTGCCTTCCATTCATTAAAATCCGGACGATGGCAGTTTAGTCTTTCAAGTTCATCTCTCCTGTCTCCCATGCCCGCTGACCCGTGTAAGACAAGATCAACACCATCCGGATTCACAAGAGGAACGAGAGACAGAGAGGTTCGGCTGAACAGCTCCAAAGGAGTAAAGCCAAAAAATTAGTATTATGACATAAAGAGAGGCAATATTCCTTCAGCCATTTCAGCAGTACAGACGTGGTAATCCACTCATTCGCATGAAACGATGCATTCATGTGAACTTTTTTGGAGGTATGCTCGCCCCCAACTGTCAGCTCCCAGATCGGCCTGCCCAAAACGGAACGTCCGATTTCCCGGCATGAAACAAACGGAAACACATTGACTTATTTTTTTTATTTCCTCTTCGACAGCAAGAAAGTCATAGATTTTTTCCTGCTCCAGCCAGTTATCAGCTGGCTGCAGCTGCAGCGGGTGTAAAAAGCGCTTTACTTCCTGAATGGATTGAAGCTCCTTATCATTGCCTTCTTCAATCTTATAACCAGGACAGTACAATTGATGTTTTTGTGCTGTTTGATTGGCACTTCTAAGCAATGTCTCATCTATCTTCAGTTCTCTTGCCACTAAAGCCAAATTGTGTTTAATCTCAGGTTTTATCGTAATAAACGCCATCATCATCCCCCTTTTTGTTACTATATGACGGCGTTTTTTAAAAAAGAAAGCCTCCCGCGTTTTTTGATACGGGAGACTTTATGATCATGAAGCCTGATCAAGAATTTGTTTTTCTTTTCTTTTTGACGAATTGTCCAGCCTTTCCTGATCATAAAATCGCAACAAATCTCCGTAAATAATTTCATCGGAAAGTGAAAGCTCCTGCTTCGCTTTATCTGCAAATGTTTCACATTGCTTTGCCTCTTTCAAAGGCTTTCCTGTCGCTTTGTCATAACATAGACCGTCAGTATACACGATTTGGTCTGTGATAAAGCTTCCATCACGCAGCACTGTAAAGTCCAGTTTATCGTCAGAAAGCAGATCGTTGCCGAATTGAATGAGGTTCTTTGTATCAATACCTAACAAATTCATCAGCGTCGGCCGGATATCGATTTGTCCGCCTACCTTGTCAATCGTTTTCGGCTTCTTGTCTGTAATTCCAGGAATATGAACGACAAACGGCACTTTTTGGAGTTGCACTTCTTCAAATGGTGTAATTTCTTTCCCTAAGAATTGCCCCATCGCTTCATTATGGTTTTCCGATATCCCGTAATGGTCACCGTATAAAACAATAATGGAGTTATCATATAAGCCGTCTTCCTTCAGCTTTTCGATAAACCGTTTCAGCGCCTCATCCTGATAACGCACAGTCGGGAAATACTTGTTTAACGTTTGGCTGCTTGAATCATATTCCTCAATCAATTTGTCCTCTTCATCAAGATCAAACGGAAAGTGGTTCGTGAGTGTGATCAGCCTAGAGTAAAACGGCTGAGGCAGGTTTTTCATCAGCTCTGAAGACTGTTCAAAAAATTCTTTATCCTTCAGCCCCCAGCCGACTGAATTATCGTCAGTAACATCATACGATTCAATATCAAAAAATGAATCATACCCAAATGAATCGTACATTAAATCGCGATTCCAAAAGCTTTTATTATTGGCATGGAGCACCGCTGAATAATACCCGTTATTTTTGAGAATCTCAGGCGCGGCCATGTATTGATTGCCCGCATTTGTAAAGAACACAGCGCCTCGTCCAAGCGGATAAAGTGAATTGTCAACGATAAATTCAGAATCAGAGGTTTTCCCCTGCCCGGTTTGGTGGTAAACATTACTAAAGTGATAGCTTTCTTTTATAAAATCATTCAAAAACGGGGTGATTTCTTTTCCGTTCACCTTTTCATTGATCACAAAGCTTTGCGTCGACTCTAGAGATACAAGTATGACGTTTCTGCCTTTTGCGGCGCCAAATAAGTTCTTATTGGCATCTTTCGCATTGGCTGTGACATAGTTTTCGATTTCCGTCAGGCTGTTGCTGTCAGCCAGCGCTCTTTGCGCGGATTGCTTCGACTGAAGTACTCCGTCATAAATATGAAAATTAAACAGGCTGATATTTTTAACGAGCATTTCTCTGTCAAATGAGCGTGTCAATAGCTGCGGCCGTTCTGCCTCAGACAGACCTAAGTTGAAGAAATAAACGGAAGCCACAAACAAAAAATATGCCGCCCGTTCATTTTTCGTGGAGGGGATGTCTGATTGAAAGGCTTTTTGACGCATATGAAGCCATATTAAAATCACGATATCTACAGCCAAAAGGAGGTCTGTCGGCTCAAGAAGCGTTCCGATGCTGCTTCCCAGATCACCCATATTGCTCGTTTGAAAAAGAACCGGAATCGTTAGGAAATCATTGTAAAAACGATAAAAAACCATATTCGCCAGCAAAACAAACGTGACAATACAACTCATGGCAATAATGTAACGATTTCTGTTTCTTCCCTTTAAAAACAGGCTGAAGCCAAAAATAAGCAGCAAAAAGCTCAATGGGTTGATAAACAGAATAAATTCCTGCGTAAGATTGTCAATTTTAATATGAAAACTGGTTTTGTAAACAACATACGTTTTCAGCCACATCATTAAAATGGCAATCAGCATAAATGAAATCATCGAAAAAAACGTTTTTCGCATTTCAACCTCCTATGCAGCACGCTCAAAAAAATCAGTCTATTCTCAACATTCTCATTAACACATCAAATTAAATCTTAACCTGAACATAACAAAAAATCAATTTCATTTTCACAAATTTAACAATTTTGGTGTTTAAGCCATTCATTCTTAGCGATCCAAGCTCCTCCGATAACGCCCGCATCATTTCCAAGCGCCGCAATAGATATATCAGCCGCTTCCGCAGCGCGCGGAAAGGCACATATACGGAATGTTTTTTCGACTTTGGATCTCAGCAATTCTCCGGCTTTTGAAACGCCGCCGCCGAGAACAATTTTTGACGGATTAAGCGAGCTGGCCAGATTGCCAAGCACCAAGCCGAGATGCTTTGCTACATAATCGACAACTTCGAGAGCTAATTCATCATTTTCATTTGCAGCTTCAAATACATCTCGAGCCGTTAAATGCTCAGATGCTTTTAATTGTGTCGGCTTTTTAGCTTCTGCAATTTTCTCTTTTGCAATTCTAACAATGCCAGTTGCCGACGCGATGGTTTCAATACAGCCTGTTTTACCGCAGTTGCACGGCGCCCCGCCTTCAGGGAGGCTGCAAATATGGCCGATTTCTCCGCCAGCGCCATTTATTCCGTGCACAATCTCCCCATTCACAATAATACCGCCGCCAACTCCTGTACCTAGTGTAACGAGAATGACGTCTTTTGCTCCGTCACCCGCCCCCTTCCACATTTCTCCGAGCGCGGCAATATTCGCATCATTTTCTATAACCGCAGGGATGCCTGTTTCCGTTTCCAGATGATTTTTTAAAGCATAGTTTTTCCAGCCAAGATTCACTGTTTCATAAACGACCCCAGTTGCCATATCTACTGGCCCTGGTGCGCCCATTCCTATATATTTGACGATGTGCTTTGATTTATGAAGCTCATCCAGCTTGCTGTCAATCGCTTTTGCTATTGTCACGGTAATGGTATCACCGGACTTATCGGTCGGCACTTCCCATTTATGCTGAATCTCTCCATATTGATTAATAAATGCGAGTTTTATCGTCGTTCCTCCAAGATCAATGCCCGCAAACCATATCTCGTCCATTTTTATCACCTTAACCTTTACGTAAATCTCTTTGGTTTCTTTGTTTGTTCCAGCTCTTTATGAAGGACAGCTGCGGCTTTAGCCCACTGCTCCTTCTCAATCATATGATTTATATATAGTTCCTTTAATTCATCGAGCATAAACTCAATTTCAAGCTCTCTGTCACCAAAGTAAACAATGTGTCCAAATGTTTTTAATAGCTGCTGTACATCATAAAATGTATTCATATTCCTCACCATTCTTGATCTTAACTATCAATAGCGTAGTCATAAAGAACCCGCCAGTCAAGAAGAAAACGCTGACAAAAATACCCGGAATTCATTCCTTGGCAAATTCAACGCTTTCTCATCCAGTCATTTATTCTTTATTATTTTCAATTTGCTGCTGTAGTTCTATGTAACGCTTCTCCTTCGGCTTCAGTATTACAGCGGTCCTGATTGCCTGATCAGCTTGACCAAGTTCATTTTTTTCCGCATACAGCAATGCCAAATTGTAATAGGACGCATGGTCTTTAGGCTCTTTTTGCACTGCTCTTTCCAAAAGAGAAATCGCCTGATCATATTCGCCGATTTGAATATCAGAAACGGCCAGGACTTTCAGAAGATCAGCTGAAGCGTCTTTCTGCTCAGCTTCACCGTTCAGCAGTTCGGTTACTTCTTTATATTTTCCTTCCTGGTTAAGCTCACCTGCCTGCTGAATCAGCGCTGTCTCCTGATGGGACGGTGAATGTAATCCGTAATAGAGAAACCCGCCGGCCAGGGCAACCAGCAAAATCGCTGACACCAATTTTTTGCCCAAGGCTTTTGTTTTTGGCAAACCAAGTGCTGCCGCAGCAAGAAAACCGCCGACCAAGCCGCCAATATGCCCTGAATTATCAATATGCGAAACCGCAAAGCCAAAACCCAGGTTTATCAGGATAATAACAATAATATTTGTGCCTATTGTTTTTAGAAACATTTTTCGATTTGACACAGCTACATACAGCAATGCGCCTAAACAGCCGAATATGGCGCCTGAAGCACCGGCTGAAGGATAAGGACTGAACACGAAGCTGGCGATCGATCCCGTGATACCCGCCGCCAAATAAATCAGCAAGAATCTTCCTGATCCATACATGCGCTCAACAGCGGTTCCGACCGACCATAAAGCCAGCGTGTTAAAGGCTAAATGCGCAAGACCGATGTGAAGCACAATCGGCGTCAGCAGGCGCCACCATTCTCCGTCTGCAATCAGGCCGTTTTCCTTGGCGCCGAAAGCAACAAGCGTCTCCGTATTGGTGCTTCCGCCGTTTATTTCGAGCAGGAAAAACATCACGAGCTGCAGCGCGATGAACAAATATGTAAAGATCGGCTTTCCGTTCTGGAAAACGCCGCTTCTTTTTTCCGCTGTTCTTCTTGTTTCTGCACTAGTGAAAAAAAGCGTTCTTTTGCCATTTGGGCGTGTTCCAATGAGTCTCGGTCTTCTGTCCATTCAACAGCTTCAAATGATGGAAAAATGGCTTGCAGATCTTCATGAAGTGACGTACCAGTCACAAGTGCAGTTTCAACGGATACCTGTCCTTTTTCAAAAGGCTTGTCGGCGATTTCCTGCCAGTCATCGACAGGTGCTTCCGCTGAGATCAGCACATTCAGCAGCTTCAAATGCCGCTTGCCGATAGACTTCCTGACATGCTCTATTCGCTCAGCCTGCACTTCTATGTCCCTTGCAATTTCTTGGCGAAAATCAATATTCTGTTTAAAGAGGCGAATCAGATCATGAGAGGATTTGTCCGGTGCTTCCAGCCATATTTCATCAGATTCACCCGATTGTATGACGCCATACCCTCTCCTTACTAAATGCGCCGCGACATTCCAATATGTATACTCCAACAAATACATGTTTACCGCTCCAATGGTTTTTTTTCATTATAACAGCTGGTGCTCTTGACGCCTACTAAAAGCAAAAAATCCCGTGAAAACGGGATTTTTAAAAAGCTTGCTGTATAAACTTATTGCGGATAAATGGAATTTTTAAAAAAAGTAATGAATAAAGGACCGTCTGATCCCAGGCTGGCTGAGTACGGTATTCATGAGACGGTAACGGTTTTGGTTAAAACATCACGGCAGAAACAGCGCAAATGGCATAGATCATAAATTTTTTCATTATATCCCTCCTGCCATTAGGGTTTGTTATTCTTTCTGATTTATTCTTGATGAAGGGACGAGCTATGAAAAACAAGAAATGATTCGACCCTCAGTAACCAGCATTTGAACCGGGATATCATGTGACAGATGCGGCACGTGATCATACAGCTGGCATTCTAAAAGCAAAGAGACTGTGTTTCCTTTATAATCACTTAAATAACGATCATAATAACCGCCGCCAAAGCCAATCCTATAGCCGTCAGGATCAAAACATACGCCAGGCACGATTATCAAATCAATCTGTGATTGGTACACTTCATGCGTTTTCTCAATGATCGGCTCCTGAAGTCCGGCGTAAACCGTTTCAAGCTGATCATCCGCTTGAAATGTGCGGAACTGCATCCTTTTCGTATAAGGATCACACTTTGGAATACAAACTTCTTTCCCTTCCCCCCAGGCTTTTTCGATGATCGGCCGTGTCGGTACCTCCAGCCCTCTTGAAATGGTGACGGCTATGGTGCGGGCATTCTGCCATTCTTGGAGAGAAAATAAACGCTCGTTGATACACGCAGTTTTCTTAGACCGTTCTTTACTTGTTATCGCTGATACATTTTCCATTGTCTTTTTTCTTAATTGTGATTTCATTTTTATCCCCCTCGGAATAGAAAAAAGCCAGAACCTTTTTCAAAGCTCTGGCTTTTTTCTTACACCTCAAACAGCTATGCTGTTATTTTGTTTCACGGTGTAACGTAGATTTTTTATCACGTGGGCAATATTTTTTAAATTCAACGCGGTCTGGATTGTTGCGTTTGTTCTTTTTAGAAATATAGTTACGCTCACCACATTCTGTGCAAGCCAAAGTAATATTAACGCGCATTGTTTTCCCTCCAAACTAAATATCATTTACTTATTCAGACTTATATATAATACCACTATAATGGACGGAATGCTAGGATGTTTTTCAATGAAATCATGAATTATTGGATAGACGCTGATAAAGCTGTAAATAGGATGCTGTGATGATCTGTGGATAATGCAGTTTCATCACCCGTTCTCGGCCCGCTTCTTTTATCCGGCAGGCGTTTTCTTCATCTATTAATACGTTGTGAAGCCTATCCGCCGCTTCCCGTTCTTGCGAGAAATCAGCTGCAATTGCAGTTTTGTTATGAACGGCAAAGTCACAAAAACCGCCCGACTGCGATACGGCTGTCAGCACGCCTTGTTCCATGCTTTCTTGTGCAGCGAGCCCAAAGGGTTCATACATGCTTGGGAAAACAGCCATTTCACATTGAGACAGAAACGTCACGATCTCTCTTCTATTTAAAAAAGGATAAAACATTACACTTTGCTTTATACTCAACTGCTCAGCCAGTTTCTTATAGGATGCCAATAACGGCCCTTGTCCGGCTAGCACCAACTGAAGGTCAGGCCGGCATTTGTTCAGAATAGAAAATACCTTCAACAGCTGTGAAAACCCTTTTTCCGGAACAAACCTTCCAAACGAAAACAAGTATCTTTTATGTATCAACCTTTCGGCTAGACCTATTTTCGCCTCCAGTGACAGAGGGCTTGGGATGACGGTTATTTTTTCACGAAACGGATACGCCTTACTAATCGATCTCTTCATAAAAGTGCTTAACACAACCAATTCATCGGAAATGTCGATGAGGAGCCGTTCCGTCAGCAGCCTGTACGGGATGAGGCGTTTCTTTGCACACCTGCTTCCTTCCGCTTTCAAGCCCGTGGATCGTTGCAGCAAGCGGAATGCTGAGCTGCTTTTTCAAATAATGAGCGGCAGGGGCCGTCATGTCATCATGGGCATGAATCAGATCAAAGCGTTTATTGCATGACAACACTTGCTGAACCATTCTAACATTGACATCAGCTATAAAGTCTTCAACATTCGCATAGGAACATAGCTTCCTGCTTGGAGCGCAGACTGTTATGTTGATATGCGGATTTAAATAGGATATAAGACGGCTTAAATGAACACCAAGCCCGCTTTTCGGTTTATAAGGATGTTCGAATGAAAGCATAAGGATGTTCATTTCTCTCTTCCCTCACTGCGATAGCAGGTGTAAGCAGAAAATTGCTCCTCCCACCTGGTATGTGCTTCTGCATTGCGAAAACTGTTTATGTCGCTGACACCGTTTTCTGCAAGTAAGGTGTCCTCTGTTTCAGCTAGTTTGAGAGAAACATTCATTGAATTCAGTATTCTGTATTCAGCACGATACAAAGCATGACCAGGCACCTGAACAATGAGCCATTTCCCTTTATCCCGTTTTATGCGTTTCGTCCTGACAGCTTCTATACCGTTTCTTTTCATAAAAATACGAATTTCTTTTATCATGTCGGGCGTTTTTTCGAAAAGTACGGTTTCTGCCAGTTTCATCGTCTCAACTGACAGATTCCATCGGACTGTCAATGTGTGAGAGTTTTGGATATTCATGTCGAATACGTCCCTAAAAAAAGGAAGCCCCCTTCGAATGTTATAAGGAAATGAGTGTTGGTCCATAGGCTTCTCACAATCTCCTTTCCTTCCATTGGCTCGGTGATCCTATTAAACCATTACACATAAAGGAAGAAAAGAAAGATTTCTCGACAAAAACTCGTTTTTTTCGCGAATTCCTTTAGAATCCACTTGTTTTATGGTATAAAAAAGAAGGATAAAAAAAGAATAGAAGGTGATGAAACGTGGAAATTGCTATTATTGCGTTGTTTATCGTCAGTATAGCGCTAATTGCATTCTCATATTCTCAACGAGATCCGATGAAAGATGTCGAGCAGGAGCTTGAAACATTGCAGCTTTCTGCTATGCAGGAAATTTATAAGCTCAAAAAGAAAATGACGGTGCTTGAGGAAGAATTACTTGAAACAAACCTTGTGATCCGCAAAGCAAAGAACAGCGGCATCAATCAAAAGATCGCCAAGCAAATACTTTCTAAATATAATAATGGCATGTCAGCTGAAGCAATTGCTAAAGCTGAGCATGTATCAGTAGAAGACGTGAATACGATTATAAAAGATAATGAGAAGGTGCTCGTATGACAAAACGAGGCATTCAGGCATTTGCCGGCGGTATCATATTAGCGACAGCCGTTCTCGCAAGTGTTTTTTATCTGACAGATGAAGATCAAGCAGCTGCTGTAAAAGAACAAAAAACAGTAACCGAGCAAGACGTAAACAATTATCTCGATTCTAAAAAAATGGTTTCTGTTAACCGTGATGAATATCAAAAGCTTCTCGACTCAAAAGAGAAATCTCTGAGCGATGACAGCAGCTCAGACTCGAAAACAGGCAAAGTAAAAACGTACAAGCTTATCATTAAAGACGGCATGAGCACCGCAGATGTATCAGCTATTCTTGAAAAAGAAGGCATTATTGCTTCAGCTGAAGACTTTAATGACTACGTGATAGACGCGGGGTATCACAAGGAGATCCGTGCCGGTGAATTTAAAGTAAAATCAGATATGAGCTTCAAAAAAATCGTTAAAACATTAACACGATAAAAAAACAGGCTATGTTAACAGCCTGTTTTTTTTATCCGAATTTCCCTGTAATATAATCGAGTGTTCTTTGATCTCTCGGCTGAGAGAACATTTTATTTGTATTGTCGCATTCAACAAGCTCACCCATGTAGAAAAATGCAGTTTGATCAGAAACCCTCGCTGCCTGCTGCATGTTGTGCGTCACGATAACGATGGTGTATTTATTTTTCAGCTGAAGAATGAGCTCTTCAATTTTTCTCGTCGAAATTGGATCTAACGCAGATGTCGGCTCATCCATCAGCAAAATATCAGGGTTTGTCGCAAGAGCTCTGGCGATACAGAGACGCTGCTGCTGACCGCCTGATAATGAGAGTGCAGATGAATGCAAACGATCCTTCACCTCATCCCACAGCGCCACGTCTTTTAATGACTTTTCTACAATGTCTTGCAGCTTCTTTTTATTTTTGACGCCGTGGACTCTCGGTCCGTAAGCGACATTATCAAAAATTGATTGCGGAAACGGGTTTCCTTTCTGAAATACCATGCCGATGTTTTTTCTCAAATCTACAATATCGACTTTATCTTTTAAAATGTTGCTGCCCTTATAGTTCAGCTCACCTGCAAGCTTTACATTCGGCGTCATCTGAATCATTAAATTCAATGTTTTAATAAATGTTGATTTGCCGCATCCTGACGGCCCGATAATCGCCGTGACTTCGTTTTGATTAATGCTCAAATTGATATTTTTTAAGGCATGGTTTTCTCCATACCATAAATTCATTCCGTTGACTTGATAAACTTCCTGTTTCTTTACAGCTTCGGTAGCAATACTCATTGCCGCCCTCCTATCCGAATTTCCCGTTAATGTAATCCTCTGTTTTTTGCTGCTTCGGACTTGTAAAAATTTGTTCGGTCTGTCCGTATTCAACGATTTCGCCGTTTAAAAAGAAAGCCGTCCGGTCAGACACCCGCAGAGCCTGCTGCATATTATGAGTGACAATGATAATTGAGTATTCGCTTTTCAATTCCGTAATCAATTCTTCTATTTTCGCATTTGAAATCGGATCAAGCGCTGAAGCAGGTTCATCAAGAAGAAGAACGGCCGGCTTCATTGCAAGCGTTCTGGCAATACATAAACGCTGCTGCTGACCGCCTGATAACGAAAGGGCGGATGAATGCAAACGGTCCTTTACTTCATCCCAGAGCGCCGCTTTTGTTAAGCTTTCTTCCACGATGTCGTCTAGCACTGCTTTGTTCCGCTCACCGGCATATTTTAATGCATGTGTGATATTATGGTAGATCGATTTCGGAAATGGATTCGGCTTTTGGAAGACCATGCCGATTTCTCTTCTTAAGCTGACAACGTTTATATTGCTTCCCAGTATATTTAATCCTTCATACAAAATTTCACCATCGCTTCTTGCAGAAGGAATTAAGTCATTCATTCGGTTAATATTTCTTAAAAAAGTTGATTTGCCGCATCCTGACGGCCCGATCAAAGCGGTTACCGCATTTTTTTCAATCTCCATATTCACATCACGAACAGCCTGTTTGTTTCCGTAGAAAATAGACAGATCCTTCACCTCGAGCACATTTTGCTGCTGAGGAATCATTCCCACTCTCTCAGGCTTTTCTTTTACCATTTGTTCAGACATTGTTTTCGCCTCTTTCCGGTCTAATTTGCCGTAAGCTTTTTATAGATTATTGTTCCAAGCCATCTCGCCGCGAGATTAAAGACAAGAACTGAAATCACCAGCACTGCTGAACCGCCGTTGGCAATCGCTTCAGCATCCGGAATCATCCCTTGCGTATTTACGTTCCAAATGTGGACCGCAAGTGTTTCAGCGGGTCTGAAAATATTAAGCGGCGATGTTTCAGAAAACGGATTCCACTCTGCAAAATTGAGGCGCGGCGTTGTAAGTCCTGCTGTAAATAATAAAGCCGCTGCTTCTCCGAACACCCTCCCTGACGCTAAAATGGCACCTGTGATGATGGAAGGGATTGCGCTTGGTATTAATACAGTTTTTACGGTATGCCAGCGAGAAACACCTAGAGCGAGCGATGCTTCCTTCAAATCTTTAGGGACTGAACGGACCGCGTCTTCTGTCACACGTACCATAACTGGAAGGTTAAATACTGTTAATGCCAGCGCCCCGCCTATGATCGTATATCCCCAGCCTGTCAGATTAACAAACATCAGTAATCCGAACATTCCAATGACAATGGACGGAAGAGATGAAAGGACCTCAATACATGTTCTGATAAAATCTGTCACTTTGTTGTTAGGCGCGTATTCCGCCATGAACACACCGCCGCCCACTCCGAGCGGGATGGTAATCAGCATCGTGATAAACAAAATATAGAAGGAGTTAAACAGCTGGTCTCGTATTCCGCCTCCTGCGGCGATGGCGCTGGATTTTGTCGTAATAAAGTCTAAGCTGAGCTGAGAAACACCGTTAATAATAATATAGGAAAACAAACCGACTAGAATCGCGGCGATAATGGCTGCGCATAAACCGAACATTCCAGTCGCCAGTTTATTTGTTAATTTGCGGTTCATTACACTTTCCTCCTAGATGACAAGTAGCGAATAAGCAGGATGAACAAGAATGACATCACCAGCAACACAAGTCCCATTGACCACAGCGTATTATTTTCAACGCTTCCGTATGTGGTATGGCCCATATTCAGCGTAATAATGGTTGTCAATGTTCCTGCGGTGTCAAGCAGACTTTCAGGCAAAACTCTTGTATTTCCAATCACCATTTGAACAGCCAGAGCTTCACCAAACGCACGCGCCATACCTAGGACAACGGCAGTCATTAATGTCGGAAAAGCTGCAGGGATGAGTACTTTTCTAATGGTCTGCCATCTTGTCGCACCGAGAGCGTAAGAACCTTCTCTTAAGCTTTTCGGAAGTGATGCCATCGCATCAGCTGAGATAGATGTGATCGTCGGCAGAATCATAATGGAAAGCACAATCGTACCCGCCAATAAACTGTGTCCTGTTCCGCTCGTTTTGAACTGAGCAATAAAAGGCACCAATACTGTAAGACCTATGAATCCATAAACAACAGATGGGATGCCGACCAATAATTCGATCACCGGCTGCAGCACTTTCTTTCCCCAATTCGGCGCAATTTCCGTCATAAAGATCGCACCTGCTATGCCGAGTGGGGCAGCAATGAGAGCGGAGAGAATCGTTACTGCAAATGAGCCAAAGATAAATGGCAGCACTCCGTATTTCGGATCAGAATCTGTAGGGTTCCAATTCAGACTGGTTAAGAATTCAATTGGGCTTACACCATTTACTAGAAAAGATTGCAGCCCCTTAATACCGAGGAAAATGGTGATTGCCACAGATGCCGCTATCATTATAAGCGCGCAGGCTGTCACGATCATTCTTCCCCGAATTTCATCCAATTGCCGATTTTGCCTTGAGCTGATTAAACGTTCGCTCACAGACATATTTTCTCTATTGTTTATCATCGTTTTACACTCCTATGAATGTGTTAAGAGGAGAAACGGAAGTCTCCGCACTCCTCTTTTTATTTAGATCAGCTTTGCTTCCCTTTGGCATCGCGAGTCACTTTCATGTCAGTAACCGGAATGTACCCTTGGTCAGTTACAATACTTTTTTGAATGTCTTCACTTTTTAGATAATCAAGAAATTCTTTCGCTAGATCTTTCGCTTCGCCTTTTGTATAAGAATGCTGATAAGCCCAGATCGGATACTCGCCAGTTGTAACGTTTTTCGCTTCTGGCTTCACTCCGTCAATGGATAAAGCTGTTACTTTGTCATCTGTTAAATATGAGAATGCAAGATATCCAATCGCTCCCGGAGTGTCAGCAATGATTTTTTTCACAGTGTTGGAAGAATCCTCAGTAATGCCTTCTGCAGGTTCTTCTCCGTCAAGCGCGTATTTTACAAATGTCGCACGTGTACCTGAAGAATCAGGACGGTTTACAAGCGTAATTTTTTGGTCCTTGCCGCCAAGCTCTTTCCAGTTTTTGATTTTGCCAGTGAAGATTTTTTTCAATTCATCTTTTGAGATATCTTTTACACCTGTATCAGGGTTTACAGCCGCTGCCATACCGACTACTGCAACTTGATGATCGACAAGCGCTTTTGCGTCGATGCCTTCTTTTTCTTCAGCAAAAACATCTGAATTTCCGATTTGCACAGCCCCTTCAGAGACCTGAGAAAGCCCTGTTCCAGAACCCCCTGCTTGTACCTGTATATCAGCATCAGGGTTTTCTTCCATAAATTTTTCTGCAGCTGCAAGTACTAATGGCTGCATGGCCGATGAACCAGAAATGGTTAAAGAACCTGATGCCTTTTCTTCTCCTTTTGCAGAGCCGCTATTTGATTTTTCACTATCTCCTGCGTTGCCGCATGCAGCTGCAACCATCATAAAAGCAGCCATTAGAAGCATAAGCACCAATTTGTTTTTTTTCATTTCCTGAATTCCCCCTGCGTATAATGTGTAATTTGTCCTACACGTTTAGAGTAAAGGTTCTATGTAAAATAGGTATAAATCGAATGTTAAGGTTTTGTAAATCCGTGCATTTTTTTGTATAAAAAAAACGCCCACATGATGTGGACGTTTCTGTTTAGTTAGCAGAAGACGAGGTGTTTTCTGCTTTTTCTTCGATTTTGTCTTTATTCTTTTGCTGAGTATCTTCTTTGTCCTGCTTCGATTTCAGCTCAAAATATTTATCCAATACTTCTCTGCCGATTTCGTTCGTAATTGAATATCTGTCATTATAATCAATGTAGGTCCAAGGGACCACCACGGAAATGGCGATCTCAGGATTATCAGCAGGTGCATAAGCGACAAGTGTCGTATTATAAGTTGCTGTTCCTGTTTTTGATTTATCTGGTCCATCATAGAAAGACTGCGCTGTCCCTGTTTTAGCAGCCGGTTTATATGATGCTGAAGCAAGTTGGCCTGCGGCTGTCCCTTTAGTAGCGACCCTTCTAAAGCCAGCCTGAACCTCTTTAATATAGCTACTCTTCATATCGACTTTATTCAATACTTCAGGCTGAACAGCTTCAACGACAGCACCGATCCCTTTTTTCGCATCTGACTTTCTGACTTCTTTTACAAGCTGAGGCTTTAAGCGGTAGCCGCCATTTGCTATGGTTGAGACATATTGGGCCAATTCAAGCGGTGTATACGTATCATACTGCCCAATCGCGTAATCAAGCAAGAAACCTGATAATCTGTCTGTACCTTTATATCCCGTCATTTCATTTGGTAGATCAATTCCTGTTTTTACCCCTAAACCAAATTGGCTGAAATAATTTCTGAACGTGTCAAACGCAGAAGTATCAAGAGGCAAGGATTGGTGAGGTTTATATTCACCTTTACCAACTGCTATCGCTGTCTTAAACATAAACACGTTAGAAGACTTCTCCAAAGCAGTTTGAATACCAACCGGACCTAAGTTTTGCCAAGACTTTTTTCCCCTTTTGTCTTGACCGATATATAATGGTTCGTCCTTAAATATCGTATTCAAATTAATGGCTCCAGTTTGAAGACCGGTCAAAACAGTTGCACCTTTAACAGCTGATCCCATAGCGTAGGATGAAGTCATATTTCCTAATGCATAATCATCAAACTTATAGGCTCCATTTTCTCGTTTAATCTGCTTACCTGCCATTGTCAGCACTTCACCGTTTCTTGGATCCATCATGACAACGAATGCACGGTCTAACAATTCGGTGCTTGGTCTTGCTTTAGCAGCTTTAAGTTTCTTTTCAATAATTTTTTCGACTGATTTTTGCAAATCAATGTCAATTGTAAGCACAAGATCTTTACCGGGTTTGCCTTCAGAAACGGTTTTCGTTCCCGTGACATTGCCCTTTGAATCTGTGATGTTTTCGACTTTTGCTTTTTGTCCCTGCAAAAGGCTTTCGTATTGGTATTCCAGATAACTTTTTCCGACCCTGTCATTTCGACTATAGCCAAGCGACAGATAATGGTCGAGCAAGTTGGACGGTAATCCTTCATCAGAGCTGGAAACACTTCCGAGCACTGAGCGGAGAAGATTTTTGTACGGATATTCACGTTCCCAGTCTGACGTGACATCAACCCCAGGCAGTTCATCTAAATGTTCACTCACAACTGCCATTTCTTTCGCTGATACATCTTCATTTTTGATGTATTGCGGTGTTAACGCATATCCGGAGTCCATCTGTCTTTTAATGGCGAGAATCTGCATGTCTTTATCAGTCAATTCATTCAGCTGCTTATCGGTAATCCGTTTCAGCTGGAGCTGATATAAATCATCATCTGATAATTTTTTATTTTCTACCTGCTGTCTTTCCTTAGAAGTAATCAGCTTTTTCGCTTCTTTTGGCCTTGTCAAAATCCAATAATCTTTTTTATCCCGTTCTGTTACTTTTTTTGTATCGACTTTAATCATATCCGCCAGCTTCTTTGCGATTTTCAAACGCTGTTCTTGCGTTGTAGATTTAGATCTCGTGTATGTAATCGCATTTAAAGCCTTATTTGTCACAATGGCATTGAAATTTCGATCATAGATTTTCCCGCGCGGCACCGCCGAGCTGACTTCACTTTGTTCCTGCTGATTGGCTTGATTTTTGTAATCATCGCCTTGAACGATCTGTTTAATGCCAAGCTCCACAATAATCCAGGTGAAAATGACAAAAGCAGCCAAAAATAAAATATTCAGCCGGATCGGAAGCGACTTCTTTTTCTCTTTATGATTTTGCTTTTTTTGTTTATTTCTCCTCATAACATCACCTTTTCTATTTACAGAAAGAAAAGACACTCAAGTAAGAGTGCCATTTTTCATTTTAAAGGTTTTTTCGACTTTTTTCTACAGATAACCCCTTTTTGCCAAAAAATTATCTTTGACCCTTTAAAAGGTTCGGTTCAGTCACCCGGCCCTGGCCGTCTTCTTCCATAGTTTCATTTTCCTCATCTTTCTCTTTAAAACGAATATCCTTGACAAAGTAATAAATCAGCGGATGTCCGATGCCCAAGATAGCAAGCGACAACGGTATACCTATATCTTCTTTTAAAAGGGCCACGATAAGAAGAAAGCATAAAATCGAAACAATTCTGCCGGCGTTTAGAAAAAGTTCTCTCAGCACGATATATTCAATTCTCGCTTTTCTGGCATGTCTGGCCCGGCCTATGACATCATATGTAAGCGATACATAAGGCACGAGCAGGAGAGGATAGCCGATCGCTATAAACACACCGTACGTCAATAATGTCGTAAAACTCATATGAAAGAGTATCAGAAACAACGCACCATACAGAATAAGACCGCCAAGCAAAATTGATTTTTTACGGGCCTTTTTCTTGATTAGCCTTGATGCAAAATAATAGGCAAAAAAGGAAACAGCTGAGTTGACGAGACCAAAGGTTCCGAGAGCCAGTTCGCTGTTTGTCTCAATAAACACAAAAACACTGATTAGAAAGACGAAAATCCCTTCTCTCAAGCCCTGAAAAAAATGCGCATTTGTAATTCGCCGCCAATTCATATTCGTGTGGCGTTCTCCAAATACCTTACTCAGCATAAAATGGCCCTTTGATTCTCTCCGTTTTAGGAAGAAGCTCATCACGACAGCCAGTGCAAATAAACTGAGGGAGAGACTGAAAATGACAGTGTAACCCGTATTATTTTCAAGTCTTGAGATGACAAATCCTGCAACAATCGGACCAATCATTCCTGCGGATGAGGACAGGATGCCCATAAAGCCGTTGAAAAAATCCCGCGTATCAGGCTCTGTTATTTCAAAGGTGAGCACATTAAACGCGAGCCAGTAAAATCCATAGCCTACTCCGAGCACCGCTCCGATGAGAACAAGACGTGATGCAGCCGTTTCCCCAGCCAGAAGCACACTTAAATAAAATGCTGCTAAAAAAATCACTCCGAATCTGAGAATGAAAACCCTGTCTATTTTTTTGGCTAACCGGCCAGCTAAATAAAATGTTATCGGCTGCATCGTCACAATCGATAAGTTGTATATCGCCAAGTCAATAAATTTCCCTGACTGTTTCCAGAGATACACATTCACAAATGTATTGGACAGCGCAATTCCTAACGAGTAAAGACCGCCAACGGTCAGCAGAAGGAGTAATCCTTTATTTACATCTACATCGCCAATTACCTTTTTTAGTTTGCTCATTACTGACTCCCCTTTACTACCCCTTAGTCTGTCTCACTGAAACGGAGATATGTAAAGAGAAGACATAAAAAAACAAGGCCCTTTTATGAGGACCTTGTTTTGCGTTATTATTTTGCTTCGCTGTAAAGACGAGCAACTTCGTCCCAGTTTACCACATTCCAGAAAGCTGAAATGTAATCAGGACGGCGGTTTTGGTAGTTCAGGTAGTAAGCATGCTCCCAAACATCAAGACCTAGGATAGGCGTTTTGCCTTCAGAAAGCGGAGAATCTTGGTTTGGCGTGCTTGTGATTTCAAGTTTGCCGTTGTTTACAACAAGCCATGCCCAGCCTGAACCGAAACGTCCAGCTGCTGCTGCAGCGAATTGTTCTTTGAATTTGTCAAAGCTTCCAAATACACTGTTGATCTCTTCAGCAAGCTCGCCAGTTGGCTCGCCACCGCCGTTTGGAGATAAAAGTGTCCAGAATAATTTGTGGTTCGCATGTCCGCCGCCATTGTTGCGGACTGCTGTGCGGATGTTTTCAGGAACAGAATCTAAATCTGCAACAAGCTCTTCAACTGATTTGTTTGCAAGAGCAGTGTTTCCTTCAACCGCTTTGTTTAAATTTGTAACGTATGTGTTATGGTGCTTCGTATGGTGAATATTCATAGTTTCCTTGTCGATATGCGGTTCTAAAGCATCGTACGCATAAGGTAGTTCTGGAAGTTCGTAAGCCATGATAATTCCTCCTTAATATATATGTACTGAAATGCCGCTTTACAGCGAGCCTTTCTTCATTCAATGTAACAAAAGAACGCCATGTAATCAATGAAAAAGCTCACAATTTGGCTATTTCAGCAGACATATTTCACTTTAACCGTTACTTTGTCACCTTAAACCTCCTGAATGGCATCTTTAAAGAACAGTCCATAAAAAATATCCGATCATTAGAAGCTGAATAATTCCCTTTGCAATGACCCCCGTTAAAAAGCCGATCAATGAGCCTAGCCCAATTTTAAACGCTGATTTTACATCTTTTTGATGTACGATAAGCTCTGCACAAACAGCCCCGATAAACGGCCCTAGTATGATTCCTGCAACCGGAATCACAAATGGTCCGATTAACAAACCGATCGTACTTCCCCAAATAGCAGCTTTGCTTCCGCCGAACCTTTTTACACCAAGCAGGTTGGAAACATAATCTGCAGCGAATAATACTGCGGCGAATACAGCTTCAACCAGCCAGAACATATAGGAATACGGACTGAATGAAAACAAAAATCCGTATAATACAAAACCGGCTACAATAAATACAACACTTGGAATAACAGGGTACACAAGCCCGATAAAAGCAATGATAAATAGTGCCGCGATCAACAGCCAATACAAAATATCCATAGTATCCATCCTCCTCAATATGCTTACATCTCTGATCTTACACTTCTGCCAATGCAGGTCTTCCTTGTATTCAAACGCAGGCAGCGATACAATAAGCAACATATATTGTATAGCTAGGAAGTGAAGACAGTGAATGTATTTCAGCTTTTCATCAAAAGTACATACTCTCCACGGGATATTGCAAAAACAAGATTTCAAGGAATCGGAAAAGCGATTCTTTATGTATTTTTGCTCTCTGTCCTTTTTGCGATCCCCACTGCTTACTATGTAAGCTCAGGGACCGTCCAATCTATGAACGGCTTTAAATCCGTTTTAAACAAAGATTTCCCTGATTTCACAATTTCAAACGGCAAACTTCAAACAGATGAAAAAAAAGCCACAGAATCAAAGGCAAACGGCTTTGTCATTGTGTTTGATCCGACAGATGCATATGGCACAGAACAAATCGAAGCAAAGCAAAACGCAATAGGTATACTTCAGGATAAGTTTGTTTTGGCCATTGACGGACAGGCCCAAGAGATGGCTTACTCAATGATGCCGTCAGATTTAACAAAAAAAGATATCACTGCAGGGTTAAACCAAAATAAAGCGATGATTGTGACTGTTCTTTCAGTACTCATTTTTCTCGTGACAGCGGCGGGAAAATTTATTGAGGTATCTTTCTTGGCGCTTATCGGGCTAATCATAAAGAACGCTCAGCAAAAGCAGCTGTCCTACCAGCAGCTATGGAAGCTTTCTGCTTACTCCATCACCCTTTCAACGATATTTTTTACGATTATGCGTGCGTTAGAAACAACGGTGCCAAGTGAATTTTTAGTCAACTGGTTTGTTAACTTTGTCATCCTGTTTCTCGTTTTAAAAGAGCTCCCGGCTAAAAAAGAAATCTTAAAAAAATAGCGATAATTTCAGGAATTTTCCAAATGAAGAATGGAACATGTTAACTTTCTCTTTAAGCAAACGTATAAAAAGGCCAATCTTCCAACTTGGATGCTACAGTTTCTTTTCTTGAAGGGTTTCTTCAATATGAAAGTGAAGGAATTTCGTTCTAAACAGATAGCTTTTTTAGCAAACACTGAATCCAGAAAATTCAATTGTGAAGAAATAATATTTTTTAATCTCAGCCAATTAAAACAATGTCTAAAAAAACAATAATGATTACTGTTGAATTTCAAGAATCTATCCTTCAGAAACAAACCCTTTGTCATAAATTGAGGCATAGCATAGAAAAGATATATAAAACTTTTTTCTTTTTTAGCCCCAACAGAACATAAATTTATGTGCGCATCATTAATAAAAGTGCCATGAATAATTTTCTGAAAATATATAATAAAAAACCAGGTACCGGGGACGGGACTGTCCCTCGTTTTTGAGACAGGGATCAAAACACCTTTTATACAGCCAATTGCCGATAGTTTATCGGTGATTGGCTGTTTCGTTTCGTTTGAATACGAATGTTGTTATAATAATAAATGTATTCTTTGACAGTGCGTTCTACGATGGCGTTCGTGGTTCGAACAATGCTGTTAAGATAGAACGTTTCAGACTTGAGTGAGGAATGAAACGATTCGATGGAGGCATTATCAGCGGGCGTCCCTTTGCGGAACATGCTCATGGTAATGCCTTTTGTTTTAACAGCTTTCTGATACTCATAAGATGTATACACAGACCCTTGGTCACTATGTAACACGCAGTTCTGAGGCAGTGTTGGCAGTTAATCAAGTGTGTTTAAGACAAAGTCTGTGTCCTGCTTATCTCCAATCGTGAAAGCAATCACTTCTCCATTGTATACATCCAATATACTAGAAAGGTACAATTGTTTCTGTCCATAAGGCAAATATGTGATGTCCGTTACTAGTTTCTCAAGAGGACGATCAGACTGAAAATTCCGATTCATTATGTTATCGACCACGGCATATGGCTGTCCATTCTTCTTGCGCTTTTTCACCTTAACCCGGCACTGCCACTGATTGTTCTGCCTGATACGGTGAACCGTTTTATGATTAATACGCATTTCTTTTTTTAATATAGCTGTAATTTTTCGATATCCATATCGATACTTGTGCTCTCGGCACAACATGCCGATTTATTTTTCCAAATGGCACTTGGGATGATCTTTCGTCAGGTTCTTCTTCCAACGATAATAAGACGCTCGTGAGATACCTAAATGAACACAGATATTCTGTACGGCTTCTACAAGTTCGACTGACGTTTGGCTATCAACTTCCTTTCCAATTCGTTGTACTTTTTTAAAACTTCATTCTGTTGTCTCCGATAACGGTTCTCTGCCTGCAGTTTCTCTAATTCGGAAGCATACTCCGGACCTTTTCCGTAAGTGTATAACTCACTCTTGTTCCCATACATACAAAAAACACCTCCAAGTCTTATTTCGGATAACAACGATCCGTTTTCAAACTTGAAGGTGTTTTTTATTTGTCTCATCTTATGGGGTCAGTCCCCCGACACCCAGCTTTTTAATTCGATATAAAATTTAGTACCAAAAAAACTAGAATTATCTCTTTCAATCCTCTTGAGTTTTAGTAGTAATATATTATTATTATCTTTTCTGAGGATTTATATAAACAAATGCTGCTCCCTTAGCTTTCCCCTTGTACACAGATAAACCTACTGCCCAAGGTACACCTGTCGGTTTTGGTAATTTACTGAAGTAAAACTTTTTAGTTGGTGTTCTACTCGAAAAATACCCTGAGTATTGAGGACCAATATCCCCACCTTCGACAATAGAAACACCAAAACTCTTATAATTTAACTTACCACATTTTCCGTTTGTCTCTGCATAAGCGTCAATAGACGTAGCACTTTTAGTATATGTATACGCGTCAGTAATAACTCTTATCTTACAACCAGAGATACCACTTACTGATTGCCAACCACTGCTTGCTGCCTCTGCTTTTTCTTTAGGTAGTGCTACAAGCGTTGCCATTAGTAGCAAAATTAAAAACACTGAAAACTTTCCTTGCTTCATTACTAGGTTCCTCCTTTAAAAATATTACTATGTAATCCTAACAAATCCTTCAGCTTTTGTAAATAATGGTATATGTGTTTTTATTATCAAACATCATCATTTTATTAATAAGACAGCTCGCTCACCTTTTTGACTGCATTATATTTAAGTCAAAGAGATTCTCTCAAAATTCAACCACACAACTACATAAAAAAGAGACTTCCTTAGCAGTCTCTTCAATTTGTCAACAAAGTCCTAACGATAAACTTTTTTGTTACAATATATAGAGTGAAAAACAGCATGAACAAATCGTTGTGCAGGGAGTGAACTGGTTTGGCTGATCATTAGGAAAGCGCGAGAATTATAGCATTTTTACTTTTATTGTATTTTATGGTAGTCGTTCCACTCCTTAATTTCCATAATGGACTGTCTATTGTTGATATGAAAGTATTCATCCTATATGAATTTGAATTTGTACATCATTCCATTCGCGAGACCATCGGTCACAATAAAACCAATGTCGTAGACCGGAAGGTATGGTATGGATCTCACCCTTGTATATCCACCGTCGACAAGACGCCACTCAAAGCCATTATGAAGAAAACTTCTCAGCGATGAACAGTTATACTCCTTGTCATAAACATAATTGATGTGATCTTTGCACGCTGTTGCTTTGATAATCTCGCTGCCTTTTCTTTCACATAAGTCCTCTATACTTCGGGGTAATTACGATATGATACTTATAATTCAAAGTTATGTGTGCTGCACTATTACTGTCTTTTGACATCATAACTCCTCCGTATGCTCTATTTTAGTTGCCGAACCAAAAATATTTTAGCACCTCTGGAAGAGAGTTTTCATGCCACAGTGGAAGCTTCTTGGAACCCTAGGCCTAGCCTAGGGTTTTCTTTTGTCATGAATCAGCACGGACAAGCATACAATGTTATCAAAATGTTGTATGCGGGAGGCAAAGTCAATGAAACGTCTCACTTTTGTATTCGGCATTCTCTTTATCCTTTTTATCCTTTTTTATGATCTTAAAATTGGAACGATCCCCATTCAGAACCTCCCTGTCTACAAAGCATCGGCAAAAACAGCTGTACAGGAAACAGCATATAAAACGGTAACGGTAAAACCGGGTGACACGGTCATGTCAATTGTCGGAACTGCAAGTTCCCCTGACGATATTGTAAAGGATTTTGAAGCGCTCAACCCAAATGTAAAAGCCAATACGATTCAGGCAGGAACAGCATACAAATTCCCGGTCTACCCATAATTAACGTTAATTTCTTGTCAGTTCGGCGAATACACTGTTACAATATAATTTGTAAAATACATTGACATACACCATACTAGGTTTATTCTAGAAGCGGCAACTACAATTAAGGAGCGATTGACAAGTGAGTGAAATCACCCATCGTACAAAAACGCGTCCCGTTAAAGTGGGACCTTTAACAATAGGCGGTAACAATGAAGTCGTCATCCAAAGCATGACAACAACCAAAACACATGATGTAGAAGCAACGGTTGCGGAAATTAACCGGCTGGCTGAAGCCGGATGCCAAATCGTGCGGGTGGCTTGTCCGGATGAACGGGCGGCAAACGCCATTGCGGATATTAAAAAACGGATTTCTATTCCGCTCGTCGTTGACATTCATTTTGATTATAAACTTGCGTTAAAAGCCATTGAAGGCGGCGCAGATAAAATACGAATCAACCCAGGCAACATCGGGCGCCGTGAAAAAGTCGAAGCGGTCGTTAAAGCGGCAAAAGAAAAAGGGATTCCGATCCGAATCGGTGTAAACGCAGGTTCATTGGAAAAACGGATTTTAGAAAAATACGGATATCCGACAGCAGACGGCATGGTAGAAAGTGCTCTTCATCACATTAAGATTCTTGAAGATCTTGATTTTCACGATATTATCGTCAGCATGAAGGCTTCTGACGTAAATCTTGCCATCGAGGCTTATGAAAAAGCGTCAAAAGCATTTGATTACCCGCTTCACCTCGGCATCACCGAGTCAGGTACGCTGTTTGCCGGTACAGTAAAAAGCGCAGCAGGACTTGGCGCAATTTTAAGCAAGGGCATCGGTAACACCCTGCGTATCTCATTAAGCGCAGACCCGGTAGAAGAGGTTAAAGTAGCGAGAGAGCTATTGAAATCCTTTGGTTTGGCCTCTAATGCTGCAACTCTCATCTCATGCCCGACTTGCGGCCGTATTGAGATTGATTTGATCAGTATCGCCAACGAAGTGGAAGAATACATTTCTAAAGTGAAAGCGCCGATTAAAGTTGCCGTTCTCGGATGTGCGGTAAACGGCCCAGGTGAAGCAAGAGAAGCTGATATCGGCATCGCTGGAGCACGCGGCGAAGGCCTTCTGTTCCGAAAAGGTAAAATTGTCCGTAAGGTTCCAGAAGAAACAATGGTTGAAGAACTGAAAAAAGAAATCGACATCCTTGCTGAAGAGCACTACGCAAAGCTTGAGGCTGAAAAAGCGAAATTAGATGAAGAAACACAAAAAGCTTGACGGGAACCCGTCAAGCTTTTTTGTATTAGAAAAATGGAATAATAAATATTCCAAGCACTAATGAGACAACACCAATCCCCATAGCCCATGCGCCCAGGCTTTGGGCTCCTCTTCTTCTTGCGATATAGCCGACAATAATACCGGCAGCTCCCAACAAAACAGGAAGAACAAACAATGAAATAATGGACAAGGCTAAAGCGATATACCCTATTCCCCGTCCTTCATTGACATTGCTGCCGCTGCGGTCATTCCCTTGGTCATCGCTTCGGTCAGAAGCACGGAAAGGCTCTGCAATTTCAGCAGCTGTTTCCTCAAAAAAACCATCATTGTCGCGGGTAATATTTGTTCCTTCAGAACCATGATCTACATAGTAACTGTTGTTATCACGTTTTTCGTAATCGTTTGCCACCTTCAATTCCCCCTTCTGTTTTATAAAGGAGCTTTTATAGTTTGATCCATTTTTCCCGATTCATGTTTGCTAAACTTTTCTGGTAATGCTAATTGTTTATGTTACACTTGAAAGGATGAAACTGAAGGAGTGTGGGCATGTTACGTTTAGGAATAGATATTGACGGCACAATCACGGCTCAGGATACATTCGTCCCTTATTTAAACCGCTCGTTTAATCTTTCCATTTCATTAAACGATATGACGGATTATGATTTAACAAAACTGTTACGTATTACACAGGACGAATTTTGGGATTGGATGAATCAAAATGAAGCGACGATATATAAAGAAGCACTTCTTGCGCAGCATGCAAAACAGTCCCTTGACCTCCTCAAAGAGGAGCACCGGCTGATTTATATTACGGCGAGAAGGACTCATTTAAGCGATATTACGTACGAATGGTTTGACAGACAAAACATCCATTATGACCACATAGAGCTTGTGGGCGGGCATCATAAAGTCGAAGCGGTCAAAAAACATGACATCGACTTGTTTTTTGAGGATCATCATGGAAACGCAATGATGATTGCAAAAGAAGCTGGTATACCGGTGATTTTATTCAATTCGCCTTATAACCAGCTTCCGATTGATTCAAACATCATTAGAGTTAACAACTGGCTCGAAGCGGTTCAATGGATAAATGAAAATAAACATTCTTTCATACGTGTGAAAAATTAAAAAAGGAGCCTGATTAGGCTCCTTTTTCTCTATCCTTTCACTTTCATGCAGAGGGTTGATCTTGCTTTTCCTGTTCACAGCTTGGGCATGTCCCGTAAATCTCAAATTTATGCCCGCTGATTTGATAGCCATCTAAGTCATCATAGAGCTTATCCATCGGACAAGACTCAATCTCCTTTGTTTTGCCGCAAGCCAGGCAAATAAAATGATGGTGATGATGAGTAAATGAGCATTTAAATCGGAACAGCTTTTCACCGGAAAGTTCAGTCGTTTCCAAAATACCTAGCTCTTCATACAAAGATAGGTTTCTGTAAATCGTATCAAAGCTTAACCCGGGATAATCATCATTTAGTGCAGAAAGTACATTTTTAGCGGTCAGATACCTGTCCGAATCAGCAAAAAGCTGAAGCATATCTTCCCGTTTGCTTGTATATTTATATCCGTTTTCTTTCAGTAAGTTCAGCGCTTCTTGTACGTTCATGAAGGGCCCCCCTTTTCGCTTTGCTTAAGAACGAACGTATCTTAAATATCAAAAAGAAAATGGCAGCTGTCTGACCAGCAAGCCATTTTCTTAACTACTGATAAAATTATACCCATAAAATGAATAAAAGTAAATGAAAGCCTAGTGGATTGCGGTTTTGAATTTGCCGCCCCTTGTTTCATGAGTATTCATAATTGTAATAAAGGCATTATCATCGACTTCAAACACAATGGATTTGAGCTTAGTCACTTCCAGCCTTGTGACAACTGCATAAATCACATCTTTTTCCTCGTCTGTATAGCCGCCTTTTCCCTTCAGCTTCGTTGTTCCGCGTCCGAGACGGTGTAATATTGCGTCGGAAATCTCATCATACTGGTCCGAGACAATAATCACAGCTTTTGTTTCATCAAGCCCTTGGATGACCGCATCAATGGTTTTCATGGCAATGTAGTAAGTCATGAAAGAATACATAGCTTGCTCAGGACCGAACACAAAACCGGCCCAAATAAAGATAAATACATTGATAAGCATCACAAATTCACCAACTGAAAACGGCAATTTTTTCGTTAACAGTATACCGAGAATTTCTGTGCCGTCCATTGAACCTCCGTTACGAATCACCAGACCCACGCCAAAGCCGAGCAATAGACCTCCGAATACTGTAGCCAGAATAGGCTGTGTCGTAATGGCTTCTACGTGGTGAAGCGAGGATTCGATTAAGGCAAGGCCGACGATCCCGATAACAGTAGAAACGAGGAAGGTCTTACCGATATATTTATATCCGAAGATCATAAAAGGAATGTTTAAGATGACAACAAAAACAGCGAAATTCAGAAAGGGGTTTGACATAAAGAGGTGGTCTAAAATAAGTGATACACCGATAATGCCGCCATCAATAAAATCATTGGGGACTAAAAATAATTCAATACTCACCGCCGCAGACGCAGCTCCGATCAGAATCATGATGACCCTGAATATAAAGTGGGTAAATGATTCTCTTTTGTGTTGTTTTGTTGGGGTCATAAAATCTCCTTTCCTGCAATAACTATTTTAAATAGACTATGACTCTATTTTACCATGAAATGCTGACACATTTTATTGATTTGCCCATACATTATGTCTGAGAGGTGGAATGTTCGATGATATTATTTCAAAGAATTATTTTGCAGAGGCTCAATCAAGCCACTGCTGAAGATTTATTGAAGTACTCCAAGCAATACGGAATCAGTCTGACAAAACCGCAAGCAATTGAAGTAGCAAACCTGTTATACGGGAAAAATGTGAATATTTTTAATGAGCAGGAACGGACGCGTCTGCTGAAACAAGTAGAATCCATTACTTCAAAAGAAACAGCCCAAACCGTTCATGAACTTTTCAAGCAATTCTCAAACTGAAAAAAAGCGGGGGATTCAATCCCCCGCTTTTTTATTGCTGTAAAATCTTTTCGAGTAATGTGTTGTCAAATTGCTTTTCTTTCAGCATTTGAATCTCAAAACGGTACGGCGGTTTTTTGTTCTTTTTATCTTCACCGACATACGGCGTTTCAAGGATTTTTGGAATGTCTTTTAACTGCTCATGATGAACGACATATTGCAATGCGTCAAACCCGATTTCCCCGAAGCCAATATTTTCATGACGGTCTTTTCTCGCGCCTTTAATATTTTTGCTGTCATTGATATGGAGCACTTTGATTCTGTCAATACCAACAATTTTATCGAACTCATTCAGCACTCCGTCAAAATCTTCGACAATATTGTAGCCGGCATCATGTGTATGGCATGTATCAAAGCATACAGACAAATGCTCATTGTGTGTAACGCCATCAATAATTTGCGCAAGCTCTTCAAAGCTTCTGCCGCATTCAGACCCTTTGCCAGCCATTGTTTCTAATGCAATCTGCACATTTTGATTCGGATCAATGACTTCATTTAAGCCTTCAATAATTTTCTTAATGCCTTCCTCGGCTCCCGCGCCAACATGAGCACCCGGGTGAAGGACGATTTGCTTCGCGCCGATAGCAGCTGTCCGCTCAATTTCAGAGCGGAGAAAATCAACACCAAGCTCAAAAGTAGCCGGATTGACCGTATTGCCAATATTAATAATATAAGGCGCGTGTACGATAATCTCGTCGATGCCGTTTTCCTGCATGTGAGCGCGGCCGGCTTCTATATTTAAGTCTTCAATTTTTTTCGGCGCGTATTTTGCGGCGCGCCTGTATAAATCATAAACGTGTTCGCCCCGTAAGAGACTGCTTCCTGACTCGCAGCTAGAAGCATATGTTTTCCGCTCATAGAGACGTGTGAACCTATTCTCAACAACCGGTTCCCCTACTTTCTTTTTTTAGATTGATTTCTTCTCTGTTTTTTCTTAATTTTCTCCATCTCGTAGCTCATTTTCTTTTTATATCCGGGCTTAACCTTCTTCGGCTTTTTCACGAGACGATGGGCGATTTCATCTGCTTCGTTCGGCGTCTTTTTACGCTTTTGGCGGCGCTGGCGGTCATCGCCTTTTTTCCATTCGCCTTTTTCAATCTCCAGGTAATCAAACTCAATGCCCATTTTTTCAAGCTTCACCAATGCATCCTCATCAGAAAGCTCATAAATTGTCATGGCCTGTCCTGAAGAACCCGCGCGCGCTGTTCTGCCCACACGGTGAACATAAAAATCAAGATCATCCGGCAGCTCATAGTTGATGACATGGCTGACACCTTTAATATCAATGCCTCTTGCGGCGAGGTCAGTTGCAATTACATAAGTGAATTCCAAATCATTAATCTGCTTCATGACTTTTTTACGCTCACGAGGCGTTAAGCCGCCGTGCAGAAGTCCGATTTTCATCCCTTTGTCCATCAAATATTTGGCGATATGGTCGGCATTGTTTTTCGTATTAGCAAACACAATGCCTAAGTAAGGGGTCAGATTAGACATGATATCAAAAAGAAGCTTGTCCTTATCACGGTGCTTTGAAGGAATAAGAATATGCTCAATTTTCGCAGCAGTGACCTGTTTAGGCTCCACGTGGGCGTATTTCGGGTTTTCCATGTATTTTTTCAAAAACGGTTTCAGCTTTTCCGGAATCGTTGCAGAGAACACAAGCATCTGCAGATCCTCTGGCATACGTGAACCAATGTAATCAACGTCTGCAAGGAAGCCCATATCCAGCATTAAATCCGCTTCATCAATAACAAGAGACTCAGCTTTATGAACACTTAATGCCTGTTCTTTGATTAAATCCGCAATCCGTCCCGGCGTTCCGACGACCAAATGCGGCTGCGTTTTCAGTTTATCAATGGCTTTCTGCTTATCTGTGCCTCCGATAAAACATTTGGAACGGATCGAATCACCTTCAGCACCCTGAGTGATTTTCAGCGCTTCCTGATGAATCTGGTTGGCAAGCTCGCGCGTCGGAGCCGTAATAACCACCTGAACGACATCCTTAGCAGGATCAATTTTATTTAACAAAGGAAGTAAGTAAGCGTGAGTCTTTCCGGTTCCAGTCTGAGACTGTCCGATGACGCTTTCTTTTTTTAATACAGCAGGAATCAGCCTTTTTTGAATATCAGTCGGTTCATAAAAACCAAGGCGATGTACTGCATCTATAATAAACGGTTTCAATTCATACACATCAAATTTAGTTTCTTTCATTTTTCCCAGCTCCTTAAAGCGGCACATTATGTGTCCATCATCACATTATACCCGATTTCCCTTAAAAACACCACGTTTGGAAGGCGTTTGTTTTATTCAGATAAGGAAAGCAAATACCGAAACCCATGCATATTGTAATAGCAGAGAGAGCTGAAAGGAGGTACAAGTATGTTTTCACAGCAGCAGCCAATGAGAAACTATCCGCAGCCCGGTCCGCCCCGCCCTATGCAAAACCAGCGCATGATGGGAAGAACAGCGCCTGAAATACGAAGACCTTCATTTGGTCCGCCTCAGCAAAGTTTCCAGCAATCAGGGCAGCAATTTCTTCCACAGCCAAACGCCGGAGCAAGAAATGGGGCGGGCACAGGCTTAAAAGGGATGCTGTCCAAATTTTTACCCGGCACAGGAGGCACAGGGGCGCCCGGAGCAGCCGCAGGCGGAGGAGCAGGTCTGCAGGGCATTCAAAATCTCGCCAATCCGGCATCGTTATCCAGTATGCTCGGCAATGTGCAAAAAGTGCTCGGCATGGCGCAGCAAGTCACCCCTATGATTCAGCAGTACGGACCCTTAGTCCGCAACCTGCCGGCAATGATAAAGCTTTACAGTCAATTAAGCAAAAACGATGATACAGAGGGCACTGAAGAAGAAACGAAGACAGAATCAGAAGATAATACAGAAACAGAAAAGAAAGCTGCGTCAAACGAATCTGGTGAAAAAGAAAAATCAAAAGCAAGCAGACCATCATCTGCAAAAAAAACAGCAGCACCGGACTTAAAGGAACAAAAATCAAAAACATCTGTCTCACAGAAAAAGGAAACGCCTTCTCCTTCCTCGAAAAAAACATCCGGCAGTTCTAAACCGAGATTATATATTTAACATTCTTTGATATCTGGAGTGAGATTGGCTATAATGGAGATCAGAAGATTGCAAGATTAGAGCCGTTTGATTACGGCTTTTTATATTGCCTTTACTCACTTCTGTATTGGAGGACAACCGAAAATGGACGTAATTAAAATTTCGCCGCGCGGCTATTGCTATGGTGTTGTTGACGCTATGGTAATCGCTAAAAACGCGGCACTGGATAAAAGCTTGCCAAGACCCATTTATATACTCGGGATGATTGTTCATAATAAACACGTCACTGATGCGTTTGAGGAAGATGGCATTTATACATTGGACGGCGCTAATCGACTGGACATCCTGAAGCAGGTTGAAAAAGGAACTGTCATTTTCACAGCGCACGGCGTTTCTCCCGAGGTTAGAAGAATCGCTGAAGAAAAAGGATTAGTCGCTATAGACGCTACATGTCCGGATGTTACGAAAACCCACAACTTAATCTTAGAAATGAAAGAAAAAGGATACCACGTGATCTATGTCGGCAAAAAAGGCCATCCGGAGCCGGAAGGAGCGGTTGGCGTAGCGCCTGATATCGTTCACTTGGTTGAAACACCGGAAGATGTCAAAAATCTCGATATCCAAGCTGAAAAATTGATCGTAACAAACCAAACGACAATGTCTCAATGGGATGTTCACGATATCATGGAGCTTGTGAAGGAAAAATATCCTCACGTTGAATATCACCAAGAGATTTGCCTGGCTACTCAGGTGCGGCAGGAGGCTGTATCGGAGCAGGCGAAAAAAGCGGACCTAACGATCGTTGTCGGTGACCCAAAAAGCAATAATTCAAACCGGCTCGCCCAAGTGTCTGAGGAAATAGCCGGGACAAAAGCGTACCGAATCGGCGATCTCAGCGAATTAAAACTGGAATGGCTTAAAGGCGTAAATACCGTCGCCGTTACTGCCGGAGCTTCAACACCGACGCCGATCACCAAAGAAGTGATTCGCTTTTTAGAACAATTCGATCATGAAGACCCATCAACTTGGACAATCGAACACAATGTTCCGCTCAAAAAAATCCTTCCAAAAGTGAAAGCAAAAAACTGAGGCCCTCACAGCCTCAGTTTTTTTATAGAAAAGTAAATGGATTTGTATCCGTTTCGGAAATAAAGATATTGACGTCTGCTTTTTTATCCTTACACATTGACGTCAGTTTTTTTACGACGCCTTCTTTCATGATTTTTTCAGCGTAATGGCCTGGATCAATAACATTCAGACCAAGCATCATCGCATCATGGGCAACATGGAAATATAGATCGCCCGTGACGTAAACATCTGCGCCTTTCCATTTTGCCTGATGGATATACTTGTTCCCGTCTCCTCCGAGAACAGCTACTTTCTTCACCATGCTGTCAGCCTGTCCCACCATTCTGACGCCGTTCACTTGAAGCTTGTCTTTTACAAACAAAGCAAATTCCTGAAGCGTCATTTCATTTTTAAGTGTTCCGACACGGCCTAGCCCTTTTTCGGCTGGTGACTGCTCGACAGGATAAATATCATAAGCGACTTCTTCATACGGATGGCTTTTTATCATTGCGTTTATAACGGCTTTTTCTATGCTTTGAGGAAACACAGTCTCCAGTCTGACTTCATGTACGAGCTCAAGCTCTCCAACCTCTCCGATAAAAGGCTGTGCTCCGTCCAATGGCTTAAAGCTGCCAATGCCCTCAGATGAAAACGCACAATGGCTGTACTCACCGATATGGCCTGCCCCCGCATTTCCCAGAGCGCCTCTGACCTGTTCTTCATATTCTTTCGGCACGTATACGACGAGTTTTTTAAGAGGGTCAGTATAAGTAGGCACCAATACTTCAGTTCCACTCAGCTCCAAGGCCTCAGCAAGCAAATCGTTTACACCGCCGTCCGCAACATCTAGGTTAGTATGAGCCGCATACACGGCGATGTCATGCTTCAAACACTTTTCAATCAGCCTTCCGCCGGGCTGATCAGTTGAAATATGCTTTAGCGGCCGGAAAATAGGAGGATGGTGTGCAATGATTAAATCAACATCCTTTTCAATCGCTTCATCGACGACGCTTTCCAATACATCCAGCGTAACCATCACATTTTTAACTGGTTTATTTAAACTGCCGATTTGCAGACCGATTTTATCACCCTCAACTGCATAGGCTTTTGGAGAAAATTGTTCAAACAGCTGAATGACTTGCTGTCCGTTTACGGTTTTAGCCATGATCGATAACCTCCTTTAATAGCTCCATTCGATCGGTTAGTTCGTTCAATTTCTTTTTGTTATCTTCAGATGTCGCAGCACGGCTGATCTGTTCATATATGTTTTGAGTATGCTGGAGCTCTTGTGTCCATTTTTTCAAAAATACAGCATTCTTTTCTTTTGCCAAAAATGGGCCTACGAGCATTCCTGCCGGCAAAGAAATTCCTGCATAAGCTGCATCTCTGTCTCCCGCTTCGGCGACAAGCACCTCATAGCACTTTCCGTCTTCCTCAAGAATCACTTCATCAATAAGTGCGTACCCTTCTTTATACAGCCATTCTCTAATATGAACGGCATGAATATTCGGCTGTAAAATAAGCCGTTCTTTACCTGTCAATTTTTCTTTGCCTGCTTCTAAAATATGAGCGATCAGTGACCCGCCCATTCCGGCAATTGTTATGGCGTCAGCCTCACCTTTCTGAAGCACTTCAAGGCCGTCTCCTTGTCTTACCGTTATGTGTGCGCTTAATCCCGATTTGTCGACCTGCCGTTTGGCAGACAAGAATGGACCGTCTGTTATTTCTCCAGCAATAGCTTTGCTCGCTTTATGATTCAGCACTGCATAACAAGGAAGGTAAGCATGGTCAGAACCAATATCCGCTACTACCGCTCCATCCGGTATGTACTCCGCTACTGTTTGTAATCGCTTTGATAATTTTAATTCGTTCACTTGTCATCACAACTTTTCTCAATCATTTTTTCCTTTTCTATCATATAAAAAATCAGCCCGGAATCCAAGCTGAGCGAATGATTTTCATTTTATTTCTTTGCAGGAACAAAATCAGTATGGAATGGGACAAAAATAAAAGGCTGTCGAGAACATCTCGGCGGCCTGAGAACGTATAAGGAGAAAGATACATCCTTTATTTAATTTTAGACACCCATTCTGCCATGTCATCAAGCTTATCAGCCGGAACAAGACCGGAAGGCATTCCATTACCGCCCTTTTCAATCTTTGTTTTGATTTCAGCGACATCCTTCTTATCCCCTACACCTTTTAAACTCGGACCAGAAACTCCTTCATAATTTTCCCCATGACAAGTAATGCAATTTGCCTTGTAAATGTCTTCCGGTGAAGCGTTTGCATCATCTTTTTCAGCAGACTTGCTTTCTCCTCCGCTCGCAATCTCGCGAGAGTCATCAAGCCCCTTTACTGATAAAAAGAAAGTCAGACCAATACCTAAAACAGCGATCAGTAAAAATGGAATAAGCGGATTCCATTTCATTTCCCTTCCCCCTTTATGATCCTTCCCCCTATGTAAACACTTCTAATTCTAACTTATTTTTACAAAAAGTAAATGGATTGGCATACAAAAGTTTTTTATTCACACTTTATACAAAATTAAATCAAAACATGCCTATTTCTCTAACATTCCTTTTATTCTATTGTATAATGTATTGTATACGCTTACAATAGAAAATATGGATTGGTATATTGAAATTTTTCATCGCAATGTTCATTTGCAAATGACATCATTTTTCAGTAAAATAAAGACATATTATCCATATATCTTTTTTAAAAAAGAAGAACGGATCTGCAAGACCCGTTCCATCTTATTCTAGAAAATCTTTCAAACGTTTACTTCTGCTAGGATGTCTTAGTTTCCGCAGCGCTTTCGCTTCGATTTGTCGAATACGCTCTCTCGTAACTCCAAATACCTTGCCGACCTCTTCCAATGTTCTTGTACGTCCGTCATCAAGACCGAATCGAAGCCGCAATACATTTTCTTCACGATCTGTTAACGTATCAAGCACGTCTTCAAGCTGCTCTTTCAATAGCTCGTATGCCGCATGATCTGAAGGTGAAGTAGCCTCTTGATCTTCGATGAAATCACCAAGATGGGAATCATCCTCTTCACCGATCGGTGTTTCAAGAGACACTGGCTCTTGTGCTATTTTTAAGATTTCACGTACTTTTTCAGGTGTTAGATCCATGTCTTCCGCAATTTCTTCAGGTGTTGGCTCTCTGCCTAAGTCTTGCAATAGCTGACGCTGTACGCGGATTAATTTATTAATGGTTTCAACCATATGAACGGGGATCCGGATCGTTCTCGCCTGATCGGCAATGGCGCGTGTAATCGCCTGTCTGATCCACCACGTAGCATACGTACTGAATTTATAACCCTTACGATAATCAAATTTCTCAACGGCTTTCATCAGACCCATGTTACCTTCTTGGATCAGATCAAGGAACAGCATTCCGCGTCCGACGTACCGTTTGGCGATGCTGACAACAAGCCGCAGGTTCGCTTCGGCCAATCTGCGTTTGGATTCTTCATCACCTTCTTCAATTTTTTGCGCATAGGCGATTTCTTCCTTTGCAGAAAGAAGGTTAACCCGGCCGATTTCCTTTAAATACATACGTACTGGGTCGTTGATTTTGACACCAGGCGGTACACTTAGGTCATTAAGGTCAAATTCTTCTTCGGCTTTGGCAAGCTGCTGAATATTAGGATCTTCTGTTTCTTCATTCTCACTAATTAATTCAACACCTTGTTCACCTAAAAATTCATAATACTCATCCATTTGGTCTGACTCAATCTCAAAGCTGGACATACGCTCAGCAATTTCTTCATATGTCAAAACGCCACGTTTTTTACCAGACTCCGTTAATTGTTCTTTCACTTGGTCGAATGTTAATTCTGTTTCGTGGGTTTGTTTATCAGCCATTATGGATCCCTCCTTCCAAAGCTTGCAACGAATTCTAAAAGCGGTATGATTCTTATTCGGTCCATTCAGGCGTTTTCTATGTGAACTGCCTTTAACAATGTGCGAATAATGAAATGACAATTCATGATGAGGTCAAGCGATCTATTTGCTCCTCCGCAAGGAATCATTGCCAATGAAAGCTCCTCATCAGTTGTCCCTGTTATTTTAAAGATCGGTTCAATGTAACGATTTCTTGAGCCAGAGATGCGGCTCTCAAAAAATCTTTTTGCCTTTCGGCTTCGGCTCTTTCCGCCTCTTTTTCTTTTATCATTGACCATTTTCTGTGATTCAACACTTTTTTCACATAATCTGATAACTCGGCCTCGCTGAGTTCTTGATTAATCTGAAGCATTAAAATATCAGACAATACCTGACTTATATGATCATCCGTCACCCTGGCCATAAGATGCTGAGGCGTCAGCTCGGCACCCTCTTCATATAAAGCGTACAGATAGGCGGCCAAAGCGCGGTGTTCATCAATATTAAATTCAAACCCGACCCGGTCAATGACTTTTTTTATGACGCCCCTGTCACGAAGCATATGCGCCAGTAAAAGCCTTTCTGCATTTTCATACGCCGGGCGCAGCCGTTTTTGCCTTGCCTTAGTTGTCAAATGCGCTCTTCTTGTTTTCGTTTCACCGCTGCTGTCAGCAGGTTTGTTTTGCCTGCCGAATACAGTCAGCTGCTCAGTTAATGACTCCTGGGAAATCGAAAATTCGGAAGCAAGCTGTTTCACGTAGACTTCCTGTTCAAGTGATCCTGACAGCGCGCTGATTTCTTTAAGCACTTCTTTAATGTAGGCTAATCGATCGCCTTCATCGGACAGGTTCTTTCCTTTCCGGAAATATTGCATTTTAAACGCCATCACCGTAACGCTTGCATCGACAATGTCGTTTTTGAATTTTTCTCCGCCGTACTGTTTAATGTAATCGTCAGGGTCCAATCCGTCAGGGATCATAGCGACTCTGACTTTACAATCTTTTTTCTGAAGAAGCTCTGCAGCTTTCAAGGTGGCTTCATATCCGGCTTTATCAGAGTCATAGCAAAGAATGATCTCCTCCACGTTTCTTCTCAGAATCTTTACATGATCATCTGTCAGAGACGTTCCCATCGTCGCTACACTCTCTTTTACGCCTGAGTTTACCGCTGATATGACATCGGCGAATCCCTCGAATAAGACAGCTCTTTCCTGCTTTCTGATATGAAGGCGGGCCTTGTGAAAATGATAAAGCAGCTTGCTTTTATGAAAAAGCGGCGTTTCCGGGCTGTTCATATATTTTGGCTGCTGGCTGCCAAGCGCTCGGCCTGAGAAAGCCACAACAGCTCCATGATGGTCATGGATCGGAAACATGATCCGGTTTCTGAAACGGTCAAAATATCCGCTTCCGTCTTCGCGTCTAATGAGCAGCCCCGCTTTTTCCATTTGAGTTTCACTGAAGCCTCTCTTGGCGAGAAATTTCGTTATGAAGTCCCAAGAATCAAGTGCATAGCCAATCTGAAATTCATCAATCAGCTCTTTCGTAAACCCTCTTGCAAGCAAATAATCCAGCGCATCCTGGCCTTCTTTTGTATTTATTAACAAATGATGGTAAAATTTCTTCAGAAGCTCATGAGCCTCCGCCATTTTTTGTTCTCCGGTGGATTCTGGCCGGACTGCGGTGTGAACCGTTATATCATCTGGAAAATCAATGTGGTATTTGTCCGCAAGGTGGGAAACCGATTCAGCAAACGAATAGCCCTCCATCTGCCTCAAAAAGGAGAAGACATTGCCACCCGCTCCGCAGCCGAAGCAATGAAAAATCTGTTTGTCTGGCGATACGGAAAACGAAGGTGTGCTTTCTCCATGAAAAGGACAGAGTCCAAAGTAGTTTCGGCCTTGCTTCTTTAATTGAACATAATCACCTATGACTTCAACGATATCTGCCGACTTTTGCACCTTGTCTACAATTTCATCTGGTATCCGATTTCCCATCTTATAACACTCCGTCGTACATTATTCGATGTTTTAGTGCAAAATCCCTTCATCGTTCGACAGGATTTTTTGCAGCAGCATAACAAATCGTTCTCGATCTTCATGATTCAATTTTTTAGGCCCTTTGGCATATATGCCTTTTCTCCTTTGTTTGCCGGAAACATGACGGCCTTCAAGGGCAAAATCAATCGTATCTTCCTTGTAAAGACGTCCTCTCTCCGACATGACAGTGACGTTCCTGTTCAGAAGCAGGGACGCTAAACCAATATCCTGCGTCACCACGACATCTCCCGGTTTTACATGATTTGCGATATATAAATCAGCAGCTTCTTTATGAGGATCAACATACTTCCATTTTTCTTCCTGACTTCTGGAAAGCTGGTAATGTTCAAATGAAGCGACAAAAAAGAACTTGAACTTCATAATCGGATGCTGTTTGTAAAATTTCGTCTTTTACAGGACAAGCATCAGCATCGACAAAAATCGTCTTTTCTTTTTCATTAAGAAGAGTAATTCTCCATCCCTCCATTAAACTCCTGCATAAAAGCAAGCAAAATCGCACACCCTGCAAAAATGCGGGTGTATTTGAATTTGTCGAAAAATTTCCGGGAGAAATTCTTGACATCTTACCCATAATAGTTTATTCGTATCACACGAACCTTAAACCTAAAATTAATCATTTTATCACAATTTTTTATTATAATACAAACTTCACAAAGATGCTATTGTTTTTCATTATTCCCTTTTGGCAAAGTCAAAAACCCAGGATAGAGCGTCCTGAGTTACATGTTTTTCGTTTTGAGATGATGGATAATATTTGCTGTTTCTTCTACTGCTTTATTTGAAACATCTACAACCTGGCAGCCGATTCGATCCACGATCTTTTCGAAATATTCCAATTCCTCTTTTATTCTGTTGATATTTGCATAAATGGCCTTGTCATTGAGGCCAAGTGATTTTAACCGTTCTTTTCTGATATGATTCAGTTTATCCGGACTGATCTTCAGGCCGATGCATTTTTTCGGGTCAACATTAAAAAGCTCTTCCGGCGGGTCAACCTCCGGAACAATCGGGACATTGGCAACCTTCAGCCGCTTGTGGGCAAGATATTGCGATAACGGTGTTTTAGAGGTTCTCGATACACCGATCAAAACGATATCAGCTTTTAAAATGCCTCGTGGGTCACGCCCATCATCGTATTTAACAGCAAACTCAATGGCTTCGACCTTTTTGAAATAATCTTCATCAAGCTGGCGGACCCGTCCCGGTTCATACTTCGCCGTTAAACCGTAGGCTGTTTCCATTTTATCAATTAACGGGCCGATAATATCATAATATAAGACATTTGCTTTTTCCGCTTCGGCAATCAAATATTCTCTTATTTCCGGCACCACAAGTGTAAAACAGATAATGCCTCCATCTGCTTTTGCAAGCGAAATCACTTCATTGATAGTGCCAATGTCTTCAACATAAGGAATTCTTCTTACATGTGTATCGTCTGCTGATCCGTTAAATTGGCTTAATGCAGCTTTGACTACCAATTCAGCCGTTTCACCGACGGAATCCGATACGACATAGATGATGCGGTTATTCATATTATCCCCCCGTTAGTCTGCGCTCTTATAGGATTTCATTTTCTGATAAACTGACAAGTATTTTGGTCATATTCGTTTTCGTCACTCTGCCGATCACTTCATATCCTTTATCGGTATCTTTGATGACAGGCAGCGCATCGATTTGTTTTTCAATTAAGTGCTTTGCAATGTCCATCACATAATCCTCGCGTCTGCACACTGTAATATTCGGCATTCTAGTCATAATAATGTGCACAGGGACAGAAGTAAGCTCCTGCTGGCCGATGCTGGCTCGTAGTAAATCCTTTCGTGAAAGCACTCCGACTAAAACAGCATCACGGTCCACTACAAACAGAGTACCTACATCTTCTAAAAACATGGTGCAAATCGCATCATATACAGAAACGTTTTCGTGAATAACGACGGGGATAGATTGAAAGTCTTTCACCTGAAGCTTTTTCAGTTTATCTGCCAGCAGCTGCGTACCGGTTTTTCCAGTATAGAAATAACCGACTCTCGGGCGCGCCTCAAGGAAACCTGACATGGTGAGTATGGCTAAATCAGGACGCAGTGTTGCTCTCGTTAAATTCAGCTGTTCGGCAATATGCTCCCCTGTAATCGGTCCGTTTTCTTTTACAATCTGCAAAATATGTTCTTGCCGTTTATTTAGTTCGATCGTACTCACCACCTTTTCACTTCATATCTATGTAAAGAGAATAATAAACCATATTATAACGTAAATGCTCTGTAATCAAACAAAAAAACGTTCAAATGGGGAAAAGACGATTACCGATCACACAGCAACCGCCTTTTCTCTCTTTATTTTACAATAAGGGCATTCATATTAGCAAAGGACTTGATCTGATCCGCCAAGTTTACCATTTGCGCTAATCGGTTTGCCTTTAATGCCTCGTTATCAGCAATAACCATCGTATGGTCGAAATAAGCATCGATCGGTTCCTTCAAGGCTGCTAGTGAAGAAAGTGCCGCCTCATAATCTTTTTTGCTGAAGCTTTCCTGCAGATTTTGTTTAGCAGTTTGATAAGCTTCGTACAGCTTCGCTTCGTATTCATTTTCGAACAATTCAGGCTGAATATCCCCGCGAACTCCTTTTTTGCTGATAGAGATCACTCGGCCTAAAGCTTCAGCTGTTTCTTTAAAGCCCGAGGCACCCAGTTTTTTGTTCCAGCACTTGCGCTTTGTGGAGCGCTGAATACGGCTCAAGCTCAGAGCTTTCCAGCACGGCATCTATTACATCATGTCTGATCTGCTCCGCATTTAAGACGTATTTTAGACGCTGAGTGAAGAAATCTAACAGTTCGGTTTCTTTTTCCGTTTGTACGAAAGTCAGCAGCTCTTCAAACGAAATGCCCCAGTTCCGGTCAAGCAGAATCGCAACAATACCGCTCGCTTGGCGGCGCAAGCCGTAAGGATCCTGTGAACCAGTCGGAATGACGCCAATAGAGAAGAAGGATGCGATTGTATCCAGCTTATCCGCCATTGCCACGACTGCCCCAGTGAAAGTGGTAGGCGTTTCTCCGCCTGCGGATCTAGGCATATAGTGTTCGTTGACAGCCGCCGCTACAGCATCATGTTCGCCAAGCATTCTCGCATACTTTTCACCCATAATTCCTTGAAGCTCAGGGAATTCATATATCATATGTGTCACAAGGTCGAACTTAGAAATTTCAGCAGCACGTTTCACGTGTTTTAATGTATCTTCATCAGCTTGAAGACGGACAGCAAGCTTCTCTGCGATCGCTGTTACTCTTCTTACCTTATCAGCGAGAGAGCCAAGCTCTTCATGGAACACAATGTTTTCAAGCTTTTTCACATTTTCATCAATGTTCAGCTTCTGATCTTCCTTGTAGAAGAAGGAAGCATCGGATAAACGTGCACGCAGCACTTTCTCATTGCCTCGCGCGACATTTTCGATCGCGTGGCTGTTTCCGTTACGGACTGTGATAAAGTAAGGAAGCAAATCTCCGTTCTTGTCTTTAACAGGAAAATAGCGCTGATGCTCTTTCATTGTCGTTACAAGCACTTCCTCAGGAATGGACAGGAACTCAGATTCAAATGAGCCGTAAAGAGCCGTCGGATACTCTACTAAATGATTGACTTCATCAAGGAGGTCCTCGTCAACCGGAATACTCCATTTGTTTTCTTCGGCCATTGCTTCCAGCTGCGATTGAATCATCTGTTTGCGAACATTTGGATCAGCAATCACATGCTGCTCTTTCAGCTGTTCTTCATAACTTGAAGGCGATTCAATAGACACTTCATGCCCCAGGAAACGGTGCCCCTGTGTCGTCCGGCCTGACTCCACATTTGTGATTGCAAACGGTATGACATCCTGGCCAAATAAAGCGACAATCCATTTAATCGGACGGATATAACGCAGATCTTCATTTCCCCATCTCATGTTTTTCGGGAAATGAAGGCTTGTAATTAAGCTGTTCAGTTCAGGCAGAAGTGTTTTGGTTTCTTGGCCTGCTTGGAATTTTTGCACAAAAACATATTCTGTGCCTTTTATTTCTTTCATGTACAAGTCTTCCACGCTGGCACCTTGCCCTTTTAAAAACCCAATCGCCGCTTTTGTCCAGTTGCCGTCAGCATCAAGGGCGATTTTTTTTGCAGGCCCTTTTGCTTCTTCTTTTATATCATCCTGCTTTTCTGCTACACCCTTTACGAAAACAGCAAGGCGTCTCGGTGTATTAAAAAGCTTCACTTCACCGTGTGCGATATTTTTTTCTGCAAGCCAGCCTGTCAGCTTTTCGCCAAGCTGAACCATGCTTTCATTCAAAAAGCGCGCCGGCATTTCCTCTAATCCGATCTCTAAAAGTAAATCCTGTTTACTCATGAGAAGAACCCTCCCCTTTAAGCATTGGGAACCCTAGTTTTTCTCGTTCCTCATAATAGGTTTTTGCGACTTTTCTTGCTAAATTCCGCACTCTTCCGATATAGCCTGTCCGCTCTGTAACAGAGATTGCCCCTTTGGCATCAAGAAGGTTGAATGTGTGCGAGCATTTAAGCACGTAGTCATATGCAGGATGCACAAGACCGTTATCCATTTGCTTGATCGCTTCTTTTTCATACGTGCTGAATAATTGGAACAGCATATCAACATCAGATGTTTCAAATGTATAAACGGAATGCTCGTACTCAGCCATCATGAATAAATCTTTCACGGTAAACCCTGACGTCCACTCAAGATCAAATACATTTTCTTTATCTTGAATATAAGATGCCAGACGCTCAATTCCGTATGTAATCTCAACGGAAACAGGCTTACACTCGAGTCCTCCAACCTGCTGGAAATACGTGAATTGTGTAATTTCCATTCCGTCAAGCCATACTTCCCAGCCAAGACCCGCACAGCCTAAAGACGGATTTTCCCAGTTGTCTTCAACGAAACGGATGTCATGCTCAAGCGGATCAATTCCGAGAGCGCGCAAAGAGTCTAAATACAGCTCTTGAATGTTATCAGGTGACGGTTTAATGATGACCTGAAATTGATGATGCTGATAAAGTCTGTTCGGGTTTTCTCCATATCGGCCGTCAGCTGGGCGTCTTGACGGCTCAACGTAAGCCACTTTCCACGGCTCAGGACCGATACTGCGCAAAAATGTATACGGGCTCATCGTGCCGGCCCCTTTTTCTACATCGTATGCCTGCATGAGCACACAGCCTTCATTGGACCAATGCTTCTGCAGGGTTAGAATCATGTCTTGAATATTCATTTCAAGCACCTCCACTTTTCTTTCATAAAATTGCTGCGGCAGCAACCAAAAAACTCCCGTCTCTATGCTTGCCAGCCGCAAACATAGGGACGAGAGTTCTCCCGCGGTTCCACCCTAGTTGCTGAGAACCAAATCCCAGCCTCTTTTTTAAAATTGCTCAAGAATGCCTTTCGTTGCGTGCTCATCCTTAGCTTACACCGTCCTAAGGTCGCTTTTATGAGGTATACGCAAGTACTTCTTTCTCTCACTGCAACATATTTTATAATAAATGATCATATAAAAAGATGGGCCAGATGTCAACTTTTGTTTTCACCCATAAGATGTTTCATGCTCTCCATTTGATCTAAAAAGCGCTTCGATTTCAGATAAACTCCTGAATATTCTTCGTAGTACAAGTCAATAACTTGCTTTACTTCATCTTTCGTTTCCTGCTTTAAGGACACATTGCCAATCCTTGAAAGATCAAAGTAATAAAACAATCTCAATAGCCTTGCCGTTTGCGGTTTAATCGGCACCTTGTAAGGGTCTTTGTCAAAGCAGCGGTGGCAAATAAAACCGTTATCGCGAACAGAAAAATGGAATGTCCCATCCTGGCTTTTACAATGTACACAGTGATTAAGCTCAGGATACAGTCCCATCACAGCAAGCATCTTCATTTGAACAATGAAGGTGATAACATCCGGGTCAGTTCCTTCATCAAGCTGTTTAAAGGATTCTAAAATAAATTCAAACAAATAGGGATTTGGTTTTTTTTCTTCTGTGCCTTTGTCAACAAGCTCGGCAATAAAAGCTGCATATGCAGTTAAAAACAAATCCTCTCTGATGCCTCTCATGCTGAGAATCATTTCACCCTGCTGAAGGGTTCCGAGGCCTGTTGTTTTCTGCATTAAGAATGAACCATACAAAAAGGGCTGGCTGACTGCTGATAAACGGCTGTTCGGTTTTTTGGCTCCTCTGGCCATAACACCTATTTTTCCGTGCTCTCTTGTCAGTAAAGTAACTATTTTATTCGTCTCTCCGTAATCATTGGTACGAAGAACGATTCCTTCACATTTTGTCAGCATTTCCGCACCTTCCTAAAACAGGAGCGGTCAAGAGGTCTATAAAATTGGAAAATCAAATCGGGCTAGCTCATCTTCTAGTTCTTCGGGTCTTTCCATGTTCTTCTTTTTCCAGTTTCTTTAAAAAGAAGATACGTATCAACATTTCCTGTTTGAGAAAATACGTTCCAGGTAAAATTCAACACAAGAAACCCACCTTTCTGTAGTTAAACTAGCTTACCTAAACTCCAAATTCTTACCTTTATCTTGACCAGATGTCCTCCATTTCATGTTAAACAAAATTTGCTAAGTTATCCCTGTTCATGTGAGATAATGACACAGCAAGAGATTAATATTCATCCTCTTTAAAGCCGAAGTCGCGAAGCTGGGACATTTTGTTACGCCAGTCTTTCTGCACCTTTACCCATAATTCAAGATAGACGCGAGAACCTAAGAGGGCCTCAATATCCGCTCTCGCTCTTTTTCCGACTTCTTTCAGCAGGCTTCCTTTTTTACCGATGACAATGCCTTTTTGAGAATCCCGTTCGACTACAATTGTTGCCGCCACGTGCACGGATCCGTTGTCCTGTCCTTTAATCGATTCGATGCTTACCGCAATGCTGTGCGGGATTTCTTCCCTTGTCAGATGCAGCACCTTTTCCCTGATCAACTCAGAAATAATAAAGCGCTCCGGATGATCGGTCACCTGATCACTTGGATAAAACTGAGGTCCTTCAGGCAAATAAGCTTCAATCTGCGCCAGCAAAGTTTCAATATTATTTCCCTCTAATGCAGAGATCGGAACAATTTCCTTAAAAGGATATCGCCCGCGGTATTCGTCAATTAGCAGAAGCAATTGATCAGGATGGATTTTATCAATTTTGTTTACGATTAAGAAAACAGGTGTCGAGGTATTCTGCAATTTCTCAATAATGAACTCGTCGCCCTTGCCGTAACCTTCCTCAGCATTGATCATAAATAAGATCAAATCGACTTCTTTCAATGTATTTTGCGCCACTTTCATCATAAAGTCCCCAAGCTTATGCTTAGGCTTATGAATTCCTGGTGTATCAATAAAAATTGTTTGTGATGTGCCTGTCGTTAAAACCCCTTGCACCTTATTTCTCGTTGTTTGGGGTTTATCACTCATGATGGCGATTTTTTGGCCAATCACTCTGTTCAAAAAAGTAGACTTACCTACATTTGGTCTTCCGATAATGGATACAAATCCTGATTTAAAGCTTTCGTTCGTCATGTAAATCCTCCGATGAAAATGCGCCTGGCAATAATTCTTCTGCAGTCATTTCTTTTATTTGTCCTTGTAAATTGGTCAGCACGACAACAACGTCCTTTGTGCAGAGCTCAGAAATCACCTGTCTGCAGGCTCCGCACGGTGATACTGGTCCCGGGGTGTCAGCAGCTACTGCCAGCATTTGAAACTCAGTATCGCCTTCAGAAACAGCTTTAAACAAAGCGGTACGCTCAGCGCAGTTGCACATGCTGTATGCCGCATTCTCTATATTGCAGCCTCTGTACACTTTTCCATCTTTGGTAAGAAGAGCGGCTCCTACTTTAAACTTGGAATACGGTGCATATGCCATGTCACGCGCTTTTAAAGCTTCTGTTATCAATTCCTGTCTGTTCATGTGTACATGTTCCTCTCTTACCTATAATGGTACCGCTATCACTTTATATTTTACATAATAGCGCTCCTTTTTTCACGCCCATTTCTAAAAATGTAAAATAAATGTAAGAATTTTCAGCCATTACAGCTTTGGCAAAAAAATAAGTAAACCAATAATACACGAAATCACGGCAAAAACGCAAACAGCCCCGGCAGCAGCGTCCTTAGCCGCCTTCGCAAGCGGGTGATGTTTATCTGTTACTAAATCAACCGTGTGTTCAATAGCTGTATTTAAAAGCTCTAGCGAAAGCATTCCGCCGATCAAAAGAAAAATAATAGCCCACTCTGTCAAGCTGAGATTAATGAGAAAACCGCAAATGATAACGGCGCAGGCAGCCGCGGCATGAAATTGAAAATTCCGCTCCGTCCGCGCCGTTTTCCATATGCCCCGTCCTGCGTGCACGAAGCTCATTAGGAATCGCTTCAGCTCATTTCTATGATCTCTTGAGTCCATAGGCGTCCAGCAAATCCTTTTGCTTAGTAAACATCTCCTCTTCTTCCTCTTTCGTCATATGGTCATATCCTAAAAGATGCAGGAATCCATGTACCGCTAGAAAGCCAAGCTCTCTCTTGAAAGAATGGTTATATTCTTCAGCCTGCTCTCTTGTACGATCTGCACTGATGATAATGTCACCTAAAACCGGCGGCATTTCAGCACCGACAATTTCAACTTCATCTTCTCCCTCTTCTTCAAGAGCAAATGAAATGACGTCTGTCGGCGTATCCTTTCCCCGATACTCTTTATTGATCTGCTGAATGTCTTCATTGGTAACGATCGTGACAGAAACCTCAGCCTGATCCTGAACTCCTTCGCGCTCAGCGGCAAATTGAAGCAGATTTTCTACTTCTTTAAGCATCTCTTCAGAGACACTTCCGGTTTCATCTACGATATCAATCAGTAAACTCATCTATTTCACCTTCTTAGTAGCCTCCGGATATTCAATCCGGGAGTGGAAAATTCCTTTTAATGTTGCACAAAGCGTTTTTGCAATTGTATCAAGCTCTTTAAATGTCAAATCGCATTCACTAAACTGTCCGTCCTGAAGCTTATCGGATATAATGCCCCGGACAAGCTTTTCAATTCGTTCAGGATTTGGATTATGCATCGATCTGACAGCCGCTTCGACACTGTCTGCCACTGAGATAATCGCGGCTTCTTTTGACTGCGGCTTCGGCCCCGGGTAACGGAATTCTTCCTCTGTAATCTGATCGCCTTTTTCCTTCGCTTTATAATAAAAGAATTTCAAAAGAGAAGTCCCGTGGTGCTGCTCAGCAATATCCACAAGCTCCTTTGGAAATTTATAGCTCCTCAGCATATTCGCCCCGTCAGTGGTATGCGAAATAATGATATTTTTACTGAGCTGCGGAGAAAGCTTATCATGTGGATTGTCAATATTCATTTGATTTTCAATAAAATACTGCGGCCGCTTTGTTTTCCCAAGGTCGTGGTAATACGCACCGACTCTTGCAAGCAAACCATTTGCCCCTACCGCCTCACAGGCGGCCTCTGACAAATTTGCAACCATGACGCTGTGGTGATATGTACCTGGTGTTTCTGTCAGTATTTTTCGAAGCAGCGGATGGTTAGGGTTGGACAGCTCAATCAGCCTCATTGTGGACAAAATGCCGAAGCCTGTCTCAAAAAACGGCATAAGCCCGATAATTAATACAGAGGAAGCAAAGCCCGACACAACTCCCATCAGCATGAGCGTCCCGATTTCCAGACCTGACAGCGCGGTGTTTTGAATCAATAATAGAGATAGAACCACAATCATATTGATAAACGCCACAAAAAGTCCGGTCTGCAATATTTTTGATCTGCCATTGTGTTTTCCTAAAAACAAAACACCAGAAATACCGCTGATCAAATAATAAATACCAATGACATAATTAAATGTTCCTGTCACACCTTGATTAAACATCATACTTCCGCAAATCGCAAGAATGATACTTCCTAAAATGGCGATTCGTTCATTCATCAGCAGCTTAATTAAGATCGCGCCGGCCGCAATGGGGACAAGATAGCCAATATTGTTATATTCCATCTTTTGAAATAAACTGACAACCTCCATAATAACAAGTAAAAGCGTTGTAATAATGGAGAATAATAAGATCGACTTTTGTTTGAATTTCAGATTTTGATTCTGTTTTTCGAAATAGTAAACAAGTGTAGCTATGAAAAGCCCAATCATAATCAATAGACCGCTGATCGGCTTGAACAAATTGGAGTTATTTAATAATCCGGTCAGCTCAAGTTTTCTGTATACTTCCCGATCAATGAGGTCATTTTCTTCCACGAGCACCTGCCCCTGTTTGATCTGAACCTGCTGAACATTGTCTGACGCTTCCTGGCGCTTTGCCTCTGTTGCTTTCGGATCGAAGACGTAATTCGGAATGATGGCGTAACGCCCGATTTCCGTGGCGGCTCCCAAATATTTGGACGGAATAGAATTACTCTTCAGTTCTTTTTCCACTTTATCTTTTGCTTCAGATAATTTATCCGACGGGATTTCACTGCTCATCACTGAGTTTACTGCTGTTATGACAGTATCTCTGACAAATGAAAAATCTTCATGGTCCGCCTTCAGCAAAGTCTTGATGGCTTCCTCTGATATAGAATCATTCACATCTGACGTCAGCTTATTCTTCACCGACTTAATCATTGATTTTTCTGATGGTGAACTGCTGTCTTCTTCTGCTGAGTTTTTCACTTCACTAATACTGTCAAATATCGATGACACAAGATCAATTCGATTGTCTGTATAATCCTTCTTTAAGGTATATTGATCTTCGACCGCATCCTCAGCAGCTTGCTTTTTTTCCTCTGTCGCTTTTTGATCTTCCACGGTTGCCGGAGCATAAATGGTCTTGTCGCTGACTGAAAACAGGTCTAAATCAAGCGATTCCGGCTTCACATGTACAAAAAGCAATGCGAACATAATCGCAGCCAGCAGAAGATACAGCAGTACATGCATGGAGCGTGCATTTTTAAAGCCGCGCCACTTTGTTGAGCCGCTTTTGGTCTTCCCCTTCTTTTTCAACACAAGAACCTCCTCTAGAAAATCAAGCTGATAAGCAAAAATGACCCGATAACGCGCGATCGGGTCATTCAGGATTAATTTTGCTTATCGTATGCTTCAATAATTTTCGCAACAAGCGGATGTCTGACCACGTCTGTCTGGTCCAGTTCAATCACAGAAATGCCGTCGATTTCTTTCAGCATCTCTCTCGCTACTGCAAGTCCCGATTTGACGCCTTTCGGCAGATCAATTTGGCTAACGTCACCTGTAATGATCATTTTAGAGCCAAAACCCAGTCTCGTCAAAAACATTTTCATTTGGGCAGGCGTAGTGTTCTGTGCTTCATCAAGTATAACATAGGCATCATCAAGCGTCCGGCCTCTCATATAAGCGAGCGGAGCGATTTCAATAACTCCTCTTTCCAGCAGACGTTCTGTATGATCTGTTCCAAGCACATCATGAAGAGCGTCATACAGCGGGCGCAAATAAGGATCTACTTTCTCTTTCAGGTCACCTGGTAAAAAACCGAGGCTTTCACCGGCTTCTACGGCAGGTCTTGTTAAAATGATTTTTTTAATATGTCCGTTTTTCAATGCGTGGACTGCTTTTACGACAGCAAGATACGTTTTTCCGGTTCCAGCCGGGCCAATACCGAATACAAGATCATTTCGTTTCATGGCTGCTACGTATTCCCGCTGTCCCATGGTTTTCACACGGATCGATTTGCCTTTTGCGTTTTTTGTAATTTCTTCTTCATACATGCTTTCAAAATATTCAAGCTCATTCTTTTTTGCCATCTTGATGGCGTAAATCACATCACGTTCAGAGATCTCTATCCCCTTGCGAATTAATGCGAGAAGTGATCCCAGCAGCCTGTCGGCAATCTGAAACGATTCTTCACCGCCTGAAATATAAATCGTTTCGCCTCGCGTAATGATATTTACATCCAGATCTTTCTCCATCAGTGCCAAAAAAGAATCTTGATTCCCGAACAGTGAAAGCGCCTCGTCCGGGCTTTTCAATTTTTGATTAATCGCAAGTAAATGTTCTGTCATTCTTCAGTCTCCCTGACAATAGGTGTGGTTTGAACGATATCTTCTATAACTTGGTAGAGAATAATCAACTTTACTTTACCATTCTCGACTGTCTGGTGCAAAACTTTTTCACTTTTCACCTCGCCGTCCTCGCCTATTTTATTCTCTACATCCCGTTTACCCATTTTGATTCCTTCTTGAACTGCTTCTTCTTCGGTATATTTTCGCAAAGCCTCTTCACTTTCTCTCGTTTGCTCTTTGATATAAGAAACAGGGAGCTCCAAACCGAGAAAATGAAGCGAATGCTTCTCTTGTTCTGTTTTTGGATGTTTTAATTCCTCTTTTTTAAACGTCATTCCCCAGATCGGGAAAGCCCATGAGCCAAAAGAAAGCTTGTGCTTTGTCCTTACTTTGCCCGTATAGACGTTAAATAATGTTTCAAGTGGCACTGTTACTTCAGATCTGTACCAGGTCTCACCGTAAATTTCAGCTTTAGAGGCGACTTCCTGCTGCTCATCTTCGCTTCCGATTAAGCCGGAGACAAGCATTTGTCCCTTTTCCACATGATCATGAATTGCGGCCATGGGCTGTCCTTTCTGCACAAACATTCTTGTAATGGTTGCTTTCTTTTTGGCGACAATGTGGCGCGGACTGGCATACTTTTCTTTTTCCGGCTCATTTTTCTCCACAACTTTCATACGGATGGTCGTGCCTTTCAAATCGACTCCGACCCAAGTGATATTGTCTATTCCGTTGGTTAACGATTTTTGTATTTTTTCGGGAGACTGCATTAAAAACTGCAATCGCCCTTTTTGGACGCCTATTCCCTTCAGATGCTGCATCATTTGGTGCTCCGTTTCAGGCTTTGCGCCAGTCACTTCAATTTTCCACACCATATTGGAGAGCAAAAATAAAAAGGATAAAAAAAAAGCGCAAAACCAATGGTAAATCCTAAATTCAGCTTGGATTTCAGCAATAAGAACGGGAATCCTTTTCGATTGATAAAACGGGCTTTACAGTCAAATTCTCTCCTAACACGCCGAAAGGCATGTACATCCTGAAGCTGTATATATAACAAGACGGCTTCTTTCTTTTTTTTCAGATGAAAGATCGGAATCCCTCTTCTTGTGCATTCATTAAGGAGCCGTTCAATGCCTCGTCCCGTCACTTCAAGCTGGACCTTACCCTCAAAAAAAGACAGCCATTTATTTTTCACAACATTTCCCCCTCGGCTTTATGACTCAACATATCGAACGACATCAATCGTACCCTCCAAAAGTATTTCTTCCGGAAGAATCGCTTTGATCACAAAGTTTTCTCCTGATATGATGCACTGGCCCTGCTTCAGCATCAGCCTCACTTCATTCTCACTGAACAGCAGAAGGCCTCTGTGGTTTTCTATGTAGATATGAAGTCTGCCGACCATTGTTATCCGCGGCAGATCCATCATAACGTCCGGGGGAATTTCCAATGCTCTTGTCAGCCAAGCTTTTAAACGATTCTTTCTATGCCCCATACAAAAAGAACCCCCTTTCATCTCATATGTATGATTTGAAAGAGGGTTCTAACACTTAATTTTTGCGGGCTGCACGCATTGTGTGATGAGGTTTTTTTGCCCTTGGCGGACCGAATACTTCGCCTAAGACAATGCCTTGCACCACAGTGTCTTTATTGACCTGTAGCAGTTTTTGCTTGGTGTACACCGCTTTATTTTTGGCGGCAGTAAGATCCCGCTCAAGCCCTTTCAGGTTTCTTTCTGTTTCCTTTCGTCTTTCTTCAGCTTCTTGTCTCATCTGTTCCAAGCGGTTTGGAATAGGAGCAGGCGTTTCTTTAGCTGATTGTTTATTCTGAACAGAAGCAGGTTTCATGGTCTGCGGCTTTTCTCTTTTTTGATTTTGACTGTTTTTTTCTTCTTCTTTTTTCACTTTGCCGAAAATCGTGGAAATAATTCCGATAATCACTGCAATAACAAGCGGATTCGTCAGTATATCTTCCATCAATATTCTCCCTTCTGCATAGAGAGATTATGATTTGCGGTCTTCATCCGATTGGTCTTTCGTTAATTTACCGAATGAATCACGCATATCTGTGTCTGCATCAATGTTTTTAATATTCATGTAGTCCATGACGCCGATATTTCCTTCGCGAAGCGCTTCGGCCATCGCAAGCGGCACTTCCGCTTCGGCTTCAACCACTTTAGCTCGCATTTCTTCTACACGTGCGCGCATTTCCTGTTCTTGAGCAACAGCCATTGCACGACGTTCTTCGGCTTTGGCCTGAGCAATATTTTTATCGGCCTCTGCCTGATCCGTCTGCAAGATCGCCCCGATGTTTTTACCAATGTCAACATCAGCAATATCAATCGAAAGAATTTCAAAGGCTGTGCCTGAATCCAGGCCTTTACCGAGAACTGTTTGAGAAATCATATCAGGGTTCTCCAGCACTTTTTTGTGGTTTTCGGATGAACCGATTGTAGAGACGATCCCTTCGCCTACACGGGCTACAATCGTTTCCTCACCAGCACCCCCGACGAGGCGGTCAATATTGGCTCTTACTGTAATTCTCGCTTTCGCCTTCACTTCAATTCCGTCCATGGCAACACCCGCAATAAATGGTGTTTCAATGACCTTCGGATTAACGCTCATTTGCACGGCTTCCAATACATCACGGCCGGCAAGGTCGATGGCAGCACAGCGTTCAAATGTAAGCTCAATATTGGCGCGCTGAGCTGCAATAAGTGCGTTAACGACTCTATCTACATTCCCTCCGGCAAGATAGTGGCTTTCAAGCTGGTTTGTTCCAACGTCGAGTCCGGCTTTATGCGCTTTAATTAACGGATTAACCACCCGGTTCGGTATGACGCGGCGAAGCCTCATCCCTACTAAAGTGAAAATGCTGATTTTAACTCCGGCTGCTAAAGCTGAAATCCAGAGCATAACTGGTACAAATGTAAAAAATACAGCTAAAACAATGATCCCTACTACAACAATAGCCAGTATCATTAATGTTGATGGGTCCATGCTACTTCTCCTCGTTTCTGTTTAAATTTCTCTCACGACAATGCGCGAGCCTTCCACTTTGATTACTTTTACTTTTTTATCTTTCGCTGTAAATGATCCTTCTGATACCACATCAAGACGTTCGTCATCAATAATGACGGTTCCCGCGGGACGCAACGGCGTAAAGGTCACGCCCTCCTTGCCGATTAAGTCCGTGCGCGTTTGATTTGATACATAACCGCTCTCTGTATTTGTAGAATCATTTAATATAAGTTTCTTAAAGAATTTCATACGCTTTCCCAACACCCTTGTCAGTAAAATGAAAGCTGTAATGGAAACAGCTGAGGCGATCAAGAGAGAAACCGCCATGACTGTGAAGCTTCCCGCGGCCAAAAATAAGCTCGCAACAATTGCTCCCAAGCCAAGTAAACCAATAATTCCTCCGGGGAGGAATATCTCCATCAGGATCAGAATCACCCCTGCTATAAAGAGGAGAACCGTTTCATATCCGGCAAGACCCGCTGCAAGATGTCCGTAAAAAAACAGGATCAAAGCAATAAATCCGGCTGTTCCAGGCAGACCGACACCCGGAGAAAAAAGCTCAACAGTAAGGCCTAAGAAGGCAATTGTCAATAAAATAGGAACAACAATCGGACTGGTCAGCCACCTCGCTGCCTTCTCTGCAAAGCTTTCCTCGGCATAGCTGATATGTGCATTTTCGTATCCAAGCTTCTTCACAAGCGCGGAAAGATTGTTAACAGTTCCTTCCGAATAGCCTACGTCAACAGCTTTTTCTGCATTCAGCGTAAGCAGATCTCCCTTCGGCGCGCCCGCTTCTTTTGCATCTACATCAGGGTCTGCCATGGCACGCGCATATTTTGGATCACGGTTGTTTTTTGCTGCGGCATCTTCCAGCTCCGCAAGCCAAAATGATTCAGCTTTTTTGTCAGCAGCATTACCTTTACCGTCAATGATCGCCGCGGCTCCCATTTTTCCTCCTGGTGCCATATAAATGGCGTCAGCCTGTAACGCGATATATGCACCAGCAGACAATGCCCGTTTGTTTACATAAGCAGTTATCGGAATATCCGTTTCGTTGATCGTGTCCGCTATATCAATAGCTGATTTCACCAGTCCTCCCGGCGTGTTAATATCAAGAATAATATGGTTTGCATGCGCAGCCTCTGCATCTTGTAGCGAACGCGACAAAAAGGAGGTGAGACCCTGTTCGACATTTTTTTCAACGGGAATGACGTAGACGGTTTGTTTTTCTGCTTTTGTGTGCAGCTGAACTCCTAATAATGATAGTAGAAATATGCTCAAAAGAGCCGCTCGGAATCCTTTTGTTTGAAGCAAGGGCGATGTATCCCTCCTTCCTCGTATAGTAAGTGCCTTCTCTTCATACGTAACAAATGTATCAAAGGTTTCATTTTTTTATGTATAAAAAAAGAACATCTCTCTTAGAAAGATGTCCTTTTCTTCGCCATTTAAGACAGTTGACTGCTAACAAGTTTATTAATTAAACTTCCGTCAGCTTTACCTTTTACTTTAGGCATAATTGCCCCCATCACTTTGCCCATGTCCGCTTTTGAGCTCGCACCAACCTCAGCGATGGTTTCATTTACGATTGTACGCAGCTCTTCTTCTGATAGCTGCTGTGGTAAATAAACTTCTAAAATGTCCAGCTCTTTTTGAACTTTATCTACTAAATCTAAACGATTAGCGTTTGAAAATTCCTGGAGGGAGTCTTTACGTTGCTTAAGTTCACGAGAAAGGACAGTGAGTTCCTCATCCTCGGTCAAACTGTCTTTCTTAAGCTTAATTGCTTCGTTTTGAAGTGAAGCCTTAACCATTCGAACGACAGTCAGTTTGTCTTTCTCACGGCTTTTCATATATAGCTTCATATCTTGGTTAAGTCGCTCAAGAAGACTCATAAATCCACCCTCTTTTAGAATTTGCGTTTTCTAGCAGCTTCAGACTTTTTCTTGCGCTTTACGCTAGGTTTTTCATAAAATTCACGCTTTCTTGCTTCTTGCAAAGTACCTGTCTTTGATACACTGCGTTTGAAGCGACGAAGAGCATCTTCAAGCGATTCGTTTTTTCTAACGACCGTTTTTGACATTCTCTTTCCCTCCCTCCGAATACACCAATCGACTACCTTTAAGTTACACATATAAACATGTACTTTGACATTATAATATAAGCCTTCAGTCAGGTCAACTAAGTGCGTTCACTTTTCCGTCATGAGCGGGACTGCCTGTCTATATAATGATAGAAAGGGGTTGGTGAATAAAATGTTGCTTCTGATTAGTTTTACTGCTCTTATCTTATTCTTTCTCGCAGGGATGAACATGCTTCGGAAAGGTTTAATTTCGCTGACGTATTCAAAAATTGAAGAGCAGCTGCTGATTTTTACGGATCATCCGTTAAAGGCATTTCTTATCAGTATTGTTTTTACAGGATTTCTCCAAAGCAGCTCCGCCTTTATGGTAATTGTCATCGGATTTGTGAGTGCGGGCGCCCTTTCTTTCAAACGGACAATACCGATGATTCTTGGAACAAATATCGGGTCTACCTTTACAACCGAATTTCTTGCAATCAAAATGGATGTGTTGATTTGGATTCTTTTGATTGTCGGTTTGCTGTTTTTTCTGACTGGCAGGTATCCGTTCAAACAGCTGGGGACAAGCTTCCTCGGACTGGGGATTATCTTTTTTTGCATCACAGGCTTCAGCCGCCTTGCAGAACCGCTTACTCAGCTGAAAACGGGAGCAGGCATACTTCATCATGTGAACGACTCAAACTGGTCTGCTTTGTTTATCGGCATGGTGTTAACTGCAATCATTCACTCAAGTTCTGTCTGCATCGGCATTTTGATGAGCTTTATGAATGAAGGCGTTATCGGACTGACACAGGCAATGAGCGTTGTGCTTGGCTCAAACATCGGGACATGCATTACAGCTGTCATGGCTGCTGTATCCGGCGGATATGCGGCAAAACAGACAGCGTGCGCCCATGTTTTGTTTAACGTGATCGGCGTAGCAATTGTATTCCCGTTTTTGGCGGCAGCGACCGGCTTTGTTGAACAGCTCTCGGCTGACCCTGCCCAAAGAATTGCCCATTTCAGTCTGCTATTTAATGTTGTATCAGCTCTCTTATTTTTGCCGCTTACCAACTTGTTTTACAGCCTTATCAAATGGCTTATCCCAGTTAAAAACTGAACATAAAAAACCAGCACATTTAGATGCACCGGTTTTTTTAGGTTAAGAAGACATACGCATTTGTTCTGTTATGTCATCCTCAACAACACGGACAAACTGTCCTTCGTTGTATGGATAGCCTGCTTTTAGTATTTTTACTTTCACGATTTTGCCGATCATGTCTTCCGTGCCCTTGAAAACAACTTTCATGTAGTTGTCTGTGTAGCCGACATACATGTTTTCTTCATCTGATTCTTTAAATGCTTCCTCAGGGATAATTTCAAGGACTTCATTTTCATAATCAGAGGCATATTCCTTCGCAAGCTGGTCAGAAAGTGCAATCAAGCGGTGTACACGTTCATTTTTGACGTTTTCATCCACTTGGTCTTCCATCCGCGCAGCTGGCGTTCCCGTACGTTTGCTGTAAGGAAACACATGAAGTTCAGAGAATCTGTTTTCTTTGATAAAGTTATAGGTTTCCATAAATTCTTCTTCTGTTTCGCCAGGGAAGCCTACAATGACATCGGATGTTACGGCTAAGCCCGGAAGTGCTTTTTTCAGTTTATTTAAACGGTCAGCGAAAAATTCCATCGTGTATTTGCGTCTCATCCGTTTAAGCACTGTGTTTGACCCGGATTGAATCGGAATGTGCAAATGGCGCACAATCTTATCTGAACGGTCTAAAACTTCAATCACTTCGTCTGTGATCTGGCTTGCCTCGATGGACGAAATTCTGATCCGTTTCACGCCTTGAACACGGGCGTCAAGTTCTCTCAAAAGCTTGGCAAAGTTGTAATCTTTCATATCTTCACCGTAGCCGCCTGTATGAATACCAGTAAGTACGATTTCTTTATAACCCGCATCAACAAGCTGCTGTGCTTGTTTAATGACTTCCTCCGGGTCACGTGAACGGAGAAGTCCGCGCGCCCACGGAATGATACAGAACGTGCAGAAGTTATTGCAGCCTTCCTGTATTTTTAATGACGCTCTTGTCCGGTCTGTGAAAGCAGGTACATCAAGCTCTTCATATACTCTAGCTTTCATAATGTTACTGACGCCATTGATCGGCTGACGCTCTTCACGATATTGATCGATGTAGCCGAGCATTTTTTCACGATCCTGAGTTCCGACTACAATGTCAACGCCCGGGATTGCCATAATCTCCGCTGGCGAGGTTTGCGCATAACAGCCTGTGACGCAGATGACGCCGTCAGGATTTTGACGAATGGCGCGTCTGATCACTTGGCGGCTTTTTTTATCTCCCGTATTTGTTACCGTACATGTATTAATGACATATACGTCAGCTGTTTGTTCAAAGTCTCTTCTCTCATAGCCCGCATCTTTGAAAAGCTGCCAGATTGCTTCTGTTTCATAATGATTGACTTTGCAGCCAAGCGTATGGAACGCAACAGTTGCCATTATTGATCACCTCTTAATAACTCTGTATGATAAGAAATCGCGCTCAGCGCGTATAGCGGAGCGGTTTCTGTTCTTAAAATTCTCGGTCCGAGGCCGCACGGAACAGCGTTTTTCGCCGTGAGCCGCTCAACCTCCGCTTCTGTTAAACCGCCTTCGGGACCGAATACGATCAAAAGGGATGATCCTTTCGGAAGGCTGCTTACAACTGCGCTGAACGAGCTTGTTTCTCCTTGCTTCGATGACTCTTCGTATGCAACGACACATTTATCGAAATTCTGCACCTTGTCAAGAAGCTGTTGAAAGGAATGGATATCCAGCACTTGCGGCACTTCGTTTCGGTACGATTGCTCCGCCGCTTCCTTCGCAATTTTTGTCCATCTTTCCCGCTTTTTCTTCGCTTTCTTGTCATCCAGCTTGACAACAGAACGTGCGGCTTGCAGAGGAATAAAGGCATGAGCTCCCAGCTCAGTCCCCTTTTGGATAATCCATTCCAGTTTATCCCCTTTCGGGAGGCCGCTTGCAATATAAACCTTTATCGGAAGCTCTCTGTTTTCATTCGTCCATTCTATCATAAGACAGGACACTTTTTCTTTGGAAACAGATTGAAGTTCACATTTTGCTTCGAAGCCGTCCTGAGAGCAGCAGATAATTTGGTCTCCCTCGTTCATTCTCATGACATTGACAATATGATGAACATCTTCTCCGGTAATTGAAATAGCCGGCGCTTCCTCCATTTGCTGCTTCGTGAGCTCGATAAAATATCGTTGCATACGCTGTGACACCTACTAACTGTTATTTTTTCGCAATAATGCTGACCCAATCTTCCATTGAGAGGATTTCCACAATGGTAAAACCAGCCTGTTCCAATGCTTCTTTTACCTCTTGCTTTTTTTGGCCGATAATTCCTGAAGTAATAAAGTGCCCGCCGTTTTTCAGCAGATGATAGGCCTGTGAAGTAAAACGAAGGATGACTTCAGCCAAAATGTTGGCAACGATCACATCATGTTCTCCTGAAATCCCGTCTAACAGATTATTTTGTTTGACTTGAGCTATATCGCTAACCTTATTTAACTTCAAATTGAGACGTGCGCTTTCTACAGCAACGGGATCAAGATCATAGGCATGAACCGATTCAGCCTCAAGCATTGCAGCCGCAATACTTAAAATTCCGGAGCCTGTGCCTACATCAATCACCTTATCACCCTTTTGCACAAAGCGTTCAAGCGCCTGAATACAAAGTACGGTTGTCGGGTGTGTGCCTGTTCCGAATGCCATTCCTGGGTCCATTTCAATAATCAGCTCATCCGTATGTACCGGCGTATATTCCTCCCACGTTGGTACAATCGTAAACTTTTCAGAAATTTTCACAGGATGGTAATACTTTTTCCAGGCAGTCGCCCATTCCTCTTCGTTCACTTCGGAAATGGTGATATGGTTTCTGCCCAAATCAATATCATAAAGAAGCAGATTATTAATTGTTTCTTTAATGCCATCTACCGTTTCTCCAAGAAAGCTGTTGACCGGCAGATACGCTTTGACAATGACACCCTCGTTCGGATAATCATTGGGGTCGAGCTGGTAGATTTCCCCGTATACATTCTCACGTTCTTTAATTAAATCAAGCGGGTCCTCTATCACAACCCCACTCGCACCAGCTTCATGCAAAATATTTGAGATAGGTTCGACCGCTTCATGTGTTGTGTGAATGCTTAATTCGGACCATTTCAAAACTACCAACTCCTCATCCAATAATTAATCGCCTTTAAACGCGCGTTTTACCTTATCAAAGAAACTCATTTCCTGTTCATCAGGCAGGTTTCCGCTGACTTCGGCAAATTCACGGATAATATCTTTTTGTTTATCTGTCAAGTTTGTCGGCGTGACAACGCGGACGACGATATGCTGGTCACCCTGTCCATAGCCTCTGACATTTTGAACGCCTTTGCCTCTTAATCTGAACTTTGTTCCTGTTTGTGTACCGGCAGGAATTTTCAATTTCACTTTCCCGTGAAGCGTCGGAACTTCCACTTCATCTCCAAGAGCGGCTTGAGCAAACGTTAACGGCATTTCACAGTAAATATCATCTCCGTCGCGCTCAAAGAATTCGTGGGCGCGCACGTGGAATACGACAAATAAATCCCCTGCAGGGCCGCCGTTTACGCCTGGTTCACCCTGTCCTGAGAGACGCAGCTGCTGCCCGTCATCTACACCGGCAGGAATTGTGACGTTGATTTTTTTGCGTTTTTTGATTTTTCCTTTGCCGCCGCAATCCGCACATTTGTTTTTAATGATTTTACCCGTACCTTCGCAGTGGTGGCACACTCGTCTGTTGACAACTTTTCCAAACGGCGTGTTTTGCTCCACATTTAGCTGGCCGGAGCCTCCGCAGTGCGAGCACGTTTCCGGTTTTGTACCAGGTTTTGCCCCTGAGCCTTTACATGTATCGCACGTTTCCTCACGCGGAATCTCGATGGTCGTTTCTTTTCCGAAAACGGCGTCCTCAAATGACAGAGTCATCGTATATTGCAAATCCGCCCCTTGACGCGGTGCATTTGGATCTCTTCGTCTAGTGCCGCCGCCGAAAATACTTGAGAAAATATCATCGAAACCAAAACCGCCGAAGTCGCCGCCGCCAAAACCGCCGCCGCCGAAGCCTTGGTTAGGATCAGTATGGCCAAATTGGTCGTAATGAGACCGTTTTTGATCATCAGACAGCGTTTCGTATGCTTCTTTGACTTCTTTAAACTTTTCATCTGATCCGGCTTCTTTGTTAATGTCAGGATGATATTTTTTCGACAGCTTTCGATAAGCCTTTTTTATTTCATCCTTTGAAGCGCTCTTACTTACACCCAGCACTTCATAGTAATCACGCTTACTCATCTACTTCACTCTCCCGAATTTCTCACATAAATTAGATTGTATCATTTTGAATTATGATTTTTCAATTCCTTTTATCCCGGGCAAGAAAAAAAGTCAAAGCCAAGAGATGCCTGACTTTGACTTTCTAACCATTGAATCAGATTATGAAATGTGTTCTTTTTGTCAGTCCCAGAAGCGGGACTGACTCTAAAAAGAACTTATTTTTTGTTTTGATCGTCGTTTACTTCTTCGTATTCAGCGTCGACAACGTTGTCATCCGCTTTGCCTTCAGCGTTTTCTCCGCCTTGAGCTTGCTGTGCCTTAGCAGCTTCTTCATAAAGCTTCATAGAAAGCTCTTGAACGATTGTTTGAAGCTCATCTTTTTTCGCTTTGATCTCTTCAAATTCGTTTTTCTCAATTGCTGCTTTTAAAGCGTCTTTGGCATCGTTGGCTTTTTTCACTTGTTCTTCGTCCACTTTGCCTTCTAGATCTTTTAATGTTTTCTCAGTTTGGAAAACAAGCTGATCTGCTTCGTTGCGGACTTCGATTTCTTCTTTTTTCTTCGCATCAGCGTCAGCATTTTCTTCCGCCTCTTTTACCATGCGTTCGATCTCATCATCAGAAAGACCTGAAGAAGATTTGATTGTGATATTTTGTTCTTTTCCTGTGCCTAAGTCTTTTGCTCTTACGTTTACGATACCGTTTTTGTCAATATCGAAGGAAACTTCGATTTGAGGCACGCCGCGCGGTGCTGGCGGGATATCAGTAAGCTGGAAGCGGCCGAGTGTTTTGTTGTCGGCAGACATCGGGCGCTCACCTTGAAGAACATGGATATCAACAGCTGTTTGGTTATCAGCAGCAGTTGAGAACACTTGTGATTTGCTTGTCGGAATTGTTGTGTTGCGGTCGATCAGTTTTGTGAATACACCGCCCATTGTTTCAATACCGAGAGAAAGCGGTGTAACGTCAAGAAGAACTACGTCTTTTACGTCACCAGTGATAACGCCGCCCTGAATTGCAGCACCAAGCGCTACAACTTCATCCGGGTTTACGCCTTTATGTGCTTCTTTTCCAGTTTCTTTTTTGATTGCTTCTTGTACGGCAGGGATACGAGTTGATCCGCCGACAAGGATGACTTTGTCGATTTCGCTTGCAGAAAGTCCTGCATCTTGAAGCGCTTGACGGACAGGGCCCATTGTACGCTCTACTAAATGAGAAGAAAGCTCTTCGAATTTAGCGCGAGTTAATGTCAGTTCAAGGTGAAGCGGTCCTGCTTCTCCAGCTGTGATAAACGGTAAAGAAATTTGCGTAGAAGATACGCCGGAAAGATCTTTTTTCGCTTTTTCAGCTGCGTCTTTCAAACGCTGTAGCGCCATTTTATCTTTAGACAGATCAATGCCGTTTTCTTTTTTGAATTCAGATACAAGGTGATCGATGATGACTTGGTCAAAATCGTCCCCGCCTAGACGATTGTCGCCGGCAGTTGAACGAACTTCAAACACACCGTCGCCCAGCTCAAGGATGGAAACGTCGAATGTACCGCCGCCAAGGTCGTATACTAGGATTGTTTGATCTTCATCTGTTTTATCAAGTCCGTATGCAAGCGCTGCTGCAGTCGGCTCGTTGATGATACGTTCTACTTCAAGACCTGCGATTTTACCAGCGTCTTTTGTCGCTTGACGCTCAGCATCGTTAAAGTATGCAGGAACTGTGATAACTGCTTTTGATACTGTTTCGCCAAGATAGCTTTCAGCGTATGATTTAAGGTGTTGAAGGATGATAGCAGACACTTCTTGAGGAGTGTAATCTTTTCCTTCAATTTCAACTTTATAATCTGTACCCATATGGCGTTTAACAGACATAATGGTGTTAGGGTTTGTAATAGATTGGCGTTTAGCCACTTCCCCTACTTGGCGTTCGCCATTTTTGAACGCAACAACAGATGGAGTTGTGCGGTTCCCTTCAGCGTTAGCAATGACTTTAGGCTCGCCGCCTTCAAGCACTGCCACACATGAGTTTGTTGTACCTAAGTCGATTCCGATAACTTTACTCACTTGAATAACCTCCTGCTATGTAATTATTGATTCACTTTTACCATGGAAGGGCGAATGACGCGATCCTTCAGCTTGTAGCCTTTTTGCATTTCCTCAACGACAATGTTGGAGCCGTAGTTTTCATCCTCAGCCTGCATAACGGCTTGGTGAAGGTTCGGATCAAATTCCTGTCCTACAGCTTCGATTGCTTCTACACCTTCTTTTTTCAAGGCTTCAACGAGCTGGCGGTGGACCATTTCCATTCCTTGAAGCAAACTTTTCGTCTGTTCATTGTCGGCTTCAACATGAAGCGCTCTTTCAAAGCTGTCAAGAGCCGGCAGCAATTCAGTAACGATGTTTTGAGAACGGTATTTCTGGGACGCTTCCATTTCTAAACGGCTGCGTCGTTTATAGTTTTCAAAGTCTGCTTGAACACGCAAAAGTTTGTTTTCCTTTTCCTCAAGCAAGCCTTGCAATTCGTTAATTTGATTTTGAAGAAGTTCGCTTTCGTTTGTTTCTTCCTGCTGTTCTTCAGCGGCAGCTTGTTCTTCGATAACTTCTTGTTCTTCTGTTTCGTTTTGTTCCGCGGTTTGTTTTTCTTCTGACATTGTGTTCACCTCCCTCAAAAGTGTAAGGAGAAGGGCGGGTGATGCCCTTCGATAAAATTTGCCAATTTTCCCTTATTCATCATACAAACTTGTTAATGCTTTTGACAAGTCTGAAGTCACATGCTGAAGCAGACTGACGACCCTTGAATAATTCATGCGGGTTGGTCCAATGATCGCAATTGAGCCTATTTGCTTCTTATCTACTGAATATGAGGCAGTAATCAGGCTGCAGTTTTCCATCTCTTCATAGTCGTTTTCTTTTCCGATCTTAATCGAAATGCCCGTATCTGAAGATTGGACAAGCTTCAACACGTCCTGCTCCTTTTCAATCAGAGAAAGCAACGACCGCACTCTCCCGATATCATGGAACTCCGGCTGGTTCAGCATATTGATTTTCCCGCCGAAAAACAATTTTTCAACGTGACTTGTCGAATGAAATGTTGAACGCAGCGCTTCAAGTATGTTGTCGTAGTTCTTAATGTGCTGCCTTAAGTACATGACAACTTCTTTAAAAATGCGTTCATTCAGTTCATCCATCGGAACACCGGTTAAACGGTCGTTCAGTATATTTACCAGCTTTTCAATATCAGACAGATCCATTTTGGTTGGAAAATTAATCGTTTTGTTTTCTACATGCCCCGTATTGGTAACGAGAATGGCTACCGCTTTATCGGGCTGAATCGGTATGATTTGAATCTGTTTAAGATAATTCTCGCTCAGGGTCGGCCCGAGCACGATAGACGTATAATTCGTAAGATCGGACAAAATTTGTGCTGATTTTTGAACTGTCTTTTCCAGCTCGAATATTTTTTCTTTGAAGATCGAGTGGATTTGGTCTAGGTCGGTTTTTGTCAGTTTGACGGGCGACAGCAAATGATCAACATAGTACCGGTACCCTTTTTCCGACGGAACACGTCCTGAGGAAGAGTGGGTTTTCTCAATGAAGCCCAGTTCTTCCAAGTCAGCCATCTCGTTTCTTATTGTTGCAGAGCTAAATGTGATTTCATCTTTTTTCGAAAGAGTTCTTGATCCGACGGGCTGCGCCGATTTAATAAAATCGTTGATTATGACCTGAAGGATCAGCAGCTGACGATTGGTTAACATCATCATCACCTCTGTTAGCACTCTCAACAAGCGAGTGCTAAATCTATAACAAAAGTATCAAACCACAAGAAAAATGTCAATTATAACTCACCCAAAAAAGCGCCAAAAACTTCATTACCCAATAATTTTCCCTGATGAGTCAAACAAACGGCAGACTCCGTGTTGAGAATCAGTCCCTTTTCAGAAAGCTCTTTTAAAATGCCGGGAAAAAGTTTATCAAGAGAACGGCCGTATTTCTCCGCAAACCGTTTTTTGCTGACTCCGGATGTTTTTCTTAACCCTAAAAACATCTCTTCTTCGATTTGTTCTTCCATCGTCACTTCATGTGTATCCCGATAAGGAAAACCTTTTTCAGCTATCAGATCAATGTAATGTTTAACAGGTCCGACGTTTACTGTTCGAATTCCGCCGATATACCCGTGGGCTCCTGCTCCGAAACCGAAATATTCCTCGTTGCTCCAGTACGTGAGGTTGTGCTTAGATTCCATGCCTTGTTTCGCAAAATTGCTGATTTCATATTGGTGAATACCGGCCTTTTCCATCCGGCTCATCACCGTTTCGTACATTTCGGCTTCCTGTTCCTGCGCCGGCAGATGAAGCCGCCCTTTTTGCATCAAATTATAAAATACCGTTTTCGGTTCTACAATGAGAGAGTAAACGGAATAATGCTCTGCGTTCAGGGATAAAGCAGTTTTTAAAGAGTGGTCAAGGTGTTTAAGCGTTTGTCCGGGGAGACCGAACATCAAATCGAGACTGATATTTTCAAAACCAATTTCCCGTGCACGTTCAAAAGAGGCAAATACGTCTTTTTGTTTATGGACCCGTCCGATTTTTTCTAGAAGGTCGTCTTCGAATGTTTGCACACCGAAGCTTAAACGATTAACGCCCGCTTCCTTAAGTATTTTCAGTTTTTCTGCCGATAGGTCGTCCGGGTTCGCTTCAACAGCGAACTCTATTAAGGCGCCTGAAGGCTTCAGCACACGGCTGACCATGTCCATTAATTTTTCAAGCTGGTCTTCAGAGAGGGATGTCGGCGTGCCTCCTCCGATAAAAATCGTATGCAGATCAGGCTGCCCCGTTTTTTCTATCGTATTTATCATTTCCTTCTCGAGTGCGTTTAAATACTCGCCGACAGGCTGGCTTTGAATAAAATATTTATTGAAATCGCAGTAGTGGCAAATATGCTCACAAAATGGAATATGGATATAAGCTGATTTCAATGTATTCACCTTCTTTAAAGAAAGAAGCCGCAGTACAGGACTGCGGCGGCTTCTATTATTTTTTCGGATTGTCGTCCATTTTCAGGACCGCCATAAATGCTTCTTGCGGCACTTCAACTGAGCCGACCTGCTTCATTCGGCGTTTTCCTTCTTTTTGTTTTTCAAGAAGCTTCCGTTTCCGCGAGATGTCTCCGCCGTAACATTTAGCCAATACGTTTTTACGCATCGCTTTAATGGTAGAGCGGGCCACGATTTTCTGGCCGATCGCCGCTTGAATCGGTACTTCAAAGTGCTGGCGCGGAATGAGCTCTTTCAGTTTTTCTACAATTACTTTTCCGCGTTCGTACGCGTAATCGCGATGCACGATAAATGAAAGGGCGTCGATTTTTTCTCCGTTCAGCATAATGTCCATCTTGACAAGTTTAGACGGTTTGTAGCCGATCAGTTCGTAATCAAAGGAAGCGTAGCCTTTTGTGCTTGATTTCAGCTGATCAAAAAACTCATAGACGATTTCCGCTAACGGCATGTCATAGACAATGCTGACGCGATTTGCATCTAAATATTGCATGTCGATAAAATTGCCGCGTTTCCCTTGGCAAAGCTCCATCACCGCACCGACATAATCGTTCGGCACCATCATAGTCGCTTTAACATACGGCTCCTCGATCCTTTCGATCTTTTGTGGGTCAGGCATGTTGGACGGGTTGTCGACAACAACCTTTTCCCCGTCTGTCATATACACATCATATATAACACTCGGCGCTGTAGTGATCAGGTCGATTTTAAACTCCCGCTCAATCCGCTCCTGAATGATTTCCATGTGAAGCATACCTAAAAATCCACAGCGGAAACCGAATCCGAGCGCTTGGGATGTCTCTGCTTCATATTGAAGCGATGAGTCATTCAGCTCAAGCTTTTCAAGAGCTTCCCTTAAATCGTTGTATTTGGCCGTATCGATCGGATATAAACCGCAGTATACCATCGGGTTCAGCTTGCGATATCCAGGCAATGCTTCGGCTGCTTGATTGGCCGCGCTTGTGATCGTGTCACCGACGCGTGTGTCACCGACATTTTTGATCGCAGCAGTTAAAAAGCCTACATCGCCGACCGTCAGTTCATCTGTCGGAGTTGCTTTCGGCGTGAACACACCGACTTCTGTCACTTCAAACTCTTTGCCGGTTGCCATCATTTTGATTTTTTGCCCCGGCTTTACCGTTCCTTCAACGACTCTGATATAAGCCACGACACCGCGGTAAGCGTCATAAAGCGAGTCAAAGATCAGCGCTTTAAGCGGCGCCTCTGGATCTCCGGTCGGAGCAGGCACCTTTTCCACGATCTGCTCTAAAATCTCCTCAATCCCGATCCCGGCTTTTGCTGAAGCGAGCACGGCTTCCGATGCGTCAAGGCCGATGACGTCCTCCACCTCTTGGCGAACACGTTCCGGCTCTGCGCTTGGCAGATCAATTTTATTAATGACTGGAAGAATTTCAAGGTCATTATCAAGCGCCAGGTAAACGTTCGCAAGCGTCTGCGCTTCAATTCCTTGCGCCGCGTCCACGACAAGTATCGCTCCTTCGCAGGCAGCAAGGCTTCGGGATACTTCATATGTGAAATCGACGTGTCCCGGTGTGTCAATCAGGTGGAAAATATATTCCTCACCGTCTTTTGCTTTGTATTTAAGCTGAACAGAGTTTAATTTAATGGTAATGCCCCGTTCGCGTTCAAGATCCATAGAATCAAGCAATTGTTCTTTCATTTCTCGTTGAGTGATTGCCGACGTTTTTTCTAAAATACGATCCGCTAAGGTCGATTTTCCGTGGTCAATATGGGCGATAATGGAGAAATTCCGAATTCTCGACTGCCTCTCTAAACGCTTTTCTTTATCTGTCACAATCTATCACTCCTACTATTAAACGCAAAATACACTAGCTTAGATTATATCAATAGGATTGTAAAGATTCAATGTAAAACAAGAAAGAGAAAAGTTCCCTCTCATACTGGGGCTGCTTTTCTCTTTCAAGCACTTATTTTCTCATATCCCGTATCCATTCATACATCGATTGAGCTGAGTTGGTCACTGTGTCAGAAAGCGTTTTTCCTGCTTTAGAAGAAAAGGTTAAACGTTTCCACCTGTTCAAGCTTCTTTTTTGTTTCTCTTCTAAATCTTTCGAGGTTACTGTTTCCCCTAAAACGGTCGCTTCTTTCTCATTATTTTCTCCGTCTGTGAGCGTAAACGCGCCTTTCAGTGAAGGATCATGATAGCCTTTCATGCTCAGCATGCCGTTATTTGCCTGCTGCATGCCGAACAGGACGCCTATAAACATCATCGTCACAAGAAGCAAGCATTTGCCAAGATATGCAATCAACTCGACCACCTATTTCTTATTGTTTTTTCGTCTCGCCGCTTTCGGCGTTAACTTTTTCAGCATCCCAGTACATTTCGCTGAATACGTCAGCAGTTGCGTTAGCCGCCCGCTGCAGCTCTTCGAGATTGTTATCCACTCCGCCGAATTCAAGCAAAAGCGCTCTGTCGTTTAAGTCTTGGTTGTAAATGCCGTTATCTCCTGGTGAGCCTTTAGAAAAGACCCCTGTGCTGAGTCCCGGGTATTTTTTCTCCATCAGCTTGTGAAGCTCGCTTGCAATTTTATAGTTTTCTTCGAAATTCTTGCTTTTTTTGCCGACCACAAATGCGACCCGGGCATAGCTTTTCCCTTTAATGGTTGCCGTCGTATTTTTCTTGCGCCTGGAGTCTCTATGGATGTCAATGATGTATTGCAGATTTTTGTTTGAAGCAAGGGCTTCTTGTACGACCGGCCTTGATTCATCGTAGGATCTGGCATAATTCAACCCTTTTTTGCTCAGTTTTGCCTGTATATCCGTTTTATTAACTGTGGCTCCGATACCTTGAGATTCAAGCGCTTTCCCGAACATGTCTCCCACGAGGGTGACGTTTGCTTTAGAATGACGCGCCATATCGGGATCGGTCTCACCTTTTAATAGCGGGAGATAAGATTCCGTATTATGCGTGTGATAGATAAAGACAACCTTCTTGTCGCCGGTTGTTTGTTTTGGCGGGTCTTTTTGCGTATTGTCTGTTTGCGTCTGCTGTTTTTCAATCTCCGCCAAATTCGCTTCTCTTTCTTCCTGCATCACCTTTGAAGGCGGCGGGGATTCCGACGGCATGTTTGTATAATCGGTGCCTTGTCCCGCTAAAAGGATCTCTGTGTCAAATTGCGCAAACCCAGGCAGCTCACGTCCAAGAAAACTTCGCGGATCCTCGAGATTAATACTTGTCGCCAGCTTTAAAGAAAGACGTGATAGATGAAATGAGCTGTCGGTTTGAGAAAGGTCAGAAGCGAAATAATGGTTTTCCATCCGCAGCAAGTGTGCAAATACGTCACCCGGCAGTTCGTCGGCAATCCCGTAAAAAGAGTCAGACGATGGCCTGAGTTCCGGCCGGAGAGACGTCAGCACACCGGATAAAACAAAAATCACTAATAGGCTTGCGATAAATAGAAAGATCGCCTTTATCGCTTTCCCGCCATTCACCGCAACAACAATTTGTCTGTTTCTGCGTTTATTTCTCATTGAATCCCTCCAGCGCTTGTCTAGTAATTACTCTATGAACAAGCTAGAGGAAGTAGAACCGTTTAGTGATTATAGGAGCCTTTGTTTTCCTGAGACACCTTTTCATGAAGCGCTGTATTTAATCCGTTTGCCAGCACATTTGCCATATCGTCAATAAATGAATCGACTTCCTTCGGCGTGACCATCAAATTATGGCCCAGAGGTGCCAGCACCTCATGAATGAGCTGCCGCTTTTCGTTGTCTTCAAGAGTCCCCACTATGCCGAGAAACGATTGACGCTGTTTTGGGTCGGGAAGGTCCTCTTCAGTAAGCACTTTCTTTTTCCCAAACGTCATCCCCGCCGGAACAAGCGATCTCGACGGACTGTTATCTCTCATTTCTCTGCCAAAATGCTTTAATATGTAGTCAACCGTGTCGCTGGCAATTGTTACCGCGTCAACGACCGTCGGTACACCAATTGCAATGACAGGTACGCCTAGGGTGTCCTTACTCAAGTCTTTACGTTTATTTCCGACGCCTGATCCCGGGTGTATTCCTGTATCTGATATTTGAATGGTTGTGTTGACCCTTTCTACCGCCCGCGCCGCAAGTGCATCAATGGCAATCACGAAATCGGGTTTCGACTGCTCGATGACCCCTTTAATAATATCGCTTGTTTCGATGCCTGTAATTCCCATGACACCAGGAGCAAATGCGCTGACAGGCCTGTAGCCCTCCTGCACATTTTCAGGCTGGAGTTTAAATAAATGTCTTGTCACTAATAGATTTTCTACAGCCATCGGACCGAGCGCATCAGGTGTCACGTTCCAGTTGCCGAGGCCGACAATTAAACAGCTCGCATCCTTTGAGATCTTAAGGCTTTCCAGAAAGGCTGAGAATTCTTCCGCAAATACAGCAGAAACTTTCTCTTGCATTTCCGAATCATTTTCTCTGATCCCCTGGGCCTCAATCGTTAAATAACGTCCTTCTTTTTTTCCGGAAAGCTCTGCGCCTTCCTTCGTGATATCAACAGTGCGGATTTTTATTCCGCCATGATCGCGTTCTTTTTCAATAAAACCTTTTATCTCTTTTGCAGGCACAGCCTGACGATTAGCCATGGCTTCCTTCGTTTCAACCGCTAAATCCGTACGTATCAAATACTGATTTACATCCAGCTCACTCTTTTTCATACAGGGCCTCCTTCGAATATTCACTAACCATATTGTTTCCATTTATAAAATGAATCATGCTTAAAAGCATTCCTTCAATGAAAAATACTTTACATTTATATTGCAATCTAAAGGCGTGTTTGATAGAATACAATTTGTTCTATTGTGAAGAAGATTTAACCTTAAGACACTGTGCTACAGGTTGTATCTTAGGAGGTGAAACACATGCCAAACATTAAATCAGCGATTAAACGTACAAAAACTAATAACGAACGCCGCGCTCATAACGCGACAATCAAATCTGCTATGCGTACTGCAATCAAACAAGTTGAAGCTTCTGTTGCAAACAACGAAGCTGACAAAGCGAAAACTGCTCTTACTGAAGCAGCTAAACGTATTGATAAAGCAGTGAAAACAGGTCTTGTACACAAAAATGCCGCAGCTCGATACAAATCAAGACTAGCGAAAAAAGTGAACGGACTTTCTGCATAAAACAAAAACGATCCTCATCATTGAGGATCGTTTTTTTCATTTCTTTTTAACAGCTGCAAGAGAAAAAGCTCTAGTAAAAGCTGCTTGTCCTTTTTCCCGGTTTTCATCTCATAGTCCATCACGGCAAGCTGTTCAATAATAGACCGGAGCTCAGCTTCTGAAAAAAGCCTCGCTTGATCCATTGCCAGCTTTACCCGGAATGGATGCACCTTTAAGTTAGAAGCAATCTGTTTTTGGCCGTACCCTTGTTCCGCGAAATATTTCGTCTGCAGGATCAGCCGGAACTGGTTCGATATGAGAGCCATAATTTTGATCGGCTCTTCATTTTGTTTGAGCAAATCATAAAAAATTTGCAGACTCTCAGTCCGTTTTCGGTTGACGATTTTATTAATCAGTTCAAAGATATTTTGTTCCAGACTTCTCGCCACAAGCGTCTTTACATCATCCAGCGTGATTTCTTCACGGTCTCCAATAAACGTGCAGAGTTTCTGAATCTCCTGAAAAAGTGATGACAGATGCCCGTTTACAAGCAAAACCAAATGCTCTGCCGCCTCAGTGCTGATTGTTTTCTGCTCGGTTCTCGCCAGATTGATCGTAAAGTCTGTCGTTTCCTTCGCGTTTAATTCCTTTGCCTCCATCATGAACGCCTGCTTTTTTAGCGCTTTGGTCAGTTTTTTCCGCTCATCCAGTTTTTCATAAGGCGCAAGCAGAACAAAGACCGTGTATGGCGCCGGTGATTGTATATACGATTCAAGCGCGCTGATGTTGTGCTCAACTTTTTCTTTCTTTTTTTCACCCGTTAAAAAATATGGATTTTTCACAATGACAAGGCGCCGCTCCCCCATAAATGGGAACGTTTCAGCGTCGGCAATCGCCTGATCCAGCGGGTCTTCCTCCAAATCAAAAACAGACAGGTTGAAATCTTTTGTCTCTTGATCAATCACCGTCTGTCTGATCCTGCTGACGGTTTCTTGGAGCAGATACGTCTCTTTTCCGTATAAACAATAAACCGGATGGACATCGCCTTTTTTCAGGCTTTTCCACACATCAAATACCATTGTTGTACGACTTCCTCTCTTTCATCATCCTCTTCTATCCTAAATTGAGTTTGCAAAATAGTAAAGAGGAAGCCTGACAGCGGCTTCCCCATTTATATTAAACGCCTGTTCGCAAGCCCCCGGGACAGCTTGTAAAAAGGCGATAATCACCAGAACAGAAAACGTTACCTTAGCTTCTAGATTTTTCAAATCGATTCCATTATACTTAAATCAGTCAGGGGGGATGAAATTGAATGATTTTGAAAAAAACGTTCAAAGCAAACGAAATGATGCTGTAGATTCAGCGGTTGGTTTTGTTGTGTCCTTCGGATTTTTCGCCTTATTGTTTGTCATGGCAACGGTTATTCACCTGGTTGGTTCATAACACGACTGCCCGGGCTGCTGATTTCTCGGCAGTCTTTTTTAATTCTCCTCTGTCATATCTGATGTATCATATGGAGGATAGACAGAAAAGGTTCCTGATCCGTTTTTGTACGTGTATTGGATCGTGCCGCTTTGATCAGTGCGCAGCACACGGATGGGTCGGCTCTTTAACAATTGAAGAACTTCTTGATGCGGATGATGGTACCTATTGTTTTCTCCCGCTGAGATGATCGCCGTTTTCGGCTGAAGCTGTTTGATGAATTCTTCACCGGTAGAGCCCTTGCTTCCATGATGCCCCACCTTTAACACATCCGCTCTTATATTTGGGAAGACACTAATAATCTCCTGTTCCCCCTCTTTTTCCAGATCACCCGTCAGGAGCCAGCTGAGACTGCCTGTTTTCATCCATAGAACGAGAGAAGAATTATTTTTACTTGCCGGATCAGGCGTTTCCGGTGACAGCACATGAAACTGCAAGTCCTTTATTTGCAATACATCACCCCGTTTCACCTCTTCAATTGCCACACCCTCCTGTCTGGCAGTCCGCAGCACTTTCTCATCATGAGGTTCAGAAACAAACCCTTTCGGAATAACGAGACGCTTTACTTTATGATGCTTCAGCAAAACCTCTGCCTCTCCGATATGATCTTGATCTGCATGCGTCAGTATCAGCGCATCAAGCTGCTTGATGCCCTTTGCCGTTAAAAAAGGGATCAGCACCTTTTCCCCCAGTGAAAAAGGATGCTGTTTTTCCCGCCAAGGCTCTGACGAATAAGACAAAGTGCCTCCTGTATCAATTAAAACACGGCCTTTCTGATAGGATGCACTGACAAACATACTGTCACCTTGTCCGATATCAATCATATCTACTTCTCCATCGGAACTAACATAAGGGAAAATAAAGAGCAGGGTAAGCGTTGCACAAAAAAGGCCTGCGGATACGGTCAGCCGGAGATATGAGCGTTTCTCGATACTCATAAGCAATATGATGACAGTGAGCGTGAATAAGAGAAGAAGTGCGGGTGCAGGACGTGAGATGATGATTGTGAATATTTCTATATCTGCGATTTTAGTGATCAGTCTGTTGGTCCAGGTCATCATTACATCAAACCAATAGAACAGAAATTGACCGACGGATGCTGAAAAAAATAATAGAATAACTCCTATAACAGCAGCCGGTAAAATACAGAATGTATAAAAAGGCACCAACACCATATTCATCGGAATGCTCATAATAGAAAACTGCTGAAAATGATACAGAAGAATGGGTAGTGAGCCTAGCTGGGCAATAACAGATACCATCGTCAGCTGTCCCAGACCCGTTTTGCTATGCTGAAAAATAGATGATGAGAGAATTAAAGAAAAACTGACCGCAAATGAAAGCTGAAATCCAGCTTCAAAAAGGTAGTAGGGATTAAAAAGCAAGAGGAGGATATACGAGAGACAGATTACCCCTGCAGAATTCACCCGCTGCTGAAAAAGGCTTCCCGCTAAGTAGATGCCCGACATCAGAGCGGCTCGGAGAACAGAAGGCGCTGCGCCTGTCAAAATAACATAGATCGGCAGAAACAAAAGGAGTAGGATTGACGCATTTTCTCTTGTTATACCCAGACGGATCATTGCGTAAAATAGGCCAGCTGTCAAAATCCCGACATGGAGGCCTGAGATGGCTAATAGATGGACAACACCTAGATTTTGGTAAGCGTTAAGCACATCGTCATCCAAATAAGACCTCTCACCTACTGTAAGCGCCTGTACGATTCCTGCTGAATCTGACGGAAGCTTGGTGTTCGTGAATGATACGATGTATTTTCTCAAACTGAGAAGCTTATACCGGACACCTGAAGACTCACTGCAATTTCTAATAGATGTGACAGAATAGCTCCAATGAATATGCTGCCGGTAAAGATACTGGTGATAATCAAATGTTCCCGGCACTGTTGCTTGTTTGGGCTTCTCCAACTTACCAGTCAATTCGCATGCCATACCCGGCTCTAGATGTGACAGTTTGTCTTTTTCAGCTAAAGACTGAATCCGATAAGAGGCAGCCCATTTTTCGCCATCAGGCGTCTTGATCAGCAAAGACATCCGATCTCCGTCAATTTTAGGAATACTATGAACGACCGCCTTGAAGTGATAGCTGCCCTGCTTGTACGAAGAAGTATTTTGAAAATCTGTAATCTTAAACAGGGCAAAATTGAGCACAAAAGAGAATAAACATACAAAAATGAGTGGAGCGTGTCTTGTTTTGACTGACACAATAAGAAGAAAGAGGAAGAAGAGAAAGACAGCGGAGAAATAAGAGGCGGCAGCAATTCCAGCCGTTGCTGAAGCTGCCGCCAAAGGCAATAATAGACGCGAATGTCGCATCAATCACACATAACTCGTAAAAAGTTTATTGGCCTGTTCATGTATTTTCTTCAAATCTTCCTCTGCGAGACCGGCATCCGCTAATTTTTCTAAAAGCCCCGCTACAAATGAAAGCTTTTCTCTGTTTTTCAGATCAACGATCATCTCATCAAGTTCAACCTGTTCAACCGTAACGCCAGACTGCTCAAATAGCTCCTGGGCATACGGATGTGTTTTATAATCCTCAGCGTAATATACTGTTTTGATACCGGCTTGAATGATAGACTTACAGCACTGAATACACGGATAGTGCGTAACATATATCTCCGCTCCATCTGTCGGCACTCCAAATTTAGAGCATTGAAGAATCGCATTCATTTCCGCGTGAATCGTTCTCGCGCAATGATCGTCTATCATTAAGCATCCTTCGTCCGCGCAATGTACGCCGCCTGCGATTGATCCGTTATATCCTCCTGCAATCATACGTTTATCTCTGACAATGGTAGCGCCGACAGACAATCTCGGGCAGGTGCTACGCAGTGCCAGTAAATGGCTTTGAGCCATAAAATATTGATTCCATGAAATTCGTTCCACGTTGTTCCCTCCAAATGTTGTGTTGCCTGTTCTTTAGTTTACCTATCATCATACATGACCGTCAATTCACTTTACTGTAATGGAAGACTTTATTTTTTCAAATGATTTTTCGCCAATTCCCGAAACCTTTGTGATATCTTCAATTGCCTGAAAACGCCCGTTCTCTTCCCGATATGCAATAATCGCTTCGGCTTTTGAAGGCCCTACTCCTGAAATGTTTTGTAAATCCTCTAATGTTGCTGTATTGATATTGACCAAGGCCTCTTTCCCCGTACTGCTTTGTACAGCGCCTCCGGCCGCTTGCTGCGGCTCCTCTTCTCCCTCACTCGGTATATACACCACTGTACCGTCCTGCAAAAGTTCCGCCAAATTCACTTGCGTTTCATCTGCTTTTTCGCCGATGCCGCCTGCTTTCTCAATAGCCTGTGACACTCTGTCCCCTGCATGCATTTCATAAACGCCGGGATGCTTAACAGCACCTTTTATGTCAATTACAATATTTTCTTCCGCTTTGTCTTTTGTCACTTCCTGCTTAACCTCAGCATTATCCTTTTCACTAGATATCACTTGTTTTACAGGCTCTTTGTTATGCCCGATGAAAAAAAAGAGACAAAGAACCGCAATGAGAACAGCAGCAAAGGCCACTGACATGATGATCATTTTATGTTGATTCAACCAATTCAACTGGCATGCGCCCCGCTTTCGTCATATTTTGTTTCTTTATCACATATGGTTTAGAGGATAATAGCTCAAAGGAGGGGAAATCATTGAAGATTGGCTTTATCGGCACTGGAAATATGGGTACGATCCTTATAGAATCATTTATTGAATCACAAGCAGCCGATCCCTCAAACATCACAATCACAAACCGCACAATTGAAAAAGCGTTTAAGATAAAAAACCGCTACAACAGCTTAAACGTAACAGAGAGCCTTGAAAATCTTGTTGCAGAAAATGAGATGATTTTCATCTGTGTAAAGCCGCTTGATATATATCCATTATTGTCAAGGGCAGTTCCTTATCTAAGAAAGAATCACATTCTCATTTCAATTACAAGCCCGCTTCAGACTGATCAGCTGGAACAGTATGTGCCATGTCAGGTGGCACGAGTAATCCCGAGTATTACAAACCGGGCGCTTGCTGGCGTTTCTCTCGTCACCTTTGGCAAAAGCTGCGGGGAGGTAGCAAAAACAAAAATAAACGAGCTGATGAAGCACATTTCGAATCCGCTGCAAATTGAAAGTGACATCACAAGAGTAGCGTCAGATATCGTAAGCTGCGGACCCGCTTTTATGAGCTATCTGGTACAGCGGTTTATAGATGCAGCCGTTACGGAAACGTCAGTGTCTAAACAGGACGCTATTCACATGTGTAAAGAGATGCTTGTCGGGCTGGGAAAGCTGTTAGAAACCGAATTGTATACTCTTCCTGCATTACAGGAAAAGGTTTGCGTAAAAGGCGGTGTGACAGGAGAAGGCATAAAAGCCCTCGAAAGCGGTGTACAGGATATGTTTCATCGGGTGTTTCAAAATACGCATTTGAAGTATGAAGAGGATATTTCCGCGGTGAAGAAGCAGTTTCATGTGTAAACGAGTATGCCATAGTCTTTTGTTGTATGCAAAAGGGTAAAAAAGCATTTTAAAAACCATCGTCTTAATAAACGATGGTTTTTGATTTCTGTGCTTTAAAGAACAGGCGTTCAGAGTGTGGTGACGGGGCTGAATCGGTAAAATCAGCGGTGACCTTATGAAGCTGAAAACCGCAGCCTGCCAGCATTTCTTCGTATTCATCCACTCGGAACGTTCTTTGCTCATGCGTCTCATCGAAGCGGTCGTACGCCTCTCCGTTCCAAACAAAAAACGTCATATCATGAATGGCGGAAAGCTCTTCACTACCGGCAAAGCTTTGCCAAATATAGCTGATATCTTCGTCTTGATCAGCAAACGTGCTGCCAGGAAAAACCTCGGTTATTTTATACGGTGAGTGAACATCAAACAGCAATATGCCGTCCGGCTTCAGCACCTGAAATACACTTTTAAAGGTATTCATCACGTCATTTTTCGTTTTTAAATAATTCAAGGAGTCACAGCAGATCGCAACCGCATCAAACTGGCCTTCAAAGCCGGTAATTTCTCTCATGTCCTGCTGAAGGAAAAGAATCGGCTGTTTAGCTGGTACTTTTTGCTGGGCGTATGAGAGCATTTCCTCACTGAGATCAATCCCAGTGACTTCAAAGCCTTTTTCGGCAAGCCGGATTGAAATTTCTCCGGTGCCGCATGCCAAATCGAGAATACGGCCTTTTTCCGGCAGAGATGCTTCAATCCACTCTGTCCATTTGTCGTAAGGTGCGTGAGACATTAACTCGTCATACACGCTTGCAAAGCCTTGGTAAATCATTGGTTCATTCCAAGTTCCAGATCTGCGAGCGGAGCGTCTCCCCACAGTTTTTCTAGGTTGTAATAGCTTCTTTCGTCCTTGTGAAACACATGGGCAATCACATCCCCAAGGTCAACTAATACCCATCTTGCCTCATCGAAGCCTTCCATCTTTTTGACTTCAATGCCGTTTTCTTCTGCCTGGTCCTTGATTTCACGCGCAATGGCCTGAACTTGTTTGTCTGAATTACCGTGGCAGATCAGAAAATAATCAGCAACCAGAGAAATTCCTTCCATATCCAGTGCTAAAATATCCTCTGCCCGCTTATCGTCGCAAGCCGCAGCTGCAATCTTTAAAATGGACTTTTGATTCATTCACATATTCCTCCTGTTCATTTGCCAGACACAAGCCAGTTATAGGTTAAACATGTATCTGGAAAAACCTGTTGATTTTTTTTCATTAGAAAAATCATTGTATTTTTGATCGACTGAACCAACGCTTGATTCAAATCCGTTTCTGCTAGTTCGCGCACCTCATCAACACCGGGAAATTTACGGCCTGGTTCAATATAATCGGCAACGTAAATGACTTTTTCCAAAAGCGTCATGCCCGGACGCCCAGAGGTATGGTATCTGATCGCGTCAAGAACATCTTCGTCATGAATTCCCGCTTCCCTCTGGACTAGGTAAGCGCCGACCGGAGCATGCCACAGCTCCGGGTTGTGAT
>NZ_JH600305.1 GCF_000245335.1 Bacillus mojavensis RO-H-1 = KCTC 3706
GCGGGCATGTTTTCTCTGGCAATAATTTGTTTCATTTCTTCTTTTGGACGGAATTTGGCGTAATCATGAAAGATAGCCGCCGTTTCCGCTTTTTTGGAGTCGGCGCCAAAGCGCTCCGCAAGTTCAATCGCCGTGTTCATTACGCCAATTGTATGGATATATCGATGCTCGGTCAATTGCTGCTTGACGCAGGCAAGTGCCTCCTCACGATTCATATAAACCATTCTCCTCTACATACTTCTTCACTTTATCAGGGATTAAGTAGTCAGTGGGCTTCTTGCTTTTAAACCGTTCCCTTATCATAGTCGATGATACCTCAAACTCCGGAACGTCTGCAAAGAGAAGCGGATAAGGGGTTTCAACATGAAAACCGGGGCGCTTTACTCCGATAAATTGAATAAGGTTCAGCAGCTCGTCCAGCTTATACCATTTCGGCAGGTATTCAATCATGTCAGCACCAATGATAAAGAATAGCTGATCATTCGGATATCGCTGCTTTAGTAAAGAAACGGTATCAAAGGTATATGACGGCCCTTCTCTTTCCATTTCAGCCAGCTGCAGCTTAAAGGATGGATTAGACTGGATCGCAAGCTTCAACATTTCCACCCGATGAGTGCTGTCTGTATAGTCTTCATCCTGTTTATGCGGAGGTATTTGATTGGGCATAAACCAAATTTCGTCGAGCTCCGCCTGATACAGCACCTCATTCGCCATTAAAAGGTGACCGTTATGCGGAGGATCAAACGTGCCTCCAAAAATTCCGATTTTCTTCATTTCAACCACCTTAAGGAAGCTCGATCTGTTTATTTTCCTTTGATTCCTTATATAATACAATCGTACTGCCAATCGTCTGAACCAACTGTGCGCGGCTTCCTTTAACAAGAGTTTCCGCAACATCATTTTTATCGTCTTCGCAGTTTTGAAGAACGCTGATTTTAATCAGCTCTCTCGCTTCAACCGCTTCAGAAATTTGTTTAATCATGTTGTCATTGACTCCGCCCTTTCCTACTTGAAAAATCGGGCTTAAATGGTGCGCTTTTGAACGCAAGAAACGTTTTTGTTTTCCTGTTAGCATTATTTTCCTCCTAATTTCCCTACTACAATAGATCTCATTTTTTCAACATCAGGTTCATGTCCCGTCCACAAGCGGAAAGACAATGCCGCCTGCTCAACAAACATGCCGACTCCATCCAGTGTTTTCAGACCTTTTTGCTTTGCTTCTTTTAATAGTGAAGTCTGAATCGGATTATACACGATATCGCAAACAACCGCACTGCTTGCAGCACGCTGCAGCGAAAGCGGAATATCTTCCACGTTTGGATACATGCCTACAGATGTTGTATGGATAATTACATCATACTGCTCAAGCCGTTCTTCTGCTTCTTTTATGCTTAACACTTCTACATTGCGGAACGAGGGAGCAGAGTCTGTGAGCTGTTTGGCTTTTTCTATCGTTCGATTGCAAATATCAAACTTTTCCGGATTGTCGCGGACGATCGTCGTAAAAATCGCTCTCGCTGCCCCGCCCGCGCCGATCATTAAGAAAGACAGCTCGGAGATTGGTTTGTCCAAAATTCTCATTAAAGATCTCACAAAGCCTTCTCCGTCTGTATTATATCCGACAAGTTTGTCTCCTTCTCTTCTGACAGTGTTAACGGCACCAAGCACTTTTGCGCTCTCATCAATATGATCGAGATGATCCATGATGGAAACCTTGTGCGGAACAGTCACATTGATGCCTTGTAGGCCAAGAGCCCTTATTCCTTTTACCGCATCTTCAAGACTATCCTCTTCCACCTTAAATGCATGGTAGTGTCCGTCCAAGCCAAGATCCTTCAAAGCCGCGTTATGGATATCCGGCGACATGGAATGCGCAATCGGATTTCCGATAACCCCGTACAGCTTCTTCATACCCCTCTCCCCTTTTTGTTAAATTAATGAGCGCCGAACAAATACGTGAACGCCTTTTGGCGCATAAGCCGTTATCTTTTTATCCGCGTCATGCACCGTTACCCAGCCTAACCCAGAAAAAACGATATCTGTCTTTTGCTCTTTCATCGTAAACGTATGGGCAACCAGTTCTGGAAACTCATCCATATCATCTTTTCCCGGCGGTGTGAGCAATTCTCCTGCGTGCTTTTCATAAAGCGCGTCAGCATTTTCCAGTTTCGTTCTGTGAATCATTAATTCATTCGGCATATAGCAGACAAAGGCAGCTCTTTCACCTGAAACATAATCAAACCTTGCCAGTCCGCCGAAATACAGCGTTTGCTGATCGTTTAGCTGAAATGTGCGCGGCTTCAGTTCCTTTTTGGGCGAAAGCACTTTTAAATCCTTTTTGTTTACATAGTGCGCCATTTGATGGTGATTGATGATTCCAGGTGTATCATAAAGCGCTGAGCCGTCATCTAACGGAATTTCAATCGCATCAAGAGTTGTGCCCGGGAATTGCGATGTTGTGATGATGTTGTCTTCACCGGACACTTCTTTGATAATCCGGTTAATGAACGTTGATTTCCCTACATTGGTACAGCCGACAACGTAAACATCCTTGCCGTTACGGTAATGTTCAATCGCATCAATGACTTCTCTGATCCCCTGGCCGCGTCCCGCACTGACCAAAAATACGTCAATCGGTTTTAAGCCAAGCTCTTTCGCTTCGCGCTTCATCCACTGGATCAGCCGTTCTCTTTTGAGCGATTTAGGCAGAATATCCGCCTTGTTTCCGACTAATAATATAGGATTTCCTCCGACTAAGCGCTGCAATCCATTAATCCAGCTGCCGTTAAAATCGAAAATATCAACAATTTTAACGACGAGAGAATCGGTTTCTCCAATTCCATGAAGGATGTTTAAAAAGTCATCATCCGTTAAGGAAACGTCTTGTATTTCATTGTAGTTTTTCAGTCTGAAGCAGCGCTGGCAAATCACACTTTCTTTAGAAAGCGAAGCCGGCGGCGCGTATCCCAGACCGTTTTTGTCCTCGGTTTGGATTGAAACTCCGCAGCCGATACAAACAACCTTTTCCATTCTTATTCCTCCCACTGAATGTGCCCTTTTCGTTTGAGAGCACTCAGTATTCTGCGTTCTACCTGGCGGTTAAAACGCGTAATAAAGCCGTCTGAGGAAGCGACAGGCACGACCAGGATCGTATGGTAGCCGTTACGGTTCCCGCCGAGTACATCAGTCAGCAGCTGATCTCCGATGACAACACAGTCCTCTTTTTTCAGCTCCATATTGCGCACTGCTCTATTAAAGGCTTTGCCCATCGGTTTTCTTGCTTTATAGATGAATGGTATACCGAGCGGTTCCGAGAAAAGTTTTACTCTTCGCTCATTATTATTAGAGACAATCGTCACTTTAATGCCGTGCTCTCTCATTTCTTCAAACCACTCGATCAATCGCGGCGTCGCGTTTGGTCTGTCCCATTCAACAAGCGTATTGTCCAGATCAGTGATAATTCCTTTTACATTTCGTTCCTTTAATTTTTCAGGTGTAATATGAAAAATATTTTTTACAAACTCGTCAGGTAAAAAAAACTTTTTTAACAAAACCCGCACCCTTCCCTTTTCTTTCTCTTAAAATTTATGTCGAAAAAAATCGAACTTGCGCTTAAAGAAAAACTGAGCAAAAAAATTTCGACAAAAATTGGGTTTCTTCACCAGGTGTGGATAAATTTACACACACTATCCACTCTTATTACATCACTCTTTAGACAAATTATAAACATGATACTCACAAGTTATCCACTTTTTGGTGTGGATAACAGAACGATTGTTCTTATATGCAATTCATGGTAGATTAAAGATAATCTTCAGCTTCAGATGAACGCAACCTATAAATGTATGTCACAAAGTCATGAATGATTCCAACTATGAAGGAGGTGTCTCTCCCATTAATTGGGTTCCTAGCATGAGAAAATTGTCTGATGAACTATTAATAGAATCTTATTTCAAAGCCACCGAAATGAATTTAAACCGCGACTTTATCGAGTTAATCGAAAACGAAATAAAAAGAAGATCGCTCGGACATATTATTTCCGTATCTTCTTAATAGGAATTTGTCTATTTTTTCCGGGCGTATTTCCTTTTTTTACTCAGATGACTGATATTATATCACTTCAGTTACGCGCTTTACTACTGTTTTCAGCAAAAAACACCCCTAAAAAGAGGTGTTTTCAGGGCTGGATTTTATGTGAACCAATACACTCCGCCCACAATCAGGAGAACAACAATCAAAACAACGATAAAAGCGTATCCGTATGCTCTGCTTGCTCCATATGGCCAGCCGCCGAATGGATACGTGTATAAATACCCGCTGTACATGTGAAGCGCGCCTCCTTAAAAATGTTTCTATAACAGCCTATGTAGGAGAAATAAAACGGCTTAGGCCTTTGTCCGGATCAGCGCTTCAGGACCTGCCCATCTTGTATCCCTTCATAAACAACCCTTGCCCCTTTTGGTGTCATATGATTGCCTGAAGGATCTATCAAGCCGGATTGGATAAGCGCTTCATCAGTAGCTTCTCCGCCGTCTGCTTCAATAAAATGCTTCCAGTTGTCTACGAGAGGCACATTCATATGTTTCGCGACATCTCTTGTAATATCATTGTATGAGTTATGCCACTTTCTCGCCCCGCCTTTTGATTCAAAAGCAGCCGCTTTATACCTGGAATAGTAAAAGAGGTGATGCTTTCCGTTTCCTTCAATAATAGGAATACACGTCATTAAAACAGGCTTGATGCCGTGTTTTCTGCTTTCTTTTATAAAGTAAACCAGATTCTCTCTGAAACGCAGCTTTGACACTCTCGGCTTTCCTTCAGCCAGAATCGCGGCGTCATTAGTGCCAAACATAATAAAAAGATGCTTAGGTTTTTGATCAAGTACATCTGTTTGAAACCGTAAACGGGCATCTTCTGTCGTTTGTCCTCCAATTCCTGCATTGAGGATATCAAGATTCCCGCGTTCAGCCGTTTTTAATATATTGACCCACTGCTGCGCTTTTGGATAGTCACGATAATCCCAATTAGAGCCGCGTGTATTGCTGTCACCAAATGCTACCACGTCTTCGTATCCCCTTCCGCATCCTGCTGTAACGAACAGCACGAGGAAAAGGATGAACATATACTTCATCTTTACACCCCCAAAAGCTTCACCTTTATGTTATACCTCTGCTCTGTTTCATTCAACGCAGAGTTTTTTCGTTATAGCGTTCTCTCTATTGTTAACGTGTCCCTCTCGACTAAAATCATTCTGTTTCCATTAAGGGGTGATATATCTATTTCAGTTCCCGTCTTTTCCTGCGAAAAAACACTTCAGAGAGTTGATTGCAATAACCTGCTTCCGCCAGAGGAAACAGGCTATTGATTACCTCTGCATTTATTTTAATTTCGCTTTAAGCTTGGCCTTTGTTTTCGGTCCGTAGATACCATCAGCTTTTAATCCATTCATCAGCTGAAAACGTTTCACGGCATTTGCTGTTTTCGGTCCATAAATGCCGTCAATACCGTTATTCTTCGCACCTTTATCGGGGTAAAAATGAAGTGCTGCTAAAGCCTTTTGCAGCTGAAGAACTTTTGTGCCTTTTCTATAAGGCGCAGTAAGTTTTATTACTCCTGAAGGCAGAGGATAAGATTTGGGTGATTCTTTAGATGGCGTATCAGAGGAAGAAATTCCGTTTTTGAATGCACTCCATTGATTTAAGAGTTTGCGGGGACATTCTTTTCCGGACCATTTTTTGTGGGGAACAACACGATCCAGCGAAATATTGTGATCCTTCATCAATTTTTTGATCAGCCACTGCGCATTAGTTACTGCTTTGTCAAAATCGCCGTCTGCATTTTCGCAGATTTCAATCCCGATTGATTTGCGATTCCCTGTTCCATCGGTGCCGTCGCCAGCATGCCACCCGTTTTCAGTAAGAGGCAGATGCTGATAGATGTCTGAATCGTCTACTGTAAAATGCCAGCTGACAAATGTACTTGGGTTTTTTACATAATCAGCGTGCATTTTTGCATCGGCACCTTTGGCGGTATTTGCTGTATTGTGCACCGTAATGTAGGCAGGTGTCATCGCATAGCCGGGACGGTTATCGTTTGATTTTGGTATAAAATCCTTTTTTATCGCTACCATTTCTATCCCTCCCTACTATTAAAGAATGCAGCAACGAGTGAAATGGATAGCCTATTTTACTAGCTAAAAAAGAATTGTATTTCGCCCCACTCGTATGACAGTTGAACCTCCGAAATGGTACAAGTTATACTAACGTAGATGCCGGAGATTCTACCTCCTGACATCGCCACAAGTGTTGGGAGTGGATAATTGATATGTTAAAAAAGACTTTAGGTATAATCTTGATCATCGCCGTTATTGCAGTCGGGTTTTATCAGAAAGAAGCTTGGCTTGATGCTATAAAAGCAGGCGGCTTGATCTCCGTTTTATGTAGTATGCTTCTGATTGCAGCCGACGTCTTTTTCCCGATTGTGCCGTTTGCAATTATTGCAGCTTTAAATGGCGCTGTGTTCGGAATTGCAAATGGCGTTTGGATTACACTGGCCGGTTCAATGCTCGGTACAATATTGCTATTTTTTCTCGCGAGGTACAGCTTTCGTGATTGGGCTAGGAAAAAAATAAAAGCTTACCCTGCTATAAAAGGATACGAGGCTTCCTTCGATAAAAATGCGTTTACCGCTGTTTTATTGGGAAGACTTATCCCTGTTATTCCTTCTCTTGTCATGAATGTTGTATGCGGACTAAGCAGTGTTCGGTGGCATGTTTTTTTCGTCGCCTCTTTAATAGGAAAAATCCCAAATATTTTAGTTGTTACAATTGCCGGCGCCAATTTCTCCAGCAACAAATTACTATCCTTCAGTATTTACGGGGCCTACGTTCTGATCCTGATGTTGGTTATATATAAAAAGTTTCCTCATCTCGTGAAAGTGTCAAAAAAATAAGGGCGGCCCGCTTTGCCCCCCTTACTTTTTTTCTGTTGCATGTCCTCCAAATTCATTACGGAGCGCAGCAACGACCTTTCCTGTAAACGTATCGTCTGTTAACGAACGGTATCTCATCAAGAGCGACATCGCGATCACCGGGGTGGCTGTCTGCAAATCTAGTGCCGTTTCCACTGTCCATTTCCCTTCCCCTGAGGAATGCATGACGCCTTTGATCTGTTCCAGCTTCGCGTCTTTAGAAAAAGCTCGCTCAGTCAGCCCCATAAGCCACGACCTTATGACAGATCCATGATTCCATACCCTTGCAACTTTCTCATAGTCAAACTCAAACGGGCTTTTTTCCAGCACTTCAAATCCTTCGCCAATAGCAGCCATCATTCCGTACTCAATGCCATTATGAATCATTTTCAAAAAGTGCCCGCTGCCCGCTTCTCCGGCATATAAATATCCATTTTCAACAGCAGTATCCCGAAACAGCGGCTCGGCAATTTCCCATGCTTCCGGGTCTCCCCCCACCATAAAACAGGCTCCGTGCCGTGCACCTTCCATTCCGCCCGACGTCCCCGCATCGAGATAATAGATACCCGCTTCTTTCATTTGATTATAGCGACGAATCGATTCTTTATAATGAGAATTTCCGGCTTCGATGATAATATCACCTGTGCTTAATAAAGGTGTCACATCACGCAAAACAGTATCGACCACGCCATGGGGCACCATAACCCATAGTATTCGCGGCATGTCTAATGAAGAAATCAACTCTTTTATACTCGTTGTCCCCTCAGCCCCAAAAGATATCAGTTCATCAACAGCGGCTTGGTTCACGTCATAACCGATTGCTTGATGATTGCGGTCGATCAATTGCTTTCCTATGTTGATGCCCATTTTCCCTAAGCCGATCAATCCTATTTTCATGTGAGTTCCTCCTGGTTGTCTAAACTCTAAAGCCCTTACTCTTTATGTTCCCTGTGAACTGCTTTGTGATACGTCCTGTTTTCTCAAACAAAAAAACAAAAGCGGTCCGTGATCAACCAGAGTGATTTCTTTTCCCGTGTCATATCGTTTCTGTATGATCTTTATCAGAAAGAGGGTGTGATAATCATTTGGCGCCTTCATGAATTACAGCAGAAATCGTGGAAACATCCTTGATTTCCCCTCTATTTAAGTTAAAATATGGGAAGAGAATTCAATTTATTTCTAGCTAAGAAGGTGACAACTTGCAGGATCAAACACAAACAATCATTGGAATTAAGAAAACCGCGAAATGTTTATTATACGTTACACTTGCAATCATCGGTCTTCTCATTGGTTATTTCTTTCATCAGCTTGCGAAATGGGCATTATCTCTGCCGTGGATTCCATTAGGAGGCCCTCTTCGGCTTGTTGCCTCTTTTCACGGATCACCGGCGAAGTTTATCACCGCGCTGCTTGGCCTGATTGCCGGTATATGGTTCGCTCATTCAATCATCAAATTGCTATTAACTGTACACATTACAGACGACTCCGTGAAATTAATGAAAGGCAAGCATGTTCAAACGATCAACTCGGAAGACATTGCTCTGGTATTTATTGATCATAAACGGCTTGTCCTCTTAGGAACAGACGGATATGAACTGGCACGTGAAGAAATAGATGAAAAACCTAAAATCATTGAGCAGGCCTTTAAAAAACACCATTACATATGGTCGGCAGAAGGTGACCCGTTTAAAGATAAATTTCGACGATGGGTACCTGAATCACCCGATCTCTCTCCAAGCGCTCATGCTATATTGAAGGCTCGTCAGAAAGCACTGAAAAAAGAGGAAACAGTCGACATTGAAGATTTTCGTCTTGAACTTGCAAAGATCGGGATCGTTGTACGTGAAGAAGGCCCACGCCAGTATTGGCGAGAAGCAGAAACGTACCCTCCTCAGGAAAATCAGCCTAGCGGCAACATAGGATCATAGCAAAAGAGGCTCAATTCTGAGCCTCTTCTTTTATTACTGAACAATAAACAACACTTTGGTGCCATCTGGATAACCGCTCATTTGATTTCCTACCCATGAACCGGCGCCGCGATTATCAGAAGGCGTTACATAGCGGACATCGGCTCCGGCGCCTCCTTCTTCACAAACTGCCATCGGCCATTCATCCCGATCGTAGCCAGGCTTCGTCGGAATTCCTTTTAATGATTCCTCCCGCCTTTTGTCCGCTCCATCACGATCAATTGTACATATATCAGAATGTCCTTCGGCAATCGCATCTCTTATATGATCCCCGGTTTCCGGATAACGAGACAACGGAAAATATAAAACTTTGTCATATAAAGCAGCCCCCTTGACCTGTTGTGGAGCCGTCATATCCTTTCCCAATAAACAAAGAAAAGCTGCTGCCGCCAGAAGAAGCATTGCCATCCATCTTTTCATCCTCATCCCCCCATACAGTTACGTTCATTTAAATGTATGGGGGCAGCGTAAAGATTATTTTAAAAAACAAAACCTAAGCTCTCATTGAGAAATTTCCCGGTACAGACACAGACAGCCTTCCGATCACATACATTGACATATAGGCTTTTGCCTACATAATCATGTGGAGGTGACGATGGTGACAGGTGTTTTCGCAGCGCTCGGTTTTGTAGTTAAAGAGCTTGTCTTTTTAGTATCTTACGTGAAAAACAATGCCTTTCCACAACCGCTCTCAAGCAGCGACGAAAAAAAATACTTAGAGCTCATGGCTAAAGGGGATGAACATGCCAGAAACATGCTGATTGAGCATAATCTTCGCTTGGTCGCCCATATTGTAAAAAAGTTTGAAAATACAGGTGAAGACGCAGAGGACTTAATCTCCATCGGAACAATCGGGCTGATCAAAGGAATTGAAAGCTATTCCGCCGGAAAAGGGACAAAACTGGCGACGTATGCTGCGCGATGTATTGAAAATGAAATCCTCATGCATTTACGCGCATTGAAAAAAACAAAAAAAGACGTGTCCCTTCATGATCCGATCGGGCAGGATAAAGAAGGGAATGAAATAAGCCTCATCGATGTCCTGAAATCAGAAAATGAAGACGTGATTGATACAATCCAGCTCAATATGGAGCTTGAAAAAGTGAAGCAATACATTGACATTTTAGATGACCGTGAAAAGGAAGTAATTGTCGGGCGGTTTGGGCTTGATTTGAAGAAGGAAAAAACGCAGCGTGAAATTGCCAAAGAACTCGGTATTTCGCGCAGCTATGTATCGCGGATTGAGAAACGGGCGCTGATGAAGATGTTTCACGAGTTCTATCGGGCGGAGAAGGAAAAGCGGAAGAAATCGAAGGGGAAATAATGCAGAAGAAGCCGGATCTAATATGCCGGCTTTCTCTCATTCATTGTTTCTTTTAAAACTTTCGAAACTAATGGAGACAGAATAGATAGAGGTATGAAAATGTTCCCAGCTATCCGCTTGTCTCACTCTCTCAACTCGTCAGCACTGATAAGCTCAATGATCATTTCCGTAAAGACGATCAGGATCGTAGCAGATGACTTGACTTATAAGTCCTTCGCTTGCATCCTCTCTCAAGCGATTCAAAGCCGGACGTTCTAAAAGCTCCTCGGAAAACCCTTCATCGGCATACTTCAGCACATCCTTAGTCCCTGCTTTCTTTATACAGGCCTCGATTTGGCTGTCGATGCTCGATCCCTTGATCGCTTGTTCCTCGGTCGATACCCTTACATATATTGCTGTCACCCTGGATCTTCTTCCTATAACGTTTTATTAAATATTGATAGCAATCGTTAATGCATTTGTCAGCTTGCGGTCACTCGATGATTATCACCTTCATAAAATGCATCACCACTTGGGTAATGCTATGTAGGAGCTGTTTGTCCAAATGAGGAGATTTTCAATGAGTATAAAAAAGCAGTAAAAAAACCGATGGTAAAACCACCGGTTTTTCACTACACTAATTAGGCCCTCACATGGTAAATCTATATCATTGGTTATGAAAACTTAATTTTTATTACCTTCTTTATATTCACTTTGATCATTTCTATCGTTATATGAATTATGGTTAAAAAATGGTGAGCTAAAACGATAAAGATATCAATCTGTTCATTTAGTATCCTCATTCTTAAAGTACCACAATAAAATGGTCTGTTTTTAGGTTATTAAACCACTGAATATTTTTATGGTATTGCACGTGTCACTAATGCCAATAATCACTATATCACTTTCCACATTCAAAAGTTTCCATCCAATTTAAAAAAGCTGGCGAGAGATAGTTTATCCCACACTCTTTTTAGTATTGTTAATCCGTCTATGTTTTTTCGCCCATAGTCTACCAATATAACCAGTACCAAATAGAACACCAGCCACAATAAATACAAATCCGATTAATTGTGAAGTTGTAATTGTCTCATTTAAAAAAATAGCGGAAAATACAAGTCCAAAAAATGGAACAAAGTTGTTAAATATGGCTGTTTGACCTGCACCTATCTGCTGAATAGCTGCATTAAAAACAATATATCCAATTCCCGTTGCCACTAACCCTGATACGATAAATAAAAAGTAAGTAAATAAAGATGCAGAAGTCATTTCACTGACCCCTCCAGGTTCGGTTATAAAACTAATAATCAACAATCCAATTGAGCCAGCTAGGTACATGATTGTTGTTACCTGTTTTGAATCAAGTGTTTCTGTTGCCTTTTTTACGAAAATAAAACTAATGGCTTGGACAAACATGGCAATCATTAAAATTAATTCTCCCTGAGATAATTGCATGTTACTGAATGATCCACCCTGAATAAAGAAGACGCCGGTTAATGCTAGAATAAAACCAAGCACTCGTAATTTTGTTAATTGTTCACCTAAAAAGAGAACAGCAAGTATTGCAGTTGTGAGTGGAACTAATGCAAGAATTAAAGAAGCATTCGAAGCATCAATCATTGTTAAGCCTACTGCTATTAGCGAATGGTGTAAGATGACACCGAATAACATTCCAAGTAATGTATAAATCCATTCCTTTTTCGATAAACGACGAAATGATTTCCCCAGAACGATCATGATTAATGCTGTAATCCCAGCCATCATAATTCGAAAAGCTGTCATTGTTTGAGGGGGTAAATCTTCCACCAATACTTTAATTATAACAAGATTAAGTCCCCAAATAGCTGTAACAAAAAACACTAAACCGTAAGTTAGTAATAAGCGTTTTTGATTCACAAGTTACTCCTCCATTTTCCAAGTGTAATGCTATGTTCAACTATAAGTGCCATATTACTTTAACGTTTGTATAACACTCAACACATTTCTATAACACTTAACCTTTGTGTTTTCATCTGTGGAACTACTGTATGAAGACTTACTTAATAATGTTTTATTCTTATGTGTGAATAACTTTCATTCAAGGGTTAAAATAAATATATTAAAATCTGCTATATGAAATAAGTCTATAACACTAACCAAATGTATAACACTTAGGAGGATTTATGGTGCAAATTGATATTCAAAGAAATAAAGGGGAATCACTATCTAAACAAATATATCAATCTATTGTTGACCGAATCCGTTCAGGACTTTTGGAAGAGGGATCGAAATTGCCTTCTGTACGTAGTCTTTCCAAACAACTGGAAGTAAGTTTGGTTACAGCTGTCAAGGCGTACAAACAATTAGAACAAGATGGATTTGCTACTTCTATCCAAGGAAAAGGTACTTTTGTAAAAGCAAAAATAAGCGAGAAAAAGAAAGTAGAAGCAATGCCTTCATATGATTGGCAATTATCACTTCAAGATTATCTACCAAGATCCCAGTTTTCTCGTTATCATATTGCTCCTCAAAAAGTTCATCTTTCATCGTCCATGATAGATCCTAAACTACTTCCAAACAGATATTTTGTGCATGAGGTACAACAGGTTCTTTCGGAGAATCCAGAGTTATTGTCTATATACGGGAATGTTCAAGGTGATAATCAACTAAGGAGTGAAATGTCTGCCTATTTAAAAAGGTCAGGGGTTACTTCTACACCAGAAAATATCTTAGTTACAAGTGGTCTTCAACAAAGTATAGATCTTGTTGCTCGTACATTTGTTGGACCTGGGGATGTGGTAGTAATGGAAGCACCGACATACCCGGGGGCAATTGATATCTTTCGGGGAAGAGGTGCTACCATACTTACGGTGCCTGTTGATAAAGATGGAATGCGAATAGATATACTCCAAAACGTGTGTGAAAAACATAAACCAAAAGTTATCTTTACAATTCCTACATTTCATAATCCAACAGGTGTTGTTATGTCTCTAAAACGACGTAAGCAGTTACTTGATATAGCCGGGAGTATCCATTGTATTATCGTGGAGGATGATCCATGCAGTGAGATTTATTTTGAAAAAAAACCACCTGTAACCCTTACAAGCATGGATCAGTTTGGTAATGTAATTTATTTAAGAGGATTGAGCAAAACGATTGCTCCGAGTTGCAGAATAGGAATATTAACGGCTTCTGGCTCTATTTTCAATCGTTTATTAGCTGCAAAAGCAAATGCTGATTTAGGAAGTCCTTTACTTACACAGAAGGCTATTCTTCCCTTGATTAACTCTAAAAGAATGATAGATCACTCAAAGAAGTTGAGGACGGCTCTAAAAATCCGAAGAGATTTAGTTCTTGATTTACTTACAAGTCTTTCTCCTGAGGGTGTATCTTGGACGATACCAGAAGGAGGATTAAATTTATGGATCAGTTTGCCTTCTTGGATTGATAGTCATCTTCTTTTATCAGAAGCAAAAAAACAACAGATAACATTTTTACCAGGATCAGCATGTTATCCAGTAGGGCAAGAAAATAATCATTTACGTATTAGTTACTCATATATAAATGAGGAACTACTAACACATGGAATTACAACATTATGTAATATCTTTCATGCTGCGATATCATCCCAAAAAATAAGTGAAAATAGGCCAAATTTTTAAAGTAATCATTGATAATATAGACTGATTTTTAGTTTTCATCGTCAACTCCTAAGAATCTTCAAAACAGCTTATATTTCGAAGATTCTTAATCGTATTTAATATAAGTGATCACAAGTCCTCAATAATATTCAAATGTCTGTCGGTTATTGAAATAATCTTCGTTTTGGATCATGGGTATCTTAGCCGCTTTTCTTCAATATATTCCACAACAGCTGATTACCTTGTTAAGGCTGGAATAAAGAGAGCATATATATTTGGAAATTCATGCAGACTTAACAACCTTCCAGGAGCAGCAAGTATTTGGAATGGCTGTTATTACATCAGTTGTTGCTCAAAACACACTTGGTGTGAAAAGTTTTGAGGAGGTATCTCTGAATAATATATCTCAGCAAATAGACTGTGTCATCGGAGATATAAAACCGGATGCTGTAAAAACTGGTATGCTTGCAAGCGTGGAAATTATAGAACTGATAGCTGAAAAATTAAAAGCGGCTAATATCCAATCGTATGTGATGGACCCGGTTATGGTTGCTAAAAGCGGGCACCATCTGCTTCCTAAGGATGTCGTTAATCATTTGAAAAAATTATTAATACCTCAAACAACTGTTATTACACCAAATATTCCAGAAGCGGAAGTAATAATCGGCAAATCAATAAAAACTATACAGCAGATGCGTGATGCTGCTAAAGAAATTGTGGAAGTATATGCGGCAAAGTGTGCTGTCGTAAAATGAGGGCATTTGAACGGAGAAGCTCGCGATATTATGTACTTTGACGAGGCCCTTCGAGGAATTTGTTTCTCCTCGCTTTGATACAAAACATACCCATGGAACAGGCTGTACTTTTTCTGCCGTTATAACTGCAGAGCTAGCAAAGCAGCACAGTATACCGAGAGGACGCAAAAGTTAAGGTAACTAGTGCCGTTAAAAGTTTCAGACAAGGATTTATCACTGCTATATTGAACCCAAAAACAACCATAAAAAATTGGATAATCCGTATCTGAAAAAAGGCGATAGATTTTATTTAGATAATTTGCACAAGGATCATTTAGAAGTTTTCGATAAAAGAGGAAATTTAAGAGTAGTGTTGAATTTGGATGGAACATTGAACGAAGTTAAGACTAAGAATGCCATTGGAAGAAAATTAAAATAGGTGGTTATAATAGATGACAAATATTGATAAAATTTTTAGTGCTTTAAAAGAATTAAATGAAAAATATAATCATACATTAATTTCAAAAGAAGAACTTTTAGAAGAAGAGGAAAATATTAAAGAACTTCCGCAAATACATGAAAGAATGAATAAAGTTTTAGCTAACTTAAGTCAAATTGAAGATAAAGAAAAACTAACTTCTGAATTAGTACAGTTACATTTAGTAATAGGTGATATAGAATGGCAATTTGACCAAATACATGAGATGGTTAGACAGGTAATACAAAATTTTGAGGATTAATATTATAAAAAAGGCCCTCTTTTCAAGAGGGCCTTTTTAATTTCAATGACGGTTCAATTTTCTCTTTAGTCTTAGGTCCATAAATGTCGTCCTAAGTAACCCACACATAGACTAAAATCGTTTGACGCACTCTTGTATTCTGCGAAACCTTATTTCACTAGCAAAAGTAGACCCTAGTAAAAGAACTCCACCTATAATTTGTAATAGCGTGAATTGCTCTTGTAATATTAGACCAGAAATGAGAATAGCCACAAATGGGTCAACATAACTCAACACAGCTATGCTCTGACCTTTTAATTTTTCCATGCCAGAGAAAAACAACCAGAACCCTATTCCTGTGTTTACAATCCCCAGAAAGATTATAAAAGGAATTGATGATGATGATACACTTAGCATGTTAAGTCCTTCTGTAATAAGGACATATGGTAGAAGAATTAAAGCTGTGACCAACAGTTGGATAATGGTTACTTCCAGCCGATTCATCTCTTTAATAAACTTATTTAACAACATTAACGCAGCATAAAATGCAGCTGCAATTAACCCCAAAATAATCCCAATTAAATCCTCTCTTCCGGATGCACTAACACCATTTCCGACAATGAACATCATCCCTAATACTGCTACGAAGATACATATCACTTTTTTAAATGAGAGTTTTTCCTTTAAAAAAATAGGTGAAAGTAACATCACAAAAACAGGTGCAAAATAATAACCTAACGTGGCATTCGTTAGAGTTGTATACTCATAGGATTGATAAAGAAATATCCAATTTCCTCCCAAAGCAATGCCCGATAAAAAAAGAAATATCCCACAACTTTTTATTTTTTGCCACGAGAAGCTTTTTCTCTTATTAATAAACACAAGTGTTAAAAAGAGAAAACCAATTGAGCTACTAAAAAACGCTGTTTCACTCGAAGATAAGTCAATGTATCTCACAACTAAACCAATTGTACCAAAAATAATCATTGATAATATAAACTGTATGCTAGATTTCATTTTCTACTCCTTCGAATCTGCGAAACAGCTTATATTTCGCAGATTCTTAATCTGTTTTAAATATAAACGTGTTTATGAGCAGAAACGGTGGTGGTGGAGAAGTAGCAAGTCTAACACTCGGATTTGTCATTGAATTTGATAATGGCATAAATAAACCAACCTCCAGTTTTTTTTGGTTAGATAAGTATATAATAAAAATATTTGGATGTATATTATGAATTTTTGGATATAAAGGTTATAGTGGCTAATGGCAAAAGTGACTCAACCAAAATTGTGCTTTTTAAAAGGATAAGGAGCTGTTTTATTATTCTTAGAGCTTGTTCAGTTCCTCTTTGATAGAGCTTCAAGTTTGGCTTTAGTCATAGGTCCATAAATTCCATCAGCAGATAGTCCATGCATCAACTGAAATCGTCTAACTACATCTGCTGTTTTCGGTCCATATACGCCGTCGATACCGTTATTCTTCGCTCCTTTATCTGGGTAGAAATAAAGAGCCGCAAGTGATTTTCGAATCCCTTACAAACCCTTACGTGGCAAGGGTTTTTGTTGTTTTTCTCATTTATATTTTCATTTATGTTTCTTTTACATTTTCATATATAAAAATGAAGTGGCCTGATTACATAAGGAGCGTTTATTGTGAAGAGAACCATTGAATTTTTTTAAGTTTGACAGGGAGCCTACTGGGTGTTGTAGCATCTATTCTAGCTCTAGGTATCGCCTATTTAGATTTATTTTTTCATTTGATCAGATACTTTGATATGACAAGCGACCTTCTTGTTGGAGCATGGGGGTCTTTGATCTTTTCATGTATTGGGTTTACTGCTTCAATTTTTGTCTTATTCAAACCAAAGTTGAGCAGTATTCTACTTTTGTCTCAGGGATTGGAGGACTTATATGTGTTGATTGGTTCTACTTAATACCAGCAATACTTATGATCATTCCTGGAATCATGGTGTTCATTAGAAAAGATAGAATAAATTCAAGAAGAGCCTTCTAAGAGACTCTTCTTTTTATAACTTTATGAAGCTTCAATTGACTTCGTTTATACTTGCCTTTTATACCTTAAAGAGATATAACCATCTGTATTCTCCTCATATTGTAACGTGAAACCTTTTGCTTCATAAAAAGGTATCCCTTTTTGATTTCCTTTCTGTACAGAAATCCATTGTTCAGTAGCATGAAATTCTTTTTGCTGTTTGGTTATCGCATCGAGCAATAGACTACCAATTCCCTCATTCCTCCTGTCGGGACTTAAATATAAAACATATATTTCTCCGGATGTATCACTAATCATTCCACCCGCTCCTGCTCCAATAACTGTGTCATTTTCCAAAGCAACAAAATAACCGCCCCATCCTTTGGTTGAACTCGACACTTCTTTTAATATTCTATCTGGATTATAAAACTCTCTTATAATTGATTCTAAGTAATCTTTTGGATAGATATCTCGATATGTTGCCCAATTGGCATCCGAGCAAACTTTTGAGATCCCTTGCACATGGGTTAAATTCGCCTTGCAAATATGTATCATCATAAGCCCTCCTTACAAGTACTAAATACAATCTCGTTCATAAACATTCCTTTTTCCTTGTGAAGTCAATTCTATTTAGATGCATTTTCCTATGAAAAAAGTCTTGCTTTCCCTATAATATTTAAACGAATCCAATTTTTAGATTGTCGTCTTTAAGGAGGTTTTTTATCTTGAGGTATACAAACAGTCATTTAGAGGATTGGATTGAAAACTTATACAGAAAGATTGATATGACAGAACCTGAACAAATTAATTTTGAACGGATTGCCGAGTCATTAGATATCAGGCTTTCATTTAAACCTGTTACAAGCTTCGCTCTTAAACACAGCGGAATTTACAACATATGCTTGGACAGTCGAAAAAGCCGAGTTGAACAATGGTATAATTCCGCTCATGAATTTTGCCATATATAGACATGAAGGCGATAAAAAAACAATGCCTGCAACTTGGACTGATTATTTAGAGTGGCAGTCCAATTATTTTACATATCACTTTTGCATTCCAACTTTCATGTTGCGTAATATTAATCTTTCGTACATACAATCACATGCAATTGAAAATGTGGCTTGGCTATTTAGTTTGAACATATATTACAGGAAGCTGACCCAACATTTATTTAATCAATCAGTGACGGAAAATCTGTGCACCCCCCTTTTGAATAAGGAAAAACTAGTTATTGGTTAATAACTAGTTTTTTTCTTAAAACGTTTTAAATGTTTGGTTTCACCATATCTTCTGGCTTAACCATTTCATCAAATTGTTCTTCCGTTAATAGTTCGATTTGCACAGCAGCCTCTTTTAACGTTAAGCCTTCTTTATGAGCAAACTTAGCAATTTTCGCAGCTTTTTCATATCCGATATAAGGATTCAATGCTGTGACAAGCATCAAAGATCCGGAAAGATTTTCTTTAATGGTTTTCGTATTAGGTTCAATACCAGCCGCACAATGTTCATGGAAAGATTTTATTCCATCACTCAATAACTGTACGGATTGTAGGAAGTTATAGATAATAACCGGTTTAAATACATTTAGTTCAAAGTTGCCCTGACTTGAAGCAAAACCAATAGTTGCGTCATTCCCCATAATTTGAGCCGCAATCATGGTTAGGGCTTCACATTGAGTAGGGTTGACTTTACCGGGCATAATGGAGCTGCCAGGTTCATTTTCCGGGATTGAAATTTCCCCGATACCACAGCGAGGACCGCTTGCAAGCCATCTAACATCGTTCGCAATTTTCATTAAGTCAGCAGCTAATGCCTTCATAGCACCATGTACATACGTTATTTCATCATGACTGGTTAAGGCATGAAACTTATTCGGTGAACTTTTAAACTGTTGGCCTGTAAACTTCGAGATTTCCTCTGAGACAACTTCTCCAAACTGTGGATGTGCATTAATGCCTGTCCCTACAGCTGTACCCCCGATAGCAAGCTCACGCATTTTTTCAGTTGCTTCCAAAATCATTTCTTTCGAACGATCAATCATATATACCCAACCGCTAATTTCTTGTCCAAGGGTTAAAGGTGTAGCATCTTGAAGATGTGTACGACCTATTTTTACAATGTCATTGAATTTTTTTGCTTTTTCGTCTAATGTGTTCCGAAGTTGATCAAGTGCAGGAACTAATTGTTCATAGATGGCTAATACACCTGCAACATGCATCGCTGTTGGGAAAGTGTCATTCGAACTTTGACTGCGGTTGACATCATCATTTGGATGTATGGTTTGTATAGAGCCTTTTTCTTTTAATAAAGCTGTTGCAAGGTTTGCTATCACTTCGTTAACATTCATATTGCTTTGTGTACCGCTTCCCGTCTGCCAAACAACGAGTGGAAAATTGTCATCATATTTGCCTTCAAGAATCTCATCACAAACTGCTGTAATAACCTTTGTTTTTTCACTATCCAAATTACCTAGACGATTATTAGCAATAGCTGTACTGCGCTTCAATATAGCAAAAGCTTTAACAATACGGATAGGCATTTTTTCAGAACCTATCTTGAAGTTCTCTTTACTACGTTGTGTTTGCGCTCCCCAAAACTTATCAGCAGGCACCTTTATTTCTCCAAAAGTATCTTTTTCAATTCGATAGTTCATTAAAATAATCCTCCTTCTGAATACACAATTAGTTTATAATTCATATAAAAATTCATATATTTTTTCGATAAATTGATCATAACACTAATAAATTATGATGTATAATGCATAATAAATATGATTTTAATTCTTTTATGTAATGATTTATAAAAAGGTGGATGTTTTAATGGAATGGGAACAATTAGAGTACTTTCAAACTCTTGCTCGTATACAGCATGTAACTAAAGCTGCTGAAACGTTATCAATAACACAGCCAGCACTTTCTCGGTCTATTGTTAGATTAGAAAATTACTTAGGAGTTCCGCTTTTTGATAGACAAGGCCGGTCCATTACATTAAATAAATATGGGGAAAGATTCCTCAAGAGGGTCGATTCCATCATGAAAGAATTTACTGAAGGAAGGGAAGAAATTCAATCCCTTTTACAACCAGATCAAGGTGAAGTGTCTTTAGGCTTTTTACACACACTGGGTACAACCATCGTTCCAAATTTAATTGGAGCATTTAAAGATCAATACCCAAATGTTCATTTCCAACTAAACCAGTCTCACTCTAATCAGCTTTTAGATAAACTAAAATCAGGTGAACTAGATCTCTGCCTGCTTGCTTCTTTTCCAGTCGAATCAAATATAATGTGGAAACCCTTATGGAAGGAGGAGCTCTTTTTATTCTTGCCCAAACATCATGTGTTAGCTACTCGTCAGGAGATTACCTTAAACGACATTGCTCATGAGCCTTTTGTTTTAATGAAAGAAGGTTTTGCTCTTCGAGTAACCATAGATCATATATTTGAACAGGTTAATATTACCCCAAACATTGTATTTGAAGGCGAAGAAGCTGCTACAATCGCAGGTTTTGTTGCAGCAGGTCTTGGCGTTTCAATTCTTCCTGATTTTAAAGGCTTAGACCAAACAAATATCGCAAAGGTTCGCATTAGTTGGCCAAGGTTCGAGCGCACAGTTGGTATTTCCTGGATTGAAGGGAAGTATCTATCACCTGTCGCTGAAAACTTCAAGCAATATATCATCAATCAGTTTCCTCAAATAGATTCGATATAGTATAAGTTACTGTTGTTGAGGCCAAGTCATGGTGCTCCTAGATGGATTTAATTGCTCTAAAAAAAACACAAAGAAGATACCAAAATGGCTTTTTGGTATCTCTTTATTAGTTCGTTGCCCTCAATAAAGTGGAAGTATATTGTCAGTTACAGAAGCTTTCAAGCATCTGAAGTTATCCAATACACACTCATTGCATCATTTTATATCTATTTTGGGCACAAAATGGGCCCGATTATTTCCTTCCTTTAGTCCCTAACTTGATCTCCAACTATTATGAAACCAACATTTGAAGCTCTGTCTGTATCTACAAAGTGAGTAAATATTTAAGATGCTATTTAATCCATACTGCCAATGAAAAGTTCAGTCATTGCAGTTTATTTACTTATTAGTTTTCACCCACCATTAAGATTTAGCCAGACGTTCAAGCAGCATCATCCCTTAGGTAATGCTATGTAATAACTGATTATCCTAATGAGGAGATTTTCCGGGAGTATGAAAAAACCGATAGTTTAAAAACCATGAATTTTATATAACCAGTAGGCCCTCAACATAGTAAATCCATATCATTAGTTATGAAAGCTTGTTTTCATTACACTCTTTATACTCATTTGCCATTAATTCTATACGTTTATATCAATTATGGTTAAAAAATGGTGAGCAAAAAACACCCTCTAGTGTTTGAACTCGCCAAATAGTCCAAGTTATAAGTAAATGTTTCAACTATTGAAAAGTGAATTCCACTAAATATTCCGAAGACCCTAATATTTAATTAAAGTCTTGCATTAACGTATCAACCACTTCTTTTACAGTTCTGATTTCTTTAATTGGCGTAATTCCAGTACCTATAGAAATATAGCCATCGTCTGTATTGCCTTCTAGCATGCCGATACGCATTCCAATTGATCCACGCATCATTTTTGCTATTTCTTCACGACTAACACCTTGTTTATCCATTTCTACTAGTTTATTCGCAAATTTAGTAGGTAAAGAACGATAGTATGCTGGTAAAGTACGGAACATTAGTAAATCTTCTGCTGTAGCATCTACAATCATTTGTTTCACGTTTTCTGCTGCTGGATTTTCTTTTGTTGGAATAAAGACACTACCAGCAAACACACCTTCAGCGCCTAAAGCAAATGCAGCACGCACTCCTCTAACATCTCCAATACCACCAGCTGCCATTACAGGGGTATTTATAGCATCTACAATCATTGGAACAATCGAAAATGTTCCAATAACTCGTTCAGGAACCGTACCACCTTCATCAAATCCAGTCGCTACATAAACATCTATTCCAAATTCTTCTGCAGCTTTTGCATTTTCAATAGTAGGAGTAAGTGGTCTATAAACAATTTTAATATCGTTTTCTTTTAATGGTTTAAAGATTCTTTCATCCAGTATATCGTTCACAAGAACCACAGGAACTTTCTCGTCAATAATCGTTTCTAAAATTGGCCATGTGTAAGCTAAATCACGATTTACGATTACAGGTACTCCAAATGGCTTATTCGTTAATGATTTTGTTTTTTGTATTTCAGTTCTCATTCTTTCCGCACTTATTTCGGGTGATCGAGTTATCTCAACCTGACCGGCATTTGGACCTAGAAATCCTAATCCACCAGCATTGCTTACCGCCGCAACAAATTCGGCATTAGTAACCCAAGACATCGGGCCCTGTATAATCGGCTTTTCTATATTTAATATTTTGCATATTCTATTATTCATTATTGAATCCTCCTGCTCAGATTATTTTCAACCTTCAGTTGGTTTAAAGAAATACTTAGTTTGCTAAATAATTTCAGTTTGGCTTACTTATTAGTACAATATTTTGGATAGAGTATCTTCCAGGTTTCTGAATATTTGTTTAGGGTGCTAAATATATATTTGAGAGAAAACTTAGGATAAGTTTTTCTCCATACGCTTTATTAAATCCCTTAATATTAAGCGTTCTTCGGCTGAGATTGACTGTAGTAATTTTTCTTGATGTTCATTCCATTTCATTCTAACAGGTTCTTCTAAATCTTTGCCTTTGTCCGTTAGATAAATTCGCATAACCCTTGCGTCTTCTTTATCACGTTTACGGTATATGAAACCATTCTGCTCTAGCGATTTAACCATATTTGTTACTGTAGGCGGTTCGCATTTTAAATGTTCACATAGCTGCATTTGTGTTATTCCATCACCCAACCACAAACGCGAGAGTAAATTATCTTGGCCGACATAAAGATTGAGTTCTCTAAGGCTTTCACTATAATTCCGGCGCATTTGGGAAGAAACTTTATCCAAGGACATACGAATATCACAGTCCACACTAACCTTCAAAGATGAACCTCCTCTGCCGAAAAATATTTAGCGGGCTAAATATATCATGGTTGTGTTTTAGTTGTCAACGTTTCTACATTGATTGCTCTTCTTCAGCTAACCTGCTCCGTTTGTGACATAAGAACGGTATATCTTTCTTTTAGAATTAAAACAATGCGATTGTTGAACAAAAAATATAAGGAGTGAAACATATTATTCATGTATAACATGTTTCACTCCTTATTTTATATGACTTTTTACAATTTAGGTCTTGATAAACAAAGAAACGAATAATGATAAGGCAAAAATTAAAAGATTTCAATATGGTTTTGTACCTTCATTAAATCGAGTCCCTCAACATAGTAAATCCATATCATTGGTTATGGAAGCTTATTTTCATTACATTCCTTATATTCATTTGCCCTTATTTCCATACGTTTATATGAATTAGGGTTAAAAAGTGGTGAGCACAAACAATAAACGTCCGTCTACCCTTTTATGACCGGCAGGAATTTTCTACTTGCCGTCGAAAGTAATTGTCGAAAAGTAATCTAGGAGGATAGGGGGGTTCTGAGGGGACTCAAATATTCTGATGATGGAAACCAATTTAATGGAGCAACTTTCATTAAGTCTTATTTGTTGTATTCGTAGAAAGACAAATACAAATGGAAAGGTTGTTGAAATCATGGGAGCACAATTAAACTCTTATCTAATGTCAGAGGACGCAAGAAGCCAGGCGGATTTTTACTTAGAATCACTCGGTGGAGAAATTGTATCACTTAAAACATTCGGTGAGGTACCAGGAACTCCAGAAGATATGAAGGAGAAAGTTATGCATCTGTCTTTGATGATAGCTGGAAACAATATCTTAATGCTTTCTGAATCCTTTGAACAAGTGGTCGGTAATCGTAGCATCAGTCTTGCTTTAACCTATGATAATGAGAGCGAAGCAAGAGAGGCATATACCAAGCTTGGTGAGGGTGGAGAAAACAAATATCCCTTTGCTTTGCAGCCATGGGGCGCACACTATGGAGAAGTGATAGATAAATTTGGTGTTACATGGATGATTACTAAACCGTAAACTATGCAAAATGAATCAGGATTTTATTGAAGCGTTAAAAGAACCATGGCAAAGAAACTCTCTACAAATTTATGTAAGACGTCCATGAGGATATAACAGATGACCATGAATGTATTCAGTATAAGAAGCCCCATTTTTCGAATAACAGAAATATGCTGCTGTCATCACGACATCGACAAATGCTGTTCGCTTTACAACTGGAACTTCCTGAAGATGGTCTATCGGAAAGAAAAACACCGAAGCTCCGTGAAGGGGATTCGTTTAATTCCGGGCAGCTAGTGTTATTGGTCAGCCATGCCTCAAAATTACTTTAAATGTAATTCATTGAGTTAGAAAGATAAGATATTCAACAATCGGACGTTATTCTTTTATAAGATGGCGTCTTTTTGCATGATTGAGATCCTGAAACCACTTAATTCCCATCTGAGAGATTTCCTGGAGAACCAAAAAGTTATTGCGTGCCCTATTGCCTTTTTCTCTCCCCAAAAGTAAGGTTATGCCTCAAGGATTTAAAGGGGGGACTAATTATATCGCATTTGATTCCATTGTTTCTGTTAATATCAAATAAAAAAACCTCCATTTATGAAGGAGGTTTAGGGTAGTATTATCAAGTTTGAAAACGATCAGAGGCAATATGAAATGTGTTTTGAGTTTGATTTTCTGTTAAAGATCCGAAACCACACACTAAAACAAGTGACAAACCCAGGATTAGGCATACCTTCTTTTTAAAAGTCATACAGGCATTCTCCCCTTTGAATTTGTGTTTGAGTCTCAAGCATTTTCTGATGATATACATAGGATGTTTCAAATTCTTTTGAGTTTGCGTAAGCAGCTGCGGTCTCACAGGCAATGTCTTCAATATATGAATAGTTCTTATTCCTTTCTAAGTATTCTATGGTTTTATTAACACCTTGTTGATCCACTGCATCGACATAAAGAGCATTTAAATATCCCTGTAATTTTGCGAAAAGCTCATCACCTTGATAAAGAGCTGCTGACAAACCTTTCTTACTTACTTGGATAGCCTCATTCATTTTTCCTTGTTTAAAAAGGATTTTTGCATAAGAAAATAAAGAATGTGGCAAGTTTGTGAGTTTTTCTTTTTCTGTAATCTCCACTGATTGCTTTATGTATACTTCCGCCTGCTCGTAATCACCACTGTCAGCAAAATTAGTGCCTAAATTATATAGTGCAGAACTAATCAACCTTTTGTTATTCAATTCCCTAGATAACGCTAATGCCTTTTCAAGATGCGGCTGACTTTTTTCGTAATGTTTAAAATCAGTATAATTCCCTGAGATAACAAACATACATTGAACTTTTCGCACCTTATAAAGTTCATATTGATTATAAATATCCAATGCTTGTTTAACGTGATGCATAGACACATGACTTTGCTTCATACCATAATATGCTTCAGCTAACTTAAAATGAAACTCTGCCCTTTCGATCTCATCAGGGACATGTATAAGCTGCTTTTCAGCTTCTCTATAATAGTAGATAGCTTTCATGTATTGCTTCTTATCAAACTCGTACATCCCTCTGAAAAACAGAGAATAATACGACAACAGGCCAGATATGCCTTTATTTGAAGTCTCAATTTTTTCAAGAAGTTCGTCAATAGTTGGTCTTATACGTGTTGTTACGGGTTCCAAATAATCTAACATGAGCTGATGACGGAATTTCATTAGGGAGAAGTAAATGAGTAAATACTCATCTTCCTCCATCCGTTGGATTTCTTGCTCCACCTCTGCCTTTAAAATCTCTGCATCCGGGACACTAAATTGACGTATCATTTTATACCATTCATTGATCTTTACGCCAACTTCTGACGATGATAAAACCGGATTCACAGGACCCCTCCTTTTATGTCTTTTTATGTAATATTCTAACATTTCCAAAAAGTGTTTAGACCGCAAAAAAACCGCAAACTTTTTATTCGGTATCTTTGATATGGTCAATCAAGATAATTTTAAGTCCGCTTCTTCTTTTTTCCATGGTAATATTTTGTTATACAATTAAATGAGAGGGTATGATTATGAAAGTCTTTGAAGCTAAAACCCTTATGTCTGAAGCTACAGACCGCGCCAAAGAATATAAAGATTTAAGGACGCAAATGGTCAACTTGAGAAAAGCTTTACAAAGCGTCGCTGAACTGGATGACAGCGAATTCTCTGGTAAAGGCGCTAATAATATTAAAGCATTCTATCACGATCATGTTGGTGTCACTGATCAATGGATCGACTACATTGACATGAAAATCGCATTCTTTAACAGCATTGCTGGCGCTGTCGAGGACAAAGGTCTCTCTGATGCTTATATTGAAGAATCTTTTCTAGAACATGAGCTGGCTAACGCTCATAAAAAATCAAAGTCGATTATGTCTGAACAGAAAAAAGCCATGAAAGATATCCTAAACGACATTGACGACATCCTCCCGCTCGACCTGTTTTCAACAGAAACCTTCAAGAATGAGCTTGCGGATGCCAATGACAAACGCAAAAAAACAATTGAAAAACTAGGTGACCTTGACGAAGATTTACTGACAGAATATGCTCTCTCAGAACCAAATGAACAATTCATCAAGTCAGATTTCCAAAAGCTCCAAGAAGCAACGTGCAAAGGCAAAAACGCTACGCCCATCCACTACAACGCCAAGACATACCGTGAAAGTGACATACATAAGAAAAAAGGCGATACTGAAAAACGTACTGAAGCTTATTTGACGATTAAGAAGAAGGAAGAAAAAGAACGAGAGATTGAAAAACTAAAAGAAAGACTAAAGAATTACGATTATGCAGATGCTGATGAATTCTATTCAATGGCCAAAACAATTGGGTATGAAAATCTAACAGCAGAACAACAAAGATATTTCACACAGATTGAAAACACACGTGAGCTAATGGCTGGAGCCAAAGGGACTGTTACAGCACTTTATGATATGACAGCTGAAACATTAGACTATATGGCACACAATCATCCTGTCGACATGCTTATTAATTCTGCAGTTGCGGTTTATTATTATGATTCCACGTTTAACTCTATTAAAGATGCGATTATAACCTCCTATGTAAGAGACGTAAAGAACGGAGACACAGAATCAAAGGCTCATTGGTTTACGTATGCAGCAGTAAACATCTTTGCTTTAAAAGGTGCTGGTTCAGTTGCTAAAATAGGAGTGAAAACAGCTGGAATAGCTGTAGTAAAAAAAGTGTCTAAAAAACTGGATGAAACTCCTGATCCACTAACAGCAATTAAACCGTTTGTTATGCGAGAAGATGTTGTTGTAGCAGGTGGCATGCCATATAATGTCATCAACGATGTGAGCGCTAAAGACAGGCTGCTTCAGCTTGCTAAAAAGTTAGATGAAAGCAGAAAGCCGTTTACTGGTAAGGAAATAAATCTTCCTTGGTTAAATAAAGAAAAGTATAGTGCGGTTGAAATAGACGGCAAAGTAAAAGTTAAAGGACAACCTAGAGATGTTAGCCGTAGAGTATACACAATGAAAGACATTGATATTAAGAGAGTAGACCCAGATACAGGGAAAACGAATCTTCAGATAATGAAAAAAGGAGATGCTCCTTACGCTAATGATGGAACCAAAGTTAATTTGCATCACCTTATCCAAGAAGAGAGTGGTACAATGCTTGAAATACCCGAAAGCTGGCACAACAAATATAGTAAAGTGCTGCATGGCTTGAAGGGAAATGGACAGAGCTTTAGAAATGATCCAATACTTGAAAAACAGTACAATAATTTTAGAAAGAGATATTGGAAATGGAGAGCTAAACAATTCGAGAATCAAGAGTAAGAGGTGACTTTAATGAACTATTCACAAGTTGAGCAATTTATTAGAGAGAATGCAGAAGATGACGATTTTACGGGTGGAATTAGCAATGATAAAATTAATGCTATAGAGGAAAAACTAAACGTTAAATTACCCAACAGTTATAAATGGTTTCTTGAGAAATATGGATCTGGTGGAGTTTATGGAGTGAATATACTAGGTCATGGTAAAGCTACTGCAAGAGTGGTTACAGTGACTGAAGAATACAGGAAGTACTATGATTTAATTGATGGAATTGTGGTTATCGAATATATAGATGAATTTTCTTATTGTCTTGATACAAACAGAATGGATGATGATGGAGAATGTCCGGTTATCCTTTGGGACAATCAAGAGGGTTACGGTCGAACTGTGGCCCGTAACTTTTTAGAGTTTTTAATGGAGGATCTTGAGGAATCTAAAGAAAACTGGGAAGAAGATGAAGACTGGGACGATTAAGTCAGAAGGATTGCAATATAGAGCCCTCATTATATGAGAGGCTCTTTTTCACTTCAATAAATGCTTCTAGTTTCGCTTTCGTATCAATTTCAGAACAATCTTGAGTGCCACATGATAGCTTCTGGATGATCCATAACCACCTACTAAGAATTGAAATTTTTGATTCCAGACAAAGAGAAATTCTTTAAAATGAGGATTTACTTGTTAAATCACTGTCATCACCTTTGTTCACAATGGTGATTTCAAAAGGTTTATCTTCTTCTGTAAGTTCTTCAATCTCTAATTTTTTCTTGTTAATATTTAAGCGCATATGCTCCAATTCTTTCTTCTTTTTTGAGATTGTGGAAGATCGTTATTGAACTAAAGCCCCCGATAGTTGGATAAGAAAAAGCAAAGAACTTGCTATTCCTCAAATACATCCACCAAATTTTCAATGTTAGTTTGTTTTTCATACACACTAATAATAAAAGTAAAACCTTATTAAAACTTTACAAGACAAACTGAATTGGCTATAGTCTAATTAGACTAAAATATTGATGTAAAGAAGTGAAAAATGAGATGATAAAGTCTTTTTTAATGTTGGGGCAGTCAAATATGGCGGGCCGTGGATTTTTGAATGAAGTAGACCCTATCTATAATGAAAAAATAAAAGTGCTGCGCAATGGACAGTGGCAGATGATGACAGAGCCGATTAATTACGACCGTCCGGTTTCCGGCGTTGGCTTGGCGGCATCTTTTGCAGATGCATGGTCGAAAGCTCATCCCGATGAAGAAATTGGCTTGATCCCTTGTGCGGAAGGTGGCAGTTCATTGAATGACTGGCATCCGGAAGGCGTCCTTTTTCAGCATGCTTTGTCCGAAGCCCGCTTCGCCCTGCGGTCCAGTCAAATTTGTGGAATCCTTTGGCACCAAGGTGAGAGTGACAGTTATCGTTCACTACATGAAACGTATTACGAGAAATTAACTCTTATCATCGAGACGCTAAGAAACGAGTTGAAACTTGATGAGGTACCGTTGATTATTGGAGGGCTTGGTGACTTTCTTGGGAAGACCGGTTTTGGGCAGCACGCGACTGAGTTTCGACAGGTTAATGAACAATTGCTGCGTTTTGCTAGTGAACAACAGAATTGTTATTTTGTTACTGCAGCGGGTTTGACTGCGAATCCTGATGGCATTCATTTAGACGCAGCTTCACAACGCAAATTCGGTTACCGCTATTTCGAGGCTTTTTCGAAGAGGTACCATATCCTGAAACCCCTTTCGGGAGAGGAGCAATCACTGAAAGTGAATGGTGACTATTCTAAAACAGAACAGATTTACCTTCATAGTATGGATTTGGCTTCGGGTAAAATCACGTACGCGGAATTTGAGGCGCGGATGGCGGAGGTGATGAAACCATAATTCCCTTACTTATCCTTGGCTTGCTTATCCAAAATCCCGGAGCTCACGGCTATGAACTTCTGGCCTTAATGGAAAAACGTCATTACAAATACATTGTTAACTTCACGAAAGGTTCATTTTATTACAATCTGCAGCAGCTTGAAGAAAAGTGTTTTATTGAACAGATTCAGCAGAAACCCTCAACCAGTGGGCGTGAAATCCGTAACTTTAAAGTCACAGAATCGGGAAGGGCAGAATTCGAAAAATTAATGATCAAATACGGCACCAAATCGGAATATGTGAACCTGCAATTTTATGGGGCGTTACTCTTTGCCGATGAATTCGACAAAAATAAATTACTGGATCTGATCCAATCACAAATCGATCAGACTAAAACTCGAATCGAGCTCCTTGATGAATACCTGTCCATCACTCAAGAAATTCCCGGCACAATCAATTACTTTCGCCGTATGAACGAAAATTCCCGTTCACATCACTTGATTAATTTAGAGTGGTTCGAAAAATTGAAAGCAGAAATAGAGTGAACGATTGCATAAAAAAATGCAATGTTAAATGTAGTTACCTAAATATAAAACCTGTGTCGTAGATATCCAGTAACATCATTGATACAGGTTTTATACTCCTTCTTTAATTAATCCAGCTAATAGAGTTGTCAACACTTGCCCCCCAACAAGAGCAAGTGAATCTGCTGCGTGTTCTTCTTTTTCAATCCTTCGTATTAATAACCACGATTTACACCGTTATCTTTCTCATTTATGTTTCTTAAATATTCTAATATATAAAAATGAAGTTGCTGATTACATAAGGAGCGTTTATTGTGAAGAGAACCATTGAGTTTTTTTAAAGTTTGATAGAGAGCCTTTTGGGTGGTGTAGCATCTATTCTAGCTTTAGGTATCGCCTACCTTGATTTATTTTTTCATTTGATCAGATACTTTGAAATGACAAGCGACCTCCTTGTTGGTGCATGGGTATCTTTGATCTTTTCATGCGTTGGGTTTACCGCTTCAATTGTTGTCTTATTCAAACCAAAGTTGAGCAGTGTTTTACTTTTTATCTCAGGAGTTGGAGGACTTATATGTATTGATTGGTTTTACTTAATACCAGCTATACTTATGATCATCCCTGGAATCATGGTATTTGTAAGGAAAGGAAAAATGAAGACTGAAACAATTTAGAGAAGAGTATTATGATAGACTCTTAATTTTTCATTAGTTTAATTTCTTCTTTGTACACAAGAAAACCTCCCGCTAAGGAGGCGGGTTTCCTTAGTTTTCCCTATAATATTTAACGAATCCAATTTTTAGATTTTGTCGTCTTTAAGAAGGTTTTTCATCTTGAGGTATACAAACAGTCATTTAGAGGTTTGGATTGAAAACTTATACAGGAAGATTGATATGACAGAGCCTGAACGAATTAATTTTGAACGGATTTCCGAGTCTTTACCTGTTACAAGCTTCGCGCTAAAATACAGTGGAATTTATAATATATGCTTGGACAGCCGAAAAAGCCGAGTTGAACAATGGTATGATTTCGCGCAAGTTTTCCATATATAGACATGAAGGCGATAAAAAACAATGCCAGCAACTCTTTTCAAGTTCACAAAATCAAAAAAGAAAGTCTACTCTATTATTATTTTAAACTCATCCTCTAATTCCTCTTGAGCCTCGTGTAAAACTTCTAATGTATCATCAGCGTATGAACCTAAAAACTTTTTACTAAACTCAAAATGTCTCCAAACTAAAGTTTGCGGCAACTCTATCCACCCTGTAAGGCAATCCCATAAAGCATCTAAATTTTCCCCATAGTAGTCTGGGAAGTCTAATTTATCTTTTAATGCATTATGTAACCCTTCTTTATTTTCAAAATCTTTTCCATCTACAATTATTTTTTTCATTAAAAACTATGTCCTCCATTATTATATTTTTAACTAACGTTTTAGAATGATCTGTTGTTTTATATATTAATCCATCATTCGAATAGAGTAATCTGACATTCCCTCTGTAACCTGTGATATAGTTTATATCAGCTTCACGCCACACTGTATTTTTAGCTTCAGGAAGACGTTTTTCTCTGTTTTTGTAAATATCTCCCCCCGATACTTTTCCCCGGTGCTACTTTTGATAAATTTACCTTTTTTGCTTTCCTAATTTTCTTGCTTCTCCTTTATTTATGTAATTTTCCGGCACCGGCACCGGCCATTGATCGCCATCTCATCCATACTGAGCAACACCCCATTTCACATTAGAGTTGCTGAACCATAGAGCCAACTGTTGAACCTCTTTCACCATCCAGTGATAGCTGTTGATTAGATTTTCCGTTATCCTTAAAAAACTAATACATATTAGCAGGGAGCTAGCCATGATTGAAAAATACACAACTGAAGTTTCTTTAGACTTTTTTAATGGTGATGAAACAGATTTAAAGGATACAATTGAGGAGATTAGACTTTTTGCAAAGACATATGAGAACGATAAAGTAACCGTCCTAAGTGTTACTGAAAACGAATCTTCAAAGGGAAAAAACTATAAAGTTCTTTTACAGCACAAAAGAGATACAGATAATCTAGGACGTAAATATGAATATGATGAAGAAAAACTATTCGGTTTTTTTGAAGATGAAGAATAGTTATTACCCCGTTAGCTGATACAAAGAACCCACATTTTAGTGGGTTTTTTCAAATCTATCTGATGATTAATCCGCGCAAAGCTGCGCTTTACAGTTTGGTTCACTGTTCTGCCATGCTCAGGAGCTTCTAAGATATGCGCAGTACCCCGTTTGAACATGTATTACAGGAAGCTGACCCAACATTTATTTAATCAATCAGTGATGGAAAATCTATGCTCCCCCCTTTTGTAATTAATAATGAAATCCTCATCATGCATTTACGCGAAATGAAAAAACATTGATTTAAGATACCGTTCCTTTTGCAACATATGAGAATAGGGATGGTTAAACCAATCAGTAAAAATCTCTTTCTGTAGAATTCTACACCCTTCCTTTAAAATACTTTATTTTTATAAATACGTATCGATAGAAGCCAAGAACAAACATATAAAATCATAACCGAAAACAGAATTAAGAAATAAACATTAAGATTTTGTAATGATAATAATATTCGAACACATTCTCTGATTATATCATTCAAATTTCGGAACAAGGTATTAACTAATACCATATAAATACCAAGTAAGATAAGTGAGCCTTTGAACAAATATTGGCTGTTAAACTGATAACTAAATGGAAAGATAAATGAAGCAGATACCATCACAAGGCATACGATAAACATTAGATCTATCCATGTTGTTAGTTCTCCATGAATGATCAAGTTCCCTATAAAAATTGTAAAAACTACAATCAAAGTAAAAATAAGTACCCCAATGTACTTTGAACTAACAATTTCCCTTCGTGTATAAGGCAATGAATTCAGCAGAGTATTTATTCGGGCTTTTTCATCCATTGAAAAAGCGTTCATTATTATGACAATACTAAATAAAAAACCTGACCAGATATATGATATATTTAACGTTAAATAAACAAATAAAGCAGGCAGTAATATCATAAGAGATTTCTTTTGTAAAATGATATCTTTTCTTATTAAGTGAAACACCTTACTTAGCCCCTTTCTTTGTATAGAACATCAGCTCTTCAATCGTTGGTTTTTTGATCAAAACTAAGTCACCAAACACATCTTCTATACGTGCTTTATTGGCTGCTAATGCCTCAAAACCAGCATTAGATTTCCGAATGGAGATGAACTCCTGTTCTGTATCTCGATCTAATAGCTCCATGCCTCCTTTTACAATGGCGTACTCTTCTTGAATTTGATACGATTTCTTTGTGAAAATATGCTCGCCATTATGAATAAAAGTAATATAATCTGCAATACGGTCTAAATCTGTTGTTATATGAGTAGAAAAGAAGATCGTTTTCTTTCCATCTTGCATTATATTATGTAGTATATCTAGAAACTCCCTGCGAAATATTGGGTCTAACCCCGATGTAGGTTCATCCATAATAATTAACTCTGCATGATGTGATAAGGCTATTGATAAAGAAGCTTTCATCATCATTCCTTTAGAAAATGATTTGATTTTTTTATTTAACGGCAGTTCAAATTTTTCAACATAGTAATTAAAAAGGCTATCATCCCAATTCATATAGCAGGGCCTTATCATCTTCTTCATTTCTGCAAATGTTAAGTGTGAGTAGAACATATTTTCATCAAAGACAAAGCCAATCCGTCGCTTAATCTCTTTTTCATGTTTTTTATGATCTAGCCCAAATATTGATATCGACCCGCTATCTGGTTGCAATAAGTTCATCATAAGTTTAATCGTTGTAGATTTTCCAACACCATTACCACCAATAAACCCAGTTATAAATCCTTTTTTAACTGTCATTGAAATATCTTTTAGTTGAAAATCACCAAATGATTTATACACATGTTTTAATTCAATAACATTTTCCACTATTCTTCCTCCCTATATAATAGTGTAAGTATGTCCTTTAATTCTGTAAGTGAGATGCCAATTTCTTTACTGTTTTGAATTGCCGTCAACAATTGCTCTTCAATTACCTTCATTTTTCTCTCTTTCATCATCTCACTGTCCTGCTCCGATACAAAAGAACCTTTCCCAACAACCGAATATATGAATCCGTTCTTCTCCAGTTCCTCATAGGCACGTTTTGTTGTAATAACACTTATATCCAAATCCTTCGCTAACTGTCGCATTGAAGGTAAGGATTGCCCTGCTTGTAATTCATTGGTCAAAATATGTTTTTTAATTTGAGTATAAATTTGCTCATAAATAGGTTCTTTTGAATGATTGGAAATGATAATTTGCATATAAAACCCCGCTGTCATTTTGTATATATACTTTATACACAATATACCCAAATTAATATCTGAATACAACTCTTTTTAATCCAATCCTTCGAGTTTATCGTTTGGTTAAGTGTAGAGCTGTAATGCTTCATCAGTTGAGAAGGTTTATTTCTTCACAATTTATAATTAAATTGCTAATTATGTATACACTCCAAATCAGAAAGAAACACATATTACATAAGAATTAGGATAAAATTTTTAATAATGTACAACATTAATGTAGTTCCCATGAGCAAAAGTTTTCTTTAAGGAGTGTAACAGCCTGAGATACAAACAAAAATAAGCCCCCTACCTAGAACATAATATCCAAGTAGAGGTGCATATAAAAATGAGCAGGTATATAATTGTGTGCCGACGTATTATCTCCAGGTTATTTCAAGAGAGACTCAAATCCCGATTTCGTTTTCGTTCCATAAATGCCGTCTATATCGGTATTGTTCGCTCCTTTATCTTGGTTGCCGCCAGTACTTTTTGAATTTGTGTTACCTTCCCCTCTCTCGTTGGGCCCTTCACTTTGAAAATGCCAGACGGCAGCGTATAAGACGTTTTTTTGCTGCTTGGGCTTAATGGTTTTTTTTCTTGCCGCACTTGTTTGGCTTGAGCCTGATTTCCCGTCCGACGCCTTCCATTCTGCTTCTATGGCAGCCTTAACTCTGGCAAGATCCGATGTGGACAATACTTGCCTAACAATGATCTCTATTTCAATTTAGACTAAAGTATCATTTTAAAATTCATTTCAACTAGCATCCCTTTCAAAGGAACTCGACCCGCATATCATGTACTATCCTTTTTTACTGGAGGTGGACATATGGGATACTCAAATGGTTGTGGTAGCTCCTTCGCATTAATCGTGGTGCTATTCATCTTACTAATCATTGTTGGAGCAGCTTTCTTCGGAGGCTATCCAGAAGGCGTTCCTATTTAACCGATATGCAGGAGTACCACCCTGTTCTGTTTGACGCCATAAGAAACTTTTATGGCGTTTAAATTTGTTTTTTAGACAAAAAATTCATTTTTTCTTATTTAGACGTAAATCTATGTCGAAAACTATCGTTTGGCATATCTTATACTATCCTCACTAAAGGAGGTGGCAATATGTCTAATGGTTACGGTAGTTCCTTCGCGTTAATCGTGGTGTTATTCATCTTGTTAATCATTGTCGGAGCAGCTTTCTTTAGATATTAAGTTAAATCTAGACTAACTCCTCCGTAGCAGCACCTCCCTGTTCGGCTAAACGCCATAAGAAATCTTTATGGCGTTTTGTAATGTGATTAACTCCTTATCCTGATGTTTCTGTACCAGGGAAATATAAATTACAAATCTTCATCTTTCTGAAACTCTATGAGCTTTTTTAAAACGTCCACAGTTTTACCTTACATCATTCATATTGATCCAGAGCCATTTTATACGCTCAGCTGAAGTTATATAGTGCAGTAATATAAAACAAGAACATCAGGTTCCAAAACAATACCTATATTCTTACATTGACAAGGGTATGCTGCCTCCTTAAAATGAAAATGATTATCAACATCAATTAGGGGGAAATACAGATGCTTAGCGGGAAGATTCGTTTGAAAATTAAATTTACTTTCGTATCGATACTCATTTTTTCTATTTTATTAGCAGGATGTACAAATGCAGGACAAACAGAGAAGAAAGACCCTCACAATATGGTCACAATTGCTTGGCCTAGAGATATAGGAGAAATAAACCCACATGTCTATAATCCTTCCCAATTGTTTACGCAGTCAATGGTGTACGAGCCTTTGGTCTCTTATGAAGCGGGCGGAAAGCTTAAACCGCATTTAGCTGAGTCTTGGGATATATCTCATGACGGCAAAGTGTATACGTTTCATTTGCGTAAGAATGTAACATTTTCTGACGGGACAACATTTAATGCAAAAATCGTGAAAAAGAATTTTGACTCCATTTTAAAACATCCTGAGTTACATAGCTGGTTAGGATTTATTACAAAAATAGCTCAAACAAAAGTGATCGATAATCATACATTTCAATTGACACTGAATGAATCATATTATCCAACCATTCAGGAGCTTGCAGTTGTACGGCCTGTTCGGTTTTTAGGAGAGGCTGGGTTCCCTAAGGATGGCGATACATCAAAAGGTGTAGCAAAACCGGTCGGGACGGGCCCATGGGTATTGGAAGAGCATAAAACCGATGAATATGCGATTTTTAAACGCAATGAAAATTATTGGGGTGAAAAGCCTAAAGTCGAGAAAATCAAGGTGAAAGTCATCCCAGATGCAGAAACAAGAGTACTTGCATTTGAAAAAGGTGAACTGGACTTAATTTACGGTGAAGGCGTCATCAGTTTGGATGCATATAAGCAGCTGCAATCGACAGGTCAATATGAAACAAGCCTTTCCGAACCGGTGGCGACGAGACAGCTTGTCATGAATACAAAAAAAGAACAGCTTTCTGATGAACGTGTTCGCCAAGCCCTGCACTATGGTTTTAATAAAGACGCCATGGTGGAAGGCATTACCTCCGGATTAGAAGAAAAAGCAGATTATATTTTGCCGACAACCTTACCATACACGTCTGATATTGATGTAAAGCCAGTGAAATATGATGCGGAAAAAGCGGGAGCGTTATTAGATGCAGCAGGTTGGAAGCTTCCGAATGGCAAGACGGTGCGAGAGAAAGACGGAAAGCCTCTTGAATTTAGTTTAATGTATGATTCAGCGGAATCCATTCAAAAAGCAATGGCAGAAACGCTGCAAGCAGAGTGGGCAGCGATCGGGGTGAAGTTGAATCTTGAAGGAGTAGAATTGGCGACTCAGGTTAAACGGTTCAAAGCGAATGAATTTGATATGAACTTCTTTAGCAACTATGGCGCACCTTATGACCCGCATACATTTGTAAACATTGTCGCGTCAAAAGGATTTGGATTTAATGAAGCGATTTCGGCATATCCAAACAAGGATGAGCTATTGAAGCAGATGGAAAAAGTTCCTGAAACAACTGATAAAAAAGAGCGTCAACATCTTTACTCATCTATTTTAACATCCCTTCAAGATCAGGGAGCCATCGTTCCTATCTCTTATATAAAAAAGACAGCGATCTACCAAAAGAATATTACAGACTTTACTTTCCCTGCCAACCGTGATGAACATCCATTTACAGGTATTCGCATTAAGCAGTAGGAGGCTTTTATGGGCATCTATATATTGAAACGAATCATGTCCATCATACCAGTGTTTCTTTTAGCTACACTTTTGACAACTGGAATGATTCAACTCTCACCGGTTGACCCGGCTGAAGCGTATGTAGCCGCAGCGCATATCCAGCCAACCGATGACATCCTAGAGCAAAAAAGACATGAGTTTGGCTTAGATCAACCATTCTTTATTCAATATGTAAACTCTATTTTGAAGAAATGCCAATTCGATTTCGGCATTTCTTATGTTTCGAATAAGCCGGTTTGGGACGAGGTTACACTCCGAATGCCAGCAACGATCGAACTTGCGCTTGGTAGTTTATTGATCGCGGTGGTTGTCAGTGTTCCACTCGGCTTCCTTGCGGGAATGAAAAGAAATCGCGCAATTGATCATATCAGTCGCTTCATTTCCTTTTTCGGGGCATCCATTCCGACTTTTTGGTTAGGATATATGTTGGTTTTTTTCTTTTCAGTTCAATTAGATCTTTTTCCAGTAGAAGGAATTGGGACATGGCAGCACCTCGTACTGCCGTCATTGACGCTGGCGCTTCCTTTAATTGCAATGTATACAAGACTTTTGCGCGCCAGTGTTATAGAAAACCTGCAAGAACCATATGTACAATACGCAAAAATCAGAGGCTTGAAGAATAAAAGCATTATGGCTAAGCATGTATTGAAAATGGCCATTTCTCCGATGATTACAGGCCTAGGAATGAATCTTGGCAAACTTCTCACCGGAACCATTATTGTTGAAGTGGTTTTTTCTTGGCCTGGCTTTGGCCGTTATTTTATTGAGGCCATTTTCAATCGTGACATCCCTGTCATTCAATGCTATGTGTTCATAGCCGCCACATTTTTTATATTGAGTAGCTTAATCGTTGATCTCATTCAAATGTTTATTGATCCGCGCATTTCCAGGAAAGAAGGGCAGTATCGATGATCACAAGCATACGCATGATATGTAAAAGTCAAAAAGTGATAACAGCATGTATCATCATATTATCAATTCTATTTCTCATCGCTGTATTTGCCCCTTGGATTGCGCCGAATAACCCTGTTTCTGTTCATTTGGCATATAAGCTGCACCCTCCATCCTTGGAGTTCCCTTTAGGAACTGATCATTTAGGAAGATGCAACTTATCTCGCCTTTTGTACGGAACACGAATTTCTTTGGGATTTGCAGTGCTCATATTTATTTCCTCACTTGTGATCGGTCTCATCGTCGGTACGATTTCAGGATATAAAGGCGGATGGATTGATCATCTGTTAATGAGATGTTGTGATGGTGTGATGGCCTTTCCAAACTTAATTTTAGTTCTTGGTCTAGTGGGCATATTCGGACCTGGACTTCCTCAAGTCATTCTTGCCCTCATGCTTGTGCAATGGGTCTATTATGCGAGAATCTTTAGAGGAATGGTGCTTAGTCTGAAAGAGGAGAACTTTATAAAAGCCGCACAAATCAATGGGTCATCACAATGGAAGATTCTGAAAAAACATATCATACCTAATGTGCTCCCTCCCCTCGTTGTCATGGGTACATTGGAAATGGGCTGGGCCATTATGGACATATCCGCTATGTCGTTTCTTGGATTAGGCGTCCAGCCACCGGCTGCGGAATGGGGAGCGATGATTCATGAAGGTAAATCGTATATCCGAACGAACCCTGAGTTGATGATTTATCCAGGGATGATGATCATGATTGTGGTTGTAACGTTCAATTTATTGGGCGAGAGCTTATCAGAAAGATACGGAGTCAAACGTCGATGATAAAAAGGAATGAGGAAGTTGGGAACAGAACAATCACCGGTGCTGCAAGTTAGAGATTTGCATGTACAGGCCAAAACGCACAAAGGAGTTTCTACTCTTGTGCAAGACGTCAATTTCGAACTGAAGCGCGGTCAAGTCCTTGGCCTGATTGGTGAGAGCGGATGTGGAAAAACAGTAACAGGCATGTCCATTCTTCAGATGCTTGATCAGAAAACAACCAAGGTGAAAGGAAGCATTTCACTACTAGGCCGAGAATTAAACGGATTGGCAGATAAAGAAATGCGCAAAATACGCGGCAAAGAAATTGCCTATATTATGCAAAATCCGATGAACGCTTTTACCCCCGTTTTTACGATTGGTCATCAAATGATTGAAACGATTCGCTCTCATACGTCTTTTAACAAAAAGCAGGCAAAGGAGCTTGCAATCGAAGCGTTGCATAATGTGAGCTTATCCAATCCTATTAAACTTTTAAAATCTTACCCTTTTCAATTAAGTGGCGGAATGCTTCAACGGGTGATGATTGCAACCGCTGTATGCTTACATCCAAGCATTCTCATTGCGGATGAACCCACAACCGCATTAGACGTAAATAATCAGAAGGCCGTGCTGAAACATTTAGACGCCATGCGCTCTGAATGTGGAACGGCGATTTTGCTTATATCTCATGATCTGGGCGTCATTGCTGAAATGGCGGATGAAGTCGCTGTGATGCAGAAAGGAAGAATCGCAGAAAAAGCAGATGTGTTTCAGCTGTTTGATGCACCAAAGCATGAATATACAAAGAAGCTATTAGGGGCACGTTTGACATTGCCAATTGATGAACGTGCCATTGGGTCAATTTGACGAAAGAGCGGCATTTTAATGAGGTGAACAAGTGAGTTTATTACAAGTGAAAGAAGTCTCTCATCGTTATGCGGAGCGTTCATTATTCAAATGGAAATTTCAATCTAAACAAGTCCTATCCGATGTCAGCTTTTCGATTGAGAAGGGTACATGCTTAGGCTTGATTGGGCCAAGTGGAGCCGGTAAGAGTACATTGGGAAAAGTGTTGCTTGGTTTAGAACGGCCGCAATCAGGTCAAATCCTTTTTCAAGGCCATGATATGTATAGCGTAGATAAATCGATCCGGCGAAAAATCCGCCGTGACCTTCAAGCTGTCTTTCAAGATTCATACTCGTCCGTCAACCCGCGAATGACGGCGGAGCAGATTATTGCAGAACCATTAGAAAACTATGAAACCCTCACTGCGGCGGAACAAAGACGAACCATTATCGAGTTGTTGGAAAGAGTAGGCCTAAGTGAAAATGATTTAACAAAATATCCGCACCAATTCAGCGGCGGGCAATTGCAGCGGATCAATATCGCCAGAGCAATTTCGCTCAAACCGAAACTGATCGTTTTAGACGAATCAGTCAGCAGTCTGGACATGGTTACCCAAACGCTTATACTCGATTTGTTAAAAGAGCTCAAAGACGAGTTTGGGTTATCGTATTTTTTTATTACGCATGATTTGAAAGCCGCTTATCAATTGAGTGACACATTAGGTGTACTAGATAACGGAAAATTAGTTGAGCTATACGAGTCCAAACTTCAGTTCTTTGCATCAGACCATCCAGCAGTAAAAGAAATGAGAAGCTCCATACTTGCAGAACACCCGCGCTTTCGTTCGATAGGAAGAGAATGACGCTACAATAAGAAAATCGCGTGTAGATATATAGCATTCCCGGTTACATCGTTTTTTCATGATATTACTTTAACGAGTACAGCATGTCTCTTGTTGTTCAAAGCATGGAGTGCTGTTATCAATAGAACGGTTGCACCGTTAACTGCTTTCAACTCACGGCTACTCATGTCACATTTTAACCAATGTTCCTGCTTTAAATATGACATTGAAAAAGAACCGTTGACTTTAAATCATTGGTTCTTTTTCTTACTGTTTTTGCTTTCGTTGTTGTGCTCTCATAACATACACTCACAGAACTTCGAAATAATACCAGAGAAAATAAAGCCACTACCAAGTGCTTCTTCATCTTTAGTCATTTCATTTTTTCCTCATACTCTCCCTTACTCTTCACCCTATCTTCAAAAAGCTTTTTCCCAACCGTCAAGTTAATATTGATCGTATCTTAACTTTGTTAATGAGCCGTCAATCCCCGTTGCGAAGAGAAAGAAACGGATAAAAACGAAAAAGGGCAAAAAAGCTGCTGACGAGGAGTCAGCAGCTAAAAGTATTTAAACATTCAAACTCCATAAGGGACTAGACTAAGCTTGTTTTTCCCCATTCTATCAATTTTCCATAGTGAAAAAAACCGTTTGTGTAGAAGAAATGCCATAATTCACGGTATGTTCCTCTTCATTTAATGCGCCATCATATCATGGGCAATATCGTGTCCGTCCATTTCTGACGGGTAGTAGGTAGGCCAGTTTTTCACTTCATCAAGTAAAGCTTCACGGTCCTCACCCCAATACAGATGGTAATGGCTAGCTTTAGTCGGGTAGATACTGTGATCGCTAAACTGAATATACTGAGGAAGTCCTTCAGCTTTTTTAGCTAGTTTAAATATGTATCTTACCCCTCTATTGCCCGCATCATATGTTAGAATTTCATACCCGTCATACGTATACTTACCTGAATATTCTTTTCCATTTTTGAAGAACGATACAGTATCTTTTTGGATTACAATACGGTCAACATCTGTTTTATACCCTTTTTTATAATACTCTTTATATTCTTCAGCTGTCTTGTCACCTTCATGTTTTGATTTATATGAAAATACTTCGTCCAGAGTGCCATCTTGCAGGTATGGATATACAGATTGCCAGTCTCCTTCCCAATCAGAAAGTGAACGATCCTTTACTTGGCTGTTTTTAAAATAGCCTTCATGAATTTTTTCTGTCTCTTCATCATGTGCATGACTATGACTATGGCTATGATTATGATCGTGATCATGAGATTCTGATGTTTGCTCTTGCGTGTTAGAAGAGTTTTCTTCACCTGCTGAGGGTGATGTTGCTGTTTTATTAGACTCACCTTTAGATGAACCTGAAGTCTGACATCCTGCCAATATTAGTAATAAACCAATCATAAATATCCCTAATCTCTTTGCAAATAAAATTTTCATTACAACACTCCTTTTCCCAAACCGAAATAATTACGATTTGTATTATACAATTATCTTGGTCAAAAATCAAAGGGAAAATGCTCCTAATCTCGCTTGAATGTTGCCGGGAGCAGATGGCGATTTCATTAGAATCCTATTTTGTTAATCAGATATTCTTTTAAAATGCGAAAATCTATGAGAGTCCATGAGCAGAGATTTGTTGTGAAGTATACCTTTTTAGGAAGAACAGGATTGCGGGTCAGCCGTTTATGTTTAGGTGGGTCGATACAGATGAAAAGACCGCGTTCCGTATTATGGATGAAGCGCTCGATAGCGGCATTCCACTAATGCAGATGCGGAAGACATAATAATAGCAAAAACCATACCAATATTGTTGGTATGGTTTCTCTTGAAGAGACTCTATTGTACGAATTATATAGCTAGTTGCATTTGTAACCGACAGGGCCGTCTGAGCCTGTGTAGACATATGTGTCAGAAACATATCCAATGTTCACGACACCACGTGAATCTTTCCACTGGATTTGATCCCAAATATTACTCGTTCCATACTTCCCGGTAACAGTCGTTCCGTAAGCGTAACAATAGTAAGGAACACGTGAGCCGCTAGGAATGGAAAGCATAATAGGATAGTTTGTACCTGGACCGCTGCGCATATTTACAGGCGCACCGCTGCTTGTTGAGACAGTAAAGTACTGAACGGCAAGTGCTTGACTGGAAAAAATGAATAATGATGCAATCATCACGGTTAACATACTCAGCATTTTCAGTTTAGTCAATGTCATCCCTCTTTCTTCAATTTCTTCATTTTAAGAACGATACATATGCTACCAGCTGCATTTAGGAACTACCGGGCCGTCTGAGCCTGTATACATATATGTATCAGAGACAAACCCAGGAACGATCTCCCCGCTGGCAAGCGTCCGTTCTGTGTAGTTCCAAATATTACTCGTTCCATACTTTCCAGTTACAGTTGTACCGGTTTTGTAGCAGTAGATCGGGATGCGGGTTCCGCTCGGAATAGTCGTTACAATCCCCCAACTTGTACCTGGGCCGCTGCGCATATTTACGGGAGCACCGCTGCTTGTTGAGACAGTGTAATACTGAACTGCTTGTGCATGACTAGAAAAAATGAAGAATGACGCCATCATAACGGTTAATAAACTTGCCATTTTTAACTTTCTCAACTTATATCCTCCTCACAATAAATGTCCTGCGTCTGGTTTTCTAACATTCAGTTCAGGAATGATTCGGCAGACCATTTTCGCTCCTTTCGTTTATATATATTGATCATATTACCATCAAACAGGTATATGAGAAGTGCCATTATTACTGAATTTTCCGATAGAAGAGAGGATAAAATTTGGGAATATAGGGATGACAATGCGAGCAAAAATAATGCATGAAAGATATGTCACACACCAATTAAAAGCTTGATTACTCATCAAAATTTTTAATGATCCCTCGGTCAGTTTCAATCATAAGTGGTGCATCTATACTGTATTTATCCGAGAATATCCACCTTCTTCCGACAGGACCTAATAAAATATAGACTCCTTCTTCATACTCCCCCATGAAATGTAAATGTTTTTTTGAGAAAGGTTCATCATTTCTTTGCCGGATTCCCAACTTTAAAAGGTAGTCAAAACATTCTTTAACATGATTCGTAGATAAACCAATCTCGCTTATCCCTATTACATTGTCGGGCGTGAATTCTTTTGACCTCGTTTCCGGAGAGGTTTCTAATCGAGAAATAAACTCAACAATATTACCTGCTGGATCTTCAAAATATATCGATCTTGCCTTTGCATTTGCAAAATATACTTCATCATCACCATTTTCTTCAAGTAAATTAACCTTCTTTTTCAGCCATTCTTTAGCTTCTGCGAAAATATTCGAATGGATATTAAACGCAAAATGATAGTAATAGCGATTCACTTCGTCTTGATGCAAGGTTAAAATGCTTTCTCCCACTTGAAATGTGGCTAATGTATCAGTTAACGCCAGCCTTTTAAATTGAAGGATATCTTTATAAAAGCTTACAGTTTGATTAAAATGAGAAACAAATATTTCAAGATTTTTTATTTTCATTATTCACACCCCCTCTCTTAATATATCTAAAATGAGAAACAAATTCTTTCTACATTTAGCTTATTTAATCTACATCATTAGACTGAAAAATAAAGAACTACATAAATTTGTTTTTCATTATTATTCATTAGCTTTAAGGATGGATGAAATGAATCACCTTGGTTTTTTATTTCAAAAATCTGTAACAGCTGAAGTAAGGTCATCATCAATCTATGCCTAGGCATAGGCTTCAGGATTGTCATCTGATTCCTGAACTCGTCACCCGTGTCATGTCTAAAACTGGATAGGTATACCGTTTAGTATATAAGAACAGATATACTCACCACTACGCAATTGTTTTCAAAGTCTATCTATTGTGTTAGTGAGTCCTCTATGACCTTGCTGCCGTCTTCAATATCTTCAAACACAATTTTCAGTGGAAAGGATCATAATATTATCACCCCTATAAAGAGCCTTCTATTTTATGACTTGTATAAACATAATAAAAAAACCGCTCTTAAAAAACGGTTTTAGAGTATAGGAAGGAACTGATTCTAAGATGAAATCGAAAGAGATTTATTCACTGCTTCTCGAGCATGGATTAAGGTTGTATCAAATATTGGCACTTTGAAATCTTCAGCTTTTACTAGTAATCCAATTTCAGTACATCCGAGAATTATTCCCTCCGCTCCTCTACTCATCAAATTATTTATGATGGTGTGATAAATGTTTTTCGATGACTGTTTAATTTCACCCAAACATAGTTCTTGATAGATAATATTATTTATTAATTCTCTTTCATTATCATTAGGCACAATAATATTAATGCCATGAGTCTCAATACGAGTTTTATAAAAATTTTGCTCCATTGTATATTTGGTACCTAGTAATCCTGCTGAACGAATATCTTGTCTGTTCATTTGAGCAGCAGTTGCATCGGCAATATGTAAAATAGGTATTGTGATCATTGCTTGGATATCACTAATTACTTTGTGCATAGTGTTTGTGCATATTACAATAAAATCTGCTCCGGCTTTTTCTAATGATCTTGCTGCTTCCCCCAAGGTTTTACCAGCTTTATTCCAAGCTCCTTCTGATTGAAAGTGTTCAATCTCTTTAAAATTAACACTGTACAAAAGACACTTTGCCGAATGTAACCCCCCTAACTTCTTTTTTATTTCCTCATTGATAATTCGATAGTACTCAGCCGACGACTCCCAACTCATTCCGCCAATAAGACCAATCGTTTTCATAGCCCACCTCGATTTAAAATTCGAAATATTATTAGTATTTTAATATATAAGTCATTTTAATACCAGGACTGCTATTATCAAGTATAAAATGATTGATTGGTCTTCCAGGCCCGTAGCTACGGTGGAAATATAATTAAAATGATAGAAAACTATGCCCCTTTCTTGTCATGTGTATCGAAATCCTAAAATAAGAGCGGATTTTTTATAATATGAGTTTCTTGTCTAGGACAACCTTTTTTCTTCATCATAACTTATATTGTAAGACAAGATTTTTTGAGAGGGTGATTTTGATGAGCTGCAACAACGGTGGGTTTAGAAGTGTGGACGAATTCATGTTCGGCTCTCGTCGCGGGAACAACGGTACCAATAGCTTCAATGGCTTCAATGGCTTCAATGGTTTTAATGGGGGTAACGGAGGTAATGGAGGTAATGGAGGTAACGGAGGCAACAATGTAGAAACAATTGTTTCTCCCACAAGAAATGTTGTAAATACGACAACCAATGAACGTACTGTTAGACGTGTTCAGCCTACTCATATTGTTAATGTTAATAGAAATGTTACAAGAGTAGAAAATTATTATCCAGTGACACAATCTGTAGAGAATGAAAATATCGTTGAGGAATATGATTGTGGAAGTGACTTAAGAAATCCATGCTGTAAACCAGTAAAAAGATGCAATAGGTAATCATTCAGTAAAGATTCATTTTAGGCATCCTTATGGATGCCTTTTTTATTACCCTATCCTTTCCAATTATAAGATTTCGGCTTTAAAATAAGAGAAATGAGTTGTTTCTTTAAAGATAGACATTTAACAAAACGCTCCTATAAAAAATAGGGACTTGGAGCGAGTCCCTGAAAATGATAAAAAAAGAGAGGTTTTCTACCTCATTTCTTTGTGAACTTGTTTTTTTGCAAATGATCTTCTATCACTTGTAAAGCCTGTTTCTCGTCAAAGCCATTAGCTCTTATCCTAATGTGGGTATTAGGTTTAATTCCTAGTGACATCACATCAATGAGGGACTTGGGTGTATTTTTCAGATCGACAGCTTGCCCTTGATATTCAAGATATATACTGGAGCTAAATTGACAAGCCGCACGTACTAACAAGGCCGCTGCACGTGCGAAGCCTGTACTCGCGATCATTGTATACTGTTTTTCTATCATTCTCCCTGCTCCTTAGGCCTGAGAATTCCTTGAAGAATTGGAATAGGCCAGTTTTTATCATACGCCCTCTATTCTTTCTCTCAATCCGAAACATAGTATCTTGTTGATTTCCAGCAATATCGTTTTCGAGCACAATTAATGATGACCAACTATTCGGTGAGGTACATATGGTTCTTCTAGAAACCTAACTTCTTGAGTCGTCAATTTAACTGCAAGAGCATCTACGGCATCTTCAAGGTGTGACATTTTCGTAGCACCGTTACAGGCTCTTTCTGCAGCAGCCATGCAAACGCGATATGGATACGGGGAACACCGCGTTTTTCCGCGATTTCCCCTGCTCTTTTATGATAAATGTTAACAAAGAAGGAATTGTTTCATTCATTCTAGCCTTACTTGCACTTATCCATGAAAACTTTCCATTTTGGGTCTGCTTTTGAGTTTGTCCTCATTTTCGCGCAGTTTCCCATCATAATCCTCAATTTTTTTATTTAATCTTTTTATTGTTTCATCAATTTCTCTCCGCTTTTCTATCAACCGCTGTCTTTCGTCCGCCAGGATATTTTTGCGTGCTTCTACTGTTCGGTCTCCTTCAGTAAATAACGTTGTATATTCAATTAACGCGTCTATCGTTAGTCCAGCATTTCGCATGCATTTGATGAATTCAACCCATTTGATATCTTCTTCACCATAATCGCGGATTCCGCTTTCTTTTCGTTTTACCGGCGGGATCAATCCAACACGTTCATAATAGCGGAGCGTTGCGGCTGTTAGGCCAAACTGCTTTGCCACTTGCGTAATATTCATATTTTTCACCTCTTTATCCTGCTGTTTTTGAAGATAACACTTAAAGTTCACTTTAAGTCAAGAAGAAACAAATTGAAACTGCTGACGTATTTCTCAATCTCATTCTTCAGGGAATGTCGTGAATATTCCGCCGCACGTAATACTTGGCATGATGCAACAAAAGACAGTGGGTTGCATGTAGACATTACTCCTGGAGACGGAACTGTTCATGATGAATGGTATGATACAGGATAAAACAGAATTTAATACTTAATTGTTTACTCTTATACTTTTATAAAAATATGTTTCTTAAAAAACTCTTGCCTTAAAGTGGACTTCAAGGTTTAAAGTGATGTTGAACACACCTGACAAACATCAAGTGACATGTTCTTATCTGGAAACTGACTATATGAAAGGAAGGTCTGTATGTGTAATCATCATAAAACTCGTGTATTAAGCGTACCAAATGCTAAAGCGAAATTTGAACAGACTACAATTGAAAGAAGAGAATTACGGGCGCACGACGTCTTAATCGACATTAAATTCAGCGGTATTTGCCATTCCGATATCCACAGTGCGTTCGATGAATGGGGCGGAGGAATTTTTCCGATGGTTCCCGGTCACGAAATCGCCGGAGTTGTGGAGGCTGTGGGAGCAGAAGTCACAAAATTCGCTGTCGGAGATCGCGTTGGCGTCGGCTGTTTTGTTGACTCCTGCGGAGAATGCGAATACTGCCTCAGTGGTGAGGAACAGTTCTGCACGAAAGGTGTTGTCCAAACTTATAATTCACTGGACTATGATGGAAATCCGACGTATGGCGGGTACAGCCAAAAAATCGTTGTCACTGACAGGTTCGTTGTTCGGATACCGGACAGTTTAGAGCTGGATGTCGCCAGCCCTCTATTGTGTGCAGGGATTACAACATACTCCCCTCTAAAACACTGGAACGTCGGCCCAGGCAAAAAGGTTGCGATTGTAGGAGTCGGCGGGCTTGGTCATTTGGCGATTCAATTTGCGCATGCTTTGGGTGCAGAGGTAACTGTCCTGAGCCGCTCTATGAATAAGAAAGAGGAAGCTCTTGAACTAGGGGCAGACCATTACTATGCAACCAGTAATCAAGCTACATTTACTGAATTGGCCGGGCGTTTTAACGTAATCTTAAATACGGTATCCGCAAATCTTGATGTAGATGCCTATTTATCATTGCTTCGAATAGACGGAACACTCGTCAATGTAGGGGCACCGGCTGAGCCGGACAAATATAGTGTATTTTCCTTAATCATGGGCCGCCGCAGCCTTGCAGGGTCTCTTGTCGGCGGAATTCCAGAAACACAAGAGATGCTTGATTTCGCTGCTCAGCATGGCATTGCACCTAAAATTGAAGTAATTCGTGCCGATCAAGTGGATGAAGCTTATGAGCGTGTTCTTCGCAGTGATGTACGCTATCGATTCGTTATTGATATGTCTACATTATAAATCGGAATAGTTGTAAAAGGTGGGGGTAGCCATACTATTTTTTGTTTATTGCACTCCGCTCCACAGGACGTGAAAGTCATACCAAAAAGTCTACTTATAAAAAAAGAAACAGGTTGAGAAGATGCTTTCCTTCTGCTTCGTTTTGGCGGCAATTTTACCAAATTGTGATAAATGATATAAAAACCATAAAACCTATAAAGCAACGCCTTCGCAGGACTCCTGCGAAGAACATCTGACAAGCAAATATTTTGAAGGAAGATGTACCTGCCTGTTATTCTATGGTATATAAGATTTCATAGGAGGTATAAATATGAGCAAAAAAATCGCTGTTCTCGTTACAGACCAATTCGAAGATATTGAATATACAAGTCCGGTAAAGGCATACGAAGAAGCTGGGCATAGCGTCGTAGCCATTGATTTGGAAGCGGGCAAGGAAGTTACCGGTAAACATGGCGAGAGAGTGAAGATCGACAAAGCGATCTCCGATGTAGATGCTAGTGAATTCGATGCCCTATTGATTCCTGGAGGATTTTCCCCAGATTTGCTTCGCGGAGATGACCGCCCAGGTGAGTTTGCGAAAGCATTCGTAGAAAATGAGAAACCTGTTTTCGCTATTTGCCACGGCCCTCAGGTACTCATTGATACGGATCTTCTGAAAGGCAAAGACATCACTGGCTACCGCAGCATTCGCAAAGACTTGATCAATGCTGGTGCAAACTACAAAGACGAAGAAGTAGTTGTTAGCCACAACATTGTAACAAGCAGAACACCTGATGATTTGGAAGCATTTAACCGCGAATCATTGAAACTGTTGAAATAACACAAAGGCACAGACGGTTTGAGTCTGTGCCTTTTTTATAGAGAAGATGTATTAGGTCTTCTCTAATCACAAGTCCTTTGATTCAAGTATCATCTTTTCAATTCTTTATCTTCTGACATCCAAGCTTCCCGCGTTGACATTCTGGAAGGCTGCTGTTGCATCCCAAACGTTCAAGCCAAATTGGCCTTCTGAGAATGCAGAATCCTCAGCATCTATCACCAGACGGTCATCCAAATATATTTTAAAGTGAGTGCCTTGAGCCACAGTTTTCAGATGATACTTTTTATTTATATCTATCGGTGTTTTATATTCAGCAATAACAGTGGCAACACCATCCTCAAATTTAAAAAATTTCACCAGATCATGTTTCGCATCCACATTGGCTACATAACCATTTTGTGCATATTTGTCTGAACGAAACACAAGAGCTCCTGCCCCTTTTCCGTTCCCATCTTTAACTGTAATGTCAGATTCATAGGTGGAATCTGCTCCAGATGCTGAAGACATAATGAAGGAATCGCCGTCTGATCGTCCTTGTTTTCCATCAATTGTGTCAGCCCACGTACCGTTTACAGTTGTCCAGCCAGTCAAATTGGATATAAACGGTGACGCTCCCCATACTTTATTTAAAGGATGAATCGTTAGGGAGTTTACCTTAATACGGCCATTAACAGCATATAATTCAAGACCTTTGCTTGATCGATCCGGAAGAATGATGTCAGTCAACACCTGCTGTCCGTCATTGCCAAATACTTCGACTGAAGAGCGGTCAACAAAAATACGCATTTTTATCTTTCCATTTACCGGCTTCAGCGGAGCTGCTTGTTTCCCAGTGTTAAAGGTTGGATTGAAGGTGACGTTTCCGGATTGGCTTCGGTCAACGAACAGTTTGCCGCTCTTTTGATGGTAGCCGACTTTTGTATATTGATGTCTCCCTGTTCGAACCTTAAAACCAAATTCAGAAGCCGAACCTGGGTTCACTTGAAACTCTGCATTCATTTCATAAGCATCTCCAGATAGGCCCGCCAATACATTACTGCTCTCTGGCGATATGCTCTTATTTTTCCACTCATGTGAGGCCCCCCGGATGGATTGCAGCTCTGTTACTGGTGTTTGAATGACTCTGACCCCTTTAGAGAACGCTTTCAATTTTACTTCTCTTGGAATAGTCATTGCACTTCTCCATGGAGATGTAGGAACATCGTTGGCATATTGCCAATTGCTCATCCACCCTAGCCAAAGCCGCCGTCCGTCTGAAGATGGTGTATCAGACCAAGAAACAGCTGCATAAAAGTCTTTACCGTAGTCGGTCCATAATACTTTGTCTGGGGGGTTTTCGTTCTTAAAAGTTGTTCCATCGAAACTCCCTACAAAATATTGCATGCCTGATCCTCCTGAAACCGCACCGTTTCCGACACTGACTTGCATCACCCATTTCTTTTGTTTCGGATTGCCGTCTACAGGAAGCTCAAATAAATCCGGGCATTCCCATACGCCTCCATGACTACCTTGTTCTTGCCCAAACTCACTTGCATATGTCCACTGCTTCAAGTTTTTCGATGTATAAATGAGAATTCGGTCACCAGCTGCCAGCACCATCACCCACTTTTTATCTTTTTCGTACCAAAACACTTTCGGATCGCGAAAGTCTTTTTTTCCCGGGTTAGGAATGACCGGATTACCTGAGTATTTCGTCCACGTTCTTCCTTTATCATTACTATAGGCGATGCTTTGCACTTGGCCGTCTTCGTGATCCTGCGTATATATAGAGACAAGCGGCTTCTCCTTTCCGGTTTGAAACCCGCTTGTATTATTCCAATCGACCACTGCGCTTCCGGAAAAAATCGTGCCTTTTTCATCTGGTGACAGCGCTATAGGGAGATGCTTCCAATGAACTAAATCCTTGCTTACTGCATGGCCCCAATGCATCGGCCCCCATTGCAGACCATATGGATGATGCTGATAAAACAAATGATACTCCCCTGCATAATAAACCATTCCGTTTGGATCATTCATCCAGTTTGCCTCTGGTGTAAAGTGATATTGAGGACGGTAATCCTCATCATAGTAGCTTGAATCGGCTGCACTTACTGGTAGTGTCATAGTAAACAGCATGGTGAACAGGATCACGACTTGAATAAGCTTCTTTTTCATTCTGATTCTCTCCTCTCTAACATTTGAACACATTCAAGAGAGACAACTGCACGAGTGGATCCGTGATAAAAGCTGTATTGAATGATGAAGAGGTTATGAGAAAGACTGCTGCAGGTTCTCCCCTTTTTACCTGTTAGCGCTTATGCCAGAAATCCAGCCCAATAGCCAAGAATACCGATCACAAATATGCCAACAATAATAAGGAGCGGATTTACTCCTTTTCGCAGCATCCATGCCACTAATAAAGTCAATCCTAAAGGCAGCACCCCCGGCATAATGCTGTCTAAAATATTTTGCACAGTTTGAACGTCAACTTTTCCGTTATCATCTTTAATTCTTGAAACAACGATTGGGATGTTGATGGTGGTCCACTTGGAGACCAAAGCTCCCATCACAAATAACCCGAGGATGGATGCACCTTCTGTCAGTTTTTGAATACGATTCCCTGCTAAATCCTGCAAAATCTCCATCCCTTTTACATAGCCGTACTTTAAACCGTAATATTTTGTGGTGAATCTGATGGCATTCAACAGGAAAAAGAACAGCAGAGGACCGGCAATGTTTCCGCCTAAAGCAAGAGAAGCCCCTAAAGCAGCCAATACGGGACGTACGGTTCCCCAGAAAATAGGGTCACCCACACCCGCTATCGGACCCATTAAACCGATTTTCATCCCGCTTATTGCTTTCCCGTCAATTCCTTTATTGTTTGCCATTTCTTCTTCCATGGCAGCTGTCACCCCAAATATGGGTGCGGACAGCCACGGATGTGTATTAAACCATTCCAAGTGCCGCTGCAATGCTGCGTTTCTTTTCGCTCCCGGACCGTACAATTTTTTGATCGCCGGTATCATCACATAGCAATATCCCATTGCCTGCACACGTTCAAAGTTAAATGAGCCGAGCAAGAAATTCGAACGGATAAACATACTGAAAATGACTTTCTTTGTTAATCTTTTTTCTTTCTCCAATTTTCATCCCCCCTCGTTCTTATGCATCAAGATCGTCATCATCATCATAGACAGCTGCATTGCTGCCGTCTGCGGCTGCGGCGACTGCTCCGTGTGCGCTATGTTTTTGCATAACCTGCTGATATAAAAGTGCCAGACAAAGGCCGAGAGCGCCAAACCCTACTAAATTGAAATCGGTAAACGCTGCCAACAAAAAACCAATATAGAAAAACGGCTTCAGATAAGGGATATTCATCATATTGATCACCATGGCATACCCCACAACAACAATGATGCCTCCGCCTATTTGCAACCCTTTGGTAATGACTTCCGGAATATTTCCCAAGAACGCCTGAACAGCGCTCACACTGATTAAGGCCACAATCAAAGTCGGTATCATGACACGCAACGCTTGAAACACCATAGCGGTAATATGCATAATTTCAATTCCTTTGATATTTCCCTCCCTCGCATATTTATCAGCACGGTGAATGAAAAAGACAGTAATTGTTCGGACAAAAATAGTAAGCGCTTGACCTGCAGCTGCCAAAGCAACAGCGACGGCAATGCCTTCACCAATGCCTTGATCAGCGGTAATCACCAAAATGGTTGAAATCACAGAGGCAATAGCTGTATCCGGTGCCATGGCAAGGCCGACATTCATCCAGCCCAGCGCCATCAACTCCAGCGTTCCTCCTAAGATAATTCCTGTTTTCAGATCACCAAGCACCAGGCCAACCAACGTGCAGGCAATCAGCGGACGGTGTGTTTGTCCTTCATCCAATACACTTGCTATACCTGTAATGGCTGCAATGATTAACAACAAAATAATTTGTATTGACGTCATCATCTCATCCCCTTGATGATTTTGTTACATTTCTTAAAATCTCCAAAAAGTCTTCGCTGGCATCAGAAGGCAACTGCCTCAATTCCAGTGTGACGCCTAATTCATTTAATAATTCAAACGCCTCTATATCCTTTTCCGTTACGCTGACTGATTTGGTGATTTGCCGGCGATTATTCTCAAAACGCATACCTCCGACATTTACGGTTTTGATAGGGACGCCTGCTTCTATGAGAGATACAACATCGGATGGGTTTTCAAACAAGAGCATCGCCGTTACCCCTTCGTAGCGCGGACTATGAAACGCCTTTGCCATTTTAGAAACTGATACGGCACTCGCCTTTACATTGGAAGGAGCAACCGAAAGGATCAGGGTTTTTCTCATTTCATCCTGCGCAACGTCATCTGACACCACGATGATTCGGTCTGCTGCATGGACTTTAATCCATCTTGTCAGGATTTGTCCGTGAATAAAGCGGTCATCAATTCTTGCCAATGTAATGTTCATCATAGTTCATCCTCTCTTTTTTCTTCGCTGACTGTTTTCACTTTTTCTAAATGTTCACTGCAAACTTGAAAGCTTTGCTGGCTCATTTTTTTTAAGTGATTCAGCAATTCTTTGAGTTTCATGTGTTCTCTTAGGCTTAATACCTCCAGTACGATCGGCAGGTTTATGCCGGCAGCCATATCCATCCTTTGATCCTTAGCGATAAAGGAAGCCGCTGCGTTATACGGTGTACCTCCAAAAATATCAACTAAAAACAGCACCTCATTTTCTTTCGGAATATCCTGAAGCGTCTGATGATATTTTTCTTGCAGCGTTTGGATGCCCTCTCCTTTAAAAAACGGCACCGCTATCAAATGATTTTCTTCCCCGAATATCATGCCTGAAGACTCTTTTAATGCTATGGGAAAGTCCCCATGTCCGCTAATAATGACTGAAATCATAACTCGTTTGCTCCTTTCCTTTTTCCTACACCCATTTATAATGCAAGTATCGTGCCAAAGAAGCTGTGTTAAGCGTTTTCATTTGTTTTACAGCACATAAAGAAAGCTGATTGAAACACTTGTGGATACAAAAATAAACCTGTATTAAAATGGCGTTCCATTTAATACAGGTTTACGTAAAAAAACCGCTTTTAACACATGTGGCCATATACTTCTTCAGCAAAAATGGCGGCTATATATAATTTTTCATCATCGCTTATGTTCAGCCCTAATTTTTCTTCATAAGGGATTAATGTTCGCTCTGTCACCTCAAAAATCTCTTTCAGCTGATCGGTTATTTCGTCTTCTTCGGAAAAGGCAATCGGATTCTGTTTAATCACCCTTTCAAAGGCAAAAGCCGTATGCATAATCACTTTAATCATCACTGTGTTATTAAAAATGATGCCTAGCTCGTCTTGAATGGTTTGAAGCCACTCTAATAAGATATCTATAATGTGATGGGGGTTCAAAAAAACCAGATACTTTTTCAAACTTTCCTCGCAAAGCTCCCGTACAATGATGTTTGTGCCCGATAATCCATTACTCATCGGGATGGTGCCTTTTGTGATCGCCTGTTGGATCATCTTCTCTCCTTCACCTTCAATTAAGACCTCCAAGGATACATGCGGAGCATTGATTTTAGGATCTTTTGTTCCTACTGTCGCAAGGATCTCATACTCTTTTTCGATTTCTTTAATGCTGTTTGCCAATTTAATCGATGATACGGTCAATATGTGGATAGGTGCATCAGAGGCCTTGTTTACGATTGTTGTTAAGATGTCTTCCAGCTTTTTCGCCGTTCCGCTGCCTGTTGTGCAGATCGAAACCAACGCCCTCTTTTTGCCTGGTGAGGCGGCAGGCTGCCGATCCCATAACTCAATAAAATCCTTTGTGACCGAATCATATATGGCATGTAAATGTAAATTCAGATAGTTCACCTTTCTGACGGCGTCCAGCACCATTGAGGTCGTGACATTGCTGATTGTTTTGATTTTGATGCCTGTTTTTTCTTCAAGCTTGCTTTCCAGCATTGCAAGTGACCCCATGTCAACAAGCATTAAAACACCTTCACCTTCATCTACCTGCTTCATTTTCTCCGCTAAGCGTTCCATGATTTCCGCAGGTGAAACAGAAAGAGGCATATCGACGGCCGCAATTGGGGTGCTCCCTAAAAGCTCCGTCGCTACTTCAACCATTGAACTCGCCATGCTATTTCCATGTGCGGCAACCACTATTCCCACTCTTTTGTTTTCTTTTAACGTTTTGATGGAATGAATCAGCATCGTTAAGTAGATGACTTCTATTTCCGGGACGGTTACTCTGAAGTGTTCCTGAATTTTGTCTTTAAATATGAGCGCCACCTCATACTCTTTCACATGTGTATCACGGATTTCATCTGTTTCCTGCGCATTTAAAACATCAATTTGCTTACCGCGTTTTAAAAATGAATCGATATGCATACTTAAGAAATAAATAAATTTACGGTCAAATGTGCAATTTAATTCATCTTCTGCTACTTCTTTTAATTGCTTTGTCATTTGAATCACGTCGTCCTCAACAAATGTCAGCAGATTGTCATTTCGAAAAGCTCTTTGGTTAAAAAAGCTTCTGACATGCAAATGAATATCCGTTAAAATATATTGGTTTATTTCCTTTTTGGACAAACCTTCTTTGTTTAACACTTCGACCTTTTTTTCTATCAAATGATACAAATTAAATGATAGATCATCATCAATTTTTGTTGTTTCATCTTCTACTATCGGGGATATGATGGTAGTGATATTGACATATTCAGAAATCGTTCTGCTTCTTTTCATGTTTTTGCTGCTTGACATCCAATCTTGCTTGATTTCATCCGGGAGATCCCGAACGGTCAGTTCCACAACTTCATCTCTGTCAAGATTATGTAAAAATCCATGTGCACAAACTAATTGTACATTTGATTTCAGCTGTCCCACATTCCCAAATTTCGCAGAATGAATCAATGCATTATATACATCGATATGCACACTTAGATTCTTCTTAATACGCTCTGCTTCTTTTCCCAATAAAAACGTTGTCAGGTCAACTCTCTCTTTAAGAGATCGTTCTTCCAGCGACGGAATATGAATCGTCATTGGAATTCTTCGCAAAAATGTTTTTAATAAGGCAGAATTAGGATTTTCGGTAGTTGCGCAAATAAATAATACTTTCGATGTTCGTTTATGCTCAGTTTCTCCAAGGCGGTTATAAGATCCGCTGTCAATGAAATAAAACAGCATTTCTTGTCCCTCAGGCGGAAGACGATGGATTTCATCCATAAACAGAATACCCCCGTCGGCCTGCTCAACTAAACCGGCTTTATCTTCGTTCGCGCCAGTATATGCTCCTTTCTTATGACCAAATAATTGAGAGAGTAATAATTGAGGATTGTTATAGTAATCTGCACAATTAAATGTGATGAACGGAGAACCAGGCTTCAAAATGTCAGAATAAGTCGCAAACTGATAAATTCGGTTCGCAAAAAGGGATTTACCGGAGCCTGTTGGCCCTAAGAGGAGCATGTGCAGACCGTGTGGAGGATAAAAGACAGCTGCTTTTGCTTGAGAAATTGCTTTCTTCAAACTCCCTTTTGCTCCAATCATAAGTTCTAGTGGATTCATAGAAATGTTTTGATGTATCTTTTTTGGGTTTTCAGAAAACTGCTTCAGCTCTTTAACTTCCATTATCTCTGTATCCCATTTTTTGTTGAATGCTTTCTCCACTACTTCCACCGGAATATAGCGCACGGGAAACGTTTTAATCTTTATCACCTTTTTGGACCGCACGAGATTGTTTAATTCAAAACTGACATTGGATCGGTCTATCTTTAATTGCTGAGCAATTTCCTTTGCTGAATTTCCCTGCACGTTTAGAAGATGATGTACGTCAGTCTTATGAAAATTTTGCAGCAGCTGGCGGTATATTTTATCAATCCTTTTCATCTATATCATCCTTTGTCCTTATTAGTCAAAATGGAAAAAACGGACATCAGTTTTTATGCCTTGTACTGAGGGAATCTTATCTCATTTAAGACCTTGCATTCACATGGATCCTTTCTTTTTGAATATTCCGTTAAATGTTTTTATATGCAGGAAACAATCAGCATCCTGTCTCACCAGATTGCACCGATTAAAAATAATTACGTTATTTGTTTAAACAGACGCCCTTTTTATTTTTGGTGTTTTTGATCTATGATTTACTCAGGTTGTCCCCCTTCAAAAGTAATAATTCGTAAACAGTTTATCACTCTTCGGGAACATATTGATGACAAAGTTCCGATACTGCGTAAAATGCATCTTAAAGATCAGGACAAACAACCCAAGAACTCAATCTCTTATCTTGACTGAATGTTAACTGGTTATCTTCTTCTCACATTATTATTTTAATAAAAAATAGTGGGATATATGAGAGCGGTAGAAAAGAAACCCTTTACACCTCCTGATGGATATGACACCTTATAAAAATAGAAAAGAAAGATAATAAGTTAGTTACATTTAATTAAAAAAATCAATAAAATTTAATTTAATTTACGTTTCCTGTTATAATGATAGATAAAAAATTTAGGAAGCTATGATACCTAAACAACCAAGATAACTTATATTTTTTATTGGAGGAAAACATAAAGTGACGGACGATTCCACTATGGACCATTCTCTGCACAAACGAAAATTGTCCAGAGGCCTTAAAAACAGGCACATACAACTCATAGCGATTGGGGGGGCAATCGGAACTGGTTTATTCCTAGGATCAGGGAAATCAATACATTTTTCAGGCCCCTCTATTTTATTTGCTTACATGATCACGGGTGTATTTCTCTTTTTCATTATGCGTTCACTGGGAGAGCTGCTCCTATCTAACGCGGGATATCACTCTTTTGTTGATTTTGTAAGAGATTATTTAGGAAATATGGCAGCATTTATTACTGGCTGGACATACTGGTTTTGCTGGATCTCACTTGCTATGGCTGATTTAACAGCTGTCGGACTTTATACCCAATATTGGTTTCCTGATGTACCCCAATGGATGCCAGGGTTCATTGCGCTTGTGATGCTGCTCATTATGAATCTCGCGACTGTCAAACTTTTTGGAGAATTGGAGTTCTGGTTTGCGTTAATCAAAATCATCGCTATACTGGCACTGATTGTTATCGGTATTGTTTTGATCATAAAAGGATTTTCCACACAGTCAAGCACAGCCGCCTTCACGAATCTTTGGAGTCACGGCGGCATGTTTCCAAATGGTTTACATGGATTTATTCTCTCATTCCAGATGGTCGTGTTTGCGTTTACGGGCATTGAACTTGTGGGGCTTACTGCAGGCGAAGCAGAAAACCCAGAAAAAGTAATTCCTAAAGCCATTAACAATATACCTATTCGGATTTTACTTTTTTATATTGGCGCTCTTCTTGTGATTATGAGTATTTATCCATGGAATATCATCAATCCTGCTGAAAGCCCATTTGTTCAAGTATTCTCAGCGGTCGGTATCATAGCAGCCGCCAGCATCATTAATTTTGTTGTACTGACATCTGCTGCTTCAGCTGGCAATAGTGCTCTATTTAGTACAAGCCGGATGGTATACTCGCTTGCCAAGGATCATCATGCACCTGAACCATTGCAAAAGCTGACTGCCTCAAATGTACCAAGCAATGCCTTGTTCTTTTCAGCCATTGCTATTCTGATTGGTGTTATTCTGAACTATGTAATGCCAGAGCAAGTTTTTACGCTTATCACAAGTGTTTCTACTATCTGCTTCATCTTTATTTGGGGCATTATTGTGATTTGCCATTTGAAATATCGGAAAACAAGACCAGATGTCGCAAAGGTGAATACATTTAAAATGCCGCTTTTTCCATTATCCAATTACGTAACACTGGCTTTTCTAGTGTTCATACTGGTGGTGCTGGCACTCGCGAAAGATACGCGTGTTTCTCTATTTGTCACTCCAGTTTGGTTTCTCTTATTGATGATTGCGTATAAAGTTCGTAATACTAAGTGAAAATCACAAAAAAGACAAGGGAGTTATGATCCCTTGTCTTTTTTGTGTACTTCGAGGCACTAATAAAGCTTATTGTCCTTATAGAAATCAATGTATCAGGTAAACTGCAGAAACTAAAGGACCTTCTATATATTTTCTGCTAACAATAAGATATTGCTTGTTTTATAATCCCGCTCAGTTAGTGACATGATGTTTTTCCATACGGATATCTACCAATACACTTATGAGGAAAATAAAGAATCCTTATTTATCCATAGACTCCGTATAAATGGCCGCTCATCAACTCAAACCAGTTTTGATACCAAACCCCACTAGCATGATCCCCGTTATTTTTTGAAAAGCTTTCTGGAACTTGGGATTTTTCATCCATTTTTTTGCGTAATCAATTATATAAACGAGAAAGAGGAACCATAACACCGCTAAAAGGGTGAGAATCGAAGCTAATATAATAAGCTGCTGGTTTACATTTCCCTTCAGATTGATGAACTGGGGCATGATCGTGACATAGACCAAAACCGTTTTGGGATTGAGAATGTTGCTAAGAGACCCTTGCATAAAGGAAGATTTATAGTATCGTTTCGGAGAAATTGCTGCGGTTTTTGCTTGGGCTTGCATGTCGTCTAAAGAGAACATATTCTTTGCAAAAAAACTTTTTATCCCTAAATAAATTAAGTATGCTGCTCCCAAATATTTGATCGTTGTGAAAAGAATCACCGACTTGGCTATAACCATTGATAAACCTAGAATGGCAATAACCGTCCAAAAAGAAAGTCCCGTTGCCAATCCGAGAATATTATAACGGCCAGCCTTTGCGCCATACCTAAGGGTATTTTTCATAACAAGCATCGTATCTGCTCCTGGAATGATAACCATCATAGCAGCTATTGGTATGTATGCGAGTAAGCTGTGCATGTTCTTTCCCCCTTTAAATGAATCCCCTCATATATAGTGACTACAAAAGTAACTCCTTATAAAAAGTGTATCAATACGTTTGGAAAAAATCAATATGGTTTGTTAAAATAGCGATTACAAAGGCAGCGACTGCTTTTTATATTGGAGGATGTATGAAGGAGAATATATTAGACATTTTAAAAAACCTCAATTTTACCGAATATGAATCAAAAGCTTATCTGGCCTTATTGCAAGAATCGCCTTTAACAGGCTATGCGGTAGCCAAAAATTCGGGCGTGCCTCGTTCAAAAATATATGAAGTCTTGGAAAGCCTTGTCTTAAGGGGAGATATTTTTGTAAGTCACGGAAATACGCCCCAGTATGTCCCCGTACCCGCTAAAGAACTGGTTAAAAACCGCCGGCTTAAAGCGGAAGAGAACTTTGACCAGGCTGAAAAATACTTTGAAAAATTTGAGCAGACCGCAAATGACCGGGAGAATATCTGGAATATCACCGGCCGCAATGAAATTCTTGAAAAGGTGAAGGCCTGTATATCATCAGCAAAAAAAAGAATCCTCTTAGAAATATGGAAAGAGGATTTTAAAGAAGTGGAATCAGAACTTAAACAGGCGGCAAATAAAGGTGTCATCGTCACCATTATTGCGTACGGAGAGATCGCATCTGATTTTGCTAATGTTTATCTTCATGATATGAGCAGTGAAATTACAGAAGAGTATGACGGACGGTGGCTTGTTTATAGCGGAGATGATTCAGAAGTTGTAGCAGGTATTGTCTCTCTTGGCAACGATAGCCGCGCTGCATGGACAATGCATGTAGGGTTAGTCATGCCTATTACAGAAGTAATCATTCATGATCTGTATCTCATGGAAATTATGAAGAAGCATAGAGGGCTTTTAGAAGATAGTTTTGGAAAAAACCTCATCCAGTTACGCCGCAAATTTTCAATCCACTCAGATTTTAAAAAACATTACTTGGAATAGAACACTGATGCTTCCTGTATATTATGTAATCAAAAAACATGGCTCGTATCCACAAGCCATGTTTTTTTATGCACTCCCCAATTAAAAGGATCTTTTCCGTTTATTTTTAAGCAATTGATCCTCCCCTCCCGCTCCTGATCATTTTTTTAAAAAAATGATATCTGCGCAAACTATTTTTTAAACTGCCTCGTCTATCCTAGGTAACATCCAACGATATACGTATATTCGAAAAGGAGCCCTTTATTGCAATGAAGAAAAAACAAACAACAAAAGCGTTGCTTGTCACGTGTATAACTGACCATAAGCAAGATTTCTACAGGTTAGCCTTCAGTTATGTGAAAAATCAAGATGACGCGTTAGATATTATTCAGGAATCTATAAAAAAAGCGCTCAGCTCAGTTGAAACGGTCAGAAACCCTGAGACGATAAAAAGCTGGTTTTATAAAATTTTAGTTCGTACAGCTATTGATTTTTTGCGAAAACAAAAAAAGGTAAAGGTGATGGATGACGAAACGATAGAGTTTTTAAGCTCAGGAAAGAAAGATCACTATAAGGACACTGATCTTCATGAAGCGCTCGACGAATTGCCGTCCCACTATAAAACAATTATTATTTTGCGTTTTTTTGAAGACCTCAAACTAGAAGAAATTGCGGAAATTACAGGGGAAAACTTGAATACCGTCAAAACGCGCCTTTACAGAGCATTGAAGCTGATGCGCATTCAGTTGACGAAGGAGGATCTTTCTTAATGGATAAGAGATTACAGCAATTAAAAGAAGAATATAAAAATGTTCAGATTCCTAAAGAACTGGATATCATTGTCGAAAAAGCCCTTCAGCAAAAACCAAAAAAGAAAAGAATCGTCATGTGGCCGACATCAGCAGCTGTCGCGGCAGCTATTTTATTCACTGCACTTGTCAACATCAACCCAGATGCAGCTCAAGCTATGTCAAAAATCCCTGTCATCGGCAAGATCGTCAAAGCCATCACTTTTATTGAGATCAAAGAAGAGAAAGATCAATCAAGCATCGATGTCAAAACGCCTGCTCTCTCGGGACTTTCTAATAAAGAGCTTGAAAACAGCATCAACCAGAAATATTTGAAAGAAAGCAAGAAGCTATACAAAGAATTTATACAGTCCACATCCAAAAACAAAAAAGGACATCTCAGCATCTATAGTGATTACGAGACAGTAACAGATACGCCAGATTTAATTTCTATTCGGCGTGATATTGAAAAAACACAAGCATCATCTTACACACAAAGCCGTTATATCACAATTGACAAAAAGAACGATATCTTACTTACCTTAAAAAGCTTATTTAAAGATGACCGCTATATCAAAGTCATCAGCCAAAACATCAAAAAACAAATGAAACAGCAAATGAAGGAAGATCCAAATAAAATCTATTGGGTCACTGACGAGATTGCAGAACCATTCAAACACATTCAGCCTGATCAAACGTTTTATATTACAGAAGACCATAAACTTGTGATTTCATTTGATGAATATGAAGTTGCACCCGGCTATATGGGCGTTACAGAGTTTAAAATTCCGACCAGTGTCATCTCAAATCTGCTCATGGGAGAACGTTATGTTCGATAACAGAAAAACATCCATGTCATCCTCTGGCATGGGAGTTTTCCCTTTCGCAAAGGGACCTGACAACTATCAAGAAGGCGTAATCTCGCAGCCAAAGCAACAAGAATATCTGCACATTATTGGAGGAATACCATGTATCACAAGACACAACATCACCGCTACATCACTGGACTCGATGGCCTTCGGGCCTTTGCCGTCCTGGCAGTTATCGCTTATCATCTAAACTTTAATTGGGCTAACGGAGGCTTCATTGGAGTTGATATCTTTTTTGTATTATCAGGCTATTTAATTACTTCTATCATATTACCGGCACATGGAAATGATATCAGCCTTGATTTTCGGGACTTTTGGGTGCGCCGAATGCGGCGGCTTCTGCCAGCGGCATATTTTATGATCATTTCTGCTGTTATTTGGGTCGTCGTGTGCAACCGGGAACTATTGCACACTGTACGCGGAGATGCCATCTCTTCTCTCTTTTACATGAGTAATTGGTGGTTTATTTTTCATAAACTCTCGTATTTTGATAGCTTCGGCTCCCCGTCACCGCTTAAAAATCTTTGGTCGTTGGCCATTGAAGAGCAATTTTATATGATATGGCCGATGTTCTTGGTTGCTGGGATGTACATATTTAAAAACCGTGCTAAACTGGCGGCGGCGGTGTCATTGCTTGCGCTCTTTTCAGCCGTGATGATGAGCGTACTGTATGAACCCGGCGGAGATCCGAGTCGCGTGTACTACGGCACAGATACTCGTTCGTTTGGACTTCTCATAGGGTGTGCTATGGCTCTAATATGGCCGATGAAAAGACTGTCTTCAAACAGACTGTCAAACAAACTGAAGCGCCTTTTGCATGTCACAGAACTTTCGGCGTTTTGTGTTTTAGTATTGTGTGTCTATTTTACAGATGAATACGAACCTTTTCTTTACAGAGGCGGAATGTTTTTAATAAGCACTACCGCAGCAGTCCTTATTGCATGTGTATCCCACCCTAGCAGCTTTTTGGGCATTCTGCTTTCATGGAGGCCTCTTCGTTGGCTTGGAACAAGGTCATACGGTATTTACCTTTGGCACTACCCTGTTATTGTGTTAAGCACGCCAGTTCAAGAAATCGGAAACCCTGTTTTATGGCATATCGTGCTAAAGATCATCGCTACATTTATACTCGCCGAGCTTTCCTATCATTTTATCGAGAAGCCTATACGGACACAGGGATTTAGATCATTTTTTCGCCGTATTTTTATCCATAGAATCAGAGAATGGAAAACGACATCTGTCGTCAGCAAAATGTCAATTGGTCTCATCATTCTCGCTACACTTATTTTTGCGGGAGGGCTGTCTGGGCTAGCCGGGGAGCAAAAGCACCCCACCAAATGGACGTATAGCTCACAAGAAACAAACGGTGATACCAGCCAGGCTTCTGAGGATAGAAAGAAAGCTGAAGCCAATGAAGACAGTGAAAACAATCCCGAACAAAAGACAACAGACTCCAATCAAGATCAAAAGCAAAACAAAGATAATGAACAAGAGACTACTAGTAAAAATAAACACAAGCAATCTCAGCAACAGAAAGAGCCGGCAGCTACTGATAAAGAAGTATTAGCTATAGGGGATTCCGTCATGCTTGATATCGCCTCCAGCCTTCGCCAGTCACTTTCACATGTCACAATTGATGGGAAGGTGGGAAGACAAATGTCTCAGGCTTTAGAATTGACACGGGAATACAAGTCTTTTAACCAGCCGAATAAAGCTGTCATCATTGAGCTGGGAACCAACGGCTACTTTACAAACAGCCAAATCGATCAATTGCTTACATCTTTCTCAAAAGCTCATATCTATCTTGTCAATACACGTGTTCCCCGGCAATGGGAAAGCAAAGTGAATGAATCTTTACGGCGGCAGGCTGAAGCGCATGACAATATTACGTTGGTTGACTGGCATGCAGAAGCTCTCCAGCATCCGGAGTATTTCACCCCTGACGGCGTACACTTGGTTCCTCAGGGGGCTAAAGCTTTAACCGCTCTTATCGTTCAGGCAATAAAATAGATTAGCAAAAAAGAGGTCCTGCTGAGGACCTCTTTTTTTGCGATAGATCAATTCCAGTTACAGGCCCATCGCATGCACAAATTGCTTTTAAAAAAGGATTGCCTGTCACATTGATGACATGAACCAGGCATAAAACCTAATCTATTGGAAATTTATATTCTGCATTCTAAAATTATTCCTTCCGTTTCGTTCTCAAATTCACTTAATACGAGAATAATATTCGATCCGTTAGTCATACTGTCACCCCTTTCGTTTATAATTCATTAATATTACAATATTTTTCACTTTATGTAAATAATTAGCTCTAAAAACCTCGCAATCTCCCTTCCTAACTTGAGAAATGGCTGACTTATTTATGGTCCTAATAATCTTTATTTCTAGCTGTGAAGACCTTATGTTTACCTATCGTTTCCGTGAGGGTAAGCAAATATAGAATGGGGGGATCATAGTGTCAGCTAATGCAGAAAATGAAATGAAAAAGCAAATAAATCGGTATGAGCCATTTTTCAAAAAACGATATAAAGTTCTCTATACAGTAAATGATTTTATCATTGGCGCTTTATTTTTCATCGGCAGCTTTTTCTTCTTTTACGATGAATTAATGTCTGCAGGAATATGGCTGTTTGCAGTTGGCAGCTTCCTGCTTTTAATCAGACCGACGATTCGACTGGTTCATGATTTTCATTACAGAAAACATCTTGAGCGTCAATATCAACAAGGAGTGTCCTCTGACTAGTTTGAAGAAGCGAACAGTCTGAAACCTGCGGGGCATTCAAAAGCCGCGTCTATCGGACAGTCTAACTCAAACGGCAGGATGAAGGCAAAACGCTTGATTAAGTCAATAAAAAATCAAACTCCAATACACAAATATATAACTTTATAACTATTTATATATAAAATAATAGAAAAAACCTAAAGTTTTATATCTTTCGGACGATAATAATAATAAGGCCGGCGCGATACTCCCTATAACATCCTTTTCAGTAGATTTCAATATCGTGCCGGTTTTTTTTCACATGCTAAAGTAATCACGCCATCTCTGGCGGGATTTATTTTTACCTACATTCCTGTCCATACATCTTTTACATATCGTTTTTGATCTTGCAGCGTCTTCAGCCATTCTGCTGACGCTTCCTGACTTGCTCCTTTGTCACCTTCGTAAGCCGCACGCAGTGTGTTCTCTACTTCAGGAGCCATATGCACACCATCGCCGCATACATAAACGTGCGCACCTTTTTCGATCAGTGAAATTAATTTCTGTGCATCTTGTTTTAGCAAGTGCTGAACATATACTTTTGGCTCGTCTTCCATTCGTGAATAGCATCGATGGACTGTTACCAAACCCTCGTTTTCCGCCTGGTCAAGCTCTTCTTTATAAAGATCGTCATGATCAGGACGGCGGCACCCAAAGTATAAATGAGCTTCGCCAAGCGCACTTCCTTCCTTCTTCAGAACGGACCTGGCCTGGATGAAACCTCTGAATGGCGCAATTCCTGTGCCCGGTCCCACCATAATAAGAGGGGTTTCGGGATCATCAGGCAGCTGGAATCCAGATTGCGGCGTCCGAATGAAACAGGCAACCGTATCACCTTGACGGAGTCCGGCTAAATAATTGGATGCAACGCCTTTGTATTCTCCGCGTCCACTCCAAGCTGTCGCCTTTACAACTCCTACCGTCATACTGACCTTATTTGCTTTGACCTTCGGTGAGCTTGAAATTGAATAATATCTCGGCTTTAGTGATGGCAAAAGCTCTAAAAACCGTTCAAACGGCATTTCACAGGCCGGATAGTCCTCTAACAGATCCAGCATGGTCACACGTTTGGTCAGAACCTGTTCCTTGTACATTTCATCACTTGATATAAGCAATTCCAGCTCTTTTTTATGAGGCGGGCATACTGTATATGAAGCCAGCTCACGAAGCTGAAGCCTTGAAGCAGAATCCTGCAGCTCTACGTAGGATGATAATAACTCCGTAACTCTGATTGGCCGATCCAGCGGAAGGTGAGCCATATGCGGGCTTCCGTTCATTTTTATCACAGCGTGCGGCTGCAAATCGAATCGATTGAGAACCCGTTGAACCAGCTCTTGGCTGTTTTTCGGCAATATTCCGATGTGGTCGCCTTCTTTATACGTTTTTGAATCAGGGAGCTGCAATTCTAAATGACGAGTCGAACGCAAACTACATTCTGCCTGAAGCTCACGGTTTTCAAGAACGATACCTTCAAACGCGCCATACGCTTTGGCAAGCGGTGTCTCCGTTGTTTCACTGAGAAACGTAATGGATAGTGAAGGCTTCGCTTCTTTCTCTGTTATTTCGTTCACATGAAAGGCTTCCATTGCTTCCTTCCAAAAGCGGTTCTCCCAAGACTCGCGATGGCTTTCAAAGTCGTCAGCCGCATCTCCTTCCCCAATGGATGTCAAACGTGATGCTCCTTTTGATGCCATCATGTCATCGATAAGGCGAGGAATTCGCTGATACGTGCTGGCCCAGCTCCGGTTTCCGCAGCCGAATACCGCATAGGAAACATCCTTTAATTGACCTTCCTCCAGCTCTCCCAGCCACTCGACAAAGCCAGCAGCATTATCAGGCGGCGCTCCATTATATGAGGCAGTCACAATGACAACAGCACCTTGGTCAGGGAGTTTTCCGATGTAATCATCAAGAGATGCAGTTTCCGCTGTAAAGCCGAGCCGGCGCCCGTAAGCAGCCAATTCACCCGCCATGCCTTCTGCGGTGCCGAGATTTGAACCGTAAAGAACGAGTAAAGGTGTGCCGTGTTTAGGTTTTGACTCGTTTTCCTTCGTTTCTTGCGCGGTGCCAGTCTGTTCTTTTTTCTGAACATTCATTTGGACCGTTTTCCTTTGTTTCACTGTAATTTTAAAATTATCCGGTTTAATTGTTAATGCCTCTTTGATTTTGAGCTCATAACCGGTGTGATTAATCAATTCAAAATGCTTTAACACAAGGCCGAGAACCATTGTCGCTTCTTGAAGCGCAAACTGCATCCCGATACACGCGCGCTGGCCGTTTCCAAACGGTTTATACGCATGGTGAGGAATATTCTCAGGGTTCTCAAACCGTTCCGGACGAAAATCTTCTGCATCTTCACCCCAAGCGTTTTGGTCTCTGTGAAGTTTTGGGATCAAGACGGAGACGGGCTGTCCTTTACTGATAGGATATTCACCGCCTAAAACTGTATCCTCCTTGGCATAAAGAGAAAAAGCAGGCGCTGTCGGATACAGCCTAAGCGTTTCATTGAGTACCATCCGGACATATTTCAGCTGCTGAATATGTTTATATTCTGGCGTGTCTTCCGTTAACACGCGATCGGCTTCCTCCTGAGCTTTTTTTAGTTTTTCTGGATGTTTAAGCAGGCAGTAAATCGCAAAGGAGAGCAAGCCGCTCGTTGTTTCATGGCCTGCAATTAAAAATGTGATGATTTGATATCTGATGTTTTCATCATCCAGTGTCTCACCCGTTACAGGATCTTTTGCATAAAGCATGAGCGATAACAGATCCTTAATATTTTGATCCGGATATGCTTTTCGCTCTGCTATTATTCTGTCGACCAGCGAATTCATCACTTCGATATCCTTTTGGAACTGCTGTCTCGTTTTGACCATCATCTTATCCTGCAGGCCCAGTCTTTTTGTTTGATTCATTCCCTCTTTTAAAGCCCGGAGCATGCTGGTGATAAACGGATGCTGCGTATCACGGTAAAAGCTGTTAAACCGATAGTTAAATCCGCATAACCCGATGGTATCAAGCGTCAGGCGGGTCATATCGTCCGCCACGTCAATTTCTTCATTCGGATTCAGCCGGCTCCATTTTTGAATCAGCTGTGTCGCGATATCCAGCATCATAGAATGATAGCCTTTCATTGCTTTTTGACTGAAGCTCGGCAGCAGAATACGATGGGCTTTCTGCCAATTCGGCTCGTGCGTCCAGCTTGTAAACAATCCGTCTCCTCCGAACTCACGCACTTTCAGCAAGCCTTTTCCAAGGTTTTTGTCAAAGCGGCTCTCGTCACACACTTCAGCAACGAGTTCATGGCCTGATACGAAAACGCCGGATACACCTGGAAAATCAAAACGGAAAATCGGCCCTAACTCATCAGCAATCCGCCATAAGGATTGAGAAAGCTGTTCCTTTTCCAAATGCGGGAGGTTTTTTAAAGGTCCGTATGTTTTCGGCTGAGGTATTGCACTTGCCTGTTTCATAAACATCTTCCTTTCTTTATTCTTCTGAAGTCAATGAATGAAGTTTAATCGCGGCCCAGCAGCACTGCTCCAATTCAGAAATCAAATCAGCATTCATCTCTATATCACCTTGTTGCATTAGCTGGTACAGCTTGAGAAATGCGCCTAATACAATCGCAATTAATACATTGGAGGGCAAGGAGCGGATCACTCCTTCTGTTTTTCCCTTGTTAAAGAAATCGTCAAGCATTTGAGTCAGGTTTTCTATCATTTTTTTGCTTGTTTCATTTAAATAGTGAGCATCCTTCTTCGTCTCAAGGAAAAAAAGCGCGTAGTCGCTCTCCTTCGTAAATTGAACGAGACAGCAAAATATGTGGCGAAAGCCCTCCCTGACAGGCATTTCTGAATAATTCCGCTTTACCTTTTCTGAAAAGCGCTGAATGCTTTCTTGAAACAAAACATTGACGAGTGTTTCTTTGCTGTCAAAGTAGCGGTAAATCGTGCCTGTACCAACTTCAGCTCTTTTTGCTATCATTGGGATGGTGGTGGCATCAAATCCTCTTTCCGTAAAAAGCGATAGCGATGCCTTCATGATCAAATCGTATTTACTGATAAGTGCGGATGCCATGTAAACTTAAAACCTCCGATTCCTTTAGGAATGAATGTTCATTCCGCTTGTTCATAAATGCACTCTGCCACGAATCACCTCTTACCCATACTTATGTTTATAGTTTATATGAAAAAAACTTTTTTTAATATAAATGCTATGCAAAATATATAAAATTAAGAAAATATACCCAATTCTCTAGATGTCAGAAGTCTGGATATATTTCCCGAGAAATTTTTTATTTAACAGCAATTATACAAAGACACGAATCACGTTCGATGACAGAAATGTCTCTAAAATGCTGATCTTGCAGCAATTGAATATATTTTTTCTCGCTTTTTTCTGCATTGTTATCAATACTGATGTAAAATCGGCCGTCAATTTGAAGCACTCGATAAATCTCTCTTAATGCGAGCCCGACATCAGTACAAGTCTGAACCGTATGTAACGAAAACACTTTATTGAAGGTACGGTCTTCAAAGGGGATCCTTTCCGGATGGCCATAGAGAATGTCCCCCTGATCTGTTTTCTTTTGCTTTCGGATTGCACGGGACATCTGTCTTACTTTTCGCTTAGAAGAGTCGATGCTTTTGATGCTTCCCTTTTCAAGTTTTTCCGTTATTTTCTTAAAGACAGAGCCGTTTCCGGTTCCAATTTCTAAAATTCTGTCATTTTCTTGTATGTCTATAGAATCAATCATCATATGCTCAATTGTTTTCGTTTGCTGATATTTCCTAGAAAATAATTTCAATAGGTTGGATCGTTTATAAAGTTTGTTTTCTAGCATCTTAAACACCTGCTTTTGGTTTCCTGTGTTTATTTATTATATTGAAAAAATAAACATCGCTTCATTTCTTATACAGAAGGAAGATATCAACTAGACGGCAATGTGTTTAGAAATGTTTCAATAGAACTGAACATTTTCATTTTTTCCCGCAAAAAAGGCAGAAAACAAAATGTTTTCTGCCCGCTTTTTAATGCCATTGATATGGGAACATATACAGCCTTTGCTGCTGGTTCGCCAGTCTCTGCTGACGGAATGGATTGCCATAGCCGTGTTTGAAGGAATGCGGCATGGATGCATAACCATGGCCTATCGACGGCAGCCTTTTTTGTTGAAAGTTCATGATGCCATCACCTGCCCTTACATAAAGTGCTGCTGCTTTTTTATGATATGCAGGACAGCATTTCCTTGACAGCTTCATTCGCTACACTTGATCCTTCTCCATCGTATAATGCATCAACAGTTCCATTTTAAGCATATGTCATCTCTCCCTTCCTGTTTTTTATTTGCTCTTAGCGCCAGTTTGTCAAATAAAGATGTTTCAGCTGAGATTCTTTCATTTCATCATAAATCTGCTCGATCTGCTGTTCTCGTTCGAACTCTTCCGGGCTTTTAAACCGTTTGTTGATCGTTAAAGTCAAAAAGAATAGGTTAATCGTCATATCGCTCACCCCCTTTCAAAGTCCGCTCCAAGCGAAATAACCCGCGGCATCTCCCTGCTGCGGGCACATAAAAAACCGCAGACAAAAGAAGACACCCATCCTCTACTGCCTGCGGGGAGTTGCGTATGTCCGACGATTCCGATTTTAATGCGTGCGATAAGCATCGGTTAAGGAAGGACACGAACTCTTCCACAGGCTGAATAAACCATTATAAATTCCTTGTACATTACGTGAGCCACTAACTGGTCTGCGTCGTTGTCGCATTGTCATTTTGATTCAGCCTCCTTTGCTTTTTTTCTTACTTTGTAAGTATATCCACCAAATTCCATTTTGTAAACATCTTTTTCTAAAATTGGACGTAAATTGTGTGATTTATCGATTGTCTTTGTCCCTTGTTTATGAAACCTGCTTCATTTCTTTTCTTAAGCGGTCTTTCTTGTGATATGCAATAAAATAGATGAATCCGACAAACACGGCTCCTCCAATAACATTGCCGATAAAAGCCGGTATGAGGTTACCGATAAACTGCCCCCACGTAAACGAGCCGGCAAAAATGGCAGCCGGAATCACAAACATGTTGGCGACAACGTGCTGAAATCCGATTGCAACAAAGGCCATGACAGGGAACCAGATGCCAAAAATTTTCCCTGCCCCATCTTGAGCACCGAAGGAAAGCCAAACTGCAAGACAGACCAGCCAGTTACAGCCGATGCCGGAAACGAGAACCTTGCCAAAGCTCATATCAAGCTTTCCTTGCGCGACAGCAATCGTCTTTTCCAAATATGGCCCCGTTTCGGTTAACCCGACAAGATGACCGAAAAAGTAAGCAACAAACAAAGCGCCGATCAAATTCATAATGGTGACGATCACCCAATTAACCGCCAAATCCTTTAGTGATATTTTTCTAGAAAATAACGCCATTGCCACTGACATCATATTTCCTGTAATCAGTTCAGCCCCTGCAAGAACCACAAGTATCAGGCCTACAGGAAATACCGCAGCACCGATAAAACTGGACAGGCTTCCCCATTCTTTTGGAAGATCGCCGATCACCCTGATATCAAGCAAATAGCCGAATGCGATAAAGGCACCGCCTAAAAACCCTAGCACCAAGAGAGACAGCAGCGGAAGCTTTACCTTTTTCATCCCTGCTTCAATTGCTGCTTCTGCTATTTCATCCGGTTTCCGAAAACCCATACTACATACGCCTCCATTGTTTCTTCATTTTTACAGTTACAAAAGAAAAGCAACAAAAAAGGCAGCACTCAAATAACCTGTATCCATCAGGTGTTTGAATGCTGCCTAACTTGTTGCATACCCATACAACAACATCAAGCAGAATTAAGATGTTGGTAGAGAATATATACAGTTCGTGCATATATTCCATTGCTTTTGTCCTTCTATAACTGCAGTAAATACATCATAACAAATGTGACAATTTTGTGTCAACGGCAAATATGCTAGTTATAAAGGACTTCTTTTTGGTCATCAATTTTTCGATCAAAGACAAATACAGATACGGCGATATTTTCTTCAATTTTGATGTCAGAAAACAAATGAACAAGCTTAGCCCCGATCAGTTCCTCCATTCCTTCCGGCGTTTTTTTAGAGTAAAGGTCTTGAATCAGGCTTGTCCGGGCCGCATGCACCATCTCTCTTCCCTCAGGCGTGCGGGCGATAAACTGCTCGCTCGCGCTTAGGTTGCCGTAGAGCGTTGACACGGCCATATTATCTACAAATACCGTGTGAATCCGTTCAGGTCCTTTTCCGAACAATTCTTTGCGAAGTTTTCGAATAATATCATTGAACTCATGAATTTTCTTTGACATGCTCATTACCCCTTCCGATTTTGCCTTCATAAAAGGCCGTTCCCGGTTCCCCTCAGGACATTTCACTTGGTTAAAATTTTCCTGTCATATTGTATTATAATAAATATCACTTTATAATAAAAGCAGTGTTGATGGATTTGTAATAGGATCTTGTTATGAGTCTATCGGTTTATAAAAATCAAGGATTGGTCTGTTAGTAAGACTTGCTAGTGAACTATTCCGCCATGTGTGTTTACACCTTCTGTGAATGAAAGACAGGTGTATCTATACATGGCTTTTTTTGACTTCTTGATAGAAAGATGGAGGGGAATATGAATATGATGGACGATAAGTCGATCAGTGTCCGCGTTGACGGAACAGAAATTCAAGCACGAGCAGGGGCCACAATTTTAGATATTTTAAATGAAAATGGGATTGAGTATCCGCAAATCTGCCATGTCCCAGAGGTTGACCCGATTCAAACATGCGATACATGCATTGTAGAGGCAGACGGCAAGCTGGTTCGTTCATGCTCTACGGTCGCTGAAAACGGAATGTCAATTGATCTTTCGGGAAATCGCGTGAAAGAGGCGCAAACCGAAGCAATGGACCGGCTGCTTGAAAACCATTTGCTGTATTGTACGGTATGCGATAATAACAATGGGAACTGCACGCTGCATAATACAGCGGAAATGATGGGGATCGAGCATCAAAAATATCCTTATACGCCAAAAGAAGATCCGTCTTGCGCGGTTGATATGTCTCACCCGTTTTACCGCTATGATCCAAACCAATGCATCGCCTGCGGCCAGTGTGTTGAGGTGTGTCAGAACCTTCAAGTCAATGAAACGCTCTCTATCGACTGGGAACGCGATCGTCCGCGGGTTATTTGGGATGAAGGAGTTCCCATCAATGAATCATCTTGTGTCAGCTGCGGCCAATGTGTCACGGTTTGTCCGTGTAATGCACTGATGGAAAAATCAATGCTTGGCCAGGCTGGCTTTATGACAGGTATCAAACAGGATGTCATGGAACCAATGATTGACCTTGTCAAAAATGTTGAACCGGGATACGGCAGCATTTTCGCTATTTCTGAAGTTGAAGCGGCTATGCGTGAAACAAGAACGAAAAAAACGAAAACGGTATGTACATTCTGCGGCGTCGGCTGCTCCTTTGAAGTATGGACAAAAGGACGGGATATCTTAAAGGTCCAGCCTGTTTCCGACGCTCCGGTTAACGCGATTTCTACATGTGTCAAAGGAAAATTCGGCTGGGATTTCGTCAATTCTGAAGAACGGATTACAAAGCCTTTAATCCGTAAAAACGGGGCTTTTGTTGAATCATCTTGGGAAGAAGCCCTCGATCTAGTCGCTAGCAGATTAGGTGCAATGAAAGAGACATACGGCAAAGGCTCTGTCGGATTCATTTCTTCTTCTAAAATTACGAATGAAGAAAACTATGTCATCCAAAAATTAGCGCGTCAGGTATTTGAAACAAATAACGTCGATAACTGCTCTCGCTACTGTCAGTCTCCTGCAACAGACGGGTTGTTCCGTACTGTCGGTATGGGCGGTGACGCAGGCACGATTAAAGACATTGCCAAGGCCGGTCTCGTCATCATTGTCGGCGCCAATCCGGCTGAAGGACATCCGGTGCTTGCTACACGAGTAAAACGTGCACACAAACTCCACGGACAAAAATTGATCGTTGCCGACCTGCGGAAAAATGAGATGGCTGAGCGGTCTGATCTGTTCATTAGCCCTAAACAAGGTACAGACCAAGTATGGCTGATGGCCGTTACAAAATATATGATCGACCAAGGCTGGCATGATCAAGCGTTTATTGATGAGAACGTGAACTACTTTGAAGACTATAAAGAAAAACTTAAAACCTATACCCTTGATTATGCAGAACGCATCACAGGCCTCTCAAAAGAGTACATCATTCAAATTGCCGAGATGATTCGTGATGCTGACGGCACTTGTGTTCTTTGGGGAATGGGTGTTACTCAAAATACAGGCGGCTCCGATACGTCAGCAGCGATTTCGAACTTGCTTCTGGCAACAGGCAACTACCGCCGTCCGGGTGCCGGCGCTTATCCTCTGCGCGGCCACAATAATGTTCAAGGCGCTTGCGACATGGGAACATTGCCAGGTTGGCTTCCGGGATATCAGCATATTACGGATGACGAAGCACGTGCCAAATTTGAGAACGCTTATGGTGTGGCGATTGACAGAAAACCAGGTTTAGACAATATCCAAATGCTTCATTCCATTGAAGAAGGTAAGATGAAGGCCATGTACCTTGTTGGGGAAGATATGGCACTGGTCGATTCGAATGCGAACCATGTGCATGATATTTTATCAAGCCTTGATTTCTTCGTGGTTCAGGATATTTTCCTGTCGAGAACGGCGCAATATGCCGATGTCGTCTTGCCTGCCGCTCCATCTCTTGAGAAGGATGGAACGTTTACAAATACAGAGCGCCGTGTGCAGCGATTGTATCAAGCACTTCCGACACTTGGAGACGCGAAACCGGACTGGTGGATTATTCAAGAAGTGGCAAACCGCTTAGGAGCCGGCTGGAACTACAGCCATCCAAGCGACATTTTCTCTGAAATGGCCAGCCTTTCTCCTCTGTTTGGAAAAGCCAGCTATGAGGTGCTTGAAGGCTGGAACAGCTTCCTATGGGGCAGCTTCACAGGTGAAAGCACGCCGCTTCTTTATGAAGACGGATTTAATTTCCCAGATAAAAAAGCCCGTTTTGCACTGTCTGATTGGACTGAACCTGCCGCTTTCCCTGAAGAATATGATCTTCACATCAATAACGGCCGGATGCTTGAGCATTTCCATGAAGGAAATATGACAAATAAATCGAAAGGCATTCAATCCAAAGTGCCGAATGTATTCGTCGAAATATCGCCAGAGCTTGCACAGGAGCGCGGCATTTGTGACGGTTCACTGGTTCGCCTCGTTTCTCCGTTCGGAGCTGTTAAATTAAATGCGCTCATTACTGACCGTGTGCGAAAAAATGAACTCTACCTGCCGATGAACTCGACAGACAAGGATTCAGCGATTAACTTCCTGACAGGGCCTGCGGCTGATAAACGCACGAACACGCCTGCTTACAAACAAACGAAGGTTCGCATGGAGGTGCTTGGAGGCTGTGAAAGCGCACCGCTTCCTAAAACAAACCCGCGTAACAAGAAACGGAATCCGCAAAACGGCGTCGAGGCAGAAAGAAAATGGAACCGTCCGGGTTATGTCCATTTGACTGATTAATTGAAAGGGGGAAACGAAAATGGCCACTCCGATTACAACGATCAAAAAAGAAACAAAAACAGCGGAGCAAATCAAGCTTGAGAAAATTGAGGAGCTGAAGGAGCTGCTGACGGAAAATGAGGATGCCGTATCGAAAACGATGACGTTAATGAGTGAACTTAATGAGCTTGGCATCTTTGATGCAGCGGCAAGCATGCTGAGGGCGAAAGAAGACATCGCCAAAATCGCGCTTGGCCAGGTATCTCGCGAGCCGGTCACAAACCTCATCAACACGATGATGGCGGCTGGAGGCGCTTTGACAAAGGCTGATCCTGCGTTTACAGGCAAGCTATTAGAAAGCGTGATGGCGGGAACCGAACAGGCGCAAAGCTTTTTAAAAGAAGACAAGAAGGTCGGCATTCTCGATCTCTTAAAAGCGATGAACGATCCCGATATCAACAGAGCAGTCGGCTTCGGACTTCAGTTTTTAAAAGGCATGGGAAAAGAGCTGCGGGAAGAATAACAAAAAACAGCCATCAGTTGATGGCTGTTTTTTTACTCGTCGGCTTCTTCCAAGCGCTTCTTATATACGAGTGAACGGTCGGCGCAAAAGAAAGCGCCGGCTAAAAACACGCAATCCGTCATAAACATAACCGATTTCTGGCCTAACGTTAAGCCCTGATCAGGAAGAACCGCGCCTATATATAAAAAAGTGCTGACTGCAAGCAAGGTAAAAGCGAAATGCTTGTAGTCTTCTTTTAATGATTTCATTCTATTCTTCTTCATAAGAGAATCACCTGCCAGATTCATAGTATACGACTATTATAATATAATCTGGCAGCTTACAGAGAAAGTAAATCTATCCATTTGTTATAAAATGTTAAGAGCCTGCTCGATATCTTCCAGCAAATCCTCTCCATCTTCTATTCCCACAGAGATTCTGATCAAGCCGTCCGTAATGCCGAGTTCAAGCCGGCGCTCTCTCGGGATAGAGGCATGTGTCATTCTAGCCGGAACAGAAATTAAGCTTTCTACAGCGCCTAGGCTTTCCGCAATTGTAAACAGCTTAAGTTTGCCTAAAAAGGCATCCACTCGCTCTTCACTGCCAATATCAAAGGAGATCATGCCTCCAAAGCCTGATCCTTGAGATGTCGCAAGCTCATGCCCCGGATGGTTTGGAGATCCAGGGTAATATAACGTTTGAACAGCAGGATGTTGCTCAAGAAAGCTTGCAATTTTCCGGGCGTTTTGATCGATAGCTTCCATTCTGAGCCCCAGTGTTTTGATTCCTCTCATTAACAGCCAAGAATCCTGAGGGCCAAGCACGCCGCCTGTTGAATTTTGCACAAAATGCAGCTCTTCTCCTAGCTCTTTCGAAGCTGTAATAACTAAACCGCCGACAACATCACTGTGTCCGCCGAGGTATTTAGTCGCACTGTGAAGCACGATATCAGCGCCTAAAGTAAGCGGCTGCTGAAAATACGGGGTGTTAAAGGTGTTGTCTACGATTAGAAGAACACCCGCTTTTTTCGCAATATCTGCCATCAGTGATAAATCGGTGATTTTGAGAAGCGGATTTGTCGGTGTCTCAATATAAATGGCCTTTGTGTTGGGACGAATCGCTTTTTCCACTTCTTCTCTGCTGCTTGTATCCACAAAAGTTGATTCAATGCCGAGACGGTTAAGCACCTTTGTCATTACACGATATGTGCCGCCGTACACGTCATCAGTCAATACCACATGGTCTCCGCTGTTAAACAGCATCATAACAGCTGTGATTGCAGCCATTCCTGAGCTGAACGCATAACCTGCTTCCCCGGCTTCGAGCTCTGTCACAAGCGTTTCCAGTGCAGTTCTTGTCGGGTTGGCCGTTCTTGAATATTCATAGCCGGTATGCTGGCCTGCTTTCGGCTGCTTGTACGTGCTCACTTGATATATCGGTACGGAAACAGCTCCTGTTTTCTCATCACCTGTAATCCCGCCATGTACCATCAATGTTTTTTTCTTCATATCAGATGCCTCCTTCGTATATATGTTTGCTGATATACCGATCACTGCTGTCTGGGAATACTGTGACAATATTTGTTCCGGCAGACGATTTTTTCGCTTCCTCCAATGCCGCATAAAGCGCTGCACCTGAAGAGCTTCCAATCAGCAGGCCTTCTTTTTCAGCCGCTTCTTTTACAAGCCTAAAGGCATTCTTATCTGTTACCGTATATATTGCATCAAAATGGCTTTCATCCATATAGTCAGGAATAAACTCCATGCCGATCCCTTCTGTTTTATGAGCATGAGGCTCTCCGCCGTTTAATATGGAGCCTTCCGGTTCGACAATCACTGTTTTGACTGCGGGATGTTTTTCTTTTAAGAAGGATGCTGTTCCCGCGAATGTGCCTCCTGATCCTGCACCTGCGACAAACGTATGAATATTGCCGTCAAGCGCTTTCCATATTTCAGGACCAAGCGTCTTATAGTAAGTCGATGGATTTACTTGGTTTTTAAATTGCAAAACACAATAGGAATTTTCAATTTCTGTCTCCAGCTGTATCGCTTTTTGAATTGCTCCCTGCATTCCGTCTTTACGCGGCGTATGGACGATTGACGCTCCCAGCGCCTGCATAATCTGCTGCTTTTCTTTGCTGAAATGTTCTGGGACACAGAAAATGGCCTTTAAGCCATGTTTTCTGGCGTTAAGGGCAAGTCCGATACCTGTATTGCCGGCCGTTGCCTCTATAATAACTCCCCCGGGCTTTACTTTGCCTAATTCTAGGGCGTCACGGATCAGCATGTCTCCCAGTCTGTCTTTTATGCTTCCGCCAGGGTTCATCATTTCCAGCTTGGCATATACAGCCACTCCTTCAGGAATATCAAAATTCTTCAAGCGGAGAAGCGGTGTATTCCCAATCAGCTCAGTAATGTCCGTAATAACTGTCATATATGTCCTCCTCCTTGATAGAGGTTGTTTTAGAGAAAACGGAGGAGAACACTCCCCCCGTTTTAATGAATTCGTTTGATCACTTTTAACACAAGCTCTGTTGAGTTAACAGCGGCCTGCTCTAAAAATTGGTCAAATGAAACATGTGATTCTTTTCCTGCGATATCAGATAATGCTCTGATCACAACAAACGGCGTTTTAAACTGGTGGCACACTTGAGCGACTGCCGCTGCCTCCATTTCAACCGCATACAGATCAGAAAATCTCGAACGCACCTCTTCGACCCGCTTCGGATCATTCATAAAGGAATCGCCTGTTGCGATTGTTCCCTTTGCAACTTGAATGCCATCAAGCTCAGAAATCGCTTCTTCAGTAATGCTGATCAGCTTTTCATCTGCGGCGTAAGCAGCAGGAAGGCCTGGCACCTGTCCGTATTCATAGTCAAAGGCCGTTACATCTACATCATGATGGCGAACGTCAGTAGAAATGACGACGTCTCCCACATTCAGTGTATGATGAAATCCGCCAGCTGAGCCTGTGTTAATCACATAATCAGGCTTGTAGCGATCAAGCAGAAGTGTCGTGCTGATCGCAGCATTCACTTTTCCGATTCCTGATTTTAAAAGAATGACTTCAGTTCCTTCATATTGGCCTGTTGTAAATTCACAGTGCGCGATCGTTTCTGTTTTGGCATTTTCCAGTTTGTTTCTTAGGATGGTTACTTCTTCTTCCATTGCTCCGATGACTGCTAGTTTCATCTATACACATTCCCTTCACTTTACCGTTTGATCGCCTCCATTATCCACACGAAATCGTTTTGCTGAATGAATTGGACTGCAAAACCTTCAGCTGTAAACATCTCTTTCATCGTTTCCAATGTGGGATAATGCTCCGTCTTTAAATCATTCGCCAGCTGATAAAAGCCCTGAGAACGTGCTTTATCAATAGCTTGATTATACGCTTCCTCATGTTCAAAGACAGTATCGGCAAACACTATTTTATCATGCATGTGAAGGTATTTGCCATATTGCTTTATTGCGGCTCGTTTTTCTTCGTCAGTTAAATGATGAAAAGCATATGAACTGACAATCGTGTCAGCCTGAAATGGCGGTTCAGGGAATGTCAGGAAGTCTCCGTCGACAATTTCTGCCCTGCCGCGGAGCTTGTCAGATGCTAACTTGCGCATCGCCGGAGATGGCTCGACACCAAATACAGATTTTTCCGCTTCAAGCAGTTTCGCTGTCAAGTTGCCGGTCCCTGGTCCAAATTCTAACACACGCATTCCTGACCGGCTGACAATGGCATCCAAAATGTCATCATAGCCTCTGAACGCCTCTTTATACTGAATATCAAAACCTTGAACTGTTTGATCGTAAGTTGCGGCCCAATCCTCAAAGAGAGGGATAAATTCACGCCCCATAGTTGTCACACTCCATATTTTATAATTCCTATAAGTATACTATGAATTAATGATGGAACAGTTCCTATCTTACCACATCTTTTTGAAAGTAGGTACTAAAACACTTTGTGTTTTTTATCCAGTCATATATTGCGTGTATAGCATAAAAAGGCTTATACTTCATATGACTTGTAAAGGCGGAGGGGTCAAAAGATGAATTTTCAATTGGAACTGATTAAAGATAAAGTAGAATTTTTCGAAGCGGCATCCCTGCAGGAGCTTGAAAAGAAAATCAACACACAAATTGAAAACAATAAAGCAATCATGCTGCGTGTGAAATCTGTCTCGCATCAAACTGCTGTGGCAGACGGAAAATTTTTTTACAGCGCCGTTGTTCATTTCGCAGCTGAGGTGTAAAACAAAAGCAGCCGAAAGATTCGGCTGCTTTTGTTTATTTTAATTTTTCTACTTTCGTGGGCTTCCAGCCTTTTCCGTCAACCCATGTAATCGTTACCTGGTATTTCTCTCCGCTCGTTTTATCTAAAATCTTACCTTTGGCATCCTGAGGGCTGCCGTTATTTCCGAGCCAGAGGACGGTCATGTTATCTGTTGAAACACCGGTTGCATATGATATGGCTTTCAGCATTTCGGCCCAGTCTTGTGAGCTTGAATCATAAGTGGCGGCATGCTCACCCTTTTGCTCAGTTCCGACTGCTTTCCAGTCAGGATTTTCATATGTCTTTTCCACATCACTTGATGAGCCGCCTTCTGTGACTTTTGCGTCTTTAAGCGGGTCATCTGAATCTGAGCTTGAGTCTGAATCTGAATCAGAGTCATCACTTTTAGAAGAATCATCTTTTTTGGAATCTGAATCAGAGTCAGAAGATTTCTCAGAATCCTTTTCGCTTTTGTCAGATGTATCTTTCTTACTGTCTTTTATATCCTCATCCGATTTCTTTTCCGTCTTACCTGAAGCCGGAGATTCCTGTTTTGGCGCCGTTTCAGAATCCTTGCTGACATCTTTACTAGAAGGACTGTTAATGAACAGATTGGCTGCTACTACAACAATTAGAATAGATACGATTGCGATTAAGATGTTAAGCACTAAATTAGCTTTCCTGCGCTTATCACGGTTTTCATAACGAGATTGATTATTGCTCAATAATTCTGCACTCCTTTATCCCTCTTGGCTCAGCATATATTTTATCATGTGCTGAGAAGTTGTTCTATTTCTGATTGATTTCAATTTCGTGTACTTTTTTAACAATATCATAAAACACCGAATTTGTCAGAGCCTTATCCCCCGGCGTATCCATGTGTAAAACGACAAGCGCGTATTTCGGCTTATCCGCGGGAAAATACCCGGCAAACCATTTTTCATAAAGCGTTTCTTTATCTTTAGAAAGCTTGCCTGTCTGGGCGGTGCCTGACTTCCCTGCTACAGTATACGAAAGATCCTGAAACCTTCTGCCCGTTCCGGAAGGAGATTCCACCACCCGCCGCAGCATTTTTTGAAGCTGCTGCGCCGTATATTTGTCTATCGTTTCTCCTTTGAGCTTCTGATCTTTAAACTTCACAAGCGTTGTACCATTTTTGTATTCAATCTGCTCTGCGATTTTGATCTGTCGCTTTTCTCCGCCGCGGGCGATTGTCGCCATCATATTAGCTACCTCGAGCGGCGTTACCTTTACATTTTTCTGCCCGATCGCTGTTTGCGCAATTGCTTTTTTGACTGATTTGTCTTTTTCATCCCCCCAAATCACGCCGCTTTTTTCATTATAGAATTGGCGGAAATCTGACTCGTGGTACAGTTTTCCTTCCCAGCCTGCCCGATCTGTAAGGGACAGCTTTTCTGACATGTCTTCAATGACGGAATGGTCTTTCTTCATTAATTGTTCGGCAAGACTTGTAAACGTGTAATTGCAGCTTTGCGCGAAACTTTCTTCAAAGGACAGGGTTCCTTTATCGTCCCCCGGTTCGCCGTACAGGTTTAAATTGCAATTAAAGGTTTGACTCGGCTTTACCGCGTTTTGCTCAATCGCAGCTGCCGCTATCACAGTTTTAAAAACGGAGCCGGGATAGATTGGCGTCAGCATGTAATTTTGAAGCGTGTTTTGCCTGGACACATCGGCATCCGGTTTGCTTACGATGCCCAATACACTGCTCTTTTCGATGTCCAGCAGCACCGCTCCTCCTTTTTTCAGCCCCTGATCATCTAGTATGCCTTCTATCGCTTTTTGAATGCTGTGATCAATTGTTGTTTTGACTTGCAGCGGATAAAATGAGTTGGCCTCAGCTGTATATTTGACGTCCATGCCGAACAAAGGGTTTCCTTTTCCGTCCACATGATACAAAAGCTTCGTGTCCTGTTCCGGAAGCAAAAACTCATCAAATGTCCGCTCTAAACCAGTTGTGCCGATTTTCGTTTTAATCGGCAGGTTTTCCTTATCAGGATACTTACTGCGGAGAAGCGCCGGATCTTGATTGGTTGTGCCTATCGTATGCGAGGCAAGACTGGGCTTGTCTTCATTCTCCATATATACGCCGTAAATGCCAGGATATTTCAAAGAATTGATTTTTGTAATAGATTCCTTCGAAAGTGTTTTGATTTTCTTTTGATGTAAAATGACTGGTTTTTTCGATTTGGCAAGAGTCTGATGCAAATCATCTTCAGACAAGCCGAGAATCTCTGCGACTTTTTTAATCGGCCAATCCTGTGTTAACAGAAAAGGGAACAAGACAACCGCAGGCTCGCTTGTGCCAGTCAGTGCCTGGCCGTTTCGATCTAAAAACGATCCTCTGCCGTCAGAAATGAGTACTTCCTCCGTTCGCTGATTAACACTTTCCTGTATTAAATTAATTTTCTTTTTAGAAAATGATTCTGTGAAAAACAGCTGAATTTCCGCCAGCCTCAGCAGAAGCAGAAAAAACACGATTAAAAAAGCCAGAACAGCCAGCTTCATTCGTTTCGATATCTTCATAAAAAAACACCTCACCCACATTGTGGACGAGGTGTTTCTTTGTTAAACGGATATTATGAAATTTTCACAATTTTCACGAGCATTTCTCCGCCCGGTGTCTGAACTGTGACTTCATCATCTACTTTTTTGCCAAGCAGGCTTTTAGCAATCGGCGAATCGTTTGAAATTTTTCCTTCAAACGGATCAGCTTCTGCGCTTCCGACGATTGTATAAGATTCTTCATCGCCATCAGGCAGTTCGACGAAAGTGACGGTTTTCCCTAAACCGACAACGTTAGAGCCGCCGTCATCTTCAATGATTTTCGCATTGCGGATCATATTCTCAAGAGTCGTTACACGGCCCTCTACGAATGCCTGCTCTTCTTTCGCTGAGTCGTATTCAGAGTTTTCGGAAAGATCCCCAAAACTTCTCGCGATTTTGATGCGCTCTACTACTTCTTTTCGTTTAACCGTTTTCAAATATTCTAATTCTTGTTCAAGTTTTTGTTTTCCTTCTACAGTCATAGGAAAAACTTTCTCTTGTGCCATGTCCCTTCACTCCTTCTGGTTGTCCCTCAACATCTTCGATTATGTATGAGAGCATAAACTAAAAATACAAGAATGAGAACACAGGGCAGTCCTCGTTCTTCTCTCCCATATTGGTACTGTTTATCTTAAACTGAATCTTGTGGTTCTGCAAATATTTCGCGTTTATAAACAGGGAAAGAAGGGAATTTTACATCCCCTTCCTGCCTATACATAATATGGTCAGAGTTATTTATGTCTATGCTATGGTATTACAAAATCGCGTTTTGTTCAAGAATGGTTTGAATTTTTGTGACCATCAGATCAATTGCAACGTGATTTTGTCCGCCTTCCGGGATAATAATATCAGCGTACCGCTTTGTCGGCTCAACGAATTGATTGTGCATCGGGCGGACAACAGACACATATTGTTCAATGACAGAATCAATAGAGCGCCCGCGCTCATTAATATCTCTCATAATCCGTCTGATGATGCGCAAGTCAGCGTCTGTGTCTACATAAAGCTTGATATCCATCAGGTCGCGCAGCCTTTTATCTTCAAGAACAAGAATGCCTTCAAGAATAATCACGTCTTTCGGCTCTACGTGAACCGTTTCTTCCGACCGTGTGTGGAGCTTATAATCGTAAATCGGCTTTTCAATCGGACGGTAATTCAATAGATCTTGAATATGCTCGATTAAATAGTCATTATCAAACGCAAGCGGATGATCATAGTTTGTATTCAGCCTTTCTTCAAATGGAAGGTGGCTTTGGTCTTTATAATAGAGGTCTTGCTGGATCATTAAAATCGAGTGTCCTTTGAATTGTTCATAAATTGAACGTGTGACACTCGTTTTTCCTGAACCGGAACCTCCTGCGATTCCAATGACTACTGGACTCTTACCCATGGGTGATTACTTCCCCTTTCTCATCATGTTGCTCGGATAAATCTTATTGTCTAATTTGAATTTGACAATTTGCAGGGGATGGCGGGCAGCGTCTAGCTCATTTCCGTCTTCGTCCCAAATGGTATCAATTGTATGTGTAAAGTTTTCGATTTCCGGACCGAAAAATTCCACTTCGTCACCTTTTTTGAAGAAATTGCGCTGCTGAAGAGTGACCATTTGTGTATCCTCATCATAATTCAGCACTAAGCCGACAAAATCAAATGTTGTTTTTTTGCCGTGCTCGCCGAACATTTGCTCTTCATAGCCTGGTGTTCCTTCGAAGAAGGCTGTCGCAGTGTCACGGTTGGCGCATTTATCAAGCTCTTCCAGCCATTCTTTTTGAATCACAAAGTTATCGGGATCAGCGCAATAAGCGTCAATTACTTTACGATATACGCTGACAACTGTCGCTACGTAGTGAATGGATTTCATCCGTCCTTCAATCTTTAAGCTGTCGATGCCCATTTCAATCATTTTCGGAATCGACTCAATCAGCTTCAAGTCTTTCGGACTCATTGCAAACGGAGCATCTTCTTCACTGTATAAAGCAACAGCATTGGCCCCGTCGGTTTGATATAAATCATAATCCCAGCGGCATGACTGGCAGCAGCCTCCGCGGTTGGAATCGCGGGCTGTCATGTGATTGCTCAGGACACAGCGGCCGGAGTATGCAATACACATCGCACCGTGGATAAAGGATTCAATTTCGATATCTACTTTTTCTTTCATTTCTCTGATTTCGAGCGCGCTTGTCTCACGGGCCAGCACCACACGGTCAAGCCCTTCTTCCTTCCAGAACTGAACAGCCTTCCAGTTGGAGAGAGATTGCTGCGTGCTCAAATGAACCTCAACGTGAGGCGCTACTCTGCGGCAGGTTTCGATAATAAGCGGATCGGCCACAATGATGCCGGCAACGTTGGCGTCGCCGAGAGCTTTTAAATATTCTTCAAGCCCATCAATATTCTCGTTATGAGCAAAAATATTTGTTGTGACGTAAATTTTCGCGCCGTATTTTTTCGCAAATTCCACGCCCTCTGCGATTTCTTCAATCGTAAAGTTATCCGCATTCGAACGAAGCCCGTATTCCTGCCCTCCGATAAAGACGGCGTCCGCTCCGTAATGTACAGCAATTTTCAGTTTTTCAAGATTCCCCGCAGGCGCGAGAAGCTCTGGCTTTTTCGTAATCACACGCTTACCATCAACTATTTTAGAAATCTTATCATTTACGGCAGTCATAGCGTAACCTCCTTTTCATTAATAAACCGTTTCTTTAAAGAAGAAGCCGGTATCTATTTTTCTGTTTACTGGCTGAATGTTTTCAATGCGTTCGATCCAGTCTTCTTTTTTCGCTTCATATTCGTCACGGTTTTCCACACACAGATCAATCGCTTCTCTGTACATGCTGGTGACTTCCACTAAGTATTCAGATGATTTCAGAACACCGTCGATTTTGAACGAATCGACTCCCGCATCTATTAGATCTTCAAGTTCATCAATGATACACACATCGTTCGGGCTCATGATATGTGTGCCGTTCTCATCTTCGAAAATCGGATATTTGTTATGGCGTTCCTTATCATGCAGGAACATGCCGGATTCTTTTTTCTTTCTTTCAATGTCCATGACTTTGCCTTGGTATTCGAAATAGTTTCCGATCAAGGAACGTTTCGATTGGAACATGCAGGTCATTCCATGCACCTGAACTTCAATTTCAACTTCTGCGTTTTCTTTGATCTCGACAATGCTGTCCATATTTAATTCTCTGGCAAGCACAGATCGAGCCGCGCCTTTACGTCCCCAGTAGTTGCATGTGTAATAGTTGGTTCCTGTCGTTTCTGTGCTCCAATGAAGCTTCAGCTCCGGCGCTGATTCACGCGCAGCCATAAGAACGGCAGGATCGCCGAATACAGCTGCATCAACGCCCGTTTCCGCTAAGAAAGCAAGATAATCGCCAAGTTCTCCCACTTTATCGTTATGAAAAATTCCGTTTACGGCAACGTATACTTTTGCTCCTTCGTTATGGGCAATGTCTACGGCTTTCGTTACATCTGCACGTGAAAATTCCCCAGCTAATCTCAGACCGTATCTCTGTTCCCCAACTAAAAACGCAGTTGCCCCCGCCTGAATCAGCGGCAAAATGTCTGCCGTACTTGTCGGTGTGACTAAGAGCTCTGGTTTTTTCATGACGTTCACCTCTTCTTTTTACTAATCGCAAGCCCGTCCCCAACAGGGATAATCGCAGTTTGATAATCCGGATGATTCATCAGCCAATGATTATACTCATCGATTTTCGATACCAGCCTGCGCCTTCTTTTTGATTCTATTTTGCTGTAATCCTCTGCCACCAGACCTTTAAACAGCACATTGTCTGTTAAAATCACCCCGTCTGGCGAAAGCATCGGTTCATATAAGTGAAAAAAGTTTTGATATTGACCTTTAGCAGCATCAATGAAAATCACATCATATGGCGCTGTGACATAAACGGCTTCTGCTAATTCAAGCGCGTCCCCGTAAAACACATGGATTCGGTCATCAAGCTGAAAATCCTTTATGTTGTGAACAGCTTCCTCATGGCGTGTCTCATTGCGTTCAATCGTATATATTTCTGCAGACGGCAGTGCCAGCGCCATTCGAATGGCCGAGTAACCGATAGCCGTTCCGATCTCCAGTATTTTCTTCGCCTGTTTGACTGACAAGATTTGGAGCAGCACTTCTATGCCCGCTTTTTCCATAATCGGAACATGATGTTCTTCCGCATATGCTTCCAGCTTCCTCACGTTATCCGGCTGAGGCTTCAATAATGCTTCTATATAGTCATTTATTTGTTCATAGCGGTCTGTCACAACAAACAGCCTCCCGTTCTAAAAAGGAGTGCCCCAGTCTTTGACACAGGACACTCTCTGAGCACAACTTGTATACGTTAGTAAACAACCCGATATATTTTATCATAAAACCTTGCGAAATGCGAATAAAAGGAGAGCTTTTGCTCTCCTTTTATTTCTGATTTTTTGCCGAAATATATTTTTCTTTTGCTTTATTATGTTCTTTTAATGTTTTCGTAAATACGACCTCACCGTTTGATTTTGCTAAAAAGTACAGATAGTCCGTTTTATCCGGATGAAGCGCCGCTTCCCAAGAAGACATTCCGGCATTGGCAATCGGACCTGGCGGCAGACCGGTGTTTTTGTACGTATTGTACGGCGAATCGATTTCAAGGTCCTTATAAAGCACCCGGTCTTTATGTTTGCCAGCCGCATACAAGACGGTCGGATCTGTCTGAAGCGGCATCTTCTTTTTCAGCCTGTTATAAAAGACGCTGGATATTTTATGGCGATCGGCTTTTTCAGTCGCTTCCTCTTCGATCAAAGAAGCCATCGTCAGCAGCTTATGCACAGAAAGCTTTTCTTTCTTCATTTCTGTTTTGTATGTCTTCACATAAGAATCTGTCTGTTTCATCATCTCAGTTATGATGTCCTCAAGCGACGTATCCGGATCGTGGAATGGATATGTAGCCGGGAATAGGTATCCTTCCAGCGGATGCTTTATATTTTTCTGAAAAACATCGTTTGTAACGGTGTCCGGAAATTCCTTTTTCAGCTGATTGATAAACGTTCTATCGTCCAGCTTTGCCATGACCTGTTTTGTTGAGTATTTCGTTTCCTCAGCAATGGCTGTGGCGATTTGTGTCAGCTGTTTCCCCTCAGGCACTGTAATTTGAAAGGCGTAGCTTGTAGCCCCGTTTGTCAGCTTCTTGATAATGGCATCCAGATCCATTCCTTTGTTCAGATGATAGTACCCGGCTTGGAATCCCGAAGCTTTTTTATATTTCACATAGTACTGAAATGCCTTTTCACTTTTTATGACATTGTTTTCCTTCAAAATCGATGCGATCGCAGATACAGATGATCCGCTCGGAATGTTAATATTAACTGTCGTTTTATTGTTTTTTTCAACAGGTTCCAGAAGTGATTTCCCATATAAAAATGCTCCGCCTATGATGAGAAGCAGCACAATAACGGAAGACAGTACAATTCTTTTTTTATTTAGAAATGATTTTTTTTGCTGATTAATATACATAAGGTCTCCTCCCATCAGCTTTTATACTACATGATTCATGCTGTTTCGGCAATTTATTACAAAAAGACGTCTCTTGATAAGCAGAAAAAAGCCGGAGCAGTATAGGCTCCGGCTTTTTGCGCGGTTTTACTCTTCGTCTTCTTCCGCTAAAAACGTGTTTAATGTCTCTTCGATCATATCCCATTCTTCATCGGTTTCGATTGGGAATAGTTCGCCGTCTTCACCATCTTCGTTTGGCGTAAAGCTGGAAGCAAGAATTTCTACTTCTTCGTCATTCTTTGTTTCAATTGGGTAGTACAAAACATAAGATTTGCCAAACTCTTCGTTTTCAAATGTAAACAGCACTTCGCAAAGCTGTTCATTTCCTTGATCGTCAACAATTGTAATATTTTTTTCGCCGTGTTCCATTATATTCACCTCTGGCTTTAATTTAAACTGTCAAGATATCCTTGCAGAATCATAACAGCCGCCATTTTATCAATGACTTTTTTTCGTTTCTGCCTGCTGACATCAGCGGCAATCAGCATTTTTTCAGCCGCCATTGTGGTAAGACGCTCGTCCCACAGCACAACAGGTACATTGTACGTGGTTTCAAGCACTTTCGCAAATGCTTGGCTGGCTTCGCCTCTCGGTCCGACAGTTCCATTCATGTTTTTAGGAAAGCCGAGCACGATCTTATCTATAGTATAGTCTTTTGTCAGTTCAGATAAACGAGGTAATCCGTAATCGCCCTCTGCTTCATTTATCTTTATGGTCTCAATGCCTTGAGCAGTCCAGCCCATTTCGTCGCTCAGAGCAACACCGAGTGTTTTGGTTCCTAAATCGAGCCCTAATATTCTCATTGTTTATTTACGCCTCTTTATGCTGTTCTAAATAAGACTTCACCAATTCCTCGATTAATTCGTCTCTTTCAAGTTTGCGAATTAAATTGCGAGCGTCACGATGCCTAGGAATATAAGCGGGATCACCTGACAGCAAGTATCCGACAATCTGATTGATTGGATTGTAGCCCTTTTCCTGAAGCGCGTCATACACTGTAATCAGCACCTCATTTACGTTAGTTTCGGCAGAATCATCGGAGAAATTAAATTTCATCGTTTTATCAAACGAGCTCACCGTTTTGCACCTCTTTCCCAAATTCGCAGGCAAAGTTCAGCCTGGGGTCCTTATCTTACCATCATTCTACACTACATGGGCAAATTATAAAACGGATTTCACCCAATCTTCTACAGAAGCCAAGGCTTCTTCTAATTTTTCCGGCTGCTTTCCGCCTGCCTGTGCCATGTCCGGACGGCCTCCGCCGCCTCCGCCGCAAACTTCCGCGGCTTGTTTGACAAGCTTGCCGGCATGAAGGCCTTTTTCAATCAGATCCTTAGTAACACCGGCAGAAATATTGACTTTATCATTTTGCACAGCGCCAAGCACGATGACCGCAGAGCCGATTTTTGCTTTCAGTTCATCAACCATTGTACGGAGATGGTTCATATCTTTGGCGTTTACCTTTTCCGCAAGCACGCTGACACCATCAACTTCTTTTACTTTTGATAGTATGGCGCCTGCTTCAACGTTGCCGAGTTTCGCCAGAAGAGATTCATTTTCTCTTTGCGCTTCCTTCAGCTCAGCCTGCAGCGCAGCAACGCGTTTCGGCACTTCTTTGATATTTGTTTTCAGTTCGTCGGCAGTCTGCTTCAAAACGGAGATCTGGCTGTTCATTTCTACGTAAGCGCCTTGTCCTGTTACAGCTTCAATCCGTCTAGTGCCAGCTCCGATTCCAGACTCAGATACGATTTTAAATAAGCCGATTTCCGCTGTGTTGCTGACATGGCATCCGCCGCAAAGCTCAAGGCTGTAATCTCCAACTTGAACAACCCTTACAATATCACCGTATTTTTCTCCGAACAGAGCCATAGCTCCCATTTCTTTTGCTTCAGCGATCGGTTTCAAATCAATGCTGACCGGGATGCTTGCCCAAATCTTTTCGTTTACAATAACTTCAATTCGTTCGAGCTCTTCTTTTGTCACTTGCCCGAAGTGTGAGAAGTCGAAACGAAGGCGGTTTTCAGTTACAAGAGAGCCCGCCTGATTGACATGCGTTCCGAGAACATCTTTCAATGCCTGGTGCAATAAGTGCGTTGCCGTATGGTTTTTATTGACGCCGCTTCTCATATGATCTTCAACCTCAGCTGTTACATGCATGCCTTTTTGAACGGTTCCGCTCTCGACAACACCTTCATGCACATGCTGGCCGTTCGGCGCTTTTTGCACATCTTTCACTTTTACCACTGCCAGCTCGCTGCGTAACAAGCCTTTGTCGCCGATTTGACCGCCGCTTTCCGCATAGAAAGGTGTTTCGTCAAGAATGATCTGTACAGTTTCGCCTTCATGCGCTTCGTCAATTAACTGGCCGTCCCGCAGAAGCACAATCACATTGGCATCAGCCTTTGTTTGGGAGTAGCCGACAAATGTGCTTTCTTCTGTTATGTCGCGTAATGCGCCGCCCTGCACCTGCATGCTGCCGACATCCTGACGAGCATTTCTGGCCCGCTCGCGCTGCTGGTTCATTTCTTCTTCAAAGCCTTTATGGTCAACTGTCATGTTCTCGTCTTCCGCATATTCTTCAGTCAGTTCAACTGGGAATCCGTACGTGTCGTAAAGTTTAAACACATCCGCACCTGAAATGACGCTGCTGCCCTTATCTTTTTCCTTTTTGATCATTTCTGACAAGATGGCAAGTCCTTCATTCAGTGTTTCGTGGAAGCGTTCTTCCTCTGTTTTAATGACTTTTGAAATGAATTCTTCCTTCTCTTTGACTTCAGGGTAGAAAGCAGCCATGATCTCAGCAACAACCGGAACAAGATCGTACATGAACGGACGGTTGATGTTGATCGTTTTGGCATAACGCACAGCGCGGCGCAATAAACGTCTTAATACATAGCCGCGTCCTTCATTTGACGGAAGCGCACCGTCACTGACAGCAAAAGCAACCGTTCTGATGTGGTCGGCGATGACTTTAAATGCAGTGTCTTTTACATTGTCTTGGCCGTATGCTTCACCAGAAATCGTTTCTGTCGCTTTGATGATTGGAACAAACAAATCAGTATCGAAGTTTGTCGGGACATTCTGGATGACAGATACCATTCTTTCAAGTCCCATGCCTGTATCAATGTTTTTCTTCGGAAGCGGTGTATAGGTGCCGTCCGGGTTATGGTTGAACTCAGAGAATACAAGGTTCCATACTTCAAGGTAACGGTCATTTTCTCCCCCAGGATAAAGCTCTGGATCATCTGGATCGTTCCCGTACGCTTCACCGCGGTCGTAGAAAATTTCTGTGTTCGGTCCGCTCGGCCCTTCGCCGATGTCCCAGAAGTTCCCTTCCAGGCGAATAATTCTTTCTTCCGGAATACCGATTTTTTTCGCCCAAAATTCATATGCTTCTTCATCTTCCGGATGAACCGTAACAGAAAGAAGCTCTTCATCAAAACCAATCCATTTGTTACTCGTTAAAAACTCCCAAGCCCATGAGATCGCTTCTTCTTTAAAGTAATCGCCGATGGAAAAGTTTCCGAGCATTTCAAAGAATGTGTGATGGCGCGCGGTTTTACCCACATTTTCAATATCGTTTGTTCTGATTGCTTTTTGAGCGTTTACGATTCTCGGATTTTCCGGCACAACGCGGCCGTCAAAATATTTTTTCAGCGTCGCAACACCGCTGTTGATCCAAAGCAGTGAAGGATCTTCATGCGGCACTAATGACGCGCTCGGCTCTACAGCATGTCCTTTTTCTTTTAAAGAAATCCAAAAACATTTGACGCACTTCAGCAGAAGTTAAGTGTTTCATTGTATTTCCTCCTCTATAAAAATCGAAATTCTCTTCAGTGACAGCAAAAAAGCCCTCCCCCTATGCAAACCACACGTTTACACAGGGACGAGAGCTGTCTCGCGGTACCACCCTGATTACGGGCCTTATGATTCGCCCGTCACCTTTCATCCCATAACGCAGGATGTGCGGCAGCGATTAACTGCACTCAGGATTAGCTTCCTCCGATCTTCTGATAAAGCTCCTTTCAGCTTACGGAGCTTCTCTCTTTAACAGGGCTTCGGCGTACTCAGATCCGTCACTCGAGATTCGTATGTATTCTACGAGAAATTATAGACAAGCGGCACGCCAATGTCAATGCTCCGTCCGCATCCGCAGAAAATGGATCATCATCACCTTTAAAACAGCCGCTGCAGGCACTGCCAGAATCATGCCGACAATCCCCGCCAGCTCTCCTCCGGCAAGAAGCGCAAGCATAATCACTACAGGGTGCATCTTGAGGCTTCTGCCGACAATGAACGGACTGAGGACATTCCCTTCCAAAAATTGAAGCACGAACACCGTAATGACAACGACAAGGACGGCCTTCACAGAAATCGTCATCGCAATTAAAAGCGCAGGAACAGCGCCGATAAAGGGCCCGAAGTACGGGATGACATTCGTAATACCCGAGATAAGACCCAGTATTAGCGGATATGGAAGGCCAAATATCCAAAATGTGATACCGGCTACGGCTCCGAGAATCAAGCAGACGAGCAGCTGGCCGCGAATGTAATCACCGAGAGAATCATCTACATCTAGCAAAAAAGCGCTGCCCCGCTTCCTCCACGACTTCGGCGTCAAATACCACACCGTTTTTTTCATCAATTCGATGTCCTTGACCATATAAAACACGAGAAAAGGAATCGTTGCCGCAATTAAGAAATAGTCGAGCACTTTACGGATTCCGCTGATTGCCCCTTCGATTGTGCCGGCGAAAAACGCCTCTGTCTGCCTAATCATTTTGTCTATGCGCTGATGCATGCCGTCCGGCCAGTCATCTGTATGGTTATGCACATGGAGAAGGAGCCCATTGTACGTCTCGGCAAACATAGGTATATTTTCTGACAGATCCGTCAGCTGCACGATTAGAATAGGCACACCTTTATATAATGCCCAGCCCAGTCCGCCAAAAAAAAGGACGTAAATCACCAAAATGCTTAAAGTCCTTGGCAGACCTTTGTCATGAAGCCACTCAGTGACCGGCAGTAATAAATAAGAAATAAAAATAGAAATGATCAAGGGAATAAAGATTGATTTTATGACGAGCCACAGGGGAGACCATAACATATCAAGCATACAAAAGACATAGACTGTTAACAGGACCAATAAACAAATGGCCACCCATAACAAAAGCTGCACCGGTTTCTGGAGCATCTGCTTTCACCTCTCCTATATCTTTTGAGGATTATAAGGAATTATTCTTTTATGTTTCCCCTTCACGACGGCTTACATAAAAAGGATACTCTAAAGAGAGTATCCTTCATTCCTTAAAACATTTTCATCATTTTTTTTCTCATCCGCTTCATGCTTCGATTATTATTCAGCATGTCAGATTGAGTCGCCATTCGGTACACGAGAGCCCCAGCTCCCATCGCCAAAAGAGAAGTCATTGTCCGATTCATCCTGCGCATCTCCTTTCGATATTAAAAATTGATGCTGCGTTCATCCTCAGAAAACAAATCATCCAGGCTGCTTAGCGTTCCGTCTTCTTCCACTTGATGAGTTTCAATCTTCCCTTTGACCACTGTCAGCTCAATGAAACAGCCCCAGCAATAATATTGGTTCACGCCGATTTTCCCGATGTCCTTACTTTTGCAGTTCGGGCATATAAGCATACTCACACCTCTATCCGTTCAGAACGATCTCGTCTTTCCGCACCTCTACAAGCGAATCTGCTCTTTGGATGTGGCGTTTACATCCCGCCAAGTCAGAAAAGAAACCGTCCGAGAGTTCATATGCTACGATTATGCCCCTGTCCAAACAAAAGTATACATCTTCCAGCATCCCCAAAATATCACCCTCTTGCGATTTCACGAGCTTCATTTTCATCTGCTCATATGTGAAGCATGATTTCGGAAGAGGCAGAAGCTGCTCTGCATTGACTGCAGCCAATATCCGGTCATGAAGAATGCAACTGATATCACATGCACGTAAAAGCGCATGATGGTTATGAAAAAGACGTTTTTGTTCAAGAATAAATCCGAGACAATTTCCTTCAAGAGAAAAACAAATATCAGAAATCGTCCCAAGATAAACAGAAGTTTGTTCTGAATATACAGGAAATCCTTCTACCTCATGGCATGTTCTCAAAGTGTGATCAACCACCTTTTGTTGAACAGGCTTAGGTTTTGCTTTTCACCTTTGACACATACGATGAAATCACTTCCACCCCCAATGAAAAAGCTCCCGCAAACACGGGAGCCCTTTTTACAGCTGTTCTTCTTTCATAAAATCGAATGGCGTAATGCCTTCCATTCCTATATTTGCGTCGTGCACGCTGAACGGGAGCTCTTTTTGCAAAGCTGCAAGCTCAACATCCATTTCAGCCACCTGCGCTGACAGCCTGTTTTTTAGTGAGGTCTGTCTGACAGTCGCGTCATTATTTTTCACGCCCCACTCCAGCGCTTCCTCTTCCCCGCATAAAATGAGAAATTTCTTCGCCCTCGTGATAGCGGTATATAGAAGGTTTCTTCTGAGCATTCTATAGTAGCCCTTCACTACAGGAAGAACCACGATCGGAAATTCACTGCCCTGCGATTTATGAATAGAGCAGCAATACGCATGAGTAAACTGACTGAAGTCTTTTTTCGTAAACGTCATTTCATTGCCGTCAAAAGAGACAACAGCCATGTCTTCTTTTTCTGTGTTTTCCTTCGCATAGAAAATGGAAGTGATTTCTCCAATGTCGCCGTTAAACACATTGTTTTCCGGCTGATTGACAAGCTGCAAAATTTTATCCCCGGTTCTATAGACAACGTCGCCGAACTTAATTTCCCTCCGCTTTTCTTTTGGAGGGTTTAAAATATCCTGCAGCATCACATTCAGTTCATTGATTCCAGCTTTCCCTCTGTACATCGGGGCGAGAACCTGAATATCTTTTGCCGTATATCCTTTTTTCAATGCATTCGCGACAACCTTCTCAACCACTTCTTTAATTTGCGAACCACCGCAGCGAATAAAGGAACGATCCTTTGTCGGAGCAGTCAGGTTATTTGGAAGCAGCCCGTTTTTCATCTCGTGGGCAAGCTCGACAATGGACGATCCTTCCGCTTGTCGATAGATGTCTGTCAGTCTTACAGTCGGAATCACCTGGGATGCCAAAAGGTCTCTGAGCACTTGACCGGGTCCGACGGAAGGCAGCTGGTCTTCGTCTCCGACAATGATGATTTGAATATGGTCAGGGATCGCTTTAAACAAATGATTCGCAAGCCATATATCGAGCATACTCGCTTCATCGATAATCAAAAGCTTCCCCTCAATTGGCTGGTCCTCTGTATGAGTAAATCCTTCCGCACCGTTCCAGCCGAGCAGCCGGTGTATCGTAACAGCCGGAAGACCAGTTGACTCACTCATTCGTTTCGCCGCTCTGCCTGTAGGCGCGGCCAGCACAATCGGAAAGGCTTCATCTTTTTTATAATCCGACGGATCAAGTGAAACACCGTGAAGTTCTCCATACAATTCAACAATGCCTCTGATTACCGTTGTTTTTCCTGTACCCGGTCCTCCCGTTAAAAGAAGCATCGGTGACGACAGCGCTTTTTGTATCGCTTCCTTCTGACTCGGCGCGTACTGAACATTCATACGCTCTTCCAATTCCCCCAAAGCCATCAGAAATTCTGATTCAGGAAACTGGTCGTCATATTCAGTTTGGCTTGCGATCTGTTTCACACGCTTTGCCACATTTTGTTCAGCGAAAAACAGCGACGGAAAGTAACATCGTTCATCTTCTATAACAATATCCTTATTTTCTCCAAGCGCAATAATCGCGTTAGCGGCATCCATTTCTGCAATGCGCTGCCCATCTGCTGCTGACTGGTTTAACAGCGTTTGGGTTTCGATAATCAGCTGTTTCGTTTCTATGTACGTATGCCCTTCTGACAGGCATGTCGTTTCTAGCGTGTATAAAATAGCCGCTTTTACCCGCTCAGGATGATTCCCTGAGAGCCCCATTCTTCCGCCGAGCTCATCTGCTTTTCCAAACCCGATGCCTTCCACATCTCTTACAAGCTGATAAGGGTTCTCCTGAATTTTTTCCAGCGTCTCGGATTCATAGGCCTGGTAGATTTTCATAGACAGCTGAGGCCCGAAGCCAAATTGATTCAGCGAAATCATAATTTGCTCCAGTCCCTGATGCCGCTGCAGGGCACCGGCAAGGGTGTCAGCTTTTCTTTTTTGACAGTCTCGGAACATCATAAAGGACTGAAGAATCAGCCAAATTTTATTAATCGCTCTGTCACCCAGCTTTTTCACAATCTCTTCAGCGGTTTTTTACCGATTCCTTCAAACAGATCGCTCGACAAATACTGAATGACGCCTTCTTTTGTTGTCGGGATCTCCTTTTTGAAGTGCTCAGCTTGAAATTGCAGTCCGAACTTTGGGTGAGTAACGGTTTTTCCGTAAAACGTGTAGGTCTCTTCTTCTTGAAGCGCAGGGAAGTAGCCCGTCACGGATACGACTTTATCTTCAATAGCTTCGGAGGTCTCTGTGACTTTCACTTTCAGAACCGTATATAAATTGGCGTCATTATGATAAATGACGGTGTTTACTGTCCCTTTTAAAAAGGGCTCCTCCTCCATTTTCAGCTGATCCGGGTGCTGCTGCACGAGCCGTCCCTCCTCCTGAGCTTTTTATGATGGGTCGATTAGTTTTTTTGCATGAAGCGCCAGCATATGATCCGGCTGGATTTCGATTGCCTTGTCCAGCATTTCAAGCGCTTTTTCACGATTTTCTTTATAAGCATAAGCAACACCGGAATTATAAAACGCATCCGCGTGCCCCGGGTCTTGCTCTGTTACAGCTTCGAACTGGCTGAGTGCTTCGTCCAGCATGCCTTCGTTCGCCAAGCACATCCCGAATTGGAAACGCGCTTCTGTATCGTCTTCATTCAGCTCCACCGCTCTTTGCAAATATGGCAGAGCGAGCTTAGGCTGCTCAAGCTTTACGAGAACCGTTCCGAGCATGTAGAAAAGATCACCGTTCTCCATTCCGGCACGCAGCGCTTTTTCAAACATGTCTTTCGCTTCTTTGTACATTTCTTTTACCACATAGACATTTCCTGCTCCATAATAAGCAGTGGCGGCGCTGCTGTCTAATTCAAGCGCTTTATCATAAAACGCTAAAGCCCGTTCCAGTTCATTTACGGATGAAAGCAGGTTCGCAAAGTTAATATACGGAATTGCGTCTTCTTTGTTTTCTTCAATCGCTTTTGTAAAAGCCTCTGCCGCTTTTTCGTAATCGCCTTCCTGCATTGCCGCTATACCGGCTTCATTGTAATCCACAGTCATCTTCCTTTCATTAAAAAACCCCAACTCGCTGTTGAGGTTTTTTTCATTTTATACATACCACAATTTTGTGCCATCTTTATATACGTCATCAATGGTTCCGCCGCCAAGGCATTCTTCGCCATCATAGAAGACAACGGCTTGTCCCGGAGTGACAGCACGAACCTGCTCATCGAAAATAACCTCCGCTTCGCCTTCCCCAGTCATTCGAACCGTAACTTTATGGTCTTCTTGACGGTAACGGAATTTGGCTGTGCAGGAAATTTCTTTGCCATCCATTATATCCGAACGAACCCAGCTGATATTAGTCGCTGTGATTTTATCGGAGTAGAGCAGCGGGTTATGGAACCCTTGGTCGACGTAAAGGATGTTCTTTTCAAGATCTTTACCGACCGCAAACCAAGGCTCGCCGCTTCCGCCGATTCCAAGGCCGTGACGCTGACCGATCGTGTAGTACATTAATCCGTCGTGGCGTCCTTTTACTTCACCGTCCATCGTCATCATATCACCCGGCTGCGCAGGGAGATATTGACTGAGGAATGTTTTAAAATTGCGTTCGCCGATAAAACAGATGCCTGTACTGTCTTTTTTCGCCGCCGTTGCCAGATCTGCTTCTTTGGCAATTTCACGCACACGGCTCTTTTGAAGCTCGCCGATCGGGAACATCACTTTGCTTAGCGTATCTTCTGTCAGCTGGTTCAAGAAGTACGTCTGATCTTTGTTTTCATCAATGCCGCGCAGCATTCTGACTTTGCCGCCGCTTCTGTCGACCCTCGCATAGTGGCCAGTCGCTAAATAGTCGGCGCCAAGTGACAGTGCATGCTCCAAAAATGCCTTGAATTTAATTTCCTTGTTGCACAGCACATCCGGGTTTGGTGTTCTGCCTGCTTTATATTCATCGAGGAAGTATTGAAATACCTTCTCGTAATATTGCTTTTCAAAATTAACGGCATAGTACGGAATTCCGATTTGATTGCAGACGCGGATCACATCTTCATAATCCTCTGTCGCCGTGCAGAAACCATTTTCGTCCGTATCATCCCAGTTTTTCATAAAGATTCCGATTACGTCATAGCCCTGTTCTTTTAACAGCAGAGCCGCCACAGATGAGTCTACTCCGCCGGACATGCCGACAACGACTCTTGTATCCTCCGGCCGTTTTTCCATTTCATTCACTCCAATAATTAAGTCCGCCTTATTGTGTTAGCCGCTTTACAACAGCAGCCACATGTTTGGCAGCGGTTTTCACTTGCTCAGCCGTATTGCCGAGACCGAAGCTGATTCGAATTGAGGACGTCAGCCGGTCGCTCTCTTCACCGAACATGGCAGTCAGAACATGTGACGGCAGGACTGAACCAGCAGTGCACGCTGATCCGCTGGAGACCGCGACTCCCGCCATATCAAGATTTACCAGCAGTGCCTCCACAGATACACCGGGAAAATAAAGGTTCATGACATGCGGAAGGCTATGCTCTTGATCTCCATTGATCTCGAATGCCACACCGGCATCCTTAAGCGTGCCGGCTATGATTGTTTTAAACGATTGATACTTCTCTTTTTTTTCGTCCCGATCTTCGCCCGACAGCTTGACCGCTTCTTTCAGCCCGACAATTCCCGGAACATTTTCTGTTCCGGCACGGCGTTTTCTTTCTTGCTCTCCTCCGAATAACAGCGGAGAAAGCTTTACATCCTTACTTGCATATAAAAAGCCTGTCCCTTTTGGCCCGTTGAGCTTGTGCCCAGAAACAGACAGAAGGTCAATATGGCTGCTTTTCACATCAATTGAAAAAAACCCGAATGCCTGAACAGCATCGGTATGAAAATAAGCCGTGTGTTCCTTCAGCAGCTGGCCGATTTCATCGATCGGCTGCACAGTTCCGACTTCGTTATTTCCATACATCACCGTCACAAGGATTGTATCATCACGGAGTGCTTCTTTCACCTGATTTGCACTGACTCTGCCGTTTTGATCAACATCCAGATATGTCACTTCAAATCCGTCTTCCTCCAGTTTTTCACATGTGTGAAGCACGGCGTGATGCTCAATTTTTGTCGTGATGATATGTTTTCCCTGATTTTTTCTGGCAAGCGCAGTTCCCATTATCGCTAAGTTGTCAGCTTCCGTTCCCCCGCTAGTGAAAATAATTTCCTGTTCTGCCGCACCAATTTCAGCTGCAATGTGCGCTCTTGCTTCGTCCACCCATTTCCGTGATTCCCTTCCAAATGAATGAATGCTGGATGGATTGCCGAAATTTCCGGAGAAATGCGGTATCATTTTCTCCAACACGCGATCATCCATCGGAGACGTTGCGGCGTGATCCAAATAAATCCGTTCCATTTTGTTTTACACCTCTGATCTAAATATAGAACATATAAGCTTCTTGCTCTCCATCTGTGTAGCTGGCAAGGTCCTCTAATGTTGTGCTGTCTAACACTTCTTTGACAGCGTCCCGTATGCGGATCCACAGCTCCCGTTTGGCAGGCTCCTCGTCTTCGAGCACTTCCACAGGGCTGATCGGGCCTTCAAGCACGCGGATGATGTCTCCAGCTGTAATGGCATCCGGCTCACTTCCTAATACGTATCCACCATAAGCGCCTCTGATGCTTTTGACTAAGCCCGCATTTCGGAGCGGTGATACCAGCTGCTCTAAATAATGCTCTGACAGATTATTCGTCTGTGCGATGCTTTTTAATGAAGTCGGGCCTTCACCATGCTTTTTCGCGAGCTCGATCATAATGGTGAGACCGTATCTTCCTTTAGTTGATATTTTCAACATGAACACCTCTGTTATTTCATGATTTTCCACATATATAATGGTAATTTCTATATAATTCGTCCGTTTATTAAATAATAGACCAACTGCTATTATAGCATACCTTGTTCGAATTTTCATGGAAGCCTGCGGAAACGCGGCTTCCCCCTTTTCTAATTTCCGGATTTCCGTTACCCTGTAATTAAGTAAGGAGAGATGATGATGAAGCCATTGGCATATCGGATGCGTCCGACGAAAATAGAGGATATTATTGGCCAGCAGCATCTGGTGGCTGAAGATAAAATTATCGGCAGAATGGTTCAGGCAAAACATTTGTCATCGATGATTTTGTACGGGCCGCCCGGAATTGGAAAAACCTCAATCGCAACAGCAATCGCCGGTTCAACAAGTATTGCTTTCCGCAAGCTGAATGCCGTTATTAACAATAAAAAGGATATGGAGATCGTAGCTCAAGAAGCCAAAATGTCTGGCCAGGTCATTTTGATTTTGGATGAAGTCCACAGACTTGATAAAGGAAAACAGGATTTTCTATTGCCTTATTTAGAAAATGGCATGATTATTTTAATCGGCGCCACTACAGCTAACCCATATCACGCCATAAATCCGGCCATCAGAAGCCGCACGCAGATTTTTGAGCTTGAGCCATTAACACCTGAATTGATTAAACAGGCTTTGGAGCGGGCTCTTCATGATGAGCACCGGGGGCTTGGCACATACTCCGTTTCTATTGATGATCAGGCGATGGAGCATTTTGCCCAAGGATGCGGGGGAGATGTCCGTTCCGCTTTAAATGCGCTTGAGCTTGCTGTATTGTCAACAAAGGAGTCTGCGGACGGCGTGATTCACATTACATTAGAGACTGCGGAAGAATGCCTGCAGAAAAAGAGTTTTTCTCACGATAAAGACGGTGATGCGCATTATGACGTATTGTCCGCCTTTCAAAAATCGATCCGAGGCTCTGATGCCAACGCCGCTCTTCATTATTTGGCTAGATTAATTGAAGCGGGTGACTTGGAAAGCATCGCGAGAAGACTGTTGGTTATCGCCTATGAAGATATCGGCTTAGCCAGCCCGCAAGCAGGGCCGAGGGTGCTGCACGCAGTTCAGACCGCCGAACGGATTGGGTTTCCTGAAGCGCGCATACCGCTGGCCAATGCGGTCATTGAGCTCTGCCTCTCGCCGAAATCCAATTCAGCTATTCTAGCTATCGATGAAGCGCTCGCGGACATCAGAGCAGGAAAAATCGGCGATGTCCCAAAACATTTAAAAGACGCGCATTATAAAGGGGCACAGGAACTAGGAAGAGGCATCGACTATAAATACCCTCATAATTATGAAAATGGATGGGTTGAACAGCAGTACCTCCCTGATCCTTTAAAGAACAAGCAATATTACAAACCGAAGCAGACTGGTAAATTTGAATCTGCGTTAAAGCAGGTGTACGATAAATTAGTAAAAAGAAAATAAAAAAACAGCCTTGAATATGCTTCAAGGCTGTTTTTTATTCCATTATTTATCCTTCACGCGTTTAATTTCAATCTCTTTCAAAAGATCCATGACAACATGACCGCCCATAATCAATCCTGCAACAGACGGCACAAAAGCATTAGAGGACGGCGGCATTTTGGCTTTGCGAATTTTCGCATCGTCATTTCCGACTTCTTTTCTGACGTCTTCCCGGATCACAATCGGGCTTTCATCAGAGAAAATGACTTGAACGCCCTTTTTGATGCCTTCTTTACGGAGTCTCGTACGAACCACCTTTGCGATCGGGTCCGTATGCGTTTTAGAAATATCAGCGATTTGGAAACGTGTCGGGTCTGTCTTGTTCGCAGCACCCATGCTGGAGATCAGCGGAATATCACGTTTCAGACATTCTTTCATTAAATGGATTTTGTAATGAATGGTGTCTGACGCATCAATCACATAGTCAAGGTTATACTCAAAGAATTGCTCATACGTTTCTTCCGTATAGAACATTTTTAATGAAATCACTTCACACTCAGGGTTAATGTCCGCAATCCGCGCTTTCATTAAATCTACTTTCGGCTGACCGACAGTAGAAAGAAGAGCATGAAGCTGACGGTTTACGTTTGTAATGTCCACATCATCCTTATCAACAAGCAGGATGCGCCCGACGCCTGAACGTACAAGCGCCTCCGCTGCGAACGATCCGACGCCCCCAACTCCGAGTACAGCAACTGTGCTGTTTTTCAGCGTTTCAAGGCCTTCTTTTCCAATAGCTAATTCATTGCGTGAAAACTGGTGTAACAAGAACCTCACTCCACATTCGTAATCTGGTTTTCCTATGATAAATGGCTGTTACACAAACAGCCGTTTTTTCTGCGCAATAAAAAATAAAGTCCCAATTGTGCCGTTGCAGCTTTCCTTTGTTTTGAACCCGCTCTCAGCAGGTGGGTGCCCTCTTTTAAATCTTGTAAGTCCTCTTTACCGAATGAAAAGAGGCATGTACGCCATTTAAAAATGCGGGCTCCCAAATCAAAAAAATGTTCGGTCAAAACTAGGTGTACAACTAACACATCAGGACTTTATTTAACTTGTCAAAATCATATCACAGACGATTTTGATTTTCAAGAATCGAACTGCACATTCAGTTCTTTACTTTTGATTTGATAGAAAGATGAAGCTCATCAAGCTGTGCGTCGCTTACTTCTCCCGGCGCATCTGTCATCAGACAGCTTGCACTTGCCGTTTTCGGGAAGGCGATGGTATCTCTCAAATTCGTCCGGCCGGCAAGAAGCATAACGAGACGGTCTAAGCCAAGCGCAATTCCGCCGTGCGGAGGAGCGCCGTATTCAAATGCCTCAAGAAGGAATCCAAACTGTTCGGCTGCTTCTTCTTTTGTGAAGCCAAGCAGTGTAAACATTTTTTCCTGAATATCCTTTTCAAAAATACGGATCGATCCTCCGCCAAGCTCATAGCCGTTTAAGACGAGGTCATAGGCTTGTGCTTTCATGTCCTCAGGCGCTGTTTCAATCAGCTCAAGGTCTTCACGAACAGGCATTGTAAACGGATGGTGCGCTGCGTAAAAACGGCCTTCCTCCGCATCATGCTCTAAAAGCGGCCAGTCAATCACCCATAAGAAATTAAAGAGGTTTTCGTCAATGAGTCCGCGTTCTTTCCCAAGCTTTAAGCGCAGGGCGCCGAGTGATGCGGCAACAACTTCGAATTTATCCGCTCCGAACAGCAGCAAGTCACCCTCAGCGGCTTCAAGCGCTTCAATTAGCTTAGACTGCTTTTCATCATCAAAGAATTTGGCGATTGGGCCTTTCACTCCGTCTGCTTCGACCTTCACCCAAGCAAGTCCTTTCGCTCCGTAATTTGCGGCAAACGCACCTAGAGCATCAATGTCTTTTCTTGAGTAATCGCCGGCTCCGCCTTTTACGTTGATGGCTTTGACTACACCGCCGTTTGCCACAGCTGATGAGAACACCTTAAATTCAATATCTTTTACAATGTCAGACACATCTGTTAAAAGCATGTCAAAGCGAGTATCCGGTTTATCAGAACCGTATTTGTTCATCGCCTCGTCATACGTCATTCGAGGAAGAGGAAGCTTGAGTTCCACACCTTTCGTTTCACGCATAATCTTTGCCATCATATCCTCAGCCAATGACATGATGTCTTCCTGGCTCATAAAGGACATTTCAATATCGATTTGCGTAAACTCAGGCTGGCGGTCCGCACGCAGGTCCTCATCGCGGAAGCAGCGGGCAATTTGATAATAGCGTTCCACACCTGAGACCATCAGAAGCTGTTTAAATAGCTGCGGAGATTGAGGCAGCGCATAGAACTCACCTTCATGCACACGGCTCGGCACCAAGTAATCACGTGCGCCCTCAGGTGTGCTTTTGGTTAAAATAGGCGTTTCAATATCAAGAAACCCATTTTCATCTAAAAAGCTCCGAGCAGCCCTTGTCACGTTATGGCGCATCTGCATTGTTTGAAACATAGCCGGTCTGCGCAAATCTAAGTAACGGTGTTTTAAACGAACATCTTCTGATACGTCTTCCGCTTGATCAGAAATAGCAAACGGAGGTGTCTTCGCCGCACTCAATACAGTCACTGCATCAGCGTGAATTTCAATCGCGCCTGTTTTCAAATTCTGATTCACTGTGCCTTCTTCGCGCGCAACCACTTTTCCTTGAATATCTAGAACGTATTCGTTTCTGATGCCTTCCGCAATAGCAAGTGCTTCTTTTGATACATCGGGGTTAAAAACGACTTGAACAATACCCGTACGGTCACGCAAGTCAATAAAAATCAATCCGCCGAGGTCCCGTCTTTTTTGGACCCAGCCTTTCAGCGTTACAGATTCGCCAATTGCTTTTTCAGTCATTTCACCGCAATAATATGTTCTTCCAAACAATGCGTTCCACTCCTTATCCCTTTTGGTTTGCTTTCATCACATGTATCAATTCATCAAGAGCCACTTCAATCTGTTCGCCTGTTTTTGCATCCTTTACATTGATTTTGTTTTGAGCAAGCTCATCCTCTCCCAAAATCGCAATAAATCTGGCGTTGAGGCGGTCAGCTGTTTTAAACTGGCCTTTCATTTTTTTATTTTCGTAATCAATCTCACTGGAAATGCCGGCTTCTCTCAGTTTGTACACCAGCGAAACGGAATAATCCTTCGCTTTTTCGCCAAGCGTCACGATATAGCAGTCAATTCCCTGGTCAACCGGCAGTTCTCTTTTTTCAGCATCAATTGCGGCAAGCAGGCGTTCAATGCTCATCGCAAATCCGATGCCGGGCGCCTCTGGTCCGCCGATTTGTTCGACCAATCCGTCATAGCGTCCGCCGCCGGCAAGCGTTGTAATCGCGCCAAAGCCCTCCGCATTGCTCATGATTTCAAATGCGGTATGGTTATAATAATCCAGCCCTCTCACAAGGTTAGGATCAATTTCATAAGAAATGCCGAGATCGTTTAAATATTGCTTCACTTTTTCAAAATAAGCGGCTGATTCTTCATTTAAGTAAGTAAGAATAGAAGGTGCCGATTTCATCAGCTCATTATCCCGGTCCTTTTTGCAATCCAAAATTCTGAGCGGGTTGGTGTGCAGGCGTGACTGACAGTCTGAACAAAATTCCTCGATGCGCGGCTCAAAGTGTTTCACGAGCGCTTCTCTGTAGCTTTTGCGGCTGTCCCGATCGCCAAGACTGTTTATCACAAGCTTGACGTTTTTCAAGCCGGCCTTCTGGTAAATACCCATCGCCAGCGCCATTACTTCAGCATCTATTGCAGGGTCTTTCGAACCGATCGCTTCGATGCCAAACTGATAAAACTGGCGGTAACGGCCCGTCTGCGGACGTTCGTAACGGAACATCGGCCCGACATAATACAGCTTTGTCGGCTGAACAGGATTTGCAAATAATTTATTTTCATTAAAAGCGCGAACTGTTGCAGCAGTTCCCTCGGGACGAAGCGTCAGGCTTCTGCCTTTGCGGTCCTGGAAGGTGTACATTTCTTTTTGCACAATATCCGTAGACTCCCCGACGCCTCTGGCGAACAGTTCTGTATGCTCAAAGATCGGCGTGCGGATTTCTTTATATTGATAAGTTCGGCAAGTGTCTCTCATGATTTGTTCAACATACTGCCAGCGCTCTGATTCTCCAGGCAGAATATCTTGTGTTCCTCTTGGAATGTTATATCCCATGTGTAGACCTCCTATGTATTCCTTATAAAATATACATTTATCGTCAATGATGAAAATGAAAAAAACTCCCGCCCCTACTATACACTTATAGTAGGGACGAGAGTTATACCCGTGGTGCCACCCTAGTTGGAATATTTTCGTATTCCCGCTCGATCCTTTAACGCAGGTTCACGTTCACTGCCTAATGACGGTATCACGCGTTCAGCAGGAAACCTCCAGAGTGTTGTTTCGAGAAAGACGCAATGGGAGCCGCTTTCAGCCTGGGGCGGTTCCTCTCTAGCCATGCAATCTGACCTACTCTTCTCCATTATTGGTTCAACAATTTAATTTATTATGTACTCGATTTCTATTATAATAATGGCATTGCTGTACTCTGTCAAGCTTTATTCCGGTTGTTTTTCTGCTGTGATGCTTCTTTGGACATAAGACCAAATTCAGTTGCCGTTTCAGTGAGATAACCAATTGTATCTGGATCGGCATGATCACTGAAATGCAGGTTTCCTTCGCCGTCGTGAAATGCACGCCCCATTTTTGGATGATATTTCATGATTTGCACACCTTTTTCATTGTATTTATGCCTAGTATAAACAAATCATTTTATTTTTATTTAAAAATCAGAAAGGACTTTACGATATTAAAAAAGAATGCTTTTTTTTAGATCATTAGAAAGGAGGACACAATGAGCAAGAAACACTTTGTTCTTATTGTATGTATTATCGTCGCCGGGGCGCTTTTCCCGCCATTTTCTGCCGTTACAGCCGCTCAGGGAGAAGCGGTCGTCGCAACAGATGAAATGAATGTCAGAAGCGGCCCGGGACTTAGCTACGGCATCATGGCGGAGGTGAAAAAAGGAGAACGCTACCCCATCTTGAAGGAAGACGGAGACTGGGTGCAAATACAGCTTGGTTCCGGAGAAAAAGGGTGGGTTGTCTCCTGGCTTATTACTAAGGAAAAACAGGCAGGCACAAGCTCCACTGACAGCAGTAAAACTGTTACATCAACAGATCCAGATTTACGGATGAGAACAGGCCCTGGTACATCATACGAAGTCATCGGCAAATTCCCGCAGGGCAGCCAAGCCTCAGTGATTGAAAAGGATTCCGGCTGGGTCAAGATTTCATATCGAAATTCTACCGGATGGGTATCTTCCGAATACGTCACATCAGGCAGCGGCAGTTCAGCGTCTGAGGAAAGTGATCAGACAGAATCATCTGGTTCAACAACGGGAACGGTTGGCGTTTCTTCACTGAATGTCAGAGGCTCCGATTCACATGATGCAGCGATTATAACAAAACTATCACGAGGAACGAAACTTACAATCCTCGAAGAGAAAAACGGCTGGCTCCATATTGAAGTGAACGGGCTAAAAGGCTGGGTCGCAAGCCATTACATTGTGACCAGTTCTCACCCGGATGAAAATTCAGCTGATATCAGCAGTTCAGACAGTACCAAAAAAGCCTATATCGTATACGAGGGTACGAATTTAAGAAGCGATGCCTCAACGTCAGCTTCTATCGTTAAACGCACAGCCAAAGGCGATGCGTATACCATTACCGGATCAAAGGGCAGCTGGTATGAAGTAAGACTTGACAATGGGCAGACCGCTTATGTCGCCAACTGGGTTGTGCAGACGTCTAAGAGCGCTGAAGAATCCGGGGAGCCGCCTGTCGCTGATTCCGCTTCCGGAAGCGGGTCGCTGAAAAATAAAGCGATTGTTGTCGATCCGGGGCATGGAGGAAAAGACAGCGGAACAATCGGCTATTCAGGCCAATTCGAGAAAAAACTGACGATCAAAACGGCGCAACTGCTGGCCAGCAAACTTAGATCAGCAGGAGCAGACGTGTATGTGACACGGCAGGATGATACATTTGTCAGCTTACAGTCACGAGTCTCGACGTCTCATTACCGCAACGCAGACGCCTTCATCAGCATTCATTACGACAGCTTTGCGGATACTTCTACAAGGGGCAGCACAGCTTATTACTACAGTCCTGCAAAGGATCAAAAACTGGCATCAGATGTACACTCTGAAGTGGTTAAGCGATCTTCAATTCCTGACCGCGGGGTACTATTCGGAGATTATTATGTGCTCCGCGAAAACAAACAGCCCGCTATGTTGTACGAGCTAGGATATGTAAGCCATCCGCAGGAAGAAGCCATTGTACATAGCAATTCATACCAAGAAAAAGTAACAGACGGAATTGAGAGCGGATTGGAGAAATATTTTCAATAAAAAAAGCTGCCTTTTGGCAGCTTTTTTTATTTTGAATCCATAATCAATGTAACCGGTCCGGAGTTTGTGAGCTTTACATCCATCATAGCGCCGAATTTTCCGGTTTCTACTTTGATTCCTTTTTCACGAAGCAAGTCATTCCATTTTTCATAAAGGCCCAAAGCCTTATCAGGTTTTGCGGCGTTCATGTAGTTCGGGCGCCGTCCTTTTCTTGTATCTCCGTAAAGCGTAAACTGTGAAACAGACAAAACCTCTCCGCCTGTATCCAGAAGCGACAAATTCATTTTTCCATCACTGTCATCGAAAATGCGAAGATTCACCACTTTATCCGCTAAGTAAGCGGCGTCCTCTTCTGTATCATCGTGAGTGATGCCGACCAGGACCATAATGCCTTGTCCAATTTGGCCGATCACATCTCCATCAACGGTTACGCTTGCTTCTGTTACTCGCTGAACGACTAATTTCATTTTCTGACTCCTTTAATTCATGACGCGGCGCACAGAATATATATCCCTTATTTGCTTAATGCGCTCGACGACTTTATGCAGATGATTGATGTTCTGGATAAAAATAGCCATATGAATGGTTGCCACTTTGTTGCGGTCCGATTTGCCAGAGACAGAAGAAATATTTGTTTTCGTTTCATTCACTGCCTGAAGCACCTCGTTAAGCAATCCGCGGCGGTCATACCCAAGAATCTCGATCTCAACATTGTATTCCTTACGTTTTTGCACCTGTGACTCATGTTCCCACTCTACGGGGATCAGCCGCTCCTGCGCTTCATTCGTTTTGACATTCGGGCAGTCGTCACGATGGACGGAAACCCCTCTGCCTTTTGTAATAAAACCGACAATATGGTCACCAGGCACAGGATTGCAGCATTTCGATAAACGCACAAGAAGATTGTCGATCCCCTTGACGCGAACGCCAGCTTCACGCTTTCTTCCTTGCGGATACGGTTTAGGCTCAGCAGTGACATCCTGAACAATTTTTTCTTGTTCTTCCTGATCACGCTGTTTTCTTTCTTTTTCCGTCAGCCGGTTCGCCACCTGCAGGGCTGTGATGCCATTGTAGCCGACCGCTGCGTACATGTCTTCTTCATTTGAGAAGTTAAATTTATCTGCAACTTTTTGGATGTTCTCCGGTGTCAGGACGTCCTTCACTTCAAAGTCCAGATTTTTAATTTCTTTTTCAACCAATTCACGGCCTTTTTCGACATTTTCTTCGCGCCGCTGTTTCTTAAAGAATTGACGGATCTTATGCTTCGCCTGTGAGGTTTGAGCAAGCTTCACCCAATCCTGACTCGGACCATAGGAATGCTTGGAGGTGAGAATTTCTACGATATCACCTGTCCGGAGCTTATGGTCAAGGGTCACCATTTTTCCGTTGACCTTCGCACCGATTGTTTTATTGCCGATTTCAGAGTGAATCCGGTAAGAGAAATCAATTGGGACAGAACCGGACGGAAGCTCGATGACATCTCCTTTTGGCGTAAAGACGTACACCATATCCGAGAACAAATCGATTTTGAGCGATTCCATAAATTCTTCGGCATCTGTTGATTCATTTTGGAATTCCAAGATTTCGCGGAACCATGAAAGCTTTTTCTCAAATGTTGCGCTTTCACTCGCTGCTTTTCCTTCTTTATAAGCCCAGTGAGCCGCAACCCCGTATTCCGCGATTTCATGCATTTCAAAGGTGCGGATCTGCACTTCCAGCGGGTCGCCTTTAGGCCCTATAACTGTTGTATGAAGCGATTGATACATGTTCGGCTTCGGCATTGCGATATAATCTTTGAACCTGCCGGGCATCGGCTTCCAGCATGTATGAATAATGCCGAGCACCGCGTAGCAGTCCTTTATGCTGTTCACGAGAATCCGGACAGCAAGCAGATCATAAATTTCGTTGAATTGCTTATTTTGCAGCACCATTTTTCTATAGATACTGTAAATATGCTTCGGCCGGCCTGAGAAGTCAGCCTTAATGTTGACTTCTTCGACACGTTTTTTCACCTCATTGACAACCTCGTCGACATAAAGCTCGCGTTCTGCGCGTTTTTTCTTCATGAGGTTGACAATTCTGTAATATTGCTGAGGATTCAAATAACGGAGCGCCGTATCTTCCAGTTCCCATTTAATCTTTGAAATCCCGAGGCGATGAGCCAAAGGAGCAAAGATTTCCAGCGTTTCATTAGAAATTCTCCGCTGTTTTTCTTGGGGAAGATGTTTCAGCGTCCGCATATTGTGAAGACGATCCGCCAGCTTGATCAGTATGACCCGGATATCTTGAGCCATAGCGACAAACATTTTGCGATGATTTTCCGCCTGCTGTTCCTCTTGAGATTTATATTTAATTTTACCGAGCTTCGTTACACCGTCCACAAGCATTGCCACTTCCTCGGAGAATGCTTCCTTCAGGTCATCAAGCGTCACATCAGTATCCTCCACTACATCATGCAGAAATCCGCCCGCGATTGTAGAGGGATCCATTTCAAGGTCAACGAGAATTCCCGCAACCTGAATCGGATGTATAATGTAAGGCTCACCTGATTTGCGGTATTGCTCGCGATGAGCATCTTCAGCGTACAGGTATGCTTTTTCGACAAATGCGATATGCTCATCGGATAGATAACTGCGCGCTTTATCAATAACTTGCTCGGCAGTCAATACTTGTTCGTTCGCCATGGAATCACCTTTTTTAAAATGTAAACTGTATTGTAGTTTATTATCAAGAAAAAAACGATAGATGTAAAGAGCAGAAGTTCAAATCACCAAATAATATATCAAATAAATGCAAAACAATAGGAAAAAAGCACCCTGTATCGAGTGCTTTTTCCTTTATGAGGTTATCTTTAGTATTTCATTAATGTTAAGATGTCATAATTATCAAGTTTATTTCTGCCATCAAGGTAAGAAAGCTCGATTAAGAAAGCGATACCAGCTACAATGCCGCCAAGCTCCTCGACAAGTTTGATTGTTGCTTCAATTGTGCCGCCTGTTGCAAGCAGGTCATCTGTAATAAGCACACGCTGGCCTGGTAAAATCGCATCTTTGTGGATCGTTAATACGTCTTTGCCATACTCCAAACCGTAATCCACTTTGATGACCTCACGCGGCAATTTGCCTTCTTTGCGCACCGGTGCAAAACCGACGCCAAGCGCGTAGGCCACCGGACAGCCGATAATAAAGCCGCGTGCCTCTGGACCGACAACCAAATCAATTTGTTTTTCTTTCGCATATTCAACAATTTGATCTGTTGCATAGCGATAGACATCGCCTTTATCCATCAGTGTCGTAATATCTTTAAATTGCACGCCCTCTTTCGGGTAATCCGGTACAATTGTTACGTATTGTTTTAAATCCATCTGTTTTATGTCCTCCTCGTACTTTCATAAGCCTCTGAATCTTGTTTCATCAGCTTATTCAGCCATTCCTTCAGCTCTTCAGCCGCAGAATAATTCAGCTTTTGATCCAGCTCCATCAGCTGCTGTTTTGCTTGATATGTTTGCGAGTCTGTTAAATCGCGTTTTTTCGCTCCGCTTATTACAGACAGCACACCATTCTCTATTTTAACAAAACCGAGATCAAAAAACACCTTTGTCATGAAATTGATTGTTTCAACCGACCAGCCTTTATGCCTCGCAAGCTCTGAGCCGTGTTTATTCAAGTCAAAAGTGCCTCTTTTCAGCAAGAATGCATAATACCATTTAAAGTGGTCTCTTGCCGGAAAAGATGATAAAAAGTGTTCCTCATGATTGAGAAAGATGAAATAAATCCGCTCAGGCGCTTTGCCTTCCAGCAAACGTGCGAGCATGTCCAGCGAAGGCGGAGAATCCAGTAATACAATATATGCATTGTCAAGTTCACATGCCTTCGCTTGGTCTTCAGAACTGATAACGTGCACGTCATGGCGAAAATCTTCAGACTGAAGAAGCGCTTTGGTTTCTTCTTTGAAGGAGACAATGACTCGTTTATCAGACGGAAGGGCGGAAACCGTATCTTTCCACGTGCGTTTTCCTCTTAAGTCAAACAGCTGCCATTCAGCAACAGCCGCATCCTTGATCATCAGCTGAGGTTTTTTTCTATTATTCCATTCGTTGATCGACATTTCGCCAACAATCGAAATTTTTGAGCCGGGCACAATATTTTCCTCAAGCTCGCCTTTATTGAAACCGACGCAGTCAAGCTGGGAGGAATCGTTTCTAATCGTCATTTTGACATGATTTTTATTCGCCCCGATTTTGCGGACATCTTCCAGCACTGCGTTTTCTACCATCACATGCGGTTTCGGGTTCAGCATGCCGAAGGGAGAAAGCAGATTCATCTCTGTGATGCTTTCAACCGTAATGTCCTCCACGCTGCATACGAGGTCTACTTCCTGTACAGGAATAAAATCTTCTTCCGTAAGCGTATGGTCAGCTATCTCATTCAGCCTGTTCCGCAATTCCGCCACATCCTCGGCATTCAGCGTCATGCCAGCCGCCATTGGATGGCCTCCAAAGTGCGGAAGAATATCTCTGCATTCAGAAAGGCTTTCAAACAAATTAAATCCCCTGATGCTTCGTGCCGAACCTTTGGCAATCCCTTTTTCTTCATCAATTCCAAGGACAATGGCCGGGCGGTAAAAACGGTCTACAAGCTTTGAAGCTACAATTCCGACGACTCCGGGATTCCACCCTGCTTTTGCCACGACAATTGCAGTTTGATTAAGCCCTTCTTGTTCAACCATTTCAATCGCTTCATCCGTCATTTTACTGACCATCTTTTGCCGTTCTTTATTAAGCTGATCGATTTCAGCGGCAAGCTCTTCCGCTTCAAACTGGTCCTCTGACATCAACAGATGAACAGCAGGATCGGCCTGTTCAATTCTTCCGACTGCATTCAGTCTCGGTGCGAGCTGAAATCCGACGGTTTCTTCGTTCGCTTCTCCGATGTCTCCGCCTGAGAGCTTAATCAGCTCTTTTAAGCCCAGCCGGTTCGTCCGCCGGAGCTTTTCGAGACCTAATGTTGCAATTAATCTGTTTTCATCATGCAGCGGAACTAGATCGGCAATGGTGCCAATTGCCGCCAGGTCAAGAAGTTCATCTGGCCATTCGCCCAATAATGCGTGGGCAAGCTTAAACGCCACTCCCACTCCTGCAAGCTCCTTAAAAGGATAGGTGCAGCCAGGCTGCTTCGGGTGAACGATCGCATGAACATCCGGAAGCTCTGGTCCAGGCTCATGGTGGTCGGTAATGATGACATCTAAGCCAAGTTCCTTTGCTACCTTCGCTTCATGGACAGCGGCAATCCCCGTATCAACCGTAATAATGAGTGAGAAGCCTCGTTCTTTAATCGAACGAAACGCCTGTTCATTGGGGCCGTAGCCTTCTTTAAACCGGTCAGGTATATAAAAATCAACTTGCGCTGACAGCTTTTGCAAAGTGTGCAGCATCACTGACGTACTGGTAACTCCATCGGCATCATAATCGCCATATATCATAATCTGTTCTTGTTGTGAAATCGCCTGTTTTATTCGTTCAACCGCTTCTTTCATCCCCTTCATCTCATAGGGATCATAGAATTCGGCATCCTTTGTATGTAAAAACAGTCTCGCGCTTTCTGCCGTATCAAAGCCTCTTTTTACAAGCAGCGACGCAACAAGAGGTGTTATGTCCAATTGTTCTGTGAGTGATTTGACCTTTTCCTGATCTGGTCTCTGAATTTCCCATCGCATTTTTGACGCTAACATAAATTCACCCCTCAACCACCCTATTATACTAGAGCAGGCTGAGGGGTTTCAAATATAATTCGAAAACTAGTCTTTTTTCTCAATAATGGCGGATGCATCCTGTGTGTCGGCTTGGACATCATTCAAATGAGCATCCTCTTTGTTATGTATCACGTCCTGTGCGGTTTTGTTTTCTTTCCGCAGCGCTTTTATTTCTCTCTTTAACTTCATGACTTGAAAAATCCCGGCAGAAAAAACGATCAGCGCCCCCATCAGTACTGAACCTAAAATGACGAGAATAAGCGGCCACTCTGATCTGCCAAACAGGTAATCAACTTCTACGGATCTTACATTAATGACTGCGAAAACAGCGACAAGCAATGTAAAAATAAGTGCAAATATAATCGTCCATTGTTTGTTCATTCGATTCCCCCCAAAACTTCACTTATTGAGGTTAGTTTCCCTATTCACCTTGGTTTTAAACATAGCTTGACGCGAGGTCAAGCCCCCAATGCGGTTAATTTTTCACGAATCAGCCTCTTCAGTCCTTCTCTCTCTCCAGAGATGACGAGTGTATCTCCTTCTTCTATCACTGTTTCAGACCCAGGATTCAATTGCTTTGCCTGATTCTTTTTTAATATAGCAATGACAGTCGCTTGATATTCCTGCCGCACGTCCAAATCACCGATGGTCTTGTGAACGGCTGGTGCTCCTGCTTCTGCTTTAAACCATTCTATGATCAAATCGTCAAGAGCTACTTCCACGGTTTCTAACGCTTTCGGTTTATATGCCATCCCGCCCAGAATCGCAGAAATCTGCCTCGCTTCCGCATCATCAAACTGTACGGATGTCACACATTCTTCATGATCATTTTCGTCAAAATAATACAGCTCTCTTCTGCCGTCGTCATGAATAATAATTGATATTTTATCTTGGTTTCTGGTGACAATCTCAACTTTTTGCCCGATACCCGGCAGCTCCGACTCGCGAACCTTCATAGCCAAACCCTCCCACATATATGAAAACCTGTCACAAATCCTCTTCACACCATTTATATGTTTAATTGTAAGCGTATGTCATTATAGCAAATGTCTATTTTAAGATCAATCAAACGCCAAAAAATCAGGCTGCCCATAAAGGACAGCCTGACCATTTACACTATTGTTCTGTACCTTTTTTTAATTCTTTCCCTTTCCAAACAAGCCAAATTTGCGCGGCAATGTAGAGGGATGAATAAACACCTGTTAACAGCCCAACCAATAGAGCGATTGAGAAGTTTGTAATAGAAGATGCCCCAAAGATCAGCAGTGTTATGACTACAATTACTACAGTTAATACAGTATTAACTGATCTTGTAAAGGTTTGCTGCAAGCTTAGGTTTACGATATGGCTCAAATCGGCAAACGTTTTCGGCTTGCGCTTTTTCATATGCTCGCGAACCCTGTCAAATGTAACGATTGTATCGTTAATTGAATAACCGACAATCGTCAGAACGGCTGCAATAAAGGTAACATCTACCTCCAGCCTTGAAATGCTGAAAAATGTGACGATAAAGAAAGCATCATAAAGCAGTGAAACAATTGCAGCAATTGCCATTTTGTACTCGAATCGGATGGAAACGTAAATAATGATTCCGATTGAAGCAATGGCTACTGCGTACAATGCGTTTCTCGCCAGCTCTTTACCAACAGTAGGTGACACCGTGCTGACATTCGGCTCGGCTCCGTACTTGTCTTTAAAGTAATCTTTCACTTTTGCAATGGTTTCTTTATCAGGCACTCCTACAAAGCGGGCAACACCAATATTGCTCTTTTCGCCTGACAAGACAACCGTGTCAGGTTCCATGCCAAGTGATGCAAAGTCCTTCTCCACCTGCTCTGTCGTCAGCTTATGGTCACTTTGCACTTCAATCCGGGCGCCGCTCGCAAAGTCAATGCCCAAATTCAGCTTAAATACAAGCAGAATAATAATCCCGGCAACGGTAACTGCACTTGAGAAAATAAAGAAAATTTTTCGTTTGCTCGTAAAATCCCATTTTTGGAACGGCGTATACGGTTCTGTATTTTCATCTGTGTCCTGGATGTCCACAATATGTTTCTTTTTGACGCCAAACCAGCCTTTTTTGCGGTCTAACCATCTGCTTTCCACAAGAAGCGAGAGCAGAAATCTTGATAAGAAGACTGCGGTAATAAAGCTTGTCAGTATCGACAGTATCAGCATTGTCGCAAACCCTTTAACAGAGCTTGTCCCAAAGACAAAGAGCACAACCGCTGCAATAATGGTTGTAATATTCGCGTCAAAAATCGTCGCAAATGACCGTCTGTTTCCTGAGCGGAAGGCAGAACGGACTGACTTTCTAGTTTGAGCTCTTCCTTAATCCGCTCATAGGTGATGATATTGGCATCTACAGCCATCCCGACGCCTAAAATGAGTGCGGCTATCCCCGGCAGAGTGAGAACAGCGTTCATCCAGTCAAAAATCTGGAGTGTAATGTATACATAAACTGATAGCGTAATCACCGCAATCAATCCTGGCAGGCGGTAATAGAAAAGCATAAATAGGAAAATAATAGCGATTCCGATAATACCTGCAAATACCGTATCATGCAGCGCCTGCTGTCCGAATTGTGCGCCTACTGATGTTGAGTATTTTTCAGTCAGTTTCACAGGCAGCGCCCCGGCATTTAAAATGCTGGCTAAATCTTTCGCTTCCTGGACTTTAAAATGTCCTTCGATTTTTACATCTTTTGTGTTTAATTCCTGGCTTACATTCGGAGCGGAAACATATTTAGGGTTCTCTTTCTGAACTTCTTTTTTAAAGGAGTCACCTTTTTCGTAATCCAGCCAAATAACAAGCTGGTTGTTCGGCGCCATGTTCATGACCTTTTTCGTCACTTCTCCGAATTTATCAGCATCTTTCAATTTGATAGTGACAATCGGTTCATTTGTTGTACTATCATAAGTTTGTTGTGCGCCGTTTTCGACGAGATCCGCACCATTCAGCAATTCTTTATCATTTGCATCTCTGAAAGAAAGCTGAGCCTCAGTCGCAAGAATTTCCCGCGCTCTGTTTTGGTTTGTCACACCAGCGAGCTGAACACGAATCCGGTTATTTCCTTCAATTTGGATGTTCGGTTCACTGACACCGAGGACATTCGCCCTGCGGTTCAAAGCCTCTACTGTGCTGACCAGAACGTCTTTTGTGATTTTGTCACCTTTTTTTACAGGCTGTACGTCATACAGCACCTCAAATCCGCCTTGCAAATCCAATCCTAACGTAATATTGTTTGCGGCAGGCTTCGTAAAGTAGCCTAGGCCCGTGCCAATCAATAGAACGAAAAGGAAAAACGCAATCAAGCGTCCTTTTTTCATTATGTATATCCTCCCTTAAACCTATGCAGATCAACTGCTACCTCAGTAGTTCTTCTAATGCTTCCTGACCTTCTTCACTGCCCAGCCAATTAGACGTTTTAAATGACTCAACAGTTGCATAGTTCATAAATTCTCCAATTTTCACTGATAAAATATCTCTTGTCAGTTCATAGATGTGCAATTCCGATTTCTTTTTCCACTTCTTGTTTTTTAAGTATGACCACAAACTATCGAGTTCAACATCATCATATCCCAGAATCTTAAACTCTTCCAGTTTGCTGTAAAGAAACGGCCTTACGTGGTCTTTATATAGATCGGCTGGATGCTTATCCACGAATTCCACGCTCCTTTTTTATTGTTTTTCAAGAAGACTTGTCATGCTTGGACGATATATACGCATATCTTTATTGTATATGATTCCAGGTAGTTTGAGAAGGCAGGGGGTAAAAATGGCGAAACAGACGTTTTTAAAGGGCACTCTTATCCTTATCGCAGCAGGGATGGTCACAAGAATGCTCGGCTTTGTCAACCGGGTGGTCATCGCCCGTTTCATAGGCGAAGAAGGGGTCGGGCTCTATATGATGGCAGCTCCTACCTTTTTCTTAGCCACTACATTAACTCAATTCGGTCTTCCCGTCGCAATCAGTAAGCTAGTCGCTGAAGCCAGCGCACGCGGAGATCATCAAAAAACGAAAAATATTTTAGTCATGTCTCTTACCATCACTGGGATTCTCAGCCTGATTTTCACACCGTTGTTTTTATTTTTCGCCCCGATCATGGCGGAAACCATGCTGACAGATCAGAGGACGCTGTATCCCCTCTTGGCCATTACTCCGGTCGTGCCGATTATCGCCATATCCAGTGTGCTGAGAGGGTATTTTCAAGGAAAACAAAATATGAACCCGCTTGCCGTTTCACAAGTCCTAGAACAAGTCATCCGTATTTCTCTCGTGGCTGTATGCACGACGATTTTTCTCCCTTACGGAATTGAATATGCCGCAGCGGGAGCCATGCTTTCTTCAGTTGCAGGAGAGCTGGCGTCACTCGTTTATTTATTCATTTGTTTTAAATTCAAAAAGACAATTAAAATCAGAAAACATTTTTTCCAATCGATTAAAAATGGAAAAGAAACTTTTTCCCAATTAATGAGTGTCTCCCTTCCTACAACCGGCAGCCGTTTTATCGGCAACCTTTCATGGTTTTTTGAACCCATTGTTGTAGCACAAAGCCTTGCAATTGCCGGAGTGGCGACAGTTGCGGCAACAAAGCAATACGGGGAACTGACCGGCTTTGCCATGACGCTGCTGACTCTGCCCAGCTTTATTACATATTCTTTGTCGACCGCGCTTGTTCCTGCGATAAGTGAAGGAATGGAACAGAAAAAACTTCAGGTGGTTGAATATCGATTGGAGCAGGCCATGCGACTGTGCCTGCTTAGCGGGGGCATTTCAGTTGTGATTTTATATGTGTTGCGGATGAGCTGATGAGCGTGATGTATGGGTCCTCAGGCGCAGCCGTGTTTATAAAAGTCATGGCTCCGTTTTTTCTGCTTTATTATTTCCAGGGTCCGCTTCAGGCTGTGCTGCAGGCGCTCAATTTAGCAGGGGCTGCAATGATGAACAGCTTGATCGGAGCTCTTGTGAAAACAGGCCTCATTTTCGTCCTTGCCACGAGACCGTCTCTCGGCATCATGGGTGCTGCATTAGCGATTGTAACGGGCATGGTGCTCGTCACCCTTTTGCATGCAGCGACAGTGAGCAAGGTGCTGCCAATCAGCATCAAAATAAAAGAGTACGTGCTCTGCTTCGCGGTTATTTTTATATGCGGGTTCCTCAGCACTGCTGTCAAACAATATGTGCGCTTCGGAGAGTCGGAGGCTGTGAATGTTGCCGGATGGATTGCGATCAGTGCTGTTTTCTATATCATCTTGCTGCTCGTCTTCCGTTTAATCAAAAAAGATGAGCTTCGCCGCATCCCTATTATCGGACGCCTGATCGTCCGATGAAGTCAGGGGCGGTGCCCATCTTTTTCATCAATAAAAAATTCACCGTCAGTAAACGAACAAAATGATATACCTGAAGGACTCGTGTATCCCTGTTTCAATAAATTCTCCTCAAGCCACTTGCTATCTTTGCCGATCCGAGCCAGGTTCTCAGTTTGAATGTCACCGTCAATGATAAGCGGCATCTCCAGCTGTCTATGTTCATCATCTTTTTGTTTTTTTACGACAGTCAATTTGCCTGACGGCTCTAATATAGCAAATGATACATCAGCTACTCTTTCGACATTATTTTCTCTAAGCTGAACCATCAAATCATCAAAATTATAACGCTGTGATTTCATAGCGTCTTCGTCAATTTTTCCGTATTTAATGATGATGGTCGGCTTGCCGTCAAGCAGCTGACGAATACGCCGGTTTTTTAAGGATAGGTATGCAAACGTCACTTGGATCATCATTAGCACAAGCATTGGCAAAATGGTATGAAACAGATGGTCATCTACGTTTTCTATGGCCAGGACGGCAATTTCAGCCATCATGATAAAGACAACAAGATCTAATATACTAAGCTCTCCGATTTCCCGCTTGCCCATGAGACGAAAAATAATCAGGATCACAAAATATAATATGACTGTGCGAAACGTTATAGTAAGAAGCTCTTCCATGATGCACCTCCAACTCATCATAGCATGCAACAAAACAAACGATTTATGTAAGAAAAAGTGATCGTATTTCATAAAGCTTTTACGTCTAATTCACGGATCTAGGGAATACATTTTTACAAAGACGAGCCATCAGCATGTCTGAAGCTTTGTTGAATAAGAACAGAAGCCTTTATAGATAGGCAGGGAGGAGAAATTCATGGAGGAAACGAAACAAGTTGGAAAAGGCATACTCTACGGCTTAATCGCCATATTTTCAGCCATGCTCCTAACGAGTTTAGCCGTTTCACTTTTACTGACAGCAACCTCGCTTGAAGAATCATCATTCAACTGGCTGATCACCGCCGTATCATTCCTTTCTTTGTTTATCGGCGGATTCATATCTGGCGGGAAAGGGAAGGAAAGAGGCTGGCTGATTGGGGCATTGACTGCTTTGAGCTTTTCCTTGATTATTTTACTGTTTCAATATTTAGGATTCGGAGAAACATTTACAGTAGAACAATTGCTCTTCCATCTTGGGTTTTTAGGCGTATGTATGCTTGGCGGTATTTTCGGAGTGAATTTGAGAGGAAGCAGATCTTCCTCATAAAAAAAGAGCGGGGGCTACCCGCTCTTTTTTGTTTGCTATGTATGAACTCCTGCTGTTATTCAGCAGCAGAAGTTTCTCTGATCGCGCGGCGGTCGAAAGTAAGACGTGTGTTATCACCAGTCTTAATGACGACTTTGCTTTCGTCGATAGAGTCAACTGTACCGTGCAATCCACCGATTGTCACGACTGAATCGCCTTTTTTCAGTTCCTCCTGCATTTGACGCACAGCTTTCTGCTGCTTCTGCTGTGGACGGATCAGCAAGAAATAAAGAACCGCAAACATTAAAATAATAGGAACGATTGTACCTAAAGTACCTGTCATCTTTTTCCCCCCTTTCTGAAACAAACTTGCCATTATGGCTTTTTATATTAGAAGCTTTTCGCATTTGGCTTATTATAGCCGTAACGCTCAAAGAACTCTTCTCTGAAATCACCCAGACGATCCTCGCGAATAGCCTGTCTTACCTGCTCCATTAAGTGTAACAGAAAATGAAGGTTATGGTAAGTTGTTAATCGGAGTCCAAACGTTTCATTGCAGCGAATCAAGTGTCTGATATACGCCCGTGTGTAATTTTTGCATGTGTAGCAATCACACTCTTCATCAATCGGACGGAAGTCTCGCTCAAATTTTGCGTTTTTCATATTGAGCCGGCCTTCAGCAGTAAACACCGTGCCGTTCCGTGCAATACGGGTAGGCAGCACACAGTCAAACATGTCTACTCCGCGGATCGCTCCGTCAATCAGAGCATCTGGAGAACCAACTCCCATCAGATACCTCGGCTTATCCTTCGGTAAAAGCGGAGTCGTAAATTCAAGCACCCGGTTCATAACGTCTTTCGGTTCACCCACGGACAATCCACCTATAGCATATCCCGGAAAATCAAGGGAAATCAAGTCTTTCGCGCTTTGTGTACGCAAATCTTCGTATTCTCCCCCTTGAACAATACCAAACAGGCCTTGCTCGTCCTGACGGGCATGGGCATTCAGACAACGTTCGGCCCAGCGGCTTGTCCGCTCAACTGACCGTTTCATGTAATCGTATTCTGCCGGATATGGAGGGCATTCATCAAATGCCATCATAATATCAGAGCCGAGTGCGTTTTGGATCTCCATCGCTTTTTCCGGGGATAAAAACAGCTTATCTCCATTTAGGTGATTGCGAAAGTGAACGCCCTCTTCCTCTATATTACGAAACTTGCTTAATGAAAAGACCTGAAAACCGCCTGAATCTGTTAAAATTGCGCGGTCCCAGTTCATAAATTGATGGAGTCCGCCAGCTTCTTTTACAATATCGTGCCCCGGGCGGAGCCATAAGTGATATGTGTTGCTTAAAATGATGCCAGCGTCCATTGCCTTTAGCTCTTCAGGCGCCATTGTTTTAACTGTCGCCAGTGTGCCGACCGGCATAAAAACAGGCGTTTCAAAGGAGCCATGGGGAGTATGCACTCTGCCCAGGCGCGCCCCTGTTTGTTTGCATTCTTTTATAAATTCATAGCGTATTGGTTGTTCAGCCACTTTTTATGAGGCCTCCTGTTCTCAAGTTATATAATCAGCATTGCGTCGCCGAAGCTGAAGAAACGGTATTCTTCTTCAACCGCATGGTTATACGCACGCAGGACGTTTTCTCTGCCTGCAAGCGCACTGACCAGCATAATCAATGACGATTTCGGCAGATGAAAGTTTGTAATCATTCCGTCAATGCCTTTGAATTCATAGCCTGGATAAATAAAAATAGATGTCCATCCGCTTGATGCTTTAAATCGACCATCATGTTCACCGGCAATCGTTTCAAGCGTGCGGGTTGAGGTCGTGCCGACAGAAATAATGCGTCCGCCCTTTTCCCTTACGCTGTTTAAAGCCGCGGCCGTTTCTTCTGACATTTGATAGAACTCTGCATGCATATTATGCTCTTCCACTTCATCGGCACTGACCGGACGAAACGTTCCGAGACCGACATGCAGTGTGATGAACTCAATTTGAACGCCTTTGTCCTTTAGCTGCTGTAAAATGTCTTCCGTGAAATGAAGGCCGGCTGTAGGAGCAGCGGCAGATCCGATTTCTTTTGAAAACACCGTTTGGTAGCGCTCTCTGTCATCAAGCTGTTCCTTAATATATGGCGGAAGCGGCATTTCTCCGAGTGATTCCAGCACCTCATAAAAAATACCGTCATAATGGAACTCAACTTTTCTGCCGCCATGCTCCAGCTCTTCCGTGCAGACAGCTTTTAATCTACCGTCTCCAAATGTTACAACGGTTCCTTTTTTTACCCGTTTTGCCGGTTTGACGAGTGTTTCCCACCTGTCACCTGCTTCCTGTTTCAGCAAAAGCAGTTCTACTTTTGCCCCTGTATCCTCTTTTGTTCCGAATAACCGGGCAGGCAAAACGCGGGTATTGTTCAGGACAAGACAATCCCCTTCTTTAAAGAAACTGATAATCTGTTTAAACGAGCTGTCTGTCAGCTCTCCTGTATGTTTATCAAGCACCATCAGCCTTGAAGCGTCACGCTGTTCCAATGGCACCTGTGCAATTAAACGTTCCGGAAGTTCAAAATCAAATAAATCAACTTTCATAATTTCACCTTTATTCTAGTCTTTTGTTATTTCATTCTGCCGAAAAGATTAAGCAAGATTGATAATACCACACTTATGATAATACAAGTGACAACCGGGAAGAAAAACGTGACATTTCCTTTTTTCACAAAAATATCTCCCGGCATCTTGCCAACAAAATGCAAAATTGCTCCGATGATAAGCAAAACAGCACCAAGAATCATAATGATCTTAGGAAATTCAGTCATATCGGGGAGCCTCCATTTGAAAATGATGATAAACGGCCGGTGTGACGATTCTTCCCCGCGGCGTTCTCTGGATAAAACCGATTTGCAGAAGATACGGTTCGTACACATCTTCAATCGTATGCGGTTCTTCGCCAATCGTGGCTGAAATCGTATCTAGCCCTACTGGACCGCCGTTAAATTTTTCGATCATTCCCATCAGCAGCTTGTGATCAATGTGATCCAAGCCGAGACGGTCAACTTGAAGCCGCTCCAAAGCGTCCTGAGAAATCTCTTCTGTAATCCGGCTGTCGCCTAACACCTGTGCAAAATCCCGGACCCTTCTCAGCAGGCGGTTCGCCACCCGCGGCGTTCCTCTTGATCTTCTGGCAATCTCAAGCGCTGACGGCTGATCAATTTCAACCTCAAACACATCAGCAGTTCTCGTAACAATATCGGCCAGCTCTTCTTGTGTATAATACTCAAGCCGCGACATAACGCCGAATCGATCTCTTAACGGCGCCGTCAAAAGCCCTACTCTTGTCGTGGCGCCGATCAATGTAAAAGGCGGAAGATCAAGACGGACTGAACGGGCAGAAGGCCCTTTTCCAATGACAATATCAAGACAAAAATCTTCCATTGCCGGATAAAGCACTTCTTCAATCGATCTGTGCAGCCTATGTATCTCATCGATAAATAATACATCCCCCGGCTCGAGCGCCGTTAATATCGCAGCCAAATCACCCGGTCTTTCAATCGCAGGGCCCGAAGTGGTCCGCAACTCCACTCCCATTTCGTTGGCAACGATGGAAGCAAGCGTCGTTTTTCCGAGCCCAGGCGGACCGTACAAAAGAACATGATCAAGCGTTTCCTGTCTCATTTTTGCGGCATCTATAAAAACTCGCAAATTCTCTTTTACCTTATGCTGCCCGATATATTGAACCAGGCGCTGAGGCCTCAGGCTTTGCTCTATCACTGATTCATGGTTGTCTGCTTCACTTGAGACGAGCCGTTCATCCATGAACATCACCTTACTTCAATAGTTTTTGTAATGCTTTTTTTACGTATTGGTCTGTTGTCAGACCAATATCCTCTTTTAAGTGAGGAAGTACCTTTTTGATTTCTTTTTCGGCATAACCGAGTACCCTGAGGGCCTCGAGTGCTTCTTCAAGCGCCGTTTCTGCCGTTTGTTTATCAAGTCTTTCTTCATGATTGAACAGGTTCTCAATCATTTCAGGCACGACGTCAGCCAGCTTTCCTTTTAAATCAAGGATAATCTGGCGCGCAGTTTTTTTGCCGACGCCCGGAAACTTGACTAAAAAGGCTTCATCTTCATTTTCAATTGCTTGAATGACCGCTCCCGGGTCACCTGAGCCCAGAATGGCGAGTGCCCCTTTTGGACCGATACCGGTCACATTTAACAGCTTTGTAAAGAGCGCTTTTTCCTCCCTTGTTGAAAAGCCGTATAGTAAAAACGCATCCTCTCTTACATGATGGTACGTAAAAATGGTTTCTTGACTTCTCTCCTTATATATAAACGGATTTGGCGTAAAAATCTGATAGCCGATGCCGCCGTTTTCTATCACGATATATTGGGGAGAAACATAATCAATCGTCCCTTTAACAAATTCGATCACGAACATTCACCTCTTTGACTGTTCTTCATTGTACCATAAAAACAGCCAAAGGCTTAATGAAAAGTTAACATATGTTCGCTTGTCTTTCATTGTTCCACGAAAAAAAAGACATGAGCACATGTCTTCAATCAGCAGTGGTCACCCGCTGTACGTCTTGATATGTTCTATGACATCTTTAAACTCCGCTTTCGTCCGAAACGGAATGCCTTTTTCGAGATTTTTTTGCATATGGCTCTCCAGTCTTTCTAAGTCAATTTGAAAAAAAGATTGAATGGGTTCAGCATCCGACTCCGGCCGTCCATGAAAGGTGGAAATCACTCCGCTGTCAGAAACGCCGATATACCCATTCACCTTGCTGAGCGGAGAAATATCGTCCACCTGCTTCCGAAATAGAACGTACCCATTTTTTTGTTCGACAAGCGTCCATCCCGCATAATCCGCCCAAAAGTCATCCATGGAGAGCACCTTTTCACGCTTATGCTCGATGCTGACCTCTCCATCCAAATACACTTTTTCAAGCTGCACATGTACCTGCAGCGGTTCATAGTGCTCCACTTCTGCCCCTAACGCGCTGGGAGCACCCATTACAAAAGCTGCGGCTGAGCAAAATAAACCCAGCAACAGATACGCAGTGCTAAACCGTTTCACCTTTTACACCTCTTTGCACACGTTTACGACTAGTCTGACCAAAGAGGCTACTGCTTAACCGTTTTCTCAAAATTTGTTTGCACATTTTTCCTGACAAGCCGTTCTTCTGGATACATATCGGCGTTTCGTTCCGAAATCGTCAGAAACTGTGTCAGGAAAGCACTGAGAAAATATAATGCCGCAAAAATCCATATCACGCCGCCTGCGCCAAGCGGACCGATAAAAAGGCTCACGATGCCGGGAGCAATAAAGGCGCATAGACCCGATCCCAGATTTAACACGGACATGGCAGCACCTTTGTTATCAGGCGCAAGCGTCGGCAAAAGCGCGCTTAACGGAACATATCCGGCCAGTGCCGCACCGTAGCAGCAGGCAATGATCATCAGCACCCAGTACTGATGGCCGATCAATTGCGGCGTGTAATAAAGCGCCAGTGTAAAAATGCCGCAGCCGACACCGCCGAACCACATGACTGTATTTCGCCAGCCCAGTTTGTCTCCGACTGCGCCGAAAATGATGTTAAATACAATATTGACAAAAAACAGCGTCCCCCAAATTTGCAGCCACTCCGAAACAGAATAGCCGTAACGCGCTAAATATGTCGGAAGAAATATTGCAAATCCGAATTGTCCGAGAGCATTAATTGTCTTGACCACGCCGCCGATGCCGACTTTAGGATTTTCATACATAATTGTAAATGCCTTCGACAGCTCTTTCCATTTCGGCTGATCTTGTTTCTGTACAGGCATAAATTTATCTTTATTAAAAAACAATGCGAGAACTCCGCCTGCTGCCACAAATAAGAGAGCGCTCCAAAGCGTATTGATTTCTCCAATCGCCGGAACCGCATAGCTCGAATAAAACGGCCCAAGCACGTTCAGGCCGCACGTGAACATAAACCAAAACCATCCGACGGCTTTACCAAGGATTTGCTGAGAGGTGCTGTATGATACCCATACTAGAAACGAGTATGCAAACAGCGGGTATCCCAAGCCCCTAAGCGCGTAGCTGCCCAAGAGAGCCGGATAGTACATATGAGGAATCGCCCAGCCGATAAAAGCAACTGAACCGAGGATAAAAGCTAGTAAACCGACCGTCATCGTTTTCCTTGGCCCCCAAGTCTGGACAAAGGTTCCTGATAGCCAAGCCGAAATCGTGACCGCAATGCCATACACCGTAAATAGAGAAGCAGATTGCTGCATACTGAGACCGTGATCAACAAGAAAAGGAGACAGCCATCCTTGCTCAAGTCCGTCTCCAACCATAAAGATGACCACACCAATATAACCCCAAATCATGTGAGAAGGAATCCCAATTTTGTTCAGAGCATTTCCTTTAGCATGTGCTGTATTCATGATTTCCACCGCCTACTTTTTCTAAAATATCAATGGAATGTATATACCCAAGCTTGCTGTATTGTAATCCTTTCTTTCTGAATATTAAAAAACAATTTTTTCAGTATGTTCAATGGTGACAGGCATGCCTAAAGCGAGCGACTGCTGAGCCGCCCTTGCTATTCGTTCCGCCTGAAAGCCGTCATCGCCAGTGCAGGCAGTCTCTCGATTTGTTTGGATGGCTTCTGCAAACTGAAGAATCTCCTCTACATAGGCTTCCTTATAGCGTTCAGGGAAAAAGAAATGCGGTTTATCCTTCATGACAACGTCAGCGGTCGACACTTCTACCGTCGTCGGCCTGCTATTGTCCGCTGCTGCCGAGCCTTTCGTGCCGAAAACCTCGACACGCTGGTCATATCCGTACACAGCTTGACGGCTGTTGTCTATCACACCCATGGCACCGTTTGCAAATGTCAGGGTAATGACAGCCGTATCAATGTCCCCCAGCTCTGCAAAGGACGGATTCACCAAAGCCGCTCCTTTTGCATACACTTCCGTCACTTCACTTCCCATGATGTATCTGGCCATATCAAAATCATGAATCGACATATCGATAAAGAAGCCGCCTGATGTGCGGACATAATCAACATTCGGCGGTTCAGGGTCCCGTGACGTAATTTTTAATAAATGAGGCGTGCCGATTTCACCATTTGAGACAATGGTTTTGATTTTCCTAAAATGAGGGTCGAAACGGCGGTTAAATCCGACTTGCAGTTTAACCCCATGTTTCCGGACAGCCGCAAGTGCCTCCTTCGTTTCATCGGGAGAAAAACTAATTGGTTTTTCACAAAAAATATGTTTTTTCGCCTCAGCTGCTTCTCTGATGATTTGCGTATGTGTGTTTGTTGGCGAACAGATAAAAACAGCGTCAATATCAGGATCAAGTAATAAATCTCTATAGTCAGCGGTTATGTATTCAATGTGGTGACTGGCGGCCCAATCCTGTAAACAGCTTGCAGAAATATCAGAAACCGCTTTTATTTTCATATGAGGAATCCGATGTATATTTTGAACATGAAGTTTGCCGATGCGCCCTGCACCGATAATTCCTGTCACCATCTGTTTCGTCATAGCGTGTTCCCCCTTGAAAGTTTACGAAAGCGCTTTATTTCAAATTAATAGTATCCCATTTGTAAGCGCTTTTCAAGGAGCGGCATAAACGTTTTCATGTCTCTTTTATCACAATCAAAGCTTATAGGTAGCCTTCTTTCCCAAGACCAGATACACTATATTTAGGCTCTTTTTCCTGAACAGTTTTGGATTTTCCTATAAACAACTGCATAAAATAGAGCAAAGAAGGTGAATGAAATGCTGACAAAAGCAGAGGCACTGGCCCATTCAGTCATATACCGCCAAAACAGCAGATTTGATAAAGTCAAAGAGAAACCCGAGGAATTGACATTAATCGGCAAGGGACGAAGCGCCTATGTGTTTGCCATAACAGAAGGTGACCGAAAAATGGCGCTGAAGGTATTCTTTCCGGAGTATCAAGCGACAGCCGTCAAAGAAGCAGCGATTTATGAAAAATTAGCCGGATCCGCATTCTACCCTGATATTTATGAAACTGGTGATTCATTTATTTTAATGGAATATATTAAAGGCGATACTTTTTACAACTGCCTGAAAAAAGGCATCGCGATCAGCGACGATATGATTCAGCAGGTAGAGGACGCACTTTCTGACGCCCGTGCAGCCGGTCTCAACCCGTCAGACATTCATTTGCGCAATCTGATTCTGACAGAATCCGGAGCAGTGCGGGTCATTGATGTCGCAAGATTTGAACAGACAAAAACGTGCACACAGTGGGACGATTTAAAAACGGCGTATCATATGCTTTATAAAAAGCCGATTTTCCCGAAAAAAATCCCGGGCTTTTGGCTTGAGCTTATCGCTTTTTTATATAAAAAAGATTGGTTTCAGAAGCACGTAGCACAACGGAAAAGAAAATATTCTTCATAGAAAAGGCAGCCGCTTATGCGGCTGCCTTTATCATTTTATTTTTACTTTCTGAGAGCAGAAATCAATTTCATTTGTTCAGGCGACAGCTTGATGCGATATCCTCTCACACTCAAATAAACCGCTTCTGAGTTCTTTTCGCTGGAATGACAATATGTGTTTTCCATTTCTGTCTCCCCCACCCTTTATCTACTTTCCTTTATCATACCTGCACTTTATTGAGGAAATTTTAAAGAAATGTAAAGATCGTATAAAATCCTTGATATGGTAAAATGAGAGAAAAAAAGGGAGAGAGTCATATCAAAACACGCAGTAAAGTCCCTCTTGTTATATTCTCATGTCTTCTGTTCTTCGGCGGTGCCGTTTATTGGATGTTTTTTCACTCAAAAACGTTCCGAAAGGCAGCCTTGTACAATCAGTGGAATCTCCGAACGGAAGCTATACGCTAAACACTTATGTATCCAATAATACCTTAGGCTTAGATGCCGCCAGAGGCGAACTCGTGAATGAAAAAACACTTGTCAAAAAAACAATCTATTGGAATTACCCTGACAGCAGACCAGCTGTTAAATGGTTGAACAACAATACAGTAAAAATCGGCGGCCAGACTTTACATCTTGATATCGATGAAACTTATGATTGGCGAAAGGATGATCATTGGATTCGTGAGGAACCGCCGCAAGCATCAGTGAGGTAAGATGATGAATGATCCTTATCGCCTTGCCTTTTATATGCGCAACGGCAGAGCTTGGCTATTTATTTCTCTAGGACTGTTTACCATTGGTGACATGCCTTTTTAAACAGAAGCGCGGCGTACTTCATACGCTGCGCTTTTTTTCACCCCATTCTCCCCTCTTATGATCATTACACGTTATATAATGTGACAGATTGATTGTAAAAATAGTTCAATTAACCCAAAATCCTCTTTATAAAATGAAATCGAAACGACATGAGGAGGAAGCTTGATGGCAGATTTTGTTGCTAGTTTAAACGCGGTCTTATGGAGTACACCCGTCATTTATACTTTATTAGGAATTGGTTTGATCTTTTCTATTGTGACCCGTTTTTTACAAGTCAGACACATCAAAGAAATGATTGTACTGATGTTTCAAGGAAAGAACTCAGAGGCAGGGGTATCTTCTTTTCAAGCATTATCAATCGCGCTGTCCGGCAGGGTGGGAACCGGAAACATTGCAGGTGTGGCAACAGCAATTGCCTTCGGCGGACCCGGCGCGGTGTTCTGGATGTGGGCCATTGCTTTTATCGGTGCTTCGAGCGCCTTTGTTGAATCTACTCTTGCCCAAATTTATAAAGTGAAACAAGGCGGCCAATATCGAGGCGGACCCGCTTATTATATAGAAAAAGGATTAGGCATTAAGTGGTTTGCTGTTTTATTTGCGGCTGCGGCACTGATTGCAATGGCTCTCCTTATGCCAGGGGTCCAGTCCAACTCCATTGCAGCGGGCGTCCAAAATGCATTCGGCATATCTCCTGCCATTACTGGCTGTTTTCTTGTTCTCTTATTAGGTTTTATCATTTTCGGAGGTGTAAAACGTATTGCCAGTGCAGCACAAATGATTGTCCCTTTTATGGCAGTCGGATACATTCTGCTCTCCCTGATCATCATTGTGATGAATATTTCTGAACTGCCTGCTGTGATTTCTTTGATTTTCAGAAGTGCATTTGCGTTAGATTCCGCATTCGGCGGTCTCATCGGCATGGCCATTTCATGGGGCGTCAAACGAGGCGTTTATTCAAACGAAGCCGGCCAAGGAACAGGCCCTCATCCCGCTGCCGCTGCAGAGGTGTCCCATCCAGTAAAGCAGGGATTGGTTCAGGCATTTTCTGTTTATATCGACACTTTATTTGTATGTTCCGCTACTGCATTCATGATTTTATTTACCGGTATGTACAATACACAGGCTGCCGACGGATCATTTATTGTCAATCACCTGAAAGGCGTAGAAGCTGGACCGGGCTTCACTCAGGCCGCCATTGACAGTGTGCTGCCCGGCTTTGGTGCAGGCTTTGTCGCTATTGCTTTGTTCTTCTTCGCTTTTACAACCATTATGGCTTATTACTACATCGCTGAAACAAATATCGCGTATTTAGCGAGAGGCAGAGAAAGCAAGTGGGCTATGCTTGGCTTAAAACTGATCATTTTAGCCGCGACATTCTACGGTGCGGTCAAAACCGCTACACTCGCTTGGGCTCTAGGTGACGCGGGACTTGGCATTATGGTTTGGCTGAACGTCATTGCCATTGTTTTGCTCGCCAAGCCAGCGCTTATTGCGTTAAAGGATTATGAGCAACAGAAGAAACAAGGGTTAGACCCAGTCTTTGATCCTAAAACACTCGGCATCAAAAACGCTGATTTCTGGGAGAAAGAATACACATACGAAAAAGAGCACGTCTCCTAAGATAAAAAAGACCGGCCTGAGAGCACTTTGCGCCGGTCTTTTCATATTACTGGTAATTGGTATACACTGCCTGAACATCATCATCGTCTTCAAGCGTATCGATCAATTTTTCCAGTTTTTCAACAGCCTCGTCATCAACGTCTGCATATGTTTTCGGTATCATGGTCACCTCAGCTGAATCGACTGGATAATCCGCTTCAAGTGCTGCTTTTACCTTTTCAAAACGTTCAGGCGCTGATAATACTTCAAAGTATTCTTCCTCTGTCCGCAGCTCTTCGCCGCCCGCTTCTATGACATCAAGCATCAGTTCATCCTCTTCTATTTGCCGCTCTGTACGGTCAATTGCAATGTATCCCTTCCGTTCAAATAAAAATGCTACACATCCGCTTTCTCCGAGACTTCCGCCGTTTTTATTGAAAGCTGTCCGCACATTTGTCGCCGTACGGTTTTTATTATCAGTTAAGCACTCCACCATGACGGCAATCCCTGATGGGCCGTAGCCTTCATAGGTGATTTCCTCATAGCTGCTATCGTCCTGGCTTCCTGCGGCTTTTTTAAGGGCACGGTCTATATTTTCATTTGGCATATTGGCGCCTTTTGCTTTTTCAATTACAAGCCGCAATGCTGAATTTGCTTCAGGATCGGCTCCGCCTTGCTTCGCAGCCACATAGATTTCTTTAGCAAGCTTCATAAATATTTTACCGCGCTTTGCATCTTGCGCATTTTTTCTTTTTTGTATGTTTTTCCATTTAGAATGGCCAGCCATGCTTTCACCTTCCTTGATATTTCTATGTACACTTTAATGGGTATTGCAATCCGTTGTAAAGAAAAAGACCGCCGGGAATCACTCTCCGGCAGCCTTCTTAGTCCTAGCGTCTGTTCATTTTATGAAGTCTTGTGAACAGTCCTTTATCTGTAGATACTTGAATGTCACGGCCATCCGCATAGTTTCGTGCGGCTTTTGTGACATTTTGCCTGTCAGACTTTGTGAAATCAGCGTGGCTTCTGACTGCGATCACGACTTTGTCATCCGTAACCATGACTTGTGTATCATTGACGTTTTTGACTTGTTTCACACGATTGGCGATTTTTGCGGCAAGTCTTCTGTTCTCTTGGTTGTCATACCCGTTGTTGTTCGTCCCATTTCGGTTCATGTTTCTGTTATTAGTGTTGTTATATGTTCCGTCTGTTGTCAATGGGACGCGATCATCGGCAGTAACACGGTCGTTTACATTGGTTGTGTTTCGGTCACGGCCGTTCTGGCCGTTCTGGTCTTCCATCAATTCAGAGACCGGGCCGTCGTGATCCATCCCGTCTCCCTGTCTGTCAGCGTCGTTCTCATTTGTATAATATCCGATTGGACGGGTATTACCGTTATTACCGTTATTACGCGTATCATTAAGGGCATCATTATTTGCGCCGCATGCTGTTAATCCGGCTGTCATCAAAATGAGGCCTGCAATTGTTAACTTTCTACCCAATGGAAAAACCCCCCGAGGACTGATTGAGCATGTTGTGCTCGTTTTTATCATGCGCATCAGGGGGATATGTTAAGCGTGTCAGTTATGACCATTCGTCTTGTACAAAACAATAACTAAAAAAAGGAACGATTTACATCGTCCCGAGCAATCATTCACTTTCTTCTTCCGGCCGTCCAAACATCTGATTTGTTGAAGGCTGATTTGGCATGGATGTTCCGGCTCCATACGGATTCGGATTTGCTCCTCCGTAAGGCATATAAGGCGTTCCATATGCGCCTCCCTGATAACCAGGTGCTGAGAAGTATGGCTGCTGATCATCGTCACACCCGCAATCATCATGATCCTTAAATGGCGGCATATAACCATGCGCCATATTTGGCTGATAAGCACCCATCACTTGAGGAGCGCCATAATAAGGACCATATGGCATATGCCCATAAGGAGATCCATAAGCCGGCGATGCATATTGAGGCGCGCCGTGCGAAGGCTGATATCCGTAATGCCCGTGATGGCTGTTTTCATGATGCTGGTTATCATATTTACCCGGATCATATTGCGAAGGTGAAGCAAAACCTGGCTGATAGCCATAAGGCTGATGCATCGGAAATGCATGTGCAGGATAGTATGGGTAGCACAGGCCGGAACCAGGCAGAACCGGTGAGACAGGAACCGGACATGGTACAAAATGGGTTGGATACGGATAATATGGCTGAACTGCCGGCATATTCGGAACAGTGTGGTGGATGTTTTCTTCTTCCAGACCGCCTACATCTGGCGCTTTAGGCGTATTAGGCATATTCGGATAATTTGCATTTTCCATATTACTCATTGCCTCCTGTTGTGGAAATTGATCTTGCATGTGATACATATGATCTATATTTCCGTCATGATGCTTTTTAGGCTCCTCCGGTTTAGGAGGTGACCAAGGCTGAAAAAGCTGATTCATATCATAATAATCGTTTACATCAGCTTCAGGATACACATTATCATGCAAATTCGGCATCGGCGGGACAAAAGGAACTGACTGCTTTTCTTTCGGTTTTGTGTCTTCTACGTCGACAACGGATTTAGGCTTCTCCTTGGAATATGGGTGTTCTTTCTTCTCATTCCCGGATGCCGCCGGACTTTTGCCAGCTTTTATCTCTTTTCTGACCGGAACACCTCCAGACGGCACTTTTATTTTCATCCCAGGCATGATTAAATCTGGATTGCTGAGCTGCGTATTGAGTTTTTTCACTTCCTCAACATCAACTCCGTATTTTTCAGCTATTTTCCAGAGTGAATCGCCTTTTTGAACGATATGGATTTTCAACGTTTTCCCCTCCTATGCAAAACGTGAACAGTTCAGTTGTGTGATTACAATATGTTTCTTCACAACATATGCCTGCTCAAAAGAAGTTATGAGTACAGGAGGGGAAATATTTCTGATTTACGTAATGGAAAGCATTCGATTCAGCGCAAGAAGGGCATCGTCCCGAATGACTTTCGGCACTTTGATCACGCCTGCTGGTTCTCCTTTTTCGATTTGTTCTAAAGACCAGAGCAAATGCGGGAGGTCAATTCGATTCATCGTCAGACACGGACACATATCCGGATTCAATGATTCGATCTGTTTGTCGGGATACTCTTGAATCAGTCGCTGAACAAGATTCATTTCTGTACCGATTGCCCACTTGCTTCCCGGCTGAGCGTGGCTGATGGTATCAATAATATATTTCGTTGATCCGCTGTCGTCACTTTGCATTACAACTTCATGAGAGCATTCGGGATGAACAATGATCCGGATGTCAGAATCTCGTTCTCTCAAATCATTTATATTTTTCACAGTGAATTTTTCATGAACAGAGCAGTGGCCTTTCCAAAGAATAACCTTGATATCGTTATGTTCTGCTTCGTTCTCCAATTGATCTTGAATCGGGTCCCAGACAGCCATGTCTTCAAGCGGGATACCCAGTTCATAAGCGGTGTTTCTCCCTAAGTGCTGATCAGGCAGAAATAAAATGCGTTTTTTCTGTGTAAACGCCCATTCAAGCACTTTTTTTGCATTCGATGAGGTTACAGTCGCTCCCCCGTGCTTTCCGACAAATGCCTTGATCTCCGCTGTGGAATTCACATAAGTTAATGGTATGATCGTGTCGCCGAATATATGCTGAAGTTTCTCCCACGCCCTGTTCGTCTGCTGCATATCAGCCATATCAGCCATGGAACAGCCCGCTCTCATATCTGGCAGGATGACCGTTTGGTCCGCACCCGTCAGCATATCAGCGGTCTCTGCCATAAAATGTACGCCGCAAAATACAATATATTCCGCATCCTTATTTTTTTCCGCCATTTGGGCAAGCTGGAGAGAATCGCCCGTTTGGTCAGCAAATTGAATCACTTCATCCTTTTGATAATGATGGCCTGGAATAAGCAACCTGCTCCCGAACTTTTCTTTGATGGCGGCAACACGTCTCTCCATCTCCCCCATTGACAGACCTTTATAATGATCAGGCATCATTTCAAATTGCTTCATTGCATCAAGAATTGACATAATCGCACTCCTCCACTGGCTGATTTGTTAACGCCACATCCATGCTGATATCTAAGCTTTTGACCGAATGAGTCAGAAACCCTAAAGAAATATAATTCACACCCGTTCCTCTAAAAGCGGGCAGAGATTCTAATGTAATGCCTCCGGAAGCTTCGGTTTTAATGTGATCCGGTGTGATATTTGCAAAATGGCGGACAGTATCAGGCTGACAATTGTCAAACATAATGACATCAGCTTCAGCAAGAATGGCTTCTCTGAGCTGCTCCTCAGATTCAATTTCCACTTCAATATTCACCATGTGCCCTGCCGCCTGTCGCGCTTTTTCACACGCCTTTACAATGGAACCGCAAGCTGCAATGTGATTATCTTTGATCATAATTCCGTCGTATAGGCCGAATCGATGGTTATATCCTCCTCCGACCCTGACCGCATATTTTTCAAGCATTCTTAACCCCGGCGTCGTTTTCCTTGTGTCACAAATCTTAATGTGATCATCATCAAGCCGTGCAACAGCCTGTCTTGTCATCGTGGCAATACCCGACAGCCTTTGAATAAGATTTAATACTACCCTCTCTCCAGAAAGAAGAGCAGCCGCCGGCCCGCGTAAGACGGCAATCACATCACCCTTTTGCAAATGATCTCCATCTTTTTTGTACAAACACGTCTGAACCTTTTCATCTAATAAAGCAAATCCTTCTTTGATCACCGCAGCTCCGGCGAAAATGCCGTCTGACTTTGCAACAATTGAGGCCTCACAGTTCTGTCCTTCAAAGATGGACTGTGATGTAAGATCTCCCGTCCCTATATCCTCATGAAAAAAGTGATTCAGCAATTTTTTCAGCTGTAAAAGATTCATTTTTCCAAATCCCTTCGTTTTTTCTCATTCTTGTTCCCTTTTTTGTATGAACAATTTGGAGTCCTTGCCAGCCTGCATCAGCCTGAGGGATATCAATTCGAAAATGCGCCCCCCTGCTTTCTTCCCGCAATAGAGCAGACGAGGTCATCAGCTTTGCAACCTGCCACAAGTGAGAAAGCTCCAGCTGCGGAATTGTGATATCCTTCACATTTAACGTCTGAGAAGGGAGCCCATATAGCCAATTGCTCATCTCAATCAGTCTGTCTTTTTCTCTTATTATGGACATATCGCTTGTCATTCTGTTTTGCAGTTCAGAAAGCTCAATATTCGGCACCTCATAAACTCCTCTGGCTTCACTGGTGAATTGACTATACCTGTTATCAACCGGTTTTCTCATGATGTGTTCTGCTGCTCGTTTCCCAAACACAAGTGCCTCCAGCAAGGAATTGCTCGCAAGACGATTGGCTCCGTGTAAGCCGGTGTATGCTGTTTCCCCTATCGCGTAAAGCCCGGGCACAGTTGTTTCTCCCCACCGATTGACTGAAACGCCACCCATTAAAAAATGCATTCCCGGCGCAACAGGTATTTTTCTTTTACGAATATCGACTCCTGCCTTTTCGCAAATAGAGGTGATTGTGGGAAAACGCACTTCGAAGTCAGAAATAGCACTGCAATCGATATACACACGTTTTCCTTTTACTATTTCTTCATGAATGATCCGCGAGACGACGTCCCGTGGTGCTAAATCCTCCAGTGGGTGCCGTCCGGCCATAATGCGGCGGCCGTTTTGGTCTGTTAAAAAACCGCCCTCACCTCTGACTGCCTCAGAAACAAGCCCACACGAGACGCCATTTTTGACAAGCAGTGTAGGGTGAAACTGGGCAAACTCTAAATCAGTTAATTCCGCTCCGGCCCGATAAGCAAGGGAAAGACCGTCACCAGTGACAGATGGATCGTTCGTATGGTGCTGAAACAAGCTTCCGCATCCGCCAGCTGCCAGCACAACCTCATCTGCATGCCGCAAATTGATCCGACCGCGGCTGTCTTTCGTCACGACACCAACACAGCGCCCATCCTTCATCAGCATATCAACCGCTGTTTCATTCTCGATTACTTCGATTTGGCTTTTAATTTGTTTCAGCAAATAATCAATGAGCATGCTGCCTGTAGCGTCTCCGCCTGCATGAAAAATGCGTTTGTTCGTATGGGCTCCTTCCCTGCCGAGGCTGACGTGGCCTTGTTCATTCCGGTCAAATGGAAAGTCATTCTCCAGAAAGTTCTCGATAATGGTTTTTCCTTCAAGTAAAACGTCTGATACGATGTTTAGATCGTTATGTCCACAGCCTGCATATAGCGTATCCTCCATATGAGACGCAATCGAGTCATCTTTTGCATAAGCCGCAGCAATTCCTCCCTGTGCATGTCTTGAATTGCTGTTTTTTATGCCTTTTTTCGTGATGACAGTCACCTGGTATGATGGCGGAAGTGCAGAAGCCAGGGCAAGTGCTGCCGCTCCTGAACCAATGACCGCAATCGTCTTTATAGACATATGCCACCTCCTGTTGTTTACACCTGTCTTGACACCTATATTTACACAAGGATAAAATAAACTCAAGAGTTTTTTATGAAGAACATATGGAGGAAAGACCGGATGATTTATTTAGATTATGCAGCAACCACGCCAATTTGCGAGGAAGCTCTGGACGTATTTCAGAAGCTCAGCATTGAAATGTACGGAAATGCCAGCAGTTTGCATGATGCTGGGGGAAAAGCAAAGCATATACTGGAGTACTGCCGGGGGAAAATAGCTGCCATAATCGGTGGAGAAACAGATGGGATATATTTTACAAGCGGCGGCACTGAATCCAATTTTCTTGGCATTCAATCATTGTTAAACGGCCTGCCAAAAACAAAAAGACATTTTATAACGACTGCCATGGAACATCAATCAATCCATAACTGTGCTGCTTTTCTGCATAATCATGGCTTTGACGTGACAATCATTAAGCCTAATGAGTATGGACTTATTACCGAGGAAATATTGGCAGCCCATATTCGCCCGGACACAGGCGTGGTTTCTATTCAGCATGCCAATTCAGAAACAGGAATCATTCAGCCCATTAAACACCTGTCATCGTTTCTTCACAACAGGAAAATTCTTCTTCATTGCGATGCGGTTCAAACATTCGGCAAACTGCCCATCAATACTGAGGAAATGGGGGTGGATGCTCTCTCTGTCTCCAGTCACAAAATCCACGGCCCTAAAGGAGTCGGAGCCGTCTATATTCGACCGGACGTTAATTGGAAACCGGTATACCCTGACACCGCTCACGAGAATGGGTTTCGAGCAGGCACGGTAAACGTACCGGGTATCGGAGCCTTTACAGCGGCAGCGGAACTGATCGCAAATGAAATGGAAAAACAGATATCCCACAATCAAATGCTGAGACAATACTTTTTAGAACAAATCCGTATTCGGTCTCTCCCTGTAACCCTTGCGGCAGATGGTGCAAACACAGAATGTCTGCCCCATATTATCGGGTGTTTTTTTGGCTCATTTGAAGGACAATATGTTATGTTAGAATGTAATCGGAATAATATTTGCATTTCAACGGGCAGCGCTTGTTCTGCAGGTTATCACGGGCCGTCTGAAACGATGAAAGCGTTAAGAAAAACAGAACAGGAAGCCTTGCAATTTATCCGGATCTCTTTCGGAAGAAACACAACCACTGAACAGCTGGATATGTTATTACATACGTTTACAGCGCTTTTGGAACAAAGGAAAGGAGAATATCATATTGACCGAAGAATTAAAGCTCATGGGCGCCAATAGGCGTGAGCAGCTTCTTTTGTGGCTGAAGGAATCCCAATCGCCGCTGACAGGAGGAGAGCTCGCCAAAAAAGCAAATGTTTCAAGACAGGTGATCGTTCAGGATATCTCGCTTTTAAAAGCGAAAAATGAGCCGATTATCGCCACAAGCCAAGGGTATGTCTATCTGGACGCCGCCGCTCAAAAGCATCAGCAGGCAGAAAGAATCATAGCGTGTTTGCACGGACCTGAACGGACAGAAGAAGAATTGCAGCTCATCGTGGATGAAGGGGTAACTGTAAAAGACGTAAAAATTGAGCACCCTGTATACGGCGATTTAACTGCAGCGATCCAAGTCGGCACGCGAAAAGAAGTCAAACATTTCATCAAAAAGATTAATTCCACAAATGCCGCCTATTTATCACAGCTGACAGATGGTGTGCATCTCCATACACTGACAGCGCCGGATGAACATCGCATCGATCAAGCCTGTCAAGCGCTCGAGGAAGCCGGCATTTTGATTGAAGACTAAAAAAAGCCCTATTAGGGCTTTTTATAATTGATAAGATTGATATGTACCAAGCAGCTTTACTTTGCACCCGAGCGCTTCAAGCTCCTGCATAGCTCCAGGGATTAATACTTCATCAAACGCCTGTTCAATATCAATAATAAAGAAATAATTCCCTAACCCGGTTTTGGTCGGACGGGATTCGATTTTTGACAGGTTTAAGTTTCTCCAAGAAAAAGCAGACAGCACTCTATGCAGCGCTCCGGATTGATCATCCTGGGGAAGCATCACCATCAGTGTTGTTTTTGGTCTTGAATTCAATTTTGAATTCACTTCAAAGGTTATATTTTCATCAGGAGACAGAATGACAAATCGCGTATGATTGTCTCTATAGTCCTGGATATCCCGTTTTACGATTTTTAATCCGTATGTAGAAGCCGCCATTTCATTGGCAATCACCCCGATATTCAGCTCGGGATGGTCACTGACAAACTTTGCCGCCGCTCCAGTTGAATTGGCGTATTCATACGGGACGGAAGAAAAATGCCGATGGAGAAACTTATGGCACTGCGCAATCGCATGTGAGTGCGAATAAATTTTGTTCAGGTCTTTCCACGCATTCTCTCTGGAAGGATGAACGAGTAAGTGCTGATGTATCGGCAATGTCATTTCACCTACGATAGGCAGAGGCTGTTCATGTATTAAATAGTCTATTGTTAAGTTTACTGATCCTTCTAATGCGTTCTCTAAAGGTACAAAAGCGAAATCAACCTCACCTGCAACTGCCGCATCTATACATTCCGGTATCGTGCGGTAAGCAACATGCTCGGCGCCATTTAGAAAACAAGAACTGACTGCTAGATGTGTGAATGTAGCTGCTGGACCTAAGTAACCGACTTTCATGACGATATTCTCTCCCCTTACGCTCCTGAACCTAATATTTCAACCTTTTCTACAAAGTCAAACTTTCTCATCTTGTTCATTAATGTATGAATGTCCTCTTCCATTGCGGATGTACTGATAGACAGCGTTACGTTTGCTCTCCCTTGAAGCGGAATGGTCTGGTGAATGGAAAGAACGTTGCTTCCAGAGTCAGCCACCGCCTGAAGGAGCTGAGATAACGCGCCTGAGCGATCCTCTAAATGAAAGAAAAGTGTGATAATTTGTTCTTTAACCATTGTATAAAAAGGAAAAACGGCATCTCTGTATTTATAAAATGCGCTTCTGCTTAAATCTACCTTTTGAACGGCGTCTGCCACTGATTCTGCTTTTTTTCGATCCAGCAGTTTTTTGACTTCCAATGTTTTTCTCATCGCATCAGGCAACACATCTTCACGGACAAGATAAAACGTCTCCTCTTTCACTTGCATCCCCCCTTTTGAAAATAGAGAGCCTGATATCCAGGCTCTCACCCATTATTAATCAATAAATTCAAATTCAAATTCAAGAAGTCTGATAATGTCTCCGTCTTTGGCCCCGCGTTCTCTGAGTGCTTCATCAACACCCATCCCCCGCATCTGTCTTGCAAATCGTTTAACAGATTCATCACGTGAGAAATCAGTCATCTTGAATAACCGCTCAAGACTGTCTCCTGAAAGCACAAAGACTCCGTCAGGTTCTCGCGTAATGTTGAATGGCACTTCTTCATTCTCCATCGTGTACATGACACGGTTTTGCGTAAGCTCTTCCTCGTCATACAGCGGGAATTCCGGAGTGTTTTCCAGCTGATTGGCGACTTCGTACAAAAGCTCGCGAAGACCTTCTCTTGTCACTGCACTGACTGGGAACACCGGATAATCATCCTTCAGCTTTTCTTTGAAGCCTTCAAGATTTTCCGCCGCCTGCGGCATGTCCATTTTATTCGCGACAATAATTTGCGGGCGCTCCGTGAGACGCAAATTGTACTCGCTCAATTCCTGATTAATCGTCACATAATCCTCATACGGATCGCGGCCTTCCAAACCGGACATATCAATGACATGAACGATAACGCGGGTCCGCTCAATATGGCGCAAAAATTGGTGGCCGAGCCCGACGCCTTGATGAGCCCCTTCAATCAGGCCAGGCAAATCGGCCATAACGAAGCTCCGTCCGTCATCTGTTTCGACCATGCCAAGATTCGGAACAAGTGTCGTAAAGTGATAATCCGCAATTTTCGGTTTGGCAGATGAAACGACGGACAATAAAGTCGATTTCCCTACACTTGGAAACCCGACAAGCCCGACATCTGCAAGCACTTTTAATTCAAGAACAACATAGCGTTCTTTTCCCGGTTCACCGTTTTCTGAGAGCTGAGGTGCAGGGTTTGCCGGTGTGGCAAAGCGTGAGTTTCCTCTTCCGCCTCTTCCGCCCATTGCGATGACTGCCTGCTGTCCATGCTCGGTTAAATCGGCAATGACCTGCTTTGTATCATCGTCTGTCACAACTGTGCCGGGCGGAACCTTAATGACCATATCCTCCGCATTTCGTCCATGCTGGTTTTTTGACATGCCATGCTCGCCGCGAATCGCTTTAAAATGCTTTTTATATCTAAAATCCATAAGAGTACGGAGACCTTCGTCCACTTCAAAAACGACGTCTCCTCCCTTTCCGCCATCTCCGCCGGCAGGGCCGCCTTTCGGCACATATTTTTCACGGCGAAACGCAACCATCCCGTTGCCTCCGTCGCCGCCTTTTACATACACTTTCACCTGATCTACAAACATAATGTCCTCCGTTCTAAACCGTTAAAAAACACCGCTAGTTCAACCCAATTTCAATTAGACATTCGTGGCTTGTGATCCCAAAACGCATGATATCAAAGTCCTCATATCCATTTTGCCGAAAATCATCAAAGGCAGTTATATTGGCAAAAGTGCCGTGAAAATCAAGGTACAGTATCAGCTGTCTGTCAGGATGATCGGTTTGAAGCGAAACGGTTAAATGATTTTCACTGCCTCTAGTAACTGCTTGTTCAAACAGATGAAACAGCTTTCTCATCAGTTTCGCCAATTTTTGATCATAAGCTGACAAATCCTTAATTTCCCCGAGAACTTCATATTCAAGCGTCATATATTGGGCTTTCCAATTAAACGTAAGAAAATCAAACGCTAAATGCGGTGTTTTCAGGTTTGAGAGCTTTGATTCGTGTTTAGCGTCTATCACCATTTCTTCAATGATTTCAAAGACGCGGTCATACTTCTGCAAGCTTAAGTTTCCTTTAATAAGCTGCAGCTTATTCATCCAATCATGCCGGGAATGGCTGAGAAGATGAATCAGTTCATTTGTTAAAGCTGTATCGCTTATATTTTCTTCTTGATTTTTTGAAACATCCTTCATTTTCGCACTCCCAATCATTTGATTTCTTATTTAGGAGTCTGTATAAGTGTGTATTATGAATTATAACAGAGAAGGCTTTGATAGAAAAACAATTGTTTTTCCCAGAAATATCATGTTCCTTTTTTCTGGCTTAGGTTGATTTTCAGCCAGGCAGAACATTTTATGTATTACTGCTTGGGGAACATATCCAGTGGGTTTGAGACATTCGTTCTCATTCTTGGCGGGGTCTGCTCGCACATACTCTGCATAACATTCTTGATGCTTACTCCGCATATTGCAAAAAAAACTCCAGTCATTATCGACCGGAGTTTTTGAATCATTATTGAGCTACAGGATATACGCTCACTTTTTTGCGGTCACGTCCGAAACGTTCGAATTTAACAGTTCCGTCGATTTTCGCAAAAAGAGTGTCATCTCCGCCGCGGCCCACGTTTTCACCTGGGTAAATTTTTGTTCCGCGTTGACGGTAAAGGATAGAACCGCCTGTTACGAATTGACCGTCAGCACGTTTAGCACCTAAACGTTTAGCCTCAGAGTCACGTCCGTTCTTTGTAGAACCTACTCCTTTTTTAGAAGCGAAAAACTGAAGATCTAATCTAAGCATGTAGCTCACCTCCTATATTATGTTTGTGGTCACACGCAAGTGATCTTTGTAATCCCGTTCGATTGTCTCTAACGAAACAATCATGCCTTCAATCAGCAGCTGAGCTTTTTGGCGCGCCTCCGGATCGAGAGATTCAGGGAATTCAAAGTAAAAATAACCCCCATCTTCTCCTATATCAAGAAGCGGCTCGAAGCCCGCCAACGCGATGACCGCGTTAACGGATCCAAACACAACAGCTGTCACTCCGGCACAGACGAGATCTTGTCCATGTTCAGCAAAATTCGCGTGGCCCGTCATTTCAAAAGACAATACGCTTTTGTCAGCACGGGACCTTCTGATTGTTGCCTGAATCATGGCTTACGCGTTGATTTTTTCGATCGTCACTTTAGTGTAAGGCTGACGATGACCTTGTTTTTTATGAACGTTTTTCTTTGCTTTGTATCTGAAAACAGTGATTTTTTTCGCGCGGCCTTGTTTTTCAACTTTAGCCGTTACTGTTGCGCCTTCAACTGTAGGGTTGCCGACTTTCACATTGTCTCCGCCAACAAACAAAACGTCTTCAAAAGTAACTGTTTCACCTGCTTCAGCAGCAAGTTTCTCGATGTAAACAGTTTGGCCTTCTTCAACTTTAATTTGTTTACCGCCTGTTTTAATGATTGCGTACATTCTCTGCACCTCCTATTAGACTAAGACTCGCCAGATACCAGGGGGCTGTAAAACAACTCTTAACACCTGTACTGAGCGGTTGTAGCATTGGTGCTACATCCATAACATTAAAAAATATATCAAAATACAAGGCGTTTGTCAATCGATTTTAATAAGGCAGCAGCAGTTCCTCCATGGAGGAATTTGTCCGTTTATCAGCAAAGTAGGCATGCAGCACTTCATTCTCATCCAGCTGGCTTAACTTCTCTCCTGACTTTTCTATAATAATGGGATGCTTACAGCCTCGTTTGAATTCCGCCATTACATGATAGACTTTATCCTCAGCATTAACGGTAAGCGGAAGCAATTTTTCAAGCTCACGGTTTTTCCCATAGTATCTTTCCAAGAGAAACCTCACATGGATGTAGTGTCTTTGCCTGTACTCCTCAAACAAAGAAACAGCCAGAAAGACAAACAAAACCCATGCGCTGATTTGCAGAGGAACCGCAAATAAAACCCAGCATGCGAGAAGCAGGCAGCACACAAGTGAAGTCTTTAGATTCAGCCGGTGCGCTTTTTGAAAAGCCAGATGCTTTGAAAAAAATAAAAATAACAGCTTGCCGCCGTCAAGCGGCCAAATCGGCAGCAGATTCACAAATAAAATAGATAGATTATAAAATGTAAACAGTTCAAAGGTCTCGTGATTAATTATTGAGAGGCCTGCAAGCATCCAAGCCGCAAGCTGGAGCCAAATGTGCTGAAGAGGTCCGGCAATAATAACCGCAAACTCTTCCTTTAACGGCCGATTTCCGTGCTCTTCCACTTCAACCGTTCCTCCAAATGGCAGCAAAAAAACACGCTTGATTCTCCAAGAAAAAAACACGGCCAGAGCGGCATGCCCCAGCTCATGGATCAGGACAATCACAAGCAAACATAGCAATGCTTTCATATGCCCTGTAACCAGCCCCAGCGCCATGATAATCCAAAGAAAAGGATGAACATGAATTTTCAAGATGAGGTCAAGCCATTTATTCAAATGAGATCACCTGAATCGGATCAATAAATTTGTCGCCGTCTTTCATGGCAAAATAATAGAGCCCTTTGTTATGATCATCGAGTTTAATCGTACCGAGCTTTTTGCCTTTATCTACAAAATCATATAAAGCGACATCCACGTCTTTCAGTTCACCATAAATGCTGTAGGTATTGTCAGCATGCTGCACTTTTACTGTCAGCCCCGTCTCACCGTCTTTACTGACTTCAACAACATAGCCTTCTTTTATACAATAGATTGTATCACTGCTTGTTTCGACTTTAATGCCTTCCCCGTTGTCCTGAAAATCCTGCTGAACTTTTCCAGATGCGGGTGCAACAAGATCTTGACTCACTTCAACCTGCTGTTCCTTATTTTTCTTTTCAGGAGCGAGAAATGCAAGCGGGCTGCCAAATTTCGTTTCAAACCAATGGCTTGCTGAAGCAAATTGAAATTCTGTTTCGAAGGTTTGTGCAACGACCGGCTTGATCTGGCTGATGGGTCCAATGTTTGTTTTATAGGCTATGGCAGAAACCAGAACAAGGCAGGCCGATAGAAGGCATTTCAGAATCATTGAGTCTGTTTTCACCAAAGGGTGTCTTCCGCTGAAATTCGAATTGCCATCTTCATATACCGGGATAGCCCCATGTTTTTCCTGATCAGATACCATGACCCAAGACGGCGTTTTTTGCTTTTCGGAACCTGTCTGAGTAGGGAAACGTTTTGAGCCAGACACCTGTTTCCTTCTTTTCTCTAATCGTTTTCTGATTTCATCTGCTCTGTGACTCATTGCCATCATCCTTTGCATTCGTTGGGTTTGTACATCATATGTCTTGTCCACGGCAATTATTCGATTTACCTTCAGCACAGAGCAGTCAGAAACAAAAAAACCTGACACAGCATTTGCTTTGTCAGATTCTTCTCTTTTATTCTATGAAATTATGATCTTACTCCGAAAAATGACTTAATCTTAGCCATCATTCCCTTGTTTTGCTCTTCAAGCACCTGCAAAGGAACAGATTCGCCTAAAATGCGGCGGGCAATATTTCGATATGCGATGGAAGCGCGGTTTTTCGGATCCATTGCAATTGGTTCGCCATGGTTAGATGCCTTAATCACTTCATCATCATCGGCAACGATACCGAGCAAATCAATCGACAAATGCTGAACGATTTCATCGATATCCATCGTGTCACCGTTTTTCATTAGGTGATTTCTGATTCTGTTTACAACGAGCCGCGGCGGTTCAATATTTTCTTCTTTTTCCAATAGCCCTATAATGCGATCAGCATCTCGCACAGCTGAAATCTCAGGCGTTGTGACCACTACCGCCTTGTCAGCCCCGGAAACGGCGTTTTTGTATCCTTGCTCAATTCCTGCGGGGCAGTCTATGATGACATAATCAAATTCCTGTTTGAGCTCTTGGACCATAGTTTTGATTTGTTCAGGAGCAACAGCCGTTTTATCGCTCGTTTGAGCAGCGGGCATTAAATAGAGCAAATCATCAAACCGTTTATCCTTTACGAGCGCCTGATGCATTTTACATCTGCCCTCTACAACGTCTACGAGATCATAAATAATTCTATTTTCAAGACCCATTACTACATCCAGGTTGCGCAGTCCTATATCAGTATCTACTAAACATACACGCTTCCCTAAAATGGCTAAGGCGGTACCGAGGTTAGCAGATGTTGTTGTTTTACCTACTCCGCCTTTTCCCGAAGTTATTACGATAGCCTCACCCAATTCACATTCCTCCCTCAAGCCTTGTTAGATCAGGTCTTAAATGAGCCAAATGTTGAAGGCGTTCAATGACCATATTTCCGTCTGTATCTAAATAAGCACATTCCATTTCGTTCCCTTTTTGAATGTGGTCTGGGGAGCGATTTAACACGTGATTGATTCTTAACTGTGTCGGCAGCATTTCAGAGGCAGCAATAACCGCATAATTATTTCCGTTAAATCCGGCGTGGGCAATCCCTTTTAGCGAACCCAGAACAAAAATGTTTCCGCCGGCTCTGACTGTCCCGCCCGGATTCACATCTCCGATCAGAAGCAAATCGCCCTTCACCTCGAGCACTTGGCCTGAACGGACAATTTTTGAGACAGAAATAATTTCCGCTTCCTCTTTCATACGCTGTGCTTCTTTTTTAGTAATGACTTCACTCTCAATAGAATGAACAAACAAATCTTTTTTTGACGCAATTATTTCGGTCAGCTGTTCCTCTTGCTCCTGATATAAGCATCGATTGCCCAGCTTAATATGAACGCTGATTTTCTGGCCTTTTCCATCTGTATATTGTTCAATTGACAGCATATTCTGAAGACCATCGAGAAGCTCATCAAAAGAACATGCATCGTCAAGATGCAATGTCAAACCATTCTTTGTTCCTTTTATCGTTACATATTGCTGCTTTTTGGTCTTCACAATATTCACCTCAACAACATACTCATTTCGTCAAAAAAAGATAAAATCCTTTTTACTCATCTCTCAATTCTTTCTTTAGACTCATAAAAAATAATCTAAATGGGAGAACCAGGATGAGTGCGCTTATCATATTTAATAAAACTGTCGGTATAAACCGGTCTAGCACAAAGCCATTAAACGTCATAATGTCTTTGTGAATCAGCGACTGAATACCGAACACATAAAATTCTAGCAGACAAACAGCGAGAACAGCAATCAGGATGACGACAAATGCGTTTGTGTGCAGCACTTTAAACGCTTTTGACGCCAAATAGCTTAGCCCCGCAAAGCCAAACATATAAACACCTAATAGACTTGTATAATTCATATCATATAGAAAGCCGAAAATAAAACCGTAGATCACTGCGTGTTTTTGATTGATAAAAGCCGACATAAAAATCAGCACAAGCATCAGAAAACGCGGGACGAGCACCTGGTCATCCGTAACAAACGGGAAATGCACCAGATCAGTAAAAATGCTTTCCGCCGAAAAAACCAACATCATAACGAAAGGGAGAAGGAAACGTTTCACGATCCTTCCTCCTCTGTATCGACAGTCGGTACATCACGATTAACAACGATCACATTATTTAAATCTGAAAGATCAGCCGCAGGTTTTACATAGGCAACTTTCGTTAATCCATAAGAGTCAGACTCGATCTCAGTCACTTCACCGATTGTCAGCCCTTCTGGAAATACGCCTCCTGTGCCTGACGTTTCAATCAGATCGCCTTTTTTCACGTCTTGTTTATCCTTGCGTTCGATTATGGTCATCTTAAGCCGTTTTTTGTCTTTATCATAGCCTTCGATTAAACCGTAGCCTTTGCTGCCTTTTTTCCCGGAAATGGTTGTTGCGACTCTGTTATTACGGTCAGTATCGCTTAAAAGCTGGACCGTAGACGTAAAGTTATTAAGGCCTGAGCTTTTAATCTTCCCGATTAATGCGCCTTTTTCGTTCGTTACCGCCATATCTTTCGCTACGTTTTGCTGTGTCCCTTTGTTAATGGTCACTTGTTTCGCCCAATTATCAGGGCTTCTGGCAATGACTGTCGCCAAAATCGGCTTGTAATCTTTTATTGATTTCACATGGCCGAGTTCGTCACGCAGGGATTTGTTTTCGTCTTCAAGTTCTTGGAGCTTGGCTTCATATTTTGTCTGCCCGTCAAGCTTTTCTCTCAGACGCTCGTTTTCTTCGTATGTGTTTTTTAAATCACTAATGTTCTCAAATATCCCTGCAAAAAATTCGGCAGGCGTATGAAAAATGTTTTGAAATACTCCCGTCGTATCACCGATCAGTTTCTCAGGCCAGGTGGTATTACGGCCGTCCTTCAGCGAAAATCCAATCATAGCCACCAATATGATAATACACAGAAGTAATAGCATTAACCGTTTATTCGGCATCGTGTTACACCTCTTCTATTGAACTCCCGATTATCTTGTTTTTCCTTTGAAAAGATGGATGTGCTCCAGTGCTTTTCCTGTCCCGATCGCTACACAATCAAGCGGGTCTTCAGCGATAAGGACCGGCATTTTTGTTTCTTCGCTGATGACTTTGTCCAAATTACGAAGAAGCGCTCCGCCGCCGGTTAACACAATACCTCTGTCCATGATATCTGCGGCAAGCTCAGGCGGTGTTTTTTCAAGTGTGCTTTTCACTGCCTCTACAATGGTTGACACCGTGTCACGCAAAGCATTAGAAATTTCTTTCCCGGTAATTTCGATCGTTTTCGGCAGACCTGTCAGCAAGTCACGGCCACGGATTTCCATTTTATCGGATTCTTCTGCGGACTCAGCAGAGCCGATATCCATTTTAATCGCTTCAGCAGTGCGGTCCCCGATCATCAGGTTGTATGTTTTTCTGATGTAGTTGATAATCGCATCGTCCATTTCATCACCGGCAACGCGGATCGATTGAGATGTTACAATACCTCCGAGGGAAATAATTGCAACTTCTGTCGTTCCGCCCCCGATATCAACAACCATGCTTCCAGTCGGTTCCCAAACCGGGAGATTGGCGCCGATAGCCGCAGCAAACGGCTCTTCGATCGGATACGCGTCACGCGCTCCGGCTTGTCTTGTCGCATCGATAACCGCACGCTCTTCAACCGCAGTTATGCCGGATGGCACACAAACCATCACATAAGGTTTTCTGGCAAACATGCCTTTATTTTTAATGGCCTGATTGATGTAATATTTCATCATGGTAGCCGTTGTTTCATAATCAGCGATAACGCCGTCTTTCATCGGGCGAAGAGCCACTACGTTTCCAGGCGTCCGTCCGATCATATTTTTCGCATCATTTCCGACAGCAACAATCGATTTCGTATCCGTTTGCAGCGCGACGACTGACGGCTCCCTCACAACAATTCCTTTACCTTTTACAAAAACAAGCGTATTCGCAGTTCCAAGATCTATACCAAGGTCTCTTGTACCAATTCCAAACATATGTATGTATCTTCCTTTCTTAAAGCAAAAATACCCTAAAGGGAAAAACTCATAAACTCTATTATAGCTTAATTCGACGAAAAAAAAAGTGTTACAAATATCCTTTTTCCTTTAAACTCACAAATTTTTTGTCGCCAATCACCAAATGGTCAAGCAGCTCGATGCCAATCAGGTTTCCGCATTCAAACAGCCGTCTTGTCACTTCAATATCTTCCCTGCTCGGCGTCGGATCCCCCGAAGGATGATTATGGATACAAATAAAGGAAGCGGCAGATCGTTTGAACGCTTCTTTAAAAACCTCCCGGGGGTGGACAATGGATGAATTCAGACTTCCGATAAAAACAGTGCGTTTATGGATGACTTGGTTTTTTGTATTTAAATATAAACAGACAAAATGCTCCTGGGTCAAAAAGCGCATATCCTCCATGACCAGATTTGCGCCGTCTTCCGGGGAGCGGATTACAAAATGTTCTTTATTGGCTAATTTATGAATACGGCTTCCCAGTTCAACTGCTGCCAGTATTTGCACAGCCTTCACCAGACCGATTCCCGGGATGCTGGACAGTTCCTCAACTGAAGCTTCTTTCAGCAGGCGCAGCCCGTCAAACGAGCGCAGAAGCCGGTTTGAAAGGTTCATAACAGATTCGTTCTTTGTGCCTGTCCGCAATAAAATAGCCAAAAGTTCGTTGTTTGCTAAGTTCTCGGCTCCGACTTTCAGCAGCCGTTCTCTAGGCTTTTCTTTCTTTGGGAAATCTTTGAGTTTAAATGGCAGATCGTGTATGATCAAGCCCTCCTTTTCTTTCCCTTCCCGTTTATAAAACCGTCAGGCTTCTACATCAAAATCCTTCAGAACTCTCATTGTTTTTGATATAGGGAGCCCTACGACTGAATAATAATCTCCGTCTATTTTCTTTACAAAAAGTGCGCCTTTTCCTTGGATGCCGTAAGCACCTGCTTTATCCATCGGCTCTTTTGTTTCAATATAAGTCCAAATATCTTCTTCACTGAGGGGCCAAAACACAACTTCTGTCTTGTCATAGAACGTTTCGCTGTGATTTGCGGTTTGAATACTGACAGCGGTTATCACGGTATGACTCCGGCCGGAAAGCCTGCGGAGCATAGCAGCGGCTTCTTCTTGATCTTGCGGTTTGCCGAGGCACTCACCGTCAAGACATACCATTGTATCAGCACCGATTACAATTGCGCCCGGATTGAGATCGGCCACAGCCTTAGCTTTTTGTTTTGCCAACCATTGGACGTTTTCTTCAGGTGAAAAGTTTCGATTTAATTTTTCCTCTACTTCACTGACAATAATGGTGTAGGGAATCTGAAGCAGATCGAGGAGTTCTTTTCTTCGCGGAGATTGTGATGCAAGTATAAGCGGCTTAGCCATGTTCGTCATCCTTTCAGGGTTTGCTTAAGAAAAAAAGATACTCATTTATCCTACCAAATCACGAGGCTCGCCACAATTTCAGAAAAATAACTTTTTCATGACAAAATAAAAAAAGCCTGTCACTAAGGACGAAGGCTCAGGCACTTTCTATTATTTAATTACGGCTAAAAGCTGCTGCTGAGCCTTCCATCCGGCTTCAGCACTTGGGTCCTCTAATTCCTTTAACGCCTGCAAAATTGCTTTTTTCTCTCCCGTTTCAGCTGCTTCTGTTTTACCGAGCGAATTTTTTATTTTTTCAACACTCGCTTTTGTAATATCTTCTCCCAAGATCGCCTTCGCTGAGAGCTCCGCTGTTTTCTTGAAAGGACCTGTCATATCCGACTCTATTGATAAGGATAGTTCCTTGCCCCCCCAGGCTTCAAAATCGCTGTCGATTAAAAGCTGCCCTACCTGCTGTGATACAGCCTTATCACTTGCCAGGCCCGCGATGACATACGTGTACCCGTCATCCTTTGACAGGGAAATGGCGGAATATCCTTTTTCAGTCAGCTGTTCAGTTAACGTCTCTGCACCCTTTTCATTTGAAAACTTTCCTGCTTGCACTGCATATGTTTTATATGTACCTTCCGTTTGTGCCGCTTGTTTTTCTCCGGCGGTGCTTTGTTTCTCCGCAGCTGTATCTCCTGCTTTTGCCGTCTGGCTGCCTAAAGAGTCATCTAAAGAGGCTGGCGCCGACGCTTCTTTATTGCCTGATATATTTAATGCAAATAACCCTAAGCCGGTGCCTAAAACCGCTGCAAAGGCAATCGTTGCCGCCACTCTTTTTACCGGCTTGGCCGCCCCTGTCTTTCCTTTTGAATAGAGCTTCGATTTTTTCTTTTGATAGGGCGGAACAACTTTGGGATCATCTTTAAACACCTTATCCTCCTCTGAATCCCAGTTAAATTCATCTTCATCAGGATGTTCATGGGAGGCTGCAACCTCCTGCTCCGCCTTTCTCTTTTCCTCCCAATTTGAAAACGTCATGTTTTTTTCTTGCTCTGTCTTCGGTGTCTCCTGCTCGTAAACTGTTTCTTCTTTTCCATTAATCGTCACCTTAAGGGCTTTTTCTTCCGCTTTACTGATTTTTTTTTGCTTCCTTTTTTTCAATTTTGCTTCCTCCCTTCATTTGTGTGACCGTTCTTGTGGCTTTTCATGCTACACACTTTAGCACAGGCGAAAAAAAAAAGAACAAGACTTTTGTCGCCTTGTCCAAAAAACGTTCGTCAAATTTTTCATCGGTCACCCTAACGCCATTTTGACATAAAAGGAAATGATAGAGTCACCGTATAAATAAGCGAAAATGCTTCCTGCCGCAATTGCCGGTGCAAAGGGAATTGGCTGTTTTCTGCCCAGCCTTCCGAACAGTACAGCGGCAGTTCCGTACAATGCTCCTATAAGTACGGAAAAGAAAAACGCGGCAGCAAGCATTTTCACACCAAGCACAAGCCCGATGACGGCAAGTAATTTAATATCCCCTCCCCCTATTCCTCCATGAGTGATGACGGCAATAAAGGCCAGCAAAAGAAAACCGGCAGCCGCACCTATGAAGCCTTCATACCATGAATAAAGCGGAGAAATGATTCTGCCAGCCGCCAGAAAGGGAAGAAAGAATAGCAATATGCGATTTGGAATCAGCATAAAGTGAATATCTGTCACAGAAACAATGATAAGAAGAGAAAGAAACAGCAACGCAACAATCAGTTCCCAAGACAAACCAAAACGAAATCCCGCGGCTGCAAATAAACACGCTGTCGAGAGCTCTGCCGCTGGATACATAAGAGAGAGCTTTTGGGCGCAGCTTTTGCATTTGCCTTTTAGCAGAGCAAAAGATAAAACAGGGATTAATTCTGCCGGGGTTAAGGTTCTCCGGCAAAAAGAACATGCCGAACGAGGGTTTATGATGGACATGTGTAAGGGGATACGGCATCCTGCCGTGTAATAAAATGAACCGAGGATAAGGCCGAGGACAAAAAGAATCGGAATCATAGACAACACACCTTTACTCTCATTAGATTATGCTATGGATTGTAGCACGGTTAGCATATTGAACTATAATAAGCAATTTTAGATTTTGACAGAAAAAATCCCGGCAGAATATCATTATTGATTCTGCCGGGACAAAGTCATTACAGCATTCTTTTTCGTATGTCAGAAATAAAATATAGTGATCCCGTAATGAGCACGATATCATTTGAGCCTTTTTTGCTTTCTATTAATTTGATCACTTTTTCCGGATCTTCACTCCAGCTTTTGCTGACGATTTCACTAGCATCATACAGGTCTTTCGCAAGTGAAGCACGCGGAAAATCAAAAGAAGCAAAATGAATCGAGTGCGCGATGGTTTCCAGTTTCTTAATCATGTCATGATACGGCTTGTCCTTTAACGCACTGAACACCACACAAATGTCGGAATCCGGGAAACGCTGCTTCATTGTTTCAGTCAGCTTATCGATCCCTTCTTCATTATGGGCGCCGTCTAAGTATACCGGCGGATGTTCCTGAACCAACTCTAATCTGCCCGGCCAAGCAGCCTTAACGAGCCCGGTTCTTATAGCAGCATCACTAATTTCAGCAATGTTTTCCCTGTTAAGCCACTCGGCAGCCAAAATGGACAAAGCCGCATTTTGTCTTTGATGCGTGCCGATGAGAGATGTTCGAATATCTGCATAACACTTTTCTCCTGTTTTAAAAGAAAATTGTTCTCCCGCTGGAAGAGCCTCTTCATTATAAATCCTGCATGTATCATGCAATGACTGAAAAGGAGCAGATTTTCGTTCAGCTTCATGTCGGATTACCTGTAAGGCTTCCGGCTGGGTAACGGCTGTCACCATCGGAATGCCATCTTTAATAATTCCGGCTTTTTCTCCTGCGATTTCTGCAATGGTGTTTCCTAAAATGTTCATATGGTCGTGACCGATGCTTGTGATGACAGTTAAAAGCGGTTCGACAACATTAGTAGAATCGTACCTTCCGCCGAGACCTGTTTCAAAAATAACAAAATCGACCTGATGATACGCAGCAAAATATAAAAATGCACAAGCCGTCATAATTTCAAATTCTGTCGACTGACCGTGTTCAGTTTGGTCAAGCTCTTCAACGATCGGTTTCACCTGATTGACGAGTGTGACCCACTCCTCGTCTGTAATAGGTGTGCCGTTTACGCTGATGCGCTCATTAAATGTAATGATATAAGGCGACGTAAACGTACCGACAGTGTATCCCGCTTCTTGCAGCATAGAACGGATAAAAGCAACAGTTGATCCTTTGCCGTTTGTTCCCGCCACGTGGAGCGCGCGGATTTTCTTTTCAGGATGGTCCAATCGCTCCATCAGCTGCTTCATTCGATCAAGACCGGGCTTCACTCCGAATTTTAGACGGCTGTGAATCCAGCTGCGCGCTTCTTCATATGCAGTAAACAATGATAATCCCCTCTTTTATAAGACAAGGCGGTTTCTCAAGAAACCGCCTCGGCTTTTCATTAGCCCTTAAGCTCAGCCATTCGTTTTTGAACAGCGTCACGCTTCGCCACGTAATCTTTCTCTTTCTCACGCTCTTCATCAATTACGTGCGCAGGCGCTTTTTTTATAAATCCTTCGTTTCCAAGTTTCTTTTGAACACGTTCGACTTCTTTCGTCAGCTTATCGAATTCTTTTTGCAGTCGGGCGATTTCTTCATCTATATTAATTAAACCTTCAAGCGGAAGTATAACCTCTGCACCTGTGACAACTGCCGTCATTGCTTTATCAACTGCCTCGATATCTGTACCGATTTTCAGCACGCTCGGATTTGTAAAGCGTTCAACATATGAACGGTTTGCTTCGAGACGGGCTGCGACCTCGTCCGTGCTCGCTTTAATGTACAGTTCAACTTGCTTGCTCATCGGTGTGTTTACTTCGCTGCGGATATTACGCACTGAACGGATCAGTTCAACGAGAAGCTTCATGTCAGCAGCAGCTTCAGTATCTGTATGCTCAGGCACAACAACAGGCCATGTGCTCACAGTAATGGATTCTCCTTGGTGAGGCAGGTGCTGCCAAATTTCCTCCGTTAAGAATGGCATAAACGGATGAAGCAGGCGCATCGTTTGATCCAGAACATAAGCAAGGATGGAACGGGTTGTTTTCTTAGCCGCTTCATCTTCTCCGTATAGAGGAAGCTTCGCCATTTCAATATACCAATCACAGAAATCGTCCCAAATAAAGTTATATAAATGGCGGCCGACTTCACCAAATTCATATTTATCAGCGAGCTGTGTCACACTTTCGATCGTTTCATTTAAACGCGTTAAAATCCACTTGTCAGCTACTGATTTCTCACCTGAAAGATCAAGCTCATCATATGTCATGCCGTCCATGTTCATTAACGCAAAACGAGAAGCGTTCCAAATTTTATTGGCGAAATTCCAAGTTGATTCCACTTTTTCATAGCTGAAGCGAAGATCTTGGCCCGGAGAGCTTCCAGTCGCCAGGAAATAGCGAAGGGAATCGGCTCCGTACTTGTCAATCACGTCCATCGGATCGACACCGTTGCCAAGAGATTTACTCATTTTTCTGCCCTGCTCATCACGGATTAAACCATGGATTAAAACATCTTTAAACGGACGTTCTCCAGTAAATTCAATTCCTTGGAAAATCATGCGTGACACCCAGAAGAAAATGATGTCGTAGCCTGTAACAAGAACGTCAGTCGGATAATAGCGTTTAAAATCTTCAGCTGTCAGATCAGGCCAGCCCATAGTGGAGAACGGCCAGAGCGCAGAACTGAACCAAGTATCCAGCACGTCTGTATCCTGCTCCCAATTTTCGCTGTCATCTGGCGCTTCAAGACCGACATATAGCTCGCCGGTTTCTTTATGATACCAGGCAGGAATGCGGTGGCCCCACCATAATTGACGGGAAATACACCAGTCGCGGATATTTTCCATCCAATGCAAATACGTTTTTTCGAAGCGGTCAGGAACAAAGTTGACTTTTTCTTCTTTCTCTTGCAATTCTATTGCTGCATCAGCAAGCGGCTGCATGCGCACAAACCATTGGGTAGAAAGGTACGGTTCAACAACTGCTCCGCTTCGTTCACTATGCCCGACAGAGTGCAGGTGATCCTCGATTTTGAAGAGAACGCCTGCCTCCTGTAAATCTTTAACGAGCTTTTTGCGGCATTCGAAGCGATCCATGCCTTGATATTGCAGCGCATTTTCATTCATCGTGCCGTCTTCATTCATGACAAGAATGCGCTCTAAGTTATGGCGGTTGCCAAGCTCGAAGTCGTTCGGATCATGGGCAGGCGTAATTTTCACTGCACCTGAACCAAATTCCATATCAACGTAGTCATCGCCGACAATCGGGATTTCACGATTTGTGATAGGCAGAATAACCGTTTTCCCGATCAGGTGTTTGTAGCGCTCATCCTCAGGGTGTACCGCAACGGCTGAATCACCAAGCATCGTTTCTGGACGTGTCGTCGCGATTTCAATTGAACCTGATCCGTCAGCAAGCGGATAGCTCATGTGATAGAATGCGCCTTGAACGTCCTTGTAAATGACCTCAATGTCGGATAAAGCTGTTTTTGTTGCAGGGTCCCAGTTTATAATGTATTCGCCTCTGTAGATCAAGCCTTTTTCATATAGTTTAACGAATACTTCGCGAACCGCTCGGTTTAAGCCTTCATCAAGCGTAAAGCGCTCACGGGAATAATCTAGGCCAAGCCCTAATTTCGCCCACTGGCTGCGAATGAAGTCAGCATATTCTTCCTTCCACTTCCACGTTTCTTCAAGGAATTTCTCACGGCCTAAATCGTAGCGGCTTGTGCCTTCTTCACGAAGTTTCGCTTCAACTTTAGCCTGTGTCGCAATACCGGCGTGGTCCATACCCGGAAGCCACAGCACATCATAGCCCTGCATGCGTTTCATTCTTGTTACAATGTCTTGCAGCGTTGTGTCCCACGCGTGGCCAAGGTGAAGCCTTCCTGTTACATTTGGCGGCGGAATGACAACAGAATATGGCTCTTTTGTCTGGTCACTGCCCGCTTCAAAAAACTTACCTTTTAGCCAAAAATCATATCGGTCTTTTTCAACCGCAGCCGGATCATATTTTGTCGGCATTGTTTGTTCATTCGTTTCCATCATAACCCTCCAGCATGTGTAAAATGGCTGAGAACGAAAAAAGAGCCCTTCATCCTTGGGAAAAGGACGAAAAGCTCTTTCGCGGTACCACCTTTTTTCATGAACCTTGTCAGTTCATGCGCTTCAACGGATAACGGGGGTCTCCCGAATTTCTCTACTCTTCTTTCAAGAAATTGTGCTCCCGGGCGACCTTCCAATCAAACAACATAAGAAGCCTTTCAGCAAGCGGCTTCTCTCTCTGCATGCGTCTTTCTTGTACTCTTCCCGTTCTAAGCAGGTGTATCTATCAGCTCATTATATTCTTTATTTATGTTCTTTATTATAGTAAAAGTGTTTTTGATTCGTCAATCATCTTTTCCAAAAATACTGCTTCTTATACAAGATGGGCAGGCACCTATTGACCAAGTATACATATGATGCTTGTAAATGCGTAGAGGAGGATGCACCGTGAAGAAACGTTTCAGCTCTTATTCCCTGCCGCCGTGGGTCAGGCAAATTCGGCTTGTATCCGCGCAAGTGATTATTCCGATAACGATTTTCCAGGGTATCAGAACCATTTTCTTTCCGACAACCTTTGATGTCTTGCTGCTCGCACTATTGATTTTTTTAGCCTGTGCGCTTCATTTGGAATGGATATAAACAAACAAGTCCGCGTCAATTAAGACGTGGACTCGTTTTCCGCCTGAAATTTTTTCTCTTGTTCAATTTGATGAATTTTCATCACAAACGGCTCTATATTTTTCATTTGCCAGTATGCCTTTAATAAGTGTGTACATTCATCTTTTTCACGGCGCCTTTTCCCGGTCTGATAGCGGTTCAGCACTTTGTACACCGCTGCCGGATAAGCCATGTAACTGAGAAAAAGACTGATTTCAGCCTCATGCAGAGGAAATGCTTTCGTATATGCATAAAACCAATCGACACACTCAGGACAAGCTTTTGGAAAACCGCTGAACATTCTTGTATAAAAGCCGAGCAAGTCGTTTTGCGGCGGCCCCACAGACGCTCTCTCAAAATTCGTAAAATATCCGGTTCCTGCATCATTGTACAGAAAATGGTGAATAGACAGGCTGCCATGGTTAATGACAACCCTTGAGGTGCCTTTTTCTTTTGCCGCTTCATACCAGTCCTTAATCCGATCAAGCGCAAAGTTTACAGCGGAAATGGTTTCTGAAAAATAGGTTACAGCCTGCAATTCAAAGGGAGAAAGGTACCATTCTTTCTCCGCTCTATCTACAAACTGTTCATAAATGATCTTTTCATTTTCCCACTTTTTTCTCGTTTGTTCATAGTGGCGTTCAATGTCTTCACGCCTGACCTTGATTTCTTGCACAGTTCTTTCGTGGAGGCGGGCTGTTTCTCTAAATAGATAGCCATGTTTCTGATCCCGCTCTTCCTCTTGGTCAAATTGGAGCCAAGGCATTAAGTAATAGGAGTCTCCCGTTTGTACGCCCCCGGAGAAAAACTCCCCCCCATTTGTTCTGTAAATAGGAACAAATGAATGAAACCCTTTTTCCTCAATTGCTACCATTTGATCTGTAAAATGTCTGCCGCGAACCGATTTCATTTTTTTCAGCGCAAATACCCCATAATCTGAATACACTTTCCACACACGAGGACTGACCGGCTCAATAAATTGAGCCGTCAGTCCGTATTCCTGAAGAACCGATTGGACATCTTCCATTCCATTCACCACATTTTCCGATCGCTTACGGCTTACGCATGGCTGCTTTTGTATTGAGGGATGTAAAGAATCTGCCCTGCTTTCAATTCATCATCCAGCGCCAAAGAATTCATCCTGATCAGCTGCTGGGAGGTAATGTCGTACCGTTCGCATAAACGTTCAATGGTATCTTCCTGCTGAACAATACATATTTTCATTCTAGAAAACTCATCCTCTTCTCTCGTAAAGAGTTTTGTTAAATAAAGAGAATTATGATTTTCCTTTGTTTCAGGTTCCTTCGTTTGAGCAGCAGGAACATCCCTAGCAACAGCATCTGTTTCCTTCCTTTCAGGGTCGGAAGTGTCAGGCAGCTGGTAAGAATGAAAAGACGTCTCTTCCTCAGGTTCTTCAGGTGAAGGTGTTTTTCTCACTTCAATTTCAAAGCTTTCTTCCTTCTGCTCTTCTTCCTCCAGCAGCTTAGGCGCTGAATAGAAGGAATGCTCTTCTGAATCTTGTTCCGGCAGGAAGGTACGATAGGCCGGAGTGAGCTCTTCTTCCTGAGATTCCTCTTCAGCACTTATCTTTTGATTAAAATGCAGGGTTGGAGCTGCTGTTTCTTCCTTTAAAAGTGCAGCTGGCACTTTCTCCTGCTCTCTGCTTTCTTCTTCTAAAGAAACAACGTTTTCAGGTACAGTTTCCCGGACTTCCTCCAGTTGTTCTGCATCCTGTCGGAGTGCAGGCTCGATGTGATCCGATAGCTCCGATTCTGTTTCTTGGGATTCTTGACGCCGAGCAAGAATAGGAGAATCAGACTTTTCTATTTTTTCTTCTCCACGCTCAGCTTCTGCAGCAGGTGATTTTTCCGTCTCTAAAACAAGCGGATCTGACAGTTCAGCCTGCTCTTCTTCCGTCTCTGCTTTTTCACGGATCTCTCTTCCTGAAGCAGCCTTTGCTGCTTCTATTGTCTCCACTTCCTCACGAAGCCCTGCCTCTGAAAGAATGAGCTCCGGCTGCTTCGCTTCTGCCGCATTTATATCTTCGCTGCCCTCTGGTTCTAAAGCAGGTGATTCTGATCGTACAGTTTCTTTCTCTTCACTCGCCTGCTCTTCACGAAGCCCCGCTTCCGAGACAAGGAGCTCTGGCGCCCCGGCTGGGGCTTCTTCCGTCTTTATATCTTCGCTGTCCGCCTCTAAAGCAAATGGCTCTGACCGCTCAGCTTCTTCCTCTTCATGTTCCTGCTCTTCACGAAGCCTCGCTTCCGAGACATGAAGCTCTGGCGCCCCGGCTGGCGCTTCATTCGCTTTTATTTCTTCGCTGTCCGCCTCTAAAGCAAATGGCTCTGACCGCTCAGCTTCTTCTTCTTCATTTTCCTGCTCTTCACGAAGCCTCGCTTCCGAGACATGAAGCTCTGGCGCCCCGGCTGGCGCTTCATTCGCTTTTATTTCTTCGCTGTCCTCCAAAGCAGATGGCTTTGATTGCTCAGCTTCTTCCTCTTCATTTTTCTGCTCTTCACGAAGCCTCGCTTCCGAGACATGAAGCTCTGGCACCTCGGCTGGCGCTTCTTCCGTCTTTATATCTTCGCTGTTCTCTGCCTCTAAAGCAAATGGCTCCGCTTCTGAGACTAGAAACTCTGGCGGCTCAGAAAAACCTTCACTAGGAGCTTCGTAGAGAGGAATGTCCTGCTCCCTGTCCGCTGTGTCATCAAGAAGGCCTTCTATTGCTAGATCAGCTTGGATCGTAAGGATGCGCGAGTCTGTTAGTTGATAGTCAAATGCATCAATAAACACAAAAACTTCATGTAAATGACTGACTTTGTTTTTCGGGATGGTAATATCGACAGGGAAACAATGAGTCAGTTCCGCTGTTCCATCCTCTCTCGTTCTGACCTCCTCGACAAACCGCTTATCAGTATAAAACTCCTCAGCATTTTTGCTTTGATCTATGTTGTACTCACCTGTAAGTTCAAGCGATCCTCTGATTGAAACGTAATCATTCACTTCCTGAACCCTAATATCAGGATCTAATGAAATGGAAAGCAGTTCAGAAACTTCCTGTCCTTTTTGGAAACAGATCGTTTCTTCTACAGAAAATTGCAATCGATGATTTTGCGGCAAGTTCATATCCTCCTTTCATCTAATCCTTAAAATTAGATGTCACTAAAGGTGTATGTATGAATTGGAGAAAATATGAATGAGGATGCACAGAAAAAACCGGTACAAGGAAATCCTTGATACCGGTTTTGATAGTACTTATCCGCGGCTGATCTCAGCGAATACGTTCTCAGCTGCCTGAATTGTTTTTTCAATATCCTCATCAGTATGCGCCGTCGAGAGGAAGAGTCCTTCGAATTGAGATGGCGGAAGGAACACACCTTCATTTGCCATTCCTTTATAATACTTGGCAAACAGCTTCAAATCTGATGCTTTGGCTGTTTCATAATTGATGACAGGTTCATTTGTAAAGAAGAAACCAATCATTGAACCTGCGCGGTTAAAGGTATGCGGAATACCGTGCGCCTCTGCCGCTTTTGAAATGCCTTCTTCCAGTCTGTCGCCTTTTTTCATAAAGGTCTTGTATGATTCAGGCGTGAGCTGCTTTAATGTTTCGAGTCCAGCCGTCATTGCAAGCGGGTTGCCTGACAGCGTACCAGCCTGGTAAATCGGACCGCTTGGAGCAATTTGCTCCATAATTTCGGCTTTACCGCCATAAGCGCCGACAGGAAGTCCGCCCCCGATCACTTTCCCTAAGCAAGTCAGATCAGGCGTTACACCGAAATAACCTTGTGCGCAGCTGTAATCGACCCGGAAGCCAGTCATGACTTCATCAAAAATCAGCAGCGTGCCGTACTGTTCAGTAATATCCCGCAGCCCTTGCAGGAAGCCTTCTTGCGGCGGAACCACACCCATGTTTCCGGCAACCGGTTCTACGATGACGCCTGCAATATCTTCACCAAACTGTTGGAATGCAAGCTTTACGCTTTCTAAATCATTGTACGGAACAGTAATGGTGTTTTTCGCTATGCCTTCAGGTACACCCGGGCTGTCAGGCAGACCGAGTGTTGCCACTCCTGAACCCGCTTTAATCAGCAGAGAATCTCCGTGTCCATGGTAGCAGCCCTCAAATTTCAAAATCTTATTGCGGCCTGTATATCCTCTTGCCAAACGAAGCGCGCTCATGGTCGCCTCGGTTCCCGAGCTGACCATCCGTACAATTTCTATTGACGGCACTCGATCAATGACGAGCTTCGCCAATTCATTTTCCGCCTCAGTCGGAGCCCCGAAGCTTGTCCCGTATTCAGCCACTTTTTTAAGGCTCTCTACAACACGATCATTTGTGTGTCCTAAAATTAAAGGCCCCCATGACAAGACGTAATCAATATACTCATTTCCATCAATATCATAGATTTTAGAGCCTTTTCCGCGCTCCATAAAAATCGGGTCCATGTCTACCGATTTAAAGGCGCGAACGGGACTGTTTACACCGCCCGGCATGAGTTTTTGCGCTTCTTTAAAAGCCGTTTTTGATTTTTCATAGCTTCTCATCTGCCTCAACTCCTGTCAACTGAATAAGATTACTCCGCAAGCCATTTTGCTGCGTCTTTTGCATGATACGTGATAATCAGGTCGGCACCCGCACGCTTCATACTTGTCAAAATTTCTAAGACAATCTCTTTTTCCTTGATCCAGCCGTTCTGAGCTGCAGCCTTCACCATAGAGTACTCTCCGCTTACATTATAAGCCACAAGCGGCAATGTGAACTCATTTTTTACATCCCGCATGATATCCATATAAGAAAGTGAAGGTTTCACAATCAGGAAGTCCGCACCTTCCTCAACATCTGATTGTGCTTCACGGAGTGCTTCCAGACGGTTGGCAGGATCCATTTGATACGTTTTGCGGTCGCCAAATTGAGGCGTGCTGTTTGCTGCATCACGGAACGGACCGTAAAACTCACTTGAATATTTCACAGCGTAAGACATGATCGGAATATTGATGAATCCTTCTTTATCTAACGCTTCTCTGATAACCGTCACAAATCCGTCCATCATGTTAGAAGGCGCAATGATATCCGCTCCGGCTTTTGCTTGGCTGACAGCTGTCTGCGCCAATAGCTCCAAGGATTCATCATTTAAGATCTGTCCGTCTTTGACGAGACCGCAATGTCCGTGATCTGTATATTCACATAGGCATGTATCAGCGACGACAACCAGCTCAGGGAAATGCTTTTTAATTTCCGCAATTGCTTCTTGCACAATCCCATGATCATGGTAAGCTTGCGTTCCGCAATCATCTTTTTCTTCAGGTATGCCGAAAACAATGACGGATTGAATTCCGAGACTGACCAGCTCAGCCACTTCATCCTTTAATAGATCTAAAGATACATGATAAACATCAGGCATTGAAGGAACAGCTTTTTTTCCTTCTAAACCTTCAACGACAAAGATCGGGTAAATAAAATCAGATGGATGCAGACGAGTTTCTTTTACCATCTCTCTCATTGCTTTTGATGACCGCAAACGGCGGTGTCTGTTAAATGATTGACTCATATTCTATCTTCCTTTCTAGACATGCGGCACATTAAATCAAGCATACCGTCAATTGTAAATGTATCAGGCATATAGGACGTGATTCCGTACGACAGCAGAGCGTCCCTCGTTAAAGGTCCGATGCTGATGCAGGCCGTTTGGTGCGCCGGCCATTTTTTTAATCCTTCTCCCAGAACATGCATAAATGTATGTACGGTTGATGAGCTTGTAAATGTCACAAAATCAAATGAATGCTGATTCGCGGCATTTTTTAATTCCTTGATGCCACCTTCATCAGGAACGGTTTCATATACGACCCATTCCTTCACAACAAAGCCAAGAGGCGTAAGCTCTTTTTTTATCACATCGCGAGATAAATTGCCTTTTATGACCGTAATCCGTTCTGACGGTTCGGCATGCTGCTTAAGAGCGTCCGCCAGTTGTTCTGCAATATAGTCATGAGGCATTACATCAACCGATACGTCATACGATTCCAAACGGCGTGCGGTTTTTTCACCAACAGCCGCAATTTTTTTATGAACGGGAACAATTAGCTGATTTTCTTTTAGATAAGAAAAAAAGAAATCCGCTCCATTAACACTCGTAAACACAAGCCAGCCGGGTACGGCAAGATCAATTCGCACCTGTTCCGCCAGATCATTCGGCAGAGCTCGGCGAAACGTGATCAACGAGGTCAGTACCGCTTTTCCGCCAAGCTTCTCCACTTTCTGCTGAAACGATTTTGCCTGCGTCTTATTGCGGGTGACAAGCACTGTTTTTCCTTTCAAAGGAACATCATTTACCATCCTCATCAAGCTCCCGTTTTACGCGATCGATTAAAGCTTTAGCGCCTTTATCAGTCATGAGAGCCGCACAGCGCTTACCGACTTCCACCGGGTCGTTTCCGGTGACGGTTTCTTTGAAAGTCATTTTTCCATCTGGTGAAGCCACAAGCCCTGTCAGTTCAATTTCATCCTGGCCGTTTATCACCGAGTAGCCGGCGATCGGCACCTGACAGCCGCCCTCCATTGCGTTTAAGTAGGCACGCTCTGCCAGTACAGTCCGTTTTGTGTACTCATCCGTAAACTGAGAAAATAACGCTAACAGCTCTTGATCCGATTCTCGGCACTCAATTGCAAGAGCGCCCTGGCCAACAGCTGGAAGACAGCGCTCAGGCTCAAGAAATTCAGTTACGACATCCTGCTTCCAGCCCATTCTGGAAAGCCCTGCCGCAGCTAAAATAATTGCATCGTAATCTTCGTTTTCCAGCTTTTGAAGTCTCGTATCTATATTACCTCTAATCCATTTAATTGTAATGTCAGGGCGCTCAATCAAAAGCTGTGCGCTTCTTCTTAAACTGCTTGTGCCGATAACAGCACCTTCCTTCAATTCAGAAAGCTTTACACGATTCTTTGAAATAAGAGCGTCACGAGGATCTTCCCGTTCAGGAATACAGCCGATCACAAGGCCTTCAGGCAAAACGGCAGGCATATCCTTCATGCTGTGAACCGCCATATCAATGTCTTCGTTTAAAAGCGCTTGTTCGATTTCTTTAACAAACAGCCCTTTTCCTCCCACTTTTGACAGGGTAACATCGACAATCCGGTCACCCTTTGTGACGATTTCTTTTATGTCAAAAGCAAAAGAAGGATTGATTTCCTTCAGTTTGCGGATGACCCATTTTGTTTGGGTCATAGCGAGTTTGCTCCGTCTGGAACCTACTTTTATCGTTCTCATATTTTCTTTCCTCCCGAATCTGCTTGGGCACATTATTTAACTGAACCAATGGAATTGAGACAGGCTTCCGAGCAGGAAATAATTGATCATCAGCACGAGAAAACAAGCCGTATTCCACAGTGCGGCGACCTTCCCCTGAAGCTCTTTAATCAGCCTGATATAGAGATAGTAGCTGTACAGAAGCAGGACGACAAACGAACCAAGCACTTTGGCGTCGAACCAATACAGCGTTTCTAGTGACACATACGCCCAAATGACGCCGAGAATCAAACTCAGCAAGAGCATCGGGACGCCAATGACATTCAGTACGTACGCCATATAATCAAGCTTAGACAAATCTTCTATTCTCAACAGCCACTTTCCCCATTTTTTCTTTTTTAACAAATGATATTGAAACAAATAGAGCACAGAAAATACAAAGGAAAGGGAAAAAGCGCCGTAAGAAAGAATTGCCATTGTAATATGAATCACTAATAGCTCTGATACGAGCTGACCCGAAAAAGCCGCTGACTGCTGCTCCGTCGGTGAAAATGTATGAATGGCGATCATAGCAAACCCTATTACATTTGTAAAAAACACAATAAAATCAACACGCAGCAGCTTTGTCAGCACAAGTGACAGTGTGACAAGCACCCAAGCATAAAAATAAAGCGCCTCCGTCACATTTAATACCGGAAACCTCCCCGTCACCCACATAAAATAGGCTAAATACACGGTTTGCAGAGTCCAGACAATAGAAAGCAACCAGAAGGCCATTTTCCCAGCCTTCCGGTTGTGTTGAAGAAAATCTATAAAATAAAAGAGTACACTTAATGCGTAAATGACGATTGTCCCTTCATTAAGCCTTGCCATTGCAGTATCAATCATTCAGCTTTCACTCACTTACAAGTGGGGCAAACCCCGCTCTTGATTCAGCCTTCTTATAAGAATGGACCTCTTGGCTGCCTTCAACGCTTTTGATCATTTGCCGGCCCGCAGCTTCTTCAATATCAAAAATCTGCATAAATAAAGCCAGCTTTTCTTCAGAATCAGCCTCTGCCGCAAGTTCTTTCACCTTTAATATTGGGTCACGCAGCATTTGGTTAATGATACTTTTCGTATGTTTATTCAAAAGTTTTTTCTCTCTTGTCGTCAAATGTGGCAGCTTCCGTTCGATGCTGTCCATCGTTTCAGACTGGATTGCCAGCGCCTTTTCACGCAGTGCGGAAATCACAGGCACTACACCAAGTGTATTCAGCCATTGTTTAAATTCCACAATGGTTTCTTCGATTAACAGTTCAACCTTCTCAGCGGTTTCTCTCCGCTCTTTCAGGTTCGCTTCTACAATCCCTTCAAGATCGTCTATATCATAAAGGAAGACGCCCTCAAGATCGTTCAAAGCGGGATCCAAGTCTCTTGGCACGGCAATGTCCACCATAAATAAAGGACGGCCCTTGCGAAGCTTATTCGCGTTTTCCATCATATCTTTAGACACAACAAAATCACTCGCACCGGTAGAGCTGATTAAAATATCGGCTTCTGCAAGCGCGCTTTCAAGCTGATTTAAGCTTCGCGCTTCACCGGAGAAACGGTCTGCAAGTTCTTTCGCTTTCAAGTATGTTCTGTTAATGACGGTCACTTTTCCGATCCCCTGTCCGTGCAGATTTTCGGCTGCAAGCTCGCCCATCTTTCCCGCACCGAGGATTAATATATGCTTACTTGAAAGGTTTCCGAAGATTTTTTTCGCAAGCTCAACGGCCGCATAGCTAACAGACACTGCATTAGAGCCAATGTCTGTTTCGGCGTGAGTCCGTTTACCCACTGTAACTGCCTGCTTAAACAACTCATTAAAAATCGTGCCAATCGTTTTTTCTTGCTGAGCTGTTTTGAAGCTATCGCGCACCTGGCCGAGAATTTGCGTTTCACCGATCACCATAGAATCCAATCCGCAGGCTACACGGAACAAATGCTCAACAGCCGCATCGCTTTCATAAAATCTTAAAAACGGAGACAGGTCTTCTTTGCTTAAGTGAAACCAGTCAGCTAAAAATTTCTTTATATAATAACGGCCGGTATGGAGCTGGTCGACTACCGCATAAATTTCGGTGCGGTTGCAGGTTGATACGATGATATTTTCGAGAATGCTTTTCTCTGCTTTTAGCTGCACCATCGCTTCTGCAAGCTCATTCGGCTGAAAACTTACTTTTTCACGTATCTCAATAGGGGCGGATTTATAATCTACTCCCACAACAAGTATATGCATAGCTTTTATTACACCCCCAACACCCAAACTTTATTTATAATCATTCTAACATAGAATTCATTATTTATAATAATTATAACATAGTTTCTTTCGCAAAATGTGAACAGATTTCAAAAATCTTGTGCTATATTAGAAAAAGCCTCACGAACAAAATATGTTCCTATTGACAATAACAAAAACAGCAGAAATTTACTAAAAATCAGCTCTAGATAACAAGAAGGTGATATGCATGAAACAAAAATCAATTTTATTTCCTTGTCTGCTGCTCGCCGCTTCCGTATACGCATGGCTTGAAAGCGGCCAAGCCGAACTGTTTTCAGGACAGGATCAATGGCCTGTTCTTCTTATGCTGTTGGGCGCAGCCTTTATATACCAAGGAAAAAAAGAAGCTGTTTCCCCGCATTTCTTTATCGGCTTGCTTCTCTTCGGAATCGGTTTGCACTTTTTCGCTAAGCCGAAGTGGACTTGGTGGCCGGATGATTTTGAAATGCTCCTCTTCTTGATCGGCTTCTCGCTTCTCGTTTCAACCGTTCAGAAAAAAGAATATGTATATGAAGCTGTTTCGATGATTTGTTTTTCCCTGTTTCTTTACTTTTTCAAACAGATTATGGCTTGGCTTGAGTCTGCGCATATTCCCACAGCCCTGCTGAAAGAGTATTGGCCGTTTGTGTTTATCGGAATCAGTTTATTGTTATTATTGATAAGACGAAGAAAATCTATACGATAAATAAAAAACCGGCAGAGATCAATCTCTACCGGTTTATCATTTTTTTGATCACTCCCCAAGCTTCGTCTTTCCCCTTTTTCGTTTCTGAGGAGTAGAGAATCAGCTCGTCTTCCGGATCAATATTTAATGTCTGTCGGACAACCTTCGCGTGTTTGTCCCATTTTCCTTTCGGGATCTTGTCCGCTTTTGTAGCGATAATAATAACAGGAATGCCGTAATACTTTAAGAATTCATACATCTGCACATCATCATTAGACGGTGCATGCCGCAAATCAACAATCTGCACAACTGCTTTCAATTCCTCGCGTGTCGTGATGTAGGTTTCAATCATTCTGCCCCAAGCTTCACGCTCGGATTTTGATACTTTGGCAAAACCGTAACCCGGTACATCAACAAAATGCAATTCGTCATTAATAATGTAGAAATTTAATGTTTGTGTTTTTCCCGGTTTTGATGATGTTCTCGCAAGATTTTTACGATTAATCAATGAATTGATAAAAGATGACTTTCCTACGTTCGATCTTCCGGCCAATGCAATCTCCGGAAGCCCCCCTTCAGGGTACTGTTCAGGTTTAACTGCACTGATTACGATTTCTGACTTTGTGACTTTCATTTCTTCTCTCCTACTAAGGCATGTTCCAGAACTTCGTCTAAGTGGGATGCCAATATAAATGTGAGCCCCTCTCTGACGCTTTCTGGAATATCCTCTATATCTTTTTCATTATCTTTTGGTGCAATAATCGTCGTCAATCCCGCTCTATGTGCCCCGAGCGCTTTTTCTTTCAGTCCGCCGATCGGAAGCACGCGTCCGCGAAGTGTAATTTCGCCAGTCATTCCGACTTTACGCGATACCTCCCGTCCTGTTAAAGCAGAAACAAGCGCAGTCGCCATTGTTATACCGGCAGACGGACCATCTTTAGGCACCGCACCCTCAGGAACATGTATATGAATATCATACTTCTCATGAAAGTCAGGTTCAATGCCAAGTTCTTCTGTTTTTGAACGCACGTAGCTGAAAGCCGCCTGAGCAGACTCTCTCATGACATCGCCAAGCTTACCCGTCAGGATCAGTTTGCCTTTCCCTGGAGAAAGCGATACTTCGATCGACAGCGTATCTCCGCCGACAGTTGTATAAGCCAGCCCCGTGACTACGCCCACCTGATCTTCCGTTTCTGCTTGTCCGTATCTGAACATTCGTTTTCCGATAAAGTCATGAAGATTTTTCTCCGTAACTGTAATCCGTTTTCTATCTTCAGAAACAATGGCTTTTGCAGCCTTGCGGCAGATGGCAGCAAGCTGGCGCTCGAGATTTCTCACACCTGCTTCTCTCGTATAATAACGGATAATATCAAGAATGGCCTGATCACGCAGCTGCAGGTTGCTCTTTTTGAGCCCATGCTCCTTGATCTGCTTCGGAAGAAGGTGATCTTTCACAATTTCAAGTTTTTCCACTTCCGTGTAGCCAGCAATATTAATGATTTCCATTCTGTCTCTAAGCGGTCCCGGGATTGTCGCCAAATTGTTAGCCGTAGCGATAAAGAGCACTTTTGACAGATCAAAGGTCTCCTCAATGTAGTGGTCGCTGAAGGTGCTGTTTTGCTCTGGATCAAGCACTTCAAGCATTGCGGATGACGGATCGCCTCTGAAATCAGAAGACATTTTATCAATTTCATCCAGTAAGAATACCGGATTCAGCTTGCCGGCTTTTTTCATGCCTTGAATAATACGTCCCGGCATTGCCCCGACATATGTCCGTCTGTGCCCGCGAATTTCTGATTCGTCGCGCACCCCGCCAAGTGAAATTCTGACAAATTTCCGATCCATACTTTTAGCAATCGATTTGGCTAAGGACGTTTTTCCGACCCCCGGAGGTCCTGCCAAACAGAGAATCGGACCTTTTAAGGATTTTGTCAGCTTTTGAACCGCCAAATACTCTAAAATACGCTCTTTCACTTTTTCAAGTCCATGATGTTCTTTGTCCAAAAGATGTTCAGCCTCTTTTAAATCAAGCTTATCTTCTGTCTCATCCGTCCATGGGAGAGCGACCAGCCAGTCAATATAATTGCGGATAACAGAACTTTCGGCAGAACTGGACGGAATCTTTTCATATCTGTTTAATTCCTTAAGAGCCGTTTCCTTCACATGGTCAGGCATACCCGCTTCTTCGATTTTTTCGGTCAGCGATTGAACTTCACCTGTTTTGCCTTCTTTATCGCCTAGCTCTTTTTGGATCGCCTTCATCTGTTCGCGCAAATAATATTCCTTTTGCGTACGCTCCATTGAACGTTTGACACGCTGGCCGATTTTTTTCTCGATCTCAAGCACTTCTTTTTCATTGTTGATAAAATCAATGACCTTATTCAGTCTGTCTTTGACATCGGCCGTTTCTAAAATATCCTGCTTATCCTTTAGTTTAAGAGGCAGGTGAGAAGCAACAATGTCTGCCATTCTGCCCGGCTCTTCGATATCAGTAACCGCGGCGTACGTTTCGGCTGAGATTTTTTTCGAAATTTTTATGTACTGATCAAAGTGGTCCAACAAAGTCCGCATCAGCGCTTCGTCTTCTGTATCTTTTGAATCATCTTCTTGGATCAGCTGAATGTCTACCGACGTATAATCCTCATGCTCATTGTAATCAATGATCTGGGCGCGCTTTATACCTTCCACCAGCACACGGATTGTACCGTTTGGAAGCTTCAGCATTTGTTTAATTTTCGTATAGGTGCCGACAGTAAAAATTTCGTCTTCACCCGGTTCGTCTATCGAAATATCCTGCTGAGTAGCTAAAAATATCATATGATCATGCATCATTGCCTGTTCAAGGGCCTGAACCGACTTGTCACGTCCTACATCTAAGTGCAAAACCATTGTCGGGTACACTAATAAACCTCTTAAAGGGAGGAGCGGGATGCTGCGTTTTAATTCTTCTGCCATGTGACTGACACCTCCGTGACTTTAGTATGAACCATTATAATACAACTTTTTCATCCTTGTACAATAAACGGCATGGTTCAGCTTTTCTATAACACAGTCTCCTCGTAGTATACCCTTTCTTTCTCATCTGAAAAAGGAAAAGATGTCCTTCATAAAAAAAACCCTATTTTAAAAATAGGGTCAGACTGATTCTTTATTCATTTGCATGTTTAACGGTTTTTGTTCAGTAGGCGGATTCACTAAAATTTCATCAAGCACTTCCTGGAACGTTTTCACCGCCACAATTTTGATTCCTTCAATCTGTTTTAAAATTGATTGCTGATTTTCATACGGGATAATGACTTTTTTGGCACCGGATTGTTTTGCGGCTTTAATTTTCGGGATCACGCCTCCAATCGGTTTTACAAGTCCGTTTAGACTGATCTCGCCTGTCATAGCTACCTTGTTGTCAATCGGAATTTTATGAACGGCTGAAAAAATTCCTGCCGCCATGGCAATACCTGCTGACGGCCCGTCAATCGGAATGCCGCCCGGAAAATTAATGTGGATATCGTAGTCAGAAGGCTTCATTCCCATTGTACGCAATACGGTTAGCACATTTTCAACCGAGCCCTTTGCCATGCTTTTCCGGCGAATTGATTTTGATTGGCTGCCAATGCTTTCTTCTTCTGCTATTCCGGTAATGTTAATTGAACCTTTATCCTGAGCCGGTGTTACGTTCACTTCGATTTCCAGCAGCGAACCGCTGTTAGGGCCATACACTGCGAGTCCATTTACAATGCCGATTTGCGGTGCAGAGCCGATTTTCTGCTCGTGCTTAGGGGTAAGCTGACTGGAATGAATCACCCATTCTATATCCTCAATGGTGATGTCCTTCCGGTCCTCGGTCACCGCCATTCCCGCCGCGATTTGAATCATATTAACGGCTTCCCGGCCGTTCCGTGTATAGCTGGTCAGCAAATCAAGTCCCTCTTCAGAAATATTCTTTTCAATCTTATCCACGGCTGTTTTGGCAACTGATTTCAGCTCATCTTTCTCAAGCTCGCGGAAAAACACTTCTAGACAGCGGGATCGGATTGCCGGAGGGATTTCGTTTGGCATTCTTGTTGTCGCACCGATCAAACGAAAATCGGCTGGAAGCCCATTTTGAAAAATATCGTGAATATGGTTCGGTATTTGTGTATTTTCTTCGCTGTAATAAGCACTGTCTAAAAAGACTTTCCGGTCCTCAAGCACCTTCAGCATTTTATTCATTTGAATAGGATGCAGCTCCCCAATTTCATCAATAAACAATACACCGCCGTGGGCATGCGTGACAGCCCCCTGCTTCGGCTGCGGAATACCCGCCTGTCCCATCGCTCCGGCCCCTTGGTATATCGGATCATGTACAGATCCAATAAGCGGATCCGCAATTCCTCTTTCATCAAATCGAGCCGTTGTCGCATCGAGTTCCACAAAAACAGCCTGCTCTTTAAAAGGTGATTGCTTATGTTTTTTGGCTTCCTCTAACACAAGCCGTGCAGCAGCTGTTTTTCCGACTCCCGGCGGTCCATAGACAATGACGTGCTGGGGGTTCGGTCCGCACAACGCCGCTTTTAACGCTTTAATCCCGTCTTCCTGGCCGACGATATCTTGAAAGCTTTTAGGGCGCACCTTTTCAGATAACGGTTCGGACAAGCTGATAGCCCTCATTTTGCGAAGCTGCTCCATTTCCTTCTTTGATTCCTTATCTATCGTGACTTTTTGTGTCCTCTGATTTTTAAGCAAATTCCAAAAATACAAACCAATGATGATCCCAAAAAACAGCTGAATAAATAATGCGATCCCTGTCCAACTCATGGTGGTCCCTCCTGAAAAACAATTTATGTATCCAATTCATTCCACTGATTGCTAGTATCTCCCACAGAAGAAGGGAATAAACGTTTTCCGGAAGAGTTTACACAACAAAAAAACCTCCTGAATGTCACCACTCAGGAGGTTTTTTTTCATTTTTAAGCAGACGTTTTATCTTGGCTAACCTCAGTACCGTCCTTTAACAAAAGGCGAGGCGGCTCTCCATGCGTTACAGTCGCTCCAGTAATCACACATTTTTCAATGTCATCACGGGAAGGCAGGTCAAACATCACATCAAGCATAATGCCTTCAATGATAGAACGGAGTCCGCGTGCTCCAGTCTTACGCTCAATTGCTTTTTTGGCAATTTCAGACAGCGCTTCTTCTTCAAACTCAAGCTCAACATTATCCAGCTCAAGCATTTTCTTAAACTGCTTCACAAGAGCGTTTTTCGGTTTTGTTAAGATCGCAACCAATGCTTCTTCATCAAGCTTTTCAAGGCTTGCAATCACAGGAAGACGTCCAATGAACTCCGGAATTAATCCGAAACGGAGCAAGTCTTCTGGAAGCACTTTTGAAAGAAGGTCTTCTTTCTCCAGATCTGCAACCTTATTATCAGAACCAAAGCCAATCACTTTTTGTCCTAAACGGCGTTTGATGATTTGTTCGATACCATCGAAGGCACCGCCGCAAATGAACAAAATGTTTGTTGTGTCAATTTGAATAAACTCTTGATGAGGGTGCTTACGTCCGCCTTGAGGTGGCACACTCGCCACAGTTCCTTCAAGAATTTTCAGCAATGCCTGCTGCACACCTTCACCTGACACATCACGTGTGATAGACGGGTTTTCAGACTTTCTTGCCACTTTATCGATTTCATCAATATAAATAATGCCTTTTTCCGCTTTTTCCACGTCGTAGTCAGCAGCTTGGATGAGTTTCAAGAGAATATTCTCTACATCTTCACCCACATATCCAGCTTCTGTCAGGGACGTAGCGTCAGCAATCGCAAACGGCACATTTAAAATACGGGCTAACGTTTGAGCAAGAAGGGTTTTACCGCTTCCTGTCGGGCCGATTAATGAAATGTTACTTTTCGAAAGCTCGACATCGTCCACTTTGCTGTTGGAGTTAATACGCTTATAGTGGTTATACACAGCAACAGCGAGTGATTTCTTCGCTTGATCCTGGCCGATGACATATTCATTCAGAATTTCACGGATTTCCTGCGGCTTCGGCACATCTTTAAATTCTACTTCTTCTTCTGTTCCGAGTTCTTCCTCCACAATTTCAGTGCAGAGTTCGATACATTCGTCACATATATATACACCAGGTCCAGCTACAAGCTTACGAACCTGATCTTGTGTTTTTCCACAGAACGAGCATTTTAATTGTCCTTTTTCCTCGTTGAATTTAAACATTCTTTCACCCCTTAATCTTGTCTCACTTTTTCTTTTACCGGCAGAGCAAAAGAAAATGATTCTTGAAACGAACGAGTATGTATTGCATTTTACCATACTTTCCAAAAAGACGGTAACATTGTGTTTCTGACTTGCACATTCTATATGTATGACAAAAAACAGCCCTGCATTAACTATCTTGCCCCAAGAAAAAGAGATATATCATAATTGTACAAAACAAGGCACGAATGATTCGCGCCCTGTTTTATTATTACTATTATTATGCACCATATTAACGGTTTTCTACAAGAAAATCAATTGCTTTGCGAACTTTTAAATCTTCTTTCATCGCGTCAGTAGAACCGATGGCTTGTTTGATATTTTCAACAGGCATGTTGTAAGCTTCAGCCATTTTAGAAAGCTCAGCATCAACTTCCTCATCTGTTACTTCAAGGTTTTCCGCTTTCGCAATCGCCTCAAGAGTCAGGTTAGATTTAACGCGTTTTGCAGCATCTTCTTTCATTTGCTCTTTTAACGCAGCTTCATCTTGGCCTGAGAATTGAGTGTAAAGCTCAAGGTTCATGCCTTGCATTTGAAGACGCTGTTCGAATTCTTTCAGCATGCGGTCAAGCTCAGTATCGATCATCGCTTGAGGAACATCGATTTCAGCGTTTTCAGAAGCTTTCAGAACAAGTTCTTCACGCAATTTAGCGTCAGCTTCGTTTTCTTTTGCTTCTTCTAAACGTTTCTTCGTTTTTTCAGTCAATTCAGCAAGTGTTTCCACTTCTTCATCGATATCTTTTGCGAATTCATCGTCAAGCTCAGGAAGCTCTTTCGCTTTGATTTCGTGAATTTTCACTTTGAAGACAGCTGGTTTGCCGGCAAGATCTTCAGCGTGGTACTCTTCAGGGAATGTTACTTCAACATCCTTCTCAGCACCTGCTTCAAGGCCGACTAACTGATCTTCGAAGCCAGGAATGAATGAACCAGAACCCACTTCAAGTGAATAGTTTTCAGCTTTTCCGCCTTCGAATGCTTCGCCGTCAACGAATCCTTCGAAGTCAAGAACAACAGTGTTTCCTTCTTCAACAGCGCCTTCTTCTTTTACAACAAGCTCAGCTTGACGCTCTTGAAGCGCTTTTAGTTCGTTTTGAACATCTTCGTCAGTTACAGCTGTGTCGTCTTTTTCGATGCCTAAGCCTTTGTATTCGCCAAGCTTCACTTCAGGTTTCACTGTTACTTTTGCAGTGAAGATTAAGCTTTCGCCTTTTTCGATTTTTTCAACATCGATTTCAGGACGGTCTACAGGCTCGATTCCAGCTTCTTCAACCGCTTTAGGGTATTCTACAGGAAGAAGAATATCCAAAGCATCTTGGTAAAGAGCTTCTACGCCAAATCGCTGTTCGAATAAACCGCGAGGAATTTTCCCTTTACGGAATCCAGGAATTGAAACTTGCTTAACTACTTTTTTAAATGCATCATCAAGTGCCGTTTTAAATGTTTCAGCATCAACTTCAACAGTTAAAACGCCTTCGTTGCCTTCTTGTTTTTCCCATTTTACAGACATGTGTTTCCCTCCAAAAATCTATTCAGGTTGTGTCGGTCTTCCATTCTAAAGCAATCATTCGGCTTCGTCCAACAAAAACGAAGCTGCCAAAGATCAGAATCATTATGTATACATTTTAATAATGAACTGTAAAGCCTGTCCAACCGTATTTCTGATAACCCGTTATACACAAATACAACCATTATATTATAACATAACACATACCGCTTTCAACTATATGGCGTGATTTACAAATAAGAAATTTCTTCAATATCTTTAATCATTGTGCACGCTTCATCAAGTTCTCTGTCGGTAAACTCATACATCATATGCAGCTCTTCGCTTTCAATCTCAATCCCATGCATTTCATAGCCGACTTTATGCAGGGCCGCCGCCCAAAGATCAGCAGACAGCAATTTAGGCTGAAATGGATATAAAACGTACAAATGTCTTCTCCACAGTTCTTCTACCGCTGCATACAGGGTTGGATTTTCATTCCCAAGCGTTTCATCCAGCACCCGGAGAACGCGGTGCAAAATCGGGGAGGCATCAGGCGGGACAGTCTCGCTCGGCTCGATTGTCATAGAGTCTCCGAATTTTGTAATATGGACCGGTTTGCTGTAGTCGTGTTCCGCCATTAACATCACGATCATCGTCTTGATAATCGGGTGGGCAGCGGGATCTTCAAGGATTGTTTTTAACAGCCCCGTATACTTCGCTACATTGCGGTCTTTCAATGAATGGATCAAATTCATTTGTTCCTCTGGGCTGGCTAACACTTTCTCCGTGTCGATCACATCTTCATACTCTTCTGCCCAAGCCTCGTCCTCTCGCTCTGGATCGGTCATTTTACGGCTGAAATCAAGCAGTTTATAAAATTGCTCGGCGCTTTCCGCAGGCAGCTGATTTTCCTCAAGGACGGCTTCAATCGTGCGTTTTACTTCTTCGTATTTCTTAAGCTGTATTAAGATCGTCATGTACACTTGTAAAACTGTAAAATACTGGCCATATCCTTCTTTCAGCATCTTTTCGCATACACGTTTTGCCTCTCCCAATTCGCCCAGCTCCAAAAAGCAAATGGCCATGCCCAAGTGAAGATCTGATTCAGTATCATCATATTTCATTGCTTCTGAAAACAGTTCCAGCGCCTCTTGATACTTTTTCTCCTTCAGTGAGGACATTCCTTTTTCCACTAGACGGTCTTTCAGATGAGGAAAAGGAATAATTTTTGCGTTTTTCTTGTCATGCGTCATACCTATATTCCTTTCAGGCATTTATTTTGTTCAAGTGTATCAACACCCGTACACAAAAACAAGAAAGGAAAGGTTCTGTCAGGCAAAAAAAAGCTGCCGGACAAATTGCCGGGCAGCTTTTTTAAGCTTGAAGCCAAGAGCTTCTCTGCGACTCAAATTGCTTGATTTCATCTTCAAGTAAAAGCGTTAATGAAATTTCATCATAGCCGTTGATCAGCATTTCTTTCCAATGCGGATCGACTTCGAATGAGATCTGGTTGCCTTCGCTGTCGTGAATAAGCTGATTCTCAAGATCGACTGTCATTTGCAGTGACTGATTTTCGTATTGTCCGACAAGCTTTTTCCAATTGTCATATGGCATGCGAATCGGCAGCATACCGTTTTTAAAGCAGTTTTGGTGGAAAATATCAGCAAATGACGGTGCAATAATGATTTTAAAGCCGTAATCATCAAGCGCCCACGGAGCGTGTTCACGCGATGACCCGCAGCCGAAGTTTTCTCCCGCTATTAAAATGGATGCCCCTTCATAAGCCGGCTGGTTCAGTTCAAATTCCGGGTTCGGTTCACCATTCGCATCATATCTCCAGTCAAAGAATGCAAAACGGCCGTAGCCCGTTCTTTCAATTCTCTTCAGAAATTGTTTCGGAATGATCTGATCTGTATCAACATTAATACGATTTAATACGGCCGCTTTCCCCGTATGTGTTTTCAAAGGTTCCATCTCGTGCACTCCTTACACAACTGTTTTTTCCTGATAAAACTTCCTGACATCCACGAAATGGCCGTGAATGGCGGCCATCGCAGCCATCGCAGGGCTGACGAGATGTGTTTTCGCGCCTTTTCCTTGTCTGCCCTCAAAGTTGCGGTTAGAGGTTGACGCACAGCGCTCTCCTTCAGGAACAACGTCATTATTCATGCTCAAACACATGCTGCAGCCTGATTCTCTCCATTCAAATCCAGCGTCTAAGAAGATCTGATGAAGCCCTTCCTTTTCAGCCTGTAGTTTTATGCTCTGAGATCCAGGCACGACGATTGCTCTAACACTTTCAGCTACCTTTTTTCCTTTGATCATATCGGCAGCCTGGCGGAGGTCAGTCATGCGTGAATTAGTACAGGAACCGATAAATACGTGCTCCACTTTGATATCTTCAATTTTCTGATGAGGTGTCAGCCCCATATATTCATAAGCGCGAATCGCTTCTTTTTTGTCATCTTCCGCTGAAAAGCTTTCCGGTGCCGGAACTTCAGAATCGACAGGAAGAACCATTCCCGGGTTGATACCCCATGTCACCATAGGAGAAATGTCATTGCCGTCAAGCACTATTGATTTATCGTAAACAGCGCCTGGATCAGTGCGCAGCGCTTTCCATTCTTCTACGGCTTTATCAAATTCTTCTCCTTTTGGCGTATACTTGCGATTTTTGCAATATTCAAATGTCACTTCGTCAGGCGCAATCAAACCTGCTCTTGCTCCGGCTTCAATTGACATGTTGCAAACGGTCATCCGCTCATCCATCGTCATGTTTCTGAATACTTCCCCAGTGTATTCAATGACGTAACCGGTGCCGAATTTCACGCCGTATTTACCGATAACAGCAAGAATGACATCCTTTGCGGTTACCCCTTTTTGCAGTGTCCCGTCTACACGCACCTCAAGCGTTTTCGGACGCTGCTGCCACAGTGTCTGTGTAGAAAGAACATGTTCAACCTCACTCGTTCCGATTCCAAATGCCAGGGCGCCGAATGCACCGTGAGTCGAAGTATGACTGTCGCCGCATACGATCGTTTTTCCCGGAAGCGTTAAGCCAAGCTCAGGCCCGACTACATGGACAATCCCCTGATCTACACTGTGAAGATCGGCAAGGCGTACGCCAAACTCTTCGCAGTTCCGCTCAAGCGCTGTCACTTGTCGTTTCGCAACTTCATCCGTTATCTCAAAGCGATTGACGGTTGGTATGTTGTGGTCCATCGTCGCGAAAGTATTTTGCGGTTTTCTGACCTTTCTTCCCTTTTGTCTCAACCCTTCAAATGCCTGAGGGGATGTCACCTCATGGATGAGATGCAAATCAATATAGAGAAGATCCGGTTTTCCCTCACCATGTTTTACAATATGCTGATCCCAAATCTTTTCGATGATCGTTCGAGGCATCATCTTTATTTCCTCCCTCTACCTATGAACTAAGACCGCTTACACCATAAGCTGTCACACGTTAGAAATTGTATTTTCACTCATCAATGCTGTCTTAACTTCCTCTGTAATGGCCTGAGTGCTGTTGTATTCTTCACCTCTTGCCAAGTCTCTTGTTCTTTTTCCAGAGGTAAGAACCTGGTTGACCGCATCTTCTACAGCTTTCGCTTCTTCTTCAAGCCCGAAAGATGTTCTCAAAAGCATTGCCGCTGACAATATAGCCGCAAATGGATTTGCCATTCCTTTCCCTGCTATGTCAGGTGCAGAGCCATGTACAGGCTCGAACAAATGGAGTCCTGAGCTTGATAGGCTCGCTGACGGAAGCATTCCGAGAGAACCTGTTAGCATGGACGCTTCGTCGCTTAAAATGTCACCAAACATATTTTCAGTCACCACGACATCAAATTGATTCGGTGCATAAATCAGCTGCATTGCCGCGTTATCAACGAGCATATGCTCAAGTTTCACCTCAGGATAGTCTTTTGCGACGTCTTCAGCCACTTCGCGCCACAGCCTGCTTGATTCAAGAACGTTCGCTTTATCAACAGAGGTAACCTTGCCTTTTCTGGCAGCCGCCATTTTAAAGCCCTCTCTGATCACGCGTTCAATTTCTTCCCTCTTATAAAACAGTGTGTCTACCGCTTCTTGCTCACCTTCAACGTTTACATAGCGTTTGCTCGGCTGGCCGAAATACAAACCGCCTGTCAGTTCACGAACGATAACGAAATCAACGTTATCAATATATTCTTTTTTCAAAGGCGAAGCGTCAGAAAGGCTTTCAAACACTTTCACAGGCCGCAAATTCGCAAACAGGTCAAGCTGTTTTCTAATGCCGAGCAGCCCTTTTTCTGGCCTCAGTTCCGAAGGGTTTTGATCCCATTTCGGGCCGCCGACAGCACCGAGCAAAATAGCATCAGCCTTTTTACAAATCGCAATGGTTTCCTCTGGGAGAGGGTTGTTGTGTTCGTCAATTGCCGCTCCTCCAATAAGGCCGTATTCAAATTCAAATTCATGGCTGAAGCGTTCGGCAACACTTTTCAGCACGTCTGTCGCTGATTCTAATACTTCAGGGCCGATCCCGTCTCCGGGCAATAGAGCAATCCGTTTCTTCAAGTTAACCGTTCTCCTTTCTATTATGATCCGACAGCTGTATGGTTTTGCAGTCCGTTCATATTAGACTGGAAAACCAATTGACGGTTGACTGCGTTCAGATAGGCTTTCGCCGAAGCTTCTAATACGTCTTGCGCTATGCCCCGCCCTGCGGATTCTTTTCCGTTTACTACTACTCTTACATAAACCTGGGCAAATGCGTCTTCGCCCTTTCTATTAGACTGAATGCGGTAGTCTAAGAGCTCCACATCTTTATCGATACAGCGTTCAAGGGTATTGTATATCGCTTCCACGCTTCCGGCTCCTGTAGCCGCTTCCTGAATAAGCTGGGCGTTTTCTTGGTTTTTCAAAGAAACCGTAGCCGTAGGAACCTGAGATGTTCCATAATGGACTTGCAGAGAAAGAAATTCATACCCAATCTTGCGGTCTGTTACTTTTTCTTCTAAAATAAGAGAGACAAGATCCTCATCAGTGATTTCTTTTTTCTTCTCAGTCAACTCTTTAAACATCGTAAAGAACTTATTAATCTCTTCACTATCAAATTGGAATCCCAATGCCGTCAGCCGGTCTTTAAATGCATGGCGTCCTGAATGCTTGCCTAGGACAAGCGCATCTGCCGTTACACCGACAAGCTCTGGTGAAATAATTTCGTATGTTGATTTTTCTTTTAAGAAGCCGTCCTGGTGGATGCCTGATTCATGAGCAAATGCATTGTCGCCCACTACCGCTTTATTTCGCGGAACAACCATACCTGTAAACTTACTTACTAAATCACTAGTACGTTTTATTTCATTTAGCGTAATGCCTGTTTCGACTTGATAGAAATCTTTTCTGGTATGAAGGGCAACTGCGATTTCCTCTAATGCAGCGTTTCCGGCTCTTTCACCAATTCCGTTAATCGCACATTCAATTTGATCAGCGCCATTTTCGATCGCTGAGAGAGAATTGGCGACTGCCATTCCCAAATCATCGTGGCAGTGAGCTGACAGCTTTGCTTGATGTATGTTTGGAACGTTCTCTTTCATATATTTAAAGATATTCCCGTATTCAGCCGGAGCCAAATAGCCGACTGTATCCGGAAGGTTGATGACAGTAGCCCCTGCGTCAATCACTTTTTCTACGATTTCTGCTAAAAACGGCAGTTCAGTTCGGCAGGCATCCTCAGCAGACCATTGAACAATCGGGAAACGCTCTTTTGCGTATTTCACCATTTCAACCGCTCTTTCAATGACCTGTTCACGTGTCATTTTCAGCTTGTGTTTTAAATGAATGTCCGATGTGGCAATGAAGACGTGAATTCTTGGCTGAGCACCGTCTTTTAACGCTTCCCATGCAGCATCAATATCACCTTTTACACAGCGGGCAAGACCTGTCACAGAACAATTTTTAATGGTTTTTGCGATTTCCTGCACAGCTAAAAAGTCACCTCGGGACGAAGCGGGAAATCCCGCTTCAATGATATCTGCCCCGAGTCTTTCGAGCTGCTTTGCTATGGCAAGTTTCTCCTGTGTATTTAAGTTTACTCCAGGGGACTGTTCACCATCACGAAGCGTCGTATCGAAAAAATTAATTTTGCGCAACGGAGACCACCGCTTCCTTCTTCTTGCCTTGTTTGACAAACGGCATCATTTCACGAAGCTTTCTTCCCACCACTTCGATTTGATGTTCGTTTTCGCTCGTATTGATAGCGTTGAAACGAGGACGGTTTACTTGGTTTTCTACGATCCACTCTTTTGCAAATGTTCCGTCTTGGATGTCTTTTAAGACTTCTTTCATTGATTCTTTTACTTTTGCGTCTACAACACGCGGCCCGGATACGAAGTCTCCCCATTGAGCAGTATCAGAAATAGAGTATCTCATGCCTGCCAATCCTTCTTCATACATCAGGTCAACGATCAATTTCAGCTCATGAAGACATTCAAAATATGCGAGTTCCGGCTGATAACCAGCTTCAGTTAATGTTTCAAAACCAGCTTTTACCAGGGACGTTAATCCTCCGCAAAGTACAGCTTGCTCACCGAACAGATCCGTTTCTGTTTCTTCTTTAAATGTCGTTTCCAAAACGCCTGCTCTTGCTCCGCCAATTCCTTTTGCATATGCCAAAGCTTTATCTTTCGCTTCACCTGTCACATCCTGATAGATCGCGAACAACGCCGGTACGCCTGCTCCCTGCTCATATGTTCTTCTAACCAAATGTCCAGGACCTTTAGGCGCTACCAAGAATACGTCAACATCTGCCGGAGGAACAATTTGGTGGAAATGAACGTTAAATCCGTGAGCGAAGACCAATGATTTGCCTGCAGTCAGCTCATCTTTGATTTCAGCTTCATATACTTTTTGCTGCTGTTCATCCGGAAGAAGAACCATAATGATTTCAGCTTGAGCCGCAGCTTCTTTTACTGTAAATACTCGATGTCCGTCTTCTTGCGCCTGAGTGAAAGATTTTCCTTGTCTGACACCGACAATCACGTCAATTCCGCTTTCTTTCAGGTTCAGCGCATGTGCATGCCCTTGTGAGCCATAGCCGATAATCGCTACTGTTTTCCCAGCCAATACGTTCTCTTTGATATCACCGTTATAATATACTTTTACCATTTCAATCTCTCCCTTGTTATGTTTTATACAATAGATATTGTTTTATTGGATGACGCCTTTTGCTGAGTGCCCCTCGCAAAAGCCGTTGTACCTGTTCTCGCAATTTCTTTGATTCCATAAGGCTTTAGTAATTCAATCAGCGCTTCAATTTTGTTCGATTCGCCAGTCACCTGTACAACGATGCTGTCTCTGCTGACGTCAACGACAGAAGCTCTGAACGGCTCTATCATTCCGTTAATCTCTGTCCTCGTTGACGGTGCGGAAACGACCTTGATTAAGGCCAGCTCCCTTTGGACAATTGATTGATTTGTGATGTCAGTGACTTTCAGCACATCAATTTGTTTGTTAAGCTGTTTTGTCAGTTGTTCAACATCATTTTCTCCTTCAACGTGAACGACAAAGGTGATTCTGGAAACGCCTGTTGTTTCTGTGTGTCCAACTGTAATGCTTTCAATGTTGTAGTGTCTTTTTGTAAATAGACCGGTGATCCGGTTTAACACGCCGGAGCGGTTCACCACAGTCAATGTGATAATTCTTTTCAAGGTTTCACCCCCACCATTTCATGCAGCCCTTTCCCCGGAGCCACCATCGGGAATACTTTTTCTTCACTGGCAACCCGAACGTCAATGACAACCGGTTCTTTTGATGTTAATGCCTCTTCCAGCTTTTCCTTCGCTTCTGCATCAGAGGAGATTCTGATTCCTTTAATGCCGTATGCTTCTGACAATTTGACAAAGTCAGGCTGTGAAGCGAATTTAGATTCTGAATAACGCTCTTCATAGAAAATTTCCTGCCACTGTCTTACCATTCCGAGACAAGCGTTATTCAAGATCACAACTTTAACCGGCAGATTCAATTCGCGAATAACATCAAGTTCCTGAAGCGTCATTTGAAAACCGCCGTCTCCAAGCACCGCCACAACGGTTGCATCTTTATCGGCCAGCTGTGCGCCAATCGCTGCCGGAAGGCCGAAACCCATCGTACCAAGACCGCCTGATGTCACCCATTTATCTGCCTTTTGGAACGGATAAAATTGTGCTGACCACATTTGATGCTGGCCGACATCCGTTGCGACAATGGCTTCGCCCTTTGTAAATTGATGAATGTACTCAATCAGTTTCTGAGGTTTAAAGCCTTCTTCTTCATTGTCTACATACCAGAGCGGATACTCTTCTTTCCACTCGGCAAGCTGTTTTTTCCATTCGCTTGAATCGCCTTGTTTGCCGTTTTGTTTGATCAGCTCTTGCAGGACAACTTTGCTGTCGCCAACAACCGGAATCTGTGTTTTCATGATTTTTCCGATTTCAGCCGGATCAATATCAATGTGGGCAATCTTTGCGTTTCTCGCAAAATGCTTCAGGTTTCCGGTGACGCGGTCATCAAAACGGGCGCCGATACTGATTAATAGATCACAGTCATGAAGGGCCATGTTCGCTGTATAAGTGCCGTGCATACCCGCCATTCCTAAGAAAAGCGGATGGTCTGCCGGGAATCCCCCGAGCCCTAAAAGCGTGTGTACGACCGGAATTTGCTGCTGCTCGGCATAATTTTTTAATTCTTCTGACGCTTTTCCGTGCAATACGCCCGCGCCCGCTAGGATAACCGGTTTCTTTGCGCTGCTTACGGCTTCCACAAGCTTGCGGATCTGCAAATAATTCGGCTCCGTTGTCGGCTGATATCCCGGGAGATTCATCTCGTGATCATAGCTGAATTCCCCTTCAATTGTTGCAACATCTTTCGGAATATCGATTAGTACAGGTCCCGGTCTTCCCGTTGTCGCAATATGGAATGCTTCTTTAATGATGCGCGGCAGGTCTTCCGGCTGGCGGACCTGATAGCTGTGTTTTGTAACCGGCATTGTAATTCCTAAGATGTCCGCTTCCTGAAAAGCGTCGGTGCCGATAACGGAGGTTGCCACCTGTCCTGTAAAGACGACTAAAGGCAGTGAATCAATCATAGCATCCGCAAGTCCAGTAACAAGGTTTGTCGCTCCCGGACCTGATGTCGCAATAACGACTCCTGGTTTTCCAGAAACTCTCGCGTATCCTTCCGCTGCATGAATAGCGCCTTGCTCGTGTCGGGGAAGGATATGTACCATTCCCGAATTGTACAGCTTATCGTAGATCGGAAGTACAGCTCCACCCGGATAGCCGAATATCATTTCTACTTTTTCTTTCTTTAATGATTCAATCAGCATTAACGCTCCGCTCATCGTCTGTGTACATTTGGCAGATGCTGAATCCACCTGTACATTAGTCCCCATTTTTAGTTCCTCCTTTTGGATTTTCATCCTCTAAAGATCATCAATTATTAGCTTTATAGCTAATTATTCAATAAAAAAAGCCCTTCCGCCCACAATCAGCCGCGCAGTGAATGCGATAGCCAAAAGGGGCGAAAAGGCTCTTCTTTCCGCGGTACCACCCTTGTTTACGGCCTTTGATACGGCCGTCTCATGGATATTCCTATCCGTTTTAATAACGAGTAAACATCATCGTTCACCCGGCCAAGTCCTACTGTGATTTCAGACTGGCACTCTGAGGCGAGTTCACCTTGTAAAGCTTCGCCGGTTCTCAGCTAATCCGGTTCTCTGTGGAAAGCTTTTTCAAGGCTACTTATCCTCATCTGCGCTTTTCATATTCAGTCCCTTGAACATCTATTCTGCCGTCCAAGAAGATCGTTTTTTTTTTCATTTTTTTAGTATCCTATTGCAATCATTTGTGCTTGCGAAACTTGCGTTTATCTTTTGTTGAACTCATATTACGCCGCTTTGGACGCAGTGTCAACAGCCTTTTTTAAAATTATTAGACAATTTAGATTAATCAAACTATACTGTATACGCTTTCATTATTGGTATATAAGGCATTTCAAAAGATAAAAGTTTTTGTAATTTTTTTATTAATCTATCAAGTTTACACTCTAATTTTCCAATTTCATATAAATATGTCACATAATATGACGTGTTATTGTTTCGATGAAACGTATATATGAAAGATCTTCTCGCAAAAAAACAATTTCAGTTCGGATAGGCTCTTTCATTATTTTTCGTCATACACTGGTGTTATCTTGCAAAGAAAAGGTGATACGATGAATAAATCTTTTGCAGACATCCAAGGATTTCCCGGGGGTTTTCCAGGCTTTCCCCAGCCATTTTATCCGGCAGCCCCTGGCTTTTATCAGCAAGGCCACCAGCCATTTGGAGGCTTTGGATACGGACAGCCGTTCAGTCAGACATACAGCCCGCTAAGCACTCCATCTGCTATGTACTCTTCATTTCCATATGCTTCAGGATTTTACGGGCAGCAATTTTCAGGTGCCAGCTATAGCGGCCATGGCGGCGGTTTTAGTATCCCGGCGACGCACGCCGGAGGGTTCAGCGGAGCATCTGGTGTACACGGAGGATTTCGATATTAAATATCATCAGGTGCCGAACATCTATGTTCGGCACTTGTTAATTTATTCATCTTTAAATAAAGCTAATAGAATGTGAGGTTTCCTATCTTACTATTTGGAAGCAAAAAGGATATATTTTAAGATAAAGGATAAGTATGTTCAGAGTGACGGTTTTTGAGGAGGAATTCATTTTGCATATTAAAGTAGATGATTTGACCGGACATCAAGTGATCGAATTAGTAAGTGAGCATTTACATAGCATGACTCTCATGTCTCCGGCTGAAAGTATTCATGCCCTGGACATAGAAAGGCTGAAAAAACCTGAGATTACATTTTGGAGCGCATGGGACGACAATGAATTAGCCGGCTGCGGAGCACTAAAAGAACTGGACAGCCGGCATGGAGAAATTAAGTCGATGCGAACCTCTTCTTCCCATTTAAGAAAGGGCGTCGCCAGCAAGGTTCTTCAGCACATTATAGAAGAAGCCAAGCGGCGCGGCTATCAGCGCTTGAGTTTGGAAACGGGGTCGATGGCTTCTTTCGAGCCGGCAAGAAAACTTTATGAAAGCTTCGGTTTCCGGTATTGCCAGCCGTTTGCAGACTATACGGAAGATCCGAACAGCGTGTTTATGACAAAGGAATTGTGAAATATAAAGGATAGATAAGTGCGGGACTATGTTTCTGTCTTATCTGTCTTTTTTTGTGGTTACAATTCATCTTCTGCTATCTAGGCAGCATTCTACATTAGCAATCTGCTACGTTTTTTCCTTCTAGACAACTTTCTCGATTGCTTATCACACAAAAAAACATCCAGCATTGTACTGGATGATTGAATTATTATTTATATTTATTCACTTCGTACATCAAAATATTTTTAAACACAACATAATCCTTTTACTTTCAAAAGGCCCTTTGTTGTTTGTTCATGCTCATCAATTTCATAAAAGCCCGGTCCCTCTCCAGCATCACGCTGCTTATACCATTTGAGGAAACCGTTCACTTCTTTCATGGACAGCTGATATTCTTTTTGCAAACCGTTTACCATGGTGACAACAAGGAGGGCGTCTCCGTCTTCTGCTGAATTATCCTCAGAAGGTGTTGTTGATTCTTTATCCTTATCTCCCGGAGTTTCCTCTGAATCGGATGGTATATTTAAATCTTTTAACGAAATAGATATAACTGATTTAATGTTAGAATTTGCATTATCGCCAAAACTTCCACCAAAACTGGAGTTTTCTTCTCTTCCACCAATTACGTAAAGCGTATCATCAATAATGGCAGAAGAATGCGCCATTCTGTATAATGCTTTCGGATTTGTCACTGCTGTAACTGATTGACTTTTAGGATCGTACACTCTAATTCGGCTTACACCTCCAGTCATCAGAATTTTTCCTTTATAAGCAAGCGCAGAATAATATCCTGCTTTGAATCCTTTACCATTTTCTGCCCATGTGTCTTTTTCTGGATCATAAACATAAACGATTTGGGGAATGTAATGCGTGCCGCCAAGGATATATAGTTTATTATCAATTACTGCTGTAGAACCCCCAGTTACTTCATAATTTAACTTCTGTTTCTTATCCCATTTTTTCGTTTCGAGATCATAACTGTAAGTCGTTGCATAGCGTGAATTCTCATAGGCTACAACATATATTTTTTTTCCTATAGCTTCTGCATAAATCCTATAAGGTGAAACCTTATTTTCAAAGGGGAGATCATCCGATTTTTCCCATGTATCTTTTTTTGGATCATATACTTCTACTGTCTTGACAACTCCATCGTTTGACCTTCCACCCATGACTTAAATTTTACCATCAACTGTAACAGTCGCAGCTCCTCCCCTCTCCGTGGGCATGTCCGCTTTTTTTGTCCATTCATTTGTTTTAGGATCGTAGACAAACGTTTGATTCCCATAAGTACCTGATTTTACTGTCCCGCCACCTATCACATATATCTTTCCATCTACTACACCGCTGCTTGCGCCGACACGCGGCTCAGGTAAATCTGCTCTTTCTTTCCATTCAACTGTTTCCGCGCTAACTGTTTGAAGCGATTGAAACAGCGTAATCACGAATAAGAAAAAAACAATGAACCATTTTTTCAAAAGAAAACACTCCTTTATTTAATTGTTTCACATAACAAATATCGGCAAGACTATGATTTTTTTCATATCTTTTCCTGTATATTCATTTTTCAGGAAATTCTAATCCGAGTTTTCTCTAAAAAACTCGGATGTTTTCAATCTTGTTTATTTTAAGGAGCAGCGGGAATTACAAACGACATGAACGATATAATGCAAATTCATAAAGGAGGAGATTAATATGACAAAAAGTGTAGTTGGTGTATACGAAACTCCGCAAGAGACTATTGCAGTGATTGAAGGCTTACTAACAAAGGGGTATGATTCTGACGATATTTCTGTAGTCACAAATCGCCGGGATACCGATTATCTCGAATCTCGTACAGGGACAGAAGTAAATCAAGCCCTTGAAGCTAATGATAGTGATTCTGAATCCTTTTTCGATAAACTGAAAGATTATTTCACAATGGATGATACAGGCGCACACAGCAAAGCATTATCAGATCTGGATATCTCAAATGACGAAATAGACAAGTACCAAGAGGACCTGGATGACGGAAAGCTTCTCGTAGCCGTTGATACAGGCGCAGACTTAAATACGCCTATTGATAACGGCAATGCCCTTTCAGGCGGCTTTGCAAGTGCAAATGAGACAGTGGATTATACAACAAAAGAAGAAAAGACCATGCCGCTTCGAGAAGAACAGCTGAAAGTGGATAAAGAAGATATCCAAACCGGTGAAGTGGAAATCGGAAAAGAAGTCAAAACAGAACAAAGAGATATAGACGTTCCGGTAAGACATGATGAAATTTACGTTGAACGCCGTCCGGTGGATGAAAACACGGCAGACGCTGCTCCCGTAAATGACTCAGAAACGGTCAGAGTTCCTATCGTTGAGGAAAAACTTGAAGTGACCAAAAAACCCGTTGTTACGGATGAAGTGGTTATCGGGAAACGGACTGTCGAAGAAAATGAGCATATTTCTGAAACTGTAAAAAAAGAAGAACCTCGTCTGAATAAAGAAGGAAATGTCCGCGACCTGGATGATGATACGTTAAATAACAAATAATAATTATCATAAACAAAAACCTCAAATCCTAAATGGATTTGAGGTTTTTCTTTTGGTACGTCCCAGGAGAGATTCGAACTCCCGACCGACGGCTTAGAAGGCCGTTGCTCTATCCAGCTGAGCTACTGGGACACGTTTTGTTTTTTTGTTTTCGCTTTAACTATCAGCGACAAGATTTATTATATATGGGTTGCAATGATAAGTCAACGGTTTTTTAGAATTTTTTTCATGAGGAAGAAAATTTTCTTCCTCATGTGATATTTCATAGGGTTACACGGTGTTGCAAATCAATGATTTCATCGCCTGCTTGGTTATAAAAACGCACTGTTGCTGTATCATTTTCTAAAGACAGTATAGCATAGCTTTCTGTGCTGCGCACCCTTGGAAGGCGGATGCTGCCTGGATTAATCATCAGTTTTCCGCGCAGCATTTCGCTTCCTGCGATGTGTGAATGCCCGAAGCAAATGATTTCCGCTCCAAGCTCCTCTGCACGATAGTATACGTTTAGCAAGGTCTGTTTAATACCATGAAGGTGCCCATGCGTAACCAATATTTTTTTGGAACCGGCCGTCAGCAGGAGCTCGTCCTTAAAATCGCCGATAAAATCACAATTGCCTTTTACAACGGAATAAGGCTCTAACGCCGGATGGCCGGTTTCAAGCTCAGAGTCTCCGCAATGAATCATGAGATCAACATCCGCTTCATGACGTTTCGCGATGGTTTGGAGTTCTTCTTCAAGCCCATGGCTGTCACTGATAATCAGCACGTTCATATATACGCTCCCCCTTATGCCTCCAACAGCTTCGACAGCTTTTTAAGTGCGTCAGCCCTGTGGCTGATTTTTATTTTTTTCATCACTTGTCAGCTCTGCCATTGTCTTATCTTTATCTTTGACGATAAAGATGGGGTCATAGCCAAAGCCGTATTCTCCTTTCGGCTCCTCGGCAATATATCCTTCAACATGCCCCTCAACAGTTTTTGTTTCCTCTCCCGGAATACTCACGGCAAGCGCGCAGCGAAAACGGGCCGTACGCTGCTCTTTTTCGATGCCTTTCAGCTCACTCAGCACTTTATTGATATTCGCCTGGTCATCTTTCTGTTCCCCTGCATATCGTGCTGAATAGACACCGGGGCGGCCTCCTAAATTATCAACGGACAAACCCGAGTCGTCTGCAATGACCATTTTGTTCACTGCTTTTGCCACCGCTTCCGCTTTTAGAATCGCATTTTCTTCAAACGTATGGCCTGTTTCTTCTATCTCTTCTGTAAATCCGATTTCAGCTAATGATTTTACCTCGTACCCTCTCGGCTCAAGGATTTCTTTAAATTCCTTCACTTTTCCCGGATTGTGAGTCGCAATAATTGCTTCTTTCATAATGATCAAGCCTTTCTGTCATTATTTCAGCTCTGGAAGAGAATCGCCCAGTACTTCTTTTTGCTTGTCAATCAGTTCCTGAATGCCTTTTTCTGCAAGACTGAGAAGGCCATTCAGATCCTCACGTGAAAAGGTTGCCTCTTCCCCTGTTCCCTGAAGCTCCACAAAGCGGCCGCTGCCTGTCATGATGACATTCATATCAACTTCAGCAGCAGAATCTTCTTCATAATTTAAATCTAACAAAATTCCCTGCTCTTTATCAATTCCGACAGAAATCGCTGCCAGGAAATCAGTGAGCGGGTTTGTTTTAATCGTTCCCGCTTTGAGCAGCTTGCCAATTGCAATCGCCATGGCAAGATATGCTCCGGTAATGGAAGCCGTTCTTGTTCCTCCGTCCGCCTGAATGACATCACAGTCAATCCAAATCGTACGTTCACCCAGTTTCTCTAAATCAACGACTGCCCGAAGCGCGCGGCCGATCAAACGCTGAATTTCCATCGTTCTGCCGGAAATTTTCCCTTTGGAAGATTCTCTGATCGTTCTTTGATTTGTAGCCCGCGGCAGCATGCTGTACTCAGCTGTAATCCACCCTTTGCCTCCGCCCCGCAAAAACGGTGGTACGCGATCCTCTACAGATGCGTTGCAGATTACTTTTGTATTTCCCGCTGTTATTAGAACAGACCCTTCCGGATGGCTGATAAAGTCCAAATCAAATGTAATTGGACGCAGCTCATCATGTTGTCTTCCGTCATGTCTCATGTTTTACCTCCGATTGTATGTACATAAACCATTTTTGTCCCGGAATTGAATAAAGAAAGAGGCAGCCGGAACGCTAACCTCTTTCTTTCTAGTATATCAAAAATCCCAATTTAAAAACTACCCGTATTCACTTGAGACGGTCTGGATACCGCTTCTGAAAGTTTTTCGCCTTTTTCGTTCACGAGTTCGGCTTTCCCGTTCACTTTAACGGATACGCTTTTTACATCCGGCTGCTCTGTTAAAGTCAGCACAATGCTGTTAAGCACTTCTGAAGAAATCATTTTCGTCTTTTCATCGGCGCTTCCAAAAATGGATTGATTAAAATCTAGCGTTACACGTCCATCTTTGATTTTCGGCTTACTGACCAGCTTCACATCTTCGCTGAAATCCGTCAACAGGCCGCTCGCCTTGCTCGGGCCCTCAGCCAGTTCATTAATAGCCGCTGTAATGTCGTCTGTTTTGGAATTGTCAATTCGTTTTGTTACCGGCACGTAATATTCACTGTCATCGTTTTCCGCTAAATAATAGACTGTCAGCGGATGTGTAGCTGTGAGATCATTGACGCCGGCAGTTTCCAAATTAATCCCGTCCTTACGGCTTAAATCGTCTGAGATCGGCGTGCCGCCTACAGGCATCTCCTTCAGTTCATGGCCGTTGATTCTCAGCTTCACTTTATCAATTGAACTGAATTGAGTCAGCGTCCACGTCACCGATTGGACGATTTTCTGTTCATCTTCCTTCTTATAGTTTTTAAATTCTTTCGAGAAGTCCGCTATAGCAGTGCCATCTTTTTTGATGTCTACGTTAACAGTTGTGTCAGCCGGCAAAACGGCTCTGAAGCCATTCGGCAGAATCTCTGACACAGGCCCGCCCTGCACAAGGTATTCAAGCGCCTGCTTAGCCGTTCCTTCACTTTTCGGAAGAGGCATCGTTTGCGCAACGACATAACCGTTTTTATCAATGAGATAAAGCTCCCTCATCACTGTAGAAGAGTCCTGATTCGCTTTTTCGGTATCACTTTTTTCTATTTTTTTGTTTTTTCGGCTGCTGTTGTATTTGAATCGGTCCCCGCTTCATCATTTACGTATGTAACGTCTTGAGGCGGATCGATTTCCTCGGCTGTCTTATCGGATTGAAATAAACCGCACCCGGATAAAAGCAAGGCAGAGGTGAGACAAGTGGCACCAATGACTGCAGGTCCTTTTTTCAGCATACTTTTCCCTCCTAAGGCTGTTTGTACTACTATGTATACGAGCCTCAGCGGGAAATAGACCGATGAATTCCATTAAAAACAACAAAAAACCCGCAACACGCCGTTGCGGGGCAAAACTATCTTCTGATTGGTTCTCGCAAAGAGATGCATTCTACGTGACCTACTTCATGGCCAAACCAGTCATCTGCTATTTTCGCAAACTGATCCCGTTCTCCTGTAGTCAGGAATTGATGATTCGGGGTAAACGAAGATTGATTCAGCAGTCCTTTATACGATAGAATCGTACTTACTTCCCGGGCTGTTTCATCGCCTGACGAAATAATATTCACTTGCTCTCCCATATATCTTTGAATCGCGTCTTTTAAAATAGGGTAATGGGTGCAGCCTAAAATCAGCGAGTCAATCGATGTATCTTTTAACGGAGATAGTGATGTTTTGACAATCTCGTCTGCTGTTTTGTCCAGAAACTTTCCGCTTTCCACAAACGGCACAAGCAGCGGACAGGCAAGATTTTCAACCTTCAGTTCGGCATTTAATGCCAGAAGGGCTTCTTCATAAGCATTGCTCTTAATGGTATTTTCTGTGCCGATCACACCGATATGCTGGTTTCCCGTCACTTTTATCGCTGCCCGCGCACCAGGCTGGATCACCCCGACCACCGGAATATCGACGTCGCGCTGGATGTCTTCCAGTGCAATTGCTGTCGCGGTGTTGCAGGCGATCACCAGCATCTTAATGTGGTGGTTTTTCAACAAATAATTTGTCAGCTCCCGCGTGTATTGAAGCACTTCTTCTTCAGGACGCGGGCCGTACGGACACCGTTTCGTATCCCCTACGTAGATTATATTTTCTTTTGGTAGCTGTCTCATGATTTCCTTTGCAACGGTTAACCCGCCAACCCCGGAATCAATGACTCCTATTGGTTGTTCCAACAAAATCGCCTCATTTTCTCTTCATTTCTTGCTGCAGTTTCATCAATGATTTTTCGAAGATGGCTATTTCTTCATCTGTAAACGTTTCGAACATATCACGCAGGTATTCCTGCCTTTTTGTAATGACTTCTTGGATAATGCGTTCTCCTTCTGGCAGAAGGTGTATCCTGACGACACGTCTGTCCGCCGGGTCCTTTACCCGCTCGACAAGCTCATTTTTTTGCATGCGGTCGATTAAGTCCGTTGTCGTGCTGCATGCCAGATACATTTTCCCCGATAGTTCGCCGATTGTCATGTCTCCTAACTCATAAAGCCATTGCAGACCGACAAATTGCGGCGGCGTAATTGCGTATTGGTTTAGGATTTCTCTTCCTTTTTGTTTAATGATCGCGGCAATGTGGCGGAGCGACTTTTCAATGTCCGCAACATGCTCCAAAGGTTTTGATGTCATTTGTCCATCCCTCACTCAAGGATCTCTTACGCACAAAAGCGTTCCGTGTCTATTTTCCTTCTTTTCTATAGAAAATGCAAGACTCGCGGGACGAGAAATAGAGGGACATTAGGCAAATGAAAGCAAATTGAAATCTCGTTTTATATCGTATCATCCTGGTTTTAAATAGGAATTCGGAACTTTTCAGACAAACAGCAATAACCGGCTCCCTCCTGAAAAGAAGGAATACCGGCAAGGATTAAAGCTCTAGCTCACCCATTCTAAGAAGCTCAACAACGGCTTGCGAACGCCCTTTCACACCCAATTTCTGCATGGCATTTGAAATATGGTTTCGAACGGTTTTCTCACTGATAAATAGCTCGCTTGCAATCTCCTTTGTTGTCTTATCTTGAACGAGCAATTCGAACACTTCTCTTTCTCTTTTCGTTAGCAGCGGCTTCGATTGAAATTCTTTCTCCTTCAAGTATTGTAACCCTCCTTGCTAAGGTGAGAGCGAATCTGAAACGAATGGGTTTTGATATAGTCAAGATATCATATGTCAGGAGGGCTCAGGAGGTGACGTTTACAGAAGAATTAGTTTATGGTGTATGGAGAAGCTTTTCTTTCTCCTCATCCGTCCAGCTGACAGCCTTTCCGCTTTCCTTTGACACTTGAACCATGACAACAGCTCCGGTGAAGCAGGGCTCCCCTACGCTATTTTCTCCGAGGTAATGCAAGGTGAGGGATGAACTGCCGACAGCGCTTGTTTTCACATAAATACGCAAGTCTTCATAAGGCATGACTTGGCGCAGATAATCACATTGCTGACTGGCGACGACGGTCATGGTTTGCTTATTTTGTTTCATCATATTCAAATGTTTAAAATAAGATATCCTCGCTTCTTCAAAATAGATGAAAGGGATTACATTATTCATATGTCCAAACATATCTGTCTCAGAAAATCGTACAGAAACTTCATTAAAAAAAGAAAAGGATTCTTTCCATTTTTGAAACGGCATGTCAATATAAGCAGGAAGCTTCATTTCACTCATCTCCTTATTGTTAAAAAAACCTCTCCCATGCGGAAGAGGTTTTTTCTTCTTATACTCTGTCGCTTCCGAAGAAATTGCGGAATGCTTGTAAGTTTGTATCCCTGTTTAAGGCAGCGATAGAAGTGGTCAGCGGAATGCCTTTCGGGCAGGATTGAACGCAGTTTTGCGAGTTGCCGCAATCTGCAAGGCCCCCCTCTTCCATCAGTGCTTCCAGCCGGTCAGATTTGTTCATGGCACCTGTCGGATGGGCGTTAAACAAACGGACCTGAGACATCGGAGCAGGCCCCATGAATTTCGATTTGCTGTTTACATTCGGGCAGGCTTCCAGGCAGACACCGCACGTCATGCATTTTGATAATTCATATGCCCACTGGCGGCGTTTTTCCGGCATTCTCGGTCCCGGTCCTAAATCGTACGTGCCGTCGATCGGTATCCACGCTTTTACTTTTTTCAGCGAATTAAACATTCTGCTGCGGTCAACCTGCAAATCACGCACGACCGGGAATGTTTTCATCGGTTTTAAGCGGATCGGCTGTTCAAGCTGGTCAACAAGCGCCGTACACGACTGGCGGGGCTTTCCGTTTATGACCATTGAACATGCGCCGCATACTTCTTCAAGACAGTTCATATCCCAAGTAACAGGAGTCGTCTTTTCACCTTTTACGTTAACCGGATTCCGGCGGATTTCCATTAGAGCGGAAATAACGTTCAGATTCGGGCGGTATGGAATCTCAAATTCTTCATCGTAAGGCGTGCTGTCGGGTGTATCTTGACGTGTGATAATAAATCGTATGGTCTTTTTCTCACTCATGATTATTTCGCCACCTTCTTCTTCGAGTAATCCCGTTTCCGAGGCGTTATCAGTGATACATCGACATCCTGATACTCAAACTCCGGCGCTTCATACGGGCTTACATGTTTAGCCATTGTTGTTTTGAGCCATTCATCGTCATTACGCTCAGGGAAATCCGGTTTATAATGGGCGCCCCTGCTTTCATTACGGTTGTAAGCACCCAGTGTAATCACCCTGGCAAGCTGAAGCATGTTTGAAAGCTGGCGTGTAAACATAGCTCCCTGGTTGCTCCATTTTGTCGTGTCATTGATGTTAATCTTTTTATACCGCTCCATTAGCTCCTGAATTTTGTCATCTGTTTTCAACAGCTTGTCGTTATGGCGGACAACCGTCACATTCGCCGTCATCCATTCCCCGAGCTCTCTATGGAGGACGTACGCATTTTCGTTTCCGTCCATATTCATAATCTCAGCCCATTTATCTTCTTCTTTTTTCACGTGGGCATCGAATATCGATGAAGACATATCCTCTGCGGAAGATTCTAAGCCGTTTACATATTTAACAGCATTCGGCCCGGCTACCATTCCTCCGTAAATCGCGGAGAGCAGGGAGTTTGCTCCCAAGCGGTTGCCGCCGTGCATGGAGTAATCACATTCTCCAGCGGCAAACAGTCCCGGAATATTTGTCATTTGATCGTAATCAACCCATAAGCCGCCCATTGAATAATGAACCGCAGGGAAGATTTTCATCGGAAGTTTGCGCGGATCGTCTCCCATAAACTTCTCATAAATTTCAATGATGCCGCCGAGCTTAATGTCAAGCTCTTTTGGATCTTTATGAGACAAATCGAGATATACCATGTTCTCGCCGTTGATGCCGAGTTTCTGATTCACACACACATCAAATATTTCGCGTGTCGCAATATCACGCGGCACCAAGTTTCCATATGCAGGATATTTCTCCTCAAGGAAATACCACGGTTTACCGTCTTTGTATGTCCATACACGTCCGCCTTCACCGCGTGCAGATTCACTCATCAGCCTTAATTTATCATCCCCCGGTATGGCTGTCGGGTGGATCTGAATGAATTCTCCATTTGCATAATACGCTCCCTGCTGATAAACGATCGATGCAGCAGACCCTGTATTAATCATGGAGTTTGTGGATTTACCGAAAATGATTCCCGGTCCGCCCGTCGCCATAATCACAGCGTCTGAACGGAAGGATTCAATTTGCATGTTTGTCAGGTTTTGCGCGACAATTCCGCGGCATGTTCTGTCATCATCTAATACAGCGCCAAGGAATTCCCAGCCTTCGTATTTTGTGACCAGACCTGCAACCTCGTATCTGCGCACTTGCTCGTCCAGAGCATAAAGCAGCTGCTGGCCAGTCGTCGCCCCTGCATAAGCTGTTCTGTGATGCTGTGTACCCCCAAATCGGCGGAAATCAAGCAGCCCCTCAGGCGTCCGGTTAAACATGACGCCCATCCGGTCTAATAAGTGGATGATTGACGGCGCCGCTTCACACATCGCCTTAACCGGCGGCTGATTGGCAAGAAAGTCTCCCCCGTATACAGTATCGTCAAAATGTTCCCACGGAGAGTCACCTTCCCCTTTTGTATTGACCGCTCCGTTGATGCCGCCTTGGGCACAAACCGAATGAGAACGTTTCACAGGAACGATGGAAAACAGCTTAACCGCCATTCCAGATTCCGCTGCTTTAATTGTCGCCATGAGGCCGGCAAGACCCCCGCCGACTACGATAATGCTTGATTGACTCATGATAGCCCCTCTCCCTCTAGTAATCTAGTACTCTCTTATACAAATGCAAAAATCGCTTTTAAGCCTACGTAAGACAGTGCAACAAAAATAATCAGCGTAACGTATGTCGAAATTCTTTGAGAACGAGGCGTTACCGTGATGCCCCATGTAACAGCGAAAGACCATAAACCGTTCGAGAAGTGGAAAATGGTGGATAAAACACCTACAATGTAAAAGCCCAGCATAGCCGGTGAGCTCAAGATATTCGCCATCATGTCAAAATTAACCTCAGCGCCCATCTGTGCAGCAATGCGTGTTTCCCACACATGCCAGCTCACAAAAATGAGGGTGATGATACCCGTTACACGCTGCAGGACAAAGAGCCAGTTTCGCATATAGCTATATTGGCCTGCGTTATTTTTCGCAGTAAACGCTATGTACACACCATAAACTGCATGATAAATTAAAGGTAAGAAGATAATAAAGATTTCCAGAGCATACCTGAAAGGCAGACTATCCATAAAATGAGCAGCATTATTGAATGCTTCCGCGCCCCTTGCGGCAAACTGGTTGACGAATCAAAAAGATGCCGACCGGTATGACGCCAAGCAAGGAATGCATTCTTCGAAAATAAAACTCTCTGTTCCCAGACATTACTTTACCCCCTGTTTGATAAGTGCGAAATGTGCTAAATCTCTTCCCCCACTTCTTTCAATTGTAAGCACTTTATTAAGATTTATTGACAATTTCATTTTACTCCTACCACAAAAGGGCGTCAAGAAAACGCGTACATAAATTCTAATTTTCCGAATTGATTAGTTGATTCAAAAATTTTATTTTATCAATATATAATTCTTTCTTAATTTTTCATGAGAATTACAGGATCATTCTGTAATCCTCCCCCCGGTTTGGGCTATAATATACGAAGGAGAGAGGGGAGACAGATATGAAGTCTAAATATGAAGCATCAATACATAATCTAAAAGAAATTGAAATGAACGCCTATGCCTATGAACTGATACGAGAGATTGTTCTCCCAGACATGCTTGGCCAAGATTACTCTTCCATGATGTATTGGGCAGGGAAACATCTCGCCCGAAAGTTTCCTCTTGAATCATGGGAGGAATTTCCGGCTTTCTTTGAAGAAGCAGGCTGGGGAACCCTCACAAACGTTAGCGCAAAGAAACAGGAGCTAGAATTCGAGCTTGAAGGACAGATCATTTCCAATCGGCTCAAATATCAGAAAGAACCTTGCTTTCAGCTGGAAGCTGGCTTCATCGCCGAGCAAATTCAATTGATGAATGATCAGATTGCCGAATCATACGAACAAGTAAAAAAGAGAGCCGATAAAGTGGTTCTGACTGTTAAATGGGATATGAAAGACCCTGTTTAATGAAAAAGGCGGTGACTGCATGAGTCCCGCCTTTTTGGTTGTCATGACACAGCTGAAGGGTGTTTCGAGAGTTCAAACGCATCGTGCAGTGCTTCCACCGCTTTTACCATGTCATTTTCGCTCACTACTGTTGAAACTTTGATTTCAGATGTGCTGACCATTTTGATTAATATGTTTTTTTCCGCCAGTACAGCAAACATTTCAGCTGCTACACCGGGATTTGATACCATGCCTGATCCAACAATGGATACTTTGGCCAATTTGCTTTCAGTCTCAATTTTTTCGAATTCAAGCGCGTCTTTGTACTCTTCAAGTACGGCAACAGCCTGATCCGCGTCTTCTGATTTAACAGAGAAGGAAATACCGGTCTCATGGTCTCCCGCCTGCGTTTGGATAATGATATCCACATTAATGTTTCGTTTTGCAAGAGTTGTAAAAATAGTAGACAAAGTGGTCAGGCCGCTTGTCAGCCCGTAGATGGTTACCCTTGTGATTTGATCTTCGAACGCGATGCCTCTGACGATAAGGTTCTGCTCCATGGATGATTCCTCCTCAATTAATGTTCCCGCTTCTGTTTCTGTACTTGAACGCACTTCTAACGGCACTTGGTAATTTTTCGCGAATTCAACAGCTCTTGGATGAAGAACACCGGCGCCTAAATTGGCAAGCTCCAGCATTTCATCGTAAGAGATGCCGGCAAGCTTTCTCGCTGATTTCACGTAGCGCGGATCGGTTGTAAACACGCCGGGCACGTCGGTATAAATATCACATTTGTCCGCTTTTAATGCGGCAGCCAAAGCCACTGCTGTTGTGTCTGAACCGCCCCTGCCCAAAGTCGTGATTTCACTGTCGTCTGTCATGCCTTGAAATCCTGCCACAACAACTACTTTTCCCTTTTGAAGCTGGTTTTCTAGGGCAGACGTGTTTATATCCGTAATTCTGGCATTGCCATGGACGTCCTCGGTGCGGATTCCCGCCTGCCATCCTGTATAGGAAACGGCGTCATAGCCTTTTTCCTGCAGCGCCATGGAAAGCAGGGAAATGGTGACCTGCTCGCCTGTTGCCAGCAGCATATCCATTTCACGTTTGCTCGGCTGATCAGTGATGTCTTTTGCAAGGCTGACCAATGCATCAGTGGATTTCCCCATAGCTGATACGACAACGACAACTTGATGGCCTTTCTGTTTTTCCGCAATGACGCGATTTGCTGCATTTTGAATTTTTTCGACTGAGCCGACGGAAGTACCTCCGAATTTTTGTACAATGAGACCCATGTTAACCACCCTTTACATTTTGGTTCGTGCGGGTGAGGAGAAAGAGCGCTTTGTCCACAATAAAAAAAGCAATGAGAGGAATTGCTCTCATTGCTTATCAATTAATCATCAAGATGATTATGAACAACGAGATAGCCCTCCAAGAAAATGATTTCTTGACAGCCTTACATTTATTCAATGCACGGCCAGCAAATAATACCGATGGGGTTTTATTTGCTTCGGCGACGCTCCCCTTTCAGCCTTTTTCTCAGAATCCATCTTTCTCCAAAGGCTTACTCTTGAAGTTCGCACCTCTATCTTCACCATATTACACGATCTAATTATGAAATTAGTTCACATTTTATCAGAACTTTTTCAAAAGGACAACATTATTTTTGCAATTTGTCATAAAGCAGCTGTGCCGGCGCTTCGGGAACCCCTGCTTTTTTGATGTCCTCAAGGCTTGCTTCCTTCATTTTTTTGACGGAACCGAAATGCTTTAACAGCATTTTCTTTCTTTTTTCTCCGATACCCGGTATGTCGTCCAAAACAGATTGAAATGCGCTTTTCCCGCGGATCTGTCTGTGGAAGCTGATCGCAAATCGGTGCACCTCATCCTGAATGCGCTGAAGCAGGTAAAATTCCTGGCTGTTTCGTTCAAGGTAAACCGCCTCAAGCGGATCACCGATTAATAAGTTGGAGGTTCTGTGTTTATCATCCTTTGCCAAGCCGGCAATCGGGATGTCCAGGCCGAGTTCGTTTTCAACGACGTCACGGGCCGCGTTGATCTGGCCTTTCCCTCCGTCTATAATGATCAGATCAGGCAGCGGCAGGTTTTCACGAAGCACTCTCGTATATCTTCGTCTGACAACCTCTCTCATTGAGCCGTAATCATCTGGCCCTGTGACAGTTTTGATTTTGTACTTGCGGTATTCCTTTTTGTATGGTTTGCCATCGATGAACACAATCATCGCCGAAACCGGGTTAGTCCCTTGTATATTCGAGTTATCGAACGCTTCGATTCTGTGCGGGGTATAAATATTTAAGGCGTCTCCGAGTTTCTGCACAGCACCGAATGAACGCTCCTCGTCACGTTCGATTAAAGAGAATTTTTCTTTAAGCGCGATTTTTGCGTTTTTATGTGCCAGCATAAGCAATTCTTTCTTCGCCCCTTTTTTCGGCTGATGGACGTTTGTTTCCAACAGCTGCTCAATCATCGATTGATCAACGCTGTCCGGCACTAAAATTTCCTTCGGCAGAAAATGGTTGTTTTTTGAATAGAACTGCCCGATGAAGGTAAGGAACTCTTCATCTGCTTCCTGATAAAGCGGAAACATGCTGACGTCACGTTCAATAAGCTTTCCTTGCCGTACGAAAAAGACCTGTACGCACATCCAGCCTTTATCATAAGCGTAAGCGAATACGTCACGGTCGACTAAGTCGTTCATGGTCATTTTTTGTTTTTCCATCGTTGAATCGATATGAGCGATTTGGTCACGAAGTTCCTTTGCCCGTTCAAACTCAAGGTTCTCAGCCGCCTCAAGCATTTTCTCTTCAAGCTCTTTTTTGACGTCGTTATAGCCGCCCCTTAAGAAACGGGTAATGCTCTCTACCAGTTCTCTGTTTGTCTCTTCTGAAATGTCCTTTACACACGGAGCGAGACATTGTCCGAGGTGATAATAAAGGCACACTCTGTCCGGAAGCTTGGAGCATTTTCTGAGAGGGTAGAGACGGTCGAGCAGCTTTTTTGTCTCCCTTGCGGCCTGCACATTCGGATACGGTCCGAAATAGCGCCCTTTGTCTTTTTTGACGTTGCGGGTGACAATCAGCCTTGGGTGGCGTTCATGGGTAAGTTTTATAAAAGGATAGGTTTTATCGTCTTTCAGCATGACGTTATATTTCGGATCATGCTTTTTAATCAAGTTCATTTCTAAAATAAGCGCTTCAAGATTGGAGGACGTCACGATATATTCAAAATCCTCAATTTCCGTCACAAGCCTCTGTGTTTTTGCGTCATGAGAGCCGGTAAAGTAGGAGCGCACTCTGTTTTTCAGCACTTTTGCTTTTCCTACGTAGATCACTGTCTGCTGACGGTCCTTCATTAAGTAACACCCTGGCTGATCGGGAAGGAGGGCGAGTTTTTCTTTCAGTTGTTTGTTCATATGTTACCCTTCCTTATATTTAGTCCTTTGCTTCCAGTTTAACACGAACAGGTGTTTTTCTCCATGATTCACGATTGGCGAATAAAAAAAGCGATCCCTCAATTGGAATCGCTCTGGCATGTAAGCAGCCGAAAATTAAAGATGTTTGTTTACAAGCTCTTGAAGCGCTTCTTTCGGTTTGAAGCCGACAGATGTTTCAACAACTTCTCCGTCTTTTAAGACAAGAAGTGTCGGGATGCTCATAACGCCGTATTTGCCGGCTGTTTCTTGGTTCTCATCTACATCGATTTTCACGATTTTTAGTTTGTCGCCCATTTCTTGATCCAATTCTTCAAGAACAGGTGCAATCATTTTACAAGGTCCGCACCAAGGGGCCCAGAAATCAGCCAGTACGACGCCTTCGCTTGTTTCAGCTGAGAAAGATTGATCAGTTGCTTTTACGATAGCCATTATTGAATTCCTCCAATTGTGAAATGATGATTTTTAGTATAGCATCTCCCATTCGTTCACGCTATTTAAATGCTTATAAATTATTTTTTCCTGATCACAATCGGTTTACTCATAGAATGGGGCATTTCGAAATTAAAACACGAATCTGATAATCGCTCCGATCACCACAATTGCGCCGATGATCATTAAAATTGTACGAAGCATAGGACAACATCCCTTCTATAACCGTCATATACTTTACCATGCCCTTTCGGAGCTGTTTCAAAACAAAAAAGAGCGCTGTCCTCTAATGGATCGGCGCTCCTTTTTTTGGTTAAGAATCAGTCCGTAATGTGAGTAAGACAACTGCCATTGGCGGCAGCTTTGCTTTCAATTTGTTTTTATTTACAGAATAACGGCTGAACGATTCAGGTTTTACGTGCTCCGGGTCATCAAACGTGTTATGGGCGTTCATCTTCTCCGCAGTCAGGATAACGCCCGAATGATCCACAGTCTTGTGAAGACCTCTCAGCTCAATCTCCACCTCTGCTTTATTTTGATGATCAATGTTACAGATGCTGACGTTTATATCGCCTTCCGCATTTCTTGATGCCGACACACTGATTTGAGGCAGCGTTTCTCCCTTCCATTCATAGTCAGCGGACGTTGTTTCAGTATCTAAAAGAGAGGCATCCTGATGTACCTTAAACATATCAAACACATGGTATGTCGGCGTTAATAGCATTCGTTCCCCCTCAGTCAGAATCATAGCTTGAAGAACATTTACCGTCTGCGCGATGTTGGTCATTTGCACCCGGCGGCAATGCTGATGGAAAATGTGAAAGTGAGAAGCTGCGACAAGCGCGTCACGAATCGTGTTTTGCTGATATAAAAAGCCTGGGTTCGTGCCTGGCTCAGGATCAAACCATGTGCCCCATTCGTCAATAATCAGTCCGACCCGCTGCTCCGGATCGTACCGATCCATAATTGTGCCGTGTTTTTGAATCAACTCATCAATGTATTTGGCCTTTTTCATTGTGATGAACCATTCGTCCTCTGTAAATTCTGTGGCCGATCCTTTGCCCTTCCAGAAATCTCCCGGAATCGTGTAATAGTGAAGACTTAGCCCGTCCATCAGGCCAGCTGCTTTTTTCATGAGCACGTCCGTCCAATTAAAATCATCAACGTTTGCACCGCCGGCAATTTTATAAATTTCATTGCCGCTGTAATTGCGGACATACGTTTGAAAACGGCGGTATAGATCGGCATAGTACTCTGGGTGCATATTGCCGCCGCAGCCCCAATTTTCATTACCCACTCCAAAATATTTCAACTTCCAAGGCTCTTCTTTTCCGTTTTGTCTTCTCCAGTCTGACATTGGCGTGCCTTCTTTAAAGGTCATATATTCGATCCATTCCGCCATTTCCTGAACTGTTCCGCTCCCTACATTGCCGCAAATGTAAGGTTCGCATTCAAGCAGCTCGCACAGCATCATAAATTCATGTGTCCCGAATTCATTTGATTCAACTGTGCCGCCCCAGTGAGTGTTGAGCATCGTCTTGCGGTCACCCACACCGTTGGCCCAATGATATTCATCCGCAAAGCAGCCGCCCGGCCATCGTAGGACAGGAATACGCAGCTGTTTCAGCGCTTCTAACACATCTTTTCTTATACCGTTTATATGAGGAATGCTTGATTCCGTTCCGACCCAAATCCCTTCATAAATCCCTCTTCCTAAATGCTCAGCAAAATGACCGTATATATTTTTGTTGATCGTTCCTTTTACAATATCCGTTTGAATCACTGCTGTATGTTCAGACATGCTTGATCATTCCTTTCATACAAATATGAAAAGCACCACAGTCAAATATAGATTTGTGTTTGGACTGAGGAGTCAGCATGAATGTAAGCGCTTTTAAAGTAACCTTATTATATATGTCCGTACATGTCAACGACTTTTTTTGTTAATAATGATTTGTACGTATGTATTTAAAAACCCCGAACTTCTGCAGTCCGGGGCTTCCCTTTATGAGTGAATATTCAGTTGTTTGAATTCTTCCGTCAGTAATGGGACGACTTCAAATAAATCGCCTACGATACCGTAATCAGCTATTTTAAAAATATCGGCTTCTGGATCTTTATTGATGGCGACAATCACCTTGCTGTTGGACATACCCGCCAAATGCTGGATAGCGCCTGAAATTCCGCAGGCGATATACAAATCGGGAGTGACAACTTTTCCGGTCTGTCCGATTTGGAGAGCATAGTCGCAATAATCAGCGTCACACGCCCCGCGTGAAGCGCCGACTGCTGCGCCCAGCACCTCGGCAAGCTCCTGCAACGGCTGAAAGCCTTCCTTGCTTTTTACTCCGCGGCCGCCCGCCACAATGATTTTCGCTTCAGAGAGATCAACGCCGTCCGCTGTTTTTTTGACGATCTCTTGTATGACGGTACGGAGATCTGTAAGGGAAACTTCGATGCTTTCCATGCTGCCTGCCCGGCTGGTGTCTTTTTCTAACGCTTGAATGTTGTTGGGGCGAATCGTCACAAGCGTCATCGGATCCGTTGAAATGACGCGTTCAAATGCCTTCCCTGAGTAAATCGGTCTTGTAAAAACGACGTTTTCTCCGGTAACGCTTACATCTGTAGCGTCAGAAATCAATCCTGTTTGGAGCCGGGCTGCAAGCTTCGGCGACAGATCCTTCCCCATTGCAGTGTGTCCGCATACGACCGCATCAGGTGTTTCCTTTTCAATAATGGTTCGCATCACTTGGCTGTATCCGTCTGCCGTATATGCCTTAAGCTTTGGGTCCTCAGCTGTGAGAACTTTGTCTGCACCGTAGTGGATAAGCTCCTCTGCATGCTGTGATACGTTTTCTCCTATAAGAACACCGATTACTTCTCCATCATCTGAAATGGTTCTTCCAGCGGAGATTGCTTCAAAGGTGACATTTCGCAGTTCTCCGTCACGCAGTTCTCCGAGTACGATCACTTTTTTTCCCATTCTAACATCCCCCTGTTTCTTTGAATGTGCAAGCGCTAAATGACTTTCGCCTCGCTGCGGAGCAATGATACAAGCTCTTTTGCCTGTTCGGCAGAATCACCCTGGAGAAGCTTCCCGGCTTCTTTTTTCGGCGGCAGAAAACGTTCAATTGTTTTCATTTTTGGTTCAGCATCTTCTTCATCTAAGTCCAGATCATCCAGCTCAAGCTCTTCAAGCGGTTTTTTCTTGGCTTTCATAATTCCCGGAAGCGATGGGTAGCGAGGTTCATTTAAGCCTTGCTGAGCTGTGACAAGCAAAGGGAGAGTCGTTTTGATTTTTTCAACATCCCCTTCAACGTCCCTTTCTGCTTCTGCGTCACTTCCATTGATATCGAGTTTAGTAATCGTCGTGATGCACGGAATGTCTAGAAGCTCAGCCAGACGTGGCGCCACTTGTCCTGAGCCTCCATCGATCGCGACATTTCCGCCGAGAATGAGGTCAAACTCCTGATCCTTCATATAGTGGTATAAAACTTGAGAAATGGAATACTGGTCGGGTTCTTCGAGATCATCTTCTATGTTGATTAAAACGGCTTGGTCACATCCCATGGCAAGCGCTGTGCGCAGCTCCTTTTCCGCTTCTTCGCCGCCGACAGTAACAACAGTGATGGTGCCGCCGTGTTTTTCCTTCAGCTGAATAGCTTCTTCAATCGCGTACTCATCGTACGGATTGATAATCCATTCAGCTCCGTCATCTTGAATCTTTCCCGCGTCAATGACGATTTTTTCTTCTGTGTCAAACGTCCGTTTCATCAGTACAAATAGATTCATGATCATATCCCCTTTTATTCGCCTTTGAACTGAGGCTTTCTTTTTTCGAGAAATGCCTGAATGCCTTCCTTGGCGTCCTCCGACTCAAACGCTTCTCCAAACCGCTTTGCTTCAAGCTTTAAGCTGCCTTCATAGGAATACACCTTGTTTGTATAGAGAAGCTCAAGCAGAGACGCCATCGTTTGCGGGCTTTTTTCTGCAAATTTGGCGGCAAGCGTTTTCGCTTTTTCAAGCACTTCTGCTTCATCTTTTGCTCCAATTGTCACAAGTCCGAGGTCAAGCGCTTCTTTTCCCGATATCGGTTCTCCTGATCCAATGAGTTCCAATGCTTTTGCTGTACCAATGTATCGCGGGAGCCGCTGTGTTCCGGCAAAACCGGGAATAATGCCGAGGTTAAGCTCCGGCAGCCCCAGCTTGGCATCTTCTGCCGCGATTCTGATATGGCAGGACATTGCAAGTTCCAGCCCGCCGCCGAGGGCAGCTCCGTGAATCGCCGCGATAATTGGTTTTGGAAAGCTCTCAATTCTCTCCATCAGCTGCTGGCCTCGTTCAGCCAGCAGTGAGGAATCCTCACTGTTTCTTAGTGATGTAAATTCTTTGATATCAGCGCCGGCGGAGAAAAACCTTCCCTCGCCGTGAATAACAATGCATCGCACGCCGGCATCTGTTTCACACTGATCTAGACAGGAGGACAGTTCTTCTAATATACGGCTGGAAAGCGCGTTTGCCGGCGGATTGTGAATGGTCATAACTGCAACAAATTGATCAACTGCGAGTGATATTGCATTCATAGGACAGAACTCCTTTACTTATTGTGAATTCCGGATACCAGTAATTCTAAAACACTGTCTGACAAAGCAGCCAGATCATACTTTTGATCATTCATCACCCAGGTCGTCACGGTTTCGTCAATCGTTCCAAAAATCATCTGCCGGGCGAGACGGACATCAAGGCCTTCTTTTAACTCGCCTGATTTTATTCCTTCCGTCAGAATGCTGTCTAAAATATTTAAGTAGCCTTTTAATATTTCATTAATTTTCTGCCGGAGCTCCAAATTGGATTGGCGGAGCTCAAGCTGAGTGACAATAGCGAGGTTATGGTCGCCCGCCAAAAGTGAGAAGTGTTTTGAAATCACGAGCGCCAATTTCTCTTTTGCTGTTGCCTTTTCTTTTATGTCCTCTTCCATCCGCTCAATGAATTGGCCCATTTTTTCTTTAAACAGAGAAATTAAAATGTCTTCTTTATTTTTAAAATAAAGATAGATGGTGCCGTCCGCTACTCCGGCTTGTTTGGCGATTTTAGATACCTGTGACTGGTGGTAGCCGTTTTCCGCAATGACTTCAACTGCTGCATCAATGATCTGCATATACTTTGGCCGTTTTTGCTTCAATTTTCATCGTTCCTTCCTATATAAATGAATGACTATTCATTCATAATTTTATGATAAGAAGGATTTTCCGCTTTGTCAAGTTTATTCATTAATGTTCTCTTTTTCATGGCTCTATTTATTACTTGATATGATGATTTTCGGTTTCTTCTTCAAGTAAACGCCTTCTTAAAATTTTCCCAACCGCTGTTTTCGGGAGCTCTTTTCTGAATTCATAGGCTTTCGGCACTTTATAGGGTGCAAGACGGGCTCTGGCGAAAGCGTCCAGCTCTGCTGCATCGGCTTGTGCGCCTTTCTTTAACACGACAAACGCCTTTACCGTTTCCCCTCTGTACGAATCAGGCACGCCTGCAACGACAATTTCCTGAATCGCTTCATGTTCGTACAGCGCTTCTTCAACTTCACGCGGGTAAATATTGTAGCCGCCCGCGATAATAATGTCCTTCTTCCGGTCGGCTATATAGAAAAATCCATCTTCATCCATATAGCCCATGTCCCCAGTGAAGAGCCATCCGTCCCTTAAGACTGCAGCCGTTTCCTCCGGCTTGTTCCAGTATCCCTTCATGACCTGCGGGCCTTTTACGATGATCTCACCATGCTCATACGGAGCGGCAAAATGGCCAGTCTCCTCAGAGTAAATGGCTGCGTCTGTATTCGGCCAGGGACAGCCGATACTGCCGGGTTTGTTTTTCCCCCAGATAAAATTAGCGTGTGTCACCGGAGATGCCTCGGATAAACCATATCCCTCCACAAGATTTCCGCCAGTCACCTTTTCAAATTGCTGCTTCACCTCAACAGGGAGAGCGGCTGATCCGCTGAGGCAGCTTTTAATAGATGACAGATCGTATTGCTGTAATTGAGGATGATGCAAGAGGCCAATATAAATCGTCGGCGCGCCTGGGAACAGTGTCGGTTTTTGTTTATCGATAATTTTGAGCGTGTGCAGCGGATCAAACTTGGGAAGCAGGATCATTTCAAATCCTTGTTTAATCGAATAATTCATCACGGCTGTCAGCCCATAGACATGAAAAAACGGGACTATGCCAAGCACTTTTTCATCGCCTTCTTTTACGTTGTACATCCATGCCGCACACATTTCGGTATTGGCTAAAATATTTCTGTGCGTAAGCATGACTCCTTTTGGCGCTCCCGTCGTTCCTCCGGTGTATTGCAGAACAGCGATATCATGCTCGGGGTCAATGTCCGGAATTGTGATTAGCTCTGTTTTTTCCCGCTTCATGCTCGAAGCAAAGGTATGAATATTGTCGTTTTCATCAAAGTCAATGTGCACTTTTTGTTTTTGCGTAAGCGGATAGAGAATATTTTTTGGAAACGGCAAATAGTCTTTTATACTCGTCACCAAAATCTGATCTACAATTGATAACGTTTTCATTTTTATTGCCTTCGGGAAGAGCAAATCTAAGGTGATGATCACGCTGGCCTCTGCGTCTCTCAGCTGATATTCGAGCTCATGCTCGGTGTAAAGCGGGTTTGTCTGCACTACGATACCGCCGGCAAACAGCACCCCATAATAGGAAATGATGGATTGCGGACAGTTGGGCAGCATGACAGCCACTCTGTCTCCTTTTTGCAGGCCATTTTGCTGCAGAAAAGCTGCGAGTTTAAGAGCATCCGTCAAAATGTCATGAAAGGTGAGTTTTTTTCCGAAAAAAGATACGGCTGTTTTGTCAGGAAATCGTGCGGCGGAGTCTGTCAGGATGGATTGCAGGGTTTGGGTCGGCAACGGAAGCTCATGCGGGATATCTTCGGGATACTCGGCTAGCCACGGCTTTTGAGACTGCATAAAACCTCCCCTTTCGGTTTTAGAGTTCACCCTATTATTATAGCAGATGGACGGCAAAAAAAAGAAAAAGAAAGGAAAATCTTTCTTTTTCTCAAAATATGAACAGATATATAAGACCAATCAACAAAAAGATTCCCGCCGCGGCGAGCAGTATTTTTGCAAGCTTTTCCATCTATTCTCCGTCCCCTTATATTCCGGCTGCCACAACAAATGAAAGCCCGACAGAAATGACAAATGAGATAAAGCCGACAGCCCGGTTATCGTTTTCAATTTCTTGATCAATTTTAAACCGCGGTGTCAAAAACTCAAAAATGAAGTAGCTGATCAAAAGCATAACAAACCCGTATACACCCCACCCGATCATTTGCAGCAGAGAATTGTGCTGAGAGATGGAGTGCTGGAACACATTTGCTATCCCTAGAATTTTCCCGCCGGTCGCCATTGCCACAGCGAGATTTCCATTTTGAATCTCTTCCCAGTTTTTATAAGCTGTCACCAGCTCAAACACAGTCAAAAAGAGGACGAGGCAGAGAACCGCGACACTGTAATACGCCGCGATTTCCACAAGCTCGTTTTCCCAAAAATCACTCATGGCCATACTCCCTTTTATTTTAGTTCAACAATTGTAACGCCTGATCCTCCCTCACCAGCTTCACCGAAACGGGAGCTTTTAACGCTGCGATGATTTTTCAGGAGATCCTGCACGCCTTTTCTTAAAGCACCGGTACCTTTGCCATGGATAATGGACACTCTTGGATATCCCGCTAACACCGCGTCATCCAAGTATTTTTCAACACGGCTGAGTGCATTTTCATAGCGCTCGCCGCGAAGATCAAGTTCAAGCGATACGTGGTAATCTTTGCCCTTAACCGCTGTAATGTGTTTTTCTTTTTTTGGTTCCGGAGCCGATTTGATAAATTCCAGGTCTTTTTCTTTCACTTTCATTTTCAAAATGCCGATTTGAACATTCCATTCATTGCCGCCGGTTTTTTCAAGCAATGTACCTTTCTGCCCGAAAGTAAGGACTTTTACTTCATCCCCAGGCTTCAAGACGCGTTTCTGCATTTTCGGTTTTTCCGGTTTTTTGGACTTTTCAAAGGTCGGCATAGCGTCTTCTAATCGTTTCTTCGCGTTGATTAATTCGTGATCCTTGAAGGATTTGTGTTCTTCTTTAATCGAGCGTAATTCGTGAATGATGTCTTCAGCTTCTTTTGTGGCCGCTTTAACTTTTTCAGCCGCTTGCAGTTCGGCCTCTTCCATCAATTTGTCTTTTTTGCTGTTGAGTTCGATGATTTGCTGCTGCAGCTCTTTATGCAGCTTTTCGGCCTCTTTTCTGATCGACTCTGTTTCAGAAAGCTCTTCTTCCGCCCGTTTTTTGCTTTGTTCAAGAGACGCAATCATCGTATCGACCTCATTATATTCGGCCGTCATTTCTGATTTCGCCTGCCCGATAATATGGTCCGGAAGCCCGAGCCGTTTAGAAATTTCAAAGGCGTTGCTTCGTCCCGGTACACCGATTAAGAGCTTGTAGGTTGGTGAAAGGGTCTCGATGTCAAATTCGACACTGGCGTTCATGACGCCTTCTCTGTTATAGCCATACGCCTTTAGCTCCGGATAATGCGTCGTCGCTAATACTCTGGCATTGGTGCGGTGGACTTCATCCAAGATGCTCATGGCGAGTGCCGCGCCTTCTTGCGGGTCTGTACCCGCGCCCAGTTCATCAAAGAGCACAAGGCTGTTTTCGTTGACTTGCTTTAAAATGCCGACAATGTTCACCATATGGGAAGAAAATGTACTTAAGCTTTGCTCGATCGACTGTTCATCGCCGATATCAGCGAACACATGCTCAAATACAGCGGCTTCCGATCCTTCATCTGCCGGAATATGAAGGCCCGATTGCGCCATTAAGGTCAACAGCCCCAGTGTTTTTAAGGTAACTGTCTTCCCCCCGGTATTCGGCCCTGTTATCACGATCGTTGAAAAATCGCCGCCCAGCTCGATATCATTGGCGACCACTTGATCAGGCGGAAGCAATGGATGGCGCGCTTTTTTCAGACGGATAAAGCCGCTGTCATTCATGGTCGGTTTTGTTGCTTTGACCGCTTTTGCGTATTTCGCTTTTGCAAAAATGAAGTCAAGCGTCTGCAGGACTTGCAAATCTTGAAAAAGCTCCTCTGTGTGCTCTGCCGTATGCTCTGTCAGCACGCGTAAAATCCGTTCAATTTCTTGCTTTTCTTTCACTTTCGCCTGCTGAAGCGAGTTGTTCATATCTACAATCGCCTGCGGTTCAATGAACAGGGTTGCGCCAGAAGAAGAGGTGTCATGCACAATGCCTCCGTAGCTCGATCTGTACTCTTGTTTGACTGGGATAACAAAACGGTCATTTCGGATGGTAACAATCGTATCAGACAGCATTTTGGAAGCGGAAGAGGAACGCAGAATGGATTCTAAACGGTCTCTGATTCTCGATTCGAGCGTTCTGAGCTGCGTGCGGATACCTCTTAACGTTTCTGACGCGTGGTCAAGCACTTCGCCGTGATCATCTATGCAGGAATTGATTTCTCGTTCTAAATCGGGCAGTGTAATGAGCTGTTCAGTATATTGCTGCATCAGCGGAATGTCGACTCCGTCTTCAGCCATTTGTCCGAGAAAATGTTTCATTTGTTTGACTGCGTAAAGCAGCCCTGATATTTCAGTGAATTCCGAGGGACTGAGAACGCTGCCGATTTCTGCCCGTCTTAATGCCCCTCTGATATCGGTAAGGCCGCCAAACGGCGCCTGGCCTCGCAGCCGGATGATCGCAGAGGCTTCATCTACCTCATCCAGCTGTTTTTTGATTTCGTCAATCGAAGCAGAAGGCTTTAGCTGGAGAAGCATTTCTTTTCCGAGCGAAGAAGCGGCGTGCTCGATTACCTGTTCTTTCACTTTATGGAATTCAAGAGATGATAATACTTTTTGCTGCACGGTTGTGTGAGCCTCCTTACTTAATCGTTGCGCTTCAGGAATGCCTGTACGTCTTCAAGCGACCGGGCATTCAGGACGTTTTTCGTTTCCGTCCAGCCTTTGCGCGCGGCAGTGACGCCGGTTTTCATATCGTTTAACATCTCGATGTTATGGGCATCGGTATTAATGACCAATGCAACACCTTGTTCATTTGCTTTGATTAAATGCTCTGTCCGCAGGTCAAGACGCGCAGGGTTAGAGTTGAGTTCAAGCGCCGTATTTGTTTTCTTCGCGAGCTCAATCAGTTTGTCGATATCGATTTCGTAACCGGCACGTCTGCCGATGAGGCGCCCGGTCGGATGTGCGATTATGTCGACATGCTTGTTGGTCAGTGCCGTCTCAAGCCGCTTCATAATGACGTGCTCCGGCTGATTAAAGCTTGAATGGATTGATGCAATGACAAGATCCATTTCCGCCAGCACATCGTCATCATAATCAAGTGTGCCGTCAGGAAGAATATCCATCTCAACGCCTTTAAAAATACGGAAGTTCTCAAATTCAGCATTCAGCGCGTCAATTTCTTTCGCCTGCTGCTTGAGCCTTTCAGCAGTCAGCCCGTTGGCGACCTTTAAATATTGGGAGTGATCAGTGATGGCCATGTACTGATAGCCTTTTTTTATGCATGCTTCAGCCATTTCCCTGATCGAAAAGGCACCATCGCTCCATGTGGAGTGCATGTGGAGATCGCCTTTGATTTGCTCGTGCTCTATGAGTTCAATGCTGTCATTGTAGGTTTCCACCTCTTGTCCGCTTTCACGGAGTTCCGGCGGAATCAGGGGCAAGCCGAAGTGTACGTAAAATTCCCGTTCGCTCGGGAAGGTTTTGATTTCTCCTGTTTCAACCGTCTCGACACCGTACTCACTGATCCGTTCGCCGCGTTCTTTTGCTATTTGCCGCATTTTGATATTGTGGTCCTTCGATCCCGTAAAATGATGAAGAGTTGTCGGGAATTGTTCTTCCGTCACGAGACGGAAATCGACACTGGTTTCATATTCAAAGGAAAGAATGACGGATACCTTCGTGTCTCCGCTGGCAATGACGCTTTTGATATTTGGAAGCGCAAGCAGCTGCTCTCTTACTTCAGCGGGATGATCCGTCGCAATAATATAATCCAGATCTTTGACGGTTTCGCGTGCTCTGCGGAGACTTCCGGCACGGGAATATTTGATGATGTCTGTCAATCGAGAAAGATGCTCTTCAATTTCCCGCGCGACCCGGAGCGCATAGCCAATCGGAAAACGTTCAGGCTGTTTTCCGGCTTCCCCGAGCGCCTGCAATATTTTTTCTTCTGATTTCTTGCCGAATCCCGCAAGCCCTTGGACTTTCTGCTGTTCGCAGGCTTCCTTCAATGATTCTGCATCATGTACGCCGAGCTCTTTATACAGCTTTGCGATTTTTTTGCCGCCGAGCCCCGGCAGCTTCAATAAAGGCACCAGCCCTTCCGGCACCTCCTGCTGCAGAGATTCAAGCGTACTTGACTTTCCTTCATCTATATATTCTTTTATGACGCTGTACGTGCCTTTCCCAATACCGGACAGCGACATCATGTCGTCCATTTCTGATAAACTGCGGTCGTCCTGTTCCAGGGCAGCCGCTGCTTTTCGGAATGCCGAAACTTTAAACGGGTTGTCCCCTTTCAGTTCCATGTAGACTGCAATGGTTTCCAGCAGCCGGATAATATCTTTTTTATGCATAGAATAACCCCCAGACCTTCACATATGTTTCCATCATACTTGAAAAAAACTTCTCCGGACAAGAGAAGTTTTTTATCCTCCGTATTGCGTCCAGAGCTCCTGTAAAAGCCCTGACAAATACGGTGTATGGTTAATCATGACATTTGCGAGAGACGATTGCCCCATCATTTGCTGTAAGCCGTCTATCGGAAGTACGGAAGCAACATACAGCAGCACAAATGTAAATAAATAGACTTCCAGAAAACCGAGAACAGCGCCGAGCATTTGGTTGATTTGTTTAATCACAGGAATGCTCGCTATAATACTTAGGAATGAGCCGATGATTCTCAGTAAGATTTTAGCGATCATAAACAGAACGACAAATGCAATCGCATTATAATAGGCTGCTTCCAAATTTCCCGAGAAAAAAGAAAACGCCGGCTGTCCCGCTGAAAAATCGGGCGCGGGAATCCACTTCAAATGCGGCGCGACATTCTTATAGAATAAAGACGCAAACGCGATCGAAAGAATAAAGCTCGTCAAGCGGATAAACTGGAGGATAAAACCGCGTTTTAATCCCAGTAAAGTCCCCATCAGGAGCAAGATTAAGATGATGATATCTAGCATAGTTGTTCAATCCTTTTCTTTAAGCTGACGCTCCAGTTTTTCATATTCCTCTTTTAATTTCACATAGTCATGCACCACATTTACCGCTGTCAGCACTGCAAGTTTATTTATATCAAGATATGGATTTTTTTGATTGATTTCTCTCATTTTATCATCAACAATTCCGGCCACATATCTCATATGGGCTCTGCTTTCTTCACCGATAATAGTGAAGTGCTGGCCGTAAATGTCAACGGTTGTTTTCGTTTTTTCGCCGTCAGACAACGTTTCTCCTCCATTCCGTGAGAATCCTAGTTCCTATCATAACACGTTTATTAATTGAATGGAAAGACGAGCCTCCCGCTGTTATGATACACTGGTAGATACAGCGAAACGTGTAAAAAAAGGAGATTATTACGTGTCCCATTCTGTGATAAAAGTACCAATGTCTGCTATTGACCAAATGAAAACAGCGTATAACAGTTCACTTACTGCATCTGTGCCGCAGGGTGCCATTTTTCAGGCAAAACCGGCAGGCTGTACCATTACAGCCTATAAGTCAGGTAAGGTATTGTTTCAGGGAAAAAACGCAGAGACAGAATCTGCCCGCTGGGGAACTGCTGAGCCACAGGAAAAGAAGAAAACACCAAAAAAGTCGGCTGATTCACGCTACGCCCCTCCCACAGACATCGCAGGCATGTCTGTCATCGGTTCTGACGAGGTCGGAACCGGAGATTACTTTGGCCCAATGACGGTTGTCTGTGCATACGTTGACAAAACAAAGCTTCCTTTAATGAAGGAACTCGGTGTAAAGGATTCTAAACACCTAAAGGATCCGCAAATCATTGAGATCGCCCGAAGCCTGATCAAAACCATTCCGTACAGCCTGCTCGTTTTAAAAAACGAAAAGTACAACAGCATGCAGGAAAGAGGCATGAGTCAGGGAAAAATGAAAGCTCTCTTGCATAATCAAGCCATTACCCATCTTTTACGAAAAATGGACGGAGTAAAGCCTGAGGCGATCCTGATCGACCAATTCGCCGAGCCCGGCGTCTACTACAACCATTTAAAGGGAAGAGATATTGTACAGGAGCGCACCTATTTCAGCACAAAAGCTGAAGGCATTCACCTGTCAGTCGCTGCTGCATCGATTATTGCGAGATATTCCTTTTTAATGGAAATGGATAAGCTTTCGCGCGAGGCGGGGATGACACTGCCGAAAGGGGCCGGCCCTCATGTAGATGAAGCGGCCGCCAAACTGATCATCAAAAAAGGGGCACCCGCTCTCCGAACCTTTACAAAGCTTCATTTTGCCAATACCCAGAAAGCGCAGCGCCTGGCAGATAAAAAACGTTCATAGAAAAAAGCTTGCAGATGTTCTCTGCAAGCTTTTTTATTAGCCTCTCAATACGGCCTGATAAGTGTTTTCCAACGCTTTCAGGACTTTGTCGTGCGCTTTTGTCACTTCTTCTTCAGTCAGCGTTTGCTCCGGATTTACATATTGGAGTGAGAAAGCGACTGACTTTTTGCCTTCCTCCATATGCTCGCCTTCGTAGACGTCAAAGACGGTTACTTCTTTCAGAATCTTCCCGCCCGCCTCTTTGATGACGCTCTCGAGCTGGCCGCTTGTCACTGATTGATCTGTCACAAGCGCGATATCACGTGTCACAGACGGATATTTCGGAATCGCCGTGTACACGAGCGGCGCCGTGTCTGCTGTAAGCAGCGTGTGGAGATCAAGTTCGAACACGTACGTTTCTTTAATATCCAGTTCTTTTTCCAGTGAAGGATGGACTTGGCCAATAAAGCCGATAAGAGAACCGTTTAAAAGAATATTCGCAGTTCTGCCCGGGTGCAGCTGTTTTCTTTCTGATTGCACAAATTCAATGCTGTCCAGGACGTTCAGTTTATCTAACAGCCCTTCTACAATTCCTTTTGCGACAAAGAAATCGACTGGTTTTTTCTCGCCCTGCCACAGATGCTTGCGCCATAAACCGGTTACCGCACCTGCCACGCGCTCCGTTTCAACAGGTTTCGTATCCTCTTCCTTCGTCAGGAAAACGGAACCGACTTCGTACAATGCAACCGAATCAGTTTGTCTTGCCAGGTTGTAAGAAACGGATTCAAGCAGATTCGGAACAAGGCTGTGTCTGAGAATGCTTCTTTCTTCACTCATTGGAAGCGCAAGGACAGTGTTAAACGATTTTTCAATCGCAAATGCCGCCGCTTTTTTCTCGTTTGTTAATGAGTAGGTAATCGCTTGTGATAAGCCGACCCCTTCTAGGAAACGTCTGACTTTACGGCGTTTTGCCTGGTAAGGCGTCAATCCGCCTGTAGTTCCCGCTGTTTCAGGAAGTGTGGACGGAATGTTGTCATAGCCGTACAATCTTGCCGCTTCTTCAACCAAATCCTCTTCGATTCGAATGTCACCTCGGCGTGATGGAACAGTCACAACGAGCAAGTCATTTGCTTCTCCGACAGTAAAGCCAAGACGCTTATAAATGCTGATCAGTTCTTCTTTGCTGATCGTCATGCCGAGAACGCTGTTCACCTTGTCAGCCGATACATGAATGTTGTTTGCTTCGATTGTGAGATGGTCTTCTTCAACGGTTCCGGCAAGCACTTCACCGCCGGCATACACGTGGATCAGCTGTGCCGCGCGTTCTGCCGCAAGACGCACACGCGCAGGATCAATTCCTTTTTCGAATCTTGCACTCGATTCACTTCTCAAACCAAGATCTTTTGAAGCCTTGCGAACCGTCTGCCCGTTAAAGAACGCAGCTTCAAGCAAAATCGTTGTTGTATCTTCCCGAACTTCTGATTCTGCTCCTCCCATGACACCAGCAACAGCTTGTGCTTTAGACCCGTTTGTAATGACAAGGTGATCGGCAGACAGTTTTCGTTCTTGATCGTCAAGTGTTAAAATCGTTTCATTTTCAACAGCTTTTCTGACGACGACTTCCTTAGAGCCGAATCTGTCATAATCAAACGCGTGAAGCGGCTGTCCATACTCCAATAGCACAAAATTTGTGATATCAACGACGTTGTTATGCGGGCGAATGCCTGCATTCATCAGCTTTGTCTGCATCCAAAGCGGTGACGGAGCAATTTTTACGTTTTTAATGATTTTTGCTGCATACAGCGGATTTGCTTCCCGGTCTTCAACTTTGACAGAAATGTAGTCTGACGCTTGTTCTGAAGCGACTGGGTAATCCGTTTGCGGAAGCTTTACCTCTGTGTCTAAAATCGCCGCAACCTCATAAGCAACTCCAAGCATGTTCATCGCATCGGCGCGGTTCGGTGTTAAACCGAGCTCTAAGACAGCATCGTCGAGCTGTAAAGCCGCTAAAGCATCACTTCCTGTTTCAACATCATTTGGGAAAACGAAAATGCCTTCCGCATATTCCTTCGCCACAAGCTTGCTTTCAATACCGAGCTCTTGTAAGGAACAGATCATGCCGTTTGATTCTTCGCCGCGAAGCTTGGCTTTTTTGATTTTGAAATTGCCCGGAAGCACCGCACCGACTGTAGCGACTGCAACTTTTTGCCCTTTATCCACGTTTGGCGCGCCGCAAATGATCTGTACGGGTGCCTCCGCTCCGATATCTACAAGGCACTTATTCAGCTTATCGGCGTTTGGATGCTGCTCGCGCTCCAGCACATGGCCGATAACAACGCCTTTAATGCCTTCCCCTTTATACTCAATTCCTTCAACTTCAATACCGGCTCTTGTTATTTTCTCAGCAAGAACAGCCGGATCCATGCCTTTTAAATCAACATAATTCTCTAACCATTTATAAGAAACAAACATTCTAGCATCCTCCTCTTACGCCTGTTTAAACTGCGAAATAAATCTGACATCGTTTGTGTAGAAGTGGCGGATATCATCGATGCCGTATTTCAGCATCGCGATGCGCTCAACACCCATTCCGAACGCAAAGCCCTGATATTCCTTCGGATCAAAGCCGGCCATTTCCAGCACATTCGGGTGAACCATGCCGGCACCGAGGATCTCAATCCAGCCTGTTCCTTTACATACAGAGCAGCCGTTTCCTCCGCACTTAAAGCACGTTACGTCTACTTCTACTGAAGGCTCGGTAAACGGGAAGAAGCTTGGGCGCAGTCTGATTTCACGGTCTTGCCCGAACATATTTTTCGCAACGAGTTCAAGGGTTCCTTTTAAATCACTCATGCTGATGTTTTTATCAACAACGAGCCCTTCAATCTGCATAAATTGGTGAGAGTGCGTCGCGTCATCATTATCGCGGCGGTATACTTTTCCAGGGCAAATGATTTTAACAGGCCCTTTGCCTTTGTGCTTTTCCATCGTCCGTGTCTGAACAGGAGAGGTTTGCGTTCTCATCAGCATTTCCTCTGTGATGTAAAAGCTGTCCTGCATATCGCGGGCAGGGTGTTCTTTCGGCAGGTTAAGCGCTTCGAAGTTGTAGTAATCCGTCTCGACCTCAGGGCCTTCTTCAACGGTATAGCCCATTCCGATAAATAGATCTTCAATTTCTTCAATGACAACAGTGAGCGGATGGCGTCCGCCGATTGCGACAGGATTACCCGGGAGTGTGACGTCAATTGTCTGTCCCGCTAGCTTCTGTTTCATTTCTTCTTCCTCAAGCTTTTCGTTTTTAGCTGCAATCGCATTGGCGATTCGTTCTCTTACCTCATTGGCAAGAGCGCCCATTTTCGGACGCTCCTCCGCAGAAAGCTTGCCCATTCCGCGCAGCACTTCTGTGATCGGCCCTTTTTTTCCGAGATATTGAACCCGAATATCATTGACAACCTTCAATGAGCTTGCCGCTTCTACTTGATCTAAAGCTTCTTGTTCCAGCTGTTTTAGCTTTTCTTCCATTTTGCATCCTCCTTTTATGTAAACAAACCGTTATATGTCTTTGGAAAACAAAAAAACCCGCCCCTTGTAGGACAAGGGACGAGTTGTGGCCGCGGTACCACCCTTATTTCAGACAGACTGATGCTGTCGTCAGCTTCATTGACATAACGGAATCAGATTCCGGTTCACCTTTACGCGCAAGCTGCGCGGTCCCGGTGACAACTCGAGAGGCGAAACCAATTTCCGGCTGCATTAAAAATGCTCTCAGTCTGCGGCATTTTCTCCCTGGAAGGCAGTTAATCAGAAATCGAGATCCTCTGTCACGGTTTTTCAAATATTATGTTCTATTATAGTGAAATACTCCGCTCGGCGCAACACTATCCTCGCAAGTGGTACACCAGGATAGCCGCCGCAATTGCAACGTTCAGTGATTCAGCCTGCCCGTACAGCGGGACGTACAGGTTCAAATCTGTTTTTTCCAGCAATCCTGCATCCACCCCCGCCCCTTCATTGCCGACGATTAAAGCAAATGAACCGGATGGTGAAATGTCCTGGTAAGGCGCCCCGTTTTGCAGGGCTGTGCCGTACACTTTTACGCCCTCTGCTTTTAATTTCATCCACGTATGATTGTAAATTTCTTCTCACAACAGGAATGTGAAAATGGGAGCCTTGCGCGGACCGCAGCGTTTTTCCGTTAAACGCATCCGCCGTGCCGTCACCGAGCACGACCGCATCCAAACCGGCTGCGTCCGCCGTGCGAATCATCGTGCCGAGATTCCCCGGATCTTGAACAGCGTCAATCAGCAGCACACGTTTAGGCGACGCGAGCTTTTCTTCCGGCATATGGCAAACAGCGGCGATCCGCTGCGGTGTTTCCGTTTCTGTTACAGCTGAAAACGCGTCTTCGCTCAGCACGTAGCACTGAATGCCTATATCAAGGTTCGGCGGGATGTTCGCTTCATCCTTGACAAGGATTTCTTTCACCGCACCCGGGCTCTTTAAGGCTTCTTCAACAAGGTGTTCTCCTTCAATCAAATAGGTATTCGTTTTTGTTCGTTCTTTTTTTGTATGAAGTTTTTTCCAATCCTTCACTTTTTGGTTTTTTGCCGATTCTATTTGTTTCACTGTCTGTGTGGCTCTCCTTTTTTTAACATGATGTTATTATATCGCAAGAACAGCACATAATAAACCGGGTGCAGGGTTAGAATATACGTATTACAATTTGAAAAAAAAGGAGCGCTTCATATGGATCTTAATTTACGTCATGCCGTCATTGCCAATGTAACGGGCAATGATCAGGAGCAGCTTGAGCACACAATAGTGGACGCAATTCAAAGTGGTGAAGAAAAAATGCTTCCGGGACTCGGCGTTTTGTTTGAAGTCATTTGGCAGCACGCATCCGAGAGTGAGAAACAAGAAATGTTAAAGACGTTGGAAGGCGGATTAAAACCTGCCCAATAGCCATCAAAACCGGGTGACAGCGCCCGGTTTTTTTCTTATATAATAAAAACATGAGGGGGATCGCCGCCATGTTTTTACAACCGCTGTTAGCGAAAAAAATCATTGCCGAAGTGAAAAAAATGTACGAACGTGAAGTCATTATTGTCAGCACAGACGGCCTCATTATGGCAAGCACTAATGATGAGCGAGTCGGGCTATTTCATGAAGGAGCGCTCATCTGCGCGAAAGAGAAACGCAATGTGATCATTACAAAAGAAGATGAAAAGAGACTCAAAGGGGTAAAGGCGGGGTTGAACCTCCCCGTATTTTCTGAGCGTGATGTCATCGCCGTGTTCGGACTGACGGGAGAGCCTGCTGAGATTCAGCCGTATGGAGAGCTGCTCAGGAAAATGACAGAGCTCTTCATTAAAGAATCGTGGCATTTGGAGCAGACCCAGTGGCGCGAGAGAATGCTGGAATCCTTTATGATCGACTGGCTGCAATTAAAAGAATGGTCTCCGGGTTTTCTCGAAAAGGCGCAGATTCTTGGCGTTGACCTTACCTCCCTCCGCCAGGTGATCCTCATTCAAGGGCACGAATGGTCTCCCGGCGATATTGATCAAATGGCACGTTCTTGGAAGTCAGTGTTTCCATCCGATCTATTCATCAGATGGGGAAATGAACGTATTCTGATTAATCACGAAGTGCCGAACCATGAACAAAAGGAGCAGCTTTTGCGACAAATTCAGCTTATTTGTTCATTGGCTGAGCGCCTCGGAAACAGCCGAGCAGCTGCCGGCGTTGGGAGGGCTGTCAGCGGCTCCGGCCTGCCGCAGTCATATGAACAAGCTGAAAAAGCGCTGGCCGTCAGCCTTAAACGCAAAACCGCAGTATGTGAGGAAGATCTTAAGCTTGACATGTGCCTGACTGAGATCAGCCCGGGCACACGACATGAATTTCCGCAAAGAGTGCTCCAGGAAGCGCTCCGAAACGAAGAGCTTATGAATACGATACGAACTCTCTTCCATCACGATTTGTCCCTGAAAAAAACGGCTGAAGAGATGCATATACATATCAACACGCTCCGCTATCGCCTGTCAAAAGCTGAACAGCTGACGGGTTTAAGTTTTCAGCGTACAGAGGACATCGTCACGATGTACGTCGCGCTTTATTTTTTAGATCAAGATACAAAATAGAGAGAGTTTCAGTTTCATATTTTGTATATTTCTCCATAGAAGGCATCTCTTTTTTTCTTTTACAATAGATTGAAAGCGTTTTTTGACAGGGGGATGGGTGAACATGATCACCAAAGACGTAAAAAAACAGCTGATCCAAATCGTCGGACCGGAAAACTACGATGACTCGAAAGCCGGCCGTCTCGTGTATTCATATGATGCGACACCGCAATTTCAGTCTATGCCGGATGCTGTGATTGCGCCGAGAAATACACATGAAGTATCACGTATTTTGAGCATTTGCAGTGAGCATCGTGTGCCGATTGTTCCAAGAGGATCGGGGACAAACCTGTGCGGGGGCACGTGCCCTACTGAAGGCGGGCTTGTTCTTCTCTTTAAACATATGAATCAAATTCTTGAGATTGATGAAGAAAATTTGACGGCCACAGTCCAGCCTGGCGTGATTACCTTGGATATGATCCGTGCGGTTGAAAGCAAGGGATTGTTCTATCCGCCTGATCCGAGCTCTATGAAAATATCAACCATCGGAGGAAACATCAATGAAAATTCCGGCGGTCTTCGCGGCTTAAAATACGGCGTCACCCGTGACTACGTCATGGGGCTGGAGGTTGTTTTGGCAAACGGAGATATGATCCGCACCGGGGGAAAGCTTGCAAAGGATGTAGCCGGGTATGATCTCACGCGCCTTTTTGTCGGCTCAGAAGGGACACTCGGCATTGTGACAGAAGCGATTCTCAAACTCGTGCCAAAGCCAGAAACAAAGAAGACGCTGCTCGCCCTTTATGAAAATATTGATGCCGCTGCTCAAACGGTGTCAGCCATTATTGCCGAAAAAATCATACCGGCTACGCTTGAATTTCTCGATCAGCCTACCCTTTTGGTGATTGAGGATTATGCCAAGATCGGCCTGCCGACAAATGCGAAGGCGGTTCTTTTGATCGAACAAGACGGGACAGCTGAAACCGTGGCTCGTGACATGGAAAACATCGAGGCAATTTGCAAAAAAGGCGCTGCCGTCTCCGTTCAAACTGCACAGACAGATGAGGAAGCATTCGCCCTCACTGAAGCCCGGCGTTCAGCGCTTTCTGCACTTGCCCGCTTAAAGCCGACCACCATTTTGGAGGATGCCACTGTACCGCGTTCAGAAATCGCGAATATGGTGAAAGCCATTAATGACATTGCCGCGAAATACGATATTTCGATTTGCACCTTTGGCCATGCCGGGGATGGAAACCTTCATCCGACATGCACGACAGACATAAGAAATAAGGATGAAATGGAGCGAGTCGAACAGGCTTTTGCCGAGATTTTTGAAAAAGCGATTGAGCTTGGCGGCACGATTACCGGGGAGCACGGGGTTGGGGCCATGAAAGCGCCTTACTTGGAAATGAAGCTGAAAAAAGAAGGCATCGCCGCGATGAAAGCAATAAAAGCGGCTTTTGATCCAAAAAACATCTTAAACCCTGGCAAAGTGTTTGCGAAAGATGCCAGAAAACGTGTGGTGACGGAAAGATGACAACAGAAAAAGAAATGAAACAGATCCAACGTGAGTTTAAAGAGCGTATGGATGAGAGCGAACTTTTGAATTGTATGCGCTGCGGATTCTGCCTGCCTTCTTGCCCGACCTATATCGAATCAGGTTTTCAGGAATCTCACTCGCCGCGCGGGCGAATCGCCTTAATGAAAGCAGTCACCGACGGTGTGATTGAACCCGATGAAGATGTCGAGCGTTCACTGTCTCTTTGCCTCGGCTGCCGCGCATGTGAACCGGTATGCCCATCAGGCGTTAAATACGGACAGCTGCTGGAGGAAGCAAGAGATATTATCCACCAAAATAAAAAACACTCGCTCAGCACACGTGTGATGAGAAAAGCGGCTTTTCAGGAGCTCTTTCCGCATCAAAACCGGATGCGTTCGGCTGTGAGTCTCATCGGTTTGTACCAGCGGTCAGGGCTGCAGGCAGCTGTGCGAAAAACCGGCATGCTCCGTATTCTGCCTGAGCATTTGCGCACGATGGAAGCCGTTCTTCCGGATGTGCCTAAACGTGAAGAAATGAAGCAACGGCCGCGTTTATTGCCGGCGGCCGGCCCAGCTAAAAAAAGGGTCGCCTTTTTTTCAGGCTGTTTAATGGATACGATGTTTTTGCCGACAAACAATGCCACGCTGAAACTGCTGCAGCTGGCAGGCTGTGAAATTGTCATCCCGCCTGAGCAGGCATGCTGCGGCGCACTGCATGGACACAGCGGTGAAAAAAATGCAGGACAGGAGCTTGCGAAACAAAACATAGCCGCGTTTGAAGCGCTAGACGTAGATGCTGTCATTACAAACGCGGGCGGTTGCGGAGCCTTTCTCACCGAATACGGCCATTTGCTGAAGGATGACCCCGAATGGGCGGAGCGGGCTGTTTCATTTGTTAAGAAGCTAAAAGATTTTTCATCCGTTTTGATTGAGCTTGATTTTCACCAGCAAGACTTGCAGTTTGAGACACCGAAGCTGATTACCTATCAAGATTCGTGCCACTTGAGAAATGTAATGCATACATCTTTGGAGCCCCGAAAGCTTCTTCAAAGCATCAAGGGAGCTGAATTCAGAGAAATGGATAAAGCGGACAGCTGCTGCGGATCAGCGGGAATTTACAATATTGTCGAAGCAGACATGTCAATGAAAATACTGGATAGTAAAATGGCTGCTGTCAAAGCAACTGAAGCAGCGGTCATTGTGACCGCCAATCCAGGCTGTCTTTTACAGATGAAGCTCGGCATTGAACGAGAGGGATTAAGCGGCAGGGTTCGAGCTGTTCACCTTGCTGATTTGCTATTGGAAGCCGCCGGGCCGCTAACATCATAAGAAAGCCCAAAACAGTGTCTGTTTTGGGCTTTGTGCTTTATTCCATCGGACTGCAAATTTCAATATAATGTCCGTCGGGATCGGCGATATAAGCGACCGTCTGTCCCCATGGCTTCACTTTAGGCTCCCCGATAATGGTTACACCGTGTTCTCTTACTTTTTTGATGACCGCTTCTACATTTTCAGTGACAAACCCGATTTCAAATGTTTGTGAAGAAACGGGTGTTTCCGGTATCTCTAACGGCGTCATTTCCTTGACACTTTCTCGTGTATTGAGCGCCAAAATGGTCGAGCCGGTATCAAACTCTACATATGTGCCGTGTTCTGCGCGGATCGGCAGCCCCAAAATATGCTGATAAAAATGAATCGAGCGCTGGCTGTCCGATACATACAGGATGATATACTTCATTGATAAATTCATATCTTTTCCCCCTTAAGGTTTCCATTTTTCCTTCTATCCCGGTATAGAGGCTTCCATTCTTAAGCTAGGATCTCTCCACATCTGCGCCCACTTTTTCACTGCCGCCACGATAATGATGAAGCCTAACAGCAGCATGATGATAGATAAAACGCCATTCAGGACACTGTACCCCGCAGCGTCTGGATTAAGATACACATAGCGCACCATCCAATAGCCCGCGTAATTCACAGTCACATATAAATAGGCGAGCGGAATGAGGCAGGTTAGGATATAACGGCGTTTGTCGGCGATTTTCAGCACAATGGTTGCACCGATAATCAGACCCACTGAAGCCATCAGCTGATTGGAGACGCCAAACAGCGCCCAAATGGATCCGATATCTCCTGAGTAAAGCAAATAGCCCCACATAAAGCAGGCAAGCGCACTGGCAAATACAGCTCCGGGAATCCAGTCCGTTTTCTTCAGCGGCTTATACACCTCTCCGAAGAAGTCCTGAATCAAATAGCGTGCCACACGCGTGCCGGCGTCGATCGCCGTTAAAATAAACACTGCTTCAAACATAATGACAAATTGGAAAAAGTATGAGGCCAGATGGCTGAAAAACGGAATTCCGGTAAAAATATAAGTCATCCCTACCGCAAGCGTGACGGCTCCCCCTGTTCTTCCCTCTAAGTCCAAACCGATGTCCCTGCTCAGTTCAGGCAAATGCACAACATCCATGCCGAGCGTACGGAAAACCTCAGGCGTGCTGTTGATCGCAAAGTAATCTGCAGGCTGCAAAGCAGTCGCCGCAATCAGCGCCATAATGCCGACAAGGCACTCAACAAGCATTGCACCGAAAGCAACCGGCTTCATATCACTCCATTTATTAAGCATTTTCGGTGTGGTGCCGGAACCGACAAAGGCATGAAACCCCGAGATCGCGCCGCAGGCTATCGTAATCGAGATGAATGGCCAGACAGGACCCGCAAGCACCGGCCCGCCTCCTTTTACAAATTCCGTAAAAGCCGGAAAAGGAATGGACGGATTTACGACAAACACACCCGCAATTAAAGCGATAAACACACCGATTTTCATAAAACTGCTTAAATAATCGCGCGGTGCGAGCAGCAGCCAGACCGGCAGCGCCGCTGCAAAAAATGCGTAAATCGGCAACGCAAGTGCGAGCGTTTTCGTATCAAGGGTTAACAGATCACCAAATGCGGTAGTCTGCACCCAAGGGCCGATAAACACTCCAGCCATTAAAAATACAAAACCAATAGAAGACGCCAGCTTTAAATTCCCTGTTTTCTTATACAACAAGCCGACGCCCATCGCAATCGGTATCGTAATCCCTACAGCAAAAGTCCCCCACGGATTCCGTTCAAGCGCATGCAGCACAACCATCGACAGGCCCGCCATCGTAATGGTAATAATAAACAGCATCGACAGGCCCGTACAAAAACCGGCAACAGGACCAAGCTCATCCTTCGCCACTTCTGACAGTGACTTTCCGTTTTTACGCATTGACGCGAACAGCACAACAATATCATGAACGGCTCCCCCTATCACCGCCCCGATTAACAGCCATAATAATCCCGGCAAATAACCGAACTGCGCCGCGAGAATCGGTCCGACCAGCGGCCCGGCCGCCGCAATGGCAGCGAAATGATGACCGAATGAAACCCATTTATTCGTAGGCACATAGTCTTTTCCATCCTCAAGCGCATGTGCAGGCGTTGGCTTTTCATCATTCACTTTGAGAACCTTCACCATCATAAATGTTCCGTATAAACGATAGGCGATAGCCAATATACACATTGACGCTATCACAATTGTAACCGCATTCATTTCTCCCCAACCCCTTTGCTGTTTTTCATAAATATATCATAATTTCATGGTGAAAAGCGGTCATTTTTTCCTATACAAAAAAGCCGGCTTGAATGGGCCGGCTTGAGGCTGTTAGTTTAATTCAAAGTCTCCTGATGTTGTACGAACGTTTAAAAGATTAGAGGTTCCGCTTTCACCCATATAGCCTGTAATACGACGATCTGATTTTTCTTGATACATGATCTGATCTAAATTAACTGACGAATCACCTGAATCAGTCTGAAAATCTACTGCCAAAGATGCCGGTTCTTTCTGATACTCTACGGCCACATCTCCGCTCGTTGTATTGATGCTGATGTCTTCGTTCTTTTGCCCCTGAAGAAGATCAATATCCCCGGAGGTTGTCTTATAGCTCATCTTTTTAGATGTTGTGCGGCTGCTTTCTATTGATCCGCTTGTTGTCTTTACCTCACCTTGCCCCAATGAACTTTGGTCTGCTTGAACATCTCCGCTCGTAGTTTTTACCGTCATCTCGTTTTTGATGCGTGAGTCCTTCAGCTCAATATCTCCTGATGTAGAGTCAGCCGCTGATTGATCCATTTGCACATTTTCAATCAGAATATCGCCAGAGGTTGTCGTTACGGTTATCTCATCATACTTCTTTTCCGGAATAATGATTGTGATTTTCATATCCTTTTCGCTGCTCCACGGTATAAAGGAGATGCTATTCCTGTGCTCTTTTTGATTAATCGTTAACGATTTGCCATCTTGGCTCACATCGAACAGCTTTTTACTTTTATCACTGATTTTTCCTTGAGCAGCTACCTGAATATCATCTGTTTGTCCGCTTTTGACCTCTGCATTCATCGAGCTCGTTGTTACCTTAATTTTTTTAATATCTGCAGCATCATAGGTTTCTGCAGCTTTCACCTCTTCATTTGTAAAATCCGAAGCAGCTGCAGAGATGACAGCTCCGATTACCCCAACTGCAAATACTGCGATCAATCCAATTATGATCTTTTTCATGCCTGCGCCCCCGTCACTAGCTTTAGGTTGTATCTGATATATCGTAAACTCATGCTATACAGCAGCTTGCCTAAATACCAAAGCCCTATACAAGATAGCAGTCCCAGACTGCCAAATGCGAGCGATAAAAAGAACTCCAGCATCATGTGCGTATTCGTATGAAACATTACCATACCGATAAACATAATCGGTGACACAGAAAGTGCAAGCGCCGCCCCGCATAGACCCACGTACACTCCAAAAATGCCAATAGCCGGTCCCAGCACGAAAATCAAATTTAACATGCTTATCGCTGCTGCTGAACACACCATGTGAAAGAGGTTCTTCTTAGGGCGCTGCACTGCTGGAGCAGTTTCCGTGACATCTGGAACCAATTCCTTTGCAATTTGTTTTGGAGAGCCGAGTTCCCTGATGATATCAGCTTCTAGCCTGCCTTCTTTCATCCCTTCGGTAATATGTTCTTCAAAATCAAATAAGATCTCACTCCGCTCTTCTTCAGAAAGCGGCTGTAACGCTTTACTTAACTCCTGTAAAAACAATTCTTGATTCATCGTTCTCCTCCCCTTGCCGCATCAATGATTTGATTGACAGATGCTGTGAACTGATCCCATTCTGCCAGCAGCAATTTCATTCGCATGAAACCAAGCTTTGACATCGTGTAATATTTTCTGGCAGGCCCTTCGGAAGACGGCGCCATATATGTTTCTAAATACTCTTCTTTCGTCAGTCTTCTGAGTAGAGGATATAAGGTGCCTTCTGCAATCGCCATGTGCCTGGAAATGTTTTGAGAAAGCTCATATCCGTATTGGTCTTTTTCAGATATTAATACGAGCACACATAGCTCCAATGCTCCCTTTTTAAATTGAGCATTCATCATAAGATCCTCCTTGAGGCTTATTCATTTTGTTTATTTTTTCCACTGATTAACCATATCGTAACACCTACTATTGAACATTACAAGGTACTGAATCATATCCAATGTAAAAAAAACAAAAACCGGAGAGTGATCTCCGGTTTTTGTTTCTCTTATGACTGTTTTTTCAGACGGATGACATTCCAGGAAAGCGGCGTGAAATAGGCAGTTAAGCCGTTTTCGCTGACAGACGATGTGCCGTTGGAATGCGGAGTGACATTTTTTCTGTTATGCAGGTTTGTCGCTTTGATGTCCTGATGCTCGAGTACGATGTGCTCTGCGATTTGATACGATTCAAAGCCTCTGAGGGAAATCTCAGTTTCCATCTGCTCTTCAGCTTTGTTTACCGCAAAAATGGTGAGTGTTTCTTCCTCTTCGGAGTACACAACAGCAGCGTCAACATACGGCACATCAGTAAAATCAGCGCAGTCATACTTCGGTGAAGAAATAAGCGGTTTCAGTGACTCTCCTCGGCCGTAGACAGAAGCATGCATGTACGGATAAAAAATCGGCTGTCTCCATGCTTCTCCGCCTTTTTCCGTCATGATCGGCGCGATGACATTCACAAGCTGTGCGAGACACGCGATTTTCACACGGTCTGCGTGCTGCAGCATCGTAATGAGCAATGAGCCCACCAATAAGGCATCTTCAAAATTATAAATGTCCTCTAAAATCGGACGCGCAGTAATCCACGGCTCGACTTTTTTATCAGCTTCATTTGAGTGATACCATACGTTCCATTCGTCCAGAGAGAGATTGATTGTTTTCTTGCTGCGTGTTTTTGCTTTTACATAGTCACAGGTTGCAGCGACAGATTTAATAAAATGATCTAGATCCATAGAACGGGCCAGATAGTTTGGCAGATTGTTATCCCGGTTTCCATAATACGTATGGAGAGAGATATAGTCTACATGCTCATACGTATGCTCCAGCACCTTAGCTTCCCAATCGATAAACGTCGGCATGCCGCTGTTTGAGCTGCCGCAGGCAACGAGTTCAATTGATGGGTCAACCCATTTCATGACCTTGGCAGTCTCCGCGGCTAGCCGTCCGTATTCGTCAGCGGTTTTATGCCCGATCTGCCACGGGCCGTCCATTTCGTTGCCCAAGCACCACGTTTTGATGCCGTACGGCTGTTCATAGCCATGCGATCTTCTCAAATCACTCCAGTAAGAGCCTTTCGGATGGTTGCAGTATTCTACGAGATTGCGGGCAGCATCTATCCCTCGCGTGCCGAGGTTAACAGCCATATTGACTTCTGTGTTCACCTTTTTTGCCCAAGTTAAAAATTCATTCGTTCCCACTTCATTGGTTTCTGTCGTTTGCCATGCCAAGTCAAGGCGTCTCGGGCGGTTCTCGACAGGTCCGACACCATCCTCCCAATTATACCCTGATAAAAAGTTTCCGCCCGGATAGCGGATGATCGGAACCTGCAATTCCTTGATCAACGCCTGAACATCCTTACGAAACCCGTTTTCATCAGCCTGAGGATGATCAGGTTCATATATACCTTCGTATACAGCACGCCCCATGTGCTCGATGAACGACCCGTAAATCCGTTTGTCGACTTCACCAATTTTATATTCTTTGTCCACAATCACTTTCGCTTTTTTCATTGCACGTTTCCTCCTTCATTATCCTTTGACTCCGCCTACTGTCAGGCCGGAGATAAAGTACTTTTGGAAAAACAAGAAAATGATAATCACCGGCAAAATGGCAAATACTGAGCCGGATATGAGCATGTCGTAGTTGTTTCCGTAAGGGCTAAGCAAGCTGGAAAGCCCAATTGGAAGCGTAAACATTTCTTTCGACCGAAGCACAATCAAAGGCCATAAGAAGTTGTTCCAGCTGTTTAAAGACTGGAGAATGATCATCGCTCCGAATGCCGGTTTCATCAGAGGCGCCATAATCCTGAAAAAGATGCCGAATTCCGTGCATCCGTCCATCCTCGCTGAATCCAGCAGGTCTTTTGGAAGGCCGAGTGCATATTGCCGGAAAAAGAAAACAGCTACCGGCGAAACGATAAACGGCAAAATGACACCCGTATACGAATCGATCAAATGCAGCCCGACTGTAAGCTTAAACAACGGGAGCATCATCACCTCAAGCGGGACCATCATAATAATCAGCACAAGAACAAAAATAATATTTCTTCCTTTAAATTCATAAACCGCCAGTCCGTACCCGATCATCGAAGAGAAAAACAAGGTTAGCACTGTCGTTAATAGACCAAGCACAAGACTGTTAAAAAACCATTTAAAATAAATGCTGCCGCCGTTAAACAAAAATGTATAGTTATCAAGACTCATCACTTTTGGATCAATGTCAACATTCAGCCCCACCCGTAAAAGCTCAGATGATGGCTTTAATGATCCTAAAAGCAGACAGAAAATCGGGAAAATATACAACAGGCTCAGCATGATAAAAAATAGAGTAAGCGCGATTCTGTACACCCGAAACTGAGGACTGTGCCGCAACATTTACCCCTCCCCCTTAAACGAGCCTGACAGTTTTAATGAAATCAGGCTGACAACAAGTATGACAATCAAAAGCACAATGCCAATGGCCGCCCCGTAACCCATTTCATTGTAAGCAAGGCCCTGCTGATACAAATATCCGACAAGCGTCAGTCCGATATTACCCGGGGAATTATTTTGCCAAAGGACGTAGCTTTCCTCAAACATCCTGAACCCGCCAATGATGCTGATGGTTAAAACATAGACGGATACAGGCTTCAGAAACGGCAGCGTAATGTGCATAAATTTTTTCATCGTATTTGCTCCGTCAATATCAGCGGCTTCGTACAGCTCTTTCGGCACATTTTGCAGTCCGGCCAAAAAGTAAAGGATGTTGATTCCCATCCATCTCCACGAAGCAAGCAGCACCATCAAAAACATGCCGGTATGTTCATTGTTCATCCAGTTCTGCGGTGAAAAGCCGAGTTTGAGTAAGATGGAATTGGCCAGAGACGTTTCCATTTCTCCGAAGATCAGACGAAAAATAATCCCTGCCACAATGGTGGAAGTCAATGCCGGAATGAATAGTGCTGATTTGAATATATTTCTAAACTTGACCAGCTTTGAATTCAGGAATATGGCCAGAAGCAATGGAACTGGAATCAGCACAATCAGCGTCCAAAATGTATACTCCAGCGTATTAAAAAGGGCGGTATAAAACGTCGGGTTGTTAAGCGCGGTGTAATTGGATAACCCGACAAACGTCACCTCTCCAGGCAATATTCTTTGAAAGCTCATGATGAAGACACTAATGATGGGGTATAGAAAAAAAACAAGAAAGGATAATACAAATGGCGCTGTAAACAGATAAGGCGCCGCTTTTTTCGAATAAAAAATACCTCGCCAGCCTGATTCTTTCGCAGCCGAAGGAACGGGATGAGCCGTTCCCGTTTTCACAGGTTTCATGAGAACCTCCCCGCTTTCACTTTTTGAATGGGATTATTTCTGTTTCAGTTCACCTGCCGCTCTGTCCAAGGCTTGTTTTGGCGTCTTTTGCTGAGATTTGAGCGCGTCGAATAATACGCTTCTGTTGACAAGGTCTGAAGCCTTGGCAAAATCCTCATGTAAATAAATCGGATTGATTTCATCCTTGATATCGAGCAGCACAGAAAAAATGCCTGTTCCGTTTTGGAAGTAATCCGTGTATTTGTTTTTCTCTTTTAATTCCTTGGAGCTCCAGACATCCCAGCGCAGCGGATCGAACCCGAGCACACTCCAAAGCTTTTTGTTTCCTTTTTCGGAACCCTTCGCAAAGGCGAGAAACTCTTTCGCTAATTCGACATGTTTGGCCTGCTTTGGCACAACGGTGGCTGTGCCGCCCAAACCTGCTGAACGATCGCCTCCTTCTTCCCATGCCGGAAGCGGCCGAATGGCAATCTTCCCTTTCAGATCAGGCATATAATCTATGAATCTTCCCATATACCAAATCGGCATCAGAACAGAAGCCGCTCCGCCTTGGTTCATAAAACCGTAATATTCTTCACTGTGATGCCCGCCGCCCGGTGCGGCGATCATTGTTTTATCATTAATCATGTCTTTTAAATACTGAAGCGTTTTTACATTGGTGTCATTATTCAGGATCAGCTTTCCGTTTTTATCAAAATACCCTGAGTTTTGCTGTGAAATCATTGATAAAAACGTTGCTGAATCATTTGTTTCCACCGTTCCCATCGGCTTTCCGGTCGCTTTGCGCACTTTCTGTCCGGCTTTGCGGTAATCATCCCATGTTTTAATATCATCCGGGTTGATGCCGGCCTTTTTCATAATATCCATGTTATAGAACATCACCGTCGTCCCTACATGAGTATCCAGCCCATATAGCTTGCCGTTTTTGCTGTACAGCGTAAGACGCGCCTCTACGAATTTATCCCTGTCCTTTTCAATAAGCGGGGACAAATCGGCAAGCGGGACATCGGAGCCCTTCAGAAAGTTTGAAAACCGGGCCAATTCGACATCTGCAATGTCAGGCACGCCTTCCCCGGCAATTAAGGAAATCGACAGATTATCGTGCATTTGGCCATACGGATAAACGACCGTATTCAGTTTAATTTGACGGTCAGGATATTTCTTATTCCACTCTTTCACCATTTCCACATAAAACTGCTCATGAAGTCCGTTAAATGTCCAAAAAGTCAGCTCCGTTTCACCCGGTTTACCGGATGACCGTTCCGCTGAACACCCAGCGATGAATAATGTCAAAACCATCATGAGCGCAAGAAAACAGGCAGTCATCTTTTTCATCTACGTTACCCCTTCCATTCGAGGTGCGGGCTATTCATAAAGACCATGATTGACAAGCGTTTTGTTTTCATTGATGAGTCTTAATCCGGTGCAGCGGTCTCTTAAGGTGTGCGCGTGTCTGAAGGCATTCTTGACGGAATCCTGCCCGACACCGATTTCGTCAAAATACGCAGGACCTCCGGCAGATTTCAGCCAGCCGGCCAGCTTTTTTCCTTCCGGCAGCGTTTCATAAGCCGATTGAATGACTTCCCTTTGACGCGGAGAAAATTCATTCAGCCCTTCAGCCTGGATCAGCTTTCTGTACGTGTCAGTCAATAAAACGGCCGCACAGCCCACTTTTGCCCCATGGAGAATCTGAGGCCGTTTTTTCTCCATTAATTCCATCTCAATCCAATGGGAAATATGATGCTCCCCTCCTGATGCAGGACGGGAATGGTCCAAAGCCAGCATGACAAGTCCCGATACAATTAAGGACTCCATCAGAACCCGGATGCCAGTTTCCGTTTTCATTGCAATATCTTCAGCGTGTTCGATACAGGCATCAAGTGCTTCTTGTACGAGCTTTGCGCCTATTGGTGAATAAGGCTCACCAGCGAGCTGATGAGAAATGTTCCAATCAGCCAAAGACGTCATTTTGCCTAGCATATCCCCAAATCCGGCCGCCACCATAGGCTGCGGCGCCGCTTTTAAGATATCAAGATCAGCGAACAGCGCGGACGGGGCCTTCGTTTGGATGGTTGTTTTCGTACCGTATAAAATAATGGGCGCACCAGCTGATGTAAATCCGTCAACGGATGGGGCGGTTGGATAAGAAATAAACGGCAGCCCCCTCTGGAAGGCGGCAAAACGCACGATATCATGGATAGTCCCCGAACCGACTGCAATCATGATATCTGTTGATTTTTTCGTGTGGACCAGCACATGAATGAGTGATCGTTCATCTGCCGTCACATCTCCTGCTTCATTTTCCGGAATAATCTGGCACTCCGCCTGAAGCCCTTCCTTTATCAAGCGGTCTTCTAACTCGATCCCCGCTATGCGGTGCGTATTCCGATCACAGACAAGGACGATACGCTGATCATTCCTTCTTTTTACATAATCCAACAACCGATCGGCTGCTTGTTTTTCAAGAACAATTTCGTCTACTCCTAGAGGACATGTCATCTCCCCCGCGTGTTCAAAAGCACGCTGAACGTCAGCTGCGATATGATTCATAGCAGAATCCCCTCCTCAGCCAGTTTGGTTACATCCTTAATGGACTCCAGTACATAATCCGGCGTATATAAACGCTGTTCTCCCGGTTTCACAGAACCAGTCAGCACTAAAGCGCTCTTCATGCCATACAGCTTTCCCATTGCGATATCAGATTCAATGCTGTCTCCTATAATCATACATTCATGCGCGGAAAGCCCCAGCGCAGTACAGGCAGCCTCCGCCATCAGCCATGATGGCTTTCCGACGACAAGCTCCGTCTTCGCCTGAGCAGAAGCTTCTATCGCCCCAATCATTCCCGCAACGTCGATGGCATTTCCGTCCTCATTTGGAAAATAGCGATCTTTGTTCGTGGCAATTATACGAGCGCCTGCGGCGGCCGCTTTAAAGGCTTGATTCAAGTCTTCGTAGGTGAGTGTTTCATGAAGCGAGATGACAAGCCAATCCGCTTCCTTCGGTTCATCCGCTGTCTGGACACCCGCCAGCCTCAGTTCGTCTATCAAGCCCTGTTCTCCAAGCACCCATACCTTTGAAAAACGATAGTTTCTTTTTAAAAAGGCTGCTGTCACACTTGATGACAAGACAATTTCGCTTATATCTGCATCTATACCGGCACCAAGCAGTTTTTTTCTGCACATGGCACGGGAGATATTTCCCCGGTTGCTCAAAAAGACGATTTTCCTTCCCATATTTCGAAGTGTACTGATGGCTTCTCTTGCTCCATCGATCAGTTCGTTTCCTCTGAATACGGTACCGTCCAAGTCAATCAGAAAACCGGCCGGTGACACTGCGGGATTATGACTGGCCATAATACGCATTTGCTCCGTGTTTTCGATAGAAGTGCTTTTCGTGGAGAACAGTATTGATCGGGCTGAGATTCTTGTTCAGCATCATAGAGTGATACGCCATTTCCGCAACCGTTTCTAACACCACCGCATTATGAATGGCGTTTAAGGCGTCTGTGCCCCAGCAGAACGGGCCGTGGTTATTAACGAGCACACCCGGCACCTGCTCGTATTTATGATGCTGAAAGGTCTCCGCAATCACTTTGCCTGTATTCAGTTCATAGTCATGGATAATTTCTTCATCGTACATTTCTCTTGTACACGGAATCGCACTGTCGAAATAATCGGCATGTGTCGTGCCTAAAGGGGGTATGTCCCTTCCGGCTTGCGCCCAGCTTGTCGCCCATTGAGAATGGGTATGAACAATCCCGCCGATATTCGGAAACGCGTGATACAAATAAACATGAGTGGGTGTATCAGAAGAAGGTTTGAGCGAGCCTTCTACGACCTCACCTTCCAAATTCAAAACAACCAAGTCATCAGCTGTCAGCTCGCTGTATTCGACTCCGCTCGGTTTAATGACGATTAACTCTTTTTCACGGTCAATACCGCTCACATTTCCCCACGTAAAGGTCACCAGCTGATGCTCTTGAAGCTTCAGGTTGGCAGCCAGCACCTCTTTTTTTAACGTTTCAAGCATGCTCATCACCCTTTATGAATTCTTTTGTGCGGCAGATGAAAATTGAAGATTTTTTATCGTTTTCAGACGCTTCATGACATGATTCTCTTTTCCGAAATATTGAACCAGCTCTTTATATTCAGCATATAGCTTTTCATATACGGCGGCATGTTCAGCGTTTGGCGTATAGGATATATCTTTCAGTTTCCCCATGTGCGCCGCTGCCTCTGTGACATCATCATAGCCGCCGTTTTCTTTACCGGCCGCAAGCGCGCCGAAAATGGCAGAGCCTAAGGCTGGGGCTTGCGGTGAACCTGAGATTTTAATATCCATGTTTGTGACATCCGCATAAATCTGCATGACAAACGGGTTTTTCTCAGCAATACCGCCAGCTGCGTACAGCTCTTCAATTGGCACACCGCTTTCTCTAAATGTTTCAATAATCATCCTTGTGCCGTATGCTGTTCCTTCAACTAACGCTCGGTAAAGCTCTTCAGGTTTCGTCAGCAGCGTCATGCCAAGCAGCATCCCTGTTAGATCAGCATCAACTAGAGTTGAACGGTTTCCATTCCACCAATCCAGGGCAAGCAGGCCGCTTTCACCCGGCGCTTGCAGATTTGCTTTCTCGCTCAGCAGCTCGTGAATACTGATGTTTTTTTTCTCAGCTTCGTCTTTATATGCTTGCGGAACACACGTTTTTACAAACCAGTCAAAATGATCGCCCACACAGGACTGTCCGGCTTCATACCCCGCAAATCCCGGCAGAATGCCGTTGTCCACGACCCCGCACATGCCGGGCACAATGTTTACCTCGTCTCCTAAGAGGACGTGGCATGTTGAGGTTCCCATAATCATCAGCATTTTTCCTGGTTCTGTGATACCGACAGCAGGAACAGACACATGAGCGTCAACATTCGCAACAGCAACCGCTGTTCCCGGAAGAAGGCCAGTCAGCTGTGCCATTTTTTCCGTCAGCCCGCCTGCTTTTTCCCCTACTGAGTGAATCGATCCCGCTAACTTGTCTTTTGTAATCGTTTTCATTGCAGGGTGAAGTTTTTCAAAGAAATCCTCTGAAGGATATCCCGCTTCCTCACTCCAAATCGCTTTATAACCGGCTGTGCAGTTGCTTCGCTTCAGCGAGCCGCACAGCTGATACACGATCCAGTCAGCTGCTTCGATCATCCGATCAGCTGCTTCATAAATGTGCGGCGCTTCTTCGGCAATCTGCATCACCTTCGGAATCATCCATTCTGATGAAATCTTCCCTCCGTAGCGCTGTAAAAAAGCTTCTCCTTCTTCTTCGGCGATTTGATTGAGCCGATCAGCATGCTTTTGGGCGGCATGATGCTTCCAAAGCTTCACATAGCTGTGCGGCTCCTCTTCAAATTCCGGCAGCATACATAATGGCTGCCCTTCACTGTCGACAGGCAAGATCGTACATGCCGTAAAATCAATTCCGACCCCGATGATCTCTTGTGGATCAACACCAGTCTGTTCAAGTAATGACGGAATTGTTGTTTCCAAGACTTCCAGGTAATCTGCCGGATGCTGAAGCGCCCAGTCCCGCGGCAGCTTTTGACCCGTTTTGGGAAGTACGGTATCAATGACAGCGTGTGGATATTCTTTGACAGCAGCGGCCAGCTCTTCTCCAGTTTTGACGTGAACGAGAACCGCTCTTCCTGATAATGTTCCGAAATCAACACCTATTGTGTAAGCCAAGTGACATCCCCCTCTCTACTTTTGAAGCCTGTAAAGCGCCTCGTTCCATTTCAATTCATGTTTCAGCTTGTGAATCGATGTATCACGAGAAATTAAGATACTTTCGACCCCCGCCATTTCCGCCCAATCCATCAATTGCTCCGCTGTCAATTCGTAAGACAAGCAGGTGTGGTGTGCGCCGCCGGCTAAAATCCATGCCTCCGCCGCTGTTTTTAATGAAGGCTCAGGCTTCCAGAGAACACGGGCGACAGGCAGATTCGGCATATCTTTCTCAATTTCCTGTCCGTTTACCTCATTGAGCACGAGACGGAAACGCCCTCCGATATCAACCAGACTCGCTTGAATGGCTGATCCGCTGATGCCATTGAATACAAACCGCGCCGGGTCATCCTTGCCTCCGATAGACAGCGGATGAACTTCAATTTTCGGCTGATCCAAAGCAACTGTCGGGCATACCTCAAGCATGTGTGAGCCAAGAATCATTTCATTTCCAGGTTCAAAATGGTACGTATAGTCCTCCATGAAGGACGTTCTTTTACCTTCAGCCATGATTTTCATCATCCGGACGAGAGCAGCCGTCTTCCAATCACCTTCTCCGGCGAACCCGTAGCCTTTTTCCATAAGCCTCTGAACGGCCAGCCCAGGCAGCTGTTTCATTCCGTGCAGCACTTCAAATGAAGTCGTAAAAGCCGTGTATCCGCCTTGTTCAAGAAAAGCGGTTAGGCCAAGTTCAATTTTCGCCTGTTCTTTAATGGACGCTACCTTTGCTTCGTCTCGTTTCGTTTCCTCGCTGATGACATAAAGCTTGTCATACTCTGCATAGAGTGTTTCGACCTCATCGTCCGTAATTCCATTCATCACTTCGACGAGATCCCCGATGCCATAGCCGTCAACCTGCCAGCCGAATTGAATATGCGCTCCCACCTTGTCGCCGTCCGTTACTGCAACGTGACGCATGTTATCTCCGAATCTGGCAACCTTGATATGTCTGCTTTCATTTAGCGCAGCCGCCGTATTCATCCACTGAGAAATTTCTTTCTTCACCTCTTCATCATCCCAATAGCCTGCGACAACTTTACGGCTCAGTCCCATACGAGAATTGATGTACCCGTACTCGCGATCGCCATGTGCGGATTGGTTGCTGTTCATAAAATCCATGTCAATCGTATTCCATGGAATATCCCGATTGTATTGAGTGTGCAGATGCATAAGCGGTTTTTGGTAAGAGGAAAGGCCTTCTATCCACATTTTTGCGGGAGAAAATGTGTGCATCCATGTAATGATTCCGGCGCATGTTTCACTGTACTCCGCTTCTCTTAACAGCTGTCTGATGGTTTCCGAGGAAGTGACAACAGGTTTATGCTTAATTTTATATCTGGAAGAAATGCCGCTAAGCCCCTCACAAATGCTTTTTGCATGCTGGTCGACCAGCTGCAGCGTTTCTTCTCCGTATAGATGCTGGCTTCCTGTTACAAACCAGAATTCATAATCTCTTGTCTGAAGCATGTTAACTGCCCCTTTCTTATAAAATAAAACGCTTCCAATTCTAGACTGATAGATACGTACTAATAAACAAAAACTAGTGAATTATTATTAATTTGTACGAACAACTTCATTATAGTAATTCAGTAGGATACTGTCAATCTTTTCTTTTAAAAAAAGCCAGGTGTTCACCTGGCTTTTCAGTTTAATAGGACGGCCAGCCTGAACTCCAATTCAAATCATTGATTAATAGCTTTGGAATGCCGTTATCTTTCGCGTCATAGGCATGGCGCACGAGTATGTTTCCATTTACAATATCCTGACCTCCAGGCCCTTTCCATTGTTCATTACCGGAATCTAAGATGGTGCCCCCTCCTTCCAGCATACTTTTTCCGCTTTTATCAAGATAAGGCCCTGTTATGCTTTTAGATCTTCCATAAGCAATTTTGTACGTACTATTTACTCCATCACAGCATTTATCAAATGAAACCATTAAATAATAATAACCATTTTGATATGTGAGGGTAGGAGCTTCCAGCGCTCCGCCATTACTCGGCCTCGACGCAATGGAATAAAGCGACCCGGTAGGCTTCATCGTGTTCTTATCCAGCTTGGTCAGCTTGATTCCGCTCCAAAACGAGCCGAACGCAAGCCATGGGTTGCCATCCTTGTCAAAGGTGAGTTCCGGATCTATGGCGTTATAATTATTGGAGCTCGTTGACCGGATCACCAAGCCTTCGTCTTTCCAGCTTCCCGAGCTGATGCTTGTTGAAGAAGCAAGGCCTATGGCAGAGATATTTTTTCCGAAAGAAGAAACTGAATAATACAGCCAGTACTTTCCGTTATAATATTGAATGTCCGGCGCCCACTGGTTTTGGCCGTAATTCGGCACATAAGCGGACCACCATGATAAAGGTGTGCTGAAAATCGATTTTTGCACGGTCCAGTTTTTAGCATCAGAAGATTTGAGAACCCGCAGCCCTCTTTCTTCCGTAAGACCTGTTCCAAACGCGTACCACGAGCTTCCCTCTTTGATCATCGTTGGATCATGAAGCAGTTCATTAGACGCTCCCCAGAATGCAGCGGATGCCGGAGAAGCGGAAGTCAATAACAAACCCGCTGTCAGAGCAGCACTCGAAAAGTGAAAGAACCGTTTCCATGCTTTTTTCTTTTTCAATTTTGTCAAACCTCCTTTATTTTAGAAAACGCTTACAAAACCTGAAATTGAATCCTCCTTTCCTTACAAATGGGCGGCATATCGTACGTGATCAGATTCAGGAAATTTTCGGTATCTTCTTTCATTTTAGTCACTCCGTCATAATTTGTACAGACAAAAAAATAGAATCCGCCTCACAAGGCGGATTCTTCCGTATCTTTATTGGTACGTAATATCGTCAACCGTTTGGCGATCTAACTTCTTAATGACTTCGGTGATTAATTTTACCGCGTTTTCATAATCGTCACGATGCAGCATGGCAGCGTGCGTATGAATGTATCGTGTAGCAATGGTAATGGACAGCGCAGGAACACCGTTTGCCGTCAAATGAATGGACCCGGAATCTGTTCCTCCACCGGCGATCGCGTCAAATTGATATGGAATGCCTGCTTCTTCTGCTGTATTGACTACTAAGTCACGAAGTCCTTTGTGGGAGACCATAGATGCATCGTACAGAATAATCTGTGGTCCTTCTCCCATTTTGTCTTTGTCGCTTCCTTCTCAGAAATCCCTGGCGTATCTCCGGCTATCCCTACATCAACACCGAAAGCAATATCAGGCTGTATCGTGTGCGCAGAGGTCTTCGCTCCTCTTAGGCCAACTTCTTCCTGTACAGTTCCAACGCCATACACAACATTTGGATGATCTGTGTTTTTTAAATTTCTCAAAACATCAATGGCGATCGCACAGCCGATACGGTTGTCCCACGCCTTTGCTAAAAGAAATTTTTCATTGTTCATAACCGTAAATTCAAAATGCGGAACGATCATATCGCCTGGGAGTACGCCCCATTCCAATGCTTCCTCACGGCTTGAAGCCCCGATATCAACGAACATCTCTTTGATGTCTACCGGTTTTTTTCTCGCCTCAGCAGATAAAATGTGCGGGGGCTTAGATCCGATAACACCTGTGACCTCTCCCTTTTTCGTCACGATGGTGACACGCTGAGCCAGCATGACTTGAGACCACCAGCCGCCGACAGTTTGAAAACGGATAAAGCCTTTATCTGTGATTTGTGTCACCATAAAACCGACTTCATCCAAATGCCCGGCAATCATAATTTTCGGACCGTTTTCCGCGCCTGTTTTTTTCGCAATTAAACTGCCAAGCCGGTCAGTTGTCACTTCATCAGCAAATGGTTCTATGTATGATTTCATCACTTGCCTTACTTCTCTTTCATTTCCCGGAATACCTTTTGCATCAGTTAATTCCTTCAGCATGGTTAATGTTTCATCCAATTTAGCCATGATTCCAAAAACCTCCCTCATATGTCCTGCATTATTATTATACAAAACCTGACGGTAACCATACGACTATTTCACTTAAAAAGCGGGTATATCTTTTTAACAAACTTCTTTTAGAAAAAGTGAAACCTTTTTCTATGCACTTCGTATTACATCAGATCATCACAATGAGGGAGGTGCCTTCACACAATGTTTATCATGGTTCTCCGGATACTATTGCTTGCTTTATTTGCTTACTGTATTTATGCCTTGGTCAAATATGTCGCCAATCCAAAGAGAAGACTGAAGCTGGCCCAATCAAAAGAACTTTTTTATATTATCGATGAACAGAACAATACCCGAAAGAACTTTCAATTGACGTATAAAGGCGTGCTTTTTGAAGGAGAAAAGCATATTCCTTCCAAGGATCATCCGCTGTTCATCCACACCATCTTCGTATGGACAGAGTCTCCTGAAAAGCTGAAAAACTTTTCTGCAAAAGATTTTGAGAACATTGAAGAAAAAGTACTGGAACGATATCCGGATTGCAAAATTGACTGGGATCAGCCCATAAAACTTGCAAAAAAAGCAGAAGAGCGCTAAACGCTTTTCTGCTTTTTTTATAAATCAAACGGACTGTAATAGATACCGATCAACACCGCTTCAATTACCAAAAGAAACGGCACACCGTATTGAAATGATGTGTGCTTCGTTTTATGTCTGAAGGTCTGCATGCCGAGCCAGACACCAAGTGCTCCAAACACAATGGCAATCAGCCACAGTCGATCTTCAGAAATTCTCCATTTGTGGTGCTGCGCTCTTCGTTTATCTGCGCCCATCACCCAAAAACCGCACAGATTGATCAGAACTAGATATACAGCAATTATCATGTTGCCTCATCCTTTATATAAAAAAGCCGCTCTCTAAGAGCGGCTCTATATCATTATTTGTTTAATTGAGCTTTAGCAGCATCAGCAAGCTGATTGAATGCAGTAAGATCGTTTACAGCAAGATCAGCAAGCATTTTACGGTTTACTTCGATACCAGAAAGCTTAAGACCGTGCATTAAACGGCTGTAAGAAAGACCGTTCATGCGAGCAGCTGCGTTGATACGAGTGATCCAAAGCTTACGGAAATCACGTTTTTTCTGACGACGGTCACGGAAAGCATAGTTTCCAGATTTCATGACCTGCTGGTTAGCTACTTTGTATAATGTATGTTTTGAACCGAAATAACCTTTTGCTAATTTAAGAACCTTTTTACGACGCTTACGTGTAACAGTTCCGCCTTTTACTCTTGGCATTAAATTTCCCTCCTAATTGTTCCTTGTCCGATTACTTGATGTTAGCAAGCATTTGTTTGATACGTTTGAAGTCTCCTGCGCTTACAACAGCACTCTTGCGAAGCTTACGCTTTTGCTTTTGAGATTTGTTGGCGAATAAGTGACTTGTGTATGCATGAGAACGTTTTAACTTCCCAGAACCTGTCTTTTTAAAACGTTTAGCAGATCCGCGGTGAGTTTTCATTTTTGGCATGGGATTTCCTCCTTATTGCTTTTCGTTTTTCGGCGCGAGCATGAGGAACATGCTGCGGCCGTCCATTTTTGGTTTTGTTTCGACTGTCGCAACCTCAGCACATGCTTCAGAAAAACGGTCTAGTACACGCTGGCCGATTTCTTTATGAGTAATTGCGCGTCCTTTAAAGCGGATAGAAGCTTTCACTTTATCGCCTTTTTCAAGGAATTTAATCGCATTGCGCAACTTCGTGTTAAAGTCATGCTCATCGATTGTCGGACTTAATCTAACTTCTTTTAAGTTAATGATTTTTTGATTTTTGCGTGCTTCTTTGTCCTTTTTCTGCTGCTCGAATCTGAACTTTCCGTAGTCCATGATGCGGCAGACAGGCGGTTTTGCATTTGCTGCAACTAACACAAGGTCAAGATTTGCGCGGCCGGCTATTTCAAGTGCTTCCTGACGGGACTTGATTCCAAGCTGGTCGCCATTTTGTCCGATTAAGCGGACCTCACGTGCACGGATACCCTCATTAACCAATTGATCTTTGCTAATAATGAGCCACCTCCATAGTTTCTTCGAATTGATTCACACTCTTTTGACTGCATTCTGCAGGCAAACAAAAAGTGCGGGCATTATAAAACACCCACACTACGAACATCTGTATCAATAAAAATGTACGGTCAACCTGCCAACTACATGAATGTGTCAATCAGGTGAGAAGCGGGTGCTTCTGCTTGTGATTTATATTCAATTCAATAACTATTCTACACAATGCCGGATGTTTAGTCAAGGATGACTTACCCGAAACAACTTTCTCATTGTAACACGGGTTATTTATGAGTGCAAGAGAGAAAACGAAAATCTTTTATTCTTAACAGCATACATGTGTTCTGAACCCTCCAGACAATCATGAAGGATTTGGTTAAACAGCATTGGCTGAGCCATACGAAGATCCAATATACTCCCCCCATCCTTCTCCTTATTGCGCAGTTTATCAAAAACCATATATAGGAAAAAATACTAAACAAAGTGAACCTCATACTAAAAAAGCCGATATAAGAACCAGAAGGAGTCCGACACATGAACAAACCGATACAGCTTACTCTATTTTTGACATTGATAATAACCGGCTGCTCCAATAGCAACAGCATATCTTCAGAGCCAAAAGAAGAGACTGTTATCACAGCCGCAGCGTTTCATGAAAACAAGCTGGAGAAAGAGCTGAAAAACCTAAAACCCGTTTCATTGAAAATGGTGAATCCGCTCGCAACTGAATTAGGAAAGCTGAAGGCGAAGCAAGAAGCCGAGAAACAAAGACAAATCACTGCAGCGAAAAAACGCGAAAATGAGCAGCGAGCGAAACGAAGGAAACAACAGGAGGAAGAAGCGGAAAGGCAACGATTGGCACAGGCAGCAGCAGAAAGACAAGCTGAGCTTGAAAGGCAGCGTCAGGCAGCAATCCAAAAACAGCAGGAAGCAAATGCCGAAAAAGAACGGCAAGCGCAGGAACAGCGTCAGCAGAATGAGGCATCCTCATCTAACAGCCAAAATGCGCCATCTTCCCCGAGCCAGACAGATGATGCCATTCAACAGCCGGCTTCTGAGCTCCCTGATGACAACGGCTATGGTTATGAAGAACGAAAAAAATGGCATGACGATCAAGTGGAATGGGGCATTAAACAAGGATATATCGATCCGGAAGATGCACCATAAAATAGAAAAAGCCAAGGCTGTCAGCCTTGGCTTAACCTCCGATCAGCTGTATAAACACAGGAATGACCAGAACCGTTACGACCCCGACAACGACAACAGCAATACTTGCCATCGCGGCTTCGACTTCACCCATCTCGATCCCAACGGCTACACCGAGTGCGTGTCCGGACGTTCCGAGAGCCAACCCTTTTGAAATGGGATTCTTCACTTTAAATACCTTTAAAAACAAAGCGCCGAGCGCATACACAATGACGGCGTTAAAGATGACCGCAAAAGCTGTGATATCGCTGATGCCGCCAATATCTTTTGATAAAGGAAGCGCAATCGCCGTTGTTGCCGCCTGCGGAAGCATACTTTTCATAACAGCCTCATCAAGGTGAATCCCTTTTGCAAGCAAATAGACAATCGTGACAGAGCAGATAGAGCCTGCGATAATGGAGGACATAATTTGCCACCAGTATTTTTTCAGTTTATCTCTTTGTTTGTACAATGGAATGGCAAAGGCAATCGTCGCAGGTTCCAGGAAAAACTTAATGATTTCTCCCCCGTTATTATAGTCAGCGTAAGAGAAACCGCCGATTTTCAAGAATGCAATTCCAAGCACCATCGCAACAAACAATGGAGTGAAAAGGAAGAACCCTTTTGTTTTTTTAAATAAAAAGGTGCCGATGCCGAAAGCGGCCAGTGATACGACAATTCCGAAATAAGGACTCATTGTGCTTTCCATTTCATGAACCTCCTGTTTCTTTTAATGATGAACAAGTTCGTTTTTCTTCTGCGGCGGCTGCACTGTTTTTGCTTTTATGTCATCGGCAGTCTTGCGTTTTCCGCTCAATGTAAGAATAAGCTGAGAAAACAATCCTGTTGCCCCCAATAAAATAATCGTTGCGAGAAGAATGACAAGGACGATTTGCAGGCCGTATTGCTGCATCACACCAAGAGAATTCATAACAGATATACCTGATGGAACAAATAAAAATCCGATCAATGAGGTTAAAGACGTTCCGAGCGTTTCTACTTGTTCCAGTTTAATTACTTTCAAGCATAATAGGAGAAATAATAAGACCAATCCTACAACTGATGCCGGTATAGGAATTGGGACAAAAGCGGCAATCATATTGGAAACCATCATAATGACGGCAAAAATAAATGCTTGTGTTAAAAATCCGTACACTTTTTTAGCACTCATTTTCTTCACCTCTTTCTCTTTTGTACCCTCATTATAAATAAGAATTTCTCTCTATTAAGCGCTTACATGATAACTTGCCGAATATTTAAGGTGAGTTGCAGCATAAAAAGGATGAAATACAAAAAGCCGCCCCGTCAAATATGGAGCAGCTTTTTTAATTCCTTGGCATATGTCCGGCTGACCGGTATTTTCGATCCGTCTTTCATGATCAGGTTATAGGTGGAATTAAACCAAGGCTGTATCTCTTTGATGTACTCAGTATTAACGACAAAGCTTCGATGGACGCGGAGAAAATCAGGTTCCGGAAGCTTTTTTTCAATGACAACGAGCGTATCATTGACTGAATAAGAAGCATCAAAGGTTTTTACATTGACATGGCCATCTTCGGTTCCCGCAAAGATTATATCTTTCGTATCCACAATCACAATCGATTCACCGACAGATAAGGCTAATTTATGCTGGCTGGCATGGCTGATCTGTTCTGGTTCAGCAATCTCCCGCTTTACCTTTTTATACTTTTTCATTGTTTGCCGAACCCTTTCTTCATCGAAAGGTTTGGTTAAGTAATCGAGAGCGTCCACTTCAAAAGCTTTAAGTGCATACTGGTCATAGGCCGTCGCGAACACAACCGCCGGAGGATGCTTCATATTCTTCAATCGTTTTGCGATATCAAAGCCATTCTCACCGGATAAATCAACGTCTAAAAACAGCAAATCAGGCTTTTGATCCATCATTTGGTCAAACGCTGATTCAATATTTTCTGCTTCATTGATTTCTAATTCCTCATTTGTCCTTTTGAGTAAATAGGCCAGTTCATCTCTTGCCAGAATCTCATCATCAACTATTAACACCCTGAGCATGTTCTTCTCCCTCTTTCATTTGTTGCATAGGCACTTGAAAGGAAACCTCTGTCCCTTTATGTACCTCACTCTTGATATGTAATGCAGCCTGCTGGCCGAATAAACCAATCAGCCGCTGATTCAGATTATAAAGCGCAGTCCCTGTTCCTTCCTTAGAAGGCAGCGGTTTATTCCCCAGTTCCGGCAAGACGTCCGGCGGAATTCCACGACCATTGTCCGTGACCTTCATATAGACGGATGACTCATCAGATAAGACACAAACCGTTACCTTGCACATGTCTTGTTTTTTGGGAAATGCATGCCGCAATGCGTTTTCAACAAGCACCTGTAAGACAAACGGAGGAATCTCAATTGGCTCCAGCCTGCTGTCAATATCAAGCTCAATCTCATATTTCCCGGGAAAACGCGCCTGTTCTAATGACAGATAGGCTTGAAGATGATTCAGCTCCTTTGAAAGCGGGATCAGCAGCTGTCTAGCTCCTTGGAGATTAGAACGAAAGTACACACTAAGCTGCAGCAAAAGCTTACGGGTTTTTTCAACATCTGTCCGGCATAAAGCAGAAATCGTATTGATGGCATTAAATAAAAAATGCGGATTAACCTGTGCTTGAAGCGCTTTGATTTCCGCATCCTTCAGAAGCTTGCTTTGCAGCTCAGCCTCACCGAGCTCAAGCTGTGTCGAAAACAGCATGGCAAGCCCCTCGGCAAGCTCCTCCTCTACCTGACTGAGACCGGCCGGGCTTTTAAAATACATTTTTAACGTTCCGATTGTGTTCCCGTTTGATGTCAAAGGCAGTACAATCGCCGCGTGCAAAGGGCACTCCGGATGGGTGCATTCAATCTCTTCCTGTGAAGTAGCCTTCATGATGCGCCCTGTTTTAATTACCTTTTTAGACAGACCTGTGATCAAGCTTTTAGATGGGATATGATGGTCCATTCCCGCTCCGACATGCGCAAGTATTTTCTCATTATCCGTCAGAGATACCGCATCGGTTCCGGTCATCTTATGAATGATGGACGCTACACTTTTACAAGAGCTTTCATTTAACCCTTGACGGAAAAAAGGAAGCGTCTGGTCGGCAATGGTCAGCACCCTGTGCGTTTCAAGCGCTCTCGCCTGTTCTTCCTTGCGAATAATGGCTTGAATAATCGACAGGAAAATAAAGCTGCCTGTTCCGTTAATGAGGATCATCGGGATCCCGATCATGCTGACAAGCTCCCAAGCATCATTGAACGGCTTTGCCATCAGCAAAATAATGACCATTTGCAAGGACTCCATACCGATTCCGACGAGAGCTGCGATACGCGGTGTCGGCATTCGGTAGCGCTTCGTAAAATACCGGCCGATCCATCCCGCTAGAATTCCGGCTAAAACAGACGAGACCGCACAGCTTAAAGCCGTGCTGCCGCCGAGCGAAAACCGATGAAGGCCTGCTAATAACCCGATTCCCGCTCCAACAAACGGCCCTCCCAAAAGCCCTCCTATTTCAACGCCTAAAATACGGGTATTCGCAATAGAGCCAGACGGATCTATTGTAAACACCCAATCATTGTTCACAATCATATGCTTTTGAATTTCGATGCCGGTGTAATTGCTGATGATGCTGAAAAGAGAAAAAATAGAAATCAGTGCAGCCTTTCCTTTGTAGCCCTCCGGATTTTGAAGAGCCTGTCTGAAAAGTTTAGTGTGAGCCAGAATAAATCCCAATATAACAATAATTCCTACCCTTTCCAGCATCATAATCATTAATTGAATCATTTATGTCACCTGTTCTTTCCCATTTCATTTTATCATTTTTCGGCAAATCGTTTCATGGCTGACTGTTTTTTTAAAATCGTCTGAAAACATATTTCACAAGGCTTTTATCTATTGTAGAATAAACATGAGCATTTTGGCAGAAAGAATTGAATCTGAAGCAGAGGAGAAGATCATGAAAGCCGTATTTTTTGATTTAGATGATACACTACTTTGGGATGAGAAAAGCGTCAGAACAACATTTGCAGAAACATGTTTACAGGCCGAGAAAAAATATGGTCTTGACCCGCAGGAATTTGAAGAAGCTGTTCGGGAAGCGGCGAGAGAATTGTACATGTCTTACGAGACATATCCTTATACGGTGATGATCGGCATTAACCCATTTGAAGGGCTCTGGTCGAATTTCTCTGAGCCGATCAGTGAAGGGTTTCAGAAGCTGAATAAGATTGTGCCGGAGTACAGACGAAACGCATGGACAAACGGCCTGAAAGCGCTGGGTGTCGACGATCCGGCATATGGTGAATATTTGGGAGAGTTTTTTGCAGCGGAGCGCCGAAAACGCCCGTTTGTATACGATGAAACTTTCGATGTACTTGATCAATTAAAAGGAAAATATGAGTTGCTGCTTTTGACGAACGGCGATCCGAGTCTGCAAAAGGAGAAGCTCGCCGGCGTGCCTGAGCTCGCCCCTTATTTCAATGAAATTGTCATCTCAGGCGCCTTTGGCAAAGGGAAACCCGACGCTTCTATTTTCGAGCATTGCCTTCAGCTGATGAATATCCAAAAGGAGGATGCCGTCATGGTCGGCGATAACCTGAATACAGACATTTTAGGCGCTTCCAGAGCCGGTATCAAAACCGTATGGATCAATCGGACGGATAAGAAAAATGAAACAGAAGTGACGCCTGATTACATCATCAGCAGCCTTCATGATTTGTTTCCTATTTTAGAACATAAATAAAAAAGCATGATCTCTTTCATGAGATCATGCTTTTTTTATTATTTCTTCGCTTCAGCTACAGCCTTTTTCACAAAATCATCAAGTGAAATGGTTTCAGACTTCTGCTCTCCGTATTTACGGACGTTTACCGCTCCGTTTTCTGCTTCTTGGTCACCGACCACAAGCATATACGGTATTTTTTGCATTTGCGCTTCGCGGATTTTGTAGCCGATTTTTTCATCACGGCTGTCGACTTCTACACGCAAGCCTTCACGCTGCAGGCGCTCTTGTACTTGCTTCGCATAATCCAAATGCACAGCCGGAGAAACCGGGATGACCTGGAACTGAACCGGTGCAAGCCATGTTGGAAGTGCGCCTTTATGCTCTTCGATAAGGAATGCAACAAAGCGTTCCATTGTTGATACTACACCTCTGTGAATAACAACCGGTCGATGCTGCTTGCCGTCTTCTCCGATATATGTCAGATCGAAGCGTTCAGGCAGCAAGAAGTCCAACTGAACAGTAGACAATGTTTCTTCCTTGCCGATCGCTGTTTTCACCTGAACATCAAGTTTAGGGCCGTAGAATGCAGCTTCGCCTTCTGCTTCGTAATAATCATGGCCAATTTCGTCCATTGCCGCTTTCAGCATAGATTGCGCTTTGTTCCACATTTCATCGTCATCAAAATATTTTTCTGTGTCTTCCGGATCACGATAAGACAGACGGAAAGTGTAATCGTGCAAGCCGAAATCTTCATATACGTCCTGAATCAAACGAACAGTTCGGATAAACTCATCCTTAATCTGATCCGGACGGACAAAGATGTGAGCATCATTCAGTGTCATGCCGCGCACCCGCTGAAGACCTGACAGCGCACCTGACATTTCGTAGCGGTGCATTGTGCCAAGTTCAGCGATACGAATCGGAAGCTCACGGTAGCTGTGAATATCATTTTTATAAATCATCATATGGTGCGGGCAGTTCATCGGACGGAGCACAAGTGTTTCATTGTCCATTTCCATCGGAGGGAACATGCCTTCTTGATAATGATCCCAGTGTCCTGATGTTTCATACAGCTCTTTGCTTCCAAGCACTGGGGTATAAACGTGTTCATAGCCGAGGCTGATTTCTTTATCGACAATATAGCGCTCGATCGTGCGGCGGATTGTCGCGCCTTTTGGCAGCCAAAGCGGCAGACCTTGTCCGACTTTTTGAGAATTCGCAAACAGCTTTAATTCTTTGCCGAGCTTTCTGTGGTCTCGCTCTTTTGCTTCTTCAAGCATGCGAAGATGCTCGTCAAGATCAGCTTTTTTGAAGAAAGCTGTTCCGTATACACGCTGAAGCATTTGATTATTGCTGTCACCGCGCCAATATGCACCTGCAAGGCTTAACAGCTTAAATTCTTTGATTTTTCCTGTTGACGGAACGTGTACGCCGCGGCACAGGTCAAAGAATTCGCCCTGCTCATAAATCGATACGGTTTCTCCCTCAGGAATCGCATCCAGCAGTTCAAGCTTCAGATCATCGCCGATTTCCGCAAAGCGGGCTTTCGCTTCTTCACGGCTGACTTCTTTTCGAACGATCGGAAGGTTCGCATTGACGATTTTTTTCATTTCTTTCTCGATTTTCGGCAGATCCTCCGGTGTAATCGCTTCTTCCATTTCTACATCATAGTAAAAACCGTTTTCGATAACAGGACCCACACCGAATTTCACATCTTTGTAAATGCGTTTAATCGCTTGCGCCAGTAAGTGAGCCGTACTGTGGCGCATAATCTCAAGACCCTCTTCTGATCCTTCAGTAATGATTTCCACAGTGCCGTCTTCGTTGATCGGCGTTTTCAAATCGATTTCTTTTCCGTTCAGTTTTCCGGCTAATGATTTCTTTTTTAATCCCGGACTGATGGATGCCGCGATATCTTCTGTTGTTGTTCCTTTCGCAAACTCCTTGACTGCTCCATCAGGAAATGTGATTTTTACCATATCTGACATCTTTGTCACTCCTTTTTTTGCATATAAAAACCCCGCCCCCTATGAAAGGGACGAGGTTGAATAAACGGAATCGTGGTTCCACCCTTTTTTCCGCAAGCCCATACACCGGCACCTGCGGCTCTAAACTCTGTAACGGGAGTTCCCGTCAGCCATTACTGTTCCTGCTAAAGGTGTTCACAGCTGAAGTTCAAAGGCGGTAAAGTGAATGGTCCTTAGCTGGGAAGCTTGCAGCCGTGACTTCCCTCTCTTCAAGCCGGTATCATTCCTTCATGTCCTTATCAGTACGTGTGTCAATCTTAATCTCCTATGTATTATAAATTGTTCGTTCTAAAAAATCAACACGATTGTATTTCCTTTTTTAAGCGGCAGCCTTATGTTTACAGGCTGCCGGCACTTATCCCTCCGAGTGCTTGACCGGTGTTTCAGCGTTTGAAAACGCCTGAAGCGGAAGCATTTGCACACGCTCTTGAAATACGTTTTGAATCGTCCTTACCATCATATGCTCGGGCTGGTCTGTATAGAGAACCACCTCATCAGGCGCGATGGAGATCAGCGGCGCAAGCAAATGGGAGTCAATGTACATGGGGTGATCCCGGACAAATCGCCTGTCTATGTATTTCATTTTTTCCCGTTCCGGCACATAGCGCATCTCCCACAGTGTAAACGAACCGTCATGGACAATGTGCACCTTTTTGATTCGCGGAGGCTTAGCCATTACGTAGTCTCTGAGTGTCTGAATAAAGTTTTGGTACTCCTGCTCCATCTTATATTCGTCTATTGCCGCTTCCACAGTTTCTCTAAGCTGTTCGTAGTACTTTCCGAGGCGAAAGATTTGAAAAGAACGAATTGAAAATACTTCGTCCTCTAAACAAATCGTTCGGAGCTCATCTAAAATATACTGCTTGCGCGGCGGCTTCATCGGTTCAAACGGAAGAACATCAGCTTCCCCCTCTATAATACTGTGTGCGAGCTGAAGGATTTGCTGCTGCTCATCCTGGTCCGTGAAACAATACGTCTCTTCAATCAACGACAGCATATGCTCGTCTTCTTTGCATTCTAAAAAAAACTTGACCAGAATCGGCTCCATAAAACGCTGAATAGAGAAAGCCGGCTCAGCTTTTTCAATCTCGATTTTTCGTATACTTTCACGGACAATGATGTTTTCCCGATCGTCCGAATGCTGAATGAGATGTAAAAAAGCGGCTGTATCATGGTCATCTTCAAAGATTATTTCAAGCATGTTTGTCCCCCCTTACGGCATCTGTTACAAGTATATGGGGGATGTTTTTAAAATAGACGTAAAGGTCACAGGCAAATCTTAATTTGATTCTTGAAACAAGTTTTGCATTTTCTTTCTGAAGATAAGTGGCAGCGCCATAAAAATGATATAAAATCCGAGGACGAGAAAGAAGGCGGGCAAATTGCCCGTGAAAAAGCTTGCTCCCAGCACGTTCAGCGCAACGGTCCCAGGGATGATTCCCGCAGCCGTCGCCGCAAAATAGGGCAGCGCCTTGACATTAGAAAGCCCTGCCGCATAGCTGACAAAGTCAAAATTAATCGGAAGGATCCGCAGAAGAAAGATATAGAAAAAACCGTTTTCCTCCATCTGTTTCTGAATGTTTTCCAGCCTTTCGTGATGGCTGTTAGTTTTTGCCGCAAACAGGCCAGCTGCAAAAAATGAGACAGCCGAAGCGCACATCGACCCGAATAGTGTGTAAAGCGTGCCGAGAATCGGGCCAAAGGCGAGACCGCCCGCAATAGAAATAACTGATACCGGAAATAATACAAGCGGCCTGACGATCGATATCCCGATAAAGATAAGCGGCGCAAAGATGCCAAACGATAAAACCCATATTCGGATTTCCTTCGGAGATAGATTTAAATACCTTTTATTGGCCCAAAAAATCAAGCCTGCTCCCGCAAGCACTGCCAGCCATTTAACAGCCGTTTTAAGTTTCATACCCTCTCAGTTCCTTCCCCTTTGAACCGCAGCGGTTATTAATGGCGGCGGTTTTCTCCGTCAAGACGGATCGGAGCAGCCAGATATAAAATCCGCTCCATTAATCTAGCCGCTTTTACTTCTTCCTTTTCTCCCCTTTGCGAATACGTAAAATGATGTTTCAGCTCATCAGGCGAGAAATTAGAAGAGAAGAAAGTCGGCAGCTGCTGAGACATTCTGTGCTGAAGCACTGTCCCGATGACTTCATCCCTGACCCAGCTCGTCATCGATTCCGCTCCGATGTCATCGAGCATCAGTACACGCGTTGTTTTTACCATGTTCAGCTTTTCTTCCAATGAATGATCTTGAAGCGAGTTTTTCAGCTCTCTGACAAATTCGGGCACATAGACGATCATGGAGGAATACTCTTTTTCCGCCAGCTCATTGGCAATAGCGGCGAGCATAAAGGTTTCCCTACGCCGAACTTGCCGTACAAATACAATCCTTTCCCTTTCCCCGTCTCATTATAGCTTTTCAGAAAATCCGTGACATGCTGGAACATTGCAAGTCTGCTCGGGTCATTAATATCGACCTGCTGGAACGTCGCTCCGAGAAGATCCTGCTGAATATACATGCTTTTCATGAGAGACTTCTGTTTTTTCTGCTGATCGAGCTTTCGTTTGACCGGACATTCGTAATACTCGATATCAATAGAGCGGCCGGTCATCACAAGCTTCGGATGATAGCCCTCCAACAGATTATTGCTGTTTTCGTCTTCTGAACAATAAGAGCAGTGCTTGCTCTGTCCAATATATTCATAAAGCTTATTTAAGCTTCTTTCAATCATTTTTTGATCGATGACGTCTTCATTTTCCTTCAAAAATGCCTGAACGTCTTGATCCTTCATCACTTTTTCCTTCATTTGTTCAAGACGCTTTTGGAAATCCGGTCTGCCGGTTACGCCCTGCAGGGAACGGCTGATTGGTTCCATGTATTACTTCACCCCGCATCTCTGCTCTTAATAGGCAGAGTATTTTTTCAGTTTTTTCATTTCTTCCATCATCTTTTTCTTCTGTTCTTCCAAGTCCTGTTCATGTAGCATCTGCTGTCCGGTTTCAGAATCGGACGCCGATTTCTTTTCTTTCATCCAGTCAGGAAGTTTTTCTTCGCGAATCACTTTTTGATTTCGTTTAGAAGCTTGGCTCGTTTTACCTTCAGCCCATTCAAGATACTGGCGGTTTTCTTCTATGGCAAGCTTCATCGCTTCTCTGACCGTTTTGACTTTTTTGCGCGCCCAATGGGAGGCAATTTTTTGTATATAGTTTTTCGACAGCTTCATGTCGGTTTTCAGCATGACATAATAAATTAACACATTTGTGACGCCTGGTTCCAGCTTCTGTTCAAACATAATCTCTTCTATAATTTTCAAATCTGCTTTTGACGGTTCGGTTCCGTCCGCGATATCCTGAAGAAGCTTTTTCGGTGAGATGACCTCGAGCAATGCGATCAACTCACTATCCAGCGAATCCTCTTCTGCCGGTTTTGCGCCTTCACGCAGATGTACCGGCTGTGTTTTCTCCACTAAATCCGGCAGCTGTCCGTTCCTCTCGATTTGGTACCAGTCGCTTGCCGCTTTTCTTAAAGCTTCGGTGGTAATCACTTCATGCTCATCGATCGCGCTCATGACGACGTTTTGCATCTGCAAAGGATCAATGCCGTACAAATAAGAAAGCTTTTTTAATCGTTTCCCGCACCTGCTGTGTCATTGCTTTTCTCGGAATCATCGTCTCCGAAAGCCCCGCTAAAAACAAATCAAAATCGAACACATCCTCTGTAACGGTGTAGGACGGAGCCTGTCCGACAGTTGTATACTCTCTTCCCGTCGCCAGTCTCACCGTTTCCTCCATATCGGATGTAAGCTTCCATTCACTCGGCTGCAGCGATTCAAACGCATGGTTAAACGGCCTTGTAATTTCTTTGGCGTCTTCTGAAATCGCCGGATGCGTAAAAAATTGTTTTAACTGCTGATATTTTGTTTTTCCGACTCTGTTATATAAAAAAACGTTCAGCATGCCGTCTTCGAAAAATTCATTCGGCCGCAGCGGCGGCAGCAGTTCATATATAAAGAGGCGCTCCTGCCGCTCGGATTCTTTCATATATACTTTCAGCAATCCGATGCCCTCGAGCTTTCCCTGTTCCTGATGGATCGTTTTCAAATTGGACTGAGTCATTCCCATCAGCTGTCTATGTGTGGATTCTCCGCCCCACAGTCGGTTTTGTTCAAGTTCTCCCCACAATGTCATATAAAGAGAGAATGCAACAGGGCCGATTAAGGGCTGGTACAGTTGTGTAATAATTTGTCTGTCAATATCCTGCAGCATTGATTTGCTTTTCACCACATAAGGGTCTACAGGCAGTACATCTTTCCAATAGTCAGCCATACATTCTCAAACCTTCCGATTATGTTTCTACCCTCATTTTACACCGTTTCGAATATCTATCAAATGCCAATTTTGCACATGAGAAAAGAGCTAGAAGAATCCTTTTAGCTCTTTAACGCTCTTTCTTTATTAAATCTTTTAATTCATCGATAAAGACATTAATATCTTTAAACTGCCGATAGACGGACGCGAACCGCACGTATGCGACTTCATCAACCTTAGCCAGGCGGTCCATGACCATCTCTCCGACGAACTCGCTTTTCACTTCGGAACAGCCTTGGTTGCGCAGTTCTTTTTCAATGTCAAAACACATATCTTCCAGCGTCTTGAGTGAAACAGGCCTTTTTTCACATGCTTTAATAAGGCCGCGCAGCATTTTTTCCCTGCTGAATTCCTCTCGCACGCCTTCTTTTTTTACAACGATGAGCGGGGTTTCCTCCACTTTCTCAAAGGTAGTAAAGCGGTAATGGCAGGCTTCGCATTCACGTCTTCTGCGAATGGATTTTCCGTCATCCACAGGCCGTGAATCGAGGACTCGTGTTCCGTTATGCTGGCATGAAGGACATTTCAATAAAATCAGCTCCCAACTATTTCGTTCCCTGCAATGTATATTCGGCAGCCTCCGGCTATAAAAGTGATGTGACAGGCATCTGTCGGGAGAGCCGTTGTTTAGGCTGTATCTAACAGCATCAGGCGGTTTATGACATATCTCTTTCTTATTTTACAAAAAAAACGGAAAAAGAAAAAGCTGGCCGCCCCTGTTTGTTCATAAAAATAAAAGGAGCATAAGCTAAAAAGCGCGTAACGGCTTTCTAGCTCCAGCTCCCTTTGTGTTCGTGTTTACTTTATAGTACTTTCGCTTGCGCCTGTTTAATCTGCACAGGCCCCATTCCTCTTGGTATTTCAATGTTTTCTCTTGTATCAGCATGTAATGCCTCTGCAATGTAGTCAGCAGCGACATTAGGATCTAAGTCTCCACAAGTATAAACATCAATGCTTGCATATCCGTGCTCAGGAAAACTGTGAATCGTTAAATGTGATTCAGAAATGATAACGACTCCGCTTACGCCTTGCGGTGCAAATTTGTGAAATGCAACCTCGCGCACCTCAGCTCCTGATTTTAAAGCAGCATTTACAAACGTTTTTTCAATAAAATCCATGTCATTCAGCTTATCAAAATCGCATCCCCATAGCTCGGAGATAACGTGACGCCCCATTGTTTCCATAGTCATGGACCCCCCTTAACAAGAATTAAAAAGTGAAGTTCCAACAACTGGGTCGGCTATTTACCACGGGGGAAAGTTAGTCCGGAGAGGTCCTAACCCTTTAAGTAATCCCGAAACAGTCTCAAGCAAGAAGTTCACGAAAAATAGTATACTGTGTTTAAGTCTAATTTGCAAGAAGCGTTTTTTCAGAAATTTGCTGTTAAGGGTTTTTTCTTAAATTGAGTCCATGACCTTATTCTATACAACAGATGGATGTTTCATTCGTGCCGCCACATGGCGGATGAGATCAACTACTCTGCATGAGTAGCCCCATTCATTGTCATACCATGCGAGAACCTTTACTTTCCTGTCTTCCATCACCATTGTCGTAAGCCCGTCAATAACCGCTGAATGCGGATTCGTATTATAATCTGTCGACACGAGCGGTTCATCCGAATAATCAAGCACTCCGTACATTGACGTTTTGGCAGCCTGCCTGAATGCTTCGTTTACCTTTTCTGCCGTTACATCCGTTTTCAAGTCGACAACAAGATCAACTAATGAGACGTTCGGAACAGGCACACGCAAAGCGAGACCGTGAAGCTTTCCTTTCAGGTGAGGCAGCACAAGCGAAAGTGCCTTTGCCGCGCCTGTTGTCGTCGGTATGATGGATTCACCGCATGCCCGGGCGCGGCGCAAATCTTTGTGCGGATTATCAATATTTTTTTGATCGTTCGTATAAGCGTGTACTGTCGTCATTAGACCGCTCTCAATGCCAAATTCATCATCAAGCACTTTCACAACCGGTGCAAGGCAATTTGTCGTGCATGACGCGTTTGAAATAATCACGTGGCGTTCAGCATCAAATTGATCTTCATTAACACCCATCACAATGGTAACGTCTTCATTTTTCCCCGGAGCGGTCAGAATGACTTTTTTCGCGCCCGCGTCAATATGTCCCATCGCTTTTTCTTTTGAATTAAACTTCCCTGTTGCTTCAACGACAATGTCAATATCATATTCCCGCCAAGGCAGCTGTTTCGGATCACGGCTGTTTAACAAGAGTACTTTTTTTCCATTCACAATCAGACTGTCTTCTCCAGCCTCAACTTCTTTTTCGTACCGTCCGTGATTTGTGTCATACTTTATTAAATGAGCCAGCGTTTCAGCCGAATAGCTGGCGTTAATAGCCACTACTTGAATTTGATCGTCTAACATTGCTTTTCTAAAGACCATTCTTCCGATTCTTCCAAACCCGTTTATCGCTACTTTTACCTTCATGTTGGTCACCCCTCATCAATTATGTCACTCTAATTTGTTGTCATCTAAAATTAGTATAACACATTAAAAAGAATTCGCCAGTACATATTGATAAAAATCAACGATTATAACGCTAATTTATGATGTATCGTACGTTTTCTTGCACAAAATATGAGGATGAAGAATGAAAAAAGCAGCCAGCGCTGCGCACTGCCTGCTTTATTTTCTTATGATTCCTGTTTCAATTTATCATTGAGCACACTTTCTTCTAATACAGAGAAAGTATCGCCGTATACCTTGTTTATATGATTCGCTCCCCAAGCACAGAGCATATCTAATATGCCTTCTAAGCTGCGGCCGTATTCGCTCAGTTCGTATTCCACTTTAGGAGGAACCTGATTGTACACGATCCTGTTAATGACACCGTCTGCTTCCAGCTCACGCAGCTGCTGGGTCAGCTATTTTTTGCGTAATATTCGGCATTAACCGTTTTAACTCACTTGTTCGTTTTTTTCCGTGCGTCAGGTGGCATAAAATTACGCATTTCCATTTCCCGCCGATTACTTCAAGAGTCGCTTCAACTGAAATGTTATATTTTTTCCTCTCCATGCGGTTCACTCTCCTTACAGGCACCAAAAAGTGACTATAGCACTTAAAAGTACGTACTTTTCTTTTTTGATGATATCTTTCATAATCACATTTGCCGGCTGATTTGAATCTGCTCTTTATATTTATATAGCTTGCTCGGCAGAATTTCAATCATACAACACATAACAGCAAGGAGGAACATGAATGACTTCAGCCAATAAAAGCAGCATTCCTGCACTTCTGGCTCTCGCCATTAGTGCATTCGCGATAGGGACAACCGAATTTATCAGCGTCGGCCTTTTGCCGTTAATTTCTGATGATTTACACATTCCTGTAACAACAGCAGGATTGACCGTCTCCCTATACGCACTTGGCGTTACGTTCGGCGCGCCTATTTTAACTTCATTGACCTCAAGCATGTCACGAAAGACGCTATTGCTTTGGATCATGATCATATTTATCGCCGGAAATACGATGGCCGCGTCAGCCTCCAGCATCGGAGTTCTATTAGCAGCACGTGTGATATCCGCTTTTTCACACGGTGTGTTTATGTCGATCGGCTCGACAATCGCAGCCGATCTTGTCCCTGAAAATAAAAGGGCGAGTGCGATTTCCATTATGTTTACAGGACTTACCGTCGCAACCGTAACCGGCGTTCCTTTCGGCACGTTTATCGGCCAGCAGCTCGGCTGGCGGTTTGCCTTTATGGTTATTATTGCCGTCGGCATTATCGCTGTCATTGCAAATGGCATTCTTGTCCCTTCCAATTTACGAAAAGGGACGAAAACAACGATGCGGGATCAATTCAAGCTTGTGACAAATGGCCGTTTACTGCTTTTATTTGTCATAACAGCATTAGGATACGGAGGGACATTTGTTGTGTTCACTTATCTGTCTCCCCTGCTTCAGGAAGTGACAGGCTTTAAGGCCGGCACGGTAGCCATTATCCTGCTCGTATACGGAATTGCCATTGCCATCGGCAATATGATCGGCGGAAAGCTGTCCAATCGAAATCCGATCGGCGCGCTGTTTTATATGTTTATCATTCAGGCGCTCGTCCTGTTTACGTTAACATTTACGGCTCCTTATAAAATTGCTGGCCTTATTACGATTCTCTTTATGGGCTTATTGGCCTTTATGAATGTGCCCGGCCTTCAAGTATATGTCGTCATGCTGGCTGAACGTTTTGTACCGAGCGCAGTAGACGTAGCATCCGCGATTAATATTGCAGCATTTAACGCAGGAATTGCCCTAGGATCATTTTTGGGAGGCGTGATTACCGATTCCATCGGACTGATTCATACCGCATGGATTGGAGCTTTAATGGTAGCAGGAGCCGTTATCTTAACAGGCTGGAGCCGCCTTCTGGAAAAACAGGATCGGCAGGCAGCCTAACATTTCAATAAGGAGGAAACAAACATGACAACACATTTACAAGCAACAGCAACACTTCATAACGGGGTGAAAATGCCGTGTTTCGGCCTCGGTGTATTCCAAGTGGAAGAAGGGTCAGAACTCGTCAATGCCGTGAAAACCGCCATTGTTCACGGTTACCGCAGTATTGATACTGCCGCTATCTATGGAAATGAAGCGGGAGTCGGGGAAGGTCTCCGTCAAGGAATTGAAGCAGCCGGCATCACCAGAGAGGATTTATTTGTCACATCAAAAGTGTGGAATGCAGATTTAGGGTATGAGGAAACATTGGCTGCATTTGAAACAAGCCTGTCAAAACTCGGTCTGGACTATTTAGATCTATACCTCATTCACTGGCCTGTGGAAGGCAAATACAAAGAAGCTTGGAGAGCGCTTGAAACATTGTATAAAGAAGGCCGTGTCAAAGCGATCGGTGTGAGCAATTTCCAAATCCATCATCTGGAGGATCTGCTGAAGGATGCTGAAATGAAGCCTATGATCAACCAAGTGGAATTCCACCCGCGTCTCACGCAAAAAGAGCTGATGGCTTATTGCAAGAAGCAAGGCATACAAATGGAAGCATGGTCACCTTTAATGCAGGGGCAATTGCTTGATCATCCCGAACTGACAGACATCGCGCAAGCTTATAACAAATCCGTCGCGCAAATCATTTTACGCTGGGATTTACAGCACGGCGTCATCACCATTCCTAAATCAACAAAGGAACATCGAATTAAAGCGAACGCGAACATATTTGATTTTGAATTATCACAGGAAGACATGAACCGTATTGATGCGTTGAATGAAAATCTGCGCGTCGGTCCTGATCCGGACAATTTCGATTTTTAATCACAAAAACACCGTTCATCAATGAACGGTGTTTTGTTATGCCCAGCAGCTGAGAATTTCCTCAAGCTGCTGTTTTGTCTCTTCGAGTGTGCCGCTGTTGTCTATTACGTTATCCGCTCTTGACACTTTTTCCTCTAATGGCATTTGGGAGCGGATCCGGCTAAGCGCTTCTTCTTCCGTTAATTGGTTGCGCTTGATCAGACGCTCAAGCTGAAGCTCTTTTGTCACACTGACCACAATAATTTTATCAACTAAAGACTCCAATTTGCTTTCGAACAGTAGCGGGATATCTAATACCACAAATGTCTCCTGATTTGCAATGGACTCATCACGCCGCTTGAGCATTTCCTCTCTGACCGCAGGATGAACAATTGAATTCAAAGCAAGACGCTTCTGTTCATTTGTAAAGACCAGCGCTCCAAGCTTTCTTCTGTCTATATCACCATTTTCGAGCAGAATGTCTTCACCAAATTCGTCAATGATCTGCCGGTAGGCCGGCATCCCTATTTCTACCGCTTGTTTTGCAATAATATCCGCATCTATGACAGTGATTCCTTTATCTATCAGCATATTGGCAACCGTACTTTTGCCGCTTGCTATTCCTCCCGTTAAACCAATGACTAAGGTCAAGAGATCCACTCCTTTTTACAATTTCCAGAGCCCGATCGTGATCAGCAGAAGGCCCGGCAAAAATGCCATTTTATCGATCCATCTCCATTTAGACAGAATATGTCCGGCATTGATGCCGACTGACACAAACAGCGAACTCATAATCGCGACGGTTATGCTCATCGCAATGGGAGAAAAACCGAGAATGGCCGCTCCCATTCCTGCTCCGAAGGCATCAATCGACAGGGCGAATCCCAATAACACCGCTTCAATTCCAGTAATCACACCGGATTTGTCGATATCCGCACTCATCGGTTTTCTCAAAATATGGATCACAATGCCCAATGACCGAACCTCTAAATTAAGCAGTGTTTTTTCATGCAATAGGTAGTCTTTGTCTTTTGCCGGCCTGAAAAATTGGTATAAAACCCATACGCCAATTCCAACCAATATTAACCCGCCAAGCTTCTCAGTCACATATACGGGAAAAAACTTGGTGAGAAAGCTTCCGATCAGCATGGAAATAAACATAACAGTGCCGGAACAGAAGGCAATGACGATAATGGCCTTTAGCGGTATCTTCATTTTTCGCAATCCATACGTAAATCCGACTGAAAAACTGTCCAAGCTGACAGCTAACGCCAGCAGCAGTATAGAAACCATTTGCATATTCGTTTCTTCCTTTCTGTTGGTGCTCTTGTATCAGATGTTAAATGCCCAGAGATTCATCACAATCATGTATATGGAAAAGTGATAAATCCGTGTTTCCGAAAAACGGCACTTCCTCTATAACAGAGCTACTGATATATGCACCGACAGCTTGGACGATGAAGCATTATTCTATTTTTTCTGGCACTTGGCGCAAAAATGCGTGCCTCTGCCTCCGACGACAATTTTTGTAATCATTGTTCCGCAATTTTTGCAGGGCTCATCTTTTTTTCCGTACACAAAATGCTGCAGCTGAAACATTCCGATTTCTCCTTGGGAATTGATATACGACCGGACAGTGCTTCCGCCGGCATCAATCGCTTCCTGAAGGGTATTTTTAATTTCAGCATGAAGTTTTTTGATTTTTTGATCTGACAGCTGATTTGCTTTTGTCTCGGGATGAACGCCCGCTCTGAACAGAGCCTCGTCCACATAAATGTTTCCGAGTCCGACGACCGTTTTCTGATCCAGAAGAGCAGTTTTGACAGCTCGGTTTGTTTTCTCCAGCCGCGCTTTCAAATACGCACTCGTAAATTCTTCTGCATCCGGTTCGGGTCCGAGCTGAGAAAGCGGCAGCTCCCCTGCTTCCTCTCCCGGTTTAAATAAATGCATGGTTCCGAATTTCCGAACATCCCTGTAACGCAGCTGGGTTCCGTCCGTCATCGTAAAAATGACATGCACGTGTTTATCGTCCGGCTCCTCCTCTTGGTGAAGGCCGTACTTTCCTTCCATACGAAGGTGGGAGACCATGACATAATGATCCAAGTTAAACAGTAAAAACTTTCCCCGTCTTCCGATGGACTGGATGGTTTCTCCTGCTAAGTTTCGCGCAAATTCCTCCGGTTCGGCAGGCCGTTTGATGATATTCGGCCATCTGATCTCTACCGATTTGATTGTTTTTCCTCTTACAAGCCCGGTCAGAGTGCGCCGGACGGTTTCAACCTCTGGTAATTCCGGCACATCCATCACTTCCTTTATCTCTGTTTATTTCGCATCGTACCAGGATGGGCCTGAAGCAAAGTCCACCTTTAACGGCACATCTAATGCAAGCGCATGCTCCATCACTTCTGGAACAAGCTTTTCAAGTATTTCAATTTCTTCCTTCGGCGCTTCAAAAATCAGTTCATCGTGCACTTGAAGCAGCAACCTTGCCTTCAGCTGCTTTTCTTTCAGCTTGGCTGCCATATCAATCATGGCTTTTTTAATAATATCCGCGGCACTTCCTTGAATTGGTGTATTCATTGCCGTCCGCTCCGCAAAGCTGCGGATATTAAAGTTTCGGCTCGTCAGTTCAGGGATATAACGGCGGCGATGCAGCAGCGTGGTTACGTAGCCTTTTTGCTTCGCGTCCTGCACCGAGTCCTCCATATACGCTTTGACACCCTTGAAGCTTTCCAAATATCGGTCGATGAATGCCCCGGCTTCTTTCCTCGTAATGCCGAGATTCTGTGAAAGCCCGTAATCACTGATGCCGTATACGATCCCGAAGTTGACCGCTTTCGCCTGGCGTCTCATCGCCGATGTCACTTCATCCTCAGCGACATGGAACACATCCATTGCTGTTTTTGTGTGAATATCCATATCGTTTGTAAAGGCTTCGATCAAATTTTCATCCTTTGAAATGTGGGCAAGCACCCGCAGCTCGATTTGCGAGTAATCAGCCGCAAAAATGAGCCAGTCTTTTTCAGACGGAACAAAGGCCTGGCGGATCTTGCGCCCTTCCTCAAGCCTGATCGGTATGTTTTGCAGGTTTGGATCAGTCGAGCTGAGGCGCCCTGTTTGCGTTAAGGCTTGGTTAAAGCGTGTATGCACCTTGTGTGTATCTTTTTTTGTCACCTTTAAAAGCCCTTCGATGTATGTCGATTGCAGCTTGCCTATTTGTCTGTACTGCAAAATATAGTCGACAATATCATGTTTGTCAGCCAGCTTTTCAAGCACATCAGCAGATGTTGAATAGCCTGTTTTCGTTTTCTTCACAACTGGCAGGCCGATCTTTTCAAACAGGATGACGCCGAGCTGTTTAGGAGAATTGATATTAAACGGTTCGCCCGCAATGTCATGAATTTTTTCTTCATATTCCTTCAGCTTGGCGCTCAGTTCTTCTCCCATTCGTTTTAAGCGGTCAACATCAACCTTAACGCCTGTTGATTCCATTTCTCCGAGAATAAGCGCCAGCGGCATTTCCAGCTCCTCAAACAGCTCAAGCTGATCGTTGTTCTCCAGCTCCTGAACGAGCTTTTCCCGGAGGCTTTGAATGGCTAAAGCCTTTCTGACGAGATGCTCAGACAGTTCGCCTTCTGCCGGCACAGCGCGTTTTGCTCCCTTGCCGTAAACTGATTCATCACTTGAAACGATATGCAAGCCGTAATCCTTAGCCACACTGGCAACGTCGTCATACGAATTGCCCGGATTAATGATATAAGCGGCAAGAACCGTATCAAACTCTGCACCTTTCAGCTCAATGCCCTGCCAGCGCAAAGCCACGACAGCCCGCTTGCTGTCAAAGACCCATTTTTTCTGATCGTCATTTTCCACCCATTCTTTAAACACATCAGACTCGACAGCAACGTCTTTTGGAATAAAGTAGGCTCCCGTTTCGTTCACTATCGAAAATCCGAGAATCGGCACTTCATGATAATTATCGCCAATCTGTTCAACGACAAATGAAGATGGAGAAACCAATATATCGCTAGTCACGTCGGTGACTGTTTTAACATCAATTTCTTCTAAGGACTGATCTTGCTCCGCCTCTACACCGTCTTCCCCGAGCCGTTCAAGAAGCGTATTGAACCCAAGGTCCTTAAAGATGGCAATGACCTGTTCACGATTAAAGCCTTGATATTCCAGGCCCGAAACGGATACCTCAATCGGCGCATCGGTCATAATCGTTGCCAATTCCTTGCTCATCAAGGCCTGATCCTTAAATTCTTCAAGCTTTTCCTTGAGTTTTTTTCCGCTTACCTCATCAATTGATTCGAGCAGCTTTTCAACAGAATGGAATTGCTTTAAAAGCTTAATCGCGGTTTTCTCCCCGACACCCGGCACACCCGGGATGTTGTCAGAGGAATCCCCCATTAAACCCTTCATATCAATAATTTGGTCAGGCGTGAGTCCGTATTTCTCCTGGACGTGCTCTGGTGTGTAAAACTCAACATCGGTAATTCCTTTTCTCGTAATAGCAACCGTCGTCTGATCTGTTGCCAGCTGTGTTAAATCCTTATCTCCCGAGAAAACCTTTACCTCAAAGCCTTCCTTTTCAGCCGATTTCGCGAGTGTGCCGATAATGTCGTCAGCTTCGTATTGTTCCAGTTCGTAGCGGCTGATTTGATAGGCATCAAGCAGCTCGCGGATAAACGGCATTTGTTCTGAAAGCTCAGGCGGGGTTTTCTGTCTTCCGCCTTTATACTCTTTAAATGTGCCGTGACGAAACGTCGTTTTCCCGGCATCAAACGCAACCAGCATATGCGTCGGCTTTTCATCCTCAAGCATTTTCATCAAAATCATCGCAAAACCGTAAACTGCATTTGTATGAATTCCTTTATCATTGCTTAACAGCGGCAATGCAAAAAACGCCCGGTAAGCCAGACTGTTTCCGTCTACAAGCACTAATTTTTTTCGTTCCGTCATTCAATATCCTCCTAAGAAGCAACAGCTCCTGCTTCCATTCATCTCATAATAATAGTCTATAGCTTCTCTTATTTTAACAAAGTTCAATTTGAAAGGAAAATACGCGAACCGATGAGAACACACAAAAAAGGACGGGAACACAAAAAGGTTCCCGCCGTCAAAATTGGCTCCTTGGATGAAGGGGTTCTACTACATCCTACCAGCATAGGTTTAACAGTGCATGAAGATATTGTTAAAGCTTTGTAAACATTAGACAGGCTTTTCAGCAGCCCACTTCAGCGTCACAGTAAACACAGTACCGCGGCCCGGCTCGCTAGTCACATCGATTTTTCCTTCATGAGCCTCTATTAAATGCTTTACAATTGCAAGACCGAGACCGGTCCCTCCCGAGTTTCTGCTTCTATCTTTATCAACGCGGTAAAACCGTTCAAAGATGCGGGGAATTTCTTCTTTCTGGATGCCGATCCCGGTATCGGAAACTTCAATCTGAATCTCTGTTTCACCCGGCTTGACATTGATAGCTACCGATCCCTTCTCCGGTGTATAGGTTAATGCATTGTTTACGAGATTCAAAAACACCTGTTTTAGCCGGTACGGGTCGCCCGCTACATAGAGAGGGTCTTTCGGAACGTTCAGCTGTAAAGAGATACCTTTCTCCGTCGCTTTATGCTTAAGCAGCGTCTCAATATCAGCCAGCATTTTCGCTGCATCGAACGTTTCGATGCTGAGCGTAAAGTTTTGCTGCTCAATCTTAGAAAGATCTAGCAAATCCTGCACCAATGATTGAAGCCTTTTGCTTTCCTTTAAAATAATCGATAGAAATTCTGAAAGCGCCTCTTTATCCTCCATCGCCCCGTCTAATAGCGTTTCCGTAAACCCTTTGATCGATGTAATCGGTGTTTTCAGCTCATGAGAAACGTTGGCCACAAAATCTTTTCTCATCTGCTCTAATTTTTTCGTTTCCGTCATGTCATGAAAAACGAGCACGATCCCTTTCCATTCATCATCCGGCCCCATAATAGGAACGCCGTCCACTTCAAAATAACGCCTTTCAATTTTGATCGGAAGTCTTAATAGCTTGCATTTCTTCGTCTCAGTCATAAAAATGTCTTCGACAAGCTGGATCACTTCTTCATGTTCAAATGCATCATGATAAAGACGGCGCAGCATCTGATTCGGATTGACATGAAACTGCTTCGCGTAAGACCTGTTGACGAGATTGATAAAACCTCTTCCATCAATCATAATCAGCCCGGAGCCGATGTTTTCAATCACAGTCAGCAGACGGTCGCGCTGCATTTCCTGCGTCCTCGTCATTTCCATCAGATCAACGGCAAGGCTGTTCATGGCCCGGCCAAGCTTGTCAGAACGCCTGATATAACCGCCGTATGTACGGGCATCGTAATTCCCCTTGGACAGCTCTGTTGCCATGTTTGTGGCTGCTTCAATAGATCTTTTGTAGCGAGAGGTCATATTAGAATAAAAGAAAACAATAATTATAAAAGCGGTACAAAGACTGGCTGTCAGCATGCCCCACATCTCGCCATTCAGACCTGAGCTTTCTTCACGGGAAGTAAGCAGCACATACCCCGTTTTTTCGCCTTTGCTCCTAAGCGAAAGCCCATAATAAAGCATATTCTCCTCTTTCGCGAGAACTCCCTCATGACCGGAGACAAGCGCCTGCACCTGCGAAGAATCCGCCGCGCTGCCGTCAGACCCGTACAGCACCTTTCCTTCTGTATCGATAACGGAGGCTTCTACATCAAGCGCACTGCCTGCATCTTTAATGACTTTCTCATTTGCCTGGTCATTCAGATTGCCGGCATCAAGCAGCGAAGCCATGTATTTGGCTTCCTTTTCAATGTGTTCCTCCGATTTTTTTTGATCAGAAGATTCAAAGAGCTGCTGTAAAAACAGCCCGAGTACACTAAACACCACAATCATACAGACAACAAGCACAGAAAAAAGGCGCACACGATATTTAATCATTCATTTTTGGCTCCTCCAATTTATACCCCAATCCCCTAATGGTTTTAATATAGATCGGTTTTTTTGTATTCGTTTCAATTTTGTCTCGAAGATGGCTGATATGCACATCAACAATTCTCGTATCTCCGGCAAAATCGTAATTCCAGACAGCGCTCAGAAGCAAATCTCTCGTCAGCACTCTGCCTTTATGTCTGCCTAAATACAAAAGCAGCTCAAATTCTTTCGGTGTCAGCTCAAGCTGATTTTCTTTAAAATAAGCTTCATAGTGATCGGGCAGGATCTTCAAATCGCCGATAACAATCTGCCCTTCGGTTTCCTCGTTTTTCATGTCATTAGAGGGTGCAGCCATTTCAGAACGCCTTAAAATAGCTTTTACTCTTGCATTGACTTCTCGAGGACTGAAAGGCTTGGTCATATAATCATCAGCACCAAGCTCAAGCCCTAGTACTTTGTCAAATTCTTCATCCTTCGCAGTCAGCATTAAAATAGGAAACATGAGTTTTTGCTGTCTCAGCTGCTTGCATACTTCAATTCCATCCAGCTTTGGAAGCATCACATCAAGCACAATCAAATCAGGATTTTCTGTTTCCGCCCTTTTGAGTGCTTCTTCTCCATCCGAAGCAGTAATAACCTCATAGCCTGATCGCTCCAAATTGTACTGCAAAAGTGTAACGATAGATTCTTCATCATCCACAACTAAAATTTTCTTGTTCATGCTGTGCCTCCAGTATCTTAATTCCCCGACATCCTATTTCTCTATTTTATGTCATCTTACCATGTTTCATGATTTTATTTTATCGAAAGCCGGACATTCCGACAATTCGCCTTTTACATCATTTTAAAAGAAAAATACAAGAGGCAGCTGAGGAATAAAGGGGAGCGCTTTCATTTGTAATAAAAAGAGAAAGGCTTCGATTAAATCAGCCTTTCTCTTTTTATTTTAGGATAATACTTTCATCACATTTTTGACAGATTCAACTGATTTATTCAGCTGTTCTTTTTCGTACTCTGTCAATTCAAGCTCAATGATTTGTTCAAGTCCGTTTCCGCCAACAATTGTCGGAACACCAAGGTAAATGCCTTCATAGCCGTATTCCCCTTCAAGATAAGCAATTGTCGGAAGGACGCGGCGCTGATCTTTTAAGATCGCTTCGATCATTTCTGTCAGAGAAGCCGCAGGCGCATAATACGCGCTTCCGTTTCCTAAAAGATTCACGATCTCGCCGCCGCCTTTTCTTGTGCGCTCCACAATGGCGTCAATCCGGTCTTTTGGAATGAGGGTTTCAAGCGGGATACCGCCAGCATAAGAATAACGTACAAGCGGCACCATATCGTCACCGTGTCCGCCGAGAACAAAACCAGTCACATCTTTCACTGACAAGTTTAATTCCTCCGCCACAAACGTTCTGAATCTTGCCGTATCAAGCACACCTGATTGGCCGATTACGCGCTCTTTCGGGAAGCCAGACTCTTTATATACTGCGTATGTCATTGCATCAACAGGGTTTGTCAAAACCACAATGATAGAGTCAGGAGAATATTTCACGATTTCTCGTGTAACGCTTCTCATAATTTTTTCGTTTGTAGAGACTAGATCATCCCTGCTCATACCAGGTTTTCTTGCGATACCGGCTGTAATGACAACAATGTCAGAACCCGCGGTATCCTCATAATTAGATGTACCCGTAATTTTCGCGTCAAAGCCTTGAACCGGGCTGGCTTCCAGCATATCAAGGGCTTTTCCTTTCGTCGGGTTCTCTAATTGCGGGATATCAACGAGAACAACGTCCGCCAGCTCTTTTTGAGCGGTTAAGAAAGCTGTTGTCGCTCCGGTAAAACCTGCTCCGATAACAGAAACTTTTTTACGAGTATTTCCCATGTCTCTCTTCTCCTTTATGGCTAATTTTAGGCTTTTTCCTAGCTTAGTCCATGTTTTTAATTAATTCTTCTCCGAACTCTGAACATTTAACTTCAGTCGCGCCGTCCATTAATCTGGCAAAATCGTAAGTTACGACTTTAGAAGCGATTGTTTTTTCCATAGATGTAATGATTAAATCAGCCGCTTCATTCCATCCTAAATGCTCAAGAAGCAGCACACCTGAAAGAATAACTGAAGATGGGTTTACCTTATCAAGTCCGGCGTATTTAGGAGCCGTTCCATGTGTCGCCTCGAAAATCGCATGTCCTGTTTCGTAGTTGATGTTCGCACCAGGAGCAATACCGATTCCGCCTACTTGCGCCGCAAGAGCGTCAGAAATATAGTCTCCGTTAAGGTTCATTGTTGCAACAACATCAAATTCGCTTGGACGTGTCAGGATCTGCTGAAGGAAAATATCAGCAATGCTGTCTTTGATAATGATTTTGCCTGCTGCTTCTGCTTCGCTTTGCGCTTTATTAGCGGCGTCTTTTCCGTCTTTTTCAGCAATGCGGTCATATTCAGCCCATGTGAAGACTTTTTCGCCGTATTCTCTCTCTGCAAGCTCATAGCCCCAGTTTTTGAAGGCGCCTTCCGTGAACTTCATGATGTTTCCTTTGTGTACAAGCGTTACAGACTTGCGGCCGTGCTCAATCGCATAATCAATTGCCGCTCTGACCAGACGGCTTGTTCCTTCTTCAGAAACAGGCTTAATACCGATACCTGACGTTTCAGGGAAACGAATTTTGTTGACATTCAATTCATTTTGCAGGAAACTGATGAGCTTTTGCACTTCTTCAGAGCCTTTTGCGTACTCGATGCCTGCGTAAATATCTTCTGTATTTTCACGGAAGATGACCATGTCAGTATCTTCAGGGCGTTTTACCGGAGACGGCACTCCAGTAAAATATCTTACCGGTCTCAGGCAAACGAATAGGTCAAGCTCTTGTCTTAGCGCTACGTTCAAAGAACGGATACCGCCGCCGACAGGTGTCGTTAACGGGCCTTTAATCGCGATGAAATATTCGCGGATGACATCTAATGTTTCAGCAGGAAGCCACTCACCTGTTTTATTATAAGCCTTTTCTCCGGCATAAACTTCTTTCCACGTAATTTTCTTTTCACCTTTATATGCTTTTTCTACTGCGGCTTCCAAAACTTTTGAAGCCGCATTCCAAATATCAGGACCGGTTCCGTCTCCTTCAATAAACGGGATAATCGGGTTGTTTGGTACGTTTAATACTCCATTAGAGACTGTAATTTTTTCACCTTGTGCCACAATAAAAACCTCCCAGTATGTAATTCATATTTAGAAAACATTTTATTTTTCTTATATAGAAAACAAAATGATTTTTCTTAACATTCTAAAGTGTAAACTACCTTTGATGTTCTGAACAAGAGGCTAACTTCATTACCATAAGCCAGCCTCCCATGGTTCTTTAGGCTCTTTCTTCAATCGGAACAAAAGTTTGTTTGTCAGGGCCTGTGTAATCTGCACGCGGGCGGATCAGGCGGTTATTGTCGTACTGCTCAAGGATATGAGCGAGCCAGCCGGACATTCTGCTCACAGCAAAAATCGGTGTAAACAGGTCATGGTCAATTCCGAGGCTGTGATAAACAGAAGCGGAATAAAAATCAACGTTAGGCGGAAGCTTTTTTTCTGATGTCACGATTTCTTCGATGCGAATCGACATGTCATACCATTTGCTTTCGCCAGTCAGGTTGGTCAGGCGTTTACTCATTTCTTTTAAATGTTTGGCGCGTGGATCGCCATGCTTATAAACGCGATGTCCGAAGCCCATTATTTTTTCTTTCTTTTCCATCTTGGCGCGAACGAAAGGCTCGACATTCTCCACTTCGCCAATCTCTGTCAGCATTTTCATGACGCCTTCGTTTGCTCCGCCGTGAAGCGGGCCCTTCAGTGCGCCGATTGCGGCAGTAATGCCTGAATAGATATCAGAAAGTGTTGCGACGCAGACCCTTGCTGTGAACGTTGACGCGTTCAGCTCGTGATCGGCATGTAAAATCAGCGCTTTGTTGAAAGCTTCAACCTCAATTGGCGAAGGCTCTTCACCGTTTAATGTGTAGAGAAAATTCTCGGCAATGCCGTAGTCTTCTCTTGGTTCAACAGGCTCAAGACCTTTGCGGATTCTGGAAAACGCTGCAACCAAACCAGGCACCTTTGCCTGAAGGCGGATCGCCTTTCTGTAGTTGGCTTCCGGGTTCATGGTATCAGCCTCGCTGTCAAGCAGGCCTAGTAAAGAAATCGCTGTCCGAAGAGCAGCCATGGGATGAACATTTTCGAGGGAATAAGATTTGAAGTGCTCAATAATTTCTTGCGGAACGGCAGCTTCTTTTGCTAACTGCTGTTTTAACTCATCAAGCTCTTTTTTGTTTGGCAGCCTTAAGTGCCAAAGTAAGTAAATGATTTCTTCAAAACTCGCATTCTCTGTCAAATCATCGATATCATACCCCACATATGTAAGGGTATCATCAATAATCGAACTAACAGATGATGTTGTTGCTACAACCCCTTCAAGACCGCGTGTCGCTGTCATATATAACATCTCCTTTTCAATAAATTTCCCCTTTAAGAGTGTTGTAAAAACATGAGGCTAACTTAAAAAGCATGTTGTAAGTATTTCTTCCCCCAAAAGAAAATGCTTACATTTTACAGCCTGCTGGTGCTGAAACCCTTTGCTTATGAAAGAACATAACAAATTCTTATAAGCTTTTTTAAGTTTGTGCCTATTCCTATTATAAACAATAATCAGACATTTGTTAAATGTTTACCTATAATTTTTTTTTTCATTTTATGATTTTCCCGAAAAAACGCCTTTATTTGCGGGTTTTCGGCATAAAAAAAAAGCGGCAGCAAGCCGCTTTTTTTTATGAAGTGAACAGTTTTACGAGCTGCATCGCAATATAAGCAATCCCCGCTCCGATCAGCGGACCCACTGCGACTCCGCCAAAAAGCGCGACTGCAAGTATGGTTCCGATGACAAGAGCAGTGGTGATGTGAGGGTCATTTTCCAGCAGGGTCAAGCCATTTTTGGCAATCAGCGCAACGGCAATTCCCGCCCCCAATGCAATCCATGCATAAGAAGAACGCATTGCCTCACCAAGCTGTTTAAATCCAATCTCTCCTGTGGCGATTGGTACAAGAACAGCTATTGTGATAACGGTCACGCCCCAGTTGATGCCTTTTGACTGGATAGTCGGAAAAAATTTTTGGTCAAGTCCCACGATTTTGATGATCAAAAGGACGGATACAGCAAAAAGCAGTGATTGATTTTTTGCGATAAGTGCAATAGCCAAGAGTAATATTAAAAATAAATTCGCTTGTGTAAACATGCGTCATCCCTCCTTTAAAATGAATGTATTCATATTCAGCCGGACCGTGAATAAACATAACAATAGGACATGCTGACGAGAGGAGGATCGTTTTTGTGAATCAATCCTATATCACTATTTTTTTCCGAACCCTCTTTGTCGTGTCGCTTACCGCAGGATCGGCAGCTGCTGTTTATTATTCATTTCCGTTAACATATCCGTTCCTCATTGCCCTTATTCTTTCAACAGCGATTCACCCTGTTGTAGACTACTTGGACAAGGTGACCGGATTCCCGCGAACTTTAAATGTCATCGGCGTGCTTGCCTTTTTTCTGCTGGCAGCGTTCGGTGTGCTGACCATTGTGGTAGCAGAAATTGTTACAGGAACCGCGTATCTTGCAAAAACCCTTCCGCCTCATATCAGCACTTTTATCTCTTATTGTGAAAAGCTGTTTACCACTCATATCCAGCCGCTCTATCACGAACTGACAGTTTTATTTCATGAATTGGAGACCAACCAGCAGGCTTCCATCGTCACGCACATTCAGGCACTTGGAGACTCCGCTGCCAAAAATGCTGGACTGCTGCTGTCTCACATTCTGGAAATGATTCCGAAATTTTTCGCGCTGCTTCCGAATACCGCGGCTGTTTTGATATTTTCACTTCTTGCTACATTTTTCATGACAAAGGATTGGCACAAACTGAAAGCGATGCTCGTATCAGTGCTGCCCGATCGAATAACAGAAAACGGAAAGGCGATCAGCAGCGAGTTAAAAAAAGCAATGACCGGTTTTATTAAAGCGCAGGCTGTTCTTGTACTCCTTACAATGATTATTGTATTCTTTGGTCTTTCTCTCTTAAAGGTTGAACATGCAGCAACGATTGCTTTTTTAATCGGACTAGTCGATCTTCTCCCGTATTTAGGAGCAGGATCCGTCTTCGTGCCGTGGATTTTGTATTTATCAATTACAGGCCAGCTTCCCCAAGCAATTGGAATTGGTGTTCTGTACCTTGTTGTACTTGTTCAGCGTCAGCTGACAGAGCCGAAAATATTAAGCAAATCAATCGGAATAGACCCGTTGGCAACACTCATTGCCCTCTTCGCCGGATTTAAATTGTTCGGATTTTTAGGGCTGATTGCCGGTCCTGCTGTTCTCGTTGTCATACAGGCCTTTATTACAACAGGTGCCTTAAAAGAAATATGGTCCTACATCACGATCCAGCAAAAATAAAACAGCAGCCCATGATGCAGGCTGCCGTTTTTCATTTTATAATGATCCGCTTATTCTTCGACATGCCTCTCAGCCATTTGAACAGGATCGGCTTACACCAGCTGCGGGTGAACGGGATAAGCAGGCATGCGCCGGCCAGGTCTGATAAAAAGCCTGGAAGCATCAGCAAAAGGCCGCCAATAAAGATGCACAGGCCGTCAGCAATCGCTTCACCAGGCATCTTGCCGTATTGAAGGTCACGCTGAAACTTGAAGTAAACTTCAGTTCCTTGTTTTTTGGCAGCTGCTGCCCCAATGATCCCGGTCAGAATCATCAAAAGGACTGTCGGAAGAATGCCGATCAGCTTGCCCGAAAATAGAAATATGCCGATTTCAATTGCCGGAAACACAATAAAAAGCAAAAATAAAAACCTCATCTCCAGCCCCCCCCACATGTGTAAAACGCCATCGTTCAAAAATAGTGCCAAATAGAGAAAAAGGAAGGGAATACGCTCCCTTCCCTTTTCAGATGTGATTAAAGTACACTCGCACGGCCTTGGTAGACTGCTCCTCTAGAAGCATCAACCGTAATATCCTGGCCTTCTGTCAAAATCGATGTCGCATTTTCCAAACCAACAATAACCGGAATGCCGAGGCTTAATCCGACTACTGCAGCATGGCTTGTCAAGCCGCCCTCTTCTGTAATTAGAGCAGACGCTTTTTCAAGAGACGCGATCATGTCACGGTCAGTGCTAGTTGTAACCAAAACCGCGCCGTCAGTCATTTTTTGTTCGGCTTCTTTCGCGTTTTGCGCAATGACAACCGGACCGTAAGCTGATTTGCGTCCGATACCTTGGCCTTTAGCGATGATATTGCCGACAGTATGAACTTTCATCAAATTCGTTGTTCCTGACTCACCGACAGTGCCTGCTGTAATGACGATCAGATCACCATTTTTCACAATTCCGCTGTGTAATGATTTTTGCACAGCATCTTCCAGCATCTCATCAGTTGAGCTTGCATTTTGACCGCTTTCTGCGAAAACGCCGGATACAAGAGCGAGCTTTCTGGAAACAGACTCATTTACAGTCACAGCGACAATCGGTGCCTGCGGGCGGTATTTAGCAATCATACGCGCTGTATGGCCGCTTTCAGTCGGAGTCACAATCGCAGTAGCATTCAAGTTAATGGCTGTATGTGCAACAGATTGGCCAATTGCATCAGTAATCGTCATGCCTACTTGGTCTCTGCGTTTTGAAAGAATCTCTTTGTAATTCAGCGCCTCTTCAGAACGTGATGCGATATTGTGCATTGTTTGAACCGCTTCAACCGGATAGTTTCCGGCAGCTGTTTCACCAGAAAGCATGATTGCATCTGTGCCGTCGAAAATTGCGTTTGCGACGTCACTCGCTTCCGCACGAGTCGGACGCGGGTTGCGCTGCATGCTATCAAGCATTTGTGTGGCTGTAATAACCGGTTTGCCCAGTGCGTTGCATTTTTTGATCAGTTCTTTTTGCACGAGCGGCACTTCTTCAGCCGGAATCTCCACACCTAAGTCTCCGCGCGCAACCATTAAGCCGTCAGACACTTCGAGAATAGAATCGATGTTGTCTACGCCCTCTTGGTTTTCAATTTTAGGGATAATTTGAATATCCTGAGCGTTATGCTCCTCAAGAAGTTCACGGATTTCAAGCACGTCAGTAGAACGGCGTACAAAAGACGCAGCGATGAAATCTACCCCTTGCTCAATACCGAAAACGATATCTCTCGCGTCTTTCTCAGTAATACCAGGAAGATTGACGCTGACACCCGGTACGTTAACGCCTTTTTTGTTTTTCAGTGTTCCGTTGTTTAGTACTTTTGTTTTGATTTCGCGTTTAGCGGCATTCACTTCAAGTACCTCAAGACCGATAAGTCCGTCATCTAAAAGAATCGTTGAGCCTTTTTCAACGTCCTCTACTAAACCTTCATACGTCACTGAAATTTTATCAGTTGTTCCAATTACCTCGTCCATTGAAACGATAAGCTCTTTGCCTGTTTCAAGCTCAATAGCACCGTTTTCCATTGTATGTGTACGGATTTCAGGGCCTTTTGTATCAAGCAGGATTCCAACGTTTTTGCCGAGCTTTTTGCTCGCTTCGCGGATATTTTTAATACGTGCTCCGTGCTCCTCAAAATCTCCGTGAGAAAAATTCAAACGAGCCACATTCATTCCTGACTCCATTAATTTCGTAAGCATTTCAATACTTTCACTTGCCGGACCGATGGTACAAACAATTTTTGTTTTTCTCAATTCGTTCACTTCCTTCTAAAATCTTCAGCCTTCTGCTGCAGTCTTAAATAGACAGTTCTTTTGAAAGCTGATACATGTTTTGCTCAACTGTGTGTTTTTTATCCAGTATTTCTATAATATCATGGTCTACAAGCTTATTGTTTTGTATACCTACACAGCGTCCGCCTTTTCCTTCAAGCAGCAGTTCAACCGCATACGCGCCAAGTCGGCTTGCCAGAACACGGTCAGCAGCACTTGGAGAACCGCCGCGCTGGATATGGCCTAATACCGATACCCTAGTTTCAAGATTTGTTTCTTCTTCAATGCGTTTCCCGAATTCAACACCGCTGCCTACCCCTTCGGCAACGATAATAATACTGTGTTTCTTCCCGCGCTCATGACCGCGTTTTAGTCGGGCAATGATTTCGTGCATGTCGTAATCAGCCTCAGGAATCAAGATTGATTCCGCACCGCCTGCAAGTCCGGCCCATAATGCAATATCACCGGCGTGGCGGCCCATTACTTCGATCACATATGTACGTTCATGTGAAGTCGCTGTATCGCGAATCTTATCAATTGCGTCAATTACTGTATTTAAAGCTGTGTCGAAACCGATTGTAAAATCAGTACCCGGAATATCATTATCAATTGTACCCGGTACACCTACACATGGAAACCCGTGCTCCGTTAATTTTTTCGCACCCATGTATGAGCCGTCTCCGCCAATAACGACAAGCCCTTCGATACCAAGCTTCTTCAAGTTTTCTATCCCTTTTTCACGGCCTTCAACCGTTTTGAATTCAGGACATCTTGCTGTATAAAGCTTTGTTCCTCCGCGATGAATAATATCACCTACAGAACCGAGCTCTAGCTTTTCAATCTTTCCGTTGATCAATCCTGAGTATCCGTTATAAATGCCGTAAACTTCAACGTCATGATAAATCGCTTTTCTGACAACTGCGCGAACTGCTGCATTCATTCCCGGGGAATCCCCGCCGCTCGTTAATACCCCTATACGTTTCATTCTCCATTCACCTCAGCAAACATATATGATTAAAACATAACATGATCATTGCCCTAAAAACAATGAAAAGGGATCTCCATCCTCCCTATGAAACCTTACCTATTATACAATTAAATAAATTGTTTTTAAATAAAATTTAAGGAATGTCACAAAAAATAAACGTGAGCCAAAGGCTTCACGTTTATTTAGTTTACCCCGATATATTGATCTTCAATCGATACTTTCCCAATTGCTTTGTATTTTTCATAGCGCTGCTGAATTAATTCTTCTTCATTCAGCTTCAGCAAAGTCTTTAACGATTGTGTAAGGGTTTCATCCATGTAGCTTGCCTGCAGCTTAATATCGTGGTGCGCTCCGCCTTTTACTTCTTTTATCATATGATCTATAATTCCTAATTCCTTTAAGTCTGGCGCAGTGATTTTCATGGTTTCCGCTGCTTTTTTGGCAAGACTGGAGTCCTTCCATAAGAGTGCCGCAGCACCTTCAGGAGAAATAACAGAATAAGTAGAGTTTTCTAGCATATGCAAGTGGTTGCCCACACCTAAACCCAGAGCTCCGCCGCTTCCGCCTTCGCCGATGACGATACAAATAACAGGCACTCTCAGGCCGGCCATTTCAAAGAGGTTTTTGGCAATTGCTTCGCTTTGTCCTCTTTCTTCAGCTGCTCGTCCAGGGTATGCCCCCTTCGTGTCAATAAAACAGATAATCGGTCTGTTAAATTTATCAGCCTGTTTCATCAGACGAAGCGCTTTACGATAGCCCTCAGGATGAGGCATTCCAAAGTTGCGGACAAGGTTTTCCTTCGTGTCTTTCCCGCGCTGATGACCGATAACTGTCACAGGCAGGCCGTGAAACTTGGCAATACCGCCGACAATGGCTTCATCGTCTCCGTACGCTCTGTCTCCGTGACATTCAAAAAAGTCTGTAAACAGGTATTGAATATAATCAAGTGTTGTCGGACGGTCCGGCAGACGCGCGATTTGAACCCGGTCCCAAGGCTTCAGATTTTTATAAATATCATCCTGAAGCTTAGCTAGACGGTCTTCAAGCCGTTCGATTTCTGCACTCAGATCCATTTCCGAATCCTGGGTGAATTTCTTCAATTCGGCGATTTTGGTTTGCAACTCAATCACCGGTTTTTCAAATTCTAATCTTGCAGCCACTCAATGTCACCTCCTGTTTGATGCATATCCAGCAGATTTTCTAACGTTTTTTTCATGTCGTCGCGGTGAATAACCGCATCAAGCTGTCCATGTTTTAATAAGAATTCCGCTGTTTGGAAGTCCTCCGGCAGTTTTTCGCCTATTGTCTGTTCGATAATCCTTCTTCCGGCAAAACCGATCAGCGCGCCAGGCTCCGCGAAATTATAATCGCCAAGAGAAGCAAAGCTTGCAGATACCCCGCCGGTAGTTGGGTGCGTCATGACTGAGATAATGAGACCCTGTTCCTCACTGAATAATTTTAAGGCAGAGCTTGTCTTTGCCATTTGCATAAGGCTTAATATGCCTTCCTGCATCCTTGCACCGCCGGAAGCAGTAAAAATAATAAACGGAACTTTATCCGCTTTTGCTTTTTCAATCGCAAGCGTGATTTTTTCGCCGACGACAGAGCCCATGCTGCCCATTCGGAATGTAGAATCCATTACCGCGACAACAGCAGGAAATCCCCCGATCGTGCCCTTGCCTGTTACAACAGCCTCGTTTAAGGATGTTTTCTCGCGATCCTTTTCAAGCTTTTCCAGATATCCCGGGAAACCGAGCGGGTTTTCCGATAACATCCCCTGATTGAATTCTTCAAAGGACTTTTCATCCATCAAGCTTTCGATACGCTGTTTTGCGTTCATCGGGAAATGATAATCGCAGTTCATGCATACCCGCATATTTTTATCCAACTCTTTAGTGAGCATGATTTTTTTACACTTAGGACATTTTGTCATAATGCCTTCCGGAACATCGTGCTTCGCTTGTTCTGACGGTACGGAAGCATACTTTTTCTTTTTAGTGAATATATCCTTTAACAAATGATTACCTCCCTTTTGTGAAGGGTTCTCTTCACCGCATGCCATCCAGACAGATAGACTTGCTAATAACTTTACCGAAACTATTGTACTTTTTTTGTCAAACGCTGTCATCCTCAATTCGACAACTTTCTATCCGCAGAGGTGTGCGAACAGCTCATGATAAACCTAAGAAGTCGTTGAAACAGCAAGGTTGGTAACGTATTCAAAATTCATGTTAAACTCGGCTGAAATTTTTTTAAGACCTGACCCCAAAAAAATTTCAGCCGCAAGTTTAACTTGAGAACAGCGCGCCGGTCTCCGCCAACGCGCTGCCATTTTTGGAATGAATTAAAATTATTCGCCAATAATCGTAAGTTTCCTGGTTTTTTCTGCAACTTCTTCAGGATCTACAGTAATTCTTGCCACTCCTGTTTCCATCGCCGCTTTTGCCACAGCCTTAGCCACAGCAGGCGCAACACGTTTATCAAACGGTGCAGGGATGACGTACTCAGGGCTAAGCTCATCTTCTGATACGAGTGAAGCAATGGCTTCAACCGCTGCAATCTTCATTTCTTCGTTAATGTGAGTGGCATGCACGTCAAGCGCTCCGCGGAAAATGCCCGGGAAGGCAAGCACATTGTTTACTTGGTTCGGGAAATCTGAACGGCCTGTTCCGATAACGCTCGCACCAGCTTCACGCGCATCTTCCGGCATAATTTCCGGATTCGGATTGCCATTGCGAAAATGATCGGATCTTTCGCCATGCTTTGTACCATTTCTTTTGTTAGCGCGCCTTCGACAGACACACCGATAAATACGTCAGCACCAGCGATCACATCTTTCAAAGAGCCGTCTTTACGGTCTTGGTTTGTGAATTTCGCCACTTCGTTTTTAACATCGTTCATACCGTTCGGACGCCCTTCATAAATGGCTCCTTTTGAATCGCACATCACGATGTCGCGCACGCCGAAATGGTAAAGAAGCTTGATGATTGCAATACCTGCAGCACCGGCTCCGTTAGCTACAACTTTAATGGAAGACATGGATTTTCCAGACAATTTCAGCGCGTTTACAAGGCCCGCTACTGTGACAATCGCTGTGCCGTGCTGATCATCATGGAAAACCGGGATGTTCGTTTCTTTTTTCAAACGCTCTTCAATGATAAAGCAGTTTGGCGCCGCAATATCTTCAAGGTTGACACCGCCAAATGTCGGTTCAAGCAATTTAACGGTTTCAACGATTTTATCAACATCATTTGTGCCCAAAGCAATTGGGAACGCGTCTACGCCGGCAAAGCTTTTGAAAAGAACGGCTTTACCTTCCATTACAGGGAGTGCGGCTTCAGGGCCGATATTTCCAAGGCCGAGCACAGCTGTACCGTCTGTCACAACTGCTACCATGTTCCCCTTCATTGTATAATCATATACTTTGTTAATGTCTTCATGAATATCCTTACATGGTTCTGCTACGCCCGGGGAATAAGCAAGACTTAAATCTTTCGCATTTTTAACCTCTACTTTAGATTTGGATTCGAGTTTTCCCTGGTTCACTTTATGCAGATGTAATGCTTCTTCTCTTAATGACATTCTCCAAAACACTCCTTAATGAAATTTTTTGATTCGTATGCTGCTGCATTGATTGCTGCATTCTGCGGAGTTGATCTATCAGAATATTTAAACAGAGTAACATAATTGCTCCAATTGTATAACAAAAAGAGAATGGTTACCACTGTTTTAAAACGACGTTTTTTTGACCTAACAGCTCTTTTAAGCGGTATAACACCTGGTGATCCGCCTCGATATGGAACTCCTCAGGAAGCTTTATCGTCTGTTTTTGCCTTTCATAATAGAGATAAACGCCGGTTTCCCCCTTATGCTCCAGCAAAATGCGCTTTATCTTTGTCAGGATCTCCTGACTGTGCTGACTGCTTTCTATTTTAATATAAACCGATGGCGCTTTTTCAGCATTCATATTTTCCAGCAATTCCGCTCTGGACATAATAAACTGGGCTTTTTCCTGCCTGATTTCACATTTCCCTGCTGTGAACAATAGAGCGCCCTCTCTTAAAACGGGAGAAAGCTGTCTGAATTGTTCAGGGAACACAACGGCTTCCATCTCACCGGTCTCATCGCTTAACGTTAAAAACGCCATGTTTTGACCTGTTTTTGTCCGAATCGTTTTGATTTTCGTCAGCAGGACACCGAGTGAAACCTGCTTTTTAACAGTCTGCTGAGCCTGCTGAATGGATACCGCTCCGCGCGCTGTCAGCTGGTTTCGGAAGGCAGAGAGCGGATGATTTGAAAAATAAATACCGAGCGTTTCTTTTTCAAATGCAAGAATATCCACAAGCGGGAGCTCCTCGGTCTCCACATACTTCGGTTTAATGGAAAACGATTCATCTAAAAACAATCCCATTTGGTCATCGTCCGCGGCGAAAAGCTCGGCATGCTCTAACGCAACGTCAATCGATGCGAGCAGTGTGGCCCGGTTTTGAGCGAATTCATCCATTGCACCAGAAAATATGAGTGCTTCAAGCGTTTTGCGGTTTACGCTTTTTGACGGCACACGAAAGCAGAAATCGAAAAGATCTTCGAATGGTTTCTCTTTTCTGGCTTTATATATATCTTTGACTGCTGAGACGCCTACACTTTTTATCGCACGGAGGCTGTACCTGACAGCTCCGCCTTCAACTGTAAACGGATAACTGCTTTTGTTCACTGACGGAGGAAGGATACGAATCCCGCTCCCCTTCGCTTCGTATAGATATTGAGCTATTTTATCCTCATTGCCAATGACGCTTGTAAGCAATCCGCACATAAAATATAAAGGATAATGAGCCTTCAAATAAGCAAGCTGGCAGCCGATCATGCTGTATGCCACCGCATGGCTTCTGTTGAAGCCATAGTTTGCGAATTTGACGATTAAATCGTAGACTTCATTTGCAGTGTCTACAGAATACTCCTTTTTTAAGCACCCTTCAACAAAATGGCTTCGCTCTCGGTCAAGAATGTCTTTCTTTTTTTTGCTGACTGCACGTCTGAGCAGGTCCGCCTCTCCTAAAGAAAATCCTGCCATACGTGACGCAATCACCATAATTTGCTCTTGATAAACGATGACGCCATACGTATCTTCCAATATCTCTCTTAAATCTTCATGGGGATAATGGACCGGCACCCGCCCATGCTTACGGTCGATAAATAACGGAATGTTTTCCATCGGACCGGGCCGGTACAGCGCGTTTACCGCGACAATATCTTCTAATCCTGAGGGCTTAAGCCTTTTCAGAACGCTTCTCATTCCTGAGGATTCAAGCTGAAAAATTCCTGTCGTATCCCCTTTTGACAGCAGAGAGAATGTTTTTTCGTCTTGATAAGAAATACTCGAAAGATCTATTTTCATATTTTTTTCTTTTTCAATCATTGAAGTGATGGACTCGATGAGTGTCAGGTTGCGCAAGCCTAAGAAATCCATTTTCAAAAGGCCCAGATCTTCGAGGTGATCCATCGCGTATTGCGTTAAATAGATCCCTTCATGTCCTTCCTGAAGCGGGACAACATCTGTTAACGGTTCCTCACTCAGGACAACGCCGGCCGCGTGGGTTGACGTATGCCTTGGAAGACCTTCTATTTTTCTGGCAATCGTAAAGACTTGCTGAAGCAGACTTGACTCACTGAGACGCTTATTCAGCTCCGGTGATTGTTTTCTCGCATCATCCAAGGTCATGCCCGGCCTTGAAGGAATGAGCTTCGCAAGCTGATCCGCTTCCTTCGGGCTTACACCGAATACCCTTCCGACGTCCCGAAGCGCTGCTTTTGCCGCCAGCGTCCCGAAGGTAATAATCTGGGCGACATGCATGGCGCCATATTTCTGCTGAACGTACTGAATGACCTCGTCCCTTCTCGTATCCGGAAAGTCGATATCAATATCCGGCATACTGATTCGCTCCGGGTTTAAAAACCTCTCAAATAACAGGTGATGCTTGATCGGGTCAACGTCCGTGATATAGAGAACATAAGCCACGAGCGATCCCGCCGCAGAGCCCCTTCCCGGTCCTGTCACAATCCCTTTTTCGTGGGCGTGCTTCATAAAATCCCATACGATCAGAAAATAATCGCTGAACTTCATTCGCTTGATGACATCAAGCTCATATTGAAGACGTCGAATATACCGTTCATCAGGTGTATCAAAGCGGCTGCGGAGCCCTGTCATACAAACATCCGTCAAATAATCATCCGCGGATGTACCGTCTGGAGTCGGAAATGACGGCAGGCGGGTCTGTCCGAGGCTGACGTCAACCCGGCATTGTTCTGCAATCTCAACAGATGCTTGCAATGCCTCAGGATGCTCTTGATATAGAACACGCATTTCATCAATGGATTTCAAATCGAGATCCGGCATCTCCTCGTCTGATGCTTCAGTAAGCTTTTCACCTGACTTTATCGCTTTCAAACAGCGATAGGCAGCCTGATCTTCTTTCCTTATGTAATGAACATCGCCTGTCGCCGTGACCGGAATTCCCGTTTCTTCAGACAGCCGGAGAATTTGCTCAGATAAGAATTTATTTTCTTTAAACGGCTGAAAGGATAAATAAAAAGCGCCTTTTCCGAATATAGACTGAAAATGAAGTGCTGCTTGAGCGGCTTGGTCAAACAGACCTCCTTCAAGCAGCATTTCAATATAGCCCTTCTCGCCAGGGGTAATTGCGATAATACCTTCGCGATAGCTGTTAAGCCATTTTGGCTTCAGGCCGTTTTTTGATTTCGATTGCAGGACGCTGCTGATCTTCAGCAGGTTTTGATAGCCTGTATTTGATTTTGCCAGCAGGACGAGCGGGTAGGCTTCGAGCTCGTCATCATCTGTGAAAACAGAAGCCGTCAAGCCGATAATCGGGTTAATCCCCCTCGCCTTGCATGCTTTATAAAATTGAATAGCTCCGTACATGACATGATCATCTGTCAGCGCCAAAGACCCATATCCGAGCCTGTCAGCTTCACTGACGAGCTCTTCCACAGACGCGGCGCTGTTTAGCAGGCTGTACCCGCTATGCACTTGCAGGTGAACAAAAGACATGCTATCACCTCTTTCTCCATTACGATCCATTTCTTTCTTCATTATAAGTCGGGTTTTCAAAAGAAACAAATGTTCTTTTTCGAGTCCTCATCATACTTGTCCCGAAAGCTCAATATGATATAAAAGGTGAGGTGATTAAGATGGATCAGGAAGCTGGCTTTATGGTAAATTTTATCAACAGTTATTTTATCGCATTAGGGGTGCTGATCGGAGGTGCACTCATCGGAGGCCTTGGAGCATATTTGGCAGGCGAAGCCCCGCTTACGGTTATTTCAAAGCTTGCGAACAGATTAAAAATTTGGGCGCTGGTCGCCGCAATCGGAGGTACATTTGATGCGGTATACAGCTTTGAACGGGGTATTCTTGAAGGCAATACGAGAGATTTATTCAAGCAGATTCTTCTCATTATCTCGGCCATGGGCGGGGCGCAAAGCGGCTGGCTTATTATTTCATGGCTGACGCAGGAGCATATTTCTTCATGAGGGTGCCGCAGCATTACAAAAAACCGGGATGGCAGCGTTTTTTTGCTGGTATGATGTGCGGAGCCGTGATCAGCTGGTTTTTTTTCCTGTTTACATACGGAACATTCCAAGAGGAGCAGGTTTCCCTCATCGAAAAACAAAAAGAGCACGTCAAAGACTTGAACAACCAAATTTCCATCTATCAGGAAGACCTCCACAAACTAAATGAAGATAATAAAAGAAAACTGCTTATTCAAAGCGTCGATGTAAAATTATTAAATGGAGAAAAATACAAAATCTCGCAGCCGGATAAAACAAAATTCGAGGAGCATGTGAAGGATGATATTTCAGAGGTCATTACAAAGGATATAGAAAGCGTCTATAAAACGAAGGAGCTTTTAAAACGGACAATTGAAAATAAAGTCTATACGATCAATGAAAAAAAATATGAGGCAGCTGTCAAGGAATTAATTATTTACACAAGGCTTTCTGTAGAAATTGAAATATCATTCGCGACGTAAATATGGAATTTTCTTAAATTTTTCAAACTCCTGTCGCTTTTTCCCATTCTTTTTTATAAACTATAAATGAGGCTTAATAGCGAAAGGAGGAGGAAGGGAAATGGAGGTTTACAGTGACCGTCAATTAGCAAAAGATCAAGCAGCCCGACTCAGACAAGGTTTTTCTGCATATGCCGAAACAAACTCACTCGCTTCCCTCATCAAAAAAGAACTTCAATCTCATAATCTCCAAGTCTACGAGGACCTTACTGAGTTCGGCTGCTGGTTCATCCCCGTCACAGATGAACACTAAGAGAGAGGGTCTCCCCTCTACTTGTGTTCTTTACATAACGTCTCCAGATCAGCTAAAATCTGTTCCGCTTCATCCCAGCTGTAAATGGAGGCGCCTGAAGCCAGAGGATGCCCTCCGCCGTTATATTTCCGGGCGAGTCCGTTAATAACAGGCCCCTTTGAACGGAATCTGACTCTGATTTGATCGTCTTCTTCTATGAAAAACACCCATGCGCGAATGCCTGAGATATTTCCAAGCGTCCCGACAAGCTGCGACGCTTCAGAAGCTGTTGTGTTGAACATTTCCAGAGTGTCCTTTTTGATGAAAACAGAAGCAGCGCCATTTTCAGACAAAGACACATTTTGAAAGATATAGCCGTTAAGCTTCACCACATTCAGTTTTGTTTCATACAATTGATTAAACAGCTCTGAAGAAGAGAACGGATACTTAATAAGCTCGCCTGCATATTGTAATGTTTTTTCCGTTGTATTGGGAAATAAGAAGCGTCCGGTATCACTGACAATGCCGGCATAGATCAGCTTTGCGGCTTTTGTATTCAGCTTCCAGCCGTGCTCTTTTCCTTCTAAATACAGCTCGTAAATCATTTCACTTACTGAGCTTGCATTCGTATCGACCCACAGAAGATCGCCGTAAGGATCTTCGTTCGGATGGTGGTCGATTTTCATTAGTTTGGCGCCTGATAAATAACGCTGATCGTCGACTCTTTCCTGATTTGCCGTATCGCAGACGATCACAAGGGCGCCTTTATATGTTTCATCGTCCACCTCATCGAGGGTATATAAGAAAGAGAGGGACGGTTCTGGCGTGCCGACCGCAAAAATATTTTTTTCAGGATACGTTTCACGCAGGATTTCCGTAAGTCCGCACTGAGATCCGTAGGCATCCGGGTCAGGGCGCACATGTCTATGTAAGATAATCGTGTCATATAATGATATGGTTCTGATCAATTCTGTTTTCATTTGATACTCCTTTATTGTTTTTTTTCATTAAATCACATTCTCTGCCGACGGAAAAGAAAAATAACATCAAAACCAAGCCCGTTTTTGTATAGAATGGGTTTGTAAACTTTTACGATGGAGGATTTCATTTATGCTGGTTCTTGTTTTTTTGATTGGGCTTTCAGCCTGCTTTTATGTGTACTATAAAGTAAAAGGCGTACGGACAAAGCAATCTTTGGAAAAAGAAATCTTTTCAGCAAAATCCAGCATGGCATTAGGATCGCTGGTGCTGTTTTACGGACTCAATCAAATGATATTATTCCATTCAGTTTTAACGTTAGTAATCGGCGGGATCTTTATCGTCATCGGAGCCGGAAGCGCATGGGCAGGTTATAAAGCCTACAGCCATTACAATCCCCTTCACGCCAAAGAAGCTGAAAGAGATCACGCGTAAGGGGCGCCTGAGACGTCCCTTAGCTTCTTTCCATCAGCTGAACCATCAGCATTGCTTTAGACACGATATGGCCTTGGCTGTGCACTTCAACTTCCATTTTTCCGAACTTTCTTCCAGCCTCTAAAATGCGCGGCTTGACTTCGATGACCGACTCCATCTGCACAGGCTTCAAAAAGAAAATGGTGATGCTTTCTATCACTAGTTCGCCGCGTTTTTTCGAGCGCAAAAACCGATTGGCCGCTTGCGTCAAAATGGTCGTAAACACGCCATAAGAAATCGTCCCCAGCTGATTTGTCATTTGCGGTGTTACTTCATACTGATAAACCGTCTGATCCTGTTTATCATCATCCTCATCTTTAAATCCTCTTGAGACGATATCATCAAGCTTTTCCCCGACTTGAGGCTGCTTTTGAATCATTTGAAGAGCTTTCAGCACGTCTTGGCGGCTGATCATGCCAATCAGCTTTTGGTGTCCGTCAGTGACGGGGAGCACTTCGATCCCTTCCCATACCATCATTTGCGCCGCTGAGGCGACAGACGTTTTCCCAATAACTGTAACCGGATTTTTTGTCATGACTTTTTCAATGGGTGCATTCCGGTCGTGACCTGCGATATCTTTCGAAGTCAAGATCCCGTGGATTTTCATTTGTTCGTCGACAACCGGGAACCGCCCATGGCCCGTTTCAAAATTTTTCTCGTACCATTTTTCAAGTTTATCCTTAGGTGAAAGATATATCGTACGGTCAGCGGGCGTTAAAATGTCCTCCACCAGAACGATTTCTTTTTTGATCAGCTGGTCATAAATCGCCCGGTTAATCATAGCGGCGACTGTAAAGGTGTCATAGCTCGTGGATAAAATCGGCAGCTCAAGCTCATCTGCCAGCTGCACGATGCTGTCATCTGTGTTAAATCCGCCCGTTACGAGTACAGCGGCGCCTGCCTCAAGTGCCTGTCTGTGTGCATTGATTCGATTTCCGACAATCAAAAGATTCCCGGCTGCCGTATACCGCATCATCGCGTCCAGCTCCATTGCGCCTATGACAAATTTATTCAATGTCTTATGGAGCCCCGCCCGGCCTCCGAGCACTTGTCCGTCTATGACGTTTACAACCTCAGCATATGTAAGCTTTTCGATATTTTCTTTTTTCTTTTGTTCAATTCTGATTGTTCCGACACGTTCAATCGTACTGACAAAGCCTTTATTCTCTGCTTCCTTGATCGCTCTGTACGCCGTGCCTTCGCTTACTTTCATTTCCTTTGCGATTCTCCGCACAGAGATTTTTTCACCTACGGGCAGCGAATCAATATATGTTAAAATTTGTTCATGCTTAGTTGCCAAACCTTTCACCTCTAAGGGACAGTCTTCTGCTTTTATTATAAGGGCTCGGATGATTGATTCGCAATGAGGCAGGAAAATAAAAAGCATCTCCTGATTTTCAGGAGATGCTTTCAGCGTTTAAAGCTCAATCGTTTCACCGACGGCCATGACTTTTCCGACTCCGCCCGGCAGGCTGTCTGCAAATGCTTCCGGGTCTTGCTCGATGACCGGGAATGTATTGTAATGAACCGGTACAACTTGTTTTGCACGCAGCCATTCTGCAGCTAGCTTGGCGTCTTCAGGCCCCATCGTAAAGTTGTCGCCAATCGGCAAGAAGGCAAGATCAATATGGTTCAGTTCCCCGATCAGTTTCATGTCAGAGAAAAGAGCCGTATCGCCGGCGTGGAAGATCGTTTTGCCCTCAACAGTCAGCAGAATACCGGATGGCATGCCTGTGTAGGTGATCGTTTTATTTTCTTCGTCAGTGATGGCAGATCCATGAAAGGCCTGTGTAAGCTTCACTTTCCCAAAATCAAATTGATGGGAGCCACCGATGTGCATGGGGTGAACATTTAACCCTTTCCATCCCAAATATACGGCCAGCTCATTCGGTGCCACAACCAGTGCGTTATTTTGCTTTGCGATTTGCTCAGTGTCGCCCACGTGGTCATTGTGGCCGTGAGTCAATAAGATAGCGTCCGCTTTTGCATCCTCAGGTTTTAAATCGGTTAACGAATTTCCTGTCAAAAACGGGTCAAATAAAATATGATGATTATTCGTTTCTACTGCAACTACAGAATGTCCGTGATACGTTACTTTCATTTCCTTCACCTCGTCACTTTGTATTTGGTGATTTCATTTTCCCTTTTTAAGATGCTGAAAAACTTATGTGGATTGATTCTTGTTAATGACATTGAGGCCCCCGGTTGCTTCAATCACAGTTCCTGTCACCAGGTCTGAGTTCTCTTCGCACAAAAAGGCAATGATTCTGGCGATATCTTCACCGGTGCCTGATCTTCCTATCGGCGTTTTTTCTTTGCCGATACGCTGTCTGGCTTCCTCTATTGACGCTTCCTTCATGTCGCCGACAATGTCGCCCGGGCAAACCATATTAGCGGTTATTCCCGATTCAGCTTCTTCTATCGCAATTGTTTTTGTTAAAGAAGCCAACCCCACTTTTGCGGCGCCGAAAGCGGAGCGGTGAAGCCAGCCCGGTGCGTGTGCCGCGCCTTGAAATCCGTACGTGATGATACGCCCGAATTGCTGTTTTCTCATGACCGGAATAACTGCTTTGAATAAATGAAAGACAGCGCTTAAATTTCCTTCCAGCATACCGTACCATTCGTCATCGGTATAATCGGCTAACTTTTTTCGTTCAAATATGTATGGCCCCGCGTTGTTAATCAAAAAGTCGATTCTCCCGAAACGGTCCAAGGCAGCGTCTGCTATGCGCAGCAAATCCTCTTTTTTGGTGACATCACCTTTTACAAATTGCAGCCGGTCAAGATAGTCAGGACAGGCTTCCTTCAGGCGGCTGACAGCCTCTTCATCCTGCCTGTAATTCACTGTTACTGAATACCCCTTTGCAAGCAATGTTTCAGTCACTTTGCGGCCTAATCCCTTCGAACCGGCAGTAATTAAAGCATGTCGCACATCAATACCTCCCAAAGCAACGTCGCCGCTTTTCAATAAAGTGTTTCTTCTTCTACTTTACTATAAAAGGCCGTCAATATCACTTTTTACACTTTGCCATACAAAAAAAGCTGTCTTTAACAGACAGCTTATTCCGCAGAAGATGAAGGCTCTTGATCCGGGATATCCACATAACCGCTTTGATATGCTTCGGAAATGAGCCTTGTTGTCTCCTGGCTTTCTTGTTCATCATAAATATAGCGTTCCGGTTCTTTTTTCATCCTTCTGCCTCCCATCATTATAGAGGTAGGTTGGCTGTTATGACGGGATTTTATGAAGGAAATTTTAACAAACTCCGGCTGCCACGCAAGCTTTCGCTTTTACAAGTGCCTGCTCAACTTGTTTGAAGCCCGTGCCTCCTGCGCTCATTCTTTTTTCGACCGCATGATAAGGGTCCAAAACAGTATATATATCATCCTCGAAAAGATCGCTCGCCTTCTGAAAATCGTCAAACGGCATGTCACTTAAATAGATTCCTTTTTCGATGCATGTGTACACAAGCTTTCCGACCACTTCGTGCGCTTCTCTGAATGGCATTCCTTTCTTCGCTAAATAATCAGCCAGTTCGGTCGCATTTGAAAAGTCTTGTTTTGTCGCTTGCTTCATGACGTCTTTGTTAACAGTCATTGTTTGAATCATACCTGTGAAGATTTGCAGGCTGCCTTCGACCGTTTTCACCGTGTCAAACATGCCTTCTTTGTCTTCCTGCAGGTCTTTGTTATAAGCGAGCGGAAGGCCTTTCATGATCGTAAACAGCCCCATCATGTCACCGTATACGCGCCCCGTTTTGCCCCGAATCAGCTCAGCCATATCCGGGTTTTTCTTCTGCGGCATCATGCTGCTTCCTGTTGCATACGTATCGTCTAGCTCGATGAATTTAAACTCCTGGGAGCACCACAGAATGATTTCTTCAGAGAAACGGGAAAGGTGCATCATCAGCATGCTGCTGTTGCTTAAAAATTCCAAAATGAAATCTCTGTCGCTGACGCCGTCGAGGCTGTTTTCATAAATGGAATCAAAGCCGAGCAGCTCTGCTGAATACTCACGATCGATCGGGAAGGTGGTACCCGCGAGCGCTCCGCAGCCGAGCGGAGATTTGTTAATCCGCTTCATTGAATCCTGAAAACGTTCCTTGTCGCGCTCCAGCATCCAGAAATACGCAAGCAGATGGTGAGCGAATGAAATCGGCTGGGCGCGCTGAAGATGAGTGTAGCCCGGCAGAATGGTTTCAACATTTGCTTCTGCTTTATCAATGAGCGCGCCTTGGAATGCCTCTATCAGCTCGATAATGTGGGCGACATGGTTTTTCAGGTACAAATGCATGTCAGTTGCCACCTGGTCATTCCGGCTTCTTCCGGTATGCAGCTTGCCGCCGAGAGGGCCGATTTCGTCAATGAGCATTTTCTCAATGTTTAAATGAATATCTTCATAATCAACTGAGAACTCTAATGCCCCGTCTTCTGCTTTTTGCAAAAGGGTTTTCAGTCCCTCACGGATTTTCATCTCTTCTTCTTCTGTCAGGATACCGCATTTTTTCAGCATGGCAGCATGTGCGAGAGACCCTGTAATGTCTTCAGTGACTAAATGTTGGTCAAATGATATGGACGCGCCGAATTCGTCGACCCATTTTTCAGGTGTTTTTTGGAATCGGCCTCCCCAAAGCTTCTTCATGCTTTAATCTGCTCCTTCTTTTTCACGATGCTGTTCACTTTTGTCGGAAGTCCCCAGAGCTCGATAAATCCGATTGCCGCATGGTGGTCAAACGCATCGTCTTTTGTATAAGTTGCAAGTTTTTCATCATATAGAGAGTATTCTGATTTACGCCCCTCTACAATGGCATGGCCTTTAAACAGCTTCACGCGAACGATGCCTGTAACGTGTTTTTGCGTTTCTTTTAAGAAAGCGTGCAGCGCGTCTTTTAAAGGCGAGAACCATAAGCCGTTGTAAATGATTTCTGACAGCTTTTGTTCGATGGCCGGTTTAAAGTGCGCGACCTCTTTCACTAATGTCAAATCTTCCAGTTCCTTGTGTGCTTTGATAAGTGTTATCGCACCCGGGCATTCGTATACTTCACGGGATTTAATGCCGACAAGGCGGTTTTCCACGTGATCGATACGTCCGACACCATGCGCACCTGCAATTTCGTTCAGTTTTAAAATTAATTCAGAAAGGGAGTAAGAGACGCCGTCGATGGATACAGGCACACCTTGTTCAAATGCGATTTCAATGACTTCCGGAGTATCCGGTGTTTTTTCCAGCGGCGCTGTAAGGTCGTATGCTCCTTCTGGCGGAGCGGCCCACGGATCTTCTAAAATGCCGCACTCATTTGCGCGTCCCCAAAGATTTTGGTCAATGGAATACGGGCTGTCAAGATTGATCGGAATCGGAATGCCGCGGCTTGCCGCATATTCGATTTCTTCTTCACGAGACCATTGCCATTCCCGAACTGGGGCGATGACTTCAAGGTCAGGATTCAAAGATTTAATTGATACCTCAAAACGCACCTGGTCATTTCCTTTTCCTGTGCATCCGTGCGCAATCGCCTGGGCCTCTTCTTTTTCTGCGATCTCGACTAATTTTTTTGCAATAAGCGGACGAGACAATGCGGACACGAGCGGATATTTTCCTTCATACATCGTGTGAGCCTGCAAAGATAACAGCGCGTAATCCTGGGCGAATTCTTCTTTTGCATCAATCACGTAAGAATTTGTTGCGCCGACTTCCAACGCTTTTTGCTGAACAAACGCCAAATCCTTGCCTTCGCCGACGTCCAGGCAGCAGGCGATAACATTATACCCTTGCTCTTGGAGCCATTTTATCGCGACGGAAGTATCGAGACCCCCTGAGTATGCTAATACGACTTTTTTCTGTTCTGCCATCATAAAAATCTCCTCTCAACCCTGTTTCTTTTGTATAAAAATAAATTATATTTAATAAAAATACATTTTGTATGTATACACTTTAACAAGTAAGCTCCTTTTTTTCAAGCCTTTTATTAAAAAAACTTCACCCATTTTTCAGGTGAAGTTTCGTAGTATTTATTCATTTACTTGTCTTTTCTGATTTCTCTGACCACATGGGCGAGCTCCGGAATAATCAGCTTATTCATCGCCAGCTTTACCGCACCGCTGGAGCCTGGCGTTGAAAAAATGGCTGTGTGTTGGATAACGCCGGCAGTGGCTCTCGACATGATTGCACTGGAGCCGATGTCTTCTGTATAACTGAGCATCCTGAATATTTCTCCAAAGCCGGGCAGCTCTTTCGAAAACAGCGGCGTAATGGCTTCAATGGTGACGTCCCGATTTGCTATGCCTGTCCCTCCGTTTAAGAGAACCGCGTCTGTTTGCTCATCCATGCATCCCGCTAAGACAGCCCGCTGCAGGGCATCCTTTTCGTCTTTTACAATTTCATATGCAGCAATCTGATGGCCAGCTTCTTCTAAAAATGAGATCATCAGCCTGCCGCTTTTATCCGTTTCTTCCGTTCTCGTATCACTGACCGTAATCACTTTGCACCGGACAATACCGGGTGCCTCTTGTTTATGCTCTTGAACACTCATTGGCTCACCTCTTTGTATTTTTGTCTACCTTTATCATGCTTCAACAAAAAAGCACATTCAAGAGAATGTGCTTTTTTGCATTATTTAGCTAAACGAACAACGTCGCGTGCAATCATGACTTCTTCATCAGTCGGAATGATCATAACTTTTACTGGAGAATGAGGGTAGCTGATGAACGCTTCCTCACCGCGTACGTTATTAAGCGCAGGATCCCAGTATACGCCCATAAATTCCAGACCGCGAAGAACGCGTTCTCTGACTTCTACGCTGTTTTCACCGATACCGGCAGTAAAGATGATCGCATCAACACCGCTCATTCTGGCAGCGTAAGAACCGATGTATTTGTGGATACGGCTCGCGAAGACTTCAAGCGCAGTTTCCGCGCGCTCATTACCTTGTTTCGTTGCTTCAACGATGTCACGAAGATCGCTTGAGAAACCGGAGATGCCAAGCAGTCCGCTTTTTTTGTTTAATGTATTCAGTACTTCGTCAGCGGTTTGGCCCGTTTTCTCCATAATGTATGGGATCAGGGCAGGGTCGATGTTTCCAGAGCGTGTACCCATTGCCACACCCGCAAGCGGCGTGAAGCCCATAGATGTATCAATTGATTTTCCGCCTTCAACAGCCGCAATACTTGCACCGTTGCCAAGGTGGCAGGAAATCAGGCGTAAATCTTTTAACGGACGGCCGAGAAGCTCTGCCGCACGCTCCGTCACATATTTATGTGAAGTGCCGTGGAAGCCGTATTTACGGATACCGAATTTTTCATAGTATTCGTATGGCAGGCTGTACAGGTAAGACTGTTCAGGCATTGTTTGGTGGAATGCCGTATCAAAAACAGCAACCGCAGGAACATTTGGAAGCACTTCTTTGAAGGCTTTAATTCCAACGATATTTGCCGGGTTGTGCAGCGGCGCCAATTCAGAAATATCTTCGATCTCCTGAATTGTTTCGTCCGTTAATAAAACGGAATCGCTGAATTTTTCTCCGCCGTGTACCACGCGGTGTCCAATTCCGTCAATTTCATTTAAATCTTTGATAATGCCGAATTCTGTCAGCTTATTCAGCAGCATTTTAACCGCTACCGCATGATCAGGTATATCAGTTACTTCTGTATTTTTTTCGCCGTTTACAGAAATTGTGAACACACTGTCGGCGATACCGATTCGTTCAACTAAGCCCTTCGTTAAAACTTTTTCTGAAGGCATTTCGAAAAGCTGAAATTTCAAAGACGAGCTTCCTGCGTTAATTGCAATAATTTTGGACATGATTGACGCTCCTTTTTACTCTGTATCAACATCTTCGTTTTTCGTACTTTTTTCCCGGTGAAATCATCAATTTCTCCCGAAAAATATCTGACTTTTCCATTTAAACATTGTCATGTCGGCTTTTCAAGTCAACTTGTGTATTGATAACGCTTACAAAAAGAAGTCGTTATTTTCAGACACATTACCTATGCGCTAAACATTGATTAACGCTTTCATCCTGCAGTTTCTCCTTTCGTATTTTGTGTGTTGAAACCTTATTCAATTCGTCTATCTTTCCCCTGATGTTCATACAAAAAACAGCTTAAGCTTCCTCAGACCGGAGCTCAAACTGTTTTCATTTTTCTATTTTTCCTTTGTAAACCACGCATCTATTTGTGCCATCATGTCGAGCATCGCCTTCTGGTTGGAGAAGGACGGCAGATTCGCAAGCAGAATTTGGTTCGGCGCTTTCGTCTCTTCACCTGTTTTCTGAAGCACAAGAATACTTTTGGCATGGGCTTCGTCTTTAAAAATCGATTTTGGCAGCTGCAATAGTGCATTAATATGAACCTTGTCCTTGAAAACTGCTTCAGCTTGTCGCTTTGAGAGCTTTCAAACAAATGATTCGGGATCATAAAGAACAGGTAGCCGCCGGGTTTTGTATGCTTGACGCTTTGCTCAATAAACAAATGATGAGCGAAGGAATGGCCTTCATCCGCTTTCAGTTCAAAGGCTTTTGCCCCCTCGTCATTCGGATAATAGCCAACCGGCAGATCGCATATCACTGTGTCAACCGGATCGATAAACAGCGGCTCGAGGCTGTCCTGATGGAACAGTTCCAGCTCTTTTTTCAGAAGGTTCGCCTGGTCATAGGCAATTTTCAAAAGCACGTCATCTATTTCTACGCCATAGCTTTTCGCCGTATTCTCTGACAGCTGGTTTAACACGGTGAACAGAAGATTTCCCGTTCCAACAGCCGGATCAAGAAGTGTTACATCCTTTTTCCCTGCCATAAACTTATTTACCAAGTAACTGATAAACAGTCCGATAGTGTCCGGCGTCATTTGTCTGTTTGGATGGGATATATCCTTTAATCCCTTTAAGACGGCAAGCTGGAATGCTTTTCGCACCCACTCGTGTTCATATGTGTCAAATTTGGCTTTTTCAAGCAGTGCTTTAAGCTTTTCAGCCTTCTCATTCGGCAGCTTCAGCTGATCCGTTTTTTGAAGAAAATACATTTCTCCCGCTTCGGCAAGCGCTTCTATATATGAAATCTGCAATTCATTTTTTATGATAATCGCTGCATCATCCAGCAGCTCGTATACCGCACCTACATGATCGTTTTGCATAATGTGTTCCTCCTTGCCATGAAAAAAGCTCCGGCGGCAGCCTGGAGCTTTTTTCACCTGCTTACTTCAATAATGCCTTGGCAGCCTCAATCGGCTCTTCATAATTCGGGTGGTTCGTTGCTTCGCTTACATATTCAGCGTAAACGACTTTTCCGTTCTCATCAAGCACAAATACGGAACGCGCAAGCAGACGAAGTTCTTTTATATATACACCGAACGCTTCGCCAAATGACATGTCTTTGTGGTCTGACAGAGTTTCCACTTTGTCAATTCCGTTTGCTCCGCACCAGCGCGCCTGTGCAAATGGAAGATCCGCACTGATTGTATAAACGTTAACATCTCCAAGCTTTGCAGCCTCTTCGTTAAAGCGGCGGGTTTGCGCATCGCAAACGCCTGTGTCAATTGAAGGGATAACAGAAATAATCGTTACTTTTCCTTTCATGTCAGCTAACGATTTTTCTTCAAGGCTGTTAGTCAGCACTGTGAAATCAGGGGCTTGATCTCCTACTTTCACTTCTTGTCCGACAAGCGTAACCGGACCGCCTTTGAATGTAATTTCAGCCATTATAATTCCTCCCTTTTGTATGTATGTCTCTATCATAGTAAAGTTTCTTGCAAACTGCAAAGTATATGCCAAAAAAAAGTTAACTGCGGCCGCCGCAGTTAACCCTTCTTTAATAATTCATATTGTTCATTTGATTTTGGCCTTGGTTTTGATTCTTGTTATTTTTCTTAAACATTTGCTGTATGCGCTCCAGTGTTTGAGGGGCTGCGTCCAGAATTTTCTCAATCAAATGAGTATTTTCATCTAAATGAAGCATTCTGATGCCAGTCGAACCGACAATTAAAAACGCGATCGGCGTAATAGACACACCGCCCCCGCTTCCGCCTCCGAAGGGTAGTTTCTGCTCTCTTGTTTCATCGTCTTCCGATTTTTTCACAGCCGGTTTGCCGCCAAACTCACTGCCGCCTGCGGCGAATCCGAATCCAACTTTAGAAACGGTTAAAATCACGCTTCCATCCGGTGTTTCAACCGGATCTCCGATGATTGTGTTAACATCAATCATTTCCTTCAGGTTTTCCATTGCTGTTTTCATTAAACCTTGGATGGGATGGTCTGCCATATACGCTTCCTCCTTAAACTGATGAATCTTTCTTTGAAGTCATTCGAGCTGACGGATTCTTCTTTAATACAGAAAGCTCCCGTCCGTACTTAACGAATTTGAAAGCTGCAAGCATAGCATGTCCAAAGCGAAAAAAGAATATACACTGAAAATGGGTCTTGGAAACAGGGACTTGAAACGATGGAATCACGTCATAAACAGGCTTATTCACAAAGTCTAAATGGTCATGAAGCATAGCTGCAATACCGCCTTTGACTCCCCATACGGCACCTGTTAACACACCTGTCACCGCGGCGTCATGAACCCCGACGACTGTGACCCATTCGAGTTTTGTGATATGCAAATGCGCCATAAAAGAAGCGCTGATTTTTTTTAACTTAGTGACATGATGCAGAAACATTTCAATTTTATTGATGCTCTGCTGCACATCATCAAACGTGATTTTTTTCTTACTGCTGCTTTTTTTCACTTTCGATTTTGTGTTCTGTCTGATATCGACTGTTCCGTCATCTTTGTTCACCTTAATCGCCGGAATTGTTTTTTTAATCCGAACCAGGCCAAACAGCGCAGTAATTTTCAAGGTCAGTTTGTCATTATCATCAGCATGAAGATACTCCGCGGCAACATAAATTTTCATTCTGAGAAGCAGCACGATACCTATAAGAATAAGAATGGCTGACAGCACATATACCATATTCTTCACTTCCTCTAGGAAGCATTATCGCCCATTCAGCAAAAAATAAACCCGGACGGGGTCCGGGTTTATCTGTTATTTACGATATAATTTTTCGTGCACCACAGTTGTATCAGCAATATAATCGTGAATCCCCTGTTTTTTAGGAGAAAAAGCGATGACGATATACAAGATCCAAATTTTATCAATATACCGCCCGACCACTTCACGGAAAATCACAGTGCTCCATGTCAGCTTATGCCCCTGCTTGACAGAAATTACTTTGAGGCCGAACACCATTTTTCCGAGCGTTTGCCTGAAGTATTTGGTCATCAGCGTAAAATATGCCAGATAAACGAAAAGCGTTGTAATACTGTAGGCTGAGATGGTAAACATGCCGGATGTTTTCGGCAGATCCAGTAAAGTAAAGATGGGAGAAACGATTAAATGGTTTAATCCCCACACAACGAGCCAATCAAGCAGGAAAGCCCAAAAACGGACCCAAAAGCCCGCATATGCGTGTGTGAGCTGTTCCGCTTGATCCGGGCCTGCAATGTCGCTGCGCTCTAACTCTTCATATGTCGCATCCATTATTGATCCCTCCTACTTCGCATAGAGATACATCATTCTCGGCGAACCGGATTGTGAAAGAACTTCTCTCATATTCAGAAAATCAATTTCACTTTTAAACATCTTGTTCGCTCCCATGGAAAACAGAGAGCCTAATCCGAAGCTTTCCTCGTAAGAGACGACAGAAGCGTTTTTCAAGTTTTTATGGTCCTTTTTCATGGCCGCAATTGTATCATCATAAAATCCAAGTTCATCCACAAGGTTCAGTTTTTTCGCCTGCCGCCCGTCATACACGCGTCCGTCCGCAATTTTCTTTACCTGTGTTTTCGATAGGCCGCGGCCTTCTGAAATGACATCGACAAAGCCTTCATAAGAGTTATCAACCATAGATTGCATGATATTTTTTTCTTCTTTTGTCATCTCACGGGAAGGAGACATAATATCCTTGTGAGCCCCGCTTTTAATGGTCTCAAAAGAGATGCCGAGCTTATCAGCCAGCTTTGAGTAATTCACGCTTTCCATGATAACCCCAAGAGATCCTGTCAGGGTTTCCGGTGTCGCAAAAATTTTATCCGCAGCTGTTGAGATATAATACCCGCCGGAAGCTGCCATCGATCCCATTGACACATAGATTGGTTTTTTTGTTTCTTTTTTTACTTCTTCCAGTTTTTTATGTATTTCGGCACTTTCATACACTCCGCCTCCCGGAGAGTTTACCTTGAGTACGATCCCTTTAACCGCACCATCTTCTTTTGCCTGCTCAAGGTTTTTCAAGAATGTTCGGTGGTTATACCCTTCTGAACCGAGCAGACTGCTTGAATCACCATTATCCTGAATGGTGCCGCTGACCTCCAAAACAGCGATTTTGCTGGAAAGGCTTCCGTTTTCAAGCGTCACTTCCTGGGATTCATCTGTCAGTGACGTAAGGTCTGTTTGAGCACCCTTAACACTTTCAAAGAAACTCATTGAGATACTGACGATGATGGACACGCCAAAAATTCCAAGGGCGATCACTAATGCGATCCATCTTTTTGCATTCATTTTTTCTCCTCCTTTTCCCCAAACTCTCTCATTATACGATTGAAATGAAAAAATGTTTCATTAATGAGAAAGCTCCGGCTTAACGGGCTGCCGGCAAACATGGTACACTTATGACCAAAGGTATTTTATCACAAATACTGGATGGCAGAAAAACTTAAATATGACAGCAAAGGGGAAATGGGATATGACCGATCATCGCCGTAATGTTTATTTTTTTCACAAACAGGACCAGGAAACAAACAAACAAGTCAGTTCCTTAACACAATTGGCTGAAGAGAACGGATTTACTGTTGTCAATCAGCCTTCTGACGCCAATATTATTGCCAGTGTAGGCGGAGACGGTACATTTTTGCAGGCGGTCAGAAAGACGAATTTCCGTGACGACTGCTTATACGTCGGCATCACCAAAAAGGGGAAAGCTCATTTATACTGTGATTTTAACAGTGATGAGCATGAAAAAATGGTGGATGCGATGACATTTGAACAAATTGAGGTCAGAAAATACCCGCTGATTGAAGTGACAGTGGATCACACCAGTCCTTTTCATTGTTTAAACGAAGTTTCCATCCGATCGAGCATTATTAAAACCTTTGTGATGGATGTGCTGATTGACGATCTGCACTTCGAAACGTTCAGAGGAGACGGAATGATTATTTCCACGCCTACAGGCAGTACAGCTTATAATAAGTCTGTGGCCGGAGCCGTCGTTGATCCGCTGCTTCCCTGCATGCAGGTGACGGAGCTTGCTTCACTGAACAATAATACCTACCGCACTCTAGGCTCTCCGTTCGTCCTCAGCTCTGAGCGAAAGCTGACGCTTCGTGTGGTGCAAGCCGGAAATGAACACCCGATTATCGGTTTGGACAATGAAGCACTCAGCACAAGAAACGTGAAAACGATTGAAATCAAGCTGTCTGATAAAAAAATAAAAACAGTGAAACTAAAGGACAATTCTTTTTGGGAGAAAGTAAAACGGACATTTTTATAGAAAATGAAAAGGACAGGCTATTCCCCTGTCCTTTTTTATTGGTGATTCTCATATACAATCTGACCGTTGATAACGGTTTTTTCTATCTTTAAAAGATGAAGCTGTTTCGGGTCAGTGGTAAACGGATCTTCGCTGAGAATGGTGAAATCCGCGTCATACCCTTCAGCTATTTTCCCCCGTGTCTGCTCTTTGTATATGATCTCAGCACTTCCTGCTGTATAAAGCCTGATAGCTTCATATACTGTTAAACACTCGCTTTCGTTATAGGTCGGGCCGTTTTGTTCGCGGCTGCTTGTCCGGAGCACCGCAGACTGAATGCCGAGAAGCGGCTCAACAGGCTCAATCGGAGCATCAGAACCCCCCGCACATAAAATGCCTTTAGAGATCAGTGTTTTCCAAGCAAAGGCTGTTTTCATCCGGGCTTCACCAAGACGGTCAATCACCCACGGAAAATCACTGGCGACGAAATGAGGCTGAAGATCAAGAGCGATCGGCATCCTTGCTGCTTTTTCAATCAACTCATCATTTAGCACCTGAGCATGAATCAGACGATCATGCCGGCCTCTTTTTGGCGGATCCTGCTCGACAGCCTGCAGCACTTTTTCAAAGGCAAGGTCGCCGATGGCATGAACGGCAACCTCCATTCCTTTCTCTCTCGCTTTTTGAACGAGGCGGCTGAGTGATTCATCATCATGGACTTGAACACCGTTTGTGGAAGGATCGTCATGATACGGCTCTTTTAACAAAGCTGTTCTCCCGCCAAGCGCTCCATCAGAAAATATTTTCATGGCACCGAATTCAACGTACGGGCCAGACGGCTTCTTCATTTGCTCCCACCGATCAACCGCTGCATGATGAACGAGCAAATGACAGCGAAACGGATACTTCCCGCTTGCCGCGGCCGTCTCATAAGCTTTCATCGGAACGGACACATCGCCGTAATAGGACAAATCTTCCGAATGGCCGCCTGTCAGGCCTTTTGTCCAGCAATCCTGAATGGCCGCTGTAAGCGCCTGATCAACATAGTGCTGAGATACAGGCGGAACGGCTTGCAGGATCAGATCCTGTGCCTTATCAAACAGAAGCCCCGTCGGCTCGCCGTCTGCATCTCTTTCAATCACGCCGCCATCGGGATCAGGAGTGGCTTTTGAAATCCCTGCGGCTTGCAGCGCCGCAGAATTAACCGCTATTGCATGCCTGCATACCCGCTTGAGCAAGACGGGCCTGTCTGGGAATAAAGGATCAAGGTCATGCTTTGTCAAATAAGCCGGCTTCTCGAATTGATTTTCATTCCAGCCCTCTCCAATGAGCCAATCGTCTTCAGACAGGCTCTCTTCTCTTGCCTTCGCAGCCTGCAGCACAGCTTCTTTAGATGTATAAGAAGATAAATCAAGCTGGAGCTGTTTTTCTCCGTGCCCGATCAGATGCAAATGGCTGTCCACAAACCCCGGAAACATGACTGCTCCATTCAAACTGATGTCTTGTGTTTCCGGTGAACTGTATTTATTCTTCAGACTCTCATAGCTGCCGGTGCCTTTTATGACACCATCCTCTACATAAACAGCCTCCGTTTGGTGGCCTTCTTCGAGCATCGTATAAATGAAACCGCCGTGCCATATCGCCTTCATTCACGTTCACTCTCTTTCTTTACGCCTTTTTATTGGCTTTGAGCTGTTCTTCACGTTTTCTTAATTCCACTCGTCTGATTTTGGCAGAAGCCGTTTTCGGCAGGCTTTCCACAAATTCAATCTCTCTTGGATATTTGTATGGAGCAGTAATGGTCTTCACATGGTTTTGCAGAACTTTGACAAGCTCATCACTGCGTTTTCCGTGATCTTGGAGGACAACGTATGCTTTAACGATGGAGCCCCTGATTTCATCCGGGCTTGCGACAACAGCGCATTCTTTGACTTCAGGGTGCTTCACGAGCGCGTCTTCCACTTCGAATGGCCCGATCGTGTAGCCAGAGCTGATAATGATATCGTCATTTCGGCTTTCAAACCAGAAGTAACCATCCTCATCTTTTCTTGCTCTGTCTCCTGTTAGGAAATAATCACCGCGAATTTGTGTTTTCATTCTTTCCGGATCTTTAAAATATTCTTTAAAGAGCGCCGGGGTGCTGAGGTGAACGGCGATATCGCCAACCTCACCCGTTTTGCAGATTTCACCGTCTTCATTGATGATCTCCACCTGATTTCCCGGTGTCGGTTTTCCCATGCTTCCCGGTTTAATATCCATATCCTTTAAGACACCGACTAAAAGCGTGCTTTCTGTTTGGCCGTATCCGTCCCGCACCTTAATGCCGAAGTGCTTTTGAAACACATCAATGACTTCACGGTTGAGCGGCTCGCCTGCGGAAACGGCACTGTGCAGGGCAGAAAGATCATAGCGGTCCAAGCCTTCAACCTTCGCCATTAAGCGGTATTCCGTCGGCGTACAGCAGAAGACATTGATTTTGTAGCGGTTTAAAAGTTCTAAATATTTTTCGGCTTTGAATCTGCCTTGATACACAAAACCTGTTGCTCCGCTTCCGAGTACCGCCAACAACGGACTCCACACCCATTTTTGCCAGCCTGGCGCAGCAGTCGCCCATACGGTATCTTGTTCAGAAATATCAAGCCAAGCGCCGGCTGATGTTTTTAAATGAGCAAATGCCCATCCATGTGTATGTACAACACCTTTCGGCTGTCCCGTTGTTCCGGAAGTATAAGACAAGAATGCCATATCTTCTCTTGTTGTATCAGCAGTTTGAAAACAGCTTCCATCCGCATCAATCGTTAATAGATTTTTCCATCCGGCATCATTTTCGCCAATAGACAGCTTAATCAGGCGGTCTGCAGTACTGACATCACGAAAAGCGCCAATAAATTCTGAATACACGATTGCACCTTTTACCTCAGCGTGTTCAATCCGATACTCAAGATCTTTCGCGCGAAGCATTTCTGAACAAGGAATCACGACCATCCCCGATTTCAGGATAGCCAGATAAACGGCATAGGCTTCGAGTACACGCGGCACCATTACAATCAGCTTGTCTCCTTTTTTAAATCCAAGATCCGCCAGAGCCGCACCGATTTTATTTGTTTCTTCCATAAGCTTTTCATACGACCATGCGTTTTGTTTGCCTGATTCATCCTCCCATAATAGGGCGGTTTTTTGTCCAGTTGCACTGAACTTTTCGATTTCATTAACTAAATTGTATTCCATTGGGGCAATTAAATCTTCTCGTTTCAACACGAACAACTCCTCACTTTCTCCACCCATTATACATAAATACATGCCGTTTCCGTAAGGATATGCCTAAAAACAAGCTCTATAAACATAGGTTTTTATAGGCCGCTGGTCCTTTTTTATAAAAAAACGAAAAAGAGTGGGGAAAAGCCCCACTCTTAAGCCATTATGTGAAATTGTCAATTAGAATTGTCCTCCGCCCATGTTTTGTTGAGCAAAAGATACAAGACGTTTTGTGATCTCTCCTCCAACAGAACCGTTAGCGCGAGAAGTTGTTTCTGCTCCAAGGTTTACACCGAATTCAGAAGCGATTTCTAATTTCATTTGGTCGATGGCTTGAGCAGCTCCTGGTACTAGGAGTTGGTTACTGCTGTTACCGTTTTGACTGTTTTGTGCCATGTGTCTCACCTCCTTGTGAGTATAGAATGTGTCAAAACACATGGCTTCATACAGAAAATCTTTGGTAATTGTATACAGGAGCCGGCTCTTAGTTAAAAGAGTTCTGCGAATTTATCGTTTGCTTCTTGTTCGCTATATAATGTCATCGTTTCAATGTGATCAACCGCCTCTTGAATCAACGGTTCAAAATCCACAAAGCTCTCAAAGTGTTCGATTTTTTCTTTTTTCGGGCGTGTTTTCGGGCTTGGCGGCGTAAAGATCGTGCAGCAATCTTCAAATGGCTGGATGCTTGTTTCGTATGTGCCGATTTCCCGTGATTTCTCGATGATTTCTGTTTTATCCATGGCGATTAACGGACGCAGAATCGGTGTAGACGTTACCGCATTAATCGCGTACATGCTTTCAAGCGTCTGGCTCGCTACCTGCCCGAGGCTTTCCCCCGTAATAATCGCGAGCCCGTTTCTTTTTTCTCTGATTCTGTCGGCAATTTGAAGCATTAAGCGGCGGGTTGCCGTCATCGTATAGTTTTCAGGAATTTGTTTTTGGATCAGCTCTTGCGTCTTTGTAAACGGGACGATATGAAGCGTCATGCTTCCCCCGAAGCGAGACAGACACTTCGCTAAGTCCATCACTTTTTGTTTCGCACGTTCGCTTGTGTATGGCGGGCTGAAGAAATGGACAGCTTCTACTGACAGTCCTCTTTTCATTGCGTAAAAACCGGCTACCGGGCTGTCAAAGCCGCCGGAAAGCATCAGCATAGCTTTCCCCGCCGAACCGACCGGAAGACCGCCGGCGCCTTTTTCATTGCGAATCGTCAAAAAAGTTGCTTCCTCCCTGATTTCAATTCTGAGCGGAATGTCTGGATTGCGGACATCAACTGTCAGCCCTTCTGTATTTCGCAAAATATGGCCGCCGATTTCAGCGTTCATTTCATTTGTATCTAATTCAAACTGTTTATGCGCTCTCTTTGTCGCGACTTTAAATGTATCTCCAGGCTGATATTGATCCTTGATCGCCTGCAGGGCAGTTGTCTTAATATCATCAAGACGGCTCTCACACTTAATAGCCAGGCTGAAGCTTTGAATGCCAAACACTTGTTTCAAGTGAGGAAAAAGAGCCTCAGGGTCCACTCCATTTAATGTAATTGTCATACGATCCCGATTAGAAAAGTATTTTAATGTTGGATAGTCTTTCAGGACAAGCCTGACGTTTTGCTTTAAGCGTTCAATAAAGCTTTTTCTGTTTTTTCCTTTGGTTGATATCTCCCCAAAACGAATTAATATATGATCGTAATTCATGTTCTACCTCATCATTTTTTTTTAGTTTTTTGATGCCAGGCACAAGCGCGTTCATAAATGGCTCTGTCACATCGCTTGTCTGGCTGTAGTTTAAGCTGATTCTGATGCTGCTTCCGGCGATCTGCTCTCCCTTGCCCATCTGTAACAGGACTTTGCTCGGTTTATGTCCTTTGCCGAGCAGGCTGATGTCGTTGAAACGAATATATCCTTTTCCTCCAGCATGTGCAAAAGCACCTCCGCTTTTATGCCCGGCACAGAAAAATTAATGATATGCGGGGCGCTATTGCTTTGAGGAGTATTTAAGACAACACCGTCTGAATCACTCAGCTTTTTCATAAACAATTCCTTTGCGGCCACCATTCTTTCAAGGTGATGATGATAATCATCAGACGCAAGATTGATGGCTTTGGCCAGTGAAACAGCACCTGCTGTATGCTCGGTTCCTGCACGTATGCCTTTTTGCTGAGTGCCGCCTGTTATCAGCGGGATAAGTCGCGTTCCTTCCTTTACAAAAAGTGCACCTGTCCCCTTCAGTCCGTGGAATTTATGGCCGGATATTGAACAAAGATCAATGCCGGCATTCTCGATCGCCAAGGGAACTTTAAAGATGCCTTGCACATAATCAACGTGAAACAGAATGTTCGGATACTGCTTCAGTACTTCCCCGGCCTCTTCAATGGGCTGCACGGAGCCAACTTCATTGTTTACATGCATCATGCTGACAAGCACGGTATCCGGCCGAATCGCATCTTTCAGCTCCTTAATCGAAACAAATCCATCTTCATTTACTGAAAGATAAGTTACTTCAAACCCGAATAGCTCTGTCAGCTGCTCCAAAGATTCAGTAACGGACGGATGTTCAATAGAAGTGGCAATGATATGTTTGCCTGTTTTTATCTTTGACAAAGCGGCTCCTTTTAAAGCCACATTATTAGCTTCTGTAGCACCTGACGTAAATACAATATCATAATTCTTTAGGCCCAAGGCTCTTTTTATTTGATTTTTGGCTGCCTGAAGCAGCTGTTCTGTTTCGGCTCCATACCGGTGCAAAGATGAAGGATTGCCAAAATATCGGCTGCTAGTCTGTTCATAAACGTTCAAGACTTCATGATAAGGTTTGGTCGTTGAACTATTATCTAAATATATCATCTTTTTTTACTCCTTTATGAAAGCGGTACAAGGTATGATATTTATGTTACCATAACAAAATTTAATAGAAAATTACAAAAAGCTAGTATTGACTTCTAAATTTTTTACCATATAATAAGATTTGTTCGTTTCGTCATATTATCTGACAATTAATTGACAGAATATTTTAACATAATTATTAGGAGGATTTTCATGAAACACTCACTGCCTGTCAAAGATACCATTATTATTGGTTTCATGCTATTTGCGCTATTCTTTGGAGCAGGAAATATGATTTATCCGCCGGAACTTGGACAAGCAGCCGGACATAATGTCTGGAAAGCCATCGGCGGATTTTTACTGACCGGGGTAGGCCTGCCTCTTCTCGGAATTATTGCTATTGCATTAACCGGTAAGGATGCTAAAGGACTTGCTGATAAAGCTCACCCTGCATTCGGTACAGTATTTACCGTTGTACTTTATTTATCAATCGGACCATTATTCGCCATCCCAAGAACAGGAACCGTTTCTTATGAAATTGGTGCAGTTCCGTTTCTGACTGGCGTTCCTGAAAGACTGTCTTTATTAATTTTTACAATTATCTTTTTCGGCATTACTTACTATTTAGCGCTAAACCCAACCAAAGTCGTGGATCGAATTGGAAAAATTCTCACGCCTATTAAATTTACAATTATCTTAGTGATTGTTCTCAAAGCGATTATCACGCCAATGGGCGGTTTGGGCGCAGTTACAGAAGCATATACAGGTACACCGGTATTTAAAGGATTTTTGGAAGGCTACAAAACAATGGACGCGCTTGCTTCCATCGTATTTGGTGTTGTCGTTGTAAATGCTGTGAAAAGCAGAGGCGTTACACAATCAAAAGCTCTTGCCGCAGCCTGTATTAAAGCCGGAATAATTGCTGCATTAGGGCTGACATTCATTTATGTTTCTCTGGCTTACCTAGGTGCAACAAGCACGAACGCAATCGGACCTGTTGGTGAAGGAGCTAAAATACTATCAGCGTCGTCCCATTATTTATTCGGTTCATTGGGAAATATCGTACTTGGGTCAGCTATCACAGTCGCGTGTTTAACTACAAGCGTTGGGCTTGTCACTTCCTGCGGCACGTATTTTTCAAAGCTCATCCCTGCACTATCATATAAAGTTGTCGTTACCATTGTCACTTTATTCAGCCTGATTATCTCTAATTTCGGGCTTGCTCAAATTATCGCTTTTTCAGTTCCTATTTTATCAGCTATTTATCCGCTTGCCATTGTCATTATCGTTCTTTCATTTATTGATAAGCTCTTTAAAGAAAGACGTGAAGTTTACATTGCATGCTTAATCGGCACAGGATTATTCAGTATTTTAGACGGCATTAAAGCAGCCGGCTTTTCGCTCGGAGCTCTAAATACGTTTTTAAATGAGAATCTCCCGCTATACAGCCTTGGTATTGGGTGGGTAATTCCTGGAATTATCGGAGCAATTATCGGCTATATTCTTACCTTTTTCATCGGTACACCCAAACAACAGCTTAAAGAAATAAGTTAATATCATGGTCGCCTGCGTTACTGCGCAGGCGTTTTTTTAATAAAAAAGAGCCCGCTCATCAACTGCGGGCTCTTTTTACGATCTGAATGTTAAGCGGATAAATCAGCTTTTATTTTTTTTACAGCGCCTGGCGCAGCTTTCTCTACAGCTGCAGCCGCAATTTCATAGGACTGTTCATAATCATAAGCGTAAAACCGTCTTTCCGCTTCTTTCAGCTGTTCAGATAAAATATGGTTCTGGCTTCTGAATCGGTTTCCGAACTGAATGATTTTTTCAATCAGCATAACCTGCTCTACCAATTCCTCTGATTCCCGGCTTGCCCTGTTCACGATATCTTCCGCTTCTTGCAGATGGGCTCCGGCTTCTTCCATATTTAAAGGAATTTCGTTTAATTGATTGACCGTCTCTTGAATGTGATGATGCGCGTTTTCCAGCATCTCTTGAATATGGCTCGGGATGCCCGGGATGTTGCTTATCTTCAGCAGTCTTGCAGTTTCAGAAATGGTTTTTTTCAGATTGCTGAGCGTCTCTCTCGCCTGCAGTTCTTCTTTTCTAAGAGCCTGCAGCTTTTCACGATAATCCGCATGGTCTTTTTTCACTTCTTCAATTTGCTTCTCAATTGATGCGACCTCTTCAACTAAAAGAGAGTAGGCGACATGCTCTGCATCCAGCTTATCTTTTACTGACGCAAGCAGCTTGCCGACTTCATCAATGCGCTTTTCAAAGGCCTGCTGTTTGCCTAGCTCACCTGCTGTCAGTCTATAGCTTTCCTTCACCAGTTCAGTTTCCGCCTTTGTCTGCTCCTTCTCTTCTTTCAGCTTATCGTAAGCAATGATCAGCTCAGGCATTTTGCTTAACACAGATTGGCCTGCTTCAACTTCACCCTCGAGCTGCTGGTAAACAGATTGAATATTTTCGTCTATGAGCTGCAGTATGGCAGAGGCTTCATCAATATCCAGCTCAGTCATCAAAACATGTTCTGCCCGTTTCAGCTGATTTGACAGGTTTTCCAGTTCCTTATCAATCTGGATATGCTCAAGCTTATACCCTTTCTCTTTCATTTCGCGATATCCGTCTTTGAGCTTTGCAATCTGGCCCGGCAACGTCTGCTTGCAGTCGGCTAACAGTTTCGGCACATCATCTATGTACGACTGAAGCCTTTCAAGATTGCGATCCTGCTCAAGGAGAACTTTTCTTGCAGTAATGTAGTTCCCGCCCTCTGTCTCTTCTTCAAACTGTTTGATCCCGCTCCAGATCTCGTCAAGATCTGCTTCAAGGCTGTCATAAAGCTCTCCGTAAAGGTGGCTGTATGCCAGCAAGTTTTTTCGGGACTTTGAGTAGCGTTCTCTTACCTGTTCAATCTCTTCGCGGCTCTTTTCTTCACTTGTGACGAGATTGCTGATTTCCCGGAGTATCTTTTCAATGTTCGATTCCGCCGCTGTCAGGAGATCGTCGATATGAACGAGCACTTGATTGGCTTTTTTAAACCGGTATTTGTCCGCGCATTCTTCGGCATCATAAAGGAGCTCTTCAACTTTCGGCATATGGGCAGTGACAATCTCATCCCATTCTTCACGCCATTTCTCAAAGAACTCTTCTGTCTGCCCCGTCATTTTCAGATGTTTAATTTTGGACATTTCTTCCACTATCGATCGATTGAGAATTTCAATCTTCCAAGATTCCAAACGATCAATTTCCGTGTAGATTTTTTTCCTGAAAAAGTAGCCCGCTGCAAACAGCGCGAGCAGTACAATTAATAATCCAATGACAAACTCCATAATGAGCCCCCTTGCTGTTAACCTTAATCTGTCAGGGTGTTTTATTTATTCAGAAAGATTTCAGGATATGTATTGAGAAAAACTGTCGTTTTCATTGTTATTATGATACCATGTAACCAACATTTTTTGAGCAGAAATCAAAAACTTTTTGTGCAAAATCGGCAGGATTTGACTATTTTTTCACGGGGTGACACCAATGCTAAAGCGAGACGGACATATTCACACACCATTTTGCCCTCACGGAACAACAGACACACTCAGGCAATATGCGGAGGAAGCGATAAAAAAAGGCTTTCAATCGATTACGTTTACAGAGCACGCTCCTTTGCCTCCCTCTTTTACCGACCCGACACCGCAAAAAGACAGCGCGATGGCGCAAGCCTCTTTGGAACACTATATTAATGAAATTTCCGGTTTAAAAAGAGAATATCGCGGACAGCTTGACATACGGACCGGGCTCGAGGTCGACTATATCGCTGAATACGAAGGTGAAATCAAATCGTTTCTGGATGCATACGGCCCATTTTTAGATGACAGCATCTTATCCGTTCATTTTTTGCGCACGGGCTCGTCCTATCTGTGCCTCGACTATGATGAGCATACATTTAAAGAGCTGATCTCAGAGTGCGGAAGCATCGAAGCTGTATATGAACTGTATTACCGCAGCATTTATTCTTCTATTGTAGCATCTCTCGGCACCTATAAGCCAAAAAGAGTCGGTCACATCACACTCGTCAAAAAATTCATCAGGCTGTTTCCTTATAAAATGTCCGATCATATTCGCAGACTTGTTTCTGAGTGCCTGAACGCTGTCGAGGAAAATGGAATGGAGCTTGACTTTAATACATCAGGTCTGAGAAAAACATACGCGGGGGATCTTTATCTGGAGGACTGGATGATTGAGGCGGCGAAGCAAAAAAATATCCCGCTTGTGTTCGGGTCTGATGCCCATCAAGCGGGTGATGTCGGATACGCATATGTGAAGTTTACTGAACTGCGCTAATTTGTGACCGCATGTCTCCTGTCCGGAATACGCTTCTGATCCAAATCTTAATTTCTTCAAAATACATTTTATAAAAGTACGGCTCGTGCGGCTGCATATAGAGCACTTCTGAAATGTATTGAGGCTGGAGATAGGGCATCATCAAGAGAGATTTTAATTGAAGAATAAAATGAGGCAGCGGCAGCGTTAAATGTTCTCGCTGTTTTTCTCCTTCCTCAATAATCAGCTGGAAGATATACTTTTCCTTCATCAGGTACGTCGACATAATCTCTCTTATTAAAGTCGAATCAATGGTGACTTCCCGGTAGACAAACCGAGTTAATTGACGATTGTTATGCTGATAGGATAAAATATCGAAAACCAATTGGAGAAGCTGTTCCTGCGTGCTTTGAAAAGAGATGTTGCCTGCCGCTGTTTCAAGTGTTTTATTGTAGCCTTCGTAAAACTCTGAAACTAAGTGTTCCATCAAGCCTCCTTTGCCTTTAAAATAGTAGGAGATGTGCGCAACATTTACATCAGCTGACTTTGCGATTTCACGGACAGATGTGCCAGAAAATCCTTTTTGGTTAAAGAGCATGACAGCAGATTCAATAATTTTGTCTTTGGTGCTTACTTTCATACCGGCTCACTCCTTCCTCTTGTTACAAATTCAAGGAGAAGACCGGCTGTTCCTGTAAGAACTTATCGACAAATGCCGGCAGAAAAGCCGGGATTTTGTTTTATATTATAGAAAAAGTGAGGGTTTTCCATGTTTCATGTCGAACAACAATCCGGAGATAAAGAAAAAGACTATCAGCTTCTTCTAAAACAGCTCGAAGCCATAACAGAAGATGAAACAGATCAAATTGCAAACTACGCAAATGCGTCAGCACTGCTTTATCATTCATTGCCCGAGGTCAACTGGGCCGGTTTCTATTTTGCAAAGGAAGGGGAAGGACAGCTTGTGTTAGGGCCGTTTCAAGGTCTGCCGGCATGTGTCCGTATTCCTTTCGGTAAAGGCGTTTGCGGAACAGCATACGCAAACGGAAAAGTGGAGCGAGTTGCAGATGTAAACGCATTTCCGGGACATATTGCCTGTGATGCAGCATCTCAATCAGAAATTGTGCTTCCGATTCATGTAGACGGGAACCTAGTCGGCGTCTTGGACATTGACAGCCCTGTCAAGAACCGATTTGATGAGATCGATGAAAAGTATCTTTCACAATTTGTAAAAACCCTTGAAAAAGCTTTAGCGTAAAGCATACAACAAAAGCCCAAAACATGTAGCGTTTTGGGCTTTTTTCTATTTTTTTATCGACTCGTGAATCATCAAACGGTTTTTCCCGCTGCGTTTTGCGGTGTAAAGCGCTTCGTCGGCCTCGTGAACAAGCTCCTTCAAGGACTTTTTCGATGCTGAATCCCAGCAAGAGATCCCGCATGAAATCGTCACCTCAGGCTTTGTGCTTTTTCTCACTGCACAAACAAGCCTTTCCGTAATCCGTTTCCCGACGGCTACTGTCACATTCGGAAGGTAAACCGCCAGCTCCTCGCCCCCCAGCGGGCGCCGACATCATGCTTTCGGATATTGCTTTTGATGACAGAAGCGACCTGTATTAAAATCTCGTCCCCTGTCTGATGTCCGTACGTATCATTTACATTTTTAAAATTATCAATATCAACAAGAATAAACACGCCTTTTTGATGAATTTTCATGCTGTATTGGATTTTTTCATCTAAATAGACTCTTGAATACAGCTCTGTCAGCTGATCCGTTTTCACAAGATGCTCAAGGCGGTCGCGAAGCATCGAATTGGTCACAGCCAGCGTGGCGTGATGAATCAGCGCTTGGAACAGCTTGTACATTTCAAAGGTAAAAGCGTACATTTCCTTTTTCAGCAAAACGGCAAATCCCAAGAGCTGGTCATTCTCAATCATCGGAACAGCCATAAGCGAACCGTATCCGGCTTTTCCGAAAACAGACTGTCCATTTCCGATAAAAACACCCTTTTCTCCTTCGTACAGTTTTTCCTTTATTTCATTATATATATCAGACGACTTCGTTTCTTTAAAAAATGCTGTGCTCCCGGGAAGCAGTGTCTGCTGTTCAAAATGGTCAATATGGAAAAAACCAACTTCTTCAGCATGAAATGATTCAGCCATTCTCACAGCAAGATCGTTCATCGTATCCGTCAGCGTCAGCCGCTGGTTAAGACGGCGCGTTGTTTCATTAATTAATTCCAAGTTTGCAATACTTGTTTTGGATTGTTCATAGAGCTGGGCATTTTCAAACGCCTTACCCGCCGCATTTGCTATCAGTGACATTTCATCAAGGTACGCGTCGGTAAGGGGGCTGTCTCCCGCCCCATCTGCCATCAGCACGCCGTACGTTCCCTGCTGCCCTTTAATTGGAATGTAAGCGGTCGTTTCATTTTTCCGCAAAATGTCCCCGGATAGATAGACTTTAAGCGCAAAGGAATCGGCATCCTCCCCTTCCATATACAGCTCTGTTGCAGGAACACCTAAACATTGGTCCTGATCATGGGAAATAAACAGAGAAAATTGAAAGAGTGGAAACGTGGTGTGTAAGCTTTCAAGAAGCTTCTTCAGCACTTCCGTCTGATCGAGCAGCGAATGGAACAGTTCGGTCATCTTGTATATCTTTTTTTGATAGATTGTTTTGATATAAAGTCTTTCCTGTTTCATTGACTGATTCAAAAAAAGAAGAAATCAAATCCGGAAGCTCTTCCGGAAACACTCCGTCCTGCCTGCATGTTAAATGAAAGCTCCTGCCGGAGACATGATCTTCAATAACAAAAAATGAGGCATTTATTTTCAATGCGGAAAAATGCACTTCCTCCTGTGCCATTTGTGCCATGTGATCAGATGGAGAAGGTAAAAGGGATACGCAAAGTGATGGAAAATATGTTTGAATAGCCGAAGTCAGCCATAAAAGAGAGTCGGTGAATGAGACCTTTTCAGATTTGGCTAATAAAAAATCGAGCATATGATAACGAAAGGCGGGTAATTGATCTTTTGTTTCTTCTATCATGTTTTATCACCTAAAAAGTTTACCACTAATTTTTGTTTATTATATCACAACAGCGAAGCAATAATGAACGAATGGTTGACTTCAAAACAAATAAATTATATAATGACCTTTGTGTGAAATATTGCAGCCTTTTTGTTCAGCTTCTATGTTTTCATTTTGTTCCTTATCAATAAGGTGTATCGTGTAACTCTCTGCTGCTGGAGCGAGGATACATGAAAACAAAATGTGCATGGTCGAATAGAACAGACGGTTTTTATTTTCCACAAAATAAAACCAAAGGAGGAGTCACATTATGGCTCGCTATACAGGTCCATCTTGGAAACTGTCCCGCCGTCTAGGAATCTCTCTTAGCGGAACAGGAAAAGAATTAGAAAAACGCCCTTACGCTCCAGGTCCACACGGCCCAGGACAACGTAAAAAATTATCAGAATACGGTTTGCAATTGCAAGAAAAGCAAAAGCTTCGTCACATGTACGGTGTAAACGAACGTCAATTCCGCACACTGTTTGACAAAGCTGGCAAACTAGCTGGTAAACACGGTGAAAACTTCATGATTCTTTTAGATTCCCGTCTTGATAACGTTGTGTACAAGCTAGGTTTAGCGCGTACTCGCCGTCAAGCTCGCCAATTGGTTAACCACGGTCACATTACTGTAGACGGAAGCCGCGTTGACATCCCGTCTTACCAAGTAAAAGCTGGTCAAACAATCGGTGTTCGCGAAAAATCAAGAAACCTTTCAATCATCAAAGAATCGGTTGAAGTAAACAACTTCGTTCCTGAATACCTTACTTTCGATGCTGAAAAGCTTGAAGGTACATTCACTCGTCTTCCAGAGCGTTCTGAACTTGCTCCGGAAATTAACGAAGCGCTTATCGTTGAGTTCTACTCTCGTTAATCGTTTAAAAACCCCCTGCCGCTATGCGGTCGGGGGGTTTTTTTCGTCTGCTTCTTCTACCGTTTCCTGCTGGACAACACTTTCTCTGGCCTGCTGCTCCCAATAATCCCGCTGCATTCTTTCTTTGGCGATCGTACACATGAGATTCACGGTGAGCTCTCCCTCCTATTGAAAAGGTGGTGAATGGTCGTGTTTGCCCTATCTAATATACTCTTTCCCTCAAATTCCTATGCACTAAACCAAAAACATCCTTTGCCAATTAAGCAAAGGATGTTTTTTTCTTATTTATACGTGACAAGGAAGTATTTTTTCTTCCCGCGGCGAAGCACAGTAAACTGATCTTCAATGCGGTCTTCAGCAGATAAAATATAGTCAATTTCTGTCTGGCGTTCACCGTTAATGTAAACGGCTCCGTTTTTAATATCTTCACGGGCTTGTCGTTTAGACGGTGACAGTTTCGATTCAACCAGCACATCTACGAGTGACAGTTCTTCAGCGTTGTCTTTTTCTAGAGAAGGCACATCTTTAAAACCGATTTTTACGTCTTGGGCAGAAAGCTCTTTAATATTGCCGCTGAACAATGCTTGGGAAATATTAATCGCTTGCTCCAGTGCCTCGCGTCCGTGAACGAGGGCTGTCACTTCTTCTGCCAGGCGTTTTTGCGCCTCACGCTTTTCAGGCGCTGTTTCAGTTTTTTCAGCGTATTCTTCGATTTCTTCTTTTGAAAGGAACGTAAAGTATTTTAAGTATTTCACAACATCACGGTCATCTGTATTGATCCAGAATTGGTAGAATTCATATGGAGACGTTTTTTCTTTATCTAGCCAAATTGCGCCGCCTTCGGTTTTTCCGAATTTTGTGCCGTCCGCTTTCGTTACAAGCGGAATGGTAAGACCAAACGCTTTTGCTCCTTCTTCTTCAGATTTTCTGATCAGCTCAAGGCCAGCTGTGATGTTGCCCCATTGATCGCTTCCGCCGATTTGCAGCTTACAGTTTTTCTCTCTGTACAGGTTTAAGAAATCATAAGATTGAAGAATCATGTAGCTGAATTCTGTGTAAGAGATGCCGGATTCGATTCTGGAGCTGACTGTATCTTTTGCCAGCATGTAATTGATGCCGAAGTTTTTGCCGACGTCACGAAGGAAGTCGATCACATTCATGTTTCCGATCCAGTCGTAGTTGTTTGCCATAACAGCCGGGTTTTCTGCTGAATCAAAATCAAGAAATCTTGAAAGCTGATGTTTGATTTTTTGCGACCATTCGACAACGATATCAGCCGTGTTTAACGTACGCTCTGCTTTTTTTCCGCTCGGATCGCCGATTAAACCCGTCGCGCCGCCCACAAGCGCAATCGGATGGTGCCCCGCAAGCTGAAAACGGCGGAGTGTTAAAATGGGCAGCAGGTGCCCGATATGCAAGCTGTCCGCTGTCGGATCAAAGCCTGAGTACAGGCGGATTTTTTCTTCGTTCAGCTGTTTGTTCAGTCCTTCTTCATCCGTCATTTGCTGAATCAATCCGCGGAAGGATAAGTCTTCAAGTAAGTTTGTCATGAGATAAGGCTCCTTTTTTAATAAAATAAAAACGCCCCTTCGTGTAAACGAAGGGACGATTGATTATCGCGGTACCACCCTACTAATAAGAGCATACATACAGCTTTTTGCTCTTATCACTTTGCCTGATAACGGATCAGGTCCGTTCTTTCACTACTGAAAGCCTGAGCGGCTTTGTTTGCAAAAGCGGTTCATGAGTGTATTCGATATATCCGTCTGTGCTGATTTTCACCGGCCATCAGCTCTCTGGAACGTAAGGATATTCTACTTGTCTCAATCTTTACCTTTTCATATGAAGCTATATCATTTTTAACATAAATAAAATCCCGTGTCAACGGCGCCTTTTAATCCTCCATCGTTGACAGGTCTCCGGCCGGAAGATTCAGCTCCCATGCCTTCAGCACACGTCTCATGATCTTACCGCTCCGTGTTTTTGGAAGCTTATCCTTAAATTCAATTTCACGCGGAGCAGCATGGGCTGCAAGACCTTGTTTGACAAATTGACGGATTTCTTCCTTCAGTTTATCAGACGGCTCAAACCCTTCTCTGAGAGCGATAAAGGCTTTAATGATCTCCCCGCGCACCGGATCAGGTTTACCAATGACCCCCGCCTCCGCAATTGCCGGATGTTCGACAAGCTTGCTTTCCACTTCAAATGGCCCAACGCGCTCACCGGAGGTCATGATGACATCGTCCACTCTGCCTTGGAACCAAAAGTACCCTTCATCATCCATGTAGGCAGAATCGCCCGACACATACCATCCGCCCGGCATAAAATAAGATTCGTATTTTTCAGGGTTGTTCCAAATCGTGTGCATCATAGATGGCCAGCCCTTTTTAATGGCGAGGTTCCCCATTCGATACGGCGGAAGCTCGTTCCCCTGATTATCAACGATTGCTGCTTCTACACCGGGAATCGGTTTTCCCATCGAGCCTGGTTTTATATCCAGGCAAGGATAGTTGCAGATTAGCTGTCCGCCCGTTTCTGTCATCCACCATGTATCATGAATCCGTTGGTTAAAGACTTTATGCCCCCATCTGATCACTTCCGGATTTAAAGGTTCACCGACACTCAGCACATGGCGGAGTGAAGTCAGATCATATTTGGCAGCCATATCATCTCCGGCTCCCATCAGCATTCGAAAGGCAGTCGGCGCGCTGTACCAGACGTTTACACCAAGCTGCTCAATCGTGCCATACCAGCTTTCCGGGCTGAATCGTCCGCCGACAATCACATTTGTCGCTCCGTTCAGCCACGGCGCAAAAATCCCGTACACCGTTCCAGTCACCCAGCCTGGGTCGGCCGTGCACCAATAAATGTCCTCTTCCTTTAAATCAAGGACCCATTTTCCTGTCTGATACTGCTGAACCATTGCCTCATGGACATGAAGCACACCCTTTGGCGTCCCCGTAGATCCTGATGTATAGTGAAGCAAATAGCCGTCTTTTTTGTCCATCCATTCAATGTCCAGTCTTGGGCTCTCATGCTTAGCCACTTCATCATAATGAATGATGTTTGCTCCGCTCTTTTCAGCCTGGCCGCCGACTATGAATATACGCTGTAAATCAGGGAGCTTGTCAACCGGAATCCTTTCCAAAAGCTCAGGCGTCGTGACAACAACCTTTGCCTCGCTGTTTTGAAGCCGGTCCTTAACAGCCCCCTCCATAAACGCTTCAAATAACGGCCCGGCGATTGCGCCGATTTTGATGGCACCTAGCATAATAAAATAAAGCTCGGGTGATCTCGGCATAAAAATAAAAACGCGGTCCCCTTTTTCCACATTTCCATACCGTCTCAGCACATTCCCGGCTCTGTTTGTTTCTTCTTTCATTTCTTTAAATGTGTATTTTTCATCCCGTTTTGCGTCCTTATAATAAAGCGCAACTTTGTTTTTTCGAAAAGATTCGGCATGACGGTCTATCGTTTCATAAGCCGCATTCAATTTCCCTGTCTTATGCCAAGAGAAATGTTTCTCTGCTTCGGACCAATCAAATTGCCGATACGTTTCTTCATAGTTTTTTAAATTATGATCCCCCTCTATTGCTGGCAACGCTTTCAAATTCATGTCCAAACATCCCCCTTTGCTGAAGTTGTCACATTTATTATAGTATATATTCATATTCTTCTCAATTTTTAAAATATAAACCATGTTGAAAACGCTTTATAATTTGTTATTCTTAAAGGGAGGCATGTATTTTTTATAGAAATTGATGGGACGGTGAATCAGTGGAACATCATAAAACATATCACTCTGCAAACATCAAAACAGCAACCGGCTCCTTACTGATAGAAGGCCCTGTCTCTCCAGAGGAATTGGCAGGTTATGAGTTTCATAAGGATTTGACCGCATTTCGGCCGCCCTGGGAACAGCATGAAGCATTAGTCGATATTGCTGGCCTTCCTGAGGGACGCATTATCATTGCCAGAGACGGCCAAACCATTGTCGGCTATGTGACGTATTTATACCCTGATCCGCTCGAAAGGTGGTCAGAAGGAAATATGGAGGATTTGCTTGAGCTCGGAGCCATTGAGGTGGCGCCGGCATACCGGGGATGTTCTGTCGGAAAAACGCTTCTGACCGTCAGCATGATGGACGAACAAATGGAGAACTACATTGTGATGACGACAGAGTACTACTGGCATTGGGATTTAAAAGGGATGAAAAAAGATGTGTGGGAGTACAGAAAGATCATGGAGAAAATGATGAACGCAGGCGGATTGGTCTGGTTTGCAACCGACGAGCCCGAAATCAGCTCCCATCCTGCGAACTGCCTGATGGCGCGCATCGGAAAAAACGTCAGCCAGGAATCAATTGAACAATTTGACAGGCTCCGTTTTTATCACCGTTATATGTATTAACTGACACTGACAAAGGGGAAAAGATAATGATTGTTGAGCAAATCATGAAAAAGGATGTCATCACATTAACGAAAACGGATACGCTTGAAACGGCAATGCACAAGTTGAAGGAATTTCATATCAGGCATTTGCCTGTTATTAACGAAGACCGCCATGTGATTGGGATGATTACAGACAGAGATATGAAACAGGCCAGCCCCAGCATTTTTGAAGAAAGCAAACGCAGCCGTTTTCTCACACGAAGCGTTGAATCAATTATGAAAAAAGACGTAGTATGCGCCCATCCGCTTGATTTTGTTGAAGAAATATCAGCAGTCTTCTACGAGCATGGCATTGGCTGCCTTCCTGTCGTGCAGCATCAAAAATTAATCGGCATTCTGACAAAAACCGATTTGCTGCGGACTTTTGTAAAGCTGACAGGCGCTGACCAGCCCGGATCGCAGATTGAGATAAAAGTAAATGACATCACAAAAAGCCTCGCCGATATCAGCAGCCTCTGCCAAAGACTTCAGGTGAAAATACTGAGCGTTCTTGTCTATCCTCATGACGATTCCGGCGCAAAGGTGCTTGTATTCCGTGTCAAGACGATGAACCCGCTGCCGTTTTTGCAGGAATTGCAAAAAAACGGGCATCTCATCGTATGGCCGTCAGAGCATAGGGATCAGCTATGAGGGATAGTGTGTTCATTTATTCTCCCTCTTATCAGACCTATATGTTTCACCAGGAGCACCCCTTTAACCAGCAGCGTGTTCTCCTGACATATGATTTGCTCAAATCAATGGATGCCTTTGACGAGGGAGATATCGTCAGTCCGCGGCTTGCGGCGGAAGATGAGCTGGCTCTCGTTCATACGGACGATTATATCCAGGCAGTAAAGCTTGCCGGCGCCGGAAAACTTCCAGCCGAAGAAGGGGAAAGCTATGGGCTCGGTACGGAAGATACACCTGTCTTTGCAGGCATGCATGAAGCGGCCTCACTATTAGTCGGCGGCACCTTAACGGCTGCGGATTATGTCATGTCAGGGCAAGCACTGCATGCTGCCAACCTTGGGGGAGGCTTGCACCATGGGTTTCGTGGAAGGGCTTCAGGATTTTGCATATACAATGACAGCGCTGTAGCGATTCAATATATTCAGGAAAAATATCAAGCCAGGGTGCTGTATATTGATACGGACGCCCATCACGGAGACGGTGTACAATTTGCATTTTATGATAACCCCAACATATGCACCCTGTCCATTCATGAAACAGGACGGTATTTATTCCCCGGAACCGGTCAGATTCAGGAAAAAGGCAGCGGAAAAGGCTACGGATATTCCTTTAATATCCCGCTTGATGCTTTTACGGAGGATGATTCATTTATTGAGGCCTACCAGACAGCAGCTTCAGAAATCGCCGCTTATTTTCAGCCGGATGTGATTATCAGCCAAAATGGCGCTGATGCCCATTACTACGATCCGCTGACTCATTTGTCGGCAACGATTTCCATTTACAATGAAATTCCGCGGCTTGCTCACGCACTAGCGCATCAATATTGCGGCGGAAGATGGATCGCCGTCGGAGGAGGCGGATATGATATTTGGCGAGTGGTGCCCCGTGCCTGGGCCCGAGTATGGCTTGAAATGAAAGGAATCGATCCGGGACATGACATACCACCTGAATGGATCGCAAAATGGCAAAAGCAATGCCCAGTCACCCTTCCGTCCAGCTGGAGCGATCCCGCCGATTTATATCCGCCGATTCCACGCAAGCCAGAAATTACAGAAAAAAATGCCCAAACAGTCAGCAAAGCGTTATATTCGATACGATCAGAGCGCCAGGAAAAAACAAAATAAAAAAACGACCTTCACGAAGAGGTCGTTTTTTATTTTTTGATGACGATTTCCACACGCCGGTTTTCCTTCATATGCTCATTTGTTTTGTTATCTTTTACAGGCTTTGTATCCGCATATCCAACAGCGATAAACCGTTTCGACGGGAGTTCCTCTTTTGATGTGAAGTATTGAATGACCCCGCTTGCCCGTGCTGCGGATAGCTCCCAGTTGGACGGATACCTGTACGTTGAGATATTTCGGCTGTCTGTATGGCCCTCCACCTGAATATCATTTGGAATAGTCTGAAGAAGAACTGCAATTTGGTGAAGAAGCGTTTCGGCATTATTCAACACGTCAGCCTCACCCGAATCAAATAGCACCGCTTCCTGAAGAACGAGCACGACCCCGCGTTCATCCCGCTTTGCTGTCATTTTTGACTTTAGCTGATGCTTTTGAATGTATGCATTTACTTTTTGCAGCAGTTGATCCTGCTGATTCTCTTGCTTTTTCGCATCGGCTGACGGCGTGTCTTTTTGATCGATGGCTGTTTGGTCTGGCTGAAGCCCGCTGCCATCCTTTTGGATCGAGTTCACCGCTGCTTTAAATTTTTGCAGATCAATCTGCGACATCGAAAAAAGTAAAATAAAGAACACAAGAATCAGCGTAATCAGATCTGTAAAGGTTACCATCCAGCCGGAGGATGACTGGTTGTTTTTCCTGTTTCCATTCCTTCGTTCAAAGCGCTCTCTTCTAAGCTTCATGTACAGATCCCTTTTTTGTCTTGACTTGATTAGGCTTCTTCCGCCATTCTTCCCGAGAGCTGAAAACGACGAGCTGGCTTTCTAGATTGCGCGGATTTTTTCCGGATTGTATCCCGATAATGCCTTCCACCATTACCTGTTTGATGAAGATTTCACTTTCTGTTTTTTCTTCAAGCTTGGCCGCAATCGGATTAAATACCATGTTTGCCAGCAATGAACCGTATAAGGTCGTCAAAAGTGCAACGGCCATATTGGGTCCAAGCATATCAGGGTCACTTAAATTTTTGAGCATCAGCACCAGCCCGACTAGTGTCCCGATCATGCCCCATGCCGGAGCGAATTCTCCCGCTTTTTCAAAAACGCGGCGCCCTTTGCGGTGCCGTTCCTCCATTGCTGCAATTTCTGAATCCATGACAAGCCGAATCGTTTCTTCATCCCAGCCGTCAACCGCCAGAAGCAGCCCTTTTTTCAAGAATGGGTCTCTGATTTCTCTAGTCTGGTCATCCAATGATAAAAGCCCATGTTTTCGCGCATGGTCGGAAAGGGAAACGAAGGTTTTCACAAGGTCCTTTACATTGTCTTCCTGGCGGATAAAAGCCTGCTTTAACACAGTTGGCGTTTTTTTCAGCTCCCTCGGCGGAAAACTGATAAAAACAGCGGCGCAAAGCCCTCCTGTTACGATAAAGAAAGAAGTCAGATCTAGAAAAGAGCGGAAACCGCTTACTCCCGACCCGGAAATAATTCCAATTACAATAATAATCGTTCCTAACACAAAACCAACAGGTGTAAGATAATCAAAACGTTTCATCATTTCTCCTCACTCATACGAAAAAAGCAAGAATTCACCTTAGAGGTGAAGCTTGCTTTCTTGTTTTTCTTATGACTTGGTTGACTGTCTTAACTCTATACGATGCGGCAATTCGACAATATGCTCTTCCACCGGCTCTTTATTCATGAGCTTTGTCAGCAGTCTCATCGCAACCGCGCCAATATCATATGTCGGCTGAACTACTGTTGAAAGCTGCGGTCGAACCATCAAGCTTAATCTCGTATTATCAAAGCCGATAATGTCGAGATCCTCAGGAATGGACAAGCCTTGATCCTGTGCGGCATGAATAATGCCGAGCGCCATTTCATCAGTTGCAGAAAGAATCGCTGTCGGCTTTTTGTCCAGGCTCATGAGATGCTGAAGCGCCTCAAGTCCGGAATCATACGTGTAATCACCTTCAGCAACAAATTGTTCATGAAACGGAAGATTCGCCTCTTCAAGCGCCCGTTTGTAGCCTTGCAGTTTCTTTGAGCGGTTGATCGGTTCTGTCATCGGGCCAGAAACAAATGCAATATCAGTGTGCCCCTTATCAACCAAAAGCTTCACCGCGTCATAAATCGCCTGCTCGTAATCAATTGCGACTGATGGTGTTTCACCTTGCTCCTCAACAGAAGCGGCAAGCACAATCGGCACTGGGGAACGCTTAAATTCCGCTACATGCTCGTCCGTAATGTTTCCGCCCATAAATACGATGCCGTCGACCTGTTTGCCGAGCATTGTGTTTAATAAGTGCAGCTCTTTCTCCAAGTTTTGGTCAGAGTTGCTCAAAATGATGTTATATTTATACATTGTCGCGATATCTTCAATTCCTCGCGCAAGCTCTGAATAGAAAATGCTTGAGATATCAGGAATGATGACACCTACAGTTGTTGTTTTTTTGCTTGCAAGCCCTCTTGCCACCGCGTTTGGACGGTAGCCGAGACGGTCAATGGCTTCCAAGACTTTTTTTCTCGTTGTCGGTTTTACATTCGGGTTACCGTTCACGACACGGGAAACGGTCGCCATGCTTACATTAGCTTCTCTCGCTACATCGTAGATCGTAATATTGCTCATCCTAAAACCACTCCTTTTACTGGATACACTTATCCTTATCTATAGCATAAACACTTTATGTAGAGAAATGTCATAATGTCCGAATTTATGTCGTTTATGATTTGTAAGCGTAAGTCAGTAGTCTACATTATTTTTCATTATTCATCAAATTTAATTACTTCTCATGAAATTATACACGTTTTTATAGATGATGAAAACGTATACTTGAGTTTTATAATTAAATAAACGAGAAAGCGCAAAAAAAGGCCGCATATGCGGCCTTTTGTATTGATCTCATTCCATTAGGCGTTGACTTTCACCATTTGGTTTCAGTT